>JBGAFM010000009.1:0-103947 GCA_044227225.1 Thiobacillus sp. | reverse complement strand
GCCACCAGATCGCGCTTGGCGAGACCGTATTTGCCGATCTCGATCAGCAGGCCGTCGCGGCCCGAGCGATACATGCCGTTGCGATAGCGCTGGTAGCCGTGATCACCGTATTTCTCGTGCAGCAGGCGCCTGTCGAGCAGCAGGCCCAGCGGGTCGTGCCAGCCGAGCGTGTCGGCGGTGATCGATGCCATGGCGCGCCCCATGTCGCTCATCAGCACGTGGCCGCGCGTGTAGTGCGCGGTATGCTGGGCCTTGAGCGAGTCCGGCATGTTGTAGCGCTCGAGCTTTTCCTGTGCCGAATAGAGCACCAGCGACAGGTTGGCGCGGGCGTCGAGCGCGGTCATGCGCAGCGTAGTGCCGCGCGGCAGGCGGTACGACCAGTGGCCGCCGCCCGGCACGAGTTCGGAGAACAGCATCTTGTCGGCGGGCAAATCCGGCGCAAAGCGGCGCCAGTGTTCGAGGGCGTCGACGGGGGCGAAAGCGGGCGGGTTGTCTGGCGCCAGTTCGGGATGGTCCATGTTCAGTCTCCGGATGCGCGGATCGGTGCATGCAGCGGCGGGATCACCGCGGCCAGCAGCTGCAGGTGTCCCGTGATGACGCCGCGCAGGGCGAGCATTTCGTTGGCGATGGCCTGCAGCGTGGCGGCCGGGCCCTGCACCAGCAGCACTTCGAGCATCTGGTCTTCCGAGAGGTGTACGTGCAGGGAGCTGATGACCTCGTCGATGTGCTGGTACTGGAGATCGGCCAGCCGGCCCTGCAGGCCCCGCGTCGCGCGGTTGTACAGCAGGGTGATCGTGCCGGCCATCACCGCGTTGCCCAGCATGCGCTTGTGCTCGGCCAGCTGGTAATTGACCATGTCGCCGATGGCCTGCGAGCGGCTGCCGTAGCCGCGGTGCTCGACCATACGGTCCAGCTCGGCGAGCAGGTCGGGCGGCAGCGAGACGCTGATCCGGCTGACCAGCGACGACACTTTGTTGGCTTTGGTCGTCATCCTGGCCTCAGAACATGTACGAATAGCGCTCGACTTCCCACTTGCTGACGGACAGGTGATAGGTCTCCCACTCCTCGGTCTTGTAGCGGATGAATTCGTCGCGCAGTTCGCGGCCCAGCGTGGCCTCGACCAGCGGATCGGCGGCGAAGGCGGCGACGGCCTCCTGCAGGGTCTGCGGCAGGAACGCGATGCCGCGCGCGCGACGTTCTTCGTCGGAGATGGCGTACAGGTTGTCCTCGTTCGGCTTGCCCGGATCGAGCCCCTCGCGAATGCCTTCCAGGCCGGCGGCGAGCACCAGGGTCGCGGCGAGGTAGGGATTGACCGCGCCGTCGGCGTTGCGCGATTCGCAGCGGCCGCCGCCCGCGGGGATGCGCACGGAGTTGGTACGGTTGTTCGAGCCCCACGAGTTGAACACCGGCGCCCACGAGAAGTAGCTCATGGCGCCGCGCCGCACCAGGCGCTTGTAGCTGTTCACGGTCGGCGCGAACACGGCGCACAAGGCGCGGCCGTGCTTGAGAATGCCGGCGACAAAGCTGTAGCCGAGCGGGGTCAGGCCGATGCCGTGCGGATCGTCCGCGGGCGCGCAGGCGAACAGGTTCTTGCCGGTTTCCAGGTCGTACAGCGACATGTTGAAGTGGGCACCGTTGCCGGTCTTGTCGGCGAAGGGCTTGGGCATCATGGTGGCGAGGAGCCCCTCCTCCTTGGCGTAGTGCTTGGCCATGAAGCGGAAGAAGGTCAGGCGGTCGCAGGTGGTCAGCGCATCGGCGTAGTTGAAATCGAACTCGAACTGGCCGTTGGCATCCTCATGATCGAAGGAATACAGGTCCCAGCCAAGGTCGTTGATCGAGGTCGCCACCTTGTCCAGCCAGGAGAAGTTGTCGACGAAGCCGCGCACGTCGTAGCAGGGCTTGGTCAGCTTGTCGTCGGCGACCGGCACCGACAGGCTGCCGTCCTCGTTCTGCTTCAGGAGGAAGATCTCGCACTCGATGCCGAGGTTCATGCCGTAGCCGAGCTTGGCCGCCTCGGCCAGCTGGTTCTTCAGCGCGACGCGGGTGTTGAGCGCGTAGGGCTTGCCCTGGAAATGGTTGTCGGCCGGAATCCAGGCGATCTTCGGTTCCCACGGTAGCTGGATCGCGCGGTCGAGGTCGGGCACCGAGGTCAGCTCGTCGTCGTTGGGCGCCTGGCCGAGGCCGTCCAGCGCGTAGCCGGTGTAGCGCTCGGAACCCTTGGCCATGTGGCCGAGGTGCGCGATCGGCACGACCTTGGCCTTGGGCACGCCGTGGATGTCGACGTAGGCGCCGATGCAGTACTTCACGCCTCTGGCCATCAGCTCGCGCTGCAGGCGGGCCGTGTCTTCGGCTGGATGGAGAGGGATGGAGGTCTCGGGTTTGTCCAGGGTCGCGGTGGTCATCATGTGTCCTTGCTCAGGTCGTTGCGGCGGGGAGATCGTCCCCGAAATAGGAATGCGGCAGCGGCGGCGTTTCGGCCATGCCTTGTTGAATCAGAACGGCGAGATCGTCGACCAGCCAGTCGAACCATTGCCGGCCCTTGTCGACCGTGGCGAGGCTGGGCGTGCCGGTCACCCCGTTCAGGCTGGTGCGGTTGACCGGATGGGCAAAGACGCAGCCGCAGGTGCGGTCGTGATCGTCGGCCTCGGCGCATTTCCCTGGACGCACGCCCTCGGGGGCAAGCGCCAGCATGAGCGAGGTCTCGGCGTCGTTGGCGTGCCAGTCGGCCGCGTCGGCAAAATGGAACTGGCGCACCCGCTCGCTGAGCGTGGCGGTGTTGATGACCGCGACCATCAGGTCGTCGTGCTCGGCGCGCAGCATCTCCAGCGCGCAGCGTAGCGGCGCGGCGTTGGTGACGTGGGCGTTGACGATGAACAGGCGGCGGATGCCCGAGTGGTACGCCCAGTCGCCGAGTTCCTTGACCAGCTGGATCAGCGTGGTCGGCTGCACGGCGAACGTACCGGGCCAGCGCCGGCTGTGCCCGAGCGAGCAGCCGTAGGGCAGCACCGGCAGCATCGGCACGCCGGTCTTTGCGGCGACGGCGGTGCAGAGTTGCTCGGCGATGATGGTATCGACGCCGCAGCCGAGATGCGGGCCGTGCTGCTCGGTCGCGCCGACCGGCAGGATCGCGGCGTGGCCGCACTGCGCCAGCACGGCTGGGATTTCGGACCAGGTGAGATTTTCCCAAAGCATGGTGCGCGCCTTTATTCGACGTTGTCCGACACGTCGGTGAAACGGATCATGTGCGGATGCACCTTCTGCTCGTCCTCGGGCGCCGGTTCCGGCGCCGGATGGATCAGCGCTTCGAGGCGCGCCTTGGTGGCCTGGAATTCGGGCGAATTGAACTGCGCGGGCGTGCGCGGACGCGGCACCGGCACCTCGATCACCTCCTGCACTTCGCCCGGATGCGCCTTCAGCACCAGGATGCGGTCGGCGAGGTAAATGGCCTCGTCGAGATCGTGCGTGATGAACAGCACGGTAACGTCGATGTTCTTCCAGATCTCGATCAGGTGCGACTGCATCCTGGCCCGGGTCTGCGCGTCGAGCGCGCCGAACGGCTCGTCCATCAGCAGGATGCGCGGCTGGTTCACCAGTGCCCGCGCAATCGCGACGCGCTGGCGCATGCCGCCGGACAGCTGATGCGGATAGGCGTCGGCGAACTTCTCCAGGCCGACCAGTTCCAGCCACAGCCGCGCGTCGCGTTCGGCCTGGTCGTCGCTCTGGCCTTTCATGCGCGGCCCGAACATCACGTTCTTCTTGACCGTCAGCCACGGGAACAGCGAGTAGCCCTGGAACACCATGCCGCGATCCTGGCCCGGCCCGGTGATGGGCTTGCCGTCGAGCAGGGCTTCGCCCTCGGTGTGCTGATCGAGACCGGCCAGGATGCGGATCAGCGTCGACTTGCCGCAGCCCGACGGGCCGATGACGCAGACGAACTCGCGGCGGTGGACGCTGAAGTCGATGCCGCGCAGTGCTTCGACCTCGCCCTGCGCCGAACGGTAGCGCTTGCCGAGGCCGCGCACTTCGAGAATGACTTCGCGTTGACGGATGCGCGCGAAGCGCTCGCGGACGGCGTCGGACTGGACGAGATAGCTGGGCAGGTCTTCGCGTTGCATGGCTCAGCTCCGCTCCTGGGTGCGATCCCAGGGAAAAAGGCGCCGGCCCAGCCTGGCCAGCAGCAGATCGGTGCCGAAGCCGATGATGCCGATGGTCATGATGGCGGCGTAGACGTTGTCGAAATGCTGGTAGCGCGCCTGCTGCGTGATGAACCAGGTGATGCCCGAACTGGTGCCGATCAATTCGGCGACGATCAGATAGGTCCAGGCCCAGCCGAGCAGGATGCGCTGGTCGCGATAGAGGTCGGGCAGGATGCCCGGCACGACGACCTTGGTGAGCAGCCGGACATTCTTCGTGCCCAGCGTGCGCGCCGCCTCGATCAGCGTGACTTCGAGCTTGCGCGTGGTGTTGGCGATGATCAGCACCTGCTGGAACAGCGTGCCGATGACGATGATGGCGATCTTGGGTCCGTCGTAGATGCCGAGGATCGCGACGGCCAGCGCGCCGAACGCCGGCGCGGGCAGATAGCGGAAAAACTCGATGAACGGTTCGTTCAGTCGCCCGACGAGGTTGTAGGTGCCGGACACGATGCCCAGCGGCACGCCGACCAGCGACGAGATCAGGAAGCCCCAGAAGATGATCTGGATGCTGTGCCACAGGCTCGCCGGCAGCGACGGCGCGTCGGTGTTTGCAGGCGGATTGACGAAGCCGTTGTAGAACGCCTTCGCCACGTCGTGCGGCGCCGGCAGGTAAATGGGGTTGGCCGCATGGCCCGTCGGCGGCGCGAGATGCGCCTGTGCCATGTTCGCGCTTTCTTCGGCGAACATCGACTTGTCGACGAGCATACCGACCTGGAAATAGTCCACGCCGCCGGGATCGGTGACGTAGACCTTGGGATGCCAGACGAAGGGCGCGTAGCTGACCAGGCACCAGAGCAGCAGGGGCAGCAGGAACGACCCCAGACCCAGCAATGTGCGCTGGCGCGCCTGGGGGTCTGCACCGTTGCCGAATAGGCTGCTCGTCATGCCCATGTCCGCTCCGCGTCCGTCCGGCCGTTACTTGGCGTTGGTGAACGAGGGGTCGATGTAGGCATCGACGTTCTCGTGCGCCTTGTAGACGCCGTTGGCGACGTTGAAGTCGTCGGCGACCTTGCTCGAGCCGTAGAGCGAACCGAAGCCCTCACCCTTGACGTAGATCTTGCGTCCCTCTTCCAGGCTCAGCAGCTTGGTGCCCTTCAACAGCGGCAGATAGGCCTCGGGCGCGATGCCGACGCGGGCGGCCATGATCCTGACGGCGTCAGGCTGGGTCTTGGGATCGTTGATGTAGTGCACGACCTTGTCCCAGACCTTGACCACCTTGAGCCACTCGGCCTTGCGCTGCTTGGCGCTGGCGGGGTTGACCGCGAGCACGTCGTAGATCAGGCCCGGCTCGTTGGCCGAGGTATAGATGGGACGCGCACCCGGCAGCGCCTTCATCGCCTGCCCCGAGATCGGCTGCCAGGCGCCGACCGCGGCGACGTCGCCGCTCGCCAGCACCTGCGGCATCTCGTTGGTCTTGGCATTGACCAGCGTGACGTCGGCTTCCTTCATGCCGGCCTTCTTGAGGGCATTCAGCAGCAGCAGGTGCTCGACCAGCCCCTGCTCGACCGCGACCTTCTTGCCCTTCAGATCCTTGATCGACTTGATGCCGGGCTTGCCGACGATCATGTCGTTGCCGTTGGAGTAGTCGGTCAGCATGACCATCACGCTCTTGGCGCCCGCCGATCCGGTCACCAGCGCGTCGCCGTTGGTCATGGTGACGGCGTCGATCTTGCCGGCCGAGAAGGCTTCCATCGAGGCCGAGTAGTCGAACCACTCGAAGGTCACGGACACGCCAGCTTCCTTGAACCAGCCCTTGTCGATCGCGACCTGCCAGGCGACCCAGCCCGGCCAGTCGCTGTAGCCGATCTTGAGGGGTTGTGCCGCCTGTGCTGACAGCGTCATGACCGCCATGGCGGGGATCAAGAGTTTGGCCAGCCGCGATTTCAGCGTGCTTCCGAGGGACTTCACATTCATGGTGGGCTCCTTGTGACGTGGTATTACCGAATTGAATATTCGTAATATTCACAAGGGGTTTAGCAACCACCATGCCACCCCAGAATAAGCACGCAACACATTGAACATGAACAACAATCCTGAAACCGTTCCCGTGCGCACAGCGTCCGGGACAGCCTGCTTTTAGTGCACCGCGCACCGTTCTGGTGGCAGTCGAGGCGTTGATGCCGGTGCGTGCCCTGCCGTGCCGGTGGATCCGGACAACCGGGTGCGCGGGAAATGCGGACAAAAAAATGGGGCGCCCTGCAGAGCGCCCCAGCTTCCTTCGGAGAATGATTGCTTACAGGCTATAGGCACGCTCGCCATGCGAGGACGTATCCAGACCTTCGCGTTCCTGTTCTTCCGGCACGCGCAGCCCGATGGTCAGGTCCACCACCTTGTAGCAGATGAAGGCCACGACGCCGGACCAGATCAGCGAGGTCAGCACGGCCTGCGCCTGGATCCACACCTGCGAACCGATCGAGGTGTCGACGATGGTGTTGTTGACGTAGTCGACGATGCCGGTACCGCCCAGCGACCAGGTGTTGAACACGCCGGTCAGCAGGGCGCCCAGGATGCCGCCGATGCCGTGCACGCCGAACACATCCAGCGCGTCGTCCGCACCCAGCAGCTTCTTCAGGCCGGTCACGCCCCACAGGCAGACCACGCCCGCCATCAGGCCGATCACCAGCGCACCGCCGACACCAACCCAGCCGCAGGCCGGGGTGATGGCGACGAGACCCGCCACCGCACCCGAGGCCGCACCCAGCATGGAAGGCTTGCCCTTGAGCAGCCATTCGGCAAACATCCAGGACACTGCAGCGGCCGCGGTGGCATTCAGCGTGTTGACGAAGGCCAGGGTCGCCGTCGCACCCGCTTCCAGCGCCGAACCGGCGTTAAAACCGAACCAGCCCACCCACAGCAGCGAAGCGCCGATCATGGTCATGGTCAGGCTGTGCGGAGCCATCGCTTCCTTGCCGTAGCCGACGCGCTTGCCGACCACGTAGGCGCCCACCAGACCGGCGATACCGGCGTTGATGTGCACCACGGTGCCGCCCGCGAAGTCGAGGGCGCCCTTCTGGAACAGCCAGCCGGAAGCCGCCACTGCCGCTTCAGCCGCCTTGGCATCGGTGAAGGCATCCGGGCCGGGCCAGAACCACACCATGTGTGCCATCGGCAGATACGCGAAGGTGAACCAGAGTGCGGCGAACAGCAGCACGGCGGAGAACTTCATGCGCTCGGCAAAGGCGCCGACGGTCAGTGCAACCGTGATGGCCGCGAACGTGGCCTGGAAGGCGACGAAGGCGAACTCGGGAATGTAGACGCCCTTGCTGAACGTGGCCGCATTCGCCACGGTGCCTGCCACGGGGTCGAAGATGCCCTTGAGGAACAGCCGATCGAAGCCGCCGATGAACGCGTTGCCCTGGGTGAAGGCCAGCGAGTAGCCGTAAATCGCCCACAGCACCGTGATCAGCGAGAAGATCGAGAACACCTGCATCAGCACCGACAGCATGTTCTTGCTGCGCACCAGGCCGCCGTAAAAGAGCGCGAGGCCGGGAATCGACATCATGATCACCAGGATGGTGGCGATCAGCATCCAGGTCGTGTCGCCCTTGTTCGGGGCGGGCGGCGCGGCAGCGGGGGCCGCTTCCGGGGCGGGGGCCTCGGCAGCGGGTGCGGCCGCCGTGTCTGCCGCCGGGGCTGCCGCTTCCGGGGCGGGCGCGGCGGCTTCGGTTGCTGCGGGCGCAGCAGCCGGCGCAGCCGTATCCTCGGCGAAGACGAAATTGGGGGACAGCAGGGCAAGCATCAGGCCCAGCGAGGCAAATAGTTTCTTCATGTTCATGCTCCTCACAGGGCGTCGGGGCCGGATTCGCCCGTGCGGATGCGCACGACCTGTTCCAGGCTGGTGACGAAAATCTTGCCGTCGCCGATCTTGCCGGTGTTGGCCGCTTTCTCGATCGCCTCGATCACGCGCTCCAGCAACTCGGCCTTGATGGCCACTTCGATTTTCACTTTGGGCAGGAAGTCGACCACGTATTCCGCGCCGCGATACAGCTCGGTATGGCCCTTCTGCCGGCCGAAGCCCTTCACTTCCGTTACCGTCAGGCCGGTGACGCCGATGGCCGACAAGGCCTCGCGCACTTCGTCCAGCTTGAACGGCTTGATGATTGCCGTTACGAATTTCATGTTGTCTCCCGTATCAACGAGGATGAGGGAACGGGCCAAAGCCCGTTCCATTCAGTTGGTTCAGAGTGCCTTGGAGATCCAGACGAAGGCCGTGCCGTCACCCAGTTCCTGACCATTGCCATCCGTCCAGGCGGCGGTGTCCACGTCGGTATCAGAGTAGGCCACGCCCAGTGTCACGCCCGACATCACGGGGCTCAGCTTGCTCATGTCGTAGGCTGCGCTGACTTTCCAGTCGTTGTAATCCTGCGCGCCGTAGTTTTCGAAGTTGAACGTTCCCCAGTGGGCACCCAGCGTCAGGCCGGTTTCTCCAACAGGCAGGCTCGCGTTGATTTCCAGATAATTCGAGCCATCGGCGTCGAATGCGCCAGTGGGTTTGCCAAAGCCAAACACTGCATCGCTCAGGGCATACGAATATTTCAGGGTGAACCATTTCCATCCGAGCGAAACGTAAGCTTCGGTCGTATCCCCTTTGGTGGTAGTGGCCGGCTTGCTACCCGGGTAGAAATAACCGATGACGCCGACGTCATAGGAAATCGGGCCGGCCGTGCCACGATAGCCGCCGTACAGATCGACTTCCATGTTGCCGGAGTTGTAGCCTTGGAAATCTTCGATCCAGCCGACGTTCGAACCCCAGGTGCCCAGGTAGATACCGCTGCTGTGGGTGTAATCCAGACCACCCTGAATCGCGGCATCGCCACCCGTTTGCGAAATGCCACGGAACACGTAGTCGCTAGTGAGGCTGACGTTGCCGGTCAGGGTATGGGGGCTGGTCTCGGCAGCCATCACGACGGCAGGTGCGCCCACCAAGCCAGCCAGCATCAATGCAGATACGATTTTTTTCATGCTCGATTTCTCCGAAGTTGAAGAGTGCAAAATTGCACTTGGCTTGGAGCACGAGCCATGCCAGATTTTTTATTGTTTTATTTCATGGACTTATTATTTATACGCGGTTTGCGGTGCACAGGACCGCCCATTAATGGTGCGTCCGGCTTCCTGCGCGCACCCTCTTCGTGCGGCACGAAAACCTCGCCCGTTGCTACACTTGTCCTTCAACCGGAGGCCTGCATGAAATCCACTTCCCCGTTTCCCAACCCCGCGTTCCTGAATGATGCCGCGGACAAGCTGTCAGCCTTGCTGAAGCAATCGCCCGCGAAGGACATCGAGCAGAATCTCAAGGCCGGGCTCACCTCGATGCTCGGCAAGCTCGATCTCGTCACCCGCGAGGAATTCGACGTGCAGGCCGCGGTGCTCGCACGCACGCGCGAAAAACTGGCGGTGCTCGAGGCGCGCCTGGCCAAACTGGAAAGCCAGGCCGAACCGGAAAAGCAGCGCACCGCATAAGTGGCCGTCGCCGTCGTCAGGAGCCGGGCGCTGGCCGGCATGGCTGCGCCGGAAGTCGTGGTCGAGGCGCATCTGGCCAACGGCCTGCCGGCGTTCACACTGGTGGGGTTGCCGGAAACCGAAGTGAAGGAGGCGCGCGACCGGGTGCGGGCGGCGATCCAGAACGCGCGCTTCGAGTTCCCCGCGCGGCGCATCACGGTCAATCTCGCGCCGGCGGACCTGCCGAAGGAATCGGGTCGTTTCGATCTGCCGATCGCGCTGGCGATCCTCGCGGCGTCGGGCCAGATTCCTGCCGACAAATTCGCCACCACCGAATTCGCGGGTGAACTCGCGCTGACAGGCTCGCTTCGGCCCGTGCGCGGCGCCCTGGCCATGGCGCTGGCGACGCGCGCCGCAGGCCACACCCTGGTGCTGCCTGCCGCGTCGGCCAGCGAGGCGGCGCTCGCGTCGGGCGTGGAAACGCACGGTGCGGCGAGCCTGCTCGACGTGTGCGCCTGGCTCGCGGGCCAGGCCTCGCTTTCCAGCCCCGCACCGGATACGGCCGCCCCCGCGCCGGATTACCCGGATTTCGCAGAGGTCAAAGGCCAGACCGCCGCGCGGCGCGCGCTGGAGGTCGCGGCGGCCGGCGGCCATTCCGTGCTGATGGCCGGTCCGCCCGGCACCGGCAAGTCCATGCTGGCTGCGCGTTTTCCGGGCATTCTCCCGGCCATGGACGAAACCGAAGCCATCGAGGCCGCGGCCGTCGCTTCGCTCAATGGCGGTTTTCGCCCGGAGCACTGGGGACGACGCCCGTTCCGCGCGCCGCATCACACTGCGTCAGCGGTCGCCCTGGTCGGCGGCGGCGGCAACCCGCGCCCCGGCGAGATTTCGCTGGCGCACCACGGCGTGCTGTTCCTCGACGAACTGCCGGAGTTTTCGCGGCAGGTGCTGGAAGTGCTGCGCGAGCCGCTGGAAACCGGACACATCACGATTTCACGCGCGGCGCGCCAGGCTGATTTTCCCGCCCGCTTCCAGCTCGTCGCAGCAATGAATCCGTGTCCCTGCGGCTATCTCGGCCACCCGACGCAGGCCTGCCGCGATACGCCGGACCAGATCGCACGCTACCGCGGCCGCATTTCCGGTCCGCTGCTCGACCGCATCGACATCCAGATCAGCGTACCCGCCCTCACCGAAGACGAACTCCTGCGCGCGACGCCGGGCGAATCCAGCAGCGCGATCCGCGCGCGCGTGGAAGCAGCGCGCGCGCGTCAGGTACAACGCCAGGGCAAACCCAACGCGGCGCTCGGCACCCAGGAAATCGACCGGCTGTGCCGCCTCGACGCCACGGGCGAGGCGCTGCTCAAGCAGGCCATTGCCCGCCTCAACCTGTCGGCGCGGGCTTATCATCGGGTGCTGCGCCTGGCGCGCAGCATCGCCGATCTCGCCGCCAGCGATGGCATCCTCACGTCTCACCTTGCCGAAGCCATTCAATACAGAAGACTCCCCGCATGAGCGACCCGCACGAATCCTGGATCGAGGAAAAGCGATCCGCCTGGCTCTACCGCGTGATCGCGGAATGCGAGCGCGATACCCCCCGCGAAGCCCTGTTCCGCGAACTGGCGCAGGCGGCCGACGACCAGTCGACGATCTGGCTGGCCGCCATCCGGCAGCGCGGCGGCACCGAGCCGGCCGCATTCCGGCCCGATGCGCGCACCCGCCTCGTCGCACGCCTGACACGCACCTTCGGGCCGCGCGCCATGCGCGGCGTGCTCGCGGCCATGAAAGTACGGGGCATGGCCCTGTATACCGAAGCCTCGCATCCCATGCCTGTCCGGCGCGAGGACATCGGCAAGCGCCACCAGAACGGCGCGGCCGGCAACGCTCTGCGGGCGGGGGTTTTCGGCATCAACGACGGCCTGGTGTCGAACGCCGCGCTGATTTTCGGCGTGGCCGGCGCCGCCCAGTCACCTGCGGTCATCGTGCTGACCGGCGTGGCGGGCCTGCTCGCCGGCGCCTTTTCCATGGCGGCGGGCGAGTATGTCTCGATGCGGGCGCAACGCGAAATGTTCGAATACCAGATCGGCCTCGAACGCGACGAACTGGAAAAATACCCGCAGGAAGAAGCCGCCGAACTGGCACTCATCTATGCTGCCAAGGGCATGCCTGCTGACGATGCGCGCCGGCTGGCCGACCATCTGGTCGCCGACCCTGAGCGTGCGCTCGACACGCTGGCACGCGAGGAACTGGGCCTCAACCCCGACGAACTCGGCTCGCCCTGGGTGGCGACGCTGTCGTCGTTTGCCGCATTCACCGCAGGCGCGGCAGTACCGCTGTTGCCCTATCTGCTGAACGCCGGCAACGCGCTTGTTCTGTCGGTCGGCCTGACCGCCCTGGGACTGTTTGCGGTCGGCGCCAGCATGAGCCTGTTCACCGGCCGCCATGCCCTGCTCTCCGGCCTGCGCATGCTGGCTATCGGCGGCGGCGCCGGCATCGCCACCTGGTTCATCGGCACCTGGCTGGGCGTGTCGCTCGCCTGAGGGCGGGACCGGTCAGGTCTGCTCCCACGGCAGGCCGTCGAAACGCCAGCCGTTCCTGGTGCTGCGGTGGCGCGTTTCGTCCATGTCGCCCTCGAAGCCATGCTCGATGTTGTACACCTCGGGAAAGCCGTGCTTTTCGAGGTAACGCCCGGCGTCCGCCGAACGCCTTCCCGAGCGGCAGATCAGCACCACCGGCCGGTTGACCGAGGCGGCCTTGCGCGCATGGCCGAGAAAGTCGGGATTCACGTCCCAGTCCGGCCCATCCTGCCAGGCGATGTGGATGGCCCCGGCAGGATGCCCGACGAACAGATATTCGATCTCCGAACGGCAGTCGATGAAGACGGCTTCCGGATGCTGCCTCAGATAGTCGAATGCTTGCGAAGGGGAAAAGGCTTTCATCTGCGCTCCTGCGATCACACAGCCACCCTAGCAGCCAGGCAGGGGGATTCCAATCCGCCAAAGAGATCGGCAATGAAAAAGCCCCGCCAATGCGGGGCTTTTTCTTGTGGCGCGACCAGAATCAACGGGCCGGGCGACGCACCATGCGGGTCAGGCCCAGCAGTCCGGCTCCCAGCAGGAAGATCGTGCCGGGTTCGGGAACGCCGCCGCCAGGATTGCCGCCGCCGCCGCAGCCGGGCGTTCCGGCAGGCGCGGTGCTGCAGTCACAGCCGGCCAGGGAAAGCAGCTTGAAGTAGTCGTAGCTGGGAGTCGTCTGGGTTCCCCAGGTTTTGCACGTATTGGTACCGGTGTAGTACTTGGTACAGACCTGCGTCGAAGTCGAATCCTGCACACCGCCGACCAGGGTATTCAACGCACCGATCAGCCAATAGCTGGAGTAGATGTCGTTGACGAAATCGCGCGAACCGGCGCTGCTGCCGCCGCTGTAGTTGCCCACCAGGGACCAGCCGTTGCCCAGCAGGGCTGCATAGGTCTGCCCGGCAAGGGCTGCCGGCGTGCCGGTACCGGTATAGGCCAGCACCGTGTAATCGGAGTCGCCGGAAACCCAGCCCACGGTCATGGAATCGACGTTCACCTTGCTGCCGAAGCTGAACAGGACGGAGTCCACGGCGCCGCTGTTGTCCACGGCGTGCTGGGGCGAAGCCGCGTCGATGCCGGTGTTGTTGGTCACCCCCATGCCGGAACTGCCGTATTCGCCGATATAGGCGCTCTGCAGTGCGCCGCCCGTTCCCGTGCTGGACCAAGCGGTTGCAGTGGCCGTCACGCCGCTGGGGCTGGAGTTTTCCGTGTTCGAGGTCTGCAGGCTGGCGCTGCTGTCGTTGAAGGTCCAGGTGTAGCAATCCGGGTTGCTGCCGCCGCCACCGCCGCTGCCGCAATTCTTGGAAGACCCCCCGCCCGTGGCCAGTGCCAGGCCAGAGAAGGAGGCGCCCAGAATGACGCACCCCGCCAACACACTTTTCTTGAAATTGTTGTTCATTTGTGAAATCCCCACATTGGATCGGTTACTGCCCATTACAAAGCAAACGTCATACCAGAATCTATAATATCTATGTTATTCAATTGGTTATGTCGTTTTTTCGTCTGCGACACGCGGTAAAATCCGGCGCGCTGTAAAGAAAGCCGACACGCGCCTTCAACGCGCGCCCTGTCCGGCCTTGCGCCTGAGTGCCTCGGCCAGATGCGCTTCGATATCGGGATTGTTGGGCGCGCGCACCTGCGCCTCACGCAGGTAGCGCAGGCCCTTTTCGATCTGCCCGTCCTGTACCAGTGCCCAGCCATAGGTATCCGCGACACCGGCATCGCCGGAGGCGAGGCCGTACGCCTTTTCCGCGAGCGCCAGGGCCCCCGGTTTGCGCTGCTTCAGCAGGACGTACGCCAGTTCGTTCAGGGCAGCGGCATTGTCCGGCTGCTGCCTGACCAGGGTTTCGTATTGCGACTGCGCGTCGGTCAGGCGGCCGGCGCGGTCGAACGCCAGGGCCAGCGTGCGGCGTGCGGCCAGATCGCCGGGATTGGCCGCCACCCAGTCCTGCAGGAACGACAGCGCCTTGTCCGGCTTGCCCGCAAGGCTGTAGGCATTGTGCAGGTCGATCGCGTTATCCGAGGTCTTCTTCAGCGTGTACGCCTGGGTAAATGCGGCCAGCGCCTCGTCCGGCCGCTGCCGCTTGACCGCGAGCTTGCCCTGCAACCGGAACACCTCCGCTTCGCGCGGGTGCTGCGCCTGCAGGGTACGGGCCTGGACCTCGGCTGCATCGAGCCTGCCTGCCGCCATCTCGAGTTCCGCCCGCAGCAGCAGCGCGGGCAGATACCCGGGTTTGCTGAGCAGCGCCTTGTCGAGCGAATAGCGCGCCGATTCCGGATCGCCGGCCCGGATCAGGTTGACCGCCGCCAGTTGCTGCCAGTCGGCGTTGAAGCCGGCAAGCTGCGCCAAGCGGCGAAAATTCTCGCGCGCCAGACCCCGGTTGCCCACCGCCAGGTAGGCGCGCCCCAGCGTGGCCAGCGCCTGGAGATTTTCCCGGTTGCTGGCCTGGGTATCCTTCGCGATGTCGAGCGCCCGCTGCCGGTCACCCAGATTCAGGTACAGATCCACGAGCATGAGGTTGGGTGCCAGGCTTTGCGGGTTGAGGGAACGCGCCTTTTCCAGCATGCGGACCGCTTCCTGCGGGCGCTTCTGCGACAGTTCGAGCTGGGCCAGTTCGTAGAGGACATCCAGATTCCGCGGCTGCGCTTTCTGCAGTGCCTGCAGGCGCCCCCGGGCCGCATCGGGCTTGTTTTCCGCACGGTCCAGGCGCGCCAGATTGAGGGCGGCAGGCGTGAAGCGCCGGTCGACCTCGAGGATCTGCTCGTAGGTCTGCCGGGCGCCGGCCAGATCCCCGGCCTGGGTCTTCGCAACGGCCAGCACGTTGAGCGCGGACAGGTTGCGCGGCTCGTTCTTGGCCACGCGCTGCATGATCTGGACTGCCGGCTTGGGCTGCTGTTTCTTCAGGTACAGCAGGGCCAGAGGCATGCCGCTGCTGGCGCGTCCCGGGGCTTCCGCATAGGCTTTCTGCAACTGGATCAGGGCCAGGTCCTCCTGCCCGGTGCCGATCAGGCTGAGGCCGAAGTTGGCGGCGATATCCGGCGATTTGCCGCCGCTGAGCTCATCCGCCTGCCGCAGCAGGGAAACCGCCCGCGTATGCTGTCCCAGTGCCATGTAGGCACTGGCCAGCATCGACAGGGCCTGCGGATCATCCGGCCTGGCGCGGGCCGGGCCTTCGAGGAAAGCGATGGCATTGGCGTAATCCTTTTCCGCCATCAGGATGCCGGTGTAGAGCTTGCGTGCGCCCATGTGCTGCGGCGACTTCTTGAGAAAATAGCCGAGATAGGTCTTGGCCTTCTGGTTCTGCCCCAGGCTGTAGTGCGCGACGCCGCCCAGCAGGGAGAGCTGCGGCTTGGCCATCACGGCCTCGGGCGGCAATGCATCCAGTGCGCTGGTCGCCGCGATCAGGGCCGCCTTGACCTCGGCATCGTTGCCCTTCTTGCCCGCGAGCAGGGCCTTCAGATAGGCGCTGCGCGGATCGGCGGGAAATTTCTGGTTGAGGACGGCGACATCCTTCGCCGCTTCGGCGTCGCGGCCCAGGTCGATCAGCAGCGAAGCGCGGGCGATCAGGACGTCCAGATAGGCGGGATTCAGGCTGAGCGCCCTGGCATAGCCGGCGAGCGCGCCATTCGCGTCGCCACGGGCATGGGCGATCGAACCCTTCATGTTCCAGCCCGCCGGATCAGACGGATTGCGGTCGATGGCCGATTGCGCGAATGCGCCGGCCTGGTCGAACTGTCCCTGCTGCAGATAGCCGCGCGACAGGGCGACCAGCGCGGCGGCGGCATTCGGATCGATCTGCCGCGCCTGGTCGAGCGACTGCGTGGCGGCCTTGTATTGCCCGAGATTCATCTGCGCATAGGCGCGCGCGACCAGCACCTTGTACTGCACGCCGGGCGGCAGGCCATCCGGCGAGAAACGTTCGAGCAGTTCCCGGTCACGCCCCAGCAGGCCGTAGGTCTCGACCTGCATGGCAATGATCTGCGACCGGTCCGCGCCCAGGCGCTCCGCGTCCGCCAGCACCCGCTCCGCGCCGAGGGGCGCGCCGGTCTTGAGATAGGCCTCCCCCAGCAGAACCAGCGCCGGCAACATCTTGTTGTCCTGCTGCAGGGCATTCTTGAGCTGGACGACCGCACCGTTGGCATCGCCCTTCTGCATGCGCGCAAGCGCGTCCTCGTAGAACTCCGAGGCCCGGGTCGCCCGATCGGCTGCGTGGACCGGCGCTACGAGCGCGTTCGAGCCGACGGCGAGTAAGGCGATCAGGGTCAGGGTGCGCAGCGGGTATCGGAAGGCCATGGGCGGTGAAGATCCAGGAAGCGTTGGAACGAGGACAGCAATTATTGCACCAGCCGAGAACACGCCGCCGGCCACGGTCCGGATGCCGGAACCGGGCTCGACTGGTGGGCAGGCTGCCGAACATGGCGATTTGTCGACGGCGCGGCGGCACCGGAGCCCGGCCGCCCGGGTGATAAAATCGCAGGCTTTCCCAGCACGCCTCCCGCCCATGTCCCGCGCCGACCTGCTCCAGACGCTCCTCGCCCAACGCATCCTCGTCCTCGACGGGGCGATGGGAACGATGATCCAGACGCACAAGCTGTCCGAGGCCGATTATCGCGGGACGCGCTTCGCCGATTTCCCGCGCGACCTCAGGGGCAACAACGACCTGCTGTGCCTGACCCAGCCGCAACTCATCCGCGGCATCCACGAGCAGTACCTGGCCGCGGGCGCCGACATCCTGGAAACCAACAGCTTCAACGCCACCGCGATTTCCATGGCGGATTACCACATGGAAGACCTGGTACCGGAACTGAATCTCGCCGCCGCCCGCCTTGCGCGCGAGGCCGCCGACGCGGCCACTGCCGCGAACCCGGACAAGCCGCGTTTCGTCGCCGGGGTCCTGGGCCCGACCTCGCGTACCGCGACGCTCTCGCCGGACGTCAACGATCCGGGTTTCCGCAACGTCACCTTCGACCAGCTGCGCGCGGCCTACCTCGAAGCGATCGACGGACTGGTGAAGGGCGGCGTGGACATCCTGATGGTCGAGACCATCTTCGACACGCTCAACGCCAAGGCCGCGCTGTTCGCGATCGAGGAATATTTCGAACGCGAAGGCCTGCGCCTGCCGGTGATGATCTCGGGCACGATCACCGATGCCTCCGGCCGCACGCTCTCGGGCCAGACGACCGAAGCGTTCTGGAACTCGGTGCGCCATGCGCAGCCATTGTCGATCGGTCTGAACTGCGCACTGGGCCCCGACCTGCTGCGCCAGTACGTCAACGAGCTGGCGACCAAGGCCGACGCGTTCGTCTCCGCCCACCCCAACGCCGGTCTGCCCAACGCCTTCGGCGAATACGACATGGACGGCACGCAGATGGCCGTGCACATCGCCGAATGGGCACGCTCGGGCCTGCTCAACATCGTCGGCGGCTGCTGCGGCACCACGCCGGCCCACATCGCCGCCATCGCCAGCGCGGTCAAAGGCGTCGCGCCGCGCGTGCCGCCGGTACCCGAGCCGGCGATGCGCCTGTCGGGCCTGGAGCCGTTCAACGTCGGCAAGGGTTCGCTCTTCGTCAACGTCGGCGAGCGCACCAACGTCACCGGCTCGCGCGCCTTCGCGAAGATGATCCTCGAGGGCCGCTACGACGACGCGCTGTCGGTGGCGCGCCAGCAGGTGGAGAACGGCGCGCAGGTCATCGACATCAACATGGACGAGGGCATGCTCGACGCCGAGGCGGCGATGGTGCGCTTCCTCCACCTGATCGCCTCGGAGCCCGACATCGCGCGGGTGCCGATCATGCTCGACTCGTCGAAGTGGAGCGTCATCGAGGCGGGCCTCCAGTGCATCCAGGGCAAGGGCATCGTCAACTCCATCTCGATGAAGGAGGGCGAGGCCGAGTTCATCGAGCGGGCACGCCTGTGCCGTCGCTACGGCGCCGCCGTGATCGTGATGGCCTTCGACGAGACCGGCCAGGCCGACACCTACGCGCGCAAGACCGAAATCTGCGCCCGCGCGTACAAGCTGCTCACCGGACAGGTCGGCTTCCCGCCCGAGGACATCATCTTCGACCCCAACATCTTCGCGGTCGCCACCGGCATCGAGGAACACGCCAACTACGCCGTCGATTTTATCGAAGCCACGCGCTGGATCCGCCGGAACCTGCCGCACGCCCACGTATCCGGCGGCGTCTCCAACGTCAGCTTCTCGTTCCGCGGCAACGACGCCGTGCGCGAAGCCATCCACACCGCCTTCCTCTATCACGCGATCGAGGCCGGCATGGACATGGGCATCGTCAATGCCGGCCAGCTCGGCGTCTACGCCAAGCTCGACCCCGACCTGAAGGAACGCGTGGAAGACGTGCTGCTCAACCGCCGCGCCGACGCGACCGAGCGGCTGGTGTCGTTCGCGGAAGGTGTGAAAGCCGGCGCCAGGGAGAAGGTCGAGGACCTGGCCTGGCGTTCGCTGCCGGTCAGCGAACGCCTGAGCCACGCGCTGGTGCAGGGCATCACGCAGTACATCGTCGAGGACACGGAAGAAGCGCGGCAGGCGTCGACGCGTCCGCTCGACGTGATCGAAGGTCCGCTGATGGCCGGCATGAACGTCGTCGGCGACCTCTTCGGCGCCGGCAAGATGTTCCTGCCGCAGGTGGTGAAGTCCGCACGCGTGATGAAGCAGGCGGTGGCGCACCTGATCCCGTTCATCGAGGCGGACAAGGCCGCCGGCGGCGCGCAGAGCGCGGGCAAGATCGTCATGGCCACGGTCAAGGGCGACGTGCACGACATCGGCAAGAACATCGTCGGCGTGGTGCTCGGCTGCAACGGCTACGAGATCGTCGACCTCGGCGTGATGGTGCCGGCGCAGAAGATTCTCGACACCGCCCGCGAAGTCGGCGCGGACATCGTCGGACTCTCCGGCCTCATCACCCCGTCGCTGGAAGAAATGGCCTTCGTTGCCGCCGAAATGCAGCGTCAGGGCTTCACGATTCCGCTGCTGATCGGCGGCGCCACGACCTCGCTTGCCCACACGGCAGTGAAGATCGAGCCCAACTACGAACATCCGGTGGTGTACGTGAAGGATGCCTCGCGTGCGGTCGGCGTCTGCACCCGGCTGCTCTCAAAGGACCTGCGCGCGGCCTTCGTCGCCGAAACGCGGGCCGACTACGCCGCGACGCGCGAACGCCACCTGCGCAACAAGTCCGATACCGTCCGCGTAAGCCTGGCCGAGGCCCGCGCGAACAAGTTCAGGATCGACTGGTCGACCTACACGCCGCCCGTACCCAGACAGCTCGGCGTACAGGTGCTCAAGGCCTACGATCTGGCGAAACTCGCCGAGAACATCGACTGGACGCCTTTCTTCGCCGCCTGGGAACTGCACGGCAAATTCCCGAAAATCCTCGACGACGAAGTCGTCGGCGTCGAGGCGAAGAAGCTCTACGCCGACGCCCAGGCCATGCTGAAGCAGATGATCGCGGAAAACTGGGTCGAGGCCCGCGCCGTGTTCGGTCTGTTCCCGGCCAACAGCATCAACGAGGACGACATCGCGATCTACGTCGACGAATCGCGCAAGAAGATGCTGATGGACTGGCACAACCTGCGCCAGCAGATGAAAAAGCCCACGGGCCGTGCCAACCTCTGCCTGGCCGACTTCGTCGCGCCGCGCGAAACCGGGATCCGCGATTACCTCGGTGCCTTCGTCGTCACCGCCGGCATCGGCGAGGACGCGCGCGCCAAGGCCTTCGAGGCCGCGCACGACGATTATTCCGCCATTCTCTTCAAGGCCCTGTGCGACCGCCTGGCCGAAGCCTTCGCCGAGCACCTTCACCTGCGCGTACGCCGCGAATTCTGGGGCTACGCCGCCGACGAAGCGCTCTCCAACGACGCGCTCATCAACGAACAATACCAGGGCATCCGCCCCGCGCCGGGCTACCCCGCCTGCCCCGAGCACAGCGAAAAGGCCGGCCTGTTCCACATGCTCAACGCCACCGCCTGCATCGGTGTCGAACTGACGGAAAACTTCGCCATGTGGCCCGGCGCCTCGGTGTCGGGCTTCTATCTGTCGCACCCCGACAGCCAGTACTTTGCCGTCGCCAAGATGGGGAAGGACCAGGTCGAAAGTTATGCCGGGCGCAAGGGCTGGGACCTGAAGACGGCGGAACGCTGGCTGGCGCCGAATCTGGGGTATCAGCCGGACTAAGCTCTCAGTTGCGCCGTTTGCGCCAGTCAATCCATCCCGCAAGCGCACCCAGCACGGCCCCCAGGGGGCCGGTGATGAAAATGCCGAGCAGCGGTCCCTGGTTCGCCTCGGGTGCGAGGAACATCGGTCCGAAGAAACCCGCGGCGAATCCCAGACTCCCCAGCGCAAGCGCGCCCGTGCCAACGAACACGGGCAGGCCGGTAGCCGGGATGTCCCCCAGTTGCCGCCATACCCGACGTGCCGCCCAGATGGCGAAGCCGAGCGCCACCAGCGGCTGCAGCCAGGCAAGGGCATCGGGGAGCAGCATCGTGGACAACAGAGAGGCGAGCAGCCACGCGCCAAAGAACGCCGCGACCGACAGGGCCAGCCAGGCGGGCGACGACATCGTCCTTACCAATCCCGTTCGAGCAGCTTCTCCAGCCAGAACAGCCCGATCACCGTCTTGGTCTCGCAGATGCGGCCGTCCTTCACCCACTGCAGGGCCTCGGCGAAGGGCAGGCGGAATATTTCGAGGAATTCGTCGTGGTCGCGGCCATGCGTGCCTTCGGCCAGGTCGCGCGCGAGCCAGAACGCCAGGCGCTCGTTCGAATAGCCGATGCACGGGTAGATGGTGGTGATTTCGCGCCAGTCGCTCGCGGTGTAGCCGGTTTCCTCTTCCAGTTCGCGCTTGGCGCAGACGAGGTCGGCCTCGCCCGGATCGATCTTGCCGGCAGGGAATTCGATGAAGTCGCGGTGCAGGGGGTAGCGGTGCTGGCGTTCGAGCAGCACGTCGCCGTTGTCGAACAGCGGAATGACGACGACGGCGCCGGGATGGAGCAGGTATTCGCGCGTCGATTCGCCGCCGTCGGGCAGGCGCACGCGGTCGCGCTTGACGTGCATGAGCCGCCCCTGGAAAACGGTTTCGGAATCGAGCGTGTGCTCGGTCAGGTCCAGCGGGTCGTCGGTTTCCATGTCCGCGATGATAGCCGCCCCGACGTATCGCCCGGACAAAAAAAGGCCGGGTTTTTGCAAACCCGGCCGAATGGAGGAGACATGCCCCTCGTTGCGGAGAACTTCCTGCTTGCAGAACAGGCAGCAAGCGATGCGGATGCTACGAAGGCTTGTCGTATTTGGCTATACAACTTTAGTTGTAGTTGAACGATAATTAATTGAAAAAAAAGAACATTTAGTTTTGCATTTCAACAACGCCCGGTGATTTCCCGGAGCGGGGCTGCATGCGGTGCGCATCCGGAACCGCCGCTGTACACGGCCTTCCGCCGTTCACGAAGCCGCGTGCCCCTGCCGGGCCACCAGCCCGGCATGCGCCGCCATGCCCAGCACGCCGCAGAGGGCCACGACCGCGCTCATCGGGATTGCGCTCTCCGCATGCCATGCACCCAGCGCCAGGGCGGCGCAGGCGGCAAGCCCGAATTGCACGCTGCCCAGCAGGGCGGAGGCGGTGCCCGCATGCGTGCTGAACGGCGCCATCGCGAGCGCGGTGGCATTGGGCATGACGAGGCCGCCGCAGGTGATGTACACGAACAACGGCAGCATGATGCCCCACAGCCCGCCGGCCCCGCTCGCTGCCACCGCGAGGAGCAGCACGCCGGCGCCCGCCTGGATCCAGCCGGCGATCCGCAGCACGCGATCCGCGCCCAGACGGCGATGCAGCAGCCGCCCATTGACCTGCGACGCCAGGATCAGGCCGAGCGCATTGCTGCCGAACAGCCAGCCGTAATGCTGCGGCGGTACCCCGTACAGTTCGATGAAGACGAAGGGCGAACCCGCGATGTAGGCAAACATGCCGGCCGCGCTGCAGGCGCCGGCCAGCACATGGCCCAGGTAGCGGCGATGGCCCAGGAGGGCGCGGTAATCCCGCAGCACGCGCCCGGGATCGAGTGGGCGTGGCGCAGCCGCGCGGTGCGTCTCCGGCAGGCGCAGGGCGGCCAGCAGGCAGGCCAATCCGAATGCGGCCAGGAACCAGAATATGGCACGCCAGCCGAGCCCGACCAGCAGATAGCCGCCGGCCAGCGGCGCGAGGATGGGCGCCACGCCCATGACCAGCATCAGGGTGGAAAACACGCGCACGGTGTCGGCCGGTTCGAACAGGTCGCGCACCATGGCGCGCCCCACGACCGCTCCGGCGCAGGCACCGACGGCCTGGACAAAGCGCGCCGCGGCCAGGATCTGCATCGACGCGGCCAGTGCGCACACGCCCGATGCGGCAACGAACAACACCAGACCGGCATACAGCGGCCGCTTGCGTCCGTATCGATCCGCCAGCGGGCCGAGCAGGGCCTGTCCCAGCGCGAAACCGACAAAAAAACTGGCCAGCGTGAACTGGCCCTGGCCCGTGCTGCCCTGCAAGGCCTGCGCGATCGTCGGCAGCGCCGGCAGATACATGTCGATCGCCAGCGGCGCGAATGCCGTCAGGGCACCGAGGATGACGACGAATTCCAGATAGTGTTGCTTCGATTGCATGACGATCGGCACGGGGTTGGGCATTCGCCGGGCATAGCGAATGCCGTCTGGCCGAGCGTACCCGCAATGGCGCCGGCGGGGGTGCCAGGCAGCCGGCTTTTTTTGCGGCGCCTGATCAGCGCATGCGCATGCGCTCGCGCAGCTGGGAATACTGGCGGCGGCTGACCGTCAGTCGTTCGTCGAGACCGTCCAGTCGCAGGAAATGTCCTTCGTCGTCGCCGGGCAGCTTGCCGATTTCGCGGATGCGCGCCCCGGCGACGAGACAGTTGCGGTGGATGCGCACGAAGGCGTCGCCGAACTCGGTCTCCAGACGGGTGAGCGATTCCTCCAGCAGGTATTCGCGTGCGGCGGTCCGCACGGTCACGTACTTCAGCTCGGCTTTCAGGAACAGGATGTCGTCGACGGGAATCAGGACGATGCGCCCCTTCTCGTTGACCGACAGATGGGTGCGCGCCTTTGGATAAGCCTCGCGCAGATGTTCCAGCGCGCCTGCGTTGAGGCGGTGCGCACGCGACAACGCCCGCACGAGCCGGTCGGCCCGCACCGGCTTCAGGAGGTAGTCGACGGCATTGAGCTCGAAGGCCTGGCAGGCGTAGGCATCGTAGGCCGTGCTGAAGATGATGGCCGGCGGTGCGGAGAGCCGGTTGAGATGGGCGGCGCACTCGAGGCCGTCCATGCCGGGCATGCGGATGTCGAGCAGCACGGCGTCGACCGGATCGCGCTGCACCCGGTCGATCGCATCGCGGCCGTTATCGGCTTCGCCGACGACATCGACCGGCAGGTCGGCCGCGCAATCGGCGAGCACATCGCGCAGGCGATGGCGCGCGGGCGCCTCGTCATCGACGATCAGGACGCGCAGGGGCGGGCTGGGTGCGTTCACGGGTATAGGGCATGACGATGTGCACCTGATAAACGGCGCCCAGCGGCTCGGACTTGAGCTGCGCGTCGAGATCGAAGTGCAGCAGCAGGCGTTCGCGGATGTTGGCCAGCGCAATCCGGTTGCCCTTGTGATGGCCCGCCTCCTCGGCAACCGGATTGCGCACGACGATATGGACCTTGTCGCCGCTGCGGTAGAGGTTGAGGCTGATTTCACCCCCCCCGGGCTGCGGTTCGATGCCGTGATAGACCGCATTTTCCACCAGCGGCTGGATCACCAGCGGCGGAATCAGGGCGTCGGCAGGCATGTTCTGGTCGTGCCAGACCACCTGCAGCCGATCGCCCAGGCGCAGCTGTTCGAGTTCCAGGTAGGCGCGGGTGAGCGCCACCTCGTCTTCCAGCGGCACCAGCTGGTTGGCCTGGCTCATCAGGGCGCGAAAAAGATCCGCCATGTTTTCCAGTGCGCGCTCGGCCCGGCGCGGATCGCTGCGCACCAGCGAGAGCACGGCGTTGAGGCTGTTGAACAGGAAATGCGGGCGGATGCGCGCCTGCAGCGCCTGCAGGCGCGCTTCGGTGATGGCCGGCGACAGCGCCCGGGCACGCAGGTTGAAATAGGCCAGCAGGCCGCCGCCGAGCGCCAGGGCAAACAGCCCCACGACCGGCGGCGGGGACGACTGGCTACCGTCGATCAAGGGCGACAGCCACGCTGCAACGCCGACCGGCACGGCGGTACCGATGGCCAGCGTCGCCGCAACTCCCTTTATATAAGGCAGGCCACGCAGCCAGCGCGAAGCCACGCACAGCGCGAGCAGGCACAGCAGGAGCGCAGGCTGGGCCAGCGCCGACAGGCCGATGAACCCGGTCCAGAAGGCGTCGGCGTCCGCTGCGCGCGCCAGCACGCTGGCGATGAAGGCGGCTTCCGCGGTCAGCGCAATGCGCAGGCTCACGCCGAGGTGGCAGAAGTTCGGCAATTCCACCGGCCGGTTGTTATGATTCCTTCTTTTCATCCCGTTTCCGCCCCATGAGCACCTCATCGACGCCCCCCGAAGGCGCCTGGTCCGGCCGCTTTTCCGAGCCGGTCTCCGAGATCGTCAAACGCTATACCGCGTCGATTCCCTTCGATTATCGACTGGCCGCGTTCGACATTCAGGGCTCGCTCGCCCACGCCGCCATGTTGCACCACGTCGGCGTGCTGTCCAAGGACGATCTGGAAGCCATCCGCCGCGGCATGGCCGAACTGCTGGAAGACATCCGCGCCGGTCGCTTCGTCTGGTCGCTGGACAAGGAAGACGTCCACCTCAACATCGAGGCCGCGCTCACCGCGAAGATCGGCGACGCCGGCAAGCGCCTGCACACCGGCCGCAGCCGCAACGACCAGGTGGCAACCGATATCCGCCTGTACCTGCGCGACGCCATCGACCGCATCGCGGCCGGCATCCGCGCCTGCCAGACTTCGCTGGTCGACCTCGCCGCGCAGCACGCCGACACCCTGATGCCGGGCTTCACCCACCTGCAGGTGGCGCAGCCGGTGACCTTCGGCCATCACCTGCTGGCTTATTTCGAAATGCTGGCGCGCGACGCCGAGCGCATGGCCGACTGCCGCCGCCGCGTCAACCGCCTGCCGCTGGGCGCCGCCGCGCTGGCCGGCACCAGCTATCCGATCGACCGCCAGTTCGTCGCCGACCAGCTCGGCTTCGAGGCGGTCTGCGAGAACTCGCTGGACGCGGTGTCGGATCGCGACTTCGCCATCGAATTCACCGCCGCCGCCGCCCTGGTGATGACGCATCTCTCGCGCCTGTCCGAGGAACTGATCCTGTGGATGAGCCCGCGCTTCGGCTTCATCGACCTCGCGGACCGCTTCTGCACCGGCTCGTCGATCATGCCGCAGAAGAAGAATCCGGATGTGCCGGAACTCGTGCGCGGCAAGACCGGCCGCGTCAACGGCCACCTCGTCGGCCTGCTCACGCTGATGAAAGGCCAGCCGCTGGCCTACAACAAGGACAACCAGGAAGACAAGGAACCGCTGTTCGATACGGTCGACACCCTGGTCGACACCCTGACCATCTATGCCGACATGCTGCGTGGCGTGACCGTCAAGCCCGACGCGATGCGCGCCGCCGTGCTGCAGGGTTTCGCCACCGCCACCGACCTGGCCGACTATCTGGTCAAGAAAGGCGTGCCCTTCCGCGACGCGCATGAAGTGGTGGCCCGCGCCGTGCGCGCCGCCGAGGCCGCCGGGCGCGACCTGGCCGATCTGCCGCTGGCCGACCTGCAGGCCTTCAGCCCGGTCATCGCGGACGATGTCTACGCCGTACTGACGCTGGAAGGCTCGCTCGCCGCCCGCGACCACGTCGGCGGGACCGCGCCGAAGCAGGTCCGCGCCGCCATCGAACGCGCGCGCAAGCGGCTCTGACTCAGGCTTCCGGCGGCGGCGCCGACACCGGCGTCGCATGTTCCCGGCAGATCCGCCGCGTCTCCGGGCTCGACAGTTTTTCCTGCATCAGCCCGCAGAAATAGCTGCGCGGTCCCAGCCGCTGGATGTGGCGGCAACTGGCGCACACGCCGAAGCTGCGTTTCCCGCTCTGCCCCTGTACCTGTGCCAGCACCTGGCGCAGCACCACGATGGCCGACGTCACCCGCGCCTGGCTGGCCGTCTGGACGATGTCGCGCCAGGCACTGCCGGCGGACAGGGTCTTCAGCAGGGTCGTCCCGCCCTCGGTCAGGATCAGCCGTACCACCCGGCCGTCGCGGGGATCGGCGTAACGCGAAATCAGCCGCCGCCGGGCCAGCACCAGCAGCGTCTGCGACACCGTGCCCTTGGTCAGGCCGAGGTATTCGGTCAGGGCTTGCGGGGTATTGGAGAAACGGTTGGCCTGGTTGAGGTAGAACAGCACCTGCAGGTGCACCGGCTGCAGGCCCTGGGCGGCACCTGCCTGACGCAGGTCGGCACGGGTGAGCAGGGAAAGGCGCTCGACCAGATCGAAGAGGGTGAGCGCCTGGCTTTTCAAGCGGGGATCAGAAGCGGACCGTGCCGCCGCCCTGGGCGGCGATCAGCGCGGCAAGCTTGTCGAACAGCGGCGTGCCGTCGCGGGTGTCGACCCAGTCGCCGGCCTGCGGCTTGAAGTGGAAACCGCCGGAACGGGCCGCCACCCAGATCTCGCGGGCGATGCCGTGGCGGTTGACGACGATCTTGCTGCCGTCGTCGAACTCGATTTCGATGATACCGTCGGCCGGCGTCTCGAACTCCAGGTCGGCGGCTTCGACGGCCGCCTCGATGCGCGCCAGCGTCGCGGCGCTGGCCAGGTTGAATTCGGCTTCGGTCATTCCGTTCGAGCTCATCGTGCGTGCTACCATTTCGCGCATGAAACTGCGCGCCATATATATAGTGTCGTTGCTGCTGGTCAGCCTGGGCCTGGCGGGCTGCGGCTCCAAGGGCGACCTGTATCTTCCCGAAAAACCCGCCGCCCCGCAACGGACCTCAAATTGAATACCCTGAACGCAATCGACGGCGCCCTCCATGTCGAGGGCGTGTCGCTGGAAACGCTCGCCGCGCGTTTCGGCACCCCGCTCTATGTCTACTCCCGCGCCGCACTCGAGGCCGCCTGGCAAGCCTACGCCGAAGCCTTCGCCGCCACCCCGCATCTCGTCTGCTATGCAGTCAAGGCCAATTCCAGTCTGGCCATCCTGAATCTGTTCGCCCGGCTGGGCAGCGGTTTCGACATCGTCTCTGGCGGAGAATTGGCCCGCGTCCTCGCCGCCGGCGGCGATCCCGGCAAGGTCGTGTTCTCCGGCGTCGGCAAGACGGTGACGGAAATGCGTGCGGCACTGACCGCCGGCATCCTCTGTTTCAACGTCGAATCCGAGAGCGAACTGCACCGGCTCGACCGGGTCGCCGGCGAAATGGGCAAGCGTGCGCCCGTCTCGTTCCGGGTCAACCCGGACGTCGACCCCAAGACCCACCCCTACATCTCCACGGGCCTCAAGGAAAACAAGTTCGGTGTCGCTATTGCCGATGCGGCGCGCCTGTACCGGCTCGCCGCCAGCCTGCCCAACCTGCAGATCGCCGGCGTCGACTGCCACATCGGCTCGCAGCTCACCGACCTCTCGCCGCTGGCGGACGCCGCCGATCGCGTGCTGGCGCTGGTCGACACGCTTGCGTCCGAGGGGATCGCCCTGCACCACATCGATCTCGGCGGCGGCGTGGGCATCCGCTACCGCGACGAGACGCCGCCCGACCTTGCCGCCTATGGCCGCGTCCTGGCGCAGAAATTCGCCGGCCGCCGCGAGAAACTGCTGCTCGAGCCGGGCCGCTCGCTGGTCGGCAACGCCGGCCTGCTGCTCGCCCGCGTCGAGGTCCTGAAGCACGGCGAAGACAGGAACTTCGCCATCGTCGACGCCGCGATGAACGATCTCATGCGTCCCGCGCTCTACGAAGCCTGGCACGACATCGTCGCCGTTCGCCCGCGCGAAACGCCCGCCCGTCGCTACGACATCGTCGGCCCGATCTGCGAAACCGGCGATTTCCTTGGGTTTGCGCGGGATATGGCGATCGACGAAGGCGACCTTCTGGCTCTGCTTTCGGCGGGAGCCTACGGCATGAGCATGGCATCCAACTACAATTCCCGCCCTCGCGCGGCCGAAGTGCTCGTCGACAAGAATGAATTTCACCTTATCCGTGAGCGAGAGACGATGAGCAGCCTGATTGCCGGAGAACGGCTTGTTTATTGACTTTCATTGAATCCAAAAAAACCGGCCCAGGCCGGTTTTTTTGTATCGTATCGACACATTTTGCTGCACCGCTACATTTTTTCGCGGCTCATCCATGCGCACGCTTGACTATTTATTGAACGCAGAAGAAAAGCAACTAGAATGAGGCTCACCAAGCGGAGCCTCGGTATCGCCCGTCCACAGCGGGTTTCGGGCAAGAAGCTCGCCTGTCGATACCACGCTTTGGAAGTGCAAATTCCAACTGCACGATGCTTCAAGCTGTAGTGAATATGTTCAACTTCTAAGGAGTGTTAGATGGCAACAGTGAAGAAACCCGCCGCCAAACCGGCCGCCAAGAAGGCTGCCGCCAAACCGGCCGCCAAGAAGCCCGTAGCCAAGAAAGCCGCTCCGGCCAAAAAGGCAGTCGCCGCCAAGAAGCCCGTAGCCAAGAAAGCCGCTCCGGCCAAAAAGGCAGTCGCCGCCAAGAAGCCCGTAGCCAAGAAAGCCGCTCCGGCCAAAAAGGCAGTCGCCGCCAAGAAGCCCGTAGCCAAGAAAGCCGCTCCGGCCAAAAAGGCAGTCGCCGCCAAGAAGCCCGTAGCCAAGAAAGTCGCCGCCAAGAAGCCCGTGGCGAAGAAGGCTGCACCCGCCAAAAAACCCGTAGCCAAGAAAGTCGCCGCCAAGAAGCCCGTGGCGAAGAAGGCTGCACCCGCCAAAAAGCCCGTAGCCAAGAAGCCCGCGGCGAAGAAGGCTGCTCCGGCCAAGAAACCGGCTGCCAAAAAACCCGCTGCCAAGAAGGCTGCCCCGGCCAAGAAACCGGCTGCCAAAAAAGCTGCTCCTGCTGCCAAGCCTGCGCCTGCACCTGCGCCGGCTGCCGCACCCGCACCGGCGGTACCGGTCATCAAGCCGTTCGGGCTTTAAACAGGTCGGGCTTTGCCCAATCTGAAACCGGGGCTTGTCCCCGGTTTTTTATTGCCTGTCGCCACGGGCTCAGGACTGCAGAATGCTCCTGCGTTCCCGCACCCGTCTGAGGAGGTCCAGGCTCCAGGGCAGGCGCACGAGCAGAAGCAAGGCGAGTACGCTTCCATAGATCAGGGGCTGCGTCACATCCTTCTTCACCAGCCACAGGTAATGCAGAACCCCGAACAGTGCGATGGCATAGATCAGCCGATGCAGTTGCTGCCAGCGACGGCCCAGCCGACGCATCATGGCATGCGTCGAGGTCGCGGCCAGCGGGATCAACAGCACGAAGGCGGCGAACCCGACCGTGATGAACGGACGCTTGACGACATCCCGGAGCATCGCCTGCAGGTCGAAGAACTGGTCGAGCCAGACATAGGTGACGAAATGCAGGCAGGCGTAGAAGAAGGCGAACAGGCCCAGCATGCGCCGGTAGCGCAGGAGCGCCGCCCGCCCGGTCAGGCGGCGTAACGGGGTGATCGACAACGTCGCCAGCAGGCCGACCAGCGTCCACGTCCCGGTCGAATGGGTGACGAACTCGATGGGATTGGCGCCCAGTCCGCCCGCGAGCCCCAGGGCGACGAGTCGCGCCAGCGGCACCAGGCACAGGACGAACAGCCAGGTCTTGGGATTGCGCAGCAAATCCATCAGAAGTATTTCTGCAGGTCCATGCCGCGATAGAGCTGGGCGACCTGGCTGCCGTAGCCGTTGAACATCAGCGTGTCGCGCTTGAAGAATTCGCCGATGCGACGTTCCCTGGCCTGACTCCAGCGCGGGTGGTCGACTGTCGGATTGACGTTGGAGTAGAAGCCGTACTCGTTCGGCGCGGCCGCCATCCAGGCCGTCAGCGGCTGCTTCTCGACGAAGCGAATCCGGACGATGGACTTGGCGCTCTTGAACCCGTACTTCCAGGGCACCACCAGGCGGACCGGCGCACCGTTCTGCCTGGGCAGCACTTCACCGTAGAGCCCCACCGCCAGGATCGTCAGCGGATGCATGGCCTCGTCCATGCGCAGACCTTCGGTATACGGCCAGTCGAGGACGCCGGCGCGCTGACCCGGCATCTGCTTCGGGTCCTTGAGCGTCACGAATTCGACGTATCGCGCCTTGCCGGTGGGCTCGGCACGGCGAACGAGCTCAGCCAGCGGGAAGCCGATCCAGGGAATCACCATCGACCAGCCCTCGACGCAGCGCATGCGATAGACGCGCTCCTCCAGGGGCGCCAGCTTCATGAGCGTATCGATGTCCCAGATCCTGGGCTGCTTCACTTCCCCCTCGACCGAGACGGTCCAAGGCCGGGTCTGCAGGCTGCCTGCACGCGCAGCCGGATCGTCCTTGCCGGTGCCGAATTCGTAGAAGTTGTTGTAGGTGGTGACATCCTTGTAGGGCGTCCTTTCCTCGTCCAGCCGGTATGCGCCAGAACGTACGCCCGTCAGCCGGGTGCCGGCTGACGTATCCGCTGCCGCCCCCAGTGCGGTGCCCGCGAGCAGCGCCCCCGCCCCCTGCATGAAACGCCGGCGTTCCCGGTATATCTCCGGCGGCGTGATCTCGGAAGACAGAATGTCGGCAGGATGGCGTATCAGCATGATCGGGTCCTCGGGCTGCGATAGGGATCAGTCGGCGCAGGCGGGCTCGCCTTACAGACCGCCGTACTGGCTTGACCCCTCCGTCCGGATTTTGTTCGCGTGCGCATCCGCACGGGCTGCGCGCAATGTCCCCGGGTCCGCATCGGGAACGCGGCCCTCCGCGCGGCATCCCACTGTCGAACCCGCCATCCGCGTTGTCGAAGCCTCGTCAGCTGCTGCCGGCACGCCCCTTCATCAAGTATTCATCCAGCCCTGATTTGATTGGATTTTTCATTCCTTTACGGACATTCGGGAGACTGGCATGGACGCTGCATTTACTCTTGCACACGCAACGCAAGGAGACACTGGCATGATCGAAATCGAATCGGGCGCCGTACTGGACATCAACCTGAAAGAGGACAGCCACGGACGCGACCGCGTCGAACTGGCCCTGCAGGACGGCTGCACGCTCAACCTCACCCCCCATCAGGCGCGCGTGCTGGCCACCGAACTCATCATGGCGGTGAACCGTGCCGAGGTCCGCAACAATCTCAAGCAAAGCCAGAACATGGTACGCAGCAGCCAGCCCCCGATGGAGAACAAGCGCAGCATGTTCAGCCAGGCGTTTGCGAAGTAGAAGTAAACGGTTTCTTGGCCGGTCGGCTTCGACCGGACCGGGGTAGCGGGCAGCCAGGCTTGAACTACCCGATAAGACGCCCCGCATTGTCGGCGGCCCGCCATCCGTGATAGGGTGGCACTAGGCGCGAAGGACTCGTCCTCGCGCCTTTTGTTTTCCATTTCCGCAGGACTCCGCCATGGCCGTCATCGAACTCACCAAGGACAATTTCGAATCCACCATCAATGGCAACGACGTCGTCGTCGTCGACTTCTGGGCCCCCTGGTGCGGCCCCTGCCGCGGGTTCGCGCCCATCTTCGAAGCCGCGAGCGACAAGCACGCCGGCATCGTCTTCGCCAAGGTCAACACCGAAGTCGAACAGGAGCTGGCCGGCTACTTCCAGATTCGTTCCATCCCCACCCTGATGGTGTTCCGCGAACAGGTCATCCTGTTCTCCGAGGCGGGTTCCCTGCCTGCCAACGCGCTGGATTCGCTGATCGAACAGGTCATGGCGCTGGACATGGCGCAGGTCCACAAGGACATCGCCGAACAGCAAGCCCAGCAGAATCAGGGCTGATCCGCCCGCCCGGCCAGCAACTGCCGCAACAGCGGCAGCGTGATCGGCCGGCGCATCTCCAGGCTCGCGCGGTCGAGCGCTTCCAGCGTGGCAAGCAGGCTCTGCATGTCGCGCGCACCGCGCGTGATCAGGTAATCCGACACCGCTGGTTCCAGCCGGAATCCCAGCGTTTCCGCATGGCGCGCCAGCGCCGCCTGCTTTTCCGCGTCGGTCAGCGGCGCCAGCTGGAACACCAGCCCCCAGCCGAGGCGGGTGCGCAATTCCGGCGTCAGCGGCAAGTCGGCCGGTGCCGCGCGGCCCGACGCCAGCCACACCCCGCCCGCCTCGCGCACCTGGTTGTAGACGGCAAAGCCCGCCGCCTGCTGCGCCGCATCCCACGCATCGACCCCGTCCGCCACGACCACCGGCGCGGCCGCCAGTCCGCCGCGGGCGACCGCGCGCCCCTCCGCTTCACAGGCATTCGCCCAGGCTTCGAGCAGGTAGCTCTTGCCGCTGCCCGGCGCCCCCCACACATAGACCGCACGCTCGCTTGCCGTGCCGGCGCGCAGGGCTGCGAGCGCGGCCAGGAGCTCGATATTGCGGCCAACGACGAAGCGCGCCAGTTCGGGGCGCGAAGGAGGCCGGATGTCGAGTAGCAGTTGCCGCATAGGGGCGCAAGGATAGCAGGGCCAGCCGCTATACTTTGGGTTTTCCGCCTGTTGACGTCGATGAGTCCTGCCTTTCCCGTTTCCGTCAGACCCGCGATCGTGGCGCCTCCCATGGTCGAGGAAGTGCTGTCCGCCGACGAACGCACCGCGCTCAAAACCCGCATCAAGGCCCTGATGAAACAGCAGGACGCCGTGCTGGTGGCGCACTACTACACCAGCGCCGACCTGCAGGACCTGGCCGAGGAAACCGGCGGCTGCGTCTCGGACAGCCTGGAGATGGCGCGCTTCGCCCACGCGCATCCGGCGAAGACCCTGCTCGTCGCCGGCGTGAAGTTCATGGGCGAGACGTCCAAGATCCTCAACCCGGAAAAGCGCGTGCTGATGCCCGATCTCAAGGCCGACTGCTCGCTCGACCTCGCCTGCCCGGCGGATGAATTCGCCGCCTTCTGCGACGCGCACCCGGATCGTCTCTCCGTCGTCTACGCCAACACCAGCGCCGCCGTGAAGGCCCGCGCCGACTGGGTCGTCACTTCCGGCATCGCGGTCAAGATCGTGAAATATCTGCACCAGCAGGGCCACAAGCTGCTGTGGGCGCCCGACCGCCACCTGGGTGACTACGTGCAGCGCGTCTCCGGCGCCGACATGCTGCTGTGGCAGGGCGCGTGCGTGGTGCACGAAGCCTTCAAGGCCGGGGCACTGAAAAAGCTGCGCGCCGAACACCCCGATGCCGCCGTGCTCGTCCACCCTGAATCGCCTGAAGCGGTGATCGCGCAGGCCGACGTGGTCGGCTCGACCACCCAGCTCATCAACGCGGTGAAAGACCTGCCAAACCCGGAATTCATCGTCGCCACCGACAACGGCATCTTCCACAAGATGCGCGCCGCCGCCCCCGGCAAGATCCTGCTCGAAGCGCCCACTGCCGGCGAGGGCGCGACCTGCCAGTCGTGCGCGCACTGCCCGTGGATGGCGATGAACGGTCTGAAGAACCTGGCCCGCGTGCTGGAAACCGGCGACAACGAAATCCACATCGAGGAAGGCATCCGCGCCAGGGCGCGGCTGTCGATCCAGCGCATGCTCGATTTTGCCGCCGCCGAGAAGGCCGGCCGCATCCAGCTGGGCGACTGAATTTTCACAAGGCGGAAGGACTCGGGAGCAAGCCCTCCTTGCCACGCGTCCCCCTAGTTCAACTGACCGATCCCCAGCAAACGGAGTTCTTATGGCCGGCGCCAGTCTCTTGGCTCTCATCGACGACATCGCGACCGTCCTCGACGACATTTCCATCCTGTCCAAGGTCGCTGCCAAGAAAACCGCCGGCGTCCTCGGCGACGATCTTGCGCTGAACGCGCAGCAGGTCGCCGGCGTGCATGCCGACCGCGAACTGCCGGTGGTATGGGCCGTGGGCAAGGGCTCCCTCGTCAACAAGTTCATTCTCGTGCCCGCCGCGCTGGCGATCAGCGCCGTCGCGCCCTGGCTGGTCACGCCGCTCCTGATGCTGGGCGGTGCGTTTCTCTGCTACGAGGGCTTCGAAAAGCTGGCCCATCGTTTCCTCCACGGCCCGGCCGAGGACGACGCCCACCACGCCGAACTCGCCCACGCGCTGGAAGACCCGACCGTCGATCTCGTCGCGCTGGAGAGAGACAAGATCAAGGGCGCGATACGCACCGATTTCATTCTCTCCGCGGAAATCATCGTCATCACGCTGGGCACCGTTGCGGACAAGCCCCTGCTGACGCAACTGGCCGTGCTCGCAGCCATCGCCGTGATCATGACCATCGGCGTCTACGGTCTGGTCGCCGGCATCGTCAAGCTCGACGATGCCGGCCTGTATCTGGCGCAAAAATCCAGCAGCGTGGCCCGTACGCTGGGCCGCACCCTGCTCGCCGCCGCGCCCCGGATGATGAAGGCACTGTCGGTGCTGGGTACGGCTGCGATGTTCCTCGTCGGCGGTGGCATCCTCGTGCATGGCCTGCCCTGGCTGCATCACGCCATCGCAACGGTCGTCCCGGCGAGCGGATGGACCGCTGCGGTCGCCACCCTGCTCGCCGACGCCGGCGCCGGCATCGCGGCGGGCGCCCTGGTGCTGGCCGGCGTGAAGCTCGCCGGTCGTCTGTTCAGGCGCTGAGCCGCGCCAGCTGGCCGTCCTGCAGCCGCGCCAGCAAACCCTGCGCGGTCAGCGCGCCGATCAGCGCGAGAAACATGTCCCACTGGGTATCCCAGGGATCGCCCTGGGTGGCGAGGAAGGCATCGGCATCCGCGCCGATGGCGAGCGCCGTTCCCCACTCCACGAACTCGTAGCAGGCGGAGAACGCGAGGATCACCGAGGTCGTCAGCAGGAACAGCCAGCCGCCGGGACGCAGGGGCGTCCGCCTCAGCAGGATTTCGCGTGCCAGCAAGGCCGGAACGAAACCCTGCGCCAGATGCCCCAGCCGGTCGTAGTGATTGCGCGCCAGGTCGAAGGCATCCTGCACCCAGAAACCCAGCGGCACCCGCGCATAGGTGTAATGCCCGCCCAGCATCAGGATCAGGCCGTGCACGAACAGCAGGCGCAGCACCAGCGGCGTCAACGGAAAGCTGCGCTGCGTCAGCAAAAGCAGCGGCAGGCCGATCATCACCGGCGCAGTTTCCAGCCACCAGGTCAAACGGTCGTAGGGGGCGAGGCCCGACACGGCGAGCGCCACCAGGGTCAGCCCGACCAATACGCGCGCCTCGATGCCGCCCATGCGCCCGCGGCGCCCGTCCGCGAAATGCCTCATTTCCGGTGCGGCTGGATGAGCTTGCGCACCGTATCGTAGGCCTTGTCCTCGACGACGACGAAACCGTCGCAGGCCCCGTCGAATGCGCCCAACACGGCCGCCCCGCCCGGCTGGTTCCTGTCGAGCGCCAGGAAGGCGTCGCGCAACCGGCTGCGCAGCGCAGCCGGCATGTCCGGGCGCACGGCGAACACATAGGAAGGCAGGGGCGGCGTGCTCCCGATGACTGCGATGCCGCGATCGCGGAAATCGTCGGCGACCGAATCCTTCAGGATGCCACCGTCGAAATCGCCGGCCAGCACGGCCTTGGCGATATTGTCGTAATGCTTGAGATAGGCGATGCCGGAAAAATCGCCGGCCTTCAGTCCCATCGATTCGACGGCCGCCTTCTGCAGTAGCGCTTTCTCGTCGCCGAAGGCGAAGCGCTTGCCCTTCAGATCCGCAGGTTCCGCGATCCCGCGTCCCGCCTTCACCCCGATCACCAGGGCGAAAGCGGGGCGGCCGCCGGTCGTCGGTGCCACCAGCGGCTCGACGCCGTATTTCCGGTGCGCCTCGATATAGGCTACCGGCGTCAGGTAGGCGATCTGCGTCAGCCCCGTGCCCAGATCGCCCACTGCCGAATCGAGGTTGGGCGAAGGCCGGAAGTCGATGCGCAGACCGGCCGTCGCGCCGATGTGGCGGGTCAGCGCGTTCATGCGCCGGATCATCTCGGCGGGAATGTCCATCGCCACCGACCCCATGGTGACTTTCATGGCGGCCGCATCCACCTCCTCGGCCCTGCCGGCCGCCGGCGCGGCGCAATGCCACAACAGGCCCAGCATCACCGCTGCCCGTTTCATCATGTCCCCACCTCCCGCTGTCGGTCCGCCTCGCCATGGGTGCAGTAGCCGTCGCGGCCCTGCTGCTTGGCCCGGTACAGGGCCTTGTCCGCTGCATAGTACAGGGCCTGCGGTTCGTTCATGGCGGAATCGTACTGGGCCAGCCCCACGCTGAGGCGAACCGTCAGCGGCCTGCCCTGGTAGCTGAAGTCGTAGGCACGCACGTCGTTGAGGAATTTCTCGACGAACAGCGTCGCCTGCGCCGCCGTGGTGTGATACAGGACGATGCCGAATTCGTCGCCGCCGAGGCGGGCTGGCAGATCTGTTTTCCTGACGTGCAGGCGCAGCAGGATGCCGATGTCGCGCAACACCTCGTCGCCGGCACTGTGCCCGTGGCTGTCGTTGATCTGCTTGAAATGGTCGATGTCGAACAGCACCAGCGTGATGTCCTCGGCAAAACGTTCCGACTGATGGAACATGCGCGACATGCTCTCGTCGAATTTGCGCCGGTTGGGCAGTTCGGTCAGCCAGTCGGTGGTGGCCATGGTGTTGAGCAGGTCGAGCGCGTGTTCCAGTTCGCGCGTGCGCGCGCCCAGCTGGATGTTCTTTTCACGCAACTCCTGGTCGGCGAATTCGATCTTGCCCTGCAACTGGCCCTAATAACGCGCAAGCGACCGGTTCAGCGTATTGAACACCGACACCAGGCGGCCGATCTCGTCCGCACTCGTCACCTCGAGATCGCGGGCAATGTACCCCCTGCCCTTTTCCAGCGCCTCTTCCATGGTCGAGGTGAGCCTGCGGATCGGCGACACGATGCCGCGCGCCGTAAAAAAGTAGACGATCACGCCCAGCACCAGGCCGAACACCAGCTGCTCGACGAACACCCGCCAGTACAGCGCATCGAGTGCACGCTCCAGCACGTCGGTGGACATGTCGACCGCAACGCTGCCGATCTGCTGCCCGTTGAAGCGCACCGGCGCGTCGAAACGCTTGAAAGCCCCGGTGTGCGATGCGCTGGCCTCGCTCATGGCGCGCCCATCGCGATTGCGGATGACGACGCGCTCCACGTTGTCCTGGCCCGCGATATTGCGGGTCAGGATTTCCAGATTGCCGTAATCGTAACCGGCGATGAGGGCGGCGGCACTCGACGCCGCCGCCGTGGCCACCCCCTGTCCGATCCCGTCGATCAGCCGGCCGAGATGGACACGCTCGCTCTGCACGCGCATCACCCCGATGGCCGCCGAGGTCGCCAGCACGCCTGCGGCAACATATGCGATGAGTCTGGTGCTCAGGCCACACTGCAAGGTGACGCCCCCGTATCCTTATTTAATAAGTACTACGGCAGAAATTTCCGCAGATTAATAGTAGGGAAGGACGGCCGCGGCCGTCCTTCCACACGCTCAGACCCAGTCGTCGTGGCGCCCCAGCGCCTCCAGCCCCTGAAACCGCGCCTCCAGCGCCTGCATCGTCGCCGCCCGCTCGCCCTGCCACGTCACCGGCTCGCCCACCCAGCCGTCGGCAAAGAACGGGATCGGCAGCCAGTCGCCCTTGGGCAGCGCCTTGCCCAGCCCGTGCAGGTAGATCGGTATGACCGGCACCGCCGGCGCGGCTTCCATCAGGTGCGCAATGCCGGACTTGAGCGCGCTGCGCTTTTCCGGCTCCCCGCGCGAGCCCTCGGGGAAGAGGATCAGGATGTCGCCTGCCGCCAGCGCCGCCTCGATGTGCGCCAGCGGCTTCTCGCCTGGCTTCGGCCGGCGCGAAAGCGGCAGGATGTGCATGATGTGCAGCGCGAACCAGGCGACGAACGGATTCTTCAGAAAGTAATCCGCCGCCGCCACCGGCCGCACCCGGTGCAGCTTCGCCAGCGGATAGAGGCTCATCAGGAGCAGCGTGTCGAGATGGCTGTTGTGGTTGGCCGCGAGGATCGCCGGGCCGGTTTGGGGCAGGCGCTCGGCGTGGCGAAGGTTCACCCCCAGCACGAGGGCGAGGAAGGGGCGGACGATCAGCAGGAAGAAGAGGGTTTGGAGCCAGCGGGACATGAATATGGAATTACAACCAGTTCGATGCCAGATTTATGGCCGATGATCGCAGCCTAGCATCCCTACTGTGCGCAATTGTCGCCCCCTCGACTCGTTACACGCGTATACCTCGACCACCCATCACGACCACGCACTAGAAGAATGTCGCTAGAAAGAACTTGATAATTCCCGTCACCAATAAGTGGGGTATTGGGACGGTATGTGTCTGGCTCGAAACAACCCCCAGGACCACAGAACGAAACCGAGTACAACCTACCTTCAGCGGGGGCTATGGCAAGGCCAAAATCATCGGCTGGATTTGATTTCCAGAACCCCGCCATGGGATGTGATTTCGATGGAATAGCCGTTTTTTCCGCAAGGCGGTCAATAGCATGCTCGGTGTCACCACCAAACTTGGTTGAAACCAGCGCATAAGCAACCGCGCCAACAGATGCAACTTGGGCTATTGCAACCAATGTCGCAATTCCACGGGTAGAGTATTTAATTACGTTAGTGCGAGTGGCCGCGCTTCTCCAAACCGGTATGGCGGCAGTAATCCCATATGCGATAAGAGACACGATCACTACGTAGTAAACAGTGAATCCAAGATTGATGATTAACCACCAATCAACATTCGCGATCAATAAGTCACCCCCAACAACGGGAACGACCCAGCCTAACCAGAATGTCCGGGGTAAAGAGATTTGACCACGCCAGAATCGAGCAATGAGAGACGCCAACCCAATCCCCTTTAAGCCGTCCAAAAATACGTTACAAGTGCCACCAAACCTGTGCCCGATGATCAGTAATGCAGGTAATAAACAAAATGAAAAAACAGCGGCGCGGTGTACGTCAGGCTGTCCACCCGATCCAGGATGCCGCCGTGGCCCGGAATCAGTGAGCCGCTGTCCTTGATGCCCAGGTCGCGCTTCAAGGCGGAAATCGTCACGTCGCCGACGAAGCCGCCAATGCCGATGATCAAGCCCGCAGCAATCGGCTGCCAGCCGACCAGCGGGGTGAGGTACGGCGCGGCGAGCCAGGCGACCAGCGTGGTGGTGGCAACGCCGCCGAGGAAGCCGGCGACGGTCTTGCCGGGACTGACCTTGGGGATGACCTTGCGGCGGCCGGCGAGCTTGCCCCAGACGAACTGCATGACGTCGTTGAACTGGGTGAGGAAGACGAGGAACAGCAGCAGCCCGGCGCTGCCCGCGGCCGGGTTGCCGGCATCCGGCAGCGCCAGCAGGAAGGCGGCGTGCGAGAGCGAGAACACGGTGGTCATGAGGCCCCAGTGGAGGGTGCCGGCGGCTTTGAGGAAGCCCTGCGTCTCGCCGACGATGACCATCTTCAGCGGGATGAGCAGGAACAGGTAGACCGGGATGAAGATGATGAACATCCCGAACCAGGCGTCGTAGACCCAGAAATACTGCACGGGAATGGCGGCGTAGGCCCAGAACAGCACGCGCCGGTCGGCGCGGCGGGTGGGGATGATGCTGAAGTATTCCTTCAACGCGAGGAAGCTCACCAGGGCGAAGAAGACGATGGACAGCGCACGGTCGACCGCGATGGCCGTCACGAAGAGCCCCGCCATGATCCACCACGAGCGCATGCGCAGCCAGAGTTCGCGGTCGCCCGGCCCGGGTTTCAGCCATTTCTTGAGCCCGATGATGACGGTGCCCAGCACCAGCAGGACGAGGATGCCGTACAAGGCGAGTTCGAGGTTATGCGGCATGGGTTTCCCTCAGGGCAGCGCGGGCGCGGTTGACGATGGTGAGCACGAGCAGCACCAGCATCACGCCCAACAGCGCATTGATCCAGTTGCCGGGCGCCACGCCCAGGCCCAGCAGCAGGCCCAGCGCGCCGAACCAGAAGGCGCGATCGCTCTTGCCCATCGGCCCCTGGTACTGGCGCTTCGCGCCGATCTGCACGGCGACGACGCCGGTCATTTCGGAAATCACCGCGAGCACGACGACGCCTTCGACCAGCGGCACCCAGACGAAGGGTACCCAGGCCAGCGGCAGGTAAAGCGCGGCGTCCGACACCACGTCGCCAAGTTCGTTGAGGATCGCGCCCAGTTTCGACTGCTGGCCGAATTCGCGCGCCAGCATGCCGTCGACGGCGTTGAGCCCCATGCGCAGGAAGAGCACCAGCGGCAGCAGCAGCAGCGGCCAGGTCTCGAACGGCCGCCAGGCGATGAGCCCGCCGCCGATGACCGACAGCACCACGGCAGCGAGGGTGACCTGGTTGGCGGTGACGCCGGCGGCGGCAAGCCGCGCAACCAGCGGGCGCAACAGCGCCTGGAAGCGGGGTTTCAAATCGTAGATCGAGGCCACGCGGGGCTCCCTGGGCGTTGTATGGTTTTGCGCGATTGTAGCCGTCGCCGGGTCGGGCGCGTTATCCCGTAAAATACGGCTTTTGCAGCGCCGTCCCGCCATGAATTCCCGCCTGCGCGAAATCCCCTACAACTACACCTCGTTCTCCGACCGCGAGATCGTTATCCGCCTGCTGGGCGCCGACGCCTGGGCCGTGCTCAACACCCTGCGCGGCGAGCGCAGGACCGGTCGATCGGCGCGCATGCTGTTCGAGGTGCTGGGCGACATCTGGGTGGTGCGGCGCAATCCCTATCTGGAAGACGACCTGCTCGCCAATCCGAAACGGCGTCAGCTGCTGGTCGAGGCCCTGCGCCATCGGCTGCACGAAATCGAGCTGCGTCGCCAAGGCAACGAACTCGTAGGCCAATTGCTGCAGGCGGCGGACCGCGCGGTGCGCGAGTTCGGCGCCTGGTTCGCCGACACGGCCGATCTGCGCAGCCGCATCCAAAGGCGCCTCGCCGGCATCACGCGCAAGGACAACATCGCCTTCGACGGCCTGGCGCGCGTGTCGCACGTGACCGACGCGACCGACTGGCGCGTGGAATATCCCTTCGTGGTGCTGACGCCGGACAGCGAGGCCGAGATGGCCGCCCTGATCGCCGGCCTGGTCGACCTCGGCATGACCATCATCCCGCGCGGCGGCGGCACCGGCTACACCGGCGGCGCCGTGCCGCTCACCGACCGCGCCGCGGTGGTGAATACCGAAAAGCTCGAGGCGATGAGCGCGGTCGAGATGCTGCACCTGCCCGGCTGCGAATTCGAGGTACCGACGATCCACTGCGGCGCGGGCGTCGTCACCAAGCGCGTGATGGAGGCGGCCGACGCCGCCGGGCTGGTGTTCGCGGTCGACCCGACCTCGGCCGACGCCTCGACCATCGGTGGCAACGTGTCGATGAACGCGGGCGGCAAGAAGGCCGTGCTGTGGGGGACGGCGCTGGACAACCTCGTCTCGTGGAAGATGGTCACGCCGGACGCCGACTGGATCGAGATCACCCGGCTCGACCACAACCGCGGCAAGATCCACGACGCCCCCTCGGCCAGTTTCGAGATTCGCCGCTACGGGCCCGACGGCAGGACCCCGAAAGGCTCGCCCGAGATCCTCACCATTCCCGGCAGCCGCTTCCGCAAGACCGGCCTGGGCAAGGACGTCACCGACAAGTTCCTCGCCGGCCTGCCCGGCATCCAGAAGGAAGGCTGCGACGGCCTCATCACCTCCGCGCGCTTCGTCCTGCACCGCCTGCCGGCGCACGGGCGCACCGTCTGCCTGGAGTTCTTCGGCTCGGTCCGCGAGGCCACGCCGGCCATCGTCGAGATCAAGGCATGGTGCGACGCCCACCCCGACGTGCAGCTCGCCGGCCTGGAACACCTCGACGCGCGCTACGTGAAGGCGGTCGGATATGCGACCAAATCGCCGCGCAATGCCCGGCCGAACATGGTGCTGCTGATCGACGTGGCCTCCGACAAGGAAATCGCGGTCGGCGAGGCCGCCTCGAAGATCGTCCAGCTCGCCAACGTGCGCGGCGGCGAGGGTTTCATCGCGGTGTCGGCAGAGACGCGCAAGAAATTCTGGCTCGACCGCGCCCGCACCGCCGCCATCGCCGCCCACACCAACGCCTTCAAGATCAACGAGGACGTGGTCATCCCGCTCGACCGGCTGGGCGACTACACCGACGGCATCGAGCGCATCAACATCGAGCTGTCGATCGCGAACAAACTGAAATTGTGCGACGCGCTCGCCGAATTCTTCGCCGGCACGCTGCCGCTGCTGGAAGACGACGACACCGTCGCCGATCCTGAAAAGGTCGCCGAGAAACAGGCCCAGGCGCAGAAGCTGGTGACCGCCGTGCGCGAACGCTGGGCCGGCTATCTGGCCAATCTCGACGCCGCGCACGAGCAGGGCACGGTCTTCACCGCCCTGCGCGACAAGGCGCTGCGCGTCTCCTGGAAACGCGAGCTGCGGCGCGAACTACACGCGCTCTTCGTCGGCCGCGAATACACCCGCATCCTCGAAGCCTGCGACCGCCTCCACAAGGACACGCTGAAAAGCCGCGTCTTCGTTGCGCTGCACATGCACGCCGGCGACGGCAACGTGCACACCAACATCCCGGTCAATTCCGACGACTACGCGATGCTGCAGGCCGCCAACGCGGCGGTCGCACGCATCATGAAACTCGCCACCGACCTCGGCGGCGTGATCTCGGGCGAGCACGGCATCGGACTGACCAAGCTGGAATTCCTCGACGATGCGACACTGGCGACCTTCGCCGATTACAAGAAGAGGGTCGATCCGGAGGGCCGCTTCAACAAGGGCAAGCTCATGCACGGCGCCGACCTGCGCAATGCGTACACCCCGTCGTTCAGCCTGCTTGAAGCCGAGTCGATCATCCTCGAAGCTTCTGAAACCGGCGCCATCGCCGACTCGATCAAGGACTGCCTGCGCTGCGGCAAGTGCAAGCCGGTGTGCAACACGCACATTCCGCGCGCCAACCTGCTCTACTCGCCGCGCAACAAGATCCTCGCCACCTCGCTGCTGATCGAGGCCTTCCTGTACGAGGAACAGACGCGGCGCGGCGTGTCGCTCAGGCACTTCGACGAATTCGGCGACGTCGCCGACCACTGCACCGTCTGCCACAAGTGCAAGAACCCCTGCCCGGTCGACATCGATTTCGGCGACGTCTCGATCGCCATGCGCAACCTGCTGCGCCGCCAGGGCAAGAAGAAGTTCAACCCCGGCACCTGGGCGTCGATGGCCTTCCTCAACGCGACCGACCCGCGCACGATCAAGGCGCTGCGCAAGCCGCTGATCGAATGGGGCTACGCCGGCCAGCGCCTGGGCAACCGCGTGTTCAAGCGTCTGGGCCTGATCCAGGACCAGGTGAAGCATCCGCCTGCCACTCTCGGCAAGCCGAAACCCGTGGCGCAGGTCATCCATCTGGTCAACAAGCCCATGCCCGGCGGCCTGCCGAAGAAGACGTCGCGCGCCCTGCTCGGGCTCGAGGACCCGGCCATCGTGCCGGTGCTGCGCAACCCGGCCAAGCTGTCGGACGACGCCGACGCCGTGTTCTATTTCCCCGGCTGCGGCTCGGAACGGCTGTTCTCGCAGGTGGGACTCGCCACCCAGGCCATGCTGTTCGAACTCGGCGTGCAGACCGTGCTGCCGCCCGGTTATCTCTGCTGCGGCTACCCGCAGACCGCCGGTGGCCAGGCCGACAAGGGCGAGGCCATCACCGCGGCCAACCGCGTGCTGTTCCACCGCGTCGCCAACACGCTCAACTACCTCGACATCAAGACCGTGATCGTGTCCTGCGGCACCTGCATGGACCAGCTGCTGAAGTACGAATTCGGCAAGATCTTCCCCGGCTGCCGCCTGCTCGACATCCACGAATATCTCATGGAAAAAGGCGTGAAACTGGACAACGTGAGCGGGGAGAAATACCTCTACCACGACCCCTGCCACACGCCGATGAAGACGCATGCGCCGCTGAAAGTCGCCAACGCGCTGCTCGGCGGTGCGCCCGACAGCGGTGCCGTGAAGCTCTCCGACCGCTGCTGCGGCGAATCCGGCACGCTCGCCGTGACGCGCCCCGACATCTCGACGCAGATCCGCTTCCGCAAGGAAGAGGAAATCCGTGCCGGCGTGGCGTCGCTGAATGCCGGAAACCAGCCCGTGAAACTGCTCACCAGCTGCCCGTCCTGCCTGCAGGGCCTGGCGCGCTACAGCGACGACGCCGGCACCACGCCGGACTACATCGTGGTCGAACTGGCGAAGAAGCTGCTGGGCGAGAACTGGATGACGAGCTACCTCGCCCGCGTGGGCAACGGCGGGATCGAGCGGGTGCTGCTGTAACCGACGGGCGGCGTTGATCCCCTCGCGCGACGCATGCTAGCCTGCGTCCTGCGGAGACCCCAGTATAAAAACCATACCGGTCTTTCAGGAGGAAAAATCATGCACGCACGTCTTACCGTGCTCGCCGCCGCACTTGCGGCCTCGCCCACGCTTTGGGCCGCCACGTCGAACGTGGATGTCTACGGTGTCATCAACGTCAGCGTCCAACCGGCGTATGCCACCTATTCGGCGGTCGGCACCCTGGGATCCAGCAGCATCTTCGGTTCCAGCTTCGTACCCCAAACCGATATCACATCCACCCCCAACGCCACCGCCCAGATCAGTGGAACCGATTTCCTGGCTACGGCGCGTACCACGCTAGGCAACAATCACGCCTATACCTCCGCCTCCAGCCTGCCTGCCGATACGTTCGGCGTCGCCAGCTTTTCCGGCTGGTACGACCAGGTGACGATCAACGGCGGAACCGGGACCGGGACCCTCCAGTTCAGCGTCAATCTGACGGGCAACGTTACCGTGGGCGCCCAACCCGGCATTGCCGGGTACAGATTGCTGGCAAGCAGCGTGCATCCGACCGAGTTGGCGGACTCCCTGAATATCGTGGACACCACCGGATTGGTCACCCAGCCCTGGGCGCTCTATTCCAGTCAGGTCACCGAAATCACGCACTACGACATCGTGGCTTCGCCCTATAACGACCCGAATCAAATCAGCGGGTTATTTTCGCCAGCCCCGTCCCCGATTGCCCCAGGTACCGGCATTCCTGCCATCCCCAACCCAGACTTTCAATTGGGCGGAGATACCGGTATGGGCTTCCCTGAATACGTCCCCAACCTGATTCTTACGCCAGGCGCCAATCAGCCGGTCAACGTCACGCTGACCGGTACGCTCGAATTCACCTATGGCGAGGCGTTTTATCTGATCGGTGCGCTGGGGACGACCGTGTTCGACCTGAATGCCTTCCAGCCTTTTTGCGCGTTCGAATCCTGCCCCGAATTGCCCGCTGCCGACGGCAGCGGCACCACCACCCTCGACTTCTCCAACAGCGCTCACCTCGTCGGCATCGTGCTGCCGGAAGGGGCCAGTTTTTCTTCTGCTTCCGGCGCCGTCTACAACGTCACCGCCGTCCCCGAACCCGGCGAATGGCTGATGCTGCTGGCCGGGCTGGGCCTGGTCGGCTGGCGGACCCGCCGGCCCGCCTGAGCGCTTGCCATCGCCCCGAACGCCCCGCAAGATGCGGGGCGTTTCATTTCCGGAAACCGATCATGACCTGTCCCCTGTGCGACACCCCCGGCGGCGACCTCCTCTGGCAGGACGATTTCTGCCGCATCGTGCGCGTCACCGACACGCCGGACTACCCCGGCTTCTGCCGCGTGATCCTCAATCGCCACGTGGCGGAGATGACCGATCTGGCGCCGGCGGAACGCTCGCGCCTGATGATGACGGTGATGAAGGTGGAACAGGCGCTGCGCGACCTGATGCGGCCGGACAAGATCAATCTCGCGGCGCTCGGCAACGTGGTGCCGCATGTGCACTGGCACGTGATCCCGCGCTTCGTCGATGACCCGCATTTCCCCAACCCGGTCTGGGGCGCGCGGCTGCGCGCTGCGCCGCACGCGGTTCCGGCGGAGTTCGACGCGCGACTGGCCCGGGCGATCAGCCGGGCGATGACGGTTTAACCCACCGCCTGCTCGCGCGTCGGGAAGGGGATGACCTGGGCTGCCGGTTCGGCCGCCCGCACGCGCACGGCAGGGAAAATGGCGGAAAAGGTGCTGCCCTTGCCGGGTACGGACTGGATATCGAGCCGCGCGCCGTGGCGCGTAAGCACGTGCTTGACGATGGCGAGACCGAGGCCGGTGCCGCCGGTTTCGCGCGAGCGGCTGCGGTCGACACGATAGAAGCGCTCGGTCAGGCGCGGAATGTGCTCGGCGGCGATGCCTTCGCCGGTGTCGGTCACGGAAAACACGCCTTCCCCGTCACGCACCTTCCAGGACAGGCGGATCTCGCCGCCCTCCGGCGTGTAGCGCACGGCGTTGGAGACGAGATTGCCGAGTGCGCTGCGGATCTCCTGCATGTTGCCGCGCAAGCCGGTTTCGCTGGCGACGTCGACGTGGATGCGGTGGCGGCCGCGGCTCAGCGATTCGGCTTCGGCCGCAAGCGCGTGCGCCATGTCGGCCACACTGACGTCTTCGTCCTTGAGCGTGTGCTCTTCGCTTTCCAGCCGCGACAGCGTCAGCAGGTCGTCGAGCAGGCGCTGCATGCGCCGGGTGTGGTCGAGCATCAGATTGAAATAGCGGTGCGATTCATCGACCGGCAAGGCAACTGGCGCGTCGGCCAGGGTTTCGACGAAGCCCCCGACGACGGTGAGCGGCGTGCGCAGCTCATGCGAGACGTTGGCGATGAAGTCACGCCGCATGGCATCCACGCGTTCGAGCTCGGTGATGTCCCGCGCGACCAGCAGTTTCTTGCCTTCGCCAAAAGGCACGAGCTGCAGCGACAGGGAAATCTCGCGGTTGATCGGCGATTTGCACACCAGCCGGCGCGAATAATCGGCAGCGTCGAAAAAATCCAGAAAATGCGCCTGCCGCATGAGATAACGGATGAACTGCCCGCGGTCGCGCTCGCAGTCCAGGCCCATGTACTTGCGCGAAGCGGGGTTGCACCACTCGATCTGCTCGCTGCCGTTGAGGATGACCATGCCGTCGGGTACGGCCTGGGCGGCGTGTTCGAACTGTTCGAGTGCGCTGGTGAGCTCGCTGCGGCTGGCCTTCTGGCGTTTCTGCAGTTTCTGCAGCCGGTAGAAGATGTCGCCCCAGGTGCCGGTGGCGTCGGGGGGTTCGACTTCGTCGGGACTTTCCAGCCAGCGCGCCAGGCGGAATTCCTGCCACAGCCGGCGCAGCATGACGAAGGCCTGGATGCCGGCCAGGAAGGCGAGCGCCGTGACGAGACCCGAAGCCGCCCACAGGACGAGCGCCACGAACAGCACCCCCGCCAGCACACTCAACGGCCGCCACCAGAATCCCATCGCCTTGTCCGCCAGTCGTGAAACTGGCGGCATTATCAACCCGCTTCGGCGGAAAAGCGATAACCCGCGCCGCGCACGGTCTGGATCAGCTCGGCATGGCCGGACGGCTCCAGCGCCAGCCGCAGGCGGCGGATGTGGACGTCGACGGTGCGCTCCTCGACGAACACGTCGTCGCCCCACACCTGGTCGAGCAGCTGGGTGCGCGAATAGACGCGCTCGGGATGCGTCATGAAGAAATGCAGCAGGCGGAATTCGGTGGGCCCCAGGTCGAGCGGCTGGCCCTTGCCCTGCACCCGGTGGCTGGTGGGATCGAGCCGCAAACCGCTGATTTCCACCGGCTCGTCGGTCATCTGCGGCGCCCGGCGACGCAGTACCGCCTTGATGCGCGAGACCAGTTCGCGCGGGGAAAACGGCTTGGTGATGTAGTCGTCCGCGCCGGTATCCAGGCCCAGCACCTTGTCGCGCTCCTCGCCGCGCGCGGTGAGCATGATGATGGGAATCGGCTGGTAGCGCTCGTCGCTGCGCAGGCGCTTGCACAGGTCGATGCCGGACATGCCGGGCAGCATCCAGTCGAGCAGGATGACGTCGGGCAGGGTACTTTTCAGGAATTTGAGCGCGTGCTCGGCGTCGCCGGCGGCCGTGACCGAGTGGCCGGCCTGCGCCAGATTGAATTTCAGCAGTTCCTGAATGCCGGGTTCGTCTTCGACCAGCAGGATGTTGGCAGCCATGGCTTTTCCAAACGAGTTTGACCGGTGGCCATACTATGACAGCAGTATGACTGATTTATGACACGGCGCCGGCCCGGCCGAACCCCCGCCTGCCCGCGCGCTGGTAGAATCCAGCCAGTTCCGCCACCCCCGTCTGCCATGGATAAAACCACCCATTTCGGCTACCAGCAGGTACCCGAATCCGAGAAAGCCGCCAAGGTGGCCGAGGTCTTCCATTCGGTTGCCGCCCGGTACGACCTCATGAACGACCTGATGTCGGCCGGCCTGCACCGCCTGTGGAAGCGCTTCGCCGTTGCGCAGGCCGGACTGCGGCCAGGCATGAAAGTGCTCGACGTGGCTGGCGGCACCGCCGATCTGACCCGGCTTTTCCTCAAGGAAGTGGGCGAAACCGGCACGGTGCTGCTCACCGACATCAATTTCTCCATGCTGCGCGAAGGCCGCGACCGCATGCTGAACGAGGGCCGCACCCCGCCTGCCGTGCAATGCGACGGCGAACGCCTGCCCTTCCCCGACAACCATTTCGACTGCGTGTCGGTCGCCTTCGGCCTGCGCAACATGACGCACAAGGACCAGGCCCTGGCCGAGATGCACCGCGTGCTGAAACCCGGCGGGCGGTTGCTGGTGCTGGAATTCTCCAAGGTCTGGAAGCCGCTGGAACCGGCCTACGACCTGTATTCCTTCAAGCTGCTGCCGTTCATGGGCAAGCTGGTCGCCAACGACGCCGGCAGCTACCAGTACCTGGCCGAATCGATCCGCATGCACCCTGGCCAGGCCGAGCTCAAGGCCATGATGGAAACCGCCGGCTTCGCCCGCGTGCAGTACCACAACCTCACCGCCGGCATCGTCGCGCTCCACAAGGGCTTCAAGGTTTGATCGCCCCGGGCATGATGACCACGGCCCTCGTCGAGCGCGGGCTCAACCACCTGCTGCGCCAGTCGCCCGGCGCAGCCGAAAGCCTGCAACGCCACGCCGGCATGGGCGTGCGTTTCGATCTCGCCGCCGCGCCTCTCGACTTCCGCATCGCCGACGACGGCTATTTCTCCGAAGCCGTATTCGAAGCGCCCGATGCGACCATACGCCCGACGGCCCGGTTGCTGGCCCGCCTGCCGTTCTTCGGCCGCGAAGCCCTGCGCGATGCCGACTATCAGGGCGATCCAGCGCTGCTCGCCACGCTGGATCGCGTATTCAAGCAACTGCGATGGGATGTCGAGGCCGATCTCGCGCCCTTGGTCGGCGACGCGCTCGCCCACCGCCTGCACGCGCTGGGGCAGACCGCGATCGCGCGCTTCGGCGGCACCGTTGCCGCGCTCGGCCGCAATGCCAGCGAATACGCGGTGGAAGAAGCGGAGATGATGGCGCGCGGCGTCGACGTGGCGCGCTTCAACGCCGACGTCGACGCGCTCGCCGACGCCGCCGCGCGCCTCGAGGCGCGCCTCGCCCGACTCGAATCATGAAACTGCTGCGCCTCGCCCGCATCGTCCGCGTCGCGCTGCAATACGGCCTCGAAGAGTTCTTCCTCGGCCACGAACGGGTGCGGCCGCTGCACTGGCTGGTGCGCGCCACCCTGTTCTGGCGCCCGCTCAGCGCGCCGCGCGGCGTGCGTCTGCGCCAGGCTCTGGAAGCGTTGGGGCCGATCTTCGTCAAGTTCGGCCAGATGCTCTCGACGCGGCGCGACCTGGTGCCGCTGGACATCGCCGACGAGCTGGCGCTGCTGCAGGATCGCGTGCCGCCCTTCGCCTCCGGCCAGGCGGTCGCCACGCTGGAAGCCGCCTATGGCAAGCCGCTGCATGCGGTCTTCGCCGAATTCGACGCCACACCGGTCGCCTCGGCCTCGGTCGCGCAGGTGCATTTCGCCCGCCTGCACGACGGCACGACGGTGGCGGTCAAGGTCTTGCGGCCCGGCATCGCGCCGGTGATCGCCCACGACGTCTCCCTGCTCTATGCCGCCGCCGGATTGCTGGAGAAACTCTTCGCCGACGGTCGCCGCCTGCGTCCGCGCGAAGTGGTCGCCGAGTTCGAGAAGCACCTGGAAGACGAGCTCGACCTGATGCGCGAGGCTGCCAACTGCGCGCAGTTGCGGCGCAACTTCAAGGATTCGCCGCTGCTCGTGGTGCCCGAAGTCTATTGGGACTGGTGCGCACGGGACGTGATGGTGATGGACCGCATGGAGGGCATTCCGGTCAGCCAGATCGAACGCCTGCGCGAATCGGGCGTGGACATCCCCCGGCTCGCCGCCACTGGCGTGGAAATCTTCTTCACCCAGGTATTCCGCGACGGCTTCTTCCATGCCGACATGCACCCCGGCAACATCCTCGTGCGGCCCGGTTCCGAGCAGTACATCGCACTCGATTTCGGCATCATGGGCACGCTCACCGAGGTGGACAAGCAGTACCTCGCGCGCAACTTCCTCGCCTTTTTCCGCCGCGACTACAAGGGCGTGGCGCAGGCGCACCTGGAATCGGGCTGGGTGCCGGCCGACACCCGCGTCGACGAACTCGAGGCCGCCGTGCGCGCGGTCTGCGAGCCGGTTTTCGACCGCCCGCTGAAGGAGATTTCCTTCGGCCGCGTGCTGCTGCAGCTGTTCCAGGCCTCGCGCCGCTTCAACGTCGAAATCCAGCCGCAGCTGGTCCTGCTGCAGAAGACGCTGCTCAACATCGAGGGCCTGGGCCGGCAACTGGATCCGGACCTCGACCTGTGGAAAACCGCCAAGCCCTTCCTGGAACGCTGGATGAACGAACAGGTCGGCTGGCGGGCGCTGGTGAGGAACCTGAAGAACGAAGCGCCGAAGTGGGCGCAACTGCTGCCGCAATTGCCGCGCCTGGCCCACCACGCGCTCAACGAGAATCGTCTCGCCCAGCTGGAATCGGGTCTCACCCTGCTACTGAAGCAGCAGCAGGCGCGCAACCGCTGGCTGGGGGCCATCGCCGGCCTGCTCGCGCTGCTGGCGCTGGCGGCCTTCTATTCCCTATTGCGATAAGGACAGACCGATGCTCGTGGGTTTCGTCATTCTTTACCTGCTTGTATCCATCGGCGTGGGCGTCTACGCCGCAACGCGCGTGCACAACGCGCGGGATTACGTCGTGGCCGGCCGTCACCTGCCGATCTACATCGTGACCGCGACCGTGTTCGCGACCTGGTTCGGGTCGGAGACCGTGCTCGGCATTCCCGCCACCTTCCTCAACGAAGGCCTGCACGGCATCGTGTCCGACCCCTTCGGTTCCTCGATGTGCCTGATCCTGGTCGGCCTGTTCTTCGCACGCAAGCTGTACCGGATGAACCTGCTGACCATCACCGACTACTACCGCAAGCGCTACGGCCGCAAGGTCGAGGTCATCACCGGCCTGGCGATCATCATTTCCTACCTCGGCTGGGTCTCGGCCCAGATGACCGCGCTCGGCCTGGTATTCAACATCCTCTCGCAGGGCGTGATCACACAGACCCAGGGCACGCTCATCGGCGCCGCCATCGTGCTGCTCTACACCCTGTACGGCGGCATGTGGTCGGTGGCACTCACCGATTTCATGCAGATGACCATCATCGTCGTCGGCCTGCTGTACATCCTCTACGTGGCCTCGGATATGGCGGGCGGACTCGGTCACGTGGTGCGGCATGCCGCGGACAAGGGCCAGTTCCGTTTCTGGCCCGCGGCAACCAGCAAGGACGTCATCGCCTTCATCGCCGCCTGGATCACCATGATGTTCGGCTCGATTCCCCAGCAGGACGTGTTCCAGCGCGTCATGTCGGCCAAGAGCGAGAACATCGCCGTCGCCGGGTCGGTGCTCGGTGGCAGCTTCTACTTCATTTTCGCCTTCGTGCCGCTGACGATCGCCTATTCCGCCACGCTCATCGATCCACAGTTGGTGTCCGGCCTGCTGGACAAGGATTCGCAGATGATCCTGCCGCAGCTGATCCTCAACCACATGCCGGTGTTCGCCCAGATCATGTTCTTCGGCGCCCTGCTCTCCGCCATCATGAGCACCGCCTCCGGCACCCTGCTGGCGCCGTCGGTCACCCTGTCGGAAAACATCATCAAGCCCTACCTGCCGAACCACACCGACAAGACCCTGCTGCTCACCATGCGCATCGTCGTGGTCTGCTTCGCCGCCGTGGTCACCCTGTTCGCCCTGTATTCCGACGCCACCATCTACGAGATGGTCGAGAACGCCTACAAGGTCACCCTGGTCGTCGCCTTCGTGCCGCTGGTCGCCGGCCTGTACTGGGAACGCGCCAACCGGCGCGGCGCCACGCTCGCGATCGCGCTGGGGCTCGCGGTGTGGATCCCCATGGAAATCTGGCTGCCCGAGGGCAAGGCCCTGCTGCCGCCACAGTTTGCCGGCTTCCTGGCGAGCATCGTCGGCATGCTCGTGGGCAGCCTGACGGGCCGGCGGACACATCATCCCCTCCCGGCCTGAGCACACTACGAGGACAGTGGACGGGCGTACAGCGTCGGATTTATTTACAGTCCGGCGCGCCGCGCCGCGCCGGACCATGGCCACCCCTTGTTAAAGCCATGTTAAGAAAGAAATTTTTATCCGGCCACCGGGACTGGCACAAACGATGCTTATATCCAGGCAACTGAACAATCTCGGCGTACGAGGCTGTTTAATCAGTGAATGGGATGGATTGCTTCCTCTGTCTTTTGCCACGGTTCTTCAATCAAGGAGCTTTATTATGAAAAAAACCGCACTGGCCAGCGCCCTGTTCGCCACGGCCCTGTTCGCCGCGGCTAGCGCCAGCGCTGCCCCCGTCATCGTCAACGCCGCCCTGTCCAACATCGGCACCGCGTTCGACAACATCATTACCGGCACCGGTTCGACCGTCGTCACCGCCCAGGTCGTTAGTGGCGTCAACAGCTACAACTACATCGACAAGGATGGCAACCCCGCCACCGTGACGGTGACCCGTCCCAATGGCTCGGCCCCCAGCGCTGGCGGCACCTACAGCAGCAACGGCATTTCCCTGTCGGGCGACACCTGGAACATCAACCCCAGCGCTTCGGGTTCCGACCCGATTCCCGGCTTCAACTCCGGCCTGACCTTCACTTTCAGCTCCCCGGTGAACGCCTTCGGCTTCGAGATCGGTGACTGGGCGACCTGCTGTACCGCTACCGTGCGCGACGCCAACGTCGTTTCGACCTACGGCGTGCCTGCAACCGGTTCCGGCCTGTGGATCGGCTTCGACGGCGGCGCCATGACCCTCCCGGCCAACGCCACGACTTCTACCGACAACCCCGGTGTCGCGGCTGCCGGCAGCTTCACCAACTTCATCGGTGCCATTGATTCCTCGGGCTTCTTCTCCAAGGTCACCTTCTTCGGCGACGGTTTTGGCGAGTTCCTGGTGGCCGGCGGCACGCTGCGCTTCGCTTCGGTTCCGAAAGGTTCCGTGGGTGGCGTTCCGGAGCCCGCCTCCCTGGCCCTGCTGGGCATCGGCATGGCCGGCCTGGCTGCCATGCGCCGTCGCAAGACTGCCTGAGCAAGCTTACGCAACACCCAAAACGGCGACCGATCGGTCGCCGTTTTTGTTTGTACCGGTCGCCTCGCCCGCCGCTTCCGCGATACGGCTGTCAGCGCAGGTAGCCCTCGTATTCGAGCTTGAGCAGGATCTGCTGCACGGCGTCGTCGATGCCGAGACCGGTGGTGTCGATGGCCAGCTCGGGTTTCTCGGGAACCTCATAGGGATCCGACACGCCGGTGAATTCCGGAATCAGGCCGGCACGCGCCTTGGCATAGAGGCCCTTGCGGTCACGGGCCTCGCAGGTTTCGATCGGCGTGGCCACATGGATCTCGACGAAGCCCCCTACCGCCTCGATCATGGTGCGCACATCGCGCCGGGTCTGGGCATAGGGGGCGATCGGCGCGCAAATGGCGATGCCGCGGTTCTTGGTGATTTCGCTGGCGACGAAGCCGATGCGGCGGACGTTGATGTCCCGGTGCGCCTTGGAGAAGCCCAGTTCCGAGGACAGGTGACGGCGCACGATGTCGCCGTCGAGCAGGGTCACGCTGCGTCCGCCCATCTCCATCAGGCGCGCCGCCAGGGCGCGCGCCATGGTCGACTTTCCCGCGCCCGAGAGGCCGGTGAAAAACACGGTAAAGCCCTGCTGGTTGCGCGGCGGATTCTGACGTTGCAGTTCGGCCAGCACCTCGGGAAAACTGTACCAGTCGGGAATCTTCAGTCCGGTCTGCATGCGACGGCGGAATTCCTCGCCGGACAGGGTCAGCACCCGCGCCCCATCCGGCACCTCGGATGCCGGCAGGTATTCGGCGCGATCCTCGACATAGACCATGCGCGGATAGGCAATCAGCCTGACGCCGATTTCCGCGGCGCGCGCCGCGACGGGCAGGCCGGCGTGGTCGCGGGTCAAATCCTCGCCGCGCCGGCATTCCCCTTCGGCCTGATGCTCGCCCCCCGCGATCAGGATGGCGCAGCCGTAGTTGCGCGCCACGATGGCACGCAGCAACAGGGCCGCCGCGCTGGCCTCGCGCGGCGGCGCGGGCAGCAGGGCCAGTTGTGTGGTGGCGGCCGGAAAACGGTCGCGTATGGCGATGAAGCTGCGCACGAGGCCGAAGTAGGCCGGCGCATCGGTGATGTCGCCCCCCGCCAGCGGGTGCAGCAGCAGGTTGGCTTCGCTTTCCACCGCGCTTTTGAGGCAGAACTCGAACTGCGCGCGATGCATGGGCTGGCGCGCCTGCCAGGCGACCACACGCCGCCAGCCGCGCTTCGCGAACAGGGCGCGCAGTTCGGCCGGCGACATGCGCAGCGCTGAAAAATCCGGATGGGGGGGCATGGCGACGCCCTCGATCCTGCCGCCCAGATACCGCAGGCCGTCGGCGTCCCAGGCATCCGCCACGCCCAGAACGGCGAGCATGAAACCTTCGCCATCGCGCAACGCGATGCGGTCGCCGGGCTTGAGATCGACGGCGACCTTGCTCCGCGTGGCCAGGGTCACCGGCAGCGGCCAGAAGCTGCCGTCGTCCAGCGTGCGTTCGGCTTCGACGCGCGCGCACTGGGCGCGCGTCATGAACCCGGTCAGCGGCGAATAGCCGCCGCCCATGAGCATCTCCAGCTCGCACTGTTGCTGCCAGTCGAGGTCGAGCGAGGGCAGCGACAGCGCTTCCTGCCTGAGTGCATCGATACGGTCGGGGTCGATGAGGTTGACGAGCGTGCCGCCGTAGGGGGCGATCAATTGGTCCAGGCCTCTGGAATGCATCTCGGTCAGCTCCGTGAAAAGACCGTGTAGAAGCTAGCAATAAATCGGCCAAGTTCGTCTTCCGGCAGGTGGTTGATCCCAGCCGCGCCCTTGCGCCCGCCCCCGGTCTCGAACTGGCTGCACAGCGTATCCGCACCAGAGCGGGTCGACTGCGGCGCGCGCACGCTGACGACATAGCCGCCGTCGGGCTTGCCGGTCAGCACGGCATGCGCCTGTTCGGGGGCCTCGACCGCCAGACGGTTGCCGAAAACGCCGGAAATCCGGCGCGCCCACTTTTCCGCCGGCAGCAGGAAAATGCGGCCTGCCGGTCGCGATTCCGCGGCCGGCACGGCGACGGCACGGGCCATGTCGTCCGCATAGCCTGTTTTCAGCGTCCGGTAGGCGGGGGATTCGGCCGCAAACGCCAGCGGGTCGGCATAGGGGCGCAACTGCCGGTAGAGTTCGGCCGGATCGAAGAAGAGATCGTCCAGCGCTTCGCCATAGCCGTTGTAGTTGAGGCATTCGCCGAGCGATTGCAGCAGCGCCAGCTGGTCCGTCGACAGACCCAGCGGCTGCGCTGCACGCAGTGCCGACTCGGCGAGATTGTCGCCGAACGCCGCGGTCACGGCCCAGGCCAGATGTTGCCCCCCGAGATAATCGTTCACCAGCAGGCTGGTGCAGACATTGGCGTCCGTATCGATGTGCGCCTCGAAATTCGGGTGGTTCGGAATCTCGCCCGGCTGGTGATGATCGAAATAGCGCACGTTTACGCCGGCTTCGAGCAGCGCATCGAGCGCCTGGCGATTCTTGGACAATGCGACATCCAGTACGGTCACCCGGTCGCCCGGCTCTGCGTGCACGCGTTTCAGCAGACTGATATCGCGCTTGGGCCCGGTCACGAGCTGCGAATCAGCGGGAGCCGCGAGACGCAACTGGTGCAGGGCGCAAATGCCGTCGGCATCGCCGTTGAAGACATCGATTGTTTTCATTGTGAAGGGGCGGTATGCGAAGCGGAACGCCGCCGCAGTCTACCACGCGCTCTTGACGGTCTTTCCGTCTGCATCCGGGCAACCAGCACGAACCACAGGAAGTAGTAAAGCCAGGCGACGCGCGGCGCGTCGATGGGCGAGCCGAAGGTGCCGACCGCCACGAAGCCGGTCAGGGCCGCGGCCACCCCGAGCGTGAACACGTCGCCCTGCCCGGCTGCCCGCCAGGCGAAGCGCAGCGCCAGCAGCCAGGACGCCGCGAACGCCAGCACGCCGAGCAGCCCCTGCTCGAAATACAGGTGCAGCCAGATGTTCTTGACGTGCCAGGGCAGATGGTTGAAATCGTAGTACGGCAGCCAGCGGTCGAGGCCATGCTCGAAATCGCCGTTCGCCACATATTCCCGTCCCTGCGCGTCGGTCAGGCTGACATCGTCGATATCCACCACGGCAGGTTCGGCATTCATCAGGTGGTATTCACGACGATTGTTGATTTCCAGCATGAGGGGCGGCCGCCCCCAGTTGCCGCCGCCATCGCCCACCTGGCCGGAATCGAGGCTGAAATGCAGGGCCTGCCACTGCGCGCTCGCGCCCACCAGCTTGTGATCGATGGTCACGCACTGGCCGTTCCATTCGGTCGGGTGAATCACGAAGCGGCGGCACAATCGCAGTTTGAGGCGCGCCTCGGGCGCATGGTTGCGCACGCGCAAATGCAATTCCAGGGGCGTGTGCGCCGCGATGGACAGGCGCTGTCCGAGACGCAGGTCCTTGCCGCCGGTGGTGCGCAGCAGCGTATTGCCCGATTCGTTCAGCAAGGCATAGCTGCCGTTGCCGTCCGGGTGGCCGAGCTGGCTCCAGTAGTATTCGCGGGGAAAACTGCCCAGCCCCATGCCGAACGGTGTGTGCAGCAGCCCTCCCTGCTGCAGCGCCCAGACGTCGCGCCAGTGGCCGGCCCGCGTCGCAAAATCCGTGCTGACGCCGGACAGGCGCTCGGTCATGCGGTAACCCAGCAGGGCTGGCGCAAGAGTCCCCGCGCCCAGGAGCAACAGCATGCTCGTCACCAGAAATGGCTTGACCCCGGCATCGCGCGGCAGGCCCCGCCCGGCCAGATAGCCCAGCAGCGCCGTGCCGATTTCGAGTATCCATGCGGTGGCCCAGGCCACGGCCGGATCATGCGGGTGCCATTTGCTGGTGGTCATGCCGCGGGCCGCCGCCCACACGCAAGCCAACGTCAACAAGACCAGTAGCGGCCAGGCCAGGCTGCGCGCGACGGGGCGCCATCCCAGCCAGGCCGCCGCGGTGAACAGCAGCATCCCCGTCGCCAGAGTCAGCATGCCGCCCTGGCTGTAGCCGTAGCCCATGAGCAGGGCCGCGGCCACGAGCGGCGCCAGTATCGGCAACAACGACACGGGCGATTTACCCACCTCGTTCCGGTGTACCCGCACCAGACGCATCAAGCCGAACAGCCAGACTGCTCCCGCCACCCCCAGCGAAAAATAGAGGCCGCGCGAAAAGGTCGTGACCAGGCTGTAGATGACCAGCCCAAGCGCCAGGCTGGACAGCGCCAGCGCCCAGGGACGCCGCGAGAGCGCCAGCGCGAGCACCATCATCGGCCAGGCCAATCCGAGGAAACCGTCGATGGCCTCGCCCCCTGTGTTCATCTCCGCGAAGGTGCCGGTCACCCGATAGGCCGTCGAGAAATCGAGCAGCGGCGACAGCAACTGGTAGAGATCGCGGCCATGGGCCAGGGCCTGCCAGACGCCGCGCTCCCACAAGGCCATGCCGCCCACGGCGAGTCCGCCTGCGACCATGCCGCCCACCACCATGCGACACGCCTCTTCCGGCGCGTCGCGAAAATCCCGCAGCACAAAGGGCGAAAAGGCCGCCGCCCAGAAAAAGCCCTTGGCCAGCCGCAGGGCATTGGCCTGCCCCAGGAAATTGGCCAGCATGTCGGGCGCCCCCCAGTTGGACCAGGGGAACAGGCCGACCACAAGGCTCGCACCATACGAGCCCGCCAGCGCCAGCGCGACCAGATGGACGGCACGCGGCAGCCGGGTGCGGCGCGCCGGATCACCTGCGGTGTGTTGCCACAGCCGCAGCGCCAGGACGAACGCGAACAGCAGATCAAGATCCTCGATGAACAGCCGGCCGCTCCAGTGCGCGAGTTCGAGCAGGGGCACGGCGGCGGGGAGGATGGCCAGCCAGAGGCGCGGCCAGCGGATCATCAGCATCCCGACGACCAGCAGCAGGCCGGCCAGCCCCGGACGAAACACCGGGTACGTGAGCAGCAGCCAGCCGGCCAACCCGAACAGCGGCAACGCAGTCAGGCGTCGCATCCATGCAGCGGTATTCACGGGCGTACTCCTGGCAAGGGAACGTGCATGGTCGCCGCGGAACTCACCGCACCGATTTCGCCGGCGACCAGCGCATGGCCATCGATGCCCTCGGGTTCGAAGGGCAGGTCCGGCCAAGCCTGGAGGTCACGATAGCGCATGACCTGCCGCGGTGCCGGGTCGACGTTCTCGGACTCGGCGTAGGGTCGTCTCAGCATGCGGCCGGCCTGGGCGTAAGCCTCCAGGACATTGCCGATCCCGCTTGCCCCGACCAGCGGCGAATCCGCAAACACCGCATTGGCGAACACGCGCTGCGGCCAGCGCGGCGGCGTCCTGTTGCGCAACGCGATACCCGTGGTCGCAGCCAGCACGGTGTTGTTGAACAGGGTGACGGTCTTCGGCACGTCATTGTGCGGTTGTATGTGGATCGCAGGGCCATGCCGGTTGACGAAGACATTGCCGAACACCACGAGATTGCCTTCCGCCTGCATCAAGGCTTCGGACGCATTCTCGAAGAAGAAATTGTTGAAGACGAGATAACGGTCGCTTTCACCCGGACCCGCAGGCGGAAAATGGCCCAGCAGCAGGTTGGGGCGGGCGAGCGGGCCAGGCAGGCTCGCCCGCTTGGAGAAAAAGTTGCGGCGAATCAGGGTGTCATGCCGGCTTCCCGATTCCGGCATGGACTGCGGACGATCATTCTGATGCTTGATCTGGAGGTTGTAGCCCAGGGTATCGCCGATGGAATTGTCTTCGATCACGCCGGCCACAAACGGATCCGAACCATCCGAATCTCCGAGATACATGCCCGTGCCGACACGCTCGATACGGTTGCCGCGTATCGTCCAGCCGTATGCCGGGCATTTGGTGGAAATGCCCACGTTCTGCTGGGATGCGGCGTAATCGTGCACGTGCAGGCCCTCGAGCGTGATGTAGTCGGCGTAGGCGCTGTATCCCTCGGCCTTGACGGCATCGACGGGCAGATTGCGGCCGTCGAGTTCCAGGCGACGCAACACGAGGTGACGCACATTGACCAGGCTGACCGTGTTCGATCCTGGCTGGGCAACGAACCGGGGCGGACGTTTTGGTTCGGACGCCTCGATCACGATCGGGTCCGCAGCCGTGCCGGCGAGTTCGCGCAGGGGCAGTCCCTGAAGATACACCCCCGGTTCGAGTCGCAGGCGGTCACCCGCGTGCAAGGATTTCAGATACTGCCTGTAGGTGTGCGCGTCGGCCTGGAAGTCGGCTGCCGCAGAGACGGGGGCACATGCGCCCAGGACCGCCACGAGCGCAACGCGCAGCATCAATCCACAGCATCCGATTGCGGCAGACCGTGCCTCAGCAGGTCCAGCTTGCCAAACAGGGCACGCGTCATGGCCGATACGCTCTGCCGCCCCGTATCGACCACCACATCCGCGATTTCACGGTAAAGCGGGTCGCGCTGCCTGTAAAGCTCGCGTAATTTCTCCAGCGGGTTGCCCGTTTGCAGCAACGGCCGGTTGCGGTCATGCCGTGTACGCTCGAACAGATGTTCCGGCGTCCCGCGCAGATAGATCACCATGCCATGGCGACGCAGGGCCTCACGGTTGGCGGGGGACAGAACCGCGCCTCCGCCGGTCGCGAGCACGATCCCGCTGAGCGCCGTGAGTTCGGCGATCGCAGTCTCCTCGCGCTTGCGGAAACCCGCCTCGCCTTCGATTTCGAAAATGAGCGGGATTTTGACGCCGGTGCGCGCCTCGATTTCATGATCGGAATCGAAGAAGTCGCACCCGTAATGCCTAGCCAGCACGCGACCCACGGTCGTCTTGCCCGCACCCATCAGTCCGACAAGGAAAAGATTGTCGCGCTTGCTCATGCGCGCATTCTAGCGGAGCCGTCGTTGTTGCAAGCTCCCCCGGGAATCCCGACAAACAAAAAAAGCGCGGGCATGCCCGCGCTTTTTTCAATGCCCGGCAACTCACCGCAGGGACAGTCGCTCGTCGAGAATGCGGGGCGTGAGGAAAATGATGAGTTCGGTTTTCTGGTCCTGCTTGGACGTCTGCTTGAAGAGATTGCCCAGTACCGGCACATCCCCCAGGAAGGGCACCTTGGTCACGTTGTTCAGTTCCGTCTGGTCGAAGATGCCGCCCAGTACCAGCGTCTCTCCGTTATTCACGCGCACTTGCGTCTTGACCCGCTTGGTCGCCACCGCCTTGGCCGTGATGCCATTCCCGAAGGACACGGAATTGGACGGATCCACGGCGTCCTTCTGGACTTCGACCGTCATGATCAGCGAATCATTGTTGAGAATTTGCGGGTCGACCAGCAGGCACAGGAAAACATCCTTGAACGTCACGGTCGCAGGAGAGTTATTCGTTCCCGGGGTGATGTAGGGCAACTGGGTGCCATTGAGGATAACCGCAGGCTTCTGGTTGCTCGTCATCACACGCGGATTGGAAAGCACTTTTCCGCGGTTATCCGCCTCCATTGCCGAAAGCTCGAGGCTCAACAGATTGTTGTTGGACGGGTTGAGCAGTGAAAAGGCGATCTGGCCGACGGCATTCGCCACCCCCAGGTCGACTTGCGGCGTAATCGTCGGCGTCTGTCCCGCCGCGATCTGCGCAGAATCGTTGAGCGTGGTGCCAACGCCGATGTTGTTCCGACCGGTGTCCTTGAACAATTTCGTTCCCAGCCTGACACCCAGATCGCGGCTCCAGTTGCTGTCCGCCACCACAACGCGGGCCTCGATCATCACCTGGCGCGCGGGAACATCCAGGCGCGCCAGCAATTCGCGAACCTCCTGAATCTTGCGCGGCGTATCGGTAATGATCAGGGTATTGGTTTTCAGCTCGTACGTTGCCCGCCCACGCTTCGTCAGGACCTTCTGGTCGTTGTTGCCCTGCCCCACCTGGGAGGCCTGCGCTGCAGCAGCGCCGCCCAACCCCTGCGCCTGCGCCGAGCAGGTCACCGCATTGTTGGTGGCGGAATTGAGGAAGGCGCCTGCCGCAAAACCATACAGCATGGTTTGCGCTTCATCCGCACGCATGTAGTTCAGCTGGATGTATTCCGTGGTTAGTGGCTCCAGGTCTTGAACTTGATTCTTGGCTTCGAATTCGAGCTTCTCCTTGGTCAGGAGCTCGTCTTTCGGCGCAATCCACACGACGTTGCCGTTCTGGCGCTTGTCGAGTCCCTTGGTCTGCATGATGAGATCAAGCGCCTGATCCCACGGCACGTCTTTCAGGCGCAGGGTCAGGTTGCCGGTAACCGTGTCGCTCGCCACGATGTTGAGGCCCGTGAAATCTGCGATGACCTGCAGCACCGAGCGCACTTCGACATTCTGGAAATTGAGCGAGAGTTTCTCTCCGCTGTATTTGATCTTGCCATCGGCGGTTTTCTTCTGGCCATCCGTCGAAGGCTTGACCTCGACGATAAAGCTGTTGTCGGCCTGATAGGCGGAATATTCCCAGCCACCCTTGGGCTCGATCACCATGCGTGTGTTTCCACCCAGTGCGTAGGTCTCGACCGTCTGCACCGGCGTGCCGAAATCGGCAACGTCAAGCCGACGCTGCAGGGCCTTGGGCAGATCCGTTCCGATGAAATCCACGATCACACCATTGGACTGCTGGCGAATATTGATGCCGGCCTGGGCATCGGAAAGCGTCGTCACGATGCGTGCCTCGCCAGTGGAGCCGCGCCGGAAATCGACGTCGCGAATGCTGTGACTTGCGTTACCCGGGGTAGCCTCGGCAAAGCGGGGCGTAACGTTGACCGGGGCAGCCCCGGCGCCGACATCGCCCAGCGCCACCAGCAACTGCTTGCCATCGATCTTGGCTTCGTACTCGACCGATTTGTTCAGATTCAACACCAGGCGGGTACGCGTGCCTGCCTGGACGACGTTGACGCTTGCCAAGGGGCCAAGATTCGCTTCGACGGTATTCTTGCCGATCGCATTTCCGGTATCCGGCAGGTCAAGCGCAATGCGCGGGGGATTGCCCACGGTGAACCCGGCAGGAGTTGCAGCCAGCGCGTTCTTCAGATTGACACGCACGACCACCTTGCCGCCCGGCAGGGTCGTGGTCTCGACGCTTTGCACCGCGTTGCCGGTTGGCGGCATGTCTGCATGCGCCGCAATCGGCATCGCAAGGGACAGCAGGACGACTCCGAACAGGTGGGCGATTTTTTGGGCAATTTTGGGCAATGCGTTCATGTCAGCCTCTTTGAAATTCAGTACTACGTTCATTCCTGCAGGATCAGGGTGCTCGTACGCTCAGACCAGTCTCCGGCGCTGTCCTGGACGATTTCGCGCAAGGTCACTTCGCTATCGCTGATCTGCGTGACGAGACCAAAATTCTGGCCCATGTAGTTGCCTTTGTGGATGTGGTAGACGGCGTTGTCGGGCGTCTTGATCACCGCATTGATGACGCCCTTCTTCGAGAGCACGCCGACCATCTTCAGCGTTTCCAGCGAAAAGGCCTCCAGGGGCTCCTTAGGACGCGTCAGGTCGGGCTGCAGCCCGCCACCGCCGCCAGTCGAAAGCTTCCTCGGCTTGAACGGATCCGGCAGATCGAATGCGTTATAGGTAAACGGCTCGTAAAGCTTGACTTCGGGAAGGGGGTCGATTTTTCCCTGCATGTCCTTGCCGGTTTCGGTAACAAAGCTACGCAGATCGTCCATGTCCCCACCACCGCAGCCAGACAGCGCCAACACTACAAGGATACTGGCCAGGCGCTTCATTTTCCCTTCTCCTTGCCACTCTGTTTCTTGGCAATGGCTTCCTCATCGTCAAGGTAACGATAGGTCTTGACCACAGCATCCATATTGAGGGTACCGTCCTTCGCCGGCTCGAGCGCAATATCCTGCAGTGTAACGATGCGTGACAGCTTGGAGATATCGCTCACGAACGAGGCGATGTCGTGGTAGCCCCCCGTGACCTTGACCCGGATCGGTGTTTCCGCATAGAACTCAGTCACGGTCTCCGCTTCGGGCCTGAACAATTCGAACTGCAATCCGCGTCCCAAACCTGCCTGGTTCACGTCGGTAATCAGGGCGTCCATCTCCTGCTTGTTGGGCAGTTGCTTGAGCAAAGCACCAAACGCCTGCTGAATGTCTTCCAGTTGCTTCCTGTAGGCATCCAGGTTGATCGCCTGATTCTTCTTGACGGTAAAAACCCCCCGCAATTCGGTTTCCTTCTGCTTGGCCTGATCCAGGCTTTCCAGACCGCCACGCCAATCGAACCACCATCCTGCCGCCACGATCGCCACGCAAAGCAGGACCAACGCCACCAATTTGGTTGGCAGCGGCCAGTCGGCCAGCGTTTTCAGGTCAAGCTTGTTGAGTTCGTCCAGGGTCATGCTTTGCCCCCCTTGGCATTATTTTCTTCCGGTGTTTGCCGGGTCTGCTTGATCGTCAGAACGAACTCGTTGGCGCGCAGGTTGTTGACCGTTGCCGCCTTGATCTCGATGAGCGACGGGGATTCGAACCACGGCGAATCATCCAGATTGCGCATCAAAGTGGAGACCCGCGCACTCGATTGGGTGTAGCCATTGAGCGTGATCGTATTGCCCGACTGCTTGAACGACTTGAGATACAGGCCATCGGGCAACAGGCGGATCATCTGGTCGAACAGGTGGACGACCTCGGTCCGGTTGGACTGCAAGGTTTCCACAACCTGTTTGCGTGCAAGCAAGGCCTGGGTCTGTTCCTTGATCTTCTTGATCTCGCCGATCTGGCTGTCCAGTTTGGCGATCTCCTGATCGAGGTAGGCATTCCGGGCCTCCTGATTGGATTGACGTGCCGCGATTAGCGTATGGCCAAACACGACGACGACGACACCTGCGGCGACGGCCATGCCGAGCAGAATGCCGAACTGGCGCTTGCGCGCTGCGCGCGCCAGTTCGCGATGGGGAAGGAGGTTAATGCGGATCATTGGGGGTCGAACCTCCGCATGGCAAGGCCACAGGCAACGAAAAGGGAGGGCGCATCGGCAGTCAGCGCCTGCGGGCGGATTTTGGGGCCCACGGCCATGTTGGCGAAAGGATTCACCACCATGGTGGGGGTTCCCGTCCGCTGCGCCACGACTTCGTCCACGCCGGGAATCATGGCACCGCCACCGGCGAGCAGGATCTGGTCGACTTTCCGGTACTGCGTGGACGTCGTGAAGAGCTGCAAGGCACGCCCGATCTCCATTGCCAGCGTCTCGCTATAGGGTTGAAGCACTTCCATGTCGTAGCTTTCCGGCAGGGTGCCCTTGCGCTTGGCATTCTCGGCCTCTTCGCTGGTCATGCCGTAGCGGCGCGAGATTTCATTGTTGAGCTGGTTGCCGCCGAAGCCATGCTCGCGCAGGTACACCGACTCGTTGTCGTGCAGGATGTTGATATGCATGTTCTGCGCGCCGACATCGATGATCGCCACCGTCTGGCCGGCGCCGCTGTTCGGCAGCAGATGGGCGATCTGCTCGTAGGCCGTCTGGGTGGCGTAGGACTCGACGTCCATGATGAGGGCCTTGAGACCGGCCGCCTCGACTGCGGCAACCCGGTCCTCGACTTTTTCCTTGCGCGCCGCAGCCAGCAGGATTTGCACGTCGTCCGGACTGGAGGGCGAGGGGCCGAGCACCTGGAAATCCAGATTGACTTCGTCCAGTGAAAAAGGAATCACCTGATTGGCTTCGGTTTCGACCTGGTTTTCCAGATCGATCCCCTTCAGACTGGCTGGTGCCAGGATCTTTTTGGTGATGACCGCCGAGGACGGCAAAGCCAGGGCTACGTTCCTGATTCGGGTCCCCAGATTCTGCCAGGCACTGCGCAAGGCCTCGGCCACCTGGTCAAGATTGGCGATGTTGCCATCCGTCACCGCATCCTTGGGCAAGGGCTCGATGACATAACGCTCCACCCGCAGCATGCCCTTGCCCGCGTCGGACAATTCCACCAGCTTGACCGCGGTCGTGCTGATATCGAGCCCGATGATCGGCAACCCTTTGGCGGACAGCCAGTCTAGATTGATATTCAGGTGCAAGAGTTTTCCTTTACGCTTCTGTGAGTTGGCGCTTATTCTTGTTATGGTTTTTAGATGCTAGCAACAACGCACGGTTTTTAACAGTTATTTCCTCGCGGCCTCATGGAGGTTAATCAACTGTGTCCAATTTCCAACACCACTAACGCCTATAATCGCCGGAAACTTTAGGCGTCAAATCGAAGGAATCGGATGTTTTCCAAATGGTGGCATTACGCGCTGGCCCTGCTGGTGAGCCTGGGTGTGGTCGGGTCGGCACTGGCCGGACTGGCAGCCGCGCTGATCTATCCCAATCTTCCGCCCCTTGAAGCACTGACCGATTACAGGCCCAAGCTCCCTTTGCGGGTCTACACCGCGGACGGCGCCCTCATCGGTGAATTCGGCGAAGAACGCCGCGCATTCATCGCGATCGACAATGTTCCCAAGTACATGAAGCAGGCGATCATTGCCGCCGAGGACGAGCGTTTTTACTCCCATGGTGGCGTCGATACCCTGGGTATCCTGCGCGCCGCCGTTGCCAACCTTGTGTCGGGTGGCGCCAAGGAAGGGGCGTCGACCATCACCATGCAGGTGGCGCGCAACTTCTTCCTCTCCAACGAAAAGACGCTCACCCGCAAGCTGTCCGAGGCCATGCTGGCGATGAAAATCGAGCACAACCTCACGAAGGACAAGATCCTCGAGCTCTACATCAACCAGATTTACCTGGGGCAGCGTGCCTACGGCTTCGAGGCCGCAGCGCGCACTTACTTCGGCAAACCGATGCGCGAACTGAGCCTGGCCGAGTTCGCCATGCTCGCCGGGCTGCCCAAGGCGCCGTCGCGCTACAACCCGGTGGTGAATTTCCCGCGGGCGAAGGCGCGCCAGGAATACGTGCTCGGCCGCATGCGCACGCTGAAATTCATCGACGAATCCACCTGGCGCACCGCAGTGGCGCAGAAGCTCATCATCCGCGAAGCGCGCCAGCAAACCGACGTGGCCGCGGATTACGCCGCGGAAATGGTGCGCCAGGCCCTGTTCGAGAAATACGGCGAGTCGATCTACAGTTCTGGGTATAAGGCCGTGACCACGCTGCTGCGCGCGCAGCAGGCCGCCGCCGACCTGTCTGTCTGGCAGGGCATCGCCGATTACGACCAGCGCCACGGCTATCGCGGCCCGGAAAAGCAGATGGAACTGCCTGCCGACAAGGCGGGACGCGACGCCGCCGTCAACGCCGCACTGGAAGACCTCGCCCCGGTGAGCGACATGTTGCCGGCCGTCGTGCTGGCCTCGACCCCCAAACTGATCCGGGCTCAACTACTGGACGGCAAGGTCGTCGAGATCGCAGGCAACTCCTTGAAATGGATCGCCAACTGGGTGGCTGGCAAAAAAGGACGCCAACTCGTGCCGGGCGCGGTCATCCGGGTACAGGCCGTGGGCACCAAAGGCCCCTGGCGCCTGGTGCAACTGCCCGAGATCGAGGCCGCCCTGGTCGCCCTGGATCCGAAAACCGGCGCCATCACCGCCCTGGTCGGCGGATTCGACTACAACCGCAACAAGTTCAACCACGTCACGCAAGCCTGGCGCCAGCCCGGCTCCAGCTTCAAGCCTTTCATCTACTCGGCGGCGCTGGAGAAGGGCTATACGCCCGCGACCATGATAGACAACATGCCCATCACCCTGGCTGCCGAAGAAGCGGGCGGCACGGCGTGGGAACCCAAGAACTATGACGGCAGCACGAGCGGGCCGGTGCGCCTGCGCACCGCCCTGACCAAATCGCTCAACCTGGTATCGGTGCGCATCCTGCAGGGCATCGGCCCCGCCTACGCGCGCGACTACATCCGTCGCTTCGGCTTCGACCCGGCGCGGCACCCCCCCTATCTCACGATGGCGCTCGGCGCCGGCAGCGTCACCCCCCTGCAACTGGCGTCTGCCTACGGCGTGTTCGCCAATGGAGGGTTCGGCGTCAAGCCCTATCTGATCGAGAAGGTGACGGACAAGGACGGAAGAATACTGATGCAATCCGCCCCGCAAATCGTCGGCACCAACGCCCCGCGCGTGATCGATGCCCGCAATGCGTGGCTGATGACCAACATGATGCAGGACGTCGTACGCTACGGCACAGCCGCACGCGCCAGCCAGCTGGGCCGCAGCGACATCGCAGGCAAGACGGGCACCACCAACGATGCACGCGACACCTGGTTTGCCGGGTATACGCCGGATCTCGTGGCCATCTCATGGATGGGCTACGACCAGCCGCGCTCGCTCGGCCATGGGGAAACCGGCGCCCAGTCCGCCTTGCCGATCTGGATCAATTTCATGGGCAGCGCACTCAAGGCCATCCCGCAAGGCAGCTGGCCGATGCCTCCCGGCATCATCACGCTGCAGGTCGACCCCAACACCGGAACACGTCTGCCCGAGTCGACCGTCGGCGGCATACTGAACGACCTGCTCGGCATCGAACCCGCCAGCATGACGGAGCACTTCTACCAGGAGTTCCCGCCACCGGAGGCCGGATCCGCCGGCACCGGCACGCCTTCCGGCACTGCCGAACCGGCGGCGCCGACCGCCACGCCGGGAACTCCGCTATGAAGCACCAGGACATGCGCCGCCGCATCGCGCATGCGGCGGCGCGCTTGTTGGCGGAGGACGGCAGCCTCGACTACGGCAGCGCCAAACGCAAGGCAGCACGGCAGCTCGGCGCCCCCGACAGCGGCAACCTCCCGGACAACCAGCAGATCGAGGAGGCGCTGCGCACCTACCAGGCGCTCTATCAGGCAGACGCAACGCGCACGCTGCTGGCCAGCCTGCGCCAGACCGCCATCGAATACATGGAACAGCTGTCTGCGTTCGATCCCCACCTCACCGGATCGGTCCTGAACGGCACGGCCGGCCCGCATGCCGATATCAATCTGCAACTGTTCACCGACGACCAGAAGGACGTCGAATTTCTGTTGATGCGCCTGGGTTCGCCTTACCAGGCCGGTGAATACCGGTCCGCCGAAGCCGGCGGTCGCGTCTACCCGCGCTTCCTCATCAACGATCCCAGGGCGCCGATCGATCTCGTGGTCTACCCGGCGGCCGAATTGCGCGGCATGAAGCGACTGCAGGCCAACGGCACCCCGCGGCGCGTTCGTCTCCCCCAGGCCCGCAGCTTGATTTGACCGCGCCTGTACCCGCCTTTGGCACGGAAGATGCTGCAACTGGCCACATGACAATGAATACCGAACGGTCGTGATCCGATTTTTCCGACACTATGTTCCGCTGAACCTGCTGCTGCTGGTCCTGCTGGAATCCCTGATCCTCTGCAGCGCCATGTATCTGGGGGTCAGTGCGCGTTTTCTGGACAGCCACATCATTCCGGATGACCTGAACCCGATGCTGCCCAAGGCGGCGACCTTCACCCTGGTCATGCTCGGCCTGATGACGGCCAGCGGCCTCTACGACCTCGAATCGCAGGGCGGCGTCCGGGCGCTGCTGCACCGGCTCGGCCTGAGCTTCGGCCTCGGCCTGGTCACGATGAGCCTGCTGTTCTATTTCTTCCCCAGCCTGCTGGTCGGACGCGGCGCATTTCTGCTGGCATTCGGCCTGGCGCTTCTCGGCATTCTGCTGAGTCGCGCGCTTTTCATACGCTGGGCACGCGTCAGCGTCCTCAAGACGCGCGCCCTGGTCATTGGCACCGGCAGCCGCGCCGCGCATGTGGAAGCCCTGCTGGCCAAGCGCGGACACACCAGCAACACCCAGGTCGTGGGCTACCTGCCCATGGGGGGAAGTCATCATTTCGTCGACCATGCCCGGATTCTCGACACCCAGGAGCCCCTGCCCGAGCTCGCCGCGCGCCTGCAAATCAGCGAAATCATCCTCGCCGTGCGCGACCGCCGCGGCGGCGGCATGCCGGTACAGGCCCTGCTCGAATGCAAGCTGCGCGGCATCAACATCCTGGAACTGTCGAGTTTCTTCGAGCGCGAGAACGGCCACCTCCAGCTCGACTCGATGAACGCGAGCTGGATGATTCTGGCCGAGGGCTTTACGCAGGGCATGCTGCGCGACACCGTGAAACGGCTGTTCGACCTGCTGGTCAGCGCCGCCATGCTGACGATCACCCTGCCGATCATGACCCTGACCGCGCTCCTCATCAAGCTGGAAAGCCCCGGGCCGATCCTGTACCGCCAGGAACGGGTGGGGCAAGGCGGGCGCAGCTTCACCATCCTCAAATTCCGCAGCATGTGCGTGGATGCGGAGAAGGACGGCAAGCCACGCTGGGCTCGCCAGAACGACAGCCGCGTCACCCTGGTCGGCCGCTTCATCCGCCGTACCCGCATCGACGAGTTGCCCCAGATCTTCAACGTCTTCTTCGGCGAAATGAGTTTCGTCGGCCCGCGTCCGGAACGACCCTATTTCGTGCAGGACCTGACGCAGAAAATCCCGTATTACGGCGTCCGCCACACCGTCAAGCCCGGCATCACGGGCTGGGCGCAGGTGCGCTACCCTTACGGCGCCACCGACGAGGACGCCATGCACAAGCTTCAGTACGACCTCTATTACGTCAAGAACCACAGCCTCTTCCTGGACCTCATGATCCTGTTCCAGACCGCCCAGGTCGTGCTGTGGGGCAAGGGCGTGCGCTGATCGCGCCGGCACCGCCGCCATGACCGCAACCCTCCTGCTCCTGGCCGCCATCGGATACGGTCTGGCGGCGCTGGCGTATCTCGGACTCACGGGCCTCATCGTCGCCAGTTGGCGACGTCGGCCGCAGGGCCGACTCCTGGTGTTCGCCGTGGGATTGACCGCCTTATGGGGCGGCCTGTCCGCGCTGGCCGCCTGGAATGCCGCCCCCCCGCAGTTTCTCGTCGAGATCGCACGCAATGGCGCATGGCTGGCCTTGCTGTTTCACATCCTGCACCAGCGCCTTCCCCGGGACGCCGATCTGCCCGCCCCGCTGCGGGGACTGCGCATCGTCGTCACCCTGCTCGTCGGCGGCCTGCTGTTCGCCGGCCTCTACCCCATGGTCGTTGCGGGCGTACCGCTCCTCCCGGAATGGGCGGGCAACATCGGCCTGGTCCTGCTGACCGTGGCCGGGCTGGTTCTGGTCGAACAGGTCTACCGCGGCACCCGCCCCCAGGATCGCTGGGCCATCAAGTTCCTCTGCCTGGGACTCGGCGGGCTGTTCGTCTACGATTTTTATCTTTATGCCAATGCCGCGCTCTTCCAGGCCATGGACGCGCAGGTATGGACCGCCCGCGGCTATGTGGCCGCACTGGTCGCCCCCCTGATCGCCGTATCCGCCGCCCGCAATCCGGAATGGGCCTCACCGGTCGGACTCTCGCGCAGCATGGCCTTCCACACCGCAAGCCTGCTCGGTGCCGGGGTCTATCTCCTGCTGATGGCCGGAGCAGGCTATTACATCAGGCTGTTCGGCGGCGAATGGGGCGACGTGGTACAGACCGTGTTCGTCTTCGCCGCCGCCATGCTGCTCGTGTTGCTGCTGATCTCCGGCACCCTGCGCGCGCGGCTGCGGGTATTCCTCTCCAAGCATTTCTTCAGCTACCGTTACGACTACCGCGAGGAATGGCTCAATTTCACCCGCACGCTCACCGAAGGTCAGCCCGGCGAACAATTGTGCGAACGCGCCGTGGAGGCGCTGGCGCGCCTGCTCGAAAGCCCCAGCGGCGCCCTGTGGATGCGCGAAGGCAGTGCCACCTACCAGCGTGCCAGCCACTGGAACTGGGCCGACCTCCAGGGCAGCGAGCCCGCGGACTCTCCCTTCCTGAAATGGCTGTCCGAAAAGCAGTGGGTCGTCGATCTCGATGAAATGCATACCCGCCGCGATCTCTATGGCGACCTCGACGCCCCCGCCTGGATCCGCAACGCGGACGATGCCTGGCTGATTGTTCCCCTGATGCTGCATGACGAGCTGCTGGGCTTTGTCGTGCTGAAACACTCCCTGGCCAAGGTGACGTTCAACTGGGAAGTGAGCGACCTGCTGAAGGTGGCGGCGCGTCAGGCCGCCGCGCACCTGGCGCAGATGCGCGCTTCGAACCAGCTCATCGTGGCGCGCCAGTTCGAATCCTTCAACCGGACCACGACCTTCGTCATCCACGACCTGAAGAACCTGATCGCCCAGCTCTCGCTGCTGCTGGCCAATGCCGAAAAGCACAAGCACAACCCCGAATTCCAGGCCGACATGCTCGACACGGTGGAAAACGCCGTCGCCCGCATGAACAAGGTGCTTGCGCAATTGCGCCGCGGCGGCAACGAGGTTCAGGAGGCGGTCGCATTGACCGACATCCTGCAGGACGCCGCCGCCAGCAAGCAGGCATTCAAGCTGCGCCCCGTGCTGGAACTGCCATCGCCCGATCTGCGGGTACGCGCCGAGCGCGAGCGCCTCACCCGTGCGGTGGGCCACCTCCTGCAAAACGCGCTGGAGGCCACCCCGCCCAACGGGCAGGTTTCCATGCGCGGATTCGCCGAGGGTCAAACCGCTTTCATCGAAATCACCGACACCGGCTGCGGCATGGACGACGCGTTCATCCGGAACCGCCTGTTCCAGCCCTTCGATTCGACCAAGGGGGCCGGCATGGGCATCGGCGCCTACGAATGCCGCGAAACCCTGCGCGCGCTGGGCGGCAACATAGAAGTGGACAGCACGCCCGGGCAGGGGACGCGCTTTCGCCTGAGCCTGCCGCTGGACGATAATGGAAATGGAGGAGACATTGCATGAGCGATGCCAAACAGAAGATCCTGCTGGTCGAGGATGACCCCGGCCTGCAGAAGCAGTTGAAATGGAGCCTCAGCGACTACGAACTGGTGGTGGCCGCCGATCGTGACAGCGCGATTGCACAATTGCGCCGCCACGAACCGGCCGTGGTGCTGCTTGACCTGGGACTGCCGCCGGACGCGGACGGCGCCACCGAAGGCCTGGCTGCGCTCCAGCAGATCCTCTCGCTGGCCCCTGCCACCAAGGTCATCGTCGTCACCGGCAACCTCGACCGCGCCAACGCCGTCAAAGCGATCCACCTCGGCGCCTACGATTTTTTCCAGAAACCCTTCGATCCGGATGTGCTGGCCCTGATGATCACCCGCGCCCTGCACGTCCACGCGCTGGAAGTCGAGAACCGCCAGCTCATCGCCAGGCAGGGCGGCTCGGCGCTGAACGGCCTGATCACCAGCAGCGACAGCATGCTGAAGGTCTGCCGCACGGTGGAAAAGGTCGCGCCCGCCAATGCAACCGTTCTTCTGCTCGGCGAATCCGGCACCGGCAAGGAGGTGCTCGCGCGCGGCGTCCACGAACTGTCCCCGCGCGTCGGGAAACGTTTCGTCGCCATCAACTGCGCCGCCATCCCGGATACCCTGCTGGAGTCCGAACTCTTCGGGTACGAAAAAGGGGCCTTCACCGGCGCCGCCAAGCAGACCATCGGCCGCATCGAATACGCCAACGAAGGCACGCTCTTCCTCGACGAGATCGGCGACCTGCCGATGCCGTTGCAGGCCAAACTGCTGCGTTTCCTGCAGGAACGCGTCATCGAACGCCTGGGCGGGCGCGGGGAAATCCCCGTCGACGTGCGCGTCGTCTGCGCGACCCACCGCGATCTCGCCGGCATGATCCGCGACGGTAATTTCCGCGAAGACCTGTACTACCGCCTGTCCGAAATCACGATCAAGATTCCGCCGCTGCGCGAACGCCCGGGTGACGCCGTGCTGCTGGCCCAGGCCTTCCTCGAACGTTATGCACGCGAACTCGGGCGCAGCCTGCGCGGCTTCACCTCGGATGCGCTGTCTGCACTCGAAGCGCACGCCTGGCCCGGCAATGTCCGCGAAATGGAAAACCTCATCAAACGGGCCGCCATCATGGCCGAGGGGACCCAGATCACCGCATCGGACCTCGGTCTCGATGCGGCGCATATCGACCCGCAACCCTTCAATCTGCGCCAGGCACGCGAGAACGCCGAACGCCTCGCCGTCAGCCGGGCCCTCGCGCACAGCGACGGCAGCATCGCCCAGGCCGCCGAACTGCTGGGTATCACCCGCCCCACCCTGTACGACCTGATGGCCAAGATCGGCATGAAGTAATCGTCTTTCCTCATATTCCTTCCAATTTTCCGGGGTTTCACCATGTCGTCCGTACACGTCTCCAGGCTGTTGTCGATTCTGGTCCTGAGTGCCTCCCTGCTGGCCGCATGCGGCGGCGAAAACAGCGCCACGCTCGTGCGCGAAGCCAAAGCCAAGGCCGCGGCGGGCGATTACAAGGCCGCCATCATCCAGCTCAAGAACGCCGTCGCGGCGGACGAGAAGAATGCCGAGGCACGTTTCGAACTCGGCAAGCTCTACCTCGACCAGCTCGACCTTCCCAGCGCCGAGAAGGAATTCCGGCGCGCCCGCGAAGCCGGCTATCCGTCGAACCAGGTGAATCCGATGATTGCCCGCGCACTGTTGGGGCTGCGCGAATACCAGCGGGTTCTGGACGAATTGCCGCCCGCCGGCGGCGAGGGGAACGATGCGGCCACCCTGGAAGCGCTGCGCGCCACGGCTTATATGGGACTGGGCAACAAGGACGATGCCCGCGCGATACTCCAGAAAATCGCCCCCACCGCCCCGGAGAATCCGGAGATCCAGCTCGCCCTGGCGCGACTCGCCCTGCTCGACGGTCATCCCGACCAGGCGCTGCAGGCCATCGACCAGGCCCTGCAACTCGCGCCCGACAATACCGATGCGCACTTGCTGAAAGGCGATCTGATGCGCGCCCTGGGCAAGCTCGACGAATCTGCCCAGGCCTACCAGACCGCGCTCAAGCAGAACCCGCGATACACCCCGGCGCGTCTCGCGCTGGCCGACATTGCGATTACGCAGAACCGGCTGGACGACGCGCGCAAGGAAGTCGATACCGCGCTCAAGAACACGCCCAACAGCCTGCAGGCACGCTACACCCAGGCGATGATCGATTTTCGCGAGAAAAAAATCGAGCCTGCGCGCGACCATCTCGCCCCGGTACTGAAATCGGCACCGGAGTTCGTTCCCGCCTTGCTGCTGGGCGGCGCGATCGAGTACAGCCTGAACCATCTGCAAACCGCCGAGACTTACCTAGGCAAGGTAGCCAAGGCCATGCCCGACAACCTGTATGCAATTCGCCTGCTGGCCGCCACGCAACTGCGCCTCGGCCGTCCCGACGACGCGGCCAGCACGCTGGCGCCCGCCCTCAAATCGAGCCCCGATGCCGGCATTCTGGTGGTCGCCGGGGAAATCGCCCAGGCCCGGCGCAATTTCGCCGAGGCCGCGGCCTATTTCGAACAGGCCGCACAACGCAGCCCCGACAGCGCCGCCATCCGCACCGAGCTCGGCATCGCACGGCTCGCCCAGGGCGACAACCGGGCTATCGCCGAACTGCAGGCCGCATCCGGCATGGCCGGTTCCGGCAGTCGCCCCGACACCTTTCTCATCGTCGGCCAGCTCGAACGCAAGCAATTCGACGCCGCGCTGGCCAGTATCGCCGCCCTGGAAAAGAAACTGGGCGCGAGCGCGGTGATCTGGAACTACCGCGGGGCCGCCTATCTGGGCAAGAACGACGTAGCCAAGGCCCGCGACAGTTTCGTCCAGTCCCTGAAACTCGACCCCGCCTTCTTTGCCGCCGCAGCCAACCTGGCGCAGCTCGACCTGCAGTCGAACCAGCCGGGTGTCGCGCGTCAGCGGTTCGAGAGCGTGCTGAAGGCCGATCCCAAGAACCTGAACGCCATGCTGGCGCTGGCCGACATGGGACTGCGAAACAAGGACGAGTCCGCTTACGTCAGCTGGCTGGAAAAGGCCGCTGCCACGCACCCGGAAGCCCTGCAGCCACGCGTCGCCCTGACCCGCTACCTCCTCGCCAAGGGCAACAGGAACAAGGCACTCAACGTCGCCAGCGAGGCCGCCAACGCGCAGCCGGACAACCCGGCTGCCATCGACCTGCTGGGCACGGTGCAACTGGCCTTGGGCGATACGGTCAATGCGCTCGGCAGTTACCGCAAGCTGGTCGATCGCCAACCCGGACAGGCGGCGCCGCTGGTCAAGCTGGCCACGGCGCAGATCGTCGCCAAGGATATCGACAGCGCGCGCAAGAGCCTGCAGAGCGCGTTGCGCGTCCAGCCCGACTACCTGGCAGCGCAACAAATGCTGGGCGGCGTCGAAATCCAGAGCGGACGCTACGACGACGCCCTGGCGCTCGCCCGGCAGATCCAGAAACAGCAGCCCACCAAGGCCGTGGGCTATGTGCTCGAAGGCGACGCCGCCTACGCACGCAAGAACTATCCGGGTGCCCTGAGCGCATTCGAGCAGGCTTTCAGGCTGGCGCCCTCCGGTACCCTGCTGATCCGGGAATTGCAGGTTTTCAATGCGCTGCAAAAGCCCGCTGAAGGCGAAAGCCGGCTCGTCGCCTGGCTCAGCGATCATCCCAAGGACGCCAGCCCACGCGCGGCGCTGGCGGAAAACCTGTTGAAGCGCAAACAATTCAAGGCCGCCGTCGAACAATATTCGATCCTCAACACAAACGCGCCGAACAACCTCCTGGTGCTCAACAATCTGGCCTGGGCGCTTTCCGAGATGGGCGATAGCCGGGCTCTCGGCTTTGCCGAACAGGCACTCAAGCTGAAGCCGGACAATCCCGCCGTGATTGACACGCTGGGCTGGATTCTGGTCCAGCGCAAGCAGACCGAGCGCGGCATCAAGCTGATCCAGCAGGCCCTGGAAAAATCGCCGGATGCCCCCGACATCCAGTTCCATCTGGCTGCCGCCCTGGCGCAGTCCGGCGACACCCGACGCGCAAAAGGCGAACTGGAACGCCTGCTGGCCAGTGGGATCGCATTTCCGCAGGAAGACGAAGCGCGCGCCCTGCTGAGCAAACTTCAGAAGCAATAAGCCCGCACGTCCAGCGCGCCAGCCCAATCCCGAATCGAGCCCATCATCATGACCCCCTCCCGCCTCGTCATCGCTCTCGCCCTGTCGCTGATCGTCGCGCCTGCCCTGTCGGGCTGCGACAATACCTCCAGGCTTACCGCCCAGGAGCACATACAGCGCGCCAAGGACTTCGAAGACCAGGGCAAGCTCAAGGGCAGCGTCGTCGAACTGAAGAACGCGCTCCAGAAAAGTCCGGACAACGCCCAGGCCCGCCTCCTGCTCGGACAGGTCTACCTGAAACTGGGACAGGGCGCGGAAGCCGAGAAGGAACTGAACCAGGCAGAGAAATTCGGCGTGGGCCGCGAAACCATCAAACCCCTGCTGGGCGATGCGCTGCTGCTCATGGGCGAATACAAGCGCGTGTTGAACGAAATCGCACCGAGCGAAAAGACGTCCCGGCAGAACGTCGCGCGGATCTACCAGATACGCGCGGATGCCATGTTCAATCTCAAGAACGTCCCGGACGCCTGCGCCCTGTACCAGAAATCGCTGGAGGTCGACGCAGGCAATCCGCCGACCTACTGGGGCCTGGCACAATGCGCCCTGGTCGATCGCGATCCGGTCAAGGCCCGCGCCCTGCTCGATTCGGCATTGAAAATCAATAGCCAGCAGGCCCAGACCTGGGTGTTCATCGGAAACCTGGAAAGTTTCGGCAAGAAGCCGCAGAGCGCCATCGCGGCCTACACCAATGCGCTCAAGGCCGATCCCCGTCATCTCGAGGCATTGCAGAACCGCGCCGCCACCTACATGGCAACCGGGCAACTGGAGGCGGCCCAGAAGGATGTCGAACAGGTCCAGACGATCGCGAGAAAGTCCATCAACGCCCTCTACCTCCGGTCGCTGCTGGATTTCGAACTGAAAAAATTTGACACCGCCCAGGATGGCATCCAGGAAGTGCTGAAGAATGCGCCCGACTACATGCCCGCCATCCTGCTAGCCGGCTCGACGGCGTACGAACTCGGCGCCTATCAGCAGGCGGAAAGCTATCTCAACCGCTATCTGTCGCAATTCCCCCATCACGCCTACGCGATGCGCGTGCTGGCGGCGACGCAGCTCAAGCAGAACCAGCCCGACAACAGCCTGGGTACGCTCGCCCCGCTGCTGGCGGCCGACGCGAAGGACGCGCAGACCCTGGTGCTGGCCGCGCAGGCCCTGCGCATGAAAGGCGAAGCCGAGAAAGCCGCCGAATATCTGCAACGCGCCGCGGCGATCGATCCCAAGAACCCGGATATCCAGACCCAGCTCGGCATCAGCCATCTCTCGGCAGGCAACAGTCAGGCCGGGATCGCCGAACTGAGCAAGGCGGCCGCCATGGAGACCGGTCAGCCTCGCGCCGACGTCCTGCTGATCATGACCCTGCTGGACCTGAAGGAATTCGACAAGGCGCTGGCGTCGATCGAGACCGCCAGGAAGAAGCTTCCCCGTAGCGCCCTGCTGTCGACCATGCAGGGCAGCGCCCTGCTGGGCAAGCGCGATCTTGCGAACGCCCGCAGGAATTTCGAGGATGCCCTGGCCATCGATCCGGCCTTCTTCCCCGCCGCCGCCAGCCTCGCGCAACTCGATCTGGCCGACAGCAAGCCCGTCCAGGCCCGCCAGCGTTTCGAACGCATCCTCGACAAGGACAAAAACAATCTGCAGGCCATGCTTGCGCTCGCCGAGCTGGCTGCAGCGGCCAAGCAGGAATCAACCTATCTCGACTGGCTGGAAAAGGCCGCCAAGGCGCATCCGAACGCCCTCCAGCCGCGTGCGATCCTCGTGCGCTACCACCTGGCCAGGAACGAACCGCAGCGTGCCCTGGCCATCGCCAACGAAGCCGTCGCAGCCAACCCGGACAATCCGGCCGCGCTCGACCTGCTCGGTTCTGCGCAACTCGGCGCCAGGGACAAGCTGGGCGCCACCAGCACCTTTACCAAACTGGCCCAGGCAGCCGACCAGTCTCCCGACGCCCTGCAGCGGCTGGCCTACGCACAGCTCAGTGCCGGCAAGCAGGCGGAGGCGCGCACCACGCTGGGCAAGGCACTGAAGCTCGACCCCGGCCACCTGGCTAGCCTCGACACCCTGATGCGCATCGAAATGCGCGACGGGCAGGCCGACAAGGCCATGCTGCTCGCACGCCAGATGCAGACCCGCCACCCCGAATCCGCGCTCGGTTTCGAACGCGAGGGCGACATCCTGCTCTTCCAGAAACGTCCCGACCTGGCGGCAAAAGCCTTCGAACGCGCCCAGACCACCAGCCCGGGCGCGGTCAACGTCATCAAGCTGCACCGCGCGCTTACACTCGCCGGCAATCCGCAGGCGGCGGACCAGGGCCTCAACAACTGGATCAGGCTCAACCCGAACGACCTCCAGGCACGCGGCTACGCGGCCGAGAACCTGATGGCGCAGGGCCGCATCCGCGAGGCGATCGCTGCCTACGAGGCGATCTTGCAGCAAATGCCCGGAAACGCGATCGTGCTCAACAACCTGGCCGGCCTGTACCTCGGCCAGGGCGATCCGCGGGCACGCGCCACAGCGGAACGGGCGCTGAAGCTCGCACCGGACAGCCCCGCCATCCAGGACACCCTGGGATGGATCCTCGTGGAACAGGGCAAGGCCCCGGACGGGCTCGAACTACTGCGCAAGGCGCTGGCGAAACTGCCCAAGAGCGACGGCGTGCGCTATCACCACGCCATGGCCCTGATCCGGACCGGAAACAAGGCCGGCGGACAACGCGAACTGGAAGCCCTGCTACGGGACGCCCCGCAATCGCCTCTGGCCGAAGCCGCCCGCAAGCAACTCCAGCAGCCCTGAGGCTCTGGAAACGCAGCGCAAACAACGTCGGAAAACTTTACATCCCCGCCCGAGCCACCCCAGCGAGATAAACACAACTCATTGTTTGTAAATGATTTTGTTTTTCTGGCACACCCCATGCTTTGTAGTAGGCACGGTAGCCAGTCCGATGGATTCAAAACAAAACGTTTGCTCAACATTCAAGGAGTACAAGATGAAACTCAAGCAACTCACCGCCAGCCTGTTCGCCGTTTCCGCCCTGGCCTTCGGCTCGGCTGCCCACGCTCTTAACGTCGGCGGCGTGGTCTGGGATCAGGACGATCCTTTCTTCGACTTCAGCTCGACGACCAACCTGTACGAAACGATCGCAATCGCCGTCGGCCAGGGCTTCTCCGGCTATGGCCAGATCACCTCGGTCAACGGCACCTCGTCCTTCTGCCCGACCTGCCAACTGACCTATGAGTTCGGCGGCTACAGCCTGACCTCGGCCGGTCTGTCCTTCACCGCCTCCGGCGGCTGGCTGAACGTGTACGTCCAGGACACCGCGGCTGTCGGCTACACCGCCTTCAGCGCCACCAACAAGGCCTCCGCGACCGACGGCACCCTGTGGCTGTCCCTCGCCGGCAACAGCACCTTCCTGGGCGGCGGCAACACCCTGGCTGGCACCGTGACGATCCCCAACAGCAATGGCGCCAGCGGCCAGGGCGTGGGCTACTTCGACGTGACCGGCGGTCTGGCTGCGGCCAACCTCGACACCAACGGCCAGCCCGGCGGTGCCGACCTGACCTACACCTCGTCGTTCCAGCCGCTCAATCAGCCGATCATCAACGGCGGCACGGTTGTGGCAACCCACTTCGGCACCAACGAAGTGCACGGCGATTCCGTGCCGGAACCCGCTACGGTCGCTCTGCTGGGCCTCGGTCTGGTCGGTCTCGGCCTGAGCCGTCGTGCCAAGAAATCCGCCTGAGGATTTCCCGGCCACTAAAAAGCCGCGCGGTTGCGCGGCTTTTTTTCGTCTCTACGCTTCAGAAACCTGGTGCCGGTTCAAGGCACGTCCATCTTCAGACGCGAACTGACGATACGCTCGGCGAACTTCTGCAGGGGATTGCGATGCCCACCGGGACGCCAGGAACGATAAAAGCGATTCAGATAGGCATCGAACTGCAGGGTCGTCGGTGCCTGATCCACCTTGCCGCGGCCAAGCAGGAGTTTGAGCGTGGCGGTCGCCGCCATGCCGGCTGCGAACTGGCAGCCCGTTCCCAGGGAAGGAACCCGCCGCTTCACGAAATCGACGATTTCCGGGTAGGCCAGGTAATGCCGTTGCGGAAGGCGCGGCGACATCCCGACCAGAAAACGCACGGCCCTGGCAACCTCGCCTTGCCCCTCGAATCCGAAATACGACTCGAACGACATGGAATCAGGCGCGAAAACGATCAAGGAAGCCCCCGAGCCCAAGGGTGCCGCGCAAACCACGGGAATCCGGCGCGCGCGCGCGGCCCGATACAGTTCCGGCCGCAGGTCGTTGGCGAAAAAATCGATCGCATCGATCAGCACGTCTACATGATCCAGATAGTCGCCCAGATTCTCGGGAAACAGCCCGTCAGGAAAGAGACGTACCGCGCTCTCCGGGTTGACGTCCTGCACATAAGCCTGCATGACCTCGACCTTGGACTGCCCCAGGGTGGACATGGCCGCACCGGCCTGCCGGTTGAAATTGGCCAGTTCGAAGCTGTCGTAGTCCGTGAGGTTGAAATGACCGATGCCCAGGCGGGCCAGCGCGTGGACGTGCACCCCTCCGACTCCGCCCATGCCTGCAACGGCCACACGCGCCTGCCGCAGGCGTTGTTGCTCCTGCGGCGTCACCCATCCGAGATTGCGGGAAAACGCTTCGTTATAGTCGAACATGCTCAGACCCCGGTTTCCAGGCGATGCATGATGCCCTTCTGGTCCTCCGGACGGAAGAAATAGGGATAGATACTGCGATCCTTGCAGCCGGCCCCCTTGCCCCCAACGGCCGCAATGCGCTCGGTAATGTGCGCAAGCTTGATGTGCATCAGAACCACATCGGTATTCGATGCGGCGTAGAAACGCTCCCCGGCGATTTGCTTGAAATCCAGCATGCGCTCGTAGAAGGGGCGATGCCTCGGCGTCACCTCGATCACGGCATCCGTCACGCCGTGAAGCATGCCGTAGAGGTAGGCAATGTTGATCATGCCGGCGAGCACCTGCTTGTTGCCCTTGTTCTCGTCGATGGCCAGTTTCGTGATTTCGCCCAGATTGCAGCCTTGTGCACGCAGAACATCGACTTCTTCACGGTAACGCTCATCGGCGCACAGGCCTTCCGGCGAGTCATAGCCGATATTGAGGCTACCGACGATCTCGTCCCCCAGATGCGCCAGCAAGGTGATGCGGTTGGGCTCTTTCCTGATCTCGCCTGCCTTGTAGCCACGCCAGGCATAGCGTTTCTGCACCAGCATGGTGGCCGCACTGCGTGTCGCATCGGATTGCGCCAGCCGGATCTTGAACAACTGCTCGCCCAGGTTGTCTTCCTGGGTATTCGGCGCATCGTGCATGGCAGGGCACAGGTCCTTGAGCCTGTAGGGGCTCAGGATGTTGACGATCGTCTTGTCGAAATCATCCGCTGCCGTATGTCTTCGGCCTGCAAACAGATTTTTGAGGTTGTAAACCATATTCACGCTCCAGAGGCTCGCATCCCAGTGTGAGTCTGGTCTTGCATAATCAAGTTAACGTCATGAAGCCCCAGAAATTTAAGTCTGCCCGGCTTGCAGCCAGGTCGCCGCCTCCCGTGCGAAATAAGTCAGTACCCCATCTGCGCCTGCCCGCTTGAAAGCCAGCAAGGATTCAAGTACGCAGGCCTGCTCGTTCAGCCAGCCTTGCTGTGCCGCAGCCTTGAGCATGGCGTACTCACCGCTTACCTGATAGGCATAGGTCGGCGCGCCAAAGGTCTCCTTGACGCGGCGTACCACGTCCAGATAAGGCATGCCGGGCTTGACCATGATCATGTCCGCGCCTTCCTGCAAATCCAGGCCGACTTCACGCAGGGCTTCGTCGCTGTTGGCCGGATCCATCTGGTAGGTGTACTTGTTGCCCGCGCCCAGATTGCCGGCCGAGCCGACCGCGTCGCGAAACGGCCCGTAGAAGCTGGAGGCATATTTCGCAGCATAGGCCAGTATCCGTGTATGGATATGCCCGCCCGCCTCCAGGGCGGCCCGCAGCGCACCGACCCGGCCATCCATCATGTCCGAGGGCGCAACGACGTCCGCCCCGGCTTGCGCGTGCACCACCGCCTGGCGCGCCAGGATTGCAACCGTTTCGTCGTTCATCACGTAACCCGTAGCGTCGATCAGCCCATCCTGGCCGTGGCTGGTGTAGGGATCGAGCGCGATATCGGTAATGACCCCCAGTTCCGGGAAACGCGCTTTCAGGGCGGCCACGGTACGCGGCACCAATCCTTCCGGATTGAGGGCCTCCTCGGCACCCGGCGACTTGAGCGCCCCATCGATGACGGGAAACAGGGCCAGCGCGGGAATTCCCAGGCGAACGCAGTCTTCGGCCACGGACATCAAGTGATCGATCGACACCCGCTCGACCCCGGGCATCGACGCGACCGGCTCCCGCCTGTTCTGTCCATCCAGGACGAAAACAGGATAAATAAAATCGTTTGCCGTAAGCGAGTGCTCACGCATGAGGCGCCGGGAAAAGGCATCGCGGCGCATACGACGCATACGGGTTGCCGGAAAGGCGGAATTAGGCAGATTCACACGGACTCCAAAAAATAATGCGGGCACGGAACTATTCGACCGTACCCCGACTCTAGTTCACAGACGGTTTTGCATCGTCTCCCGCTTCTCCTCCCTGAGCGGGTGCCTTAATCCCCTTAAGGCATTTTTAGCCCCGATCCCTCCCTTGGTCGGGGCTTTTTTGTTTGGGGCTCGCCGTTACGGGGGCGACGCGGTCGCCGACGCCACTTGTACAGCCTGCGCGAGCCAGCCCTCGATACGTTCTGCGGCCGCTTCCGCGCCCATGCGCGACAGGCTGGAAAACAGCTGTACGCTGATCTCCGGGCGGGCGGCCAACTCCTGGGCGACACGTCGCAGGGTCTGCACGCGTTCATTGTTGGACAGCTTGTCCGCCTTGGACAGCAGAATGTGCACCGGCTTCCCTGTCGGCACGAACCAGTCGAGCATCTGCCGGTCCAGCGGCGTCAGGGGGTGACGCGCATCCATGATCAATACCATGCCGACCAGCGCCTCGCGCTCCTGCAGATAGCGCGACAACAGGGTTTCCCACTTTGCCCGCACTTCCGGCGGAACCTTGGCGTAACCGTATCCTGGCAAATCGACCAGGAAGGTATCTGCATCGAGTTCGAAAAAGTTGATGAGTTGCGTGCGGCCCGGCGTTTTCGATGTGAACGCGAGCCGGTTCTTGCGCGTCAGCAGGTTGATCGCACTCGATTTTCCGGCGTTGGAGCGGCCGGCGAAAGCCACCTCGCCCCGGCTGTACGGCAAATCACGCAGCTGTGCGGCAGAAATATGAAATTTGGCACGATTCAGCACAGGCTTGGCAGTCATATTAGTTGCCGCTAAACTACCTGCTTCCCCAAATTTTGCAATCCCCACGTCAAGCAGGCTTCAGGAGCTTTCATGAAACTCGTCGTCACGCTGGCCGCCGCGCTGGTTGCCACTTCCGCTTTCGCCAACGCACCCGCTGCCGCACCGGCCAGCAAGGGTGACCCCAAGGCCGCCGAAAGCATCGTCAACCAGGTTTGCGCCGGCTGCCATGCCGTGGACGGCAACAGCGCCGTCGCCGCCAATCCCAAACTGGCCGGCCTGACCGCCGAGTACATCAACAAGCAGCTGAACAACTTCAAATCGGGCGAACGCAAGAATCCGGTGATGGGCGGCATCGTCGCCAGCCTGTCGCCCCAGGACATGCTGAACCTGGCCGCCTACTTCAGTGCCCAGCAAGCCAAGCCCGGCACCTCCAAGGACCAGGAGCTGGCGCTCGTGGGCCAGAAGATCTACCGCGGTGGTGTGCAGGGCGCCGGCGTGCCGGCATGCGCCTCCTGCCACGGCCCGCAGGGCAAGGGCATTCCGACCCAGTTCCCGCGACTGGCCGGCCAGCACAGCGATTACATCTACACCCAGCTGAACGACTTCCGCATCGGGACTCGCGCCAACGACGCCGCAAAAATGATGCGCTCGATCGCGCAAAAGATGACTGACGCCGACATGAAGGCGGTCGCTGCCTACATTCAGGGGCTGCGTTGATCCATCGGTTGCCGGCTGCTCGCCGGCAAGCCGAAGCGGGTAAACTTTTCCGCCTTGCTTGAGTCGATGGAAGGGTGGCGCAGGCCACCCTTTTTTATTCCCCCCGCATGAATAACGTTCCCAACTCGTACGGCAAATCCCTGTTTGAACTGCTGAGCTCGATGCGCTTCGCCATCAGCCTGCTGTCCATACTCGCCATCGCCTCGGTCATCGGCACGGTGCTCAAGCAGGCCGAGCCCTACGCGAACTACCTGTTTCAGTTCGGGCCCTTCTGGTTCGAGACATTCGAGAAACTCGGGCTCTACGACGTCTACCATGCAGCCTGGTTCCTGCTGATCCTGACCTTCCTCGTCCTCTCAACCAGCGTCTGCATCTGGCGCAACGCGCCCAACTTCCTGCGCGAAATGAAGAGCTTTCGCGAGCACATCAGCGAACAGTCGCTCGCGGCGTTCAAGCACAAGCATGAAGTCTCGATCACGCAGCCGCCGGAAACCCTGGCCGCCAGCGCGCAGCGCTACCTCGAGACACAGGGCTACAAGGTCAGACAGGTTTCCCGCGAACAGGGCCTGCTGCTGACCGCCAAGGCGGGCAGCTGGAACCGTCTGGGCTATTTCCTCGCGCACTCGGCCATCGTGCTGATCTGCATAGGCGGCCTGATGGACGGCAATCTCGTATTCAAGGTCCAGCAGCTGCTGGGGATGAAGAAAATCGAAACGCGCGACATCCCGCAAAGCCAGGTGCCTGCAATCTCCCGGCTGTCGCCGTCGAACCCGTCGTTCCGCGGCAGCGTGCAAATCCCCGAAGGCTCGAGCGCCGCCGTCGTCTTCCTGAACGTGGCTGACGGCTATCTGGTACAGGACCTGCCCTTCACCATCGCATTGAAGCAATTCCGCATCGAGCACTACACGACCGGGCAACCGAAGAACTTCGAGAGCGACGTCGAACTCTTCGACAAGTCGGGCAAAAAAATCAGGGATGCGACGATCGCGGTCAACCACCCCCTGATCCACGACGGCATCGCCATCTACCAGGCCAGTTTCGCGGATGGCGGCACGCGACTGACCCTGCGTGGCTGGAATCTGTTTGCCCCCACGGCAGCCGACTTTCCCGTCGAAGGCACCGTGCACCAGGACACCACGCTGACCAGCCCCACAGGGAACTACACCCTCGAGTTCTCCGATTTCCGCCCTTTCAATATCGAGAACATGGGCGGCGAGGATGCGCCATCGAACAATGCGATGAGCGTGTTCGGCGGCAGCCCGGTCGCCGACAAGGCCCATCTGCGCAACGTCGGACCGAGCTTCCAGTACAAGCTGCGCGACAGCCGCGGTCAGGCGCGCGAGTTTTCCAACTACATGCTGCCGCTGGAGCTCGACGGTCGCTGGTATTTGATGTCCGGCGTACGCGAATCGCCGAACGAGGCCTTCCGCTACCTGCGCATGCCGCTCGACGCCGAGGGCAATATCGACACCTTCATGCGTTTGCGCGGCGCCCTGCTCAATCCGGCGTTGCGCCCCGAGATCGCCGCGCGCTTCGCGCGCCAGGCTCTGCCGCAGAATGCCTGGGGCACCGAGATCGAGGACAAGCTCAAATTCAGCGCGACCCAGGTGCTGGCGCTGTTCGCCGACGGCGGGTTCAATTCGCTGGGACGTTTCATCGAAGAAAAAGTACCCGCAGCCGAACGCGAAAAGGCGGCATCCACCTATCTGCGCATCCTCGAACTCTCGGCTTTCGAGGCCCTGCAGATTGCCGATCGCGAGGCCAGGCTGCCACCGCCCAAATCCGACGACGCCACCGGCTGGCTGGTGCGCGACTCGCTCAACAGCATGAGCGACATGTTCGTCTACGGCGCCACGGTCTACCTGCAATTGATGCAGTACGATGAGGTCAAGGCAAGCGGCCTGCAGCTCACGCGTTCCCCCGGCAAGAGCGTGGTCTATTTCGGCTCGCTTTTGCTGACGCTCGGCGTATTCTTCATGCTTTATGTACGCGAGCGTCGCGTTTGGCTACGCATCGAATCGGGCCGCGCCCTGCTGGCGATGTCATCCGCCAAGCACACCATCGATTTCGAAAAGGAATTCGCGCAGCACGCACAGGCACTCGACCAGCTCGCCCGCTAGACAGCCCGACGCACAAGCCCCCGGAGATCTCGCTATGGAACTCGCACTCACCCAACCCGCCCCGCTATTCAAGCGCCTGTCGTGGTTCGACTGGCTGTTTGCCCTCATCGTCGCCAGCGGCGGCCTGTTCGCCCTGTCACGCTTCGGCGAATACATGGACATCTACGAGAAGGGCATCCTGCTAGCAGCCATCCCCGCGCTGAGCGCGTTCGGCTGGTTCTGGAAGCCCTTCCGCCCGCTCTTCGTCGTCGTCGGCGCAATCAGCCTGTTTGCCATCGCCCAGTACCACGGCACGCTCGCGCGCATGGAAGAGGCCTTCTTCCTCAAGTACCTGATTTCCAGCCAGGCCGCCATCATGTGGATGTGCGCGCTGTTCGGACTGGCCACGCTCACTTACTGGGCCGGCCTGCTGTCGCGTTCGGGTTTCGTACTGAAAACCGCAAGCGCGCTGACCTGGAGCGCTGTCGCGCTCGGCTTCGTCGGCCTGATGGTGCGCTGGTACGAGTCCTATCTCATCGGCGCGGATGTCGGTCACATCCCCGTTTCCAATCTCTACGAGGTCTTCGTCCTGTTCTGCCTCATCACCGCGATGATGTATCTCTACTACGAAGCGCGCTACCAGACCCGCCAGCTAGGCGCGCTCGTGCTGCTGGTGATCTCGGCCGCGGTCGGCTTCATCCTCTGGTACACCTTCGACCGCGGCGCCCACGAGATCCAGCCGCTGGTCCCCGCGCTCAAGTCCTGGTGGATGAAGCTGCACGTGCCGGCGAACTTCATCGGCTACGGGTCCTTCTCGCTTTCCGCGATGCTCGGCGTGGGCTACCTGATGGTGCGGCGCGGCATCCTGGCCAGCCGCCTGCCCAGCCTCGAAGTCATCGACGACATGATGTACAAGGCCATCGCGATCGGTTTCGGTTTCTTCACCATCGCCACCATCCTCGGCGCGATGTGGGCCGCGGAAGCCTGGGGCGGCTACTGGTCGTGGGACCCGAAGGAAACCTGGGCACTGATCGTGTGGCTCAACTACGCAGCCTGGCTGCATATCCGCCTGGTCAAAGGCCTGCGCGGCCCGATGCTGGCGTGGTGGGCGGTCATCGGCCTGGCCGTCACCACCTTCGCCTTCCTCGGCGTGAATATGTTCCTGTCGGGGTTGCATTCCTACGGCACACTGTAGTTCGTCGATTTTCCGCCCGCACCGACGGCCGCCATGCGGCCGTCGGTGCTTTTGCCAGGCGGATGCGCGACCCGCATTTTCCGGCTTATCCGTCCCGGACATCTGTGCCATACGACAATCCGCCTTAATCCGCTATCATTTGTCACATAAATTCGCCTGATACACGGGCCCCGACACGACCACCCGGAGGTTTTGCCCCATGTCCAAGTTGCTGCAGCATCTCGTCTTCGCCTTCTGCGCCGGCTTCGCCGCCCAGGCCATGGCACAGACCCCCGCTTATCCGAACACCGGCAATCCCTACCTCAAGAACGTGCCCGCGCCCGCCCCCAGCCCGATGGCGCTGATGCCCAAGGGCACGGGCGCACTGAAGGACGCCATTCCCTGGGCGATGTCCGCGGCACCGACCGCCGAACAGAAAAAGCAGCTGATGAAATCGATGCTGCCGATGATGGCCAACATGGGACTCAATATCCGCGACGTCATGAACTACATGACGACCAAGTATCAGGCCAAGCCCGGCGTGTCTTTCGACGACGTGGTCGAGTCGATGAAACTGCGCGCCAACCAGCTCAACCTCAAGCTCGTCGGCCACTCGCCCATGATCAAGGACATCCAGGCCGTACTGGGCGACACCACCTCGCCGCGCATGGAAGTCTTCCACTTCTGCGACATCGCCGCCGGCCGCGAAATCATGAAGCTGGTCCCCGAGGCCATCGTCTACCTGCCCTGCCGCATTGCCGTGATGGAAGACAACAAAAAGAACATCTGGGTACTGACGCTGGACTGGGACATGGCCTGGCTCGACAGCATCAACGGCTCGATGGGCATCACCCCCGAGCTGGCCACCATGGCCAAGGACATTCACGACAAGATGGACAACGTCATGCGCGCCGGCGCCAACGGCGACCTCTAAATCGATCCCGGGCGAGCCGCAAGCCTGCTTGCTTGGCCTTTACCCGGCAAGGCACTAGACTGCAGAAGGCCCGCCAACAAGAAGCAAGACCTGCTGATTTTCAGCAAATGCCCGCCGGGTTACCGGCAACCATTCGGAGGTTCACCATGAACACACGCAAACTCGCCCTCGCCGCCGCCCTGCTGGCAAGCCCCATGGCCCACGCCCAGTTCGGCATGGAGCAGATGATGAACCCGATGGCGATGATGGGCCCGATGATGGCCCCCATGGGCATGATGGCACCGATGATGGGTAGCATGACGCCCATGATGGGCAGCATGATGGCGCCGATGAACATGATGGGCCCGATGATGCAGCCGATGATGGCGCCGATGAACATGATGGGCCCGATGATGGGCGGCATGACCCCCATGATGGGCAGCATGATGGCGCCGATGGGCATGATGGGCCCGATGATGCAGCCGATGGGTCCGATGATGGGTAACATGATGCAACCCATGGGCGGCATGATGCAGCCGATGGGCGCAATGGCGCAGCCCATGACCCAGATGACCGCACCGATGGGCGCGATGATGGCGCCGATGACCCAGATGACCGCGCCGATGGGCGCAATGATGGCCCCGATGGGCCCGATGATGGCCCCGATGGCGCCCATGATGGTTCCCATGGCGCCCATGATGCCGCCGCCGGCCCCCGCCGCCGAGACCGCACCGCCTGCTGCAGCGAAATAAGCTTTCCATGCTGTTCCGGGGCCCGCGCGTTGTGCGGGCCCGCTTGTTTTGTTTTTTCATGCGCCGGATGCCGGCCCTACTGGAGTCTTGAACCTATGCAAGTCCGCAAACTCGCCCTCGCAGCACTTCTGATCGGGTCACCCAGCGTCCACGCCCAATTCGGCATGACCCAGATGATGAATCCCATGGCGATGATGAATCCGATGGCCATGATGAATCCCATGAGCATGATGGCGCCCCTGGGCATGATGGCCGCTCCGATGATGCTGCCCATGGGCAGCAGCATGATGTCGGCGCAGATGTACAACCCGCAGGCCATGATGAATCCCTATCTCAATCCCATGGCCGCCGGCAATCCCTACATGAATCCCAATGCCGGCATGAATCCGTTCGCGATGATGCAACCCGGCTATGGCGCCCCGGCCGTAGCGCCCATGCCGTTCTTCCCGCCCATGCCCACCGCGCCTGCACCCGGCTATGCATACATGCCGGCGTCGCCGGCCCCGGCACAGGCCGCACCCATGCCCTTTTTCCCCATGATGCCGCCGTCGCCTGCACCAGCCACCACCTCCGCACCGCAGGCCGCCGCCCCCGCAGGCAATCCCTTCGATCCCTCGATGTGGATGCAGATGATGGGTGGCATGATGCCCGCTGCGCCGGCCGCGTCCCCGGAAGCCGCGGCCAAGTAAGCCGACCAACTGCAGGCCCCATCGCCCCGCTTGCGGGGCGATGTGCTTTGCAACATGCCCGGTATGCGCAAACCCTGGTTGATCGCAGCCCCACTGGCGCTGCTTGCCCTGGCCTCGGGCATGTGGCTTGCGCATAGCCGCTACAGCCCGCCGTCGCCCGCCGGCGCCCTCCCGCCCGGATTCTGGCAACTGGCCTATCCCGATGCGCAAGGGCAGCCCCAGACGCTCGCACAATGGCGCGGCAAGACGCTGGTGGTGAATTTCTGGGCCAGCTGGTGCGCCCCCTGCCGCGAGGAAATGCCGGACTTCTCGGCCCTGCGTCGGCAATATCGCGGCAGCGCCGTCGAAGTCATCGGCATTGCGGTGGACACGCCGCAAAACGTGCGCAGCTACCTGCAACAGCATCCGGTCGACTACCCCGTTCTGGTCGGCGAGGGCGGCGCCCACGCGCTATCCAGGCAACTCGGCAACCCGGACGGCGCCCTTCCCTACACGATCGTGCTGGATCGCCAGGGCAAGGTGGTTCTACGCCATCTGGGCCGGCTGCCGCGCGCCGTGCTGGACGCCAGCCTGCGCAAAATCGACGCATAGAAGCGATTTAGCGTCAATATCTGGACAATTTACCTTTAATTACGGCAAACTCGCCGCCATGACGACCAAGCGAACCGGCCGCACCGCGACCAAATCGGTCCCCAGTCTGCACCCGCACATCCTGGTGCTGCATGGCCCCAACCTGAATCTGCTGGGCAGCCGCGAGCCCAAGCACTACGGACTGGCCACGCTCGACGACATCAACCGCTCCCTCGTCGCCCGGGCGGAAGCTGCCGGGGCGATCGTCGAGACCTTCCAGCACAACCACGAAGGCGCGCTGGTCGACCGCATCCAGCAGGCAGCGCGCGACCACGTCGAATTCATTCTCATCAACCCCGCCGCCTACACGCACACCAGCGTGGCGATGCGCGATGCGCTGGCCGCCGTCGCCATCCCCTTCGTCGAAGTGCACCTCTCGAACATCTACGCGCGCGAAACCTTCCGCCACCATTCCCATTTCTCCGACCTGGCCGTCGGCGTGGTGTCGGGACTGGGCGCGCACGGCTACGAACTGGCGCTGGAATACGCGCTGCGACATCTTCAAGACAGGACGCCCCATGGATCTCAGAAAACTGAAAAAGCTCATTGACCTGGTCGAAGCCTCCGGCATCGCCGAACTGGAAATCACCGAAGGTGAGGAAAAGGTCCGTATCGCCAAGAGCATCGCCGGCGCGCCGATGATGATGGCAGCGCCGCAACAGCATTTCGTGCAGGCCGCCGCAGCCGCCCCCGCCAGCGCCGCACCGGCCGCCGCGGCCGCCCCCGTCGAGGACGCGGTCCCCGAAGGGCACGTGGTGCGCTCGCCCATGGTCGGCACTTTCTACCGCGCGCCGGCGCCCGGCGCCAAGAACTTCGCCGAAGTCGGCCAGAACGTGGCCGCCGGCGACACGATCTGCATCATCGAGGCGATGAAACTCTTGAACGAAATCGAAGCGGATCAGGGCGGCACCATCAAGGCCATCCTGGTCGAGAACGGCCAGCCGGTGGAATACGGCGAGCCGCTGTTTGTGATTGGCTGAATGGAGACAGGGGCCAGGCGCTAGAGGGGCTAGGGCTCAGGGAGCGGCCGTACACAGCGGCACTCCTGGTCCCTTCATCCTTGTTCCCGGCCCCTCAAACGCATGTTCGAAAAAATCCTGATTGCAAACCGCGGTGACCAGCTGCCGCAAGGCAGCGCAGCGGCGAAGCCAGATCGCTCGGCGGCCGCAGGCCGTCAGGGCGAGTTTGCCGCGGAGACTTCCCATGTTTGAAAAGATACTGATCGCCAACCGTGGCGAAATCGCCCTGCGTATCCAGCGCGCCTGTCGCGAAATGGGCATCAAGACGGTCGCTGTCTATTCCGAGGCCGATCGCGAGGCCAAGTACGTCAAGCTCGCCGACGAGTCCGTCTGCATCGGTCCGGCGCCGTCCTCGCAGAGCTATCTGCATGTTCCCTCGATCATTGCCGCGGCCGAAGTCACCGACGCCGAAGCGATCCACCCCGGCTACGGCTTCCTGTCGGAAAACGCCGACTTCGCCGAGCGCGTCGAGTCGTCCGGCTTCACCTTCATCGGCCCGCGGCCCGACAACATCCGCCTGATGGGCGACAAGGTTGCCGCCAAGCAGGCCATGCTCGACGCCAAGGTGCCCTGCGTACCCGGCTCCGACGGCGCCCTGCCGGACGATCCGGACGAAATCCTCAAGATCGCGCGCGCCATCGGCTATCCGGTCATCATCAAGGCCGCCGGCGGCGGCGGAGGGCGCGGCATGCGCGTGGTGCACACCGAGGCCGCGCTGCTCAACTCGGTCACCATGACCAAGACCGAGGCCGGGGCCGCCTTCGGCAACCCCATGGTCTACATGGAAAAATTCCTGCAGACGCCGCGCCACGTCGAAATCCAGATCCTGGCCGACGAACACGGCAATGCGGTACACCTGGGCGAACGCGACTGCTCGATGCAGCGTCGCCACCAGAAGGTGCTGGAAGAAGCCCCGGCCCCCGGTCTCGATCCCAAACTGCGGGACAAGATCGGCGAACGCTGCGCCGAAGCCTGCCGCAAGATCGGCTACCGCGGCGCCGGCACCTTCGAGTTTCTCTACGAAAACGGCGAGTTCTACTTCATCGAGATGAATACCCGCGTGCAGGTGGAACACCCCGTCACCGAACTCATCACCGGCGTGGACATCGTGCAGACCCAGATCCGCGTCGCCGCCGGCGAGAAACTGCCCTGGAAGCAGAAGGACATCCGCTTCAAGGGCCACGCCATCGAGTGCCGCATCAATGCCGAGCATCCGACCACCTTCGTGCCCAGCCCGGGCCGCCTCACCAACTATCACGCGCCCGGCGGCCCCGGCATCCGCGTCGACTCGCACGTCTACCACGGCTACTTCGTGCCGCCGCACTACGATTCGATGATCGGCAAGCTGATCGCCTACGGCGACACCCGCGACCAGGCCATCGCACGCATGCGCGGCGCGCTCATGGAAATGGTCGTCGAAGGCATCCAGACCAACATTCCGCTGCACCAGGACCTGATGCACGACGCCGCCTTCATGGCCGGCGGCACGAGCATCCATTATCTGGAGCACAAGCTGGCTGGAGAAAAAGGGTAAGCGGTGAGCAGTGAGCGGGCATAACCACTCACCGCTATCCGCTATCCGCTATCCGCTCACCAAGATGCCCTGGCAATCCCTCCGTCTCCTCGTCGACTCCAGGACTGCCGAACCGCTGTCCGACGCCCTGATGGAAGCCGGTGCGCTGTCGGTGTCGCTGGAAGACGCCGACGCCGGCACACTGGACGAAACCCCGCTGTTCGGTGAACCCGACCACCCCACGGCCGAACTCTGGCAGCGCAGCATCGCCGCCGTGCTGTTCGAGGAGACGGCCGACGTAGCGGCGATCCTCGCCGAAGCGGCCGCCGCCATCAAGGTGCCAGTCCCCACCGGCTACACCATCGAGACCGTGGCCGATGCCGACTGGGTGCGGCTCACGCAAGCCCAGTTCGACCCCATCCCGATCTCGCCGCGCCTGTGGATCGTGCCGACCTGGCACGACGCGCCGGACGCCGCGGCGATCAACCTCAAGCTCGACCCGGGCCTGGCCTTCGGCACCGGCAGCCATCCCACGACGCGGCTGTGCCTGCGCTGGCTCGATGTGCACCTGAAGGGCGGCGAAACCCTGCTCGACTACGGCTGCGGCTCCGGCATCCTGGCGATCGCCGCCGCCAAGCTGGGAGCGGCTCGGGTGGACGGGATCGACATCGATCCGCAGGCCGTCACGGCCTCCCGCGACAATGCCGGACTGAATGCCGTCGCCGCGCGTTTCGGCCTGCCGGGCGAACTGCCGGAGGAACCCTACGACGTGGTCGTCGCCAACATCCTCACCAATCCCCTGAAGGCCATGGCCCCCCTGCTTGCCGGCAGGGTACGCCCGGGCGGGCGACTGGTGCTGTCCGGCATCCTCGCCGAACAGGCCGAGGACGTGATGGCGATCTACCGCACCTGGTTCGCCTTCGATCCGCCCGAAACCGATGAGGGCTGGGTCCGTCTGGCAGGCACCCGGCAATGAACTACCGCGCCGCCTGCCCGCATTGCGGGAGCATGTTCCGGCTGGGCGACGACCAGCTCGCCGCCGCGCAGGGCTGGGTACAGTGCGGCGTCTGCGGCGCGGCTTTCGACGCGCGCCTTTCCCTGCTGATGGAGGATGGCTCCTCGCTGCCGGTGGCACGCGCGCCCGAGCCGGTCGAGCCTTCGCCCGAACCCGTCGCCGCGGCGGTAGAGGCAGCGATCGAGACTGCCCCCAGTCCCGCCCCCGAAAGCGCCCCCCCTGACGAGCCGGCCCCGGCCGACAACGCAGCGACAACCGAAGCCGAACCCGAAGAGGCCGGGCACAGCGAACACGATGCCGCACAGCCCGTCGACATGCCGCGTGGCATCCGCGAACGCGAGGATGCGCTCGACCTGCCGTCCATCATCCTCATCGACCCCAATCTGCCGACCTACGACGAACCCGGCCCCATGCCGGTCATCCGGGTCGAGCCGCCCCCGGCGACCGAGCCTGCACTCCCCGCTCCCCCCGACGCGCCGCCCATGCCTGCGACGGCATCCATCGCCACGGCGCCGGTCCAGCCGGCCGCCCACATCGAATATGCCCGGCCCCGGCCCGGATCCGCACGTTCACCCGGCACGCCGCGCCGCATCAAACCCTGGGCATGGTGGACCGGCAGTCTCCTGCTGCTGCTGGCACTCACCGCGCAAACCGCCTATTTCCTGCGCGACACCCTGTCGACCCAATGGCCGCAGTCCCGCCCCCTGTTCGAACAGGCCTGCGCGCTGCTGGGCTGCAGCCTGTCGCTGCCACGAAACCTGGACCAGTTGCAGATCGTCGGCTCCGACCTGCAGACCGAAGCGGGCGGGCGGCTGCGGCTGGTCCTGACGCTCGGCAACCGGGCCGACCACACGCAGGCCTGGCCTGTGCTCGTTCTCACTCTCACCGACCAGGCCGGCCGGCCGCTCGCCCGCCGCAGCTTCGCGCCCAGCGAGTATCTCGACGACAGCCGGCGCATCGAGGCCGGCATGCCGCCCCGTTCGGAACAGCCGCTCAGTCTGCCGCTCAGCGTGCGCGACATCGCCCCCATGGGCTTCGATCTGCGACTCACCTACTGAAAAACCCGCTTCGCGCAGGGGTGGCTGGCGCTGCGCTTCTTCGGTATAGTTCGGCATCCCGTTGCGGGAGAGTGCGGTCGGGGACGACCGCCGCCGAAGGCGCAATTCACCCGGAATCGCTCAGGCAAAAGGACCGCAACAGCCGGAACACTCTGGAGAGCGCAGTCGCTGGTGGAACACACGGCGGAACTGCCACCGAAGGGGCAGCGGAAGCGCCGTTTTCAGGACGCACCCGTAATCTCTCAGGTACCAAGGACAGAGGGGTGAAGCGAATCCGCGCTTCACCCCTTTTTTGTTTCTGGAACCAGGCCATGCTCAAACAGACTCCGCTCAACGCCACCCACCGCGAACTCGGCGCCAAGATGGTCGATTTCGGCGGCTGGGACATGCCGGTCAACTACGGCTCGCAGATCGAGGAGCATCACAGCGTGCGTTCCGGCTGCGGCCTGTTCGACGTCTCGCACATGCTGCCACTCGACATCCGGGGCCCGAACGTGCGCGCCTTCCTGCGCCGCCTGGTCGCGAACAGCGTCGACAAGCTGCAGACGTCCGGCAAGGCGCTCTATTCCTGCATGCTGAACGAGTCCGGCGGCGTCATCGACGACCTCATCGTCTACTTCATGGACGAGAGCTGGTTCCGCCTGGTGGTCAACGCGGGCACTGCGGAAAAGGACCTTGCCTGGATGGAAAAGATGAACGCCGAATGGGACATGGGCCTGACGCTGACCCCGCGCCGCGATCTGGCCATGATCGCGATCCAGGGCCCGCATGCCACGCAGGCCTTGAACGAGGCCCTGCCCGGCGTCGACCAGATCACCTCGACGCTCAAACCCTTCAACGCGGCCGCCATGGGCGAGATGTTCATCGCCCGCACCGGCTACACGGGCGAGGACGGTTTCGAGGTGATGGTGCTGGCGAAATCCGCCCCCTTCTTCTGGAAGGCCCTGATGGAAGCGGGCGGCAAGCCGATCGGCCTCGGCGCACGCGACACCCTGCGGCTGGAAGCCGGCATGAACCTCTACGGTCAGGACATGGACGAGACCACCAGCCCTCTGGAATCGGGCCTCGCCTGGACGGTCGACCTCAAGTCAGAACGCGACTTCGTCGGCCGCAAGGCGCTGGAATCCAGCGAAGTGACGAAGCAGCTCGTCGGCCTCGTGCTGCTCGACAAGGGCGTGCTGCGCAGCCATCAGAAAGTGCACACGAAACACGGCGAAGGCGAGGTCACCTCCGGCACGTTTTCGCCTACGATGCAGCAATCGATCGCGCTTGCGCGCATCCCGCTCGGCATCGCCCCCGGCGAGGAAGTCGAAGTGGAAATCCGCGACAGGAAGCTGCGTGCGAAGGTGGTGAAGTACCCGTTCGTACGCAATGGCAAGGTTTTGATCTAGGAGGGGTCGGGATTCAGAAGGCAGGGATCAGGGGAAATGCATGGCGCAGCCGTACCTTCCCTGAACCCTGGCCCCTGATTCCAGTCCCCAGGAATACAACGCGACCAGGAACACACAATGAACATCCCCGCTGACCTCAAATACACCCCCAGCCACGAGTGGGTACGCGTCGAAGCCGACGGCACGCTGACCGTGGGCATCACCCACCACGCGCAGGACCTGCTCGGCGACATGGTCTTCGTCGAGAACCCCGCCGTCGGCCGCGTGCTGGGCAAGGGTGAGGAATGCGCCGTGGTCGAATCGGTCAAGGCTGCATCGGACGTGTACGCCCCCGTCGCCGGCGAAGTCGTCGCCACCAACGGCGACGTCGAATCGAGCCCGGAAGCGATCAACCAGGACGCCTACGCCGCCTGGATGTTCAAGCTCAAGCCCGCCGATGCGGGCGGAGCCGGCGACCTGCTCGACGCCGCCGCGTACCAGAAGCTGGTCGAGTCGGAAGCCCACTGAGGCGGGGCCGGGATTCAGGGGGCAGGGAATGGCGGCCACGTCGCGCCCTTCGATCCGGCTCCCCTCTCCCCCCAGCCCCTAAATCCCAATCCCTGGCCCCTAGCGCAAATGCCCTTCATCCCCCACACCCCCGAAGACGTCTCGTCCATGCTCGCCGCCATCGGCGCCACGAGCATCGAGGACCTGTTCGACGAAATCCCGGCCGACCTCAAATCCGGCAGGCTCGCCAGCGTGCCCGAGGGCGAATCCGAAATGGCCGTGACGCGCCTGCTGCACGAGCGCGCGGCGGCCGACGGCTTCTGGTCCAACTTCATCGGCGCAGGGGTATACGAGCACCACATCCCGGCGGCGATCTGGCAGATCACCACGCGCGGCGAGTTCTACTCGGCGTACACGCCCTACCAGGCCGAAGCCTCGCAGGGCACGCTGCAGCTCATCTACGAATACCAGACGATGATGACGCGGCTGACTGGGCTCGACGCGTCCAACGCCTCCCTGTACGACGGCGCGAGCGCCTTGGCCGAGGCCGTGCTCATGGCCGTGCGCGCGCACAAGGGCAAGTCGCGCCGCGTGCTGATGCCGAAGACCGTGCATCCGACGTACCGCAAAGTCGTGCTGACCACGGTGAAAAATCAGGGCATCGACGTCGTCGAACTCGACTACGATGCGGCGACCGGGCGCACCGTGCTGCCGGCCGATCCTGGCATGTTCGCGGGGCTGGTCATCCCCCAGCCCAACTTCTTCGGCGTGCTGGAAGACGTGCACGCGATGACCGACTGGGCGCACCAACACCAGGCGCTCGCCATTGCGCTGGTCAACCCCACCTCGCTCGCGGTGCTCGAAGCGCCCGGCCAGTGGGGCCAGACCGGCGCGGATATCGCAGCGGGCGAAGGCCAGCCGCTCGGCGCGCCGATGGCCTCGGGCGGCCCCTACTTCGGCTTCATGTGTTGCCGCCAGGACTTCGTGCGCCAGATGCCGGGGCGCATCGTCGGCCGCACCGTCGATCTGGACGGCAAGCCGGGCTTCGCGCTCACCCTGCAGGCACGCGAACAGCACATCCGCCGCTCCAAGGCCACGTCCAACATCTGCACCAACCAGGGCCTGGTCGTCACCGCCGCCACCCAGTATCTCTCGCTGCTCGGTCCCGAAGGGCTGGCGCGCGTCGCCGCGGTGTCGCACGCCAACACCCGCGCGCTGGCAGACAGGCTGACCGCGATTGCCGGCGTGAAGCAGGCTTTCTCCAGCCCGTATTTCCACGAAGTCGTGCTGCAGCTCGACGACAAGGTGCCCGACGTGCTGCGCGCCTTGCGCGCCCAGGGCATCCTCGGCGGTTACGATCTCTCCGCGGTCTACCCCGAGCTCGGCAACGCCATGCTCGTGTGCGTCACCGAGACCAAGACCGCCGCCGACCTCGACCGCTACGCGCAGCAGCTGGAACGCATCCTCTCCAAGCGCCGCGAAGCGCCGCCGTGCGCGTACAAGAGCTGAGGCGACGATGAGCGAAAAGCAACGCGACAAGATGTTCTACGACCTGGCCGACGCCCACATCGGCGTCGCCAACGAACAGATGGGGCAGGTGAAACCCAGCCTCGCCAGCGCGGCCATGCTGTTCGCGGCCTCGCGCTTCAACGCCTTCGTCATCATGGCGGCGTCGGCGAACAAGGGCGAGATGCTGGCGCAGAAGGAAGCGGCGATCGCCTATTTCCTCAACGAATATGAAACCTACCTGCGCGAGAATATCGACGAACACCTGGCCCGCTACGAAGACCAGGCGGGCACCTGAGCCACAACCCACAACCCAAGGAGAGACATCATGGCAGTGACCCTAGGCGGCAATCCCATCGACGTGGCCGGCACGTTTCCCAAAGTCGGCGACACCGCACCCGATTTCAAACTGGTGAACAAGGATCTGGCCGACGTCTCGCTGGCCGATTTCGCCGGCAAGAAGAAGCTCCTCAACATCGTGCCCAGCCTCGACACCCCGGTGTGTGCGATCTCGACCAAGAAATTCAACGACGCCGCTTCCGACAAGGTCGTCGTGATCGCCATCTCGGCAGACCTGCCGTTCGCGCAGAGCCGCTTCTGCGGCGCCGAAGCACCGAACGTGGCCACGCTGTCGACCATGCGCGGCGGCGATTTCATGAAAGCCTACGGTGTCGCCATTACCAGCGGCCCGCTTGCCGGCATCACCGCCCGCGGCGTGGTCGTGCTCGACGAAGCCAACAAGGTGCTCCACGCCGAACTCGTGCCCGAGATCAAGCAGGAACCGAATTACGACGCCGCATTGGCCGCTTTGAAGTGAGGGGCCTGGGGTCAGGATTCAGGGATCGAACTGGCGCGGCTTCGCCGCGCCAGTTCGATCCCGCTTTTCCCTGCCCCCGGCATCCTGAATCCTGATCCCTGACAATCATGCTGATATTCGACCACTCCCGTCCCGGCCGCACCGCCGCCGCGCAGCTTCCCGCCGAATCCGGCAGCCTTGACGACCTGCCCGCCGAATTCCGCCGCAAGCTGGCACCCGCGCTGCCCGAGGTTTCGGAACTCGACGTGGTGCGCCACTACACGCGCCTCTCGCAGAAAAACTTCTCGATCGACACCCAGTTCTATCCGCTGGGCTCGTGCACGATGAAGTACAACCCGCGCGCGTGCAATTCGCTGGCGATGCTGCCGCAGTTCCTCGCGCGGCATCCGGCGAGCCCGGACGAGACGGGGCAGGGCTTCCTCGCCTGCATGTACGAGCTGCAGGAAATCCTCAAGGACGTGACCGGCATGGCCGGCGTGTCGATGGCGCCGATGGCCGGCGCGCACGGCGAATTCGCCGGTGTGGCGATGATCCGTGCCTACCACGATGCGCGTGGCGACACGGCGCGGCGCGAGATCATCGTGCCGGACGCGGCGCACGGCACCAACCCCGCCACCGCCACCATGTGCGGCTACACGGTCAGGGAAATTCCCACCGACGCCAACGGCGCGGTCGACATCGAGGCGCTGAAAGCCGCCGTCGGTCCGCAGACCGCCGGTCTCATGCTCACCAATCCCTCCACGCTGGGCGTGTTCGAAACCCGCATCGTCGAGATCATGAAGATCGTCCACGAGGCCGGGGGCCTGGCCTACTACGACGGCGCCAACCTCAACGCCATCCTCGGCAAGGTGCGCCCCGGCGACATGGGCTTCGACGTGATCCACATGAACCTGCACAAGACCTTTTCGACGCCGCACGGCGGCGGCGGCCCGGGCGCAGGTCCGGTCGGCGTGTCGCAGCGCCTGCTGCCGCACCTGCCGATCCCGCTGGTGCTGAACGACAACGGCTACTACCGCCTCGCCACCGAGACCGACGTGCCGCAGAGCATCGGCCGCATGAGCGCCAACCTCGGCAACGCCGGCGTGCTGATGCGCGCCTATATCTACGCGCGCCTGCTGGGCCGCGAGGGGATGCACCGCGTCGCCGAATACGCCACGCTCAACGCCAACTACCTCATGGCGAAACTGCGCGACGCCGGCTTCGAGCTGGCCTACCCCGAACGTCGCGCCAGCCATGAATTCATCGTCACGCTGAAAAAGCTGAAGGACGCGACGGGCGTGACGGCGATGGATTTCGCCAAGCGCCTGCTCGACTACGGCTACCACGCGCCGACGACCTACTTCCCGCTGCTGGTGCCCGAATGCCTGCTGATCGAACCGACCGAGACCGAATCGCGCGAGACGCTGGACGGCTTCGTGGAGGCCATGATCAAGATCAAGCACGAAGCCGAGACCCATCCCGAACTGGTGAAAGGCGCGCCCTACACCCTGCCGGTGCGTCGGCTGGACGACGTGAAGGCGGCGCGCGAACTCGATCTGGCATACAAGCCGGCGGCATGAACGCGCCCCGTCCCCCCGACGGCAGCAGCGCGGAGAGCCCCTTCAAGGGAAAAACCGGCCTCAGGCGCATCATCAACGCGGCCGGCTATTCCTGGGCCGGACTGGTCGCAGCCTTCCGCCACGAAGATGCCTTCCGGCAGGAAGTCTTTCTCGCCGCAATCCTGATTCCGCTGGCGTTCCTCCTCGGCGAGAACTTCGTCGGCCGGGCATTGTTGATCGGCAGCGTGTTGCTGGTGCTCATCGTCGAACTGCTGAATTCGGCAGTGGAAGCCGCAGTGGACCGCATATCACTGGAACACCACCATCTCATCAAGCGCGCCAAGGACATGGGCAGCGCCGCCGTCCTGATCGCCCTGCTCAACGCCGTCGTGGTCTGGGGGCTGGTCCTTCTGGGATGAATTCCGGCTGATTTTCTGCGCGGCCTCGCCCCCGCAAACCAAAAAACGTGCCAATATTCCGGGCGAACCCTAAAGTTGTCCGGCTCCTGTCCGGAAATACTGACGTGTTCCACTCCTATTGATCGCGTGAAGCTCTCGACCGCCTGCCTATTGCTGGGACTCTGCCACCTCGGCTCGGCTGCAGCCCTGGGGCTGGGCGACGTAAGCGTGCGCTCGCATCTGGGCCAGCCCCTGCACGCTACCGTCGGCATACTGGGCGCCACGCCGGAACTCACGGCCGACTGCTTCCACGTCGGCAACGACGGCAGCCTTTCCCCCCTGCAGCAGCCGCAGCTGAGCCTGACGCGCACGGGAGACCAGGTCACGCTGCACATCCGCACGCCCCAGGCCATCAACGACCCGATTGCCCAGTTCGTCCTGGTCGCCGACTGCGAATCGCGCCTGCAACGCGACTACGTGGTCCTGCTCGACCCGCCTCCGCTGGTTGCCGTCGCCGTCGCCGACCCTGCGGCGCGCAGCGCGGCACCGGCCTCCGATCGCGCAGGCGATGCCGCGCAGGAACCGGCCACGCGGACACACCGTGCGCCTGCGCGCAAAACCACCCCGCGGGCGCAGCCGGCCAGCAGCCCGCATCTGGTCCTGTCCGGCAGGCACCGCACCGCGCCGGAACAGGCGCGCGCATTCGCCTTGCGGTTCGACACCAATCTGCCGGACCCGACGCGGGCTCCCGAGGAACCCCTGACCGCCACCGAGCTGTCGGACGAGAACACCGCGCTCACGCACAAGCTTGCCCATCTCGAGACCCAACTGGCCGCCCTGCAGCAGCGCAACGCGGAACTCGAAGCCCTGCAGCGCACGCCGGCCCCGGCCAGCGCCCCCCCGCCGGTCCCGGAGACGCCGCAGTGGCCGCTCTATCTGCTGGCCCTCGTGGCCCTCGTGGCCAGCCTGGGCCTGCTCGTGCTCTGGATGCGGCGGCGTGGCCAGGCGGCAGCCGATACCGTGCTGCCCGACGTGCTTGCCTGGACGCCACCGCCCGAGCCCGCTGCGGACAGCGGCGTCGACGGCATGCCCGCGTCGGATGCGCCGCATGCCCTGCACGCCGTACATGCCCATCCCGAGCGGATCGCGGAAATCCCGCCGCCGCCGACGCAGGCGGAAGGCACCGAGATCAAGGAGGACATCCTCGACCAGGCCGAGGTGTTCATGGCACACGGCCATGGCGATCTCGCGATTCACCTGCTGCAGGAGCATCTGCGCGAAGCCCCCACCGAGTCGCCGGTGCCCTGGCTGCTGCTGCTCGACCTGCTTCACCGCGCCGGCGACACGGCGGGCTATGCCACCGCCAGCGCGGAATGCCGGCGCTACTTCAACGTCAATCTCTCGGGCCACCCGATCTCGCAGGACGGCAATGAACCCGGACCGGGCCTGGAGGCCTATCCCCACCTGCTCGAAAAGCTGGTTCACGTGTGGAACACCGCCGAGGTCACCGCCTTCTTCGAGGACCTGATCTACGACAAGCGGGGCGGTACCCGGGTCGGCTTCGAGCCGAGCGCCTACCGCGACATCCTGCTGCTGCGCGACATCTCGCAGCAGACCCTGCCGCTCGCGGCCTGACCGTCACCCCGGCGTCATCCGCGCTTCATCAAGCTGTCGCATGCCGCGTGCATGCTGCGCGGCATGGACGCAGCCGCCTTCACCTGCCAGACCCTGCCGTCGATGCGCCCGCAGTTGCGCATCGCGGTGGTGACCGAGACCTATCCGCCCGAAGTCAACGGCGTGGCGATGACGCTCGGCCGCGTGGTCAACGGCCTGCAGGTGCGCAATCACCAGATTCAATTGATCCGCCCGCGCCAGCATGCCGACGACGTGCCGCAGCCGACCGCCACGCTCACCGAGCACCTGCAGCGCGGCATCCCGTTGCCGCGCTACGAAGGCCTGAAGATGGGACTGCCTGCAAAAGCCGCGCTGACGAAGCTGTGGACCAAGCACCGCCCCGACGTGGTGCAGATCGCAACCGAAGGCCCGCTCGGCTGGTCCGCACTCGCCGCCGCCAACAAGCTGCGGCTGCCGGTTGCGAGCGACTTCCACACCAACTTCCACAGCTACAGCAGCCATTACGGTTTCGGCCT
>JBGAFM010000008.1:0-155259 GCA_044227225.1 Thiobacillus sp. | reverse complement strand
CATCGGCGGCGTAGCCACGGCGAGCCAGGAGCAGAGTTCCGGCATCGAGCAGATCAACCAGGCGGTGGGTCAGATGGACGAGATCACCCAGCAGAACGCGGCACTGGTGGAAGAGGCGGCGGCCGCGGCCGAGAGCCTGCGCGAACAGGCCGCCGATCTGGCGCAGGCCATCAGCGTATTCCGGGTCGAAGGCGCCCAGCGCATGCCGGTTTCGCCGCCCCAGGTTCGCGTCGGGGGGCGTCAGTCGGACCGGGTCGTCCCCTTCGTGGCACGCCAGGAACCGGTGGCCCGGGTGTCCGGCAGCAGGCGGGCAGCATCTGGCGGCGGCGACTGGGAAGAATTCTGAACATTTTCAAAAGAATACATGCAATACAAAAGACTCCTTTCGGAGTCTTTTGTATTTTTATCGCTCAAGAAATCGCGCGTTATGCCGATAAAAATCTTGCCGCTCCGGCAAACACCGGACAAAAACGAGAAGCGTATGAGAACCCTGAACAACCTGAGCATCAAGACCATCCTGATCGCCGCCGTCCTCTCCTTCGTGCTCATGCTGGCCCTGGTCGGCGCCATCGGCGTCTGGGCGGGCAAGAGCGAGCGCGCGACTGACCTGAAGGCCGTGGCCGATCGCACCAGCGAGGCCGTGGTCGCGCGCATGATCGGCCTGATGGAGAGCAACCGGTCGCAGGTCATGCTGGCCATGCAGCACAATCCGAATTACGAGTTTGCCTCGCAGCACACGCACCCGACCTCGCTGCATACGGATGCGATCCGGCAGACCAGCGACAAGCTCGCCGCGCTGTGGAAGACATTCCAGGCCGGCATCAGCAATGACGAGGCGCGCGCGCTGGCGGACGCCCTCTACGCGGACAGCGGCAACCTCGGCCTGACGGCGATCGGCGATACCGCACGCGCCATCGAGGCCGGCCAGTGGGGCGAGGCCCAGGGCAAGCTCCTCAACGAGATCAATCCGGCCTACAACAAGGCCAAGGTGGCCGCGGAAGCCTTGACGGCTTACCTGGGCAAGGCCAGCGCGGCCCACATCGTACGTTCCGAGCAAGCCGCGCGCGCTGCACTCTATGAAATCCTCTTCGCGGTGGCCCTGGCGATTTTCTTCTCCGCCTTCATCGGATGGCTGCTGCTGCGCATGATCAACCAGCCGCTCTCGGTGGCGATCGAGATCGCCAACAAGGTGGCCGAGGGTGACCTCAGCTGCCACATGGACGACGTGCCGTCCAAAAACGAATTCGGCCGCCTGCTGGCGGCGCAGCAGAACATGGAGCGCAGCCTGGTGGAAATCGTCAATCAGGTTCGCACCGGTACCGAGACCATTGCGGTGGCATCGCGTCAGATTGCCACGGGCAATGCGGACCTGTCGGGGCGCACCGAATCGCAGGCGTCGAGCCTGGAAGAGACGGCGAGCTCGATGGAAGAGCTGACCAGCACGGTGAAGCAGAACGCCGAGAACGCGCGCCAGGCCAGCCAGCTGGTCTCCACTGCCGCCGAGATTGCGACCAAGGGCGGCCACGTCGTGAACGAAGTCGTCGAGACCATGGCCTCGATCAAGGACAGCTCGCGGAAGATTGCCGACATCATCGGCGTGATCGACGGGATTGCGTTCCAGACCAACATCCTGGCGCTGAACGCGGCGGTGGAAGCGGCGCGCGCCGGGGAGCAGGGCCGTGGCTTTGCGGTGGTGGCGTCCGAAGTGCGCAGCCTGGCGCAGCGCTCGGCGGGTGCGGCGAAGGAGATCAAGGCGCTGATCGAGGACTCGGTCGGCAAGGTCGACGAAGGCGGGCGTCTGGTGGACGAAGCCGGTCACACCATGGACGAGATCGTCACCTCGGTGAAGCGGGTGACCGACATCATGAGCGAGATTGCGGCGGCGAGCCACGAGCAGAGTGCGGGGATCGAGCAGGTGAACCAGGCGGTGGGCCAGATGGACGAGATGACGCAGCAGAACGCGGCGCTGGTGGAAGAAGCGGCGGCGGCGGCGGAGAGCCTGCGCGAACAGGCGGCCCGGCTCGCCGAGGCCGTCAGCGTGTTCCGCGTCGGCGACAAGTGTGCCGGCAAGCGCCAGGCGGGCGAGCCCTTCGCGCGCCCGGCCAACAGTCCGGCCCGACTTGCGGCCAGGCCATCTGCCCGGTCGCCCGCGACGCGCGAAAGCAAACCCCGGAAGTTCGCGGCCGCCGGCGGCGCAGCGGAGGAATGGGAAGAATTCTGAGGCGCAGCATGCTGCACCTGATGGAAAGCAACCGCGAACAGGTGCTTCTCGGGCTGCGGCACAATCCAGGCTACGCGTTCGCCAGCCCAGACGATCATCCGACCGCGCGACATCTGGACGCGATCGGGGCAAGCAGCGCCAGGCTGGAATTGCAGCGGGCGACCTACAGGCCGGGCATCGACGACCCCGAGGAAAAGCATCTCGCCGACGCCTTCTACGCGCAAAGCGCAGGACTCGGCCTGGCCGCGGTCGCGCGTGCCAGGCAGGCGATGGAGGTGGTGACGTCCCTCCGGCGCTCGACCGCCATCTGCGGGAAATCGCCAACACCGGGCGGAGCAGAGCGTCGGCATCGAGCAGGTGAACGAGGCCGACATCCACATGGACCAACTCACCCAGCAGAACGCCGCCCTGGTCGAGGAGAGCGCCGCCGCCGCGGAAAGCCTGCGCGACCAGGATGCTGCGCAGGGACGGGCGATGAAGGCTTTCCGGCTGGGCGCGGGCGACGGACCTGCTCAGTTTTTCCGCAAACCGGCCGATATCCAGAGTAGAGGCACAGAGTGGAAAACGGGCGGTCCGGGCGCTGCCCGCCGGATGCCGCGGGGCGTCAGCGCGCGCAGGGGCACCGTTGAAACCAGGCTGACTGCGGCGGCGGCAATCCCGCTGCTGCCGGCGGCAAGCGGAAATCGATGAGGACAAGACAATGCGGATGAACTTGCCGGTCACGAACAACGAATATGTTCTGCAGGACCACGAGGCGCCAACCTCGCGGACCGACGTCAACGGGAACATCACCTACGTCAACCAGGATTTCATCAACGTCACCGGCTATTCGGAAGACGAACTGATCGGCTCGCCGCAGAACATCATCCGCCATCCCGACATGCCTTCTGAGGCCTTCGCCGACATGTGGCAGACGCTGCGCGCCGGCAAGCCCTGGACCGGCATAGTGAAGAACCGCACCAAGAGCGGCGACTTCTACTGGGTGCAGGCCAACGCCGCCCCGATCTTCGAGGGCGACGCCATCGTCGGCTACACCTCGGTGCGCTCCAAGCCGAACCGCGAGCAGATCCAGGCCGCGGAGGCCGCCTACCGTGCGATTCGCGGCGGCGACAGCAGCCTGCGCGTGGTCGAGGGCCGGGCCGTCAGGCGTTCCTGGTCGGCACGCTTCGAATGGCTGGTCGCGCGTTCGCTACGCATGCAGCTGATCGTGGCGTCGACCAGCGTCGCCGCCATGTTCGCCGTCATGGGCGTGCTGAGCTGGCTGGCGGCGCAGGGGGATGCGGGGTACGCGCATGCGGTGATGGTGCTTGCGGTGCTGGGCGTGCCGCTCGCGGCGCTCTGCGGCGGGCTGGCCTACCGCAGCGTGGTGCGGCCGCTGCACTGCATCCGCCGCGAGATCCAGCGGCTCAGCGCGAGCGACCTGACCAGCCGCATCGATTCCAGCGGGGTCGAGGAACTGGCCGGCATCCTGAATTCGCTGCGCACCCTGCAGGTGAACCTGCGCTGGGCGATCGGCCAGATCAAGGAAAGCACCGACATCGTGAATGCCGGCGCCGTCGAAATCGCCTCGGGCAACGCCGACCTGTCGGGTCGTACCGAATCGCAGGCGTCGTCGCTGGAAGAGACGGCGAGCTCGATGGAGGAAATGACCAGCACGGTGAAGCAGAATGCCGAGAGTTCACACCACGCCAGCAAGCTGGTGAGTTCGACGGCGGAGATCGCGGTCCACGGGGGCGAAGTGGTGAGCGAGGTCGTACGCACCATGGGCTCGATCAACGACAGCTCGCGCAAGATCGCGGACATCATCAGCGTCATCGACGGGATTGCATTCCAGACCAACATCCTGGCGCTGAACGCGGCGGTGGAAGCGGCGCGCGCCGGGGAGCAGGGCCGTGGCTTTGCGGTGGTGGCGTCCGAGGTGCGGAGCCTGGCGCAGCGTTCGGCGGGTGCGGCGAAGGAGATCAAGACGCTGATCGAGGATTCGGTGGGCAAGGTCGCGGCGGGTCGCAAGCTGGTGGACGAAGCGGGGGAGGCGATGGAAGACATCGTCACCTCGGTGCAGCTGGTGGCCGACATCATCGGCGGCGTAGCCACGGCGAGCCAGGAGCAGAGTTCCGGCATCGAGCAGATCAACCAGGCGGTGGGTCAGATGGACGAGATCACCCAGCAGAACGCGGCACTGGTGGAAGAGGCGGCGGCCGCGGCCGAGAGCCTGCAGGGCCAGGCCGCGAAGCTGGCCGAACTGGTCGCGACCTTCAGGCTGACCGAAAGCCTGCGTCGTCCGGCCGGCCTGTCCGCGCGCGCCGCAGACGCGCCGGTCGAGTCGCAGCGGCTGGCGGCCTGAACGGTATCCGGACATGAATTTCACGTCCTGACCCGCAGGCGGGCGGGACAGACGAGGATGGGTGAGGGGGCATGAAGCCCGCGACCATGCACAACGACAATACCAAGGTGTTTGCCTTCACGCCGCGCGACTTTGCCCGCGTGCGGGACCTGATCTACCGGCAGGCCGGCATCGCGCTGTCCGAGAGCAAGCAGGAGATGGTCTACAGCCGCCTGGCGCGCCGCCTGCGCGCCAAGGGCCTGAATTCCTTCGAGACCTATCTGGACGGGCTGGAAAGCGGGCGCGACGACGCCGAGTGGGAAGCCTTCACCAACGCGCTGACCACCAATCTCACCTCCTTTTTCCGCGAGGCGCATCATTTTCCGCTGCTGGCCGAACACGCGCGCAAGGTGCAGGCGCCGGTCTCGGTCTGGTGCGCCGCCAGTTCGACCGGCGAGGAACCGTATTCGATCGCGATCACCCTGTGCGAGGCCTTCAATACGCTGACGCCGCCGGTGAGCATCGTCGCCACCGACATCGATACCAAGGTGCTCGAGACGGCTTCCAGCGGCGTGTATCCGTTCGAACGGGTGGAAAAGCTGTCGCAGGAGCGCCTGCGCCGTTTCTTCCAGAAGGGCAAGGGCGAGCGCAGCGGCTTCGTGCGGGTGCGGCCGGAACTCCGGCGGCTGATCGACTTCAAACCGCTCAACCTGCTGGGCCCGGGCTGGCCGGTCAAGGGACCGTTCGACGTCATTTTCTGCCGCAACGTGATGATCTATTTCGACAAGCCGAGCCAGAGCCGCATCCTGTCGCGTTTCGTGCCCCTGCTGAAGCCGGACGGCCTGCTGTTCGCCGGTCATTCGGAGAATTTCGTCTACGCCTCGGACGCCTTCGCCCTGCGCGGCAAGACCGTCTACGAACTGGCCTCGCATCGCCGGGCGACGAAGGTGGGCGCATGAATCCGGCCATCGAGGAACATCTCGCCACCAATTTCTACTTCGACCGCACCTTCGACTGCGAAGCCGCGAAGATCCTGCCGGGCGAGTACTACTACACCGGCAAGCCGATGCTCATCGTCACCGTGCTGGGGTCCTGCGTCGCTGCCTGCATCCGCGACCGCGTGTCCGGCATCGGCGGCATGAACCATTTCATGCTGCCCGACGGCGCCGGCGATCCCGGCAGCCCGACCTCGGCCTCGATGCGCTACGGCGCCTATGCGATGGAAGTGCTGATCAACCAGTTGCTCAAGGCGGGCGCCCGCCGCGAGAACCTGGAGGCCAAGGTATTCGGCGGCGGCAACGTGCTGCGCGGCTTCACCGCGATCAACGTGGGCGAGCGCAACGCCAGGTTCGTGCGCGAGTTCCTCAAGGCCGAGCGGATTCCCATCGTCGCCGAGGATCTCAACGACATCCATCCGCGCAAGGTCTACTTCTTCCCGAAGACCGGCAAGGTGCTGGTGAAGAAACTGAAGCAGCTGAACAACTACACGCTGGTGAAACGCGAGCAGGCCTACGCGACCCAGCTCAAGAACAACACGGTGGCAGGCGATATCGACCTGTTCTGAGGGGGGAAGGTGACGACATGACGATCAAGGTACTGATTGTGGACGATTCGGCGCTGATCCGCGGCATCATGAAGGAGATCATCAGCGAGCAGCCCGACATGGAGGTCGTTGGCGCGGCGCCCGATCCGCTGGTGGCGCGCGATCTCATCAAGCAGACCAACCCGGACGTGCTCACGCTCGACGTCGAGATGCCCAAGATGGACGGGCTCGATTTCCTGGAACGGCTGATGCGGCTGCGGCCGATGCCGGTCGTCATGGTGTCCTCGCTGACCGAGCGCGGCTCGGAGATCACCCTGCGCGCACTCGAGCTCGGCGCGGTCGACTATGTCACCAAGCCGAAGATTTCGATCCAGAGCGGTATGCGCGAATACGGCGACATGATCGCGGAGAAGATCCGCATCGCCGCGCGCGCCCGGGTCAAGGCCCTGGCGCCGCCCGCGGCACAGGGCAGCGCGCCGCTCGCCGCCCTGCGCAATCCGCTCATCAGCAGCGAGAAGCTCATCATCATCGGCGCCTCGACCGGCGGCACCGAGGCGATCAAGGATTTCCTGCTGCAGATGCCGTCGGACTGTCCCGGCATCCTCATCACCCAGCACATGCCCGAGGGCTTCACCCGGTCCTTCGCGAACCGGCTCGACAAGCTGTGCAGGATTTCCGTGAAGGAAGCCGAGGGCAACGAACGCGTGCTGCCCGGGCACGCCTACCTGGCGCCGGGGCATTCGCACCTGAAACTGGTCCGCAGCGGCGCCAACTACATGACCCAGCTCGACCAGGGACCGCCGGTGAACCGCCATCGCCCCTCGGTCGACGTGCTGTTCCAGTCGGCGGCCCTCAACGCCGGCAAGAACGCGGTCGGCGTGATCCTCACCGGCATGGGCAAGGACGGCGCGGCCGGCATGCTGGAAATGAAGAAGGCCGGCGCCTACAACCTGGCGCAGGACGAATCGACCTGCGTCGTCTTCGGCATGCCCAAGGAAGCCATCGCCATCGGCGCCACCCACGACGTCGCCCCGCTGCACGAACTGCCGGGGCGCGTGCTGATGGTCTTCACGGCCCAGGGAAATCGCGCCATGCGCGTGTGATCGCCATCAAGTTTATTGGCCCGATGCCGATTAATTCCACAGTGGAAACCGCTTTTTCTGGAGCAAGCAATGGCTGACCCGAACACCAAATTCCTCGTTGTCGACGATTTTTCGACCATGCGTCGCATCGTGCGCAACCTGTTGAAGGAGCTGGGCTATTCCAACGTCGAGGAAGCCGAGGATGGCGCCGACGGCCTGGCCAAGCTGAAGGCGGGCAATTTCGATTTCGTCGTCTCCGACTGGAACATGCCCAACATGGACGGCCTTACCATGCTCCAGCAGATTCGCGCCGACGCCGCGCTGGCGAACATTCCGGTGCTGATGGTGACGGCGGAAGCCAAGAAGGAGAACATCATCGCCGCCGCCCAGGCCGGCGCCAACGGCTACGTCGTCAAGCCGTTCACCGCGGCGACCCTGGACGAGAAGCTCAGCAAGATCTTCGAAAAAATGGAAAAAGCGGGAGCCTGACATGACTTCGCCCTTCGCCAGTGCGATTGCCGAGGTGGTGTCGTCTGCAGTCGACCAGAACGGCGGCTGCAACCAGGAAGCGATGCTGGCCCGCGTCGGCCAGATCACGCGCGCCCTGCACGACCGCCTGCGCGAACTGGGATTCGACAAGGTGCTGGAAAAAGCCACCATCGAAATGCCCGACGTGCGCGATCGCCTCAACTACGTCGCGCGCATGACCGAGCAGGCCGCGCAGCGCGTGCTCAACGCCACGGATTCGGCGATTCCGATGCAGGAACGCATCGACGCCAGCGCCGACGAGATCCTCGAAGGCTGGAAGACGACGCTGGCCGCCCCGTTCTCCGAATCGAACTACCGCGACATGGCGACCCTGACCATGCAGTGCCTGGCCGACATGCGCAAGGACACCGGCGCGACCAAGGAACAGCTGCTCGACATCATGATGGCGCAGGATTTCCAGGACCTGACCGGCCAGGTGATCCGCAAGGTGACAGAACTCGCGCACGAACTCGAACAGCAGCTGGTGCAGTTCCTCGTCGACTACGCGCCCAACGAGCCGAAGCGCGAGCCGGCCCCCGGCCTGCTCAACGGCCCGCAGATCGACCCCAACGGACGCAGCGACGTGGTGTCCGATCAGGGACAGGTCGACGATCTGCTGGAAAGCCTGGGATTCTGAATCACAAGGCGATTCGACACCGACAGCCTGCCGGGGCGAACGCCAGCATCACTCAACAATAAGCTTCCGGCCAGGCAAACCCGCAGTCCGCCGGAGGCAAGGAGAACGGAATGACTGCCCTCACCGAAACCATCGACGGCTACAAGCGCACCCCGGGCCAGGCCACGCAATTCCGCGTCGCCGAGCAGGACATGCAAGGCTACATCCAGGCCATCGACCGCACCCAGGCGGTGATCGAGTTCGATCTCGACGGCCACGTCCTGCGGGCAAACGCGCTCTTCCTCGACCGCATGGGCTACACGCTCGACGAGGTGGTGGGCCGGCATCACGAAATCTTCTGCACCCCCGAGTACGCCCGCAGCCCGGAATACCGCGACTTCTGGGCCAACCTGCGCGCAGGCAGGCATGCCGGCGGCGAATTCCGCCGTGTCGACGCGCACGGCAAGCCGGTCTGGCTGCAGGCCGTCTACACGCCCATCCTCGATGAGGCGGACAAACCCTGCAAGGTCATCAAGTTCGCGGCCGACATCACGGAAGCGAAGTGCCGCTCCCTGGAGATGCAGGGCAAGATCGCGGCCATCGAACGCTCGCAGGCCGTGATCGAATTCGCCCTGGACGGGACGGTTCTCGCGGCCAATGCGAATTTCCTCGAGCTGATGGGCTACGGCCTGGAAGAGCTCAAGGGACGCCACCACCGCATGTTCGTCACGCCGGAGGACTCCGCCGGGAGCGCGTACCAGCATTTCTGGGAGCATCTGGCGCACGGCGAATACCACAGCGGCGAATACAAGCGCATCGGCAAGGGCGGCCGGGAGGTCTGGATCCAGGCCAGCTACAACCCGGTGTTCGATCCGCAGGGCCAGCCGGTGAAGGTGGTGAAGTTCGCCAGCGACGTGACGGAGGCCAGGCGGCGCAGCGTGGAAGATGCCGCAAAGCTGCACGCGATCGACCAGGCGCAGGCGGTGATCGAATTCGATCCCGCCGGCAACGTGCTGGCGGCGAACCGCAATTTCCTCGCCGCGATGGGCTACACGCTGCGCGAGATCCAGGGGCAGCACCACAGCCTCTTCTGCGCACCCGAATACACGCAAAGCCCGGAATACCGGGATTTCTGGCTCAGGCTCTCGGAAGGCAGCTTCATCAGCGGCCGCTTCCGGCGTATGGGCAAGTTCAGCCGCGAGGTCTGGATCCAGGCCAGCTACAACCCCATCCTCGACCCCGGCGGCAAGGTCGTGAAGGTCGTCAAGTTCGCCCATGACGTGACGCACGAGGTCCAGCTCGAGAAACGCATCCTCACCAAATCCGGGGAGATGGCCGAGAGCGTGCGCGAACTGGTCGAGAGCACCCGCGGCATCGCCGACAACTCGGGCGTGGCCTCGGACATGGCGCACGAATCCTCGCATGCGGCCAAGGCCGGCCACGAGGCGGTGCTGAAATCGATCGGCGCGATCGGCCGCATCCAGTCGAGTTCCGACAAGGTAGCCGACATCGTCAACGTGATCCGCGACATTGCCGGCCAGACCAACCTGCTGGCGTTCAACGCCGCGATCGAGGCGGCACGGGCCGGCCAGCATGGCGTCGGTTTCTCGGTGGTGGCCGCCGAAGTGCGCAAGCTGGCGGAGCGCAGCTCAGACGCCGCCATGGAGATCGGCAAGCTGATCGAGGAATCGGCGTCCAACGTGCGCGAGGGGGCCGAAGTGAGCAAGGCCGCGGCCGACCGCTTCGAGGGCATCATTTCGACCGTCGAGCGCACGGTCAAGAGCGCCACCGAAATCGCCGAAGCCACCGAGCGCCAGCGCGAACTCGCAAGCCACGTTTCCACGCTGATCGAAGAACTGGCCGCCGACGGCGCCCGCTGAACGGCCGGCGGCCCTGACCATGCACAACCGCTACGGCGTGTTCTTCCTCGGCGGCATGCAGCTCGCCCTCGACCTCGACGCCCTCTGCGAGGTCGTGCCGGGCACGGACATGGTGCCCGTCCCCAGCGGCGCGCCGGGCGTGATCGGTGCGATCGACCTGCGCGGAACCCTGCTGCCGGTGGTCCACCTGCGCCGGATGCTCGGCCTCGACGTCGCGACGGAGACGGTCGGTCGTCCGAGCGTGGTCGTGCTTGCCCATGCCGACCGCCTGCTGGGGTTGCTGGCCCACGCCACGGGCGGGGTGTTCGACTGCGCGCCCGAGCGTTTCAGGAAAATCGATTTCAAACCCGGCCTGGGCGTGCTGGCGGGCGGCTTTGCCCGGCCCGACGACGATTCCCTGGTCAGCGTGCTGTCGCCGGAGGCCATCCTGGCACTCCCGGGCATCCCGAGCGTGCACGGCGTGCGCGCCGGGGTGGTGCGCGACACGGCGGTGCAGGACGAGAACCGCCAGCACACCATGCTGTTCCGCTGCGCCGGCCTGTCGATGGCCCTGCGTTCCGATGTGGTCTTCACCACGCTGCTCAAGCCCGCGATCAAGGATTCGCCGGTGGCGAACGGCTATTGCCTGGGCGTGCTCGAATACGGCGGCCTGAGCCTGCCGGCCGTCGACCTGGCCCGGCTATGCGGCCTGAAGCACCGGGACGCGGCGTGCACGCAGGCCTTCCTGGTGCGCTACCCCGACGGCCTGCTGGCGTTCATGGTGGACGAGATCCTCGACGTGGTGAACCTGGCGGCCGGCAGCGCCGTCCCCATTCCCGATACGGCCCTGCACCTGTCCGATTTCTTCTCCGGCATGCTGCCGCTGGACACGCTGCCCGAATCCGTCCGCGAACGCGTCGACGATGCCCAGGGCTACCTGCTGGCGCTTTCGGCCGAGCATCTCACCGGCTTCGGGCAACTGAAGGCGCTGTCCGGCGTCATCGTGCCGGCTGCCGCCGGCGGGCAGACGGTCGTGCTGCCGGAACTGAACCGTGATCCGGCGCAGGGCGAACGTCGCCAGGTGCTGACCTACGACCTCGGTTTCGAGGCCGTCACGCCGATCGACCAGTTCGTCGAGATCATGCCGTGGTCGAATGCGATGATCCCGCTGTCCGAGGGCGACACCTCGCGCGGCCTGATCATGCACCACGGCCGGGCGATCCCGGTGTTCTGCCTGAGCGCGCTGCTGGGCCTGACGGTGCCGCCGCTGAGCGCGACCGCCAGCATCCTGGTGGTCGAGTCGGAAGGACGCCATGTCGGTTTCATCGTGTCCCGGCTGTTCACCATCGACGACGCGCCCGCGGCCAGGCTCGACATGCGGGCCGTCCGCGAGGACGCCGCGTCCATCCTCTCGTCCCGCTACCGCGAATGCTGGACCCGCATCATGATCGGCACCGGCGCGAACGAACGCATGCGCGGCGTGCTGGACCTGGTCCGGGTCGCCGGGACGCTGGTCACCGCGACGGCCGACGCCGCCTGACGGATTTTTCCCCTGGAGCGATCGCCGGCACCCTAGTGCAGGGTCTGCAGGACCAGCGTGCCGGCCTTCAGGGCCTGCATGAACATGCGTTCGAGCTGCGGGCCCAGATAGGGCATCGAGAAATCCAGCACGATCAGGCCGACGCCCAGGGTGATGGGAAAGCCGATGGCGAAGATGTTGAGCTGCGGCGCCGAGCGGGTGAGGATGCCGAGCGCCAGGTTGGTCATCAGCAGGATGGCGATCACCGGCAGCGCGATCTGCAATCCCAGCACGAATATCGAAGAGCCGAAGGCCGCCACGTTGTGGAAACCGGCCGCCGCCAGCGGCTGCGTGCTCACGGGCAGAATCTGGAAGCTTTCGGTGAGCAGGCCGAGCAGCAGCAGGTGGGTGTTGGTCGCCAGAAACGCGAGCATCGCGAGCAGGTTGAAGAAGCGCGCGAGCACCAGCGTCTGGCCGGCCGATTGCGGATCGTAGAAGGAGGCAAAGCCGAGGCCCATCTGCAGGCCGACGATTTCGCCGGCTGCCTCGACCGCGGCGAACACCACCCGCATGGTGAAGCCGACGGCGATGCCGATCAGCAGTTGCTGCACCAGGATGCGCAGTCCCTGCCAGGAGCCGAGCCCGACGTCGGGCATGGGCGGCAGGGTGGGGCCGACGATGAGGGTGATGAAGACGCCCAGCCCGATCTTGACGCGGGTCGGCACGCTGCGGTGGCCGAACACCGGCGCCACCATGATGAGGCCCAGGATGCGGACCAGCGGCCAGGCGAAGGCGACGAGCCAGGCGTTGAGCAGGGCGTCGGTGAAACTCAGCATGGGCGGTTTCCCGGGAGCGGGCAGGCTAGCCGATGATGCCGGGCAGGCCGGTCAGCACGCGGCGCATGTAGTCGATCATCACTGTGAGCATCCACGGGCCGGCGATGACGAAGGTGGCGAACACGGCGATCACCTTGGGAATGAACGACAGGCTGGCGTCGTTGATCTGGGTGGCGGCCTGGAACACGCTGACGATCAGGCCGACGACCAGGGTGACGATCAGGACCGGCGCCGAGACCAGCAGGGTGACTTCCAGCGCGGTGCGGCCCAGGGTCATTACGCTTTCGGGTGTCATGACGGATTCCTCGTCAGTAGAAGCTCTGGGCGAGCGAGCCCAGCAGCAGGTTCCAGCCGTCGACCAGGACGAACAGGATGATCTTGAATGGCAGCGCCACGATCGCGGGTGAGACCATCATCATGCCCATCGACATCAGGATGCTGGCGACGACCATGTCGATGATGAGGAAGGGCACGAAGACGGCGAAGCCGATCTGGAAGGCGGTCTTCAGTTCGCTGGCGATGTAGGCGGGGATCAGCACGCGCATGGGAATGTCTTCCGCGGTTTTCGGCGCAGGCGACTTCGACATCCGCACGAACAGGGCGAGGTCGGACTCGCGCGTCTGCTTCATCATGAAGGCGCGCAGCGGCACGGCGCCCTTGTCCATCGCTTCGCCCAGCTGGATGCGGTTTTCCGAGAGCGGCTGGTAGGCCTCGGTGTAGATACGGTCGAACACCGGACTCATGATGAAGAAGGTCAGGAACAGCGACAGCCCGATGAGGACCTGGTTGGGCGGCGAGGCCTGGGTGCCGAGCGCCTGGCGCAGCAGCGAGAGCACGATGATGATGCGGGTGAAGCTCGTCATCATCAGCAGCGCGGCCGGCAGGAAGGACAGCGAGGTCAGCAGCAGCAGGGTCTGCAGGCTGAGCGTGTAGGTCTGGCCGCCGCCGCCCGACGGCGTGCTGGTGAAGGCCGGCAGGCCGGCGCCCTGGGCGAGCGCGAGCGTGGGGAGCGCGACGAGCCCGATCAGCGCGAGCAGGCGGACGTTGGATTTATTTGCCACGGGATTTGTCGAGGATCTGTTGCAGACGGGCGGCGAAGGGCGGCAGCGGCATGCCGGCGGCCGGCGCGGGGGCTTCGCCCTTGGGCAGGGTGGCGAGGGCGTTGACGTTGCCGGGGCCGACGCCGACCACCAGCCAGGATTCGCCGATCTCGACCACCACCACGCGTTCGCGGGCGCCGACCGAGGCGCTGCCGATCACGTTGAGTACGGCCGAGGCGCCGCCGCGTGCGACGCCGAAGCGCCTGGCCATCCAGGCGGTCGCGGCGATCAGGCCGAGCACCGCGACCAGGCCGACGAAGACCTGCAGCAGGCCGCCGGCGGCGGACGCGACCGCCGGGCTTTCCGCGGCCCGGGCGAGGCCGGGCAGGGCAAGCGGCAGCAGGGCGGCGAGGCGCCGGCTCATTTGTTCAGTTTCCGGATGCGTTCGGCCGGGGTGATGATGTCGGTGAGGCGGACGCCGAACTTGTCGTTCACGACCACGACCTCGCCCTGGGCGATGAGCGTGCCGTTGACCAGCACGTCCATCGGCTCGCCGGCCAGGCCGTCGAGCTCGACCACCGAACCCTGCGCCAGCTGGAGCAGGTTCTTGATCGCGATCTTGGTGCGCCCGAGCTCCACCGTCATCAGCACGGGGATGTCGAGGATCATGTCGATGTCGCTGGCGATGCCGTTGCCGGCGGGCTTGCCCGACAGTTCGGGGAAGATCTCCGGGGCGGGCTGGGCGACGGCGGCGGTGGAGGCCTGTTCGGCCATGGCGGCGGCCCAGTCGTCTTCGGCGATGGCCTGGGTGGTGTCTTCAGACATGGTGTTCTCCTGTTTGCAATTCGGTCGAGCCGGTGGACAGCATCTTCTCGACGCGCAGGGTGTACTGGCCGTTGAACTTGCCGTAGGCGCATTCCATGACCGGTACGCCGTCGACCTTGGCTTCCACGGTGGGCGGGATGTCGAGCGGAATGACGTCGCCGACCTTGAGATTGACGATGTCGCGCAGGCTGACGCGGGCGGTGCCGAGGTCGGCGACCAGTTCGACTTCGGCGAGCTGGACCTGCTGGCGCATCAGGCGCAGCCAGCGCTTGTCGACCTCGAGGTTTTCGGCCTGCAGCGCGCTGGTGAGCTGGTCCTTGATCGGCTCGATCATCGAGTAGGGCAGGCAGAAGTGCATTTCGCCGCTGGTCTGTCCCAGTTCGATGGAGAAGGTGATGTGCACCACCACCTCGTTCGGCGTCGCGATGTTGGCGAACTGGGTGTTCATCTCCGAGCGCACGAACTCGAATTCGATCGGATAGACCGGTTCCCAGGATTTCGAATAGGCCTCGAACACGATCGACAGGGCGCGCTGGATGATGCGGTGCTCGGTCTGGGTGAAGTCGCGGCCCTCGATGCGGGTATGGAAGCGCCCGTCGCCGCCGAACAGGTTGTCCACCATGAGGAACACCAGGTCGGGGTTGAAGATCATCAGCGCGGTGCCGCGCAGGGGCTTGAACTGCACCAGGTTGAGATTGGTGGGGACGACGAGATTGCGGATGAATTCGCTGTATTTGGAGACCTTGACCGGGCCGACCGAGATTTCCACGCCGCGCCGCAGGAAGTTGTAGAGGCCGATGCGGAGCTGGCGCGCGAAACGCTCGTTGATGATCTCGAGCGTCGGCATGCGGCCGCGCACGATGCGTTCCTGCGTCGCCAGGTTGTACGGGCGTACGCCGGACTTGTCCGTATCTTCGCTGGGCGCTTCGTCGACTTCGCCGGTCACGCCCTTCAGGAGGGCGTCGACTTCGTCCTGCGAGAGAAAGCTGTCGGCCATGTGCGGGCTTCCGGTTTACTGGATCACGAAGGTGGTGAACAGCACGTCGCTGGCTTCCTGCGGCTTGCCCTTGGGCACGACGGGTTCGTTGACCGCCGCCAGGATGGCCTGCGCAAGTTTCTTCTTGTCCGCCTCGGTCGCCAGGGTGTCGACGCTCTGGCTCGACAGCAGCGTCAGCAGGCGGCTGCGGATGCGCGGCATGTGCAGCTTCAGGAGGTCGACCTGTTCCTGGCTGTAGAGCTGCAGGGTGATGTCGGTCTGCAGGTATTGCTCGCCGCCCATGAGGTTGACGGTGAAAGTCTCCAGCGGCATGAAGATCGGCGTCTTGGGCGGCTCTTCCTTCTTCTCCGCATGTGCGTCGTGGCCGGGCTTCAGCGCGAACCAGGCGCCCGCACCGCCGCCGGCCAGCAGCACGACCAGGCCGACGATGATGAACAGCAGCTTCTTGGATTTCTTGGGGGCGGCTTCTGCGGGCGCTTCTTCTGCGGGCTTGGACATCGGTTCGTTTCCCTTAACGGAATGAGGTTGGCTTGATGGTCATTATTGCTATCGGCCAAACCCGGCGATGCCTTGAAAAGAGGGGGAAAAGCGGGGGAATTCGTTGTTTGGGGGAGCGGTAAGCGGGGAGCGGGGAGCGGGGAGCGGTAAGCGGGGAGCGGGGAGTGGGGAGTGGGGAGTGGGGAGCGGAAAACCGCTCACCGCTTACTGCTTACCGCTTACCGCTCACCCCCTTCACGCAAACGTATCCACCAGACCGCGCCCGCTGCGTACCGGCTGGATCGTGGCCAGGGGTACCGGCGCGGTGTCGTCCGCCGCACCCGGGAAGGGGGCGCTGGCGCGCTGCGGGCTGCGTTCCGGCATGTCCTGCTGGCGCGGGGTGTCGGCGCTGACGGTGGCCTGGCCGAGCTGGATGCCGGCGTCCTGCATCATTTCGCGCAGGCGCGGCAGGGCGGTTTCCAGCGCCTGGCGCACTTCCGGCTGGTGGGCGAAGAAGCTGGCGGTGGCCTGGTCGTTCGTCACGTTCACCACGACCTGCAGGGGGCCGAGGTCGGGCGGATTGAGGGTCAGCGAGGCCGATTGCTGGCCGCCGCTGGCCATCCACACGAGTTTGTCGCCCAGGGCCTGGTTCCAGGAAGACGTCCCGACGGCAGGGCCGAGCCGGTCTGCGGACTTGAGGTCGGCCACGGCCGCGCCGGCGACCTGCGCGGTCTGCGCCGCCGCCATCGCGGCGACGAAACTGGATATGGGACTGTTCTCGCCGCCTGCGGCGGTCTGGCTGCGCTGGGCGAGGGCCTCGGCGAGCGGCGTTTTTTCCGGATTTGCGGCGAGGCGTTCGGCATGGGCCTGGAGCGCGTCGGCATCGGCGGGCGGCGCCTTGCCGTCCGCGCGGACGCTGCGCGCGTCGGGCAGTGCGGCGGGCGATGTCGACGCAGCGCGCGTGGACAGGTCCGCCTTGCCGGCACCCTTGCCCTGGGCGGCCTCGATCGGAGCCAGGCCAGGGGCGGAAGCGTCGCCTGCCCTGGCGGCGGCGTCGGCCGGGGCGGTGCCGGTGGCAGCGGGAGCGGCCGGTTTCAGCATGTCGGGGTGCAGGGCGAGCGCGAGCATCGCGTCCGGCAGGGCCGGGGTCGCCTGCGTGGCATCGTCCTCGTCGGCGGTCTTGCCGTCCTTGCCGGACCGGGCGCCGGATGCGGGGGCCCTGGCATGGGCCGGATCGGCCCCGGCGGGGGCGGCCGTGCTGGCTTCGTCGGCCGGCGCGGCGTCCTTGCCGGCGGCCTCGGCGCGTCTCTGCTGGGCCATCTCGCCGGACAGCACCTGGCTGAACGGAACCTCGGGGGCGGCCTCCTGTGGGGCGGCGGGTTGCGGACCGGCGGATTGCGCTGCGGGCTGGACGGACGGGAGCGATGCGGTCATGGCGGTCTCGATTCAGTGCGAGGGGTGTTTGGGCTGTGCGCTGCGCGCGGCGTACTCGTCGTTCTGCTTCTGGTCGCGCTTGCGCTCGTGCTGGGCTTGCGTGCGGTCGGCCCGCTCGTTCAGGGTTACGTAGGACATCTTCTTCTGTTCGCAGGCCATCCAGGCGGTGCGTGCCTCGTCGGCGCGCCGGGCGGCATCGTTGACGATCTGCTGCTGGCCCGCGATGGCCTGGTCGAGCTTGGCCATGAAGACCTGGAAATTGTTGAACTGCGTGGCGCTGATGCCGCTGGCCATGTCGGACTGGCAGCGCAGCGCGTAGTCGTCGCGATACTGCATCAGCAGTTCGAGCTTCTGCGTGGCGTCCTCGCGCAGGCGGATGGTGTCGCCCAGGCGCCTGGCGGCGTCCTCGGTGTCCTTGCTGGCGAGTTCGATGAGGGTGGCGAGTGCGCTGGGTGAGGCCATGGGCGGGAGGGGTCCGGGTTCAGTTGAACAGGGTGTCGAGTTGCGCCAGGCTGTCCGGCACGTCGGCGCGTTCGTGGATGGCCTGCTGCAGGAAGCCGTCCATCGCGGTGCGCAGGCGGATCGCCTCGTCCAGCGTGGGGTCGGTGCCGGGCGCGTAGGCGCCGACACTGATGAGGTCGCGGCTGCGCTCGTAACGCGAATACAGTTTCTTCAGGCGGCGCGCCAGGTGCTGCTGCTCGTGCGTGGTGATGTTCTGCATGGCGCGGCTGATCGACTGTTCGATGTCGATCGCGGGGTAATGTCCCGATTCCGCCAGCGCGCGCGAGAGCACGATGTGGCCGTCGAGGATGGCGCGCGCGGCGTCGGCGATGGGGTCCTGCTGGTCGTCGCCTTCGGTCAGCACGGTGTAGAAGGCGGTGATCGAGCCGCCGCCCGGCTTGCCGTTGCCGGCACGTTCGACCAGCGCGGGCAGCTTGGCGAAGACCGACGGCGGATAACCCTTGGTCGCCGGCGGTTCGCCGATGGCGAGCGCGATCTCGCGCTGCGCCATGGCGTAGCGGGTGAGCGAATCCATGATCAGCAGCACGTTCCTGCCCTGGTCGCGGAAATATTCGGCGATGGAGGTGGCGTAGGCGGCGCCCTGCATGCGCATGAGCGGCGGCGTGTCGGCCGGCGCCGCGACGACCACGGCGCGCGCGAGGCCCTCTTCGCCGAGGATCTGTTCGATGAATTCCTTGACCTCGCGGCCGCGTTCGCCGATCAGGCCGACGACGATCACGTCGGCCGAGGTGTAGCGCGCCATCATGCCGAGCAGCACGCTCTTGCCGACGCCGGAACCGGCGAACAGGCCCATGCGCTGGCCGCGGCCGACGGTGAGCAGGCTGTTGATGGCGCGCACGCCGACGTCGAGGATGTCGGTGATCGGCGCCCGCGACAGGGGATTGGCGACGCGGCGCGACAGCGGCGCGCTCGCTTCGGCGTCGACCGGGCCGAGGCTGTCGAGTGCGCGACCGTTGCTGTCCAGTACGCGGCCGAGCAGGCCGTAGCCGACCGGCAGATGGCGCGTACGGTCGCTGGGGCGGCGACGCGGGTGGTTGACCTGGCCGAGGCCGGGCAGGGTGGGGATGATTTCGGCCGGAAACACCTGTGCGCCGGGCACGATGCCTTCGATGTCGCTCTGCGGCATGAGATAGAGACGGTCGCCGGCGAAGCCGACGACCTCGGCTTCCAGGGTCGCGCCGTTGGGCAGCGGCACGGTGCAGGCGCTGCCGACCGGCAGCTTGAGCCCGACCGCTTCCATCACCAGGCCGGCCACGCGGGTGACGCGGCCGGACACGCGCATCGGCTCGGCGATGGCCAGCAGCTCGCGGCAATCGGAGAGATAGGCCTGCCAGCGTTCGCTGTGGGGAAGGGCGGCGGGGGCGTTCATCAGGCGAGCCAGTCGGTCTGCTTGCCCAGCGCCGCGACCAGGCGCTGCCAGCGGACGGGGAGCGCGGCGTCGATCTGGTTGCTGGGCGTTTCGATGCGGCAGCCGCCGGCCTCGAGCGCGGCGTCCTCGGTGAGCTGCCAGCCGGTCTTGGCCAGTTCGTCGCCGATGCGCTCGCGCACCAGCGCGAGGTCGGCGGGATGGAGATAGAGCAGGGCGGGCTGCTGCATGGCGGGCAGGTAGCGTACCGCCTCGCGCACCACCGGGATGACCAGCTCGGGTTTGACGGCCAGCGCGGATTTCAGCATGGCGCGGGCAAGATCGATGGCGAGTTCCAGCACCTGTTCTGAAATGAGCGCGTCGGCCTGGCGGGTCTGCTCGGCAAAGCCGGCGGCCAGTTCGCCCAGGCGGGCGGCCTCGCGCATGGCCAGTTCGCGGCCTTCGGCCAGGCCCGCGGCCAGGCCTTCGGCGTGCCCGGCGGCACGGCCTTCGTGCTCGGCCTGTTCCTGGATCGCGGCGATCTGCTCGATGGTCGGCAGGGCGACGTCGCCGCGACGCAGCTTGACGTCGCGCGGCGTGCCGTCGAAGCTGGCCGGCTCCCAGGGCTGGAAATCCTGCTGGTCTTCCTTGCGGATGACAGCGCTGGCGCCGTTAGACATAGGCTTCCTCGCCCTTCGCGCCCAGCGTCAGCTGGCCTTCTTCGGCGAGCCGGCGGATGACGGTGAGGATCTCGCGCTGCTGCGCCTCGACTTCGGACAGGCGCACCGGACCCTTGGATTCGAGGTCCTCGCGCATCATCTCGGCGGCGCGCTGCGACATGTTCTTGAAGATCTTCTCGCGCAGCTCTTCGTTGGCGCCCTTGAGCGCGACGATGAGCGAATCGGACTGGACCTCGCGCAGGATGAGCTGGATGCCGCGGTCCTCGATCTCGAGGATGTTCTCGAACACGAACATCTCGTCCATGATCTTCTGCGCCATGTCGGGGTCGTAGCTCTTCAGGTATTCCATCGCCGACGATTCGTTGTCGCCGCCCATGAAGTTGAGGATGTCGGCGGCGACGCGGGTGCCGCCCATGCTCTGCTTCTTGGTCGCGCCGCCGCCGGACAGCAGCTTGGACAGCACGTCGTTCAGTTCGCGCAGGGCGGAGGGCTGGACGCCGTTGAGCGTCGCGATGCGCAGCAGCACGTCGTTGCGCAGGCGTTCGGTGAACTGGTTGAGGATCTCGCAGGCGTGGTCGGATTCCAGGTGGACCAGGATGGTGGCGATGGTCTGCGGGTGTTCGTTGTGGATGAGATCGGCCACCGACTCGGCGTCCATCCATTTCAGGCTCTCGATGCCGCTGGCGTCGCCGGTGCCGCCGAGAATGCGGTTGAGCAGCGAGGAAGCCTTGTCGTCGCCCAGCGCCTTGGTGAGCACGGAGCGGATGTAGTCGTCCGAATCGAGGCCCAGGGTCGAATTCTGGTCGGCGACGTTGTTGAAGGTGGTGAGCACCTGCTCGACCTGGTCCTGCGGGATCGCCTTCATCGACGTCATCGCCTCGCCCAGCTTCTGCACTTCGCGCGGGCCGAGGAATTTCATCACTTCGGCCGCCCCTTCCTCGCCCAGGGCGAGCATCAGGACCGCCGCGTTGTGGATGCCGTTGTTGTCACTCATTGCTGCCTACCCAGGTTTTCACGATATTGGCCACGACGCGCGGGTCGTCCTTGGCAAGTTGCTGCGCACGGGCCAGGTTGTCCTGATAGCTGCGCTGGCCGGGCGGCAGCGCCATCATGTCGCCGCCCGCGGCGGCGAGCTGCGGATGGCCGGCGGCATCGGCCGCGGGCAGCGCCAGTGGTTCGGACAGTTTCTTCAATAACGGCTTCAGCACGCGCAAATACAGCAGCAGCAGCGCGATGCCCATCAGGAGGTATTTGCCGCTGGTCTTGGCGGTTTCGAGGGTGGCGGGCTGCTTCCAGAGCGGGGTTTCGGGGATGGCCTCGATCTCCGGCGCGGCGAAGGGGCTGTTGACGATGTTGAGGGTGTCGCCGCGCTGCTGGTTGTAGCCCATGGCCTCTTTCACCAGATTGGTGATCTGGGTCATTTCCGCGGCGGTCAGCGGTTTCTGCGAGACCTTGCCGGCCTTGTCCGTGGCCTTGCGGTAGTTCACCACGACCGCGACCGACAGGCGCTTGAGGCCGCCGCTGCCCTGCTGCACGTACTGGATGGTCTTGTCGACTTCGTAGTTGACGGTGGCGTCCTTGCGGGTGCTGGCCGGGGTGGCCGGCGCGGTGGCAGCGGCGGCCGGGGCCTTGCCGGGGGCCGGCGCGGTGATCGGTGCCGTGGCGGGCGCCGGCGGCTGGTTGGTGAGCGCGCCGGGCACGCCGGCGGTCGCGCCGTTGCTGTTCGAGGATTCGCTGGTCTGCTGGCTGCGGATCGCCATCGCATCCGGCGTCTGGTTCGGCTTGTAGGATTCGACGGCCTGTTCGCTGCGCGAGAAATCGACGTCGGCCGTGGCTTCGGCGCGTACGTTCTCGGCGCCGACGATGGGGCTGATGATGGACTCGATGCGCTTGGCCACATTCTGCTGCAGGTCCTGCACGTACTTCATCTGCGTGGGATCGAGGCCGTTGGGCGGCGGCTTGGTCGTGTCGGACAGCAGGTTGCCGTTCTGATCGACCAGCGTCACGTTCTTGGGCGAGAGCTCGGGCACGCTGCTGGCGACCAGATGCACGATGGCGCTGACCTGCTGCGCGTCGAGGGTGCGGCCCGGATAGAGGTTGAGCAGGACCGAGGCGGTGGGCGCCTTCTGCTCGGTGACGAAGACCGAATCCTTGGGCATGGCCAGGTGCACGCGGGCGGCCTGCACCGACGAGACCGATTCGATGGAACGGGCCAGCTCGCCTTCCATGGCGCGCTGGAAATTGATCTGTTCGACGAACTGGGAGGAGCCGAGCCGCTGGTTCTCCATCAGCTCGAACCCGATGTTGCCGCCCTTGGGCAGGCCCTGCGAGGCCAGTTTCAGGCGGGCGTCGTAGACGCGGTCGGACGGCACCAGGATCGTGCTGCCGCCTTCGCTGAACTTGTAGGGGATGTTCAGCTTGTCGAGTTCGGCGACGATGGCGCCGCCGTCGCGGTCGTTGTAGCTGGAAAACAGCACCTTGTAGTCGGGCTGCTGTCCCCACATCCAGACCCCGGCCATGGCGGCGACGACGGCCGCCACGCCAAGCATCGTCACGATCTTGCGTCCCCCGGGGGTGCGGGTGAAGTCCATGACCCCGCCCTGAACCACGATTTCGCCTGCTGCTGCCATAGGTTTCTTCCCTGTTGCGCTGTTCACGCCGTGCACGGATGCACGGACTCGTGATGGGATTATCGGCAACGGGCGGTTTTTCAATCGCGGGAATAGAAGCCGGTTTTCCGCCTTGTTTGCGCTTATGGCCTGGCGGGCGCGGGGCTAAGGTGCGAACGTGGAAAACCGCCCGAAAGGGGGACAGCAATGAGCATAGGCGCAATCGACACCAGCCGTATCGAGGCCATGGTCGCCCAGCTGCGCGCTGCGGCCGCCCAGACCGCACCGCCCGGCGGCGGCGTGGCGAAGGCCGGCGATGCGGCCAGGGCGGCGGGGGCAGCGGATTTCTCGACCGCCCTCAAGTCCTCGCTCGACCAGGTCAACCAGGTCCAGTTGCAGGCCCAGCAGATGTCCGAACGCTTCGCCATGGGCGACAGCACGGTGAGCCTGTCCGACGCCATGATCTCGATGCAGAAATCCAGCATCGCCCTGCAGCAGACCATCCAGGTACGCAACAAACTGGTCCAGGCCTACCAGGACATCATGAACATGGGCATCTGAAGCCGAGACAGGCATGGCTCCGGTGGTCTGCTGAAACTCCGCCGCCCGACGGTTTGGACTACCCTGCCGGCGCGTAGCCCGCTATGCCTGGCCGCGTTTCCCCGGCGGTGCAGGCGCCCGTTCCGGCCACTGCGGACAGGCACGCCCGCGGCCTGCCCGCTCAGGTCCGGGAACCGGTCTGCACCACACTCAGGTGCCGTGCCTGCGACGGCAAGGTCTTCTCGCGAACCTCGTGTTTGAGGGGGAGAATATGCAGCGGCGCGGCGCGCACGTGATCTGCACGGCGGGCTACGGATTCCGGCTGCCCGCCCGGTACCAGCCTGAATGCACCCACCAGTTCCGTGAGTTTCAAGGCCTGATTCTGCAGGCTTTCGGCTGCCGCCGCAGATTCTTCCACCAGTGCCGCGTTCTGCTGGGTGATCTCGTCCATCTGACCCACCGCCTGGTTGATCTGCTCGATGCCGGAACTCTGCTCCTGGCTCGCCGTGGCTACGCCGCCGATGATGTCGGCCACCAGCTGCACCGAGGTGACGATGTCTTCCATCGCCTCCCCCGCTTCGTCCACCAGCTTGCGACCCGCCGCGACCTTGCCCACCGAATCCTCGATCAGCGTCTTGATCTCCTTCGCCGCACCCGCCGAACGCTGCGCCAGGCTCCGCACCTCGGACGCCACCACCGCAAAGCCACGGCCCTGCTCCCCGGCGCGCGCCGCTTCCACCGCCGCGTTCAGCGCCAGGATGTTGGTCTGGAATGCAATCCCGTCGATGACGCTGATGATGTCCGCGATCTTGCGCGAGCTGTCGTTGATCGAGCCCATGGTGCGTACGACCTCGCTCACCACTTCGCCCCCGTGGACCGCGATCTCCGCCGTCGAACTCACCAGCTTGCTGGCGTGGTGTGAACTCTCGGCATTCTGCTTCACCGTGCTGGTCATTTCCTCCATCGAGCTCGCCGTCTCTTCCAGCGACGACGCCTGCGATTCAGTACGACCCGACAGGTCGGCGTTGCCCGAGGCAATTTCAACGGCGCCGGCATTCACGATGTCGGTGCTTTGCTTGATCTGGCCGACCAGCAATTTGATGTTGATCTGCAGAATACGCAGCGCCTGCATCGTCCTGGAGACTTCGGCCGCGCCGCAGGCATCGATCCGCCCGGTCAGGTCGCCCGAGCTCATGCGTTCGATATCGTCCCGGGTGCGCAACAGAGGGGCGACGACGGCACGGTGGCAGCTTATGCCGAACAGGATCGATAACGGTATGCCCAACAGGGCAATCGCGATCAATCCGCCGGTCAGCATCCGATTGGCTTCGCCGGCCCCCGCCCAGGCGAGGAGGCCCACGCCCGCGAAGAGGACGCTTACCGTCACGGTAGCCAGCGTCAGGATTGCCTGCAGAGACAGGGATTGCAACTTGTCGAGACAGCAACGGTGCAGAAACGATGTCCTGACCGCATGGCCCTCGCGAATCTTCAGCGATTTGTCGCCTGACCTGATGGCCCTGTAGGCTTCCTCCGCCGCCTGAACCTGCTCGCGGCTGGGTTTGGTGCGGATTGAGGTAAAGCCGACCATCTTGCCGTTCTCGATGAGGGGTGCGGCGTGGGCTTCCACCCAGTAGTGGTCGCCGTTCTTGCAGCGGTTCTTCACCATTCCCGTCCACGCCTTGCCGCTCCTGAGGGTGTGCCAGAAGTCGGCAAAGGCCTCGACCGGCATGTCGGGGTGACGCACGATGTTCTGCGGCGCGCCGAGCAGTTCCTCCGCCGTGAAACCACTGATGTTGATGAAGTCCTCGTTGGCGTAGGTGATGTTGCCATGCAGGTCCGTTTTCGATACCACCGTTTCGGTATCTTTCAGGATGTATTCGACGTTGCTTACTGGCAGGTTGATTCGCACGCGTTCTCCTATTTATTTTCAAATTCAAGGTTTGCACTAGGGGTTTTCCGATCGGTCGGCGCAAAAAGGAAGAAACGCCCTGTTTCCGCCCGGTCAAGATGAAAAACATTTGTTATGTTGAGGTTATTACGGGTGCCGTTTTTTGAACTTGAATGTTAATAAAGCGTGAAGCGCATGACCGTGGCGCGCGTCAACGCAACAAGCCACCCAGTACTTTGCCCATATGTGCCGGCAAGGCGCCGTCGATTCCGGGCCATGGGCCGCCATGGCATGGCGGCCCGATTTTCTGGCGAGCAAACGCGGATGGATTCGGCGCAGGTGCCGCCCAGATGCGGAAGTGCCTGAAGCGCTGTCAGAGATGACAGAGGGGCGCTACGCAGGCGGAAATAAGGCTATGGCAGGCAGACAGGCTGTCTCCTGCGGGGGATGTGCGGCAGGATTCCAGGCGAGCCGGAATTGTCGAGGAAGCGGGGCGATTCAGTGCGGGCTGATTTCAGGCGGCGCGCAGGGCCTGCCGCAGCGCGCTGGCCAGGTCCTCGGCGACGAATTTCGCGACGTAGGCGTCCGCCCCGACCTTCTTCACGTGCGCCTCGTTGGCCGAACCGGTCAGCGAAGAGTGGATCACGACCCAGGACCAGGGCCACCTTGTCGGAAACGGACTTGCCTTCGGTCTGTGCCTTGACCGCGATCGCCTGCAACTGGTCCCAGGCTTCCTGCCCGGTCTTGGTCATGAGGAGCGCGATGCGAAAATGTTCCTGCCGCTGCAGCCGGATCAGCGTTTTCGGAAGCGCGGTGCTCTGGGCCGGCAGTTTTGTAGACGGTCAGGCTGACTGGCCTGGTCTGGAAGGAGATCGGGATGCCGTCGAACTGAACTTGTTGGGGATGTTCCGCCTGTCCGACGCCATGATCTCGATGCAGAAATCCAGCATCGCCCTGCAGCAGACCATCCAGGTACGCAACAAACTGGTCCAGGCCTACCAGGACATCATGAACATGGGCATCTGAGCCCGGTCACCGCGTCAGGCCGGGTGGCCCTGGCTGGCGCATTCCGCCTGCAATAGCGGCAACAGGCGATCCAGTTCTCCTTCCAGCCGCGCCACCCTTTCGGCCAGCGCGCCGGCGTCGGCCGTGGCCCCCAGGCGTTCGAGTCTTTCCGCTTCGTCGCGTGCCGGTTCGGCCTGGAACGTCGCCATCAGGCTTTTGATCGTGTGCGCGACCCGGACCAGGGTGTCGCGGTCGCCGTTAATCTGCGCGGCGCGCAGCGTTGCCCGGTAGCCGGGCTCTTCGGCGAGAAAGGTCCGCAGCAGTTCCGCCAGCAGGGCGGCATCGCCTTCCAGCCGCGACAGGGCGCCTTCGCGGTCGAAGCTGGCCGCCTCGGAGCGCGCTGGCGGGAGGGCGACCGGACCGGGCGCGGCGCCCGTCAGGCGGCCGATCTCGCCGAGCAGATGGCCGATCTCGAAGGGCTTGCTGACATAGCCGTCCATGCCTGCATCGGCACAGGTGTGGGCCTGGTCCTGCATCGCGTTGGCGGTCAGGGCCACGATGGGCGTGCGCGGACGGCCGCTCCGGGTTTCTTCGCTGCGGATGGTGCGGGTGGCGTCGAGTCCGTCGAGCACGGGCATCTGTACGTCCATGAGAATGAGGTCGAAGTTCTCGCGTTGCCAGGCCTCGACCGCCCCCTGGCCGTCGCCGGCCAGGGTCACCCGGTGTCCGGCCTTCTGCAACAGGCTGGCGACCAGTTTCTGGTTGACCGGATTGTCCTCCGCGACCAGGATGTGCAGCCCGCGGCCGGCGCCAGCAGGGAGCATGCGCCCGCCCGCGGCGGCCGGTCCGGGGGCGGACGTGGCGGGCAGGGGCAGCGAGACCGTGAAGCACGTGCCCAGACCCGGCTGGCTCTGCAGCGCGACCGATCCGCCCATGGCTTCGGCGAGGCGCTTGACGATGGAGAGGCCGAGGCCGGTGCCACCGTAGCTGCGGTGCAAGCCGGATTCGGCCTGGATGAAGGGCTGGAAGATCGCAGCCTGCTTGTCTTCCGGGATGCCGATGCCGGTATCCGCAACCCGGATCTCGATCCGACTGCCGTCCGCGCTCGGACCCGCCTGCAGCGTCACGCTGCCTGCGTGCGTGAACTTGAGGGCATTGCCGATCAGGTTCGTCAGGATCTGGCGCAGCCGGGTGGCGTCGCCCATCACCCAGTCCGGCAGCGCCGGCGCGGTCTGCACGACGAAGGCCAGTCCCTGGCTCCGGGCCTGCAGGCTGTACTGGCCGGCGATGTCCGCGACCAGGCGGCGCAGGTCGAAGGGCGCCGGCGCGAGGTCCAGGTGTCCTGCCTCGATCTTGGAAAAATCGAGGATGCCGTTGATGATCTCGAGCAGGTGCTCGGCCGAGGAACGGACCATCTCCAGCTGTTCTCTCTGCTCGGGGCTGCCTGCGGTGTCGAGCGCGAGTCCCGTCATGCCGAGGATGCCGTTCATGGGCGTGCGGATTTCATGGCTCATGGTCGCGAGGAATTCCGACTTCGCCGCGTTGGCGCGTTCGGCGGCATCGCGCGCCTGCTTGAGTTCCGTCTCGTACGCCAGGCGCGTGCGGATGTCGCGCATGAGCACGATCCACAGCCGGTGGTCGCCGGTCCCGAATCCGGAGGAGACGATCTCGACGGGCAGTCTTGCGCCATCGTTGCGTATGGCGAACGTGGCATGGGATGCGGCGCCGTCCACCATCCAGTCTGGCTGCCAGCTCGGCAGCAGCATCTGGATGTGCTGGCCGACCAGCCCGCTGGCTGCGTAGCCGCTGATCCGGGCGACCGCGGGATTGGCGCTCTCGATTTCGCCGCTTGCATTGATCGTCAGCAGGCCGTCGGGGACGTGCATCAGCACGGCGACGAGCCGGTCGCGCGTCTGCTCCAGCGAGGAAGACTGGGCGTGCTGCCAGAGCGAGGTGTGGTTCAGCGCCTGGCCGAGTTCCTCGAGCTCGTGGTTGCCCTTGTACACCGCGATCGTCTCGCCCAGCCTGTCGGACAGGGTGTGCGCGAAATGGGTGATGCGTGCCAGTTCGCCCAGCGGCTTGCGCAGGAAGACGAACAGCAGGCTGAGCGTCATGCCCAGGGTGAGCAGCGTGGTTAAGAGGGAATCGAGGAAAATATGTCGCAGGTTTCCACTGATGTAGGCGGCGTCGCGATCAATGCGGAGATAAATATCCAGCCGGCCGTCCTTCACGGGGTAGTACAGCACCAGTCGGGAAGCGCGGAAGTTGTACGATTCGGCATACTGCGCCGTGTGCGGCAGGAACCAGAAAAATCGTTCTCCGGCCGGCAGGACGATCTTGCTCGAATAATCGAATTCCTCCTCGGGCGGTTTGCCCGCCCGGTGGGTGACGTAGCTCAGGGTGGTGCCCTGGGAAGACAGAACCCGGATGGCGAGGATTTCGTCCGACTCGGCGGTGTTGAGCAGCACCCGGCTCAGCGAGGCGTAATCATGCAGCAGCAGCGGTTCGCCGATCGCGGCCGCAAGCGAACGGGCCGTCGCCTGCATGCGCTGCTTGGTCGCCGCGATTTCCGAACGCCCCTGGTCGTACATCGTATTGAGCGTCAGCAGGCCGAAACTGAGGCCCAGGACGATCACCAGCATCAGCGCCAGCTGATGCGAGAACTTGCGGGGATGCGGACGCCCGAGCGACATGCGTGCTCTCCGTCGGCGGGGCCCTACTCGAGTTCCACGAACGTCTCCAGCCCAAGCTCGTCGAGTTGCGCGTAGTCGCTGTCGTAATCTGCCGCGATCGCCTGGCTGAGCCCGGCTTCCTTCAGCAGGGCTGCGCCAGCCGGGTCCTTCGCCAGGCGCAGCAGGGCGTTCTTGAGCTTGAGCCGGTCGGCTGCGGCAACGCGCGGATGGATGGCCAGCGGGTGCGGGGCGGCCTTGGGCGTTTCGTAGAGGACGGTCAGCTGGTTGCGCAGGCCTTCCGGCTCCCGCTGGTAGGTCAGCATGACGGCGCCGCCGGCCGCCGCCTCGCCCATCGCTACCTGGCGCAGGACGTTCTGGTGGGTGCCGACGTAGTTCGACTTGTACGCGACCTTGAATTTGCGGGTAAGCAGGGCACGCATGTAGAGCGAGGCGCCGAAGGCGTTGGGCGCCGGGAAGGCGAGGGTCTGGCCGTTCAGTTGCTGGATGGACTTGATCGGGCCGTCGCGCTTGACCACGAGGACCCCGGCGAGCATTTCCTCGCCGCGGACCAGCGGAATATAGGACTGGGCCTTGTGCGCCATCACCATGTGATAGGGGTTGAGATAGACCAGGTCGGGCTGGCCGGCGAGCATGTCCTTCTCGAAGTCCGGTATGCGCTTGTAGGTGCGCAATTCGATGGGCAGGCCGGTGTCGGCGCTCAGGCGTTCGATCAGCGGCGTCCAGCGGCGGTTGATGTCCACCGGCGTGAATTGCGGCACGACGGCCAGTGTCAGGGCGAAGGCCGTGCCGTGGGCCAGGCCCAGGACGAGCAGCCAGAAAAGTCGTTTCATGCAGCGTTCTCCTTCGATTCGTTTTCGTCGCGGTAGCGGGTGTGGATATCCAGGATTTCCTTGCGGCGCGCAAACAGGGCTTCGACGCAGCCGGGATCGAAATGCGTGCCCGATCCGTCGCGGAAAAACGCGAAGGCGCGTTCCATCTCCCACGCCGGCTTGTAGGGGCGCGCGCTGGTCAGGGCGTCGAAGACGTCGGCCGCCGCGGTAATGCGGCCCAGCAGGGGAATCTGTTCGCCGGCCAGCTGGTTGGGGTAGCCCGAGCCGTCCCATTTCTCGTGATGGTTGAGCGCGATGACGGCCGCCGCCTGCAGCAGGGGCGAGCTGCTGTCCCTGAGTATTCGCCAGCCGGCGGCCGCGTGCGTCTTCATGACCTCGAATTCGGCTTCGGTCAGCCTGCCCGGCTTGAGCAGGATGTGGTCGGGGATGGCGATCTTCCCGATGTCGTGCATTGGCGAGGCATTCAGCATGAGCTTCTGCTGGTCGTCCGGCAGGCCCAGTTCTTCGGCGATGAGCCGCGAATAATTGGCCATGCGGAGGATGTGTCCGCCCGTTTCGGGATCGCGCGTCTCCGCGGCGCGGGCCAGCCGCTGGACGATCTCGCGCTCGCGCTCGTGGATCTCCCCGGTGGCGAGCTCGACCTCGCGCGCCAGCTGGCTGGCGTGCGTGGACAGGGTGCGGAAGGAGGTGCCCAGCAGGAGCATGTTGCGGACACGGACCGAGAATTCCACGCTTTCGATCGGCTTGGTGAGAAAGTCGTTGGCGCCGGCTTCGAGCGCGCCGAGACGGGTCGACTTGTTGCCGTCGGCGGTGACCATCAGGACGGGGATTTGCTGTGTGTCCGGCAGCGTGCGGAATCGCCGGATGAACTCGATGCCATCCATGGCGGGCATCATGTAGTCGACGATGAGCAGGTCGGCGATGTGCGATTCACACCATGCGAGTGCGCCTGCCGGGTCCTGGAACGAGACCGGGGCGTAGTGCGGGCAGCATTTTTTCAGCAGCCCCTCGATGAGCTTCAGGTTGACGAGGTTGTCGTCGACCAGGACGATATTCATGTCGACTGCATATCAGTGGAAAACGTCGCGGCAGATTCCCTGTTGCGGCGGGAAGGGCCGGGCCGCGTCCCGTTCCTTCTCCGCCTTGAGAGGCGTTCGCCTCGACCGATGCCTCAGGCGGCCTTGCGGGCGGATGCCGCGGTGCGTCCCCCGGAGGCGACTTCGCGCTTGAAACGGTTCAGCACGCTGACGACGTCGGTCGACAGCGCCGTGAAGCTCGATCCGCTGCCCAGCAGCCGTTCGGCATCGTCGTGGCGGCCGAGATTGATCTTGCGGGCGATCTCGCCGACCGACTGGTGGAAATTGCGGTGCTTGTCCCGCAGGTCGCCGAAGCGCGCGTGGTGGCCGTGGCGATGGCCGCCGGGGCCGTGTATCCATTTGCCGAGGGCGCAGCAGTCGTCGCGCGAGACCGTCGCGATATCCAGCTGTTCGCGGTTCGAGATCGCCCGCCGCAGTTTCATCTTCCAGGCCTTGTGGGCCTCGATGGCGGCGTCGAAGTCGAAGTCCTCGACGCTCTCCTGCACGGTCGTGGCCACGACCGGCTCGACGGCCAGAGCGGTTTCGGGCAGCTTGAAGGTGACCACCCTTTCCGACAGCGCGAAGGCGGCCTGCTTGAGCGAATCCGCCGCCGAGGTCGAGGCCGAGACGACGGCCGTATTCAGGTGGGTGAGGTGGTCGAGGTCGGCGACGGACGCGCTGACGTGCTCGATGTCGTGGCTCTGCTGCTGCGTGGAGCGCGCGACGTCGGACATGATCTCGTTGATGACGCGCGCCTTGTCGACCAGCGCGTTGATCGCTTCGCCGGCGTTGTGGGCGATGTGGGTACCGCCGGAGACTTCCTCGACGTTGACGCCGATCAGGTCCTTGATCTCGCGCGCCGCGGTGGCGCTGCGCTGGGCCAGCGCGCGTACCTCGGAGGCCACCACGGCGAAGCCGCGGCCCTGTTCGCCGGCGCGTGCGGCCTCGACTGCGGCGTTCAGCGCGAGGATGTTGGTCTGGAAGGCGATGCCGTCGATGACGCCGATGATGGCGCTGATCTTGCGGGAGGCCTCGTCGATGCGTTTCATCGTGGCCTCGACTTCCGCGATGATGCGGCCGCCTTCCGCCGCCACGGCGGCGTTCTCGGTGGCGATGCCGGCCGCGCGTTCGGTGAATTCGGCGGTACTCTTCACGCTGGTGGCGATCTGCTCCATGGTGCGGGTGGTTTCGTGCAGGTTCTTGACGGTCTGTTCGGTCCGCGACGACAGATCCATCGTATCGGCGGTGATCTCGCGCGAGGCGTGGACGATGGTGTCGCTTTCGTGGCGGACATGCGCCACCACCTGGGCGAGCGCGCCCTGCATGGCACCCAGGTTGTTCATCAATTGTGCGATCTCGTCCCTGCCCCAGGGTTGGGGCGGCGCGGTCAGGTCGCCGTGCGCCATGGCATCCAGCTGGATTTTCACCTCATTGAGTCCACCGACCATGACCTTGTAGAAGCAGACGAAGAGATAGAGCGCGAGGGCAAGGCCCAACGTAACTAGGGTGAAGCGCAGGCCGGGCTCCAGGGGAACGAAATTCTCGATGCTTGGAATCAGGAAGGCCAGGCTGATGAAGCCGGCCTTCAGCTTGAAATCGAGCTTGCGGAATAGCCGCACACCCGGCGCCCAGATGCCGTGATGGGTAAAGAATCCGTCCTTCCTGGTATCGCGTTCGGCAGTCCGGTAATCAGGTGCCGAGGCAGTGGTGTGTTGAGACGACATTTCCAGTTCTCCGCATGTATATGTCTTTAATTTTTTGGACTTCGGGCCCGTTCCCGGGCCGATTTCAGGCGGCGCGCAGGGCCTGCCGCAGCGCGCTGGCCAGGTCCTCGGCGACGAATTTCGCGACGTAGGCGTCCGCCCCGACCTTCTTCACGTGCGCCTCGTTGGCCGAACCGGTCAGCGAAGAGTGGATCACGACCTTGCCTTCGGTCTGTGCCTTGACCGCGATCGCCTGCAACTGGTCCCAGGCTTCCTGCCCGGTCTTGGTCATCAGGTAGGGCAGGCCCATGGCGGTGAGGCCTTCCTCGATCATGGTGCGTGCGATCAGGGAGTCGTCGGCGGCGAGGATGACGCTGCCGGGCTTGAGCTGCACCTTGGGGCCGATACGCTCGGGATCGACTTCCAGCCCGTTCGACGGCATGACCTGGCGCAAGATGGTTTCCACGTCGAGCACCTGGGCCAGCCGGTCGCTGTTCTCGCCGTCCAGCCTGGCGATGCTGGTGACCATGCCGCTGGCGCCGTTGCCTTCGGCCGACAGGACCTGGCGCCACTCCAGGCGCACGATGTCTTCCACCGATTCGACCGCGAAGGCCTGGGTGCTGCGCGCGTATTCGGTGATCAGCAGGATCTGGTGTCCGTTGGCCGGCGTGCAGCCGCACACGGCGGAAAGATCGATCACCGGCAGTATCTGTCCGCGCAGGTCGACCACGCCCATCATGTGCTGCGGCGACCCGGCCACCGCGGTGACGGTCGGCATGGGGATGATCTCGCGCACCTTGAAGACGTTGATGCCGAACAGCTCGGTGCGGCCGAGCAGCGGGTCGTTGCCGAGACGGAACAGCAGCAGTTCCAGCTTGTTGGAGCTGGTGAGATTGGTGCGTTCGTCGATTTCCTGCTGGATGCTCTGCATCATGTCGGATTCTCCAAGATTCGGGGTTACAGGCTGTTGCGCCGGTCGCGTTCGATTTTCATGACGAAGCGCTGCAGCATCGCGTCGACGTCGTGGGGCAGGTCCACGAAGCGGCAGCCCAGGCGGGTCTGGAATGCGCCGTTCGCGAGCCGAAGCTGCGCGCTGTTGCGGATTTCGAGGGTGACGGTGACGGGGTCGACCTCGGGCAGCAGCAGGCGGCATTTCTCGAGTATCCGTCCCGTATCGGTACCCAGGCGCCCGCTGGCGTCGGTGAGGGCAACGCCGCCGCAGCCGATGTCGACGATGTGCGTGGTGATCGGGTCGGGATCGTGTTCGTAGGGCGAGGGAATGATGCATTTCACCGGCCGTGCGATCGGCAGGGCGACGCGAAAATGTTCCCTGCGCTGCAGCCGGACCAGCGATTTCGGCAGCGCGATGCTCAGGGCCGGCAGTTTCTCGAAGTCCACCAGACTGACCGGCCCGGTCTGGAAGGAGATCGAGACGCCGTCGAGCTGGGTGATGAATTCGGCGCCCTTGCCGGACAGGAGCTCGCGGTTGAGTGCGTCGCCCCGGGCCACGTCGAGGATGAGCTGGTTCTTCGGCATGCTGATGCCGATGATCGAGGTGACGACGATCTGCCGGCTGCCCGGCAGGTCGAGGTTGACCAGGAGCTTGCGCTGCATGACCGCGCGCAGCAGGAACAGGATCTCCGAGCGCGAGTGGACGGCATAGCGCGCCAGGATGGTTTCGCGGTCGGTTGCGGCAGAGGTGTCGTCGATTTGCATGGCGGGCAACATGGTGCGGGCGCTCGGTTTCTACTACTTCTCTAACGGCAGTTCGGCGGAATTCTCAAGTCGGTAGAGCCAGGCCAGCAGTTCGGCCACCGCAACGTAGAGCTGGGGGGGAATGTGGCTGTCCAGGTCGATCTGCATGAGCAGCGCCAGCAGTTCGCGCGATTCGTGGACGTAGACGCCGGAGGCGCGCGCCTTGTCGATGATGGCGTCGGCCACCAGGCCGCGCCCCTTGGCGACGACGCGCGGTGCGCTGTCGCCCTCGCGGTAGGCGAGGGCGGCGGCGGCACGCTGGGGATCAGGCGGCGCCATCCTGGCTCACCTCGATGGCCTGTACCGCGCACCCGGCGGACTGGAGCCGGTCCGCGAGGCCGGCCTGGCCGGCCCGCAGCAGCGGAAGCGCATCGGCCGCTTCGGGCTGGACGCGAATGGCGAAGCGCTGGCGGGCGTCGAGCCGGAGGTGCACATTGACGGTGCCGAGCGTCGGCAGGCTGAGCTTCAGGTGCGATTCCCAGGCGGCGGCAGCGGGCGTCCCGGGGGCGGCACGTGCGTCGTCCGCGGTGTCGTCGTCGCGATGCAGCTGCCATTCCAGGGCCTGGCCGGGCCACAGTTCGCCGCGCCAGACCAGTTGCGGGGATTCGAGCACCTGCAGCTGCTGGGTCAGCAGCGCGTGCATGGGGTTGGCGGGTTTCTGGGTGGCCTCGGACTGGGATGCGGCGGACGCCGCCTGCGGCGCTGACAGCTGGTTCTGGGGCTCGCGCATCAGGCCTTCGAGCGAGTCGCGCCCGGCGACCCAGTCGGCCAGGTGCGATTCGTAGAACAGGCCGCTGCGGACCAGCGCGCTGCGCAGCGCCGGCACGAGTTCCGCCGGGTCACCGGCGGGCCGGTCCAGCAGGGGGGCGCCGGGCGCGAGCGTGGGCGGCGTGCGCTCGGGCACGCGCTGCATGATGTCGGACAGCATGCGCGCGGTCTGGCCGAGCTGCGGCGTGTCCGCCAGCCCGGCCTCCGGGGCTTCGAGCGTGAACGAGGGCTGCGGCAGGTGTCCGGCGAAGCTGAGACGGAATGTTTCGCCGCGCTCGACCGTGCGCGGCAGGCGCATCGCCACGGTCTGCCCCTCGATGCTGACCAGGGCAAGATCGCGGGTCTGTCCGACGACGCGGGCCAGGACGCCCTGGCCGACGCGCAGGTTCTCGAAGGCGGATCGCTGCCCGCCCTGGTCCCGCCCCGGCGTGTCCAGCAGCGGCTGGACAGCGAGCACGCGGGACAGGGCGAGGGGATACACGTCAGTCTAGAAGCGCTGGGCGCTGTAGGCGCGCATGCCGCGCTGCCCGGCGCGCGTCTGGCTCAGGCGCTCCTGCAGCTCGTGCAGGCGCGGCTCGGCCAGTGCGCGGATCTTGGCGTCGTTCTGCAGGATGGTGCGGATGACGGCAACCTTGGCGCGCTGCGTCGTCTCGTCGAGAATGGCCGGTGCCGCCTGCATGAGGCTGCCGATGTGATCGCGGCAGCGCTGTTCGAGCGTGGCCACTTCGTCCCATTCGCCCTGGCGGGCGGCCGTGAGCATGCTGCCGGTGAGTGCGGAGAGCGCTTCGTAGGTGTTGAGCATTTCGCTGCTGGTCATGTTCGGTCTCCGGGGTCAGGCGGCGATGGATTGAAGGCTGGGGCGGGCAGCGCGGGTGGCCGTGCCGATCTGCTGCCAGGCCTCACGCAGTTCGCGCAGCAGGCCGAGGACTTCCTCCAGCGGCGCGGTGTCGTTCCTGAGATGGCCCAGCATGACGCGCTTGTTCATGTAGTCGTACAGCGCGTCGAGCTGGGCGGCGAGATCGCCGCCGCGGCGGCTGTCCAGCGCAGCGCGCAGGCCGTCGAGGATGATGCTGCTGGCCTTGGTGATGGCGGCGGATTTCTTCATCAGGTCGCCGTCCTGGATGTGGCGGATCGCCATGCGTACGGAAAGCTCGGCGCCCTCGAACAGGAGGACGATGAGCTGGTGGGGGCTGGCGGCGATGATGTCGGATTCCAATCCGACTTTCGCGTAGGCATTGGCAGCGGCGCTGGTAGGGGTATACACGTCTTCTCCCTTTATTCGTTATTGCGTTTTGGACTGGGTCAGCAACTGCTGGGTCAGAAAGGTGCTGGTGGTATTCATGCTGCTCAGCAGCATGTTGAGATTGGTGTATTCGCGGGTGTACTTCTTCTCGATGGCGGACATCCGGATTTCCAGGCGATCGACCTCGTCCTGGCTGTCCTTGACCTGGCTCTTCAGGGTCTGCGTGCGGACATCGATCAGGCCGCCGGTCTGGAGCGCGCTGCCGGCCCAGGCGTCGATGCGGGTGGCGAAGCCGGTGCTGCCGTTGAACAGGTTGAGCACATCCTGGAAATCGTTGCCCATCGCGGTGGTGAGCTTGCTGCTGTCGTAGGCGAGCGTGCCGTCCTTCTGGAAGCTGATACCCACCTCGGCCAGGCGCGACAGGGTGCCACCGCCGGCGGCCGTGTTGAACAGCGACCGCAGTTCGTCCTGCAGGCCGCGCAGGGTGCTGTCACCGGACAGCGCACCGGCCGTTGCCGTGCTGCTGCCGTAGGCAAGGCGCGATTTCATCTGCGACGCCAGGGCGTTGTAGCTGTCGACGAAGCTGCTGACCGCGCTGTTGATCGATGCGGTATCGCGCTCGATCGTGAGATTCGCGGGCGTGCTGGTGAGGTTCCTCAGGGTCAGCGTGACGCCCTGCACGGCCTCGCTGACCGTGTTCGACGGGCTGGTGATGGCGATGCCGTTGACGGTCAGGTTGGCGTTCTGCGCGGCGCGGGTCTGCGACAGATGCTGGGTGCCGGCCGGGTCATAGCCGAGCAGGGCATCGAGCGTGCCGTCGCCGCCGCTGGCCGAGATTTTCATGCTCTGGCTGGCGCCCGAGTTCACGGCGCTCAACGCGAGCCGGTAGGGGGTGCCGCTGCCGTCGTTGACGATGGTGGCGCTGACGCCCATGTTGGCGGCGTTGATCGCGTCGCGTATCCCTTCCAGGGTGTTGTTGGTGCCGTCGATCACGATGCTGGTCGTGCCGTTGCCGTTGGACGTGAAGGTGGCGCCGCTGTAGGTGCCGCCGGCAAGCGTGCCGCCGGCGATCGTGCCGAAATCGAAGGTCAGCGTGGTCGGGGTGCCGTCGCTGATGGCCGTGCTGGTGCTGGTCTGGCCGGCAGCGACCAGGTTCTGCGACTGGGCGAGCTGCGTGACGTTGACGGAATAGGTGCCCGGCACGCCGGTGCTGGCGGCGCTGGCCGACAGGGCGGTCGTGTCCGAGGACGTGGCGGCCAGCTTCTGCAGCCCGGTCATCAGCTTTTGCGTGGACGACTGGAAGCCGGAGACGAGGCCGGAAAGCGTACCCCAGGAGGAAATCCGAGCCTGGGTGTTGGAAATCTTGGTGTTGAGCGCATCCACCGGCTTGCGTTCGACCGCCATCAGCTGCGAAACCAGCGTGGTGACGTCGAATGCGGTCGTGGTCGAGGACGAGATGGTGGCCATGTGCGCGCTCCCTGGTCAGGCTTCTTTCTGAAGCAGCTGGCCCTGCTGGAATTCCGCGATGTTGCGCGAGATCGAGAGGGCGGCTTCGGATGGAAATTGACGGAGCAATTCACCGGTCGTGGTGTCGACCATGCGCACCACCGTGGCATGGGTGTCGGTATCCACGCTGAATTCCAGGGCGTGGTTCGACTGCTGCATCATCTTGTTGAGCGCATCCACGGCCACTTTCAGTTCGCCGGCGGAAGGCGGTGGCGAAGCCGGGCGTCCGGATGCGGGGGCGACGGGCGCGCGTACGGGCGCGCCGCCGGAAATGCGGACATCAGGCTGCAACGCCTGACTGGGTGAGGAACCGGTTGTCTGAATGATCATGACGACCTCCTGAATTCGGTGTCCCCGGCCGTTAGGCCCAACGGCCGGGGAGGGTCAGTACGACTACCTGATTAACGCAACAGCGACAGCACGGTGTTGGGGTTCTGGTTGGCTTGCGCCAGAACCGCGGTGCCGGCCTGCTGCAGGATGTTGTTTTTCGCCTGCGCGGCCGTTTCGGCAGCGTAGTCGGTGTCCATCACGCGGCTGTAAGACGCCGAGTAGTTCACGACAGCGGTCTGCAGCGAGGACACGGCCGAGGACAGCGCGTTGATGGTGGCACCCTGCTGGGCACGGGCGGTCACGACGGCGTTGATTTCGGTGGTGAACGCGGCCAGGTTGGCGAACGCGGTCGCAGCGGTGAACGTGCTGCCGTAGCCGCCGGCAGTGCCGCCGGATTCGTCGACGGTGACCGCGGTGTTGGCGGTGACCAGGCCGTCGAGACGGGCGTTTTCAGCGAGCAGCGCGACCGATTCCTCGTTGGTCACGGCGCCGGTCTGGATGTAGATCTCGCGCAGGCGCTGGGTGTTTTCCTGGATCTGGCCCAGATAGCCGTCGTTGTTCTGGGCGGACGAAATGGCGTCGTTGGCCTTGCGGATGTTCTGGTTGGCCGCACGGATTTTCGAGTCGAAGCCGGCAGCGATGCCGAGGCCGGTGGCGTCGTCCTTGGCGCTGTTGATGCGCAGGCCGGAAGACAGGCGCTCCTGGGCGGTTTGCAGGCCGGCGGCCGATTTGTTGAGGGCCGCGCCGGCAAACAGGGCGGAGACGTTGGTGTTGATCACTTGTGCCATGGTAATTCTCCTATGTGTGGGTCGAAGGTTCCGGCTTGCACACCCCACATGGGGTCAGGGCCGTCAACGTGGGTTCGTTCGTTGTGTTTCAGAACCGCCGTTGTGTGAGGAATCGTCGGGGGTCGGAGAAAGTTAAGGCCATTTTCAAAAAATCTGCCTGCTGCATCATTCCGCGGTCGAGCCGGCGGGGGAAGGCGAGGCGTGGACGCGGTTCTTGCCGGCACGCTTGGCTTCGTACATGGCCGCGTCGGCACGCGCGATCAGGTCGTCCTGCGATTCGCCGGAGGCGCGTTCCGCCACCCCCGCGCTGAAGGTGATGAGGACGTGTTCGTTCTTGTCGAGAAAAAACTTCTTGGTCAGGCTGCGCTGCAGGCGGGTGATGATCCTGACGGCCTCGTCGCGCGGGGTGTTGGGCAGCATGACGAGGAATTCCTCGCCGCCCAGGCGGGCCACATGGTCGGTGATGCGCAGGGCATCCTTGGCCACGCCGACGAGATGCACCAGCGCGTCGTCGCCGGCCTGGTGCCCGCGTTCGTCGTTGAGCTTCTTGAAATCGTCGATGTCGAGCACGGCCACGCTGAACGAGGTCTTGAAGCGTTCGGCGCGCGCCGTCTCGCGGGCGAACTCGTCGTCCAGGCCGCGCCGGTTGAGGCTGTGGGTGAGGGGGTCTTCGCGGATCAGCGAACTCATCTCGGCGATCTGCTTTTCCAGCTGCTGGATGCGGCCTTCCGCGGCCAGCGCGGCGTCGCGGTCGGCCACCAGCTCGTCGTGCGCGGCACGCGTGGTGGACTGCGCGGCGCGGGTTTCCTCGAGCAGGCTTTCCAGGATGCGGTTGAGCTCCAGCACGTCCTCGGTCTGGCTGATGCGCTCGACGTGGTTCACCAGCTTTTCCTGGTAATCGTCGGAGGCCGTGACGATGTCGCCCATGCGGTTGACGAAGGCCGTCATGGTGGCCTTGAGCGTCGAGGTGGCTTCGCGCAGGCCGTGCTTGACCATGCTCTGCTTGTAGATCACGTCCTTGAGGCGGCGCTCGGCCTCCTGCAGGCCCTTGAGCTTGAGCGGGCCGGCGATGACGTCCTGCACCATGTCGAGCTGGCCGCGCAGCCAGGTGTCGTCGTCGAGCAGTTCGCCGATGTTCTCCACCAGCAGCAGCAGGATGCGTTTCAGGGTTTCCTGCTGGTCGTATGCCTGAGAGGCGTTGAGATCGATGTCGATCCACAGGCTCTTCAGGCCGTTGGCCGCATCGCGCAGGGTGTTGGCGCTGTTCGCCTCGCGCACCTGGGCGGCGAGATTCTGCGCCCGCTCGGCCAGCGCCGGGGTGTGCGCCAGCTGCACGACCACGCCGAATTCCAGGGTTTTGGCCAGCAGTTCGCGCAACAGGGCGAGGTGGTCGCCGGTGCGGGCGGGGCCGCTATCGCCCTGCTTGAACTGGCGGACGATCAGTCCCAGCTGCTTGCGGCACAGGCCCCAGTCGTTCTTGCGCACGGCCTGGTCGAGGAGGTCGACCGGGGTGGACAGTTCGGGGTGGTGCAGGTTCAGGTCCATCACCAGGCCGGCCAGGGCGCTGGCGGCGCCGGCGGCATTCGCGGGGGTGCCCGCCGAAACCGGCGTTCTGCCGCCGCCGGCGATTTCCTCGTACAGCGCCTGGTAGTTGTCGGGCGTCGGCGCGATCCGGCGCATCGCCAGGCGGCGCAGGGTTTCCCTGGCCACCTCGGACGGATTGGCGATGTTGATGTTGGCGGTCGGTTCGGCCATGTCGTGCATCCCGGCCCCTGTGGGGCCTTTGCGATGCTTCGCATGGTAGGGCGGGGCGAGGCGGGGGGAAGGGCGGATTAGGGGGGGGAAATCCCCGTAATTCCGAAACGGCTGCAAGGTTCAAGACGCAAGATCCAAGTGAAAACCCTGCCTCTTGCCGCTTGAGTCTTGTGTCTTATTCGACGAGCCCGTGCCGGATCGCGTAATGCGTCAGTTCCGCGTTGTTTTTCAACTGCATTTTCTGCAGCAGGCGGGCGCGATACATGCTGATGGTCTTGACCGAGAGCTTGAGCTGCTCGGCGATGGCCGACACCGGGTGGCCGGAGGCGATCAGGCACAGGGTCTGGTATTCGCGGTTCGACAGGGTTTCGTGCGGCAGGGCCTCGCGCTCGCCGCTGACGGTGCTGGCCAGTTCCTGGGCGACCTCGGGGCTGATGTATTTCTTGCCGGAGGCGACGAGGCGGATGGCGTCGACCAGCTGGTCCGGCGCACTCTGCTTGTTGAGGTAGCCGGCGGCGCCGGATTTGAGGGCGCGTACGGCGTACAGCGTCTCGCGGTGCATGGAGAGCATGAGGACCTTGATGCCGGGATGTTCCTTCTTCAGCAGTTCCAGGGTTTCCAGGCCGCTGCGGTCGGGCATGGAAATGTCCATCAGGATCAGGTCCCACGGACCCTTGCGGGCCATCTGCAGGGCCTTGCTCGAATTTTCGGCTTCGCCGCCGACTGCGATGTCGTCGGTGTCGGCGAGGATCTGCTTGAGGCCTTCGCGGACGATGGCATGGTCGTCGACGATGAGGATGCGGTAGGGACGGGCGGTGGCCATGGCGCGATTATGCCGTCATTTTCCGGCGGCGAGCGGCACCCGCAGCGTGACCCGGGTGCCGCGCCGCGGCGCCGGGGCCACGGTCAGTTCGCCGCCCAGCGCGGCGGCGCGCTCGGTCATGCCGAGCACGCCGAAGCCGTGGCTGCCGTTGCGCGGGGTGCCGGCCTGCACGCCGCGGCCGTTGTCGGTCACCGTGGCGACCAGGGTGCCGGCGTCCAGGGCGAGGCTCACCCGGGCGCGGGTGGCCTGCGCGTGCTTGGCCACGTTGGTCAGCGCCTCCTGCACGATGCGGAACACCGCGATCGCCGCATCGGCGGCCAGCGGAATGGCTTCGGCCGGTGCGTCGAGGCTGCAGGCGATGCCGGTGGTGTGGCCGAAGCGCCGGATCTGCCATTCGATGGCCGAGACGATGCCGAAGTCCAGTACCGGCGGGCGCAGGTTGGCGGCGATGCGGTGGGTGGCCTCGATGGTCTGGTCGACCACGTTGTCGAGGTAGGCCGTGCGCTTGACCAGCGCGTGCGAGTCGTCGGGCAGATGGCGCAGCAGCCACGACAGGCCGATCTTGATCGCGGTGAGGTTGCCGCCCAGGTCGTCGTGCACCTCGCGCGCCAGGTTGAGGCGTTCCTGCTCCTTCACCGTTTCCACGTGCGCCGTCAGCGCCGCGAGCTGGGTGCGCTGGCGGCGGATCTCGGCTTCCGCCTCCCGGCTCTGGGTGACGTTGAGCATGATGCCGTCCCACAGCGTGCCTTCCGGCGTATCGCGCCGACGCACGCGCAGGTTCACCCACTTCACGTCCTGCCAGGCCTCGATGTGGATGCGGCCTTCCCAGTTGAAACTCATCGGCACGCCGCCGGCTTCCGCCAGGCGGGCGAGGTAGTCGGGCTTGTCGGCGGCGTGGATCAGTTCCGCGAAGCGCTCCGGGCGGGCACGCAGGCTCGCCGCCTTGATGCCCAGCAGCTGGGCCGACTGTGCGCTCACGTAGGGCAGGGTCACGCTGCCGTCGGCCTGGCGCAGGACCTGGAAGGCCATGCCGGGCAGGTGGGCGAACACGGCGCGCAGGTCGGTGGCCTGCGTGCGGGCCGGGGCGCAGGCCTGCCACAGGCACAGCCCGGGCTGTCCGGCGACGCGGCTCAGGTGTACGTCCACGGGATAGCGGCTGCCGTCACGGCGGCGGCAGTGCGCGGTGAAGGCGAGGCGCCGCTTGCCGGCGCGCAGTGCGGCCAGGCGCGCGGGCAGCGCGGCGGCGTCGGCGGCGTCCAGGCAGTCGCCCAGGCGCATGCGGCGCAGGTCGGTCTGGGGGTGGCCCAGATTGCGCGCGGCCGCCGCGCTGCTGGCGCGGATCGCCAGCGTGTCGGCGTCGAACGCCAGCGTCTCGTGGGCGGTTTCCCGCAGCAGGGCGCGCAGCAGCGCGTCGGCGGGGGCGGCTTTGGACGAAGCCATGGGGTCTCCCTGTCGTTGTCCGCCACATTATGGCGGGGATTTTTTCGGGCGGCGCGGGCTGGCCGCTTGAAAGCCGCCCGGACGCCCTGCATTTACTAGCATTACATGAGGAAGGGGGTCGCCATGCCCGCCACGCGTCCCGCTGCCGTTGCCGGCAGCTTCTATCCCGACAGCCCGACCGCGCTGCGCCGCAGCGTCGACGACCTGCTGGCCGCCGTGCCGGCAGGCGGGCCGGCTGCCATGCCCAAGGCCCTGATCGTGCCGCACGCCGGCTATCTGTATTCGGGGGCCGTCGCCGCCCTGGCCTACGCGCGCCTGAAGCCCTGGCGCAATCGCATCCGCCGGGTCGTGCTGCTCGGGCCCGCGCACCGCGCCGCTGTGCGCGGGCTGGCCCTGCCGGATGCGGAAGGGTTTGCCACGCCGCTGGGCGAGGTCGCGCTCGATCCCGAAGGCATGCGTACGCTGGCCGCGCTGCCGCAGGTGACGACCAACGCCGAAGCGCACCGCCTGGAGCATGCCCTGGAAGTGCAACTGCCCTTCCTGCAGCGCGTGCTGGGTGATTTTCGCCTGCTGCCGCTGGCAGTGGGCGACGCCAGCAGTGCCGAGGTGACCGCGGTGCTCGATGCGGTGTGGGGCGGCGACGAGACCCTGATCGTGATCAGTTCCGACCTGTCGCACTTCCATACCGACGCCGCGGCGCGCGCGCTCGACCAGCGGAGCGTCGAGGCCATCCTGGCCCTGCAGCCCGGCCTGTCGCACGAGCAGGCCTGCGGGGCCACGCCCGTCAACGGCCTGCTGCGGGCGGCACGCCGGCACGGCCTGCATGCGGAAGCCCTCGGGGTGCGCAATTCCGGCGCGGTGTCGGGCGATCTCGAGCGGGTGGTGGGCTATGCGGCGTTCGCCTTCGTCCCTGCGACGATGGACAAGCCCGGGACGGCGGACCGCGGCGAAACCCTGCTCGCGCTGGCGCGCGGCGAAATCGCCGCCCGTCTGGGCCGGCCCGTGGCCATGCCGGATGCGGCCGACTGGTTGCGCCAGCCGGGCGCGAGCTTCGTCACGCTCACCCGCGCGGGCGAGCTGCGCGGCTGCATCGGATCGCTGGAGGCACGCCGGCCGCTGGGCGAGGACGTGCGCGCCAACGCCGCGGCGGCGGCGTTTCGCGATCCGCGCTTTGTGCCGCTGACGCGCGCCGAATTCGAACAGGTACGGGTCGAGGTGTCGCTGCTGTCGCCGAGCGAGCCTGTCGTGGTCGCCAGCGAAGCGGAGGCGCTGGCCCGCCTGCGGCCGCACGTCGACGGCGTGGTGTTCGAGTATGCCCATTACCGCAGCACTTTCCTGCCGCAGGTGTGGGAGCAGTTGCCCGAACCGGCAGCCTTCCTGGCGCAACTCAAGCGCAAGGCCGGGCTGGCGGCGGATTTCTGGTCGGACGCCGTGCGCCTGTCGCGCTACACGGTCAGCCAATGGAAGGAAGCGGCTTGAGCATCCCGGAATCCAGTCATCCCGCGCGTTGGTGGCATGCACTGCCCGACGGCCGCATCCAGTGCGACCTCTGCCCACGCGACTGCAGGCTGCACGAGGGCCAGCGCGGCCTGTGCTTCGTGCGCAGGATGCAGGGCGGGAAGATGGTGCTCGCTACCTATGGCCGTTCCTCCGGTTTCTGCATCGATCCCATCGAGAAAAAGCCGCTCAACCACTTTTATCCGGGTTCGTCGGTGCTTTCCTTCGGTACGGCCGGTTGCAACCTCGCCTGCAAGTTCTGCCAGAATTGGGACATTTCCAAGTCGCGCGAGACCGATACGCTGATGGACCAGGCCGCTCCTGACGAGATTGCCGCGGCGGCGGAGCGCGCCGGCTGCAGGAGCGTGGCCTTCACCTACAACGATCCGGTGATCTTCGCCGAGTACGCCATGGACGTGGCCGATGCCTGCCATGCGCGCGGGCTCCATACCGTGGCGGTCACCGCCGGCTACATGCACGACGCACCGCGCCGCGCCTTCTTCGAAAAAATGGATGCCGCCAACGTCGACCTCAAGGCCTTCAGCGACGACTTCTACTTCAGGCTCACCGGCGCGCGCCTGCAGCCCGTGCTCGACACGCTGGTTTACCTGAAACGCGAAACCGACGTCTGGTTCGAGATCACCACGCTGCTGATTCCCGGCCACAACGATTCCGACGCCGAGGTCGAGGCGATGAGCGCGTGGATCGCGCGCGAACTCGGCCCTGACGTGCCGCTGCACTTCACCGCCTTCCACCCCGACTGGAAGATGCGCGACGTGCCGGCCACGCCGCCGGCCACGCTGGCGCGTGCGCGCGGTATCGCGCTGAAGGCCGGCCTGCATTACGTCTACACCGGCAACGTGCACGACACTGCGGGCGGCACCACGTTCTGCCCGGGCTGCCACGCGCCGCTGATCGTGCGCGACGGGTACCGCATCGATCGCTACGACCTGGCGCCGGACGGCCGGTGCCCGCACTGCGGGGCGACCGTCGCCGGGCGTTTCGGGGCGTTTTCCCATGCCTTCGGCAACCGCCGCATCCCGCTGGCCCTGCATCCGGAGCGCAGGACGTGAACCAGCCGGCGACCGTGCAGATTGCCGACGGCAAGGCCAGCGTCGAGGGCCTGCTGGAGATCCCGCGCGACGCCATCGGCCTGGTGCTGTTCGCGCACGGCAGCGGTTCGTCGCGGCATTCCCCGCGCAACAACTACGTGGCCGCCGTGCTGCGCGAAGCCGGCATCGCCACCCTGCTGATGGACCTGCTGACGCCGGAAGAAGATAACGACTACGAGCGCCGTTTCGATATCGGCCTGCTGACCCGGCGCCTGCTCGCGGCCGCGCACTGGGTCGCGACCCGGCCCGCCACGCGTGGACTCCCGCTGGGCCTGTTCGGCGCCAGCACCGGTGCCGCCGCCGCGCTGGAGGCGGCCGCGGCGCTGGGCCAGGACATCCGCGCCGTGGTTTCGCGCGGCGGCCGCCCCGACCTGGCGAGCCGCGTGGCGCTGGCCGCGGTGACCGCACCCACGCTGCTCCTGGTGGGCGGCCGCGATACCCTGGTCATCGACCTCAACCAGCGCGCGCGCCTGCAACTGCAATGCGAATGCCTGTTGCGCGTGGTGCCCGGCGCCTCGCACCTGTTCGAGGAACCCGGCACCATGGAAGCCATGGCCCGCGAGGCGGCCGAGTGGTTCGTCAGGTATCTGCCGCGGCCTGCCTGAGCACCGCCTCGACTTCCGCATCCTCCACCTGGGGAAACGCATCGTAGAACTGCCCCACCGCCCGGAAATCCGGCGGCGCGTGCAGGCACACCACCTCGTCCGCGCAGGGACGAATGCGCGCCAGCGTGTCGGGCGGCGCCACCGGCACCGCACAGACCAGGCGGGCCGGTTTCCGCGCGCGCAGGGCGTGCAGGGCCGAGATCATCGTCGCGCCGGTCGCCAGCCCGTCGTCCACCACGATCACGATGCGGCCGGCCGGATCGGGGGACGGCCGCAGGGGCGTGTATTGCGCCCGGCGGGCGCGGATCGTCGCCAGCTGCGCGGCCTTTTCCTGTTCCAGGTAGGCGGGCGTCCCCCCGGCCGACGCCGCGTAGTCGGCGACGTAGGTCCAGCCCGATTCGTCGACGGAGCCGATGGCGAATTCCGGATTGAAGGGCGCGCGCAGCTTGCGCACCAGCACCACGTCCAGTTCGCCGCCCAGCGCCTGTGCGAGCCTGTGGGCCATGGGCACCGCACCGCGCGGGATCGCCAGGATCAGCGGGTGCTGCCCGCGGTAGCGGGCCAGGGCATGGGCCAGACGGTCGGCGGCCTGGAGGCGGTCGGCGAAACGCATGGATGTGTCCTCCTTTCTTTCATCCTAGGCAGCCTGTCGCGGGGACGATAGCGGATTGTGCATTTTTCACAAAAATAACTATAATGTGCGTAAATCACTTTTCGCCCCGGCGTTTTCCATCATGAACCTGGCCGTTGCCCACGACACCGATCCCGCCGCCGTGCTGGGCGAAGCCCTCGTCAGCGCGGGCAAGTGGCTGGGACTCAACCAGGCCGCGCTGGGCGACATCGTCGGCAAGGACCGCACCGCGATCAGTCGCGGGCGCATTGATCCGGCGAGCAAGGCGGGCGAACTGGCGCTACTGCTGGTGCGCTGCTACCGCGCGCTCTACGTGCTGGTGGGCGGCGACGCGGCGGCGATGCGGCACTGGATGCACACCGGCAACCTGCATACCGGCGGCGTGCCGGCCGAGCAGATGAAAAACGTGGCGGGCCTCGTCGGCGTGCTCGAATACCTGGACGCGATGCGGGGCAAGCTTTGACCGACTGGGCTGCGCGGGTGGCCGAGGCCGGCCCGGCACCACTCGCCGGTGAACTGTGCCGGCTGGTCGAAAGCCAGGAAGAAGTCGCCACCAGCCGGCTCGTCTCCAGCCTCGCGCGCCAGGCCGTGCTCGAAGACCTGCTCGAAACCACCAAGCCGCCCAGGCGCGACGACGGCCTGCATTACCTGCTGGCCACGCCCTTCCGCTATCCGCCGCTGAAGCACGGCTCGCGGTTCGGCAGCCGCCACGAACCCAGCCTGTTCTACGGCTCGCAGGCAACCCGCACCGTGCTGGCCGAAGCGGCCTACTACCGCTTCGTGTTCTGGCATGGCATGCGCGTGCCGCCGCCCGGCAAGCTCGACACCCAGCACACCCTGTTCGGCGCGCAGTGGCGCACCGCGCAGGGACTGCGCCTGCAGGCGCCCCCCTTCGACGCGCAGCTCGCGCAGCTCACCGACCCGGCCGACTATGCCGCCACCCAGGCGCTGGGTACGGCCATGCGCGCGGCCGGCGTCGAGGCCTTCGAATTCGTTTCCGCACGCGATGCGGCCGGCGGCCTCAACGTCGCGCTCTTCACCCCCAGGGCACTGTCCAAAAAGCAGCCGGCATGGCAGGAGGCCTGGCTGTGCGAACTCACCGGCGCGCACGTGCGGTTTCGCGCCGCGCGCGGGCGCGAGGTGCACGACTTTCCCCTCGCCGCGTTCCAGGTGAACGGCGCGCTGCCCTGGCCGGCGTGAAGGCTGCGGTACACTCGGCATGTACTGACCGCAACGCCTCGACCATGAACCCGCCCGAAACCAAGCCCTGTCCGTTCTGCAACCTGCAACCCCACCGCATCCTCGCCGAAGACGAACTCACCGTGGCCTACGCCGACGGTTTTCCCGTCTCGCCCGGACACACGGTCGTCATTCCGCGCCGCCATGTCGCCACCCTGTTCGAGGCCACGCCCGCGGAGCAGGCGGCGTTGCTGAACATGCTTGCGCGCGCGAGGGACGCTGTCGAAAAGCATCACCAGCCCGACGGCTACAACATCGGCATCAACCACGGTCCGGCCGGCGGCCAGACCGTGCCGCATCTGCACATCCACCTCATCCCGCGCTACCGGGGCGACAAGGAAGACCCGCGCGGCGGCGTGCGCTGGGTGCTGCCGGACAAGGCGAAGTACTGGTCGTGACCGGGCCAACCCGGTTGGGCCCGCCCGCACCCCGGGTGCGGGACAATGCCGAAAACACAGGGAAACGGAACCGATGACACGCTGGCTGCCGGGACTGGCCCGCTCGGGCAGGCGCATGCTGCTGTGTGCCTGCCTGGGCATGGCGACGACGCTGTCCGCGTGGGCGGGCTGGGGCATGAACGACGCCACCGTCGTCTACCCCCTGCCGCAGGGCGAAACCGAACTGAACGCGATGCTGGCGCCGCAGGATGCCGGTCGCGAAGGTCCGCTGCTGCCGCAGAAATACAGCCAGCGCCTGCCCGCCATCAACCAGGGCGAAAGTCCTGCGCTCACCCTGCGCACCCTGCGCGTCGTGGCCGTGCGCTTCGACCCCTGCTTCAGGGACGGGGGCGAATGCCATGCGCAGGTGCGCTTCGTGTGGCAGCCCATCGGGGCGGCCGTCTACGGATCAGGTTCGATCGGCGGACTGGAGGCCAAGGACGCCGCCGTGCACAGCTTCCATACTCTGAGTCCCGCCGCTTTCCGCCAGCTGATGGCCGAATACGACCTGCTCAGCCGCGGCGCCGCGGGCGTGCGCGACGACCAGCCCCTGCAGGTCCATCCCGTCCTCCGCAGGCAGGGGCTCGACGGACGCTTTGCGCAGGGCCTCAAGCGGCTGCTGCTCAAATACTGCGGCGAATCCAACCTGTGGCGCGTCACCACAATGAGCACCCTCGTCGGCGCCGACAAATGGGAATTCCGCGGCTTCAACCTCGTCGACGGCAAGCCGGTCGATATCGTCATCCCGCGCACCGGCGGCGCCACCACCCAGAGCTATTTCATGTCGCTGCTGACCGAGCACGACTACACCAACGGCAAACTCGGCCCCGCGCCCGTGGGCACGGACAATCTCAACCGCATGCTGCGCGATTCGCGCACCCTGGTGATCCACGACGCCGACACCCTGCAGAACCTTGCGGAATCCGTCGTGCGCATCGAGAACCCCGACATCCACAGCCCCGAGAGCATGGATTGCGTGACATGCCATGCCAGCCAGGTGGCCGGGACCCTGCTGTTCGACAAATTGCCGCGCCTGGCCGGGGACCCGCAGATCGTCAGCCAGGCCTACCGCAATTCCCCCCTGCTGCGCGACCTGCCCGGCAACCCCAGCCGCCCGCGCGTGTTCCGCGCCCTGGGCTACTTCGAGAAATTTCCCGTGTTGAGCCGGCGCGTCGTCAACGAAACGGCCGCGGTGGTCGAGCGCCTGAACGGCAGCATGCCGCGCTGGGGAAGCGGGACCGGGAAACTCGCAGCCTTGCCGGCGGGGGCGGGCGATCCCCCGGGAAAACCCGGTTTGCCCTAGCCTCCGGGGGGCCGTTGCCTGGCGGCGGGGAGGGGAGACCGGCCCCTTCCGCAAGGCGAATCCGCGTTTCTGCCGGCACCCGCCTTGCGTCGGGAAACTTTACAGAGCCGCGTGCGCGTGGCGCTTCGCGCAGGGCAGCACGTGCGTTGCTGGCGGCTTGGCCCCTGATCCGGAACGACATTTTCCCGGCGCCTCGCAGGTGGTATTTTTTTTGCATGAGTCGTCCCGGAATTCATCATCAAGGGAGTGACAAGAAATGAACCTGTTTGGCAAAACGCTGGCTGGCGGTCTCCTCGCAGCCCTGTGCGTCGGCGCTGCAAGTGCAAGCATGATCAAGGTCAGCATGACCGTCGACAATTCCTATGCGCTCTATACGGGCAACCTCAACGGCGCGACGACCTTCATCGGCACCGACGGAAGCTGGCCCAGCGTCGAGACCTACAACTTCACGCTGTCCCCCGGCGACTACATCTATGTGGTGACCGCCTCCGACAAAAGCACGGCGCAGGGTTTTCTGGCCCAGTTCGAGAACCTGACCGACGGCTACAAGTTCTACAGCCAGGATCCGCAATGGCAGGTCATGGCCACGGGCCTGGGGAGCGCGGCGCCCTACAGCGGATCGGCAGCGGACATGAATCTGCTCAGCCAGGAAATCCTGGATGCCAATGCCGGCGGCAACCCGTCTGGCGGCTGGACCAGCTTCACGGCCGGCAACAACAATGGCGCTTCGCCCTGGGGCTTGATGGGCGGCATCGATTCGGCTGCCAAGTGGGTCTGGTATGCCGGCGGCAACTGCAACGCGAGCAATCCCACCATCGGGGGCTGCGACGCGGGCGAGTGGCTCGTTTTCAGGATCGCGGCCGCGGCCACGCCGGACAACCCCAATCCCGACTCGAACAACAGCGTGCCGGAGCCTGGCTCCATCGCCCTGCTGGGCCTGGGTCTGGTGGGCCTCGCGGCATCCCGTCGCCGGCGTGGAATGAAGTGAGTTCGCGCAGGGATTGAAAGGGGCGCCGCCAGTCCGGCTTCCCCGCTCATGACGCATGGCCACCTCTTGTCCGAGGTGGCCATTTCAATTCCGGATTGGATGGCCGCACGAAGTCCGCGTGCGGCAGGAAGCAAAAAGCCCGCATTGCTGCGGGCTTTTTTGTGTCTTGGCTCCCCGACCTGGACTTGAACCAGGGACCTGCGGATTAACAGTCCGTCGCTCTACCGACTGAGCTATCGGGGAAAAGAAGCGCGCATTCTAGTGATGACGGGCATTCCGGTCAACCCTTTCGGGACTCAGCCGTCGCGTTCCACCTGCAGTTCGGGAATGTGGTTGAAGGCGATGCGCATGGGGGCGGCGCCGCGGCCCTTGTGCGCGCCGCCGAAGTAGAGGGTGTTGGGGCCGTAGCGCTGGTTGATGCGGTCGAGCGTGCGGTTGAGGGCGGCGTGGCGGTCGTCGGGGTCGAAGAGGTCGCGGTTGGCGTGCCGTGCGTCGACGAGTTCGGTGAACACGAGGCCGACCTTGAGGATGGGGGCGGGATCGGGGGCGCGGCGCTGCCACAGGCGGGCGAGAACCGGGTTGAATCGCAGCGTGTCGGCGTGCGGGGCGAAGCGGGCCTGGTCGACCCAGTGGTGGCGGCCCTGCGGGTTGTCCAGGTAGCGCAGATGCAGGGCGAGGGCGCCGGCGCAATACTCGTAGTGGCGCAGCCGCATGGCGGCCTTGTGCAGCAGGCGGTAGAGCACGGCGAGCGCGCTGTCGGGGTCGCGCATGTCGGGCGGCAGCACGTGCGAATGGCCGAGGCTGGAACGCTGCGTGGGGACGGCGGCAACGGGTTCGCCGCGCAGCCGGGCGTGGTAGCGCTCGCCTTCGATGCCATTCCAGGCGCGGCGCAGGGTGTCGCGGCTGGCGGCGCAGAGTTGTTCGACGGTGTGGATGCCCAGGCGGTTGAGGCGGGCTTCCATGGCGCGGCCGATGCCGTTGAGGTCGCCCAGCTTCAGGCCGTACAGCCGTTGCGGCAGGTCTTCGCGGCGGATGACGACGAGGCCGTCGGGTTTCTGCATGTTGGACGCGGTCTTGGCGAGAAAGCGGTTGGGGCCGATGCCGACGGAGCTGTGCAGGACTTCGCCCACCTGCGTGTAGATGGCCTGCTTGATGCGTCGGCCGAGGGCGACGGCCTGGGTTTCCTCGCGTTCGCGGCCCATGAGGGGGCAGGCCATTTCGTCGATGGACAGCACCTCGCCCACGGGCGTGCACGATTCCACGGCGGCGACGATACGGTGGTGGATTTCGACGTAGACGGCGGGGCGCGCCTGCACGAAGACGATGTCGCGGCACAGCTTGCGCGCCTGCCACACCGGGGTGCCGGTGCGGATGCCGTAGCGTTTGGCGTCGATGCTGGCGGCGATGCAGCAGGTGGTGTCGGCCAGCACCGGCAGCACGCCCACGGCGCGGCCGCGCAGTTCGGGCCGCAGCTGCTGTTCCACCGAGGCGAAGTAGGAATTGAGGTCGACGTAGAGCGTGTGCAGGGACATGGCCGCCTGAATTACTGTAAATGTATACAGTATTCTAGGCGGCTCAGTGCGCGTTGGCCAGATTCATCCGTTCCAGCCGCTGGCACAGGGTATCGATGATGCGGCGCGACAGCGGGGCGGAATGCCGCATCAGGTCTTCCAGGATGGCCGGGGGCAGGACGAGCACGGTGATTTCGCCGTCGGCCACCACGGACGCGGTACGCGGTTCGTTCAGCAGGTAGGCCATTTCGCCGAAGAGCTGGCCTTCGGCGAGTTCGCCCAGGCGGCGTACGCCGGCGTCGGTGCGCTTGCTCACCACGGCGCGGCCGGCGTAGAGGAAATAGGCGTTGCGGTCCTCCGCGCCTTCCGCGATGAGCACGTGGCCGGGCGGGTGCGTCTGGCCAAATTTTTCCAGCAGGCGGCCGGTGTCGCCGAAGACGTAGCCTTCCAGCTTGCCGGCGCCTTCGCCGTGGCCGGCGAGGAACAGCTTCTCCAGCGCGGTGATGTCGGCCTTGCCGTAGGCGTACAGCGCCTGCGCCCACAGGTAGAGCAGCAGGAAGGCAAAGTAGCCGCCGATCAGCACGAACACCACGCCGCCCAGCGCGCCGTAGAGGTTGTGGTAGTTCTCCAGCTTGAAGAAGGCGCCGAACAGCGCGAACAGCAGGGTCAGGCTGGCTGCGGCGAAGAGGGCGAACCAGGCGGCGTCGCGCGCCGGCGGATGGCGCCGCGGCAGGCGCCAGTAGGCGGCGAACAGCAGGGCCCACAGCATGGCCAGGCCGAACAGGGCGTTCAGCGCCTGTAGCAGGTGGGCGTTGCCGGTGCCGATGAAGTCGTTCTGCGCCAGGAACCGCAGCGTCACCTGCGCCAGCGCGCCCAGGCCCATCAGCAGGAACAGCACCGGCAGGATGACGAGCGGCAGGATCCACGACAGCACCAGGTTGCGCTTGCTGCGGTCGGGAAAGACCACGTTGAACGCGCCCTGCACGGCGTTCACCAGTCCGCGCGAGGACAGCACCAGCGTCAGGAGCCCCACGCCGCCCGCGGCGAGCTGCGCGCGGCGCGGAATGAAGCCGTATTCGGTGAGCGTCTCGACGTGGAGCTGGTCGTAGAGCGCGGCCATGAGGATGGTGGCCGGCACGGAATTCTCGGCGATGTGGCCCAGCAGCTGCAGGGCGTAGCTCAGCAGCAGCAGCAGCGGCGTGGCCGACAGCAGGAAGTAGAAGGCGGTGGCGGCGGCGTGGTTCTGCAGGCCGTTCTGGCCGAACAGGCGCCAGGTGGTGTAGCCGAGCTGGAGCAGCCAGGACAGGGTGCCGCGTGGAGGGGGCAGGGCGGGCCGACGCGCTGGTTTGATCGACATCCGCGCTAGCCTACCTGCGCCGGCCCGTGTATGCCAGTGTCAGGCGAGCGCGGCGGCGATGCGCTTGAGCGCCTTGTCCAGGTTGGCCTGCGAGGTGGCGAAGGACAGCCGGATATAGCCTTCGGCGCCGAAGGCGGAGCCGGGCACGACGGCGACGTCGGCCGATTCCAGCAGGTATTCGGAGAAGGCGATGTCGGTGCCTTCCTCGATCACGTCGCGCGCCAGCAGGGTCTGGATGGCGCCGCGCACGTCGGGGAAGGCGTAGAAGGCGCCGCCGCTGTCCACGCAGTGGAAGCCGGGAATGGCGTTGAGCGCGTCGACGACGATGCGGTGGCGGGCCTTGAAGGCGTCGAGCATGGGGATGATGCAGCCCTGGTTGCCGTTGAGCGCGGCCTCGGCGGCCACCTGCGAGATCGAGGTGGGGTTGGACGTCGACTGCGACTGCACGTTGGTCATCGCGCGCAGGATGGCTTCGGGGCCGGCCGCGTAGCCGATGCGCCAGCCGGTCATCGAATAGGCCTTGGAGACGCCGTTCAGCACCAGGGTGCGGTCGTAGAGGTCCGGGCACACGTTGAGGATGTTGACGAAGGGTTTGCCGTCGAGGCGGATGTGCTCGTACATGTCGTCGCTGGCGATCAGCACCTGCGGGTGCTTCTTCAGCACGGCGCCCAGCGCCGCCAGTTCGTCGGCGGTGTACACCGCGCCGGTGGGGTTGGACGGGCTGTTGATGACCAGCATGCGCGTTTTCGGCGTGATCGCCGCCTCGAGCTGCGCCGGGGTGATCTTGAAGCCCTGCTCGATGCCGGCCTCGACGATTACCGGCTTGCCGTCGGCGAGGATGACGATGTCGGGGTAGGACACCCAGTAGGGCGCCGGGATGATGACCTCGTCGCCGGGATTGATCACCGCCTGTACGAGGTTGAAGAAGCTCTGCTTGCCGCCGCACGACACCAGGATCTGCCTGGGCGTGTAGTCGAGGCCGTTGTCGCGTTTGAACTTGGCGATGATCGCGGCCTTGAGGCCGGGGGTGCCGTCCACGGCGGTGTATTTGGTGAAGCCGCTGTTGATTGCCCCGATGGCGGCGTCCTTGATGTGCTGAGGGGTGTCGAAATCGGGTTCGCCGGCCCCCAGGCCCACGATATCGCGGCCGCTCGCCTTGAGCGCGGCAGCGCGGGCGGTGACGGCAAGGGTGGGCGAAGGCTTGATGGCCTGGACGCGGCGGGAGAGTTCCACGGTGGTTCCTTGAAATGCGCCTGTTTCAGGCAGGTGCTACACTCGACAAGTTTTTTTGGCCGCGCGATTTTACCCTTGATCGTACCCTTCCCCAATAGCCCGTTCCGGTTGTTCCAGCCGTTTCCGCCGGCCGGCGACCAGCCGGCGGCGATCGACAGGCTGGTCGAGGGCATCGACGACGGCCTGTCGTACCAGACCCTGCTGGGCGTGACCGGCTCGGGCAAGACCTACACCATGGCCAACGTCATCGCCCGCACCGGGCGCCCGGCCATCGTGATGGCGCCGAACAAGACGCTGGCGGCGCAGCTGTATGCGGAAATGCGCGAATTCTTCCCGGAAAACGCGGTCGAATATTTCGTCTCCTACTACGACTACTACCAGCCCGAGGCCTACGTGCCGGCGCGCGACCTGTTCATCGAAAAGGACTCCAGCATCAACGAGCACATCGAGCAGATGCGCCTCTCGGCGACCAAGTCGCTGCTGGAACGGCGCGACTGCGTGATCGTGGCCACCGTGTCGGCGATCTACGGCATCGGCGACCCGTCCGACTACCACAGCATGATCCTGCTGCTGCGCACCGGCGAGAAGCTCTCCCAGCGCGACGTCATCGCGCGCCTCACGCAGATGCAGTACGAGCGCAACGACTTCGAATTCACGCGCGGGCATTTCCGCGTGCGCGGCGACGTCATCGACATTTTCCCGGCGGAACACGCCGAAACCGCGATCCGGGTGGAGTTGTTCGACGACGTGGTGGAAAGCCTGCACCTGTTCGACCCGCTCACCGGGCAGATCCTGTCGAAGGCGACGCGTTTCACGGTGTTCCCGTCGAGCCACTACGTCACCCCGCGCGAAACGACCCTGCGCGCGATCGAGGCGATCAAGGTCGAGCTGCGCGAGCGGCTGGAGTGGTACTACGCCAACAACAAGCTGGTCGAGGCGCAGCGGCTGGAGCAGCGCACGCGCTTCGACCTGGAGATGATGGTCGAGCTGGGCTTCTGCAAGGGCATCGAGAACTACTCGCGCCATCTTTCGGGCCGCAAGCCGGGCGAGCCGCCGCCCACGCTGATCGACTACCTGCCCAAGGACGCGATCATGTTCATCGACGAATCGCACGTCACCGTCACGCAGGTGGGCGGTATGTACAAGGGCGACCGCTCGCGCAAGGAAAACCTCGTCGATTACGGCTTCCGCCTGCCGTCGGCGCTCGACAACCGGCCGCTGAAATTCGAGGAATTCGAGACGCTGATGCCGCAGACGGTGTTCGTCTCGGCGACGCCGGCCAAGTACGAGGCCGAGCATGCCGGCCAGGTGGTCGAGCAGCTGGTGCGGCCGACGGGCCTCGTCGACCCCGTCGTCGAGGTGCGGCCGGTGGCGACCCAGGTCGACGACCTGATGAGCGAGGCCAGGAAGCGCATCGCCGTCGGCGAACGTGTGCTGGTGACCACGCTGACCAAGCGCATGGCCGAGGACCTCACCGACTACCTCGCCGAACACGGCATCAAGGTGCGCTACCTGCATTCGGACATCGACACCGTCGAGCGCGTCGAGATCATCCGCGATTTGAGGCTGGGCGAATTCGACGTGCTGGTCGGCATCAACCTGCTGCGCGAAGGCCTCGACATTCCCGAGGTGTCGCTGGTGGCGATCCTCGACGCCGACAAGGAAGGCTTCCTGCGCTCCGAGCGTTCGCTGATCCAGACCATCGGCCGCGCCGCGCGCCATCTCAACGGCACCGCGATCCTCTACGCCGACAGGATCACCGATTCGATGCAGCGCGCCATGGGCGAGACCGAGCGCCGCCGCAACAGGCAGCTCGCTTTCAACGCCGAGCACGGCATCACGCCGCGCGGCGTGGTCAAGCGCATCAAGGACATCATCGACGGCGTGTACGACGCCGATAGCGCGCGCCAGGAACTGAAAGCCGCGCAGACTGCCGCGGAATACAAGGTCATGGACGAGAAGTCCCTGACGAGGAAGGTCAAGAAGATCGAGAAGGAGATGCAGGACGCGGCGAAGAACCTGGAGTTCGAAAAGGCCGCCGTGCTGCGCGACCAGCTGAAGGAGCTGAAGGCGCTGCTGTTCGGGGTGGCGGAGCGGGAGTAGGGCGCGTCGCGCGGCTGGCGCAGGGAATCGCACGAATGCACAATGCCACTTTTGCCTGACTGGAACAGGAGCCCCCATGGCCTCCGGACAAATTTTCATCTTCATCCTGAACCCCGGCGTCGAGATCACGCCGCTACGGCTGCGCGGCTGGCTGCAGAAGGAGGCGGCGGCGATCAATAACCGCGCCAAACCGGGCGACGGGGCGATCCTGCGGCTGTTCCTCACCAAGACGCTGCGCTACGGCCTGCCCGCGAAGAAGCTGGACGCGATCCTTCAGGCGCTGACCGAGAAGTATCCGGTGATCCTGCGCATCGAGACGCAGCTGGTCGAGGCCCCGCTGAGCGGGGACGAGATGGCGGAACAGACCCGCCTCGCGAATGTCCATGTGGAGAAGTTCAGGCAGCGGGCGGAGGAATACGCCCGGCGCAAGCAGGCCGAGGCTGAGGCCGAGGCGTTGCAGAACGCGCGGCCCGCGACTATCCAGTGGCACAACTTGAAGAGTGCGCTGGATTGAGTTTGTCTGCGCCGGTTCGCCGGGCGCGGTTTTAGGATTTCGTTGATCAGGGAGTTACATGGCTGTCAGGGTTCTATTCGTGTGCATGGGCAACATCTGTCGCTCGCCGATGGCGGAAGGCATGTTCCGCAAGGCGCTGCGTGACGCGGGGCTGGAAGGACAGATCGAGACCGATTCCGCCGGTACGCATGCCTACCACATCGGCTCGCCGCCCGACCCGCGCGCGCAGCAGGCGATCCGTCAGCGCGGCGTGGACATCAGCGGCCTGCGCGGGCGCAAGGTCGACGATGCGGATTTCGAGCGTTTCGACTACATCCTCGCGATGGACGGCGACAACATGGACCGCCTGATACGGCGCGCGCCGGCGCGTCACCAGGGCAAGGTCCGCCGCCTGCTGGCGTTCAGCCGCAAGTATCCGAACCTGGACGTCGTCGATCCCTACTACGGCGGCCCGCAGGGCTTCGAGGAGAATCTCGACATGATCGAGGACGCGGTGCAGGGGCTGCTCCGCGAAATCAACGCCAATCCGCGCTGAACGGTCAATCCGGACCGCAGCAAGCACAAGGGCCGCATATGCGGCCCTTGTACTGTGCGGGGACGACGCGGCTCAGTTCGAGCGGGTCTCCACCTGCACCAGCGGTTCCTGCGTGCTCGCCGCCTGCGGACGCGGGCGCCGGCGGGTGGGGTGCGGCGCAGGCGCTGCATCGGCCGCGTCGGCGGCCGGCGTTGCAGCCGGCGCGCTGGTTTCCACTTGCATCAGGCTGACCGGTTCCGCTTCGGCCTTCGCCGCGGGACGCCGGCGGCGGCGCGGACGACCGGGTTCGGTTTCGCCTTCGGCGCCGGGTGCGCCCGTGCCCTGGGTTTCGACCTGCTGCAGCGTGCTGCCGCTGGCCGCCAGTTCGGCAAGTACGCTGGCCGGCGTGGCGGTGACGGCGCCGGGCAAGGGCGCATTCGGCACCGGCGCCGCGGCGGCGGTTTCAAGCTGCAGGGGTTGCTGCGCCGGGGCCGGCGCGGGCCGGGCCGCGGCTCTGGGCGGGCGGGCGATTTCGACGACGGCGCGGTAACCGGCGACCTCGATCACGGCGTGCGGCGTGCCCGCGCCGTTGCTCTCCTGGCGGCCTTCGCCACGACCGCGCCGGCCGCGGCTGCGGCGATTGCGCGGTTCGCGCTTGTCTTCGCCGGCGGCTTCGACGGGTGCGGCGGCGACTTCGGGGCTGCGCGGTGCGGCTTCGACCTCGGGGCGCGGCTGCTTGGGCTGGCGCGGCGGCCGCGGCGGTTTGGCCGATTCGCTGCGTTCGGCCCTGGCTTCGGTGCGGGTTTCGCCATTACGGGCTTCGCCATTGCGCGATTCGGCCTGGCGCGCTTCGCCGTTGCGGCCTTCGCCGCGACCGCGGCGCTGGCCGGGCTTGCGTTCGCGACGCTCGCCGTTGCGCTCGCTGCGGGCCGGCGCTGCCGCGACCGCTTCGGCCACCGGCGCCGCTTCGGCGGGCGCTTCGTCGCCGCGTTTCCTGAACCAGCCGAAGATGCGGTCGAACAGGCCGGTCTGCTGCGGCGCGGTGGCCGGCACGACGGGCTGGGCGGCGGCGGGCATCGGCGCGGGCTGCGGCGGCGGGGCGATGGATTTGACCGCGGCTTCCTGGCGTGCCGGCGCGGCGGCCTGGGCGGTCTGGTAGGTCGACTCGGTTTCCGGCACCGCCATCATCCTGTAGCTGGGCTCGGCGCCGTCGCGCTGGTTGAGTTCGTCGTGGCGCAGGCGGGTGATGGTGTAGTTCGGGGTTTCCATGTGGATGTTGGGAATCAACACCACGTTGACCTTGAAGCGCGACTCCATGGTGTGGATGTCGACGCGCTTCTCGTTGAGCAGGAAGGTCGCCACGTCGACCGGCAACTGCACGTGCACGGCGCCGGTATTTTCCTTCATCGCCTCTTCCTGCAGGATGCGCAGGATGTGCAGGGCGGACGATTCGGTGCCGCGGATGTGGCCGGTGCCGTGGCAGCGCGGACAGGCGGTGTGGCTGGTTTCGCCGAGCGAGGGCTGCAGGCGCTGGCGCGACATTTCCAGCAGGCCGAAGCGCGAGATCTTGCCGGTCTGCACGCGGGCGCGGTCGTGATGGAGCGCATCGCGCAGGCGGTTTTCCACCTCGCGCTGGTGCTTGGGATTCTCCATGTCGATGAAGTCGATCACGATCAGGCCGCCGAGGTCGCGCAGGCGCATCTGGCGGGCGACTTCGTCGGCCGCTTCGAGGTTGGTGTTGTAGGCGGTCTGTTCGACGTCGCTGCCCTTGGTGGCGCGCGCCGAGTTGACGTCGACCGAGACCAGCGCCTCGGTATGGTCGATGACGATGGCGCCGCCCGATGGCAGGTTGACCTGGCGCGAGAACGCCGACTCGATCTGGTGCTCGATCTGGAAACGCGAGAACAGCGGGACGTCATCGCGGTAGAGCTTGACCTTGTTGACGTTGGCCGGCATCACGTTTTCCATGAAGGCGCGGGCCTGTTCGTACACGTCTTCCGTGTCGATGAGGATTTCGCCGATGTCCGCCGAGAAGTGGTCGCGGATGGCGCGGGTGATGAGATTCGATTCGAGGTAGATGAGCTCGGGCGCCTTGATCTGTTTTGCCGCGCCGTCGATGGCTTCCCAGATGCGCAGCAGGTAGCTGAGGTCCCACTGGAATTCCTCGGCGCTGCGGCCGATGCCGGCGGTGCGCGCGATGAGGCTCATGCCTTCGGGGACGTCGAGCTGGGCCAGGGTGTCGCGCAGTTCGTTGCGTTCCTCGCCCTCGATGCGGCGCGAGACGCCGCCGCCGCGCGGGTTGGTCGGCATCAGCACGACGTAGCGGCCGGCCAGCGAGATGTAGGTGGTGAGCGCCGCGCCCTTGTTGCCGCGTTCGTCCTTCTCGACCTGGACCAGGAGTTCCTGGCCTTCTTTCAGGTTTTCGGGGACCTTGCCGTTGCCGGGCAGGCAGGAGCGGGCGATTTCCTTGAACGGCAGGAAGCCGTGGCGCTCGCAGCCGTAGTCGACGAAGGCGGCTTCGAGGCTGGGTTCGACGCGGGTGACGACACCCTTGTAGATGTTGCCCTTGCGTTGTTCCTTGCTGGCGGACTCGATGTCAAGGTCGACGAGCTTCTGTCCGTCGACGATGGCAACCCGGAGTTCTTCCGCCTGGGTTGCGTTGAAAAGCATGCGCTTCATTGTTTCTTCTCCCGCGCGCGTGCATACGGGACAGGCCAGACTGCCGCCTAGACGAGGCGGCTCATGCGATCACGGTTGGGTTGATGTGAAAGGGCATGGATGGAGTGTGTCCTGTTCCTGGAGAGGGGCGCCGGCAGGGCCGGGGCGGTCTTTCCGATTCCCGCTGAAAAATGAATTCCGAGCGTGAATGCTGATTTCGTATGCTTGGTGTCGCGTCGTTGATAACATCGCTGCTTTGCCGGCTGTCGGGGCGGGCGGGTTCGACTGCCTGTCCGGCTCGACTGGAGCCGGAGTGCAGGAACCGGACGGGCCGGTCAGACGGCGGCCGGTGAGCGTTTTAACCGGCGTGATCTCTGAAAATTCCGGCATGGCTGCCGGGTAGGGGTTCCGGCGAAACGAGGCCAGAACCGGTCGTAGTGTATATGAAAATGAAGGACTTAGAGAAAGATTCTGTCCGCCGGCTTACGATCGACGACAGCGCCGACAACCAGCGGCTGGACAACTTTCTGCTGTCCCAGCTGAAGGGCGTGCCGAAAAGCCGCATCTACAAGCTGGTGCGCGGCGGCGAGGTGCGCATCAACGGCGGCCGGGTCGACGTCGGCTATCGCCTGCAGCCGGGCGACGAAGTCCGCATTCCGCCGGTACGCACGGCCGCGCCGGCACCGGCCGCCACCGCGAAACTGCCGCCGGGCGTCAACCGCCTGCTGCCGCACGTGCTCTATCGCGACGAGGCCTTCATCGCACTCAACAAGCCGTCCGGCATGGCGGTGCACGGCGGCAGCGGCATTTCGCGCGGGGTGATCGAGCAACTGCGGCTGGAACTGCCGGAATGCCGCTACCTGGAACTGGTGCACCGGCTCGACCGCGAAACCTCGGGCGTGCTGCTGATCGCCCTGAAACGCCGCGCCCTGGTGAACCTCCACGCCGCGATGCGCGACGGCAAGATACGCAAGCGCTATCTCACCCTGGTGGCGGGTCGCTGGCCGAACCCGGTGCAGCACGTGAAACTGCCGCTGCACAAGCGCGTCGACGACAACGGCGAAAAGCGCGTGACCGTGCGCGACGACGGCCAGAGCGCGCACACCATCTTTCGCCGCCTGCAGGCTTTCCGCGAGTTCACCCTGCTGGAGGCGGAACTGAAGACCGGGCGCACGCACCAGATCCGCGTGCATGCCTCGCACCTGGGCTTTCCCATCGCAGGCGACGACAAGTACGGCGACTTCGAACTGAACCGGGCGCTGGCCAAACAGGGACTCAAGCGCATGTTCCTGCACGCCGCCCACCTGGCCTTCGCCCATCCCATCACCGGCGAGCCGCTCGAAATCGACGCGCCGCTGCCCGCCGAACTGGCGGCTTTTCTGGAAACCCTGAACCATGCGCCATGACTCAATCACATCGCAAATTTGATCTGTTGATCTTCGACTGGGACGGCACCCTGATGGATTCCGCCGGGGTGATCGTCGATTCCATCCAGCGTGCCTGCGAGGATATTGGATTGGCCGCGCCGAGCGATCGCGCTTCGCGCCAGATCATCGGCCTGGGTCTGGTGCAGGCCCTGCAGACGCTGTTGCCCGATTTGCCGGCCGACGATTACCCGCGCCTGGTCGAGCGCTACCGCCATCACTACCTTGGCCGCGATGCGGACATTCCCCTGTTTGCGGGCGTGCCCGAAGGCATCCGCGCGCTGTCTGCCAGCGGCTTCACGCTGGCCGTCGCCACCGGCAAGAGCCGCGTGGGACTGGCGCGCGCGCTGGAGGCGAGCGGGCTGGGCGCGCATTTCGCCGCCACCCGCTGCGCCGACCAGACCCACTCCAAGCCGCATCCGGCGATGGTGCTGGAACTCGTCGACGAACTCGCAGCCGATCCGGCAAGAACTCTGGTGATCGGCGATACCAGCCACGACCTGCTGATGGCGGCGAACGCCGGCGTCGCCAGCCTGGGGGTGACCTACGGCGCCCACGAGGCGGACGATCTGCATCCGCACGCGCCGCTGGCGCTGTTGAACAGTTTTGCCGAGGTGCACGCATGGCTGACGGCGAACGCCTGATCTGCGCTTCGGACGAACTGGCCGAGCAGGGCCGCGGCGTGCGCTTCGAGCTCCGGCGTTTCGGCAAGTCGCAACCGGCCTTCGTGGTGCGCTACGAGGGCGCGCCGCGCGCCTTCCTCAACCAGTGCGGCCACGTGCCGGTGGAACTCGACTGGCAGGAAGGCGAGTTCTTCGACGACTCGCGGCTATACTTGATCTGCGCCACGCACGGCGCGCTATACCATCCCGCGAGCGGGGCCTGCGTCGGCGGACGCTGCGCCGGTCGCGGCCTGATCCCGCTGCCCGTCGTCGAACGCGACGGGCAGGTTTTTGTGGTGGAAACGCAATGAGCGAACAGCAGAAGGAACCCAACTGGGAACGCCAGGTACTCGAGAAACTGGCGATGTCGGCCATCCAGGAGCAGCGGCGCAGCCGGCACTGGAGCATTCTCTTCAAGACGCTCGGCTTCCTGTATCTCTTCATCGTGCTGTTTCTCGCCGCCGGCTGGTTCGGCGAGGACGTCAGCCTGCCCAAGTCGCATACCGCGCTGGTCGACCTGCAGGGCGTGATCGCCTCCGACCAGGCCAGTGCCGACAATGTCATCAGCAGTCTGCAGAGCGCGTTCGAGGACGAGAAGACCCGCGGCGTGATCCTGCGCATCAACAGCCCCGGCGGCAGCCCCGTGCAGGCCGGCCAGATCTATGACGAAATCAAGCGCCTGCGCAAACTGCATCCCAAGGTGCCGCTTTACGCCGTGGTCGACGACATCTGCGCGTCTGGCGGGTACTACGTTGCCGCCGGCGCCGACAAGATCTTCGTCGACAAGGCCAGCATCGTCGGCTCCATCGGCGTGCTGATGGACGGCTTCGGCTTCACCGAAACCATGAAGAAGCTCGGCGTCGAACGGCGCCTGCTGACGGCGGGCGAAAACAAGGGCTTCCTCGATCCCTTCTCGCCGGTCGACCCCAGGCAGGAGGCCTATGCGCGGCAGATGCTGGAGGAAATCCATGGCCAGTTCATCAACGTGGTGAAGGAAGGCCGCGGCAAGCGCCTGAAGGAAACGCCCGACATGTTCAGCGGCCTGGTGTGGAGCGGCGAGAAGAGCATCCAGCTTGGTCTGGCCGACGGGCTCGGCAACGTCGAGTCGGTCGCCCGCGACGTGGTGAAGGCCGAGGACATCGTCGACTTCACCCAGCGCGAGGGCCTGGCCGAGCGCCTGGCCGGCCGGCTCGGGGCGACGCTCGCCAAGGGATGGTCGCCGTTCGAGAAAGCCGGGGTCACCCTGCGTTGAACGCAGTCCCCTACCGGCCCATTGCGTGTGCCGATCACGAGCGGCTGGAGTTTGCCGCGCTCACGAAGCAGTGGCTGGCCCTGCGCGTGGACGGCACGACGCAGCGCCTGCTGCCGCTGGACGTCTATACGCGCGAGGGTGCCGAGTGGCTTCAGGCGCGCAGCGAGGCGGGCGAGACGCTGACGCTGCGGCTGGACCGCCTCGCCTTCTGAACGCGCCGTTCAGGCGCCGATGCCGAATACCGCGAGTCTGTCCTTCACTGTATCCGCCTGTCCGCGCCAGTCGCGCGCAGACCGGGTCAGGATCAACTGCCCGGGCAGGCTGAGGTCGGCGCCCACGCTGATCGATGTTTCCGGCGACAGCGTGTTCGCCAGGGTGTCCAGCAGGGCGGCGCTGCGGTAGGGCGTTTCGATGAAGAGCTGCGTCGCCTGCTCGCGGCGCGCGCGTTTTTCCAGTTCGCGGATCGCCAGGCTGCGCTCCGGCTCCTTGGCCGGCAGATAGCCGTGGAAGGCGAAGCGCTGGCCGCCGAGGCCGGAGGCCATCAGCGCCAGCAGGATCGACGACGGGCCGACCAGCGGCACCACGGGAATGGCGGCGGCATGCGCGGCACGGACCAGGTTCGCGCCGGGGTCGGCCACCGCCGGGCAACCGGCTTCCGACAGCAGGCCCAGGTCGTGTCCCGCCCGCAGCGGGGCCAGCAGATCGGCAATCGCGGCGGCCGGGGTATGTTCGTTGAGTTCCTGCATTTCGATGCTTTGCATCGGCAGGGGATGCCCCATGGCCTTGAGGTGCGCACGCGCGGTCTTGGCCCGCTCGACGACGAAGCGGTCGAGCCGGCGCGCGACCGCGAGCGTGTCCGGCGGCAGGCAGGTCGCCGGGTCGACCGGCCCGAGCGGCACCGGGATCAGGTAGAGGGTGCCCGCCATGGATCAGCCCGGCTGCCAGGTCAGCACGTCGACGCCCTCGTTGGCTAGCATCGCCGTTAGCGCCATCAGCGGCAGGCCGATCAGCGCGGTGGGGTCGGGGCTGTCCATGCGTTCCATCAGGGCGATGCCCAGCGATTCGCTCTTGGCCGAGCCGGCGCAGTCGTAAGGCTGTTCCTTCCTGAGGTAGGCCTCGATCTGCGCGTCGCTGAGCGGGCGGATTTGGACCACGGTCGGCACGTCCTGCGTTTGCGTGCGGCCGGTGCGGCTGTTCAGCAGCGTGAGCGCGGTATGGAAGACCATGGCGCGGCCCTGCATTTTCTTCAGCTGCGCGAAGGCGTTCTCGTGGCTGCCGGGCTTGCCGAGCTGTTCCGAATCCAGCATCAGCACCTGGTCGGAGCCGACGATGAGCGCGTCGGGACAGGTCGACGCGGCTGCCTGCGCCTTCAGCACCGACAGGCGCAGCGCGGTGGCCGACGGCGTCTCGCCGGGCAGCGGGGTTTCGTCGACGTCGGGCGACAGCACCTCGAAGGGCAGGTGCAGGCGGGACAGCAACTCGCGGCGGTAGCGCGAGGTGGAAGCGAGAACGAGTTTCATGGGGCAACCAAAACTTGAACAAGGATGACAAGCGGAAAGGCGCGTTCCTTCCGCTTGTCCGCAGCGAGGCTTTGCCGAAATCAGCCGGTACTCATTCCGGCTGGATTTCCACCAGCGCCATGTCGGGTGTCACGGCATCGCCCTTCTTGGCGAAGATGCTGATGACGACGCCGGCGATGGGGGCCTGCACTTCGTTCTCCATCTTCATCGCCTCGATCACGAGCACGCCGTCGCCGGCCCGGACTGTCTGCCCGACGCTCACGAGCACGTCGACGATGGTGCCGGGCATGGCCGCCGTCACGTGACCGGGATGCGTGGCACGCGGCTTCTGGCCGGCAGCGGCCGGGACCGCAGGCTTGCCGTCCTTGCGCGGCCCACCACCGGTTTCGCCACTGAGGGCGACCTCGTTCAGGGGCTCGACCAGCACTTCCTCGGTCACGCCATCGACCGAGACGAAGTAGGGGCGCTGGCTGGCGTCCGAACGGCCGCTGCCGCTGAGCTTGATGTGATAGGTCTCGCCGTGCAGGGTGATCCTGAATTCATCGGCGGCATAACGCGGCGCGGTTTCCTGCGTGACCGCCCCCTTGGGCAGCAGCGGCTCGGGCTTGAGGCTGCCGGCGGCACGCTCCTGCAGCCAGGTCTTGGCGAGTTCGGGAAACATGGCATAGGTCAGCACATCTTCGTCGGAACGCGCGAGGTTCTCGATCTCGCCGCGCAGCTTGTCGAGTTCGTCGGCGAGCAGATCGGCCGGTCGGCAGGTGGTGACTTCGAGGTCGCCGATGGCAAGCTTGCGCACTTCCTCGTTGACGTGGCCCGGCGCGGCGCCGTAGCGGCCCTGTAGATACAGCTTCACTTCGTTGGTGACCGATTTGTAGCGCGCGCCGGTGAGCACGTTGAGTGCGGCCTGGGTGCCCACGATCTGCGAAGTGGGCGTGACCAGCGGCGGGTAACCGAGGTCCTCGCGCACGCGCGGGATCTCGTCGAGCACGGCATCCATCCTGTCGAGTGCGCCCTGTTCCTTGAGCTGGTTGGCGAGGTTGGAAATCATGCCGCCCGGCACCTGGTTCACCAGCGAGCGGGTGTCGGTGCCGGTAAACTCGGATTCGAACTGCCAGTATTTCCTGCGCACGTCCTTGAAGTAGGCGGAGATTTCCTCCAGCAAAGGCAGCGAAAGGCCGGTGTCGTATTCGGTGCCGGCGAGCGCGGCGACCAGGCTCTGCGTGGTGGGATGCGATGCGCCTTCGGCAAAGGCGCCGATGCAGGTGTCGATGAGGGTCGCGCCGGCCTCAACGGCCTTCATGTGTGTCATCGCGGCCAGTCCCGAGGTGGCGTGGCTGTGCATGTGAACGGGCAGGCTCGTGGCTGCGCGGATCGCACGCACCAGCTCGAACGCGGTATAGGGCGTGAGCAGCGCCGCCATGTCCTTGATCGCGATGGTGTCGCAGCCCATCGCGGCCATGCCTTTCGCCAGCTCGACGAAGTGCGGGATGTCGTGCACCGGGCTCACGGTGTAGCTGATCGCGCCTTCGGCGTGCTTGCCCGCAGCCTTCACGGCCTCGATCGACACGCGCAGGTTCCTGAGGTCGTTCATCGCGTCGAATACGCGGAAGACATCGACGCCGTTGTCGGCGCACTTCTGCACGAAGGCGCGGACGACGTCGTCGGGGTAGTTGCGGTAGCCGAGCAGGTTCTGGCCGCGCAGCAGCATCTGGATGCGGGTGTTGGGCAGGGCGCGGCGCAGCTGGCGCAGGCGTTCCCACGGGTCCTCGCGCAGGAAGCGCACGCAGGCGTCGAAGGTGGCGCCGCCCCAGGCTTCGAGCGACCAGAAGCCGACGGAATCGAGCTTGCTGCAGACCGGCAGCATGTCCTCGGTGCGCATGCGGGTGGCGATGAGCGACTGGTGGCCGTCGCGCAGGACGAGATCGGTGACGTGTACCTTGGCCATTTCAGAGTCCCTGATGTGCGGCGATGGCGGCGGCGATGGCGGCGGCCATCACTTCCGGCGGTTTCTTTTCGGTGTACTGCGTGAGTTCCGGGTGCATCTCGACGAAGCTGGTGTTGAACTGCCCGCTGCGGAATTCGGGATGCCTGAGGATCTGCTGGTAGTAGGGAATGGTCGTCTTCACGCCGTACACCAGCATGTCGGCGAGCGCGCGCCGGCCGCGCTCGATCGTGGATTCCCAGGTCAGGTTCCACACCGTGAGCTTGGCGCACATGGAGTCGAAGTAGGGCGGGATCACGTAATCGGTGTAGATCGCGGCGTCGACGCGCACGCCGGGCCCGCCGGGGGAGTAGTAGCGGGTGATGCGGCCCAGGCTGGGCAGGAATTCGTTCTTCGGGTCTTCGGCGTTGACGCGGAACTCGATGGCATAGCCGCGGTGCTTGATGTCTTCCTGCCTGTACTGCAGGGGCTGGCCGTCGGCGATGCGGATCTGCTCCTGCACGATGTCGACGCCGGTGATGGTCTCGGTGATGGGGTGCTCGACCTGCAGCCGCGTGTTCATTTCCATGAAATAGAACTGGTTATCCGAGTCGAGCAGGAATTCCACCGTACCGGCGTTGACGTAGCCCACCGCCTTGGCCGCCCGCACGGCGAGCTTGCCGATGTACTGGCGCTGCGCCTCGGTGAGCTGGGGGCTCGGTGCGATCTCGATCAGCTTCTGGTTGCGGCGCTGGATCGAACAGTCGCGTTCGAACAGGTGGATCACGTTGCCCTGGGTGTCGCCGATGACCTGCACCTCGATGTGCTTGGGCCTCACCACGCACTTCTCGACGAAGACCTCGGGCTTGCCGAAGGCCTTGCTGGCTTCGGAGACCACGCGGTCGTAGTTCTTCAGCAGCTCGTCCTCGCTGTCGCAGCGGCGGATGCCGCGGCCGCCGCCGCCGTTGGTGGCCTTCAGCATCACCGGGTAGCCGATCTTGTTGGCGAGCGTGTGAGCCTCCTCGACGCTTTCGAGATTGTGGTCCGAGCCCGGCACCACCGGGATGCCGGCGGCGATCATGGCGTTGCGGGCCTGGATCTTGTCGCCCATGCGCCGGATGACCTCGGGCGAAGGACCGATGAAACGGATGCCCCTGCGCGCGCAGATAGTGGCGAGATCGGGGTTCTCGGAGAGAAAGCCGTAGCCCGGATGCAGGGCATCGCAGCCCGAAGCGGCCGCGAGGTTGACCAGCGTGTGGGCGTTCAGGTAGCCCAGGATCGGGTCCTTGCCGATGTGGTAGGCCTCGTCGGCCTTCTTCACGTGCAGGGCGTGGCGGTCGGCGTCAGTGTAGATGGCGACCGACTTGATGCCCAGTTCGGCGCAGGCGCGCACGATGCGGACCGCGATCTCGCCCCGGTTGGCCACCAGTATCTTCTTGATCATGGCCGCACACTCTTTTGATTTTGACAAAAATAACGAGAAATCATATTATTGCGGGCTAATGTTTAACCGGGTGCGTCGCGTTGTGCCGTTTCGGGCCGCCCCATTCGTGGTAAGCCGTTGACGTCATGATGCAGCCTGTTATGGTCGATCCGCGACCGTTTTGCGCGAGCAAGCAGTCGTGGGAAACCCGGTCGGATGTGTCCGCGTTTCCGAGGCTTGGCCATGAATTTACGCAAGGCGAGCTGTTCTGTCGAGTCGACGGCGGGACGGACAGGCAGGGGACGATGTCCCTGCGGCTCTTCATCGAAGGGACGCTGGAATTGACCTGCCAGCGCTGTCTCGGGCCTCTGGCGCAAGCGGTCGAGGTCGACCACGTGCTGCTGCTGGCGCGCGATGCGACCGAACTGGAACGGCTGGATGCCGAACCCGAGTGCGATGCGATCCTGGCCGAGGGCAAACTCGACCTGCTCGCGCTGGTGGAAGATGAAGTGCTGCTGAGCCTGCCGTTGGCGGCCATGCACGCGGAAGGTGAATGTCCCGCTACGGGACGCGCAAGTTTTTAAGGAGCAAGAAATGGCTGTCCAACAGAACAAGAAGTCCCCGTCCAAGCGCGGCATGCACCGCTCGCACGACTTCCTGACCAACCCCCCGCTGGCCGTGGAACCCACCACCGGCGAAGCGCATCTGCGCCACCACATCAGCCCGAACGGCTTCTACCGCGGCCGCAAGGTCGTCAAGGCCAAAGGCGAATAATGTTTTCCGGCGCCGCGTGCGGCGCTGTCTGTCCGGCACGAACCCCCGGCTGAATGAGAAACATCACTGTCGCCATTGATGTCATGGGGGGCGACCACGGCCCCCATGTCACGGTCCCGGCGGCGCTTCGCTGCCTTGCGCGCAGTCCCGATCTGAACGTGATTCTGGTCGGTCCGCAGGACGTGATTGCCGCCGAGCTCAAGGCCCGCCGTGCCAAGCCCACCCCCCGCCTGATCGTGCGCCACGCCAGCCAGGTCGTGGCGATGGACGAGCCGCCGGCGCAGGCCCTGCGCGGCAAGAAGGATTCCTCGATGCGCGTGGCCATCGATCTCGTCAAGTCCGGCGAGGCCGACGCCTGCGTGTCCGCGGGCAATACCGGCGCCCTCATGGCGACCGCGCGTTTCGTGCTCAAGACCCTGCCCGGCATCGACCGTCCCGCCATCGCCGCCGTCATGCCGACGGTCAGCGGCCATGCGCTGGTGCTCGACATGGGCGCGAACGTCGACTGCACCGCCGAGCACCTGCTCCAGTTCGGCATCATGGGCGCGATGCTGGTGTCGGCGGTGGAGCACAAGCCGAGCCCCAGCGTCGGCCTGCTGAACATCGGCGAGGAAGACATCAAGGGCAATGAAATGGTGAAACAGGCGGCCGAACTGCTGCGCGACAGCCATCTCAACTTCTACGGCAACGTCGAAGGCAACGACATCTTCAAGGGCACGACCGACGTCGTGGTGTGCGACGGCTTCGTCGGCAACGTCACGCTCAAGGCTTCCGAAGGCCTGGCCAAGATGATTTCCACCACGCTGCGCGCCGAGTTCAGGCGCAACTGGCGGACCCGCATCGCCGGCCTGCTGGCGCTGCCGGTATTGAACGCCTTCAAGCGCCGGCTCGACCCCCGCCGTTTCAATGGCGCCACCCTGCTCGGCCTCAAGGGGGTGGTGGTGAAAAGCCATGGTTCGGCCGACCGGTTTGCCTTCGAGCACGCGATCGAAACCGCCGGCGACGAAGTCCGCAACAACGTGCTGAAACGCATCACCGACCAGATCCAACTTTTGCACAGGGTGCCCGCTTGAATTACTCCCGCATCCTCGGCACGGGCAGCTACCTGCCCGCGCGCATCCTCACCAACGCCGACCTCGAGAAACTGGTCGAGACCACCGACCAGTGGATCGTCGAACGCACCGGCATCCGCGAGCGGCATATCGCCGCCGAAGGCGAACTGACCAGCGATCTGGCGGTGCAGGCCGCGCGCGCCGCGCTCGACGCGGCCGGCCTGGTGCCGGATGACATCGACCTGCTGCTGGTCGCGACGACGACGCCGGACCTGGTCTTTCCCAGCACCGCGTGCATCGTGCAGGCCAAACTCGGCATCACCAACGGCAAGCCGGCATTCGACCTGCAGGCGGTGTGCAGCGGCTTCGTGTATGCGCTGTCGGTGGCCGACCAGTTCATCAAGACCGGCGCGGCCCGGCGTGCACTGGTGATCGGCGCCGAGACGCTCTCGCGCATCACCGACTGGAACGACCGCAGCAACTGCATCCTGTGGGGCGACGGCGCGGGCGCCGTGGTGCTCGGCGCATCCGATGCGCCGGGCATCATCGCCACCCACATCCACGCCGACGGCCGCCACAAGGAACTGCTGCGCACCACTACCGGCGCGTCGAGCGGCCTGCATGAGCCGGCAGTCATGCGCATGGAAGGCAATGCCGTGTTCAAGATGGCGGTGAATACGCTGGACCGTATCGTCGACGAAACCCTGGAGGCCAACGGCCTGCAGAAATCGGATGTCGACTGGCTGGTGCCGCATCAGGCGAACATCCGCATCATTTCTGCCACTGCAAAGAAACTCGGCATGAGCATGGACAACGTCGTGACCACCGTGGCGGGACACGGCAATACCTCGGCGGCCTCGGTGCCCCTGGCCTTCGACGTGGCGGTGCGCGACGGCCGCATCCGGCGCGGCCAGACCGTGCTCCTGGAAGCCTTCGGCGGCGGGTTCACCTGGGGCTCGGCGCTCATCAAATATTGAATCCGAAGACACGCGCATGAAACTCGCATTCGTTTTTCCCGGACAGGGTTCGCAATCGGTCGGCATGATGGCGGGGTGGGGCGAACGCGCCGAAGTGCGCGCGGCCTTCGAGGAAGCCTCCGACGCGCTGAGCCAGGATCTCTGGGCCATGGTCGCGGCGGGGCCCGCCGAAGTGCTCAACCAGACCGTGAATACGCAGCCGGCCATGCTGGCGGCCGACATTGCCGCCTGGCGTGCCTGGCAGGCGGCCGGCGGCGCGACGCCCGCGTTGCTGGCCGGACACAGCCTCGGCGAATACGCCGCGCTGGTTGCGGCCGGCGCGCTCGGTTTTGCCGATGCCATCAAGCTGGTGCGCTTTCGCGCCGAGGCGATGCAGGCGGCGGTGCCGGAAGGCGTCGGCGCGATGGCGGCCATCCTCGGCCTCGACGATGACGCGGTGCGCGCCGTCTGCCGCGAGGCCGCGGCCGGCGAAGTGGTCGAGGCCGTCAACCTCAATTCGCCCGGCCAGGTGGTGATCGCCGGCAACAAGGTGGCGGTGGAACGCGCGATGGCGCTGGCAAAGGAGAAGGGCGCCAAGCGTGCGCTGCCGCTGCCGGTGTCCGTGCCCTCGCATTCCTCGCTGATGCAGCCGGCAGCCGACAAGCTGCTGGCGCATCTGCAATCCGTCAGGCTTTCCGCGCCGGTCATTCCCGTGCTGCACAACACCGACGTACAGGCGCACGCCGAGCCGGAAGCGATACGCATCGCGCTGGCGAAGCAGTTGCATACTCCGGTGCGCTGGGTCGAGACCGTGCAGGCGCTGAAGACCGCCGGCATCGAACGCGTGATCGAATGCGGCCCCGGCAAGGTGCTGGCGGGCCTCAACAAGCGCATCGACGACAGCCTGCCGGCCGTTGCGCTGGTCGACGAAGCCAGCCTCGCCGCTGCGCTGGACTGAATCTAAGGCAAGGAGTGGACATGCTGGAAGAACAAATCGCCCTGGTAACCGGCGCAAGCCGCGGCATCGGCCAGGCCATCGCGCTGGCGCTCGGCAAGGCGGGGGCGACCGTGATCGGCACCGCCACCAGCGAAAACGGTGCGAAGGCGATCGGCGCCTATCTCGCTGCGGCCAACATCAGGGGTGGCGGCATGAAGCTCGACGTGACCGATGCAGCCGAAGTCGACGCGGTCATCGCCGCCATCGAGAAGGATTTCGGCAGCATCGGCATCCTCGTCAACAACGCGGGCATCACGCGCGACAACCTGCTGATGCGCATGAAGGATGAGGAATGGGACGCCATCATGGCGACCAACCTCAGTTCGGTATTCCGTCTGTCGCGCGCGGTCCTGCGCGCGATGATGAAGGCCCGCCAGGGCCGTATCATCTCCATCGCTTCGGTGGTCGGCGCGATGGGCAACGCGGGCCAGACCAACTACAGCGCGGCCAAGGCCGGCATCATGGGTTTCACCAAGTCGCTCGCGCGCGAGGTGGGCAGCCGCAACATCACCGTCAACTGCGTGGCACCGGGCTTCATCGATACCGACATGACGCGTGCGCTGCCCGAGGCGCAGCGGCAGGCGCTGCTGGCCCACATTCCGCTGGGCCGCCTGGGGTCCGCCGACGACATCGCGCAGGCCGTGCTGTTCCTTGCATCGCCCGCGGCGGGTTACGTTTCGGGTACCACGCTGCACGTGAACGGCGGCATGTACATGGCGTGAGCCGGGCGCGAATTTCGGTCCGGCAAATTTTGGTAGAATTGCCGGGTTTCATTTTCAGCGGCTTCGATTTTTCCCGAAGCCCTATTTCAAGAGAGGATCAGTAATGGATAACGTACAGCGTGTAATCAAGGTCGTCGCCGAACAACTGGGCGTGAACGAAGCGGACATCAAGAACGAGTCCTCCTTCGTCGGCGACCTGGGCGCCGACTCGCTCGATACGGTGGAACTGGTGATGGCGCTGGAAGAAGAATTCGGCTGCGAGATTCCCGACGAGGAAGCCGAGAAGATCACCACCGTCCAGCAGGCGATTGACTACGTCAACAGCCATTCGAGCTGATCGTTCAGCCGTAACAAGAAGGACCGACTTTTGTCCAAACGTCGCGTAGTCGTCACCGGCCTGGGGATCATTTCCCCCGTCGGCAATACCATACCGGAGGCCTGGGACAACCTGCTCGCCGGTCGTAGCGGGATCGCCCGCATCACACGTTTCGACCCGGCTCCCTTTGCCGCGCAGATCGCCGGCGAGGTCAAAGGTTTCGATGTCGGGCAGTATCTCAATCCCAAGGAAGCCCGCCGCATGGATATCTTCATCCAGTACGGCATGGCTGCGGGCATCCAGGCGATCCGCGATTCGGGACTCGAAGTCGGCGAAGCCAATGCGGAACGCATCGGCATCAATATCGGTTCCGGCATCGGCGGCCTGCCGCTGATCGAGGAAACCCATTCGCTGCTGATGGAGTCGGGCCCGCGCAAGATTTCGCCCTTCTTCATCCCGGGCTCCATCATCAACATGATCTCCGGCAACCTCTCGATCCTTTACGGGATCAAGGGGCCGAACCTGGGTGTGGTCACGGCGTGCACCACCGGCCTGCATGCCATCGGCCTGTCCGCGCGCATGATCGAGCACGGTGATGTCGACGTGATGGTTGCCGGCGGCTCGGAAGGAGCGGTTTCGCCGCTCGGCGTGGGCGGCTTCGCGGCCGCGCGTGCGCTGTCCACGCGCAACGACGACCCGGCGACGGCCAGCCGCCCCTGGGACAAGGACCGCGACGGCTTCGTGCTGGGCGAGGGCGCCGGCGTGATGGTGCTGGAGGAATACGAGCACGCGAAGGCGCGCGGTGCACGGATCTACGCGGAAATCGGCGGCTTCGGCATGAGCGGCGATGCCTATCACATGACCGCGCCTTCCACCGACGGCCCGAAGCGTTCGATGGTCAATGCCCTGCGCGACGCCGGCCTCAACGCGGACCAGATCCAGTACATCAACGCGCACGGCACCTCGACGCCGCTGGGCGACAAGAACGAAACCGACGCCATCAAGCTCGCCCTCGGCGATGCGGCCTACAAGACGGTGGTGAATTCGACCAAGTCGATGACCGGCCACCTGCTCGGCGGCGCCGGCGGCGTGGAATCGATCTTCAGCGTACTGGCCGTGCATCACCAGGTCTCGCCGCCCACCATCAACCTCTTCGCGCAGGATCCCGAGTGCGATCTCGACTACTGCGCCAACACCGCGCGCGAGATGAAGATCGATGCCGCGCTCAAGAACAACTTCGGCTTCGGCGGCACGAACGGTACGCTGGTCTTCAAGCGCATCTGAAGCCGCCACGCTGCCTTGAATACGCCGGACATCCGGGAATGGCCCGCACGGCCTGACCTGATCCGGCTGCAGGCCAGCGATCCGCAGCGTTATCCCGGCCTCTTCGTCAGCAATGGCGAAACGGGCTGGGACATCCTGTTTGCCTTTCCCGAAGACGCCCGGCGTTTCGGGCGCGACGATCTGGACGCGCTGCAGGCCCATCCCGCCATGCGCCTGCATCAGGCGCCCGCTGCGAATTCCGGTCTGCCCTTTGCCGGCGGCTGGCTTTGCGCCATCGCCTACGAACTGGGCGGGCTGTTCGAGCCCAGCGCCGGGGCCCTCGACGATCCTGCGGGTTTCCCCATTGCCTGGATCGCACGCATTCCCGCCGCCATCCTGGTCGACCGCACGACCGCGCGCTGTCTGCTCGTCGCCGAAAGCGGACGCGCCGAACTGATCGACGCCATGCGGCACGATCTGTCGGCGCCGCTCCCCGAATTGCCCGGATTGCCGGCGCTGCGCGCGCTGGAAGAGGAGGCGCCCGGGCGCTTCCTGGACGGCGTGGCGCGCATCCAGGATTACATCCGTGCGGGCGACGTTTTCCAGGTCAACCTGTCGCGCGGCTGGCGTGGCGAATTCGATGCCCCGGTCGCAGCCGCCGCGCTGTTCCGGCAACTGATGGACAGGAATCCGGCGCCGTTTTCCGCGCTGGTACAGTTCGACGACTGGGCCATCGTCAGTTCCTCGCCCGAACGCCTGATCCGGCTCGGCGAGGGGGGCTGGATCGAGACGCGACCCATTGCGGGCACCCATCCGCGCGGCGAAACGCCGGACGAGGACGCCGCGCTGCGCACACGCCTGCAGGCGCATCCCAAGGAGCGCGCGGAGCACGTGATGCTGGTCGATCTCGAGCGCAACGACCTCGGCCGCATCTGCGAGCCGGGCAGCGTCGAGGTGGCGGCCCTGATGGAAATCGCCAGCTACCGCCACGTGCACCACATCGAGTCGACCGTGCGCGGGCGCCTGCGGGCCGACGCCCGCATCCTCGACGTCTTGCGCGCGACCTTTCCGGGCGGCACCATCACCGGCTGTCCCAAGGTGAGAACGATGCAGATCATCCGCGAACTCGAAGCCGCGCCGCGCCGCAGTTACACCGGCAGCGTGGGCTACATCAACTGCGACGGCCGCTTCGACTTCAATATCCTGATCCGCAGCTTCCTGCTGCACGGGCGTGCCCTGAGCTTCCGTGCCGGTGCCGGCATCGTTGCCGATTCCGTTGCGGCACGCGAACTCGACGAGACGCGCGCCAAGGCCCGGGGACTTTTGCGGGCGCTGCAATCCGCATGATGCTTGTCAACGGCCAGCCCTCGGACAGCATCGACGCGCGCGACCGCGGGCTGGCCTACGGCGACGGCGTGTTCCGTACGCTGCGCATGGCGAACGGCCGGCCGCTCTGGTGGCGCGATCATGCAGCCAAGCTCGAGGCCGATTGTGCAGCGCTGGCGCTGTCCTGTCCCGATGCCGGATTGTTGCTGGAGGAAACCCGTGCCGTCGCGGCAGGGGCCGACGGCGTGGTGAAGCTGATCCTGACCCGCGGCAGCGGCGCGCGCGGCTATGCGCCGGCTGCCGGTGCGGTCACCCGCATCGCGATGGCCGCGCCCCTGCCGCCGCACGCGCTGCCGGATGCGCCGCGTGCCGTGCGGGCGCGTCTGTGCACGCTGCGACTCGGTCGCCAGCCGCGCCTCGCCGGGGTCAAGCATCTCAACCGGCTGGAGAACGTCCTGGCACGTGCCGAGTGGGACGACCCGGCGATTTTCGAAGGCCTGCTGTGCGACGAGGCGGGCAGTCTGGTCGGCGGCACGATGAGCAATCTCTTCTGGGTGCGCGACGGCGTGTTGTGCACGCCGGAGCTGGACCAATGCGGCGTGGCCGGTGTGGCGCGTGCGCGCGTTCTGCGCGCAGCCGTGCGCCTCGGTGTGCCGGTCCGGTTCGAACGTCAGCCGGCAACCGCTATACTCGCTGCCGACGAAGTCATGATCTGCAACAGCCTGATTGGCGTGCGACGGCTGACCCAACTCGACGCAGCCGGCCTCGGCGAAGCCGGCTGGCGCGAACGACTCGACGAAGCCCTGTATGAAGACCTGGATTAAATTTCTGACGGCATTGGCACTGCTCGGCGCGCTGGCGGGTGCGGGCGGGCTGTTCTGGTACGGCAACCAGCCGCTGACCGCGAGCTATCCGAAAAACATCAATGTCACGCCGGGCATGACCCTGCGCGGGCTGGCCGCAAGCCTGCAGCGAGAAGGCGTCGTGACGCATCCGCTGGTGTTCCGCCTGCTCGGGCGTTTCACCGGCAAAGGGGGCACGCTGAAGGCGGGGGTATATCTGCTCGACGCGCCCCTGACGCCGCTGCAGCTGTATGCCAAGTTCGAGCGCGGCGAGGTTACGCAGGCGATGGTGCAATTCATCGAAGGCTGGAACCTGCGCGAGGTGCGTGCCGCGCTGGCCGAGCAGCCGCTCCTGAAGAACGAGAGCGCCGACCTCGACGAGGCCGACCTGGCCCGGGCGATCGGTGCCGACGTGTCGCGTCTAGAGGGGTTGCTGTTCCCCGATACCTATTTCTACGCGCCGCATTCGTCCGATATCGATGTCCTGCGCAGGGCCTATCGGCTGCAGCGCGAGAAGCTGCAGTCAGCCTGGGACAGCCGGGCCCCCGGGCTGCCGTATCGCAGCCCCTACGAAGCGCTCATCATGGCATCCATCGTCGAGAAGGAGACGGGTGCCGCCTTCGAGCGGCCGATGATCGCCGGCGTTTTCCTCAATCGGCTCCGACTCGGCATGCGCCTGCAGACCGATCCCACCGTGATCTACGGCCTGGGCGAGCGCTTCGACGGCAATCTGCGCAAGGTCGACCTGCAGCGCGACACGCCCTACAACACCTACACCCGTGCCGGCCTGCCGCCCACGCCGATCGCCATGCCCAGCGAAGCGGCCATTCGTGCCGCGCTCAACCCGGCGCATACCGATGCGCTGTATTTCGTCGCCCGCGGCGACGGCAGCCACGTGTTTTCCAGCACGCTCGAAGCGCACAACCGCGCAGTCAACCGGTACCAGCGATGACGAAACCAGGCAGATTCATCACGCTCGAAGGCGTGGACGGCGCCGGCAAGAGCACGCACCTCGGCTTCGTCGCCGACTGGCTGCGCACGCGCGGCCACGAAGTCGTGGTAACCCGAGAACCCGGCGGCACGCCGCTCGGCGAAACCCTGCGCGAACTGCTGCTGCACCGCGACATGGACGCCGACACCGAACTCCTGCTCATGTTCGCCGCACGCCAGCAGCACCTGGCCGAACTGATCCTGCCCGCGCTGGCGCGCGGAGCCTGGGTGCTGTCGGACCGCTTCACCGATGCCAGTTACGCCTACCAGTGCGGCGGGCGCGGCATCGCGGCCGGACGCATCGCGGCGCTGGAAACCTGGGTGCAGCGCGGATTCGGCCCCGACCTGACCCTGCTTTTCGATGTGCCGCCGGCAGTGGCCGAAGCGCGTCGTTCGGCAGCGCGAGCGGCCGATCGTTTCGAACGCGAAGCCGACAGTTTCTTCGGCCGCGTGCGTCAGGCCTACCTCGACCGGGCGCAGGCCGAGCCGGCCCGCATGCGCGTGCTGGACGCGCGCAAGGGCATCGCCGAATTGCAGGCGGAGATCGCCGGCCTGCTGGCGGGGATCGCGTGAGCGCGCCCTATCCCTGGCTGGGGGCAAGCTGGTCGCGCCTGCTGGCGACGCGTGCGCGACCCGCCCAGGCGCTGTTGCTGGCCGGCCCGCGCGGCGTCGGCAAGGGCGAGCTGGCACAGGCCTGGGCCCGCGCCCTGCTGTGCGAAAGTCCGCTCGCCAGCGGCGAGGCCTGCGGTGCCTGTGCGGCCTGTCACTGGTTCGAAACCGGGGGACACCCCGATTTTCTGCGCGTCGGGCTGCAGGAAAAGACCACCAAGGAAGGCGAAACGCGGCTGGCGACCGCGATCGAAGTCGAACAGGCGCGGGAGGCGGTCGACTTCGTCCGCCTGTCCACGTATCGCGCCGGCCACCGGGTGGTGCTGATCGATCCGGCCGACAGCCTCAATCTCGCGGCGGCCAACGCCTTGTTAAAGGTGCTGGAGGAGCCGCCGTTAAATACCGTATTCGTGCTGGTATCCGACCAGCCGCGTCGCCTGCTGCCGACCATACGCAGCCGTTGCACCCGGGTCGACATCGGCCTGCCGCCCGCCGCCGACGCGGCCGCGTGGCTGGACGGGCAGGGCCTGGACGATGCGGCGACCCTGCTGGCGCTGTCTGGCGGCACGCCGCTCGATGCCTTGCGCTGGAGTGAGGCGGGCGACCTGGACGAACGGCGGGCGGTGCTGGAAAGCCTGGTGCGGCCCGAACAGCTCGACCCGGTTACACTGGGAGAAGGCTGGAAGGGGCTCGCGCCGCGCCTGTGGCATGCCGTGGCCTACAAGTGGCTGGCGGATCTGCTGGCCGTGCGGTTGCAGGGGCAGGTGCGCTTCAACCGCGATTTTGCGGAGGCGTTGTCCCGGCTAGGCGCGCAGGCAGACCTCGCGGCTTTGCTGAAACTGGCCAGGCGGCAGGCCGACGAGGGTAGGGTGCTGGAGCATCCGCTCAACCGCAGCTTGCAGATGCAGGCCTGGCTGGTCCAATATCGGCACCTGTTCGATTGAAGAATTACGGGAAGAGAAGCGAAGCAACCATGAATGCGAGCGTGAACGTCAATCCGAGCGAGGGCACCGGCGTCCGTCCCGGCGTGCTATCCCTGTCGATCAAGGAAAAATCCGCCCTGTTCGCGGCCTACATGCCTTTCGTCAAGGGCGGCGGCCTCTTCATCCCGACCAACAAGAGCTACAAGATGGGCGAGGAAGTCTTCATGCTGCTGACGCTGATGGAGGACCCCGCCAAGCTTCCCGTATCCGGCAAGGTGATCTGGATCACGCCGTCCGGATCGCATGGCGGCCGCACCCAGGGCGTGGGCGTGCAGTTCGCCTTCAACGAAAGCGGCAAGATGGCGCAGAACAAGATTGAAGGCCTGCTCGGCGGTTCGCTAAAATCGGTGCGTCCCACCCACACCATGTAAGGGCAGGTACAAGATTCAAGTTTCAAGATGCAAGATACTTGAAGACGCGAAGTGCTGCTCTTGTGCCTTGCATCTTGCACCTGACCCATGTTCATCGATTCCCACTGCCACATCAATTTTCCCGACCTGGCCGGCAAACTGCCCGAGGTGTTCGCGCACATGGCGGCCAACCAGGTCAGTCACGCCCTGTGCATCGGGGTCGAACTGGAGAAATTTCCTGAGATCCGCGCGCTGGCCGAAGCGCACCCCAATGTCTTCGCCTCGGTCGGCGTTCACCCCGACCACGAGGATTGCACGGAACCCTCGGTGGACGAACTCGTCGCCCTGGCCGATCATCCCCGGGTGGTCGCCATCGGCGAGACAGGGCTCGACTATTTTCGCCTTACCGGCGATCTGGAATGGCAGCGTGACCGCTTCCGCACCCACATCCGCGCCGCGCGTGCGTGCCGCAAGCCGCTGGTGATCCACACCCGCGCCGCGGCGGACGACACGCTTGCCATCATGCGCGAGGAGAACGCCGGCGAGGCGGGCGGCGTGATGCACTGCTTCACCGAGAGCCGGGCGGTGGCGGAGGCGGCGATCGACCTGGGGTTCTATATCTCGTTTTCAGGCATCGTCACCTTCAAGAATGCCGCCGCCCTGCGCGAGGTCGCCGCGGCGATTCCGCTGGACCGCATGCTGATCGAAACGGATTCCCCTTATCTCGCGCCCGTGCCGCATCGCGGCAAGACCAACGAACCGGGCTTCGTGAAACACGTGGCGGAGGAAATCGCGCGCGTGCGCGGTGTCACTCCCGAGGCGATCGGCGCAGCGACCACGGGGAATTTTTTCCGCCTGTTCGCCGCCGCGCGACCCTGATCACTTACTGGCCGAAGAAAGCCTTCACCTTGTCCATGAAGGACTGCGCGCGCGGATTGTTGTTGCGTCCGGGCGCGAGGCTTTCGAATTCGCGCAGGAGTTCGCGCTGACGTTCCGACAGGTTGACCGGTGTCTCCACCAGCATGTGGCAGAGGAGATCGCCCGGTGCGTGGCTGCGCACGCCCTTGATGCCCTTGCCGCGCAGGCGGAAGACCTTGCCGGTCTGCGTTTCGGTGGGGATCTTGATCTTGGCGTGGCCGTCCAGGGTGGGAATCTCGACTTCGCCGCCGAGCGCGGCGGTGGCGAAACTGATCGGCATCTCGCAATGCAGGTCGTCGCCGTCGCGCTTGAAGACCGGGTGTTCCTTCAGATGGATGACGACGTAGAGATCGCCCGGCGGGCCGCCATTGACGCCGGCTTCGCCCTCGCCGGCGAGGCGGATGCGGTCGCCGTTGTCGACGCCGGCCGGTATCTTCACTGACAGCGTCTTGTGTTTCTTTACCCGGCCTTCGCCATGACAGGCCGGGCAGGGGTCGGACACCATCTTGCCGGTCCCGCCGCAGCGCGGGCAGGTCTGCTGCACCGAGAAGAATCCCTGCTGGATGCGCACCTGGCCGTGGCCGCCGCAGGTGGTGCAGGTGGTGGGCTGGGTGCCCGGCTTGGCGCCGCTGCCGTGGCAGGTGCCGCATTCTTCCAGCGTGGGTACGCGGATCTTGGTCTCGGTGCCGCGCGCGGCTTCCTCGAGACCGATTTCCAGGTTGTAGCGCAGGTCGGCGCCGCGATAGATGCGGTCGCGCCGGTTTCCGCCACCGCCGCCGAAGATGTCGCCGAAGATGTCGGAGAACGCGTCGGCGAACCCGCTGCCGCCGCCGCCGAAGCCGCCGCCCATGCCGGCCTGCGGGTCCACGCCCGCGTGGCCGAACTGGTCGTAGGCCGCGCGCTTGTCGGCGTCGGACAGGATCTCGTAGGCGAGCTTCGCTTCCTTGAATTTCTCCTCCGCCCCCTTGTCGTCCGGGTTACGGTCGGGATGAAATTTCATGGCCAGCTTGCGGTAGGCCTTCTTGATTTCCTCGTCGCTGGCGTTCTTGGCGACGCCGAGGATTTCGTAGTAATCGCGTTTAGACATGATGGGTGAGTGGTGAACGGTGAGCGCAAGCGGAAAAGCAAAAAGCGGTGAACGGTTTCCCGCTCACCGCTTGCCGCCTGCGGCTTACTTGTCCTTCACCTCCTCGAATTCCGCGTCGACCACATTGTCGTCGGCGCCGCCGCCCGCAGCCTGCTGTCCGCCGCCCGCCTGGCCGGCCTGCGCCTGCTCTTCCTGGTACATCTTTTCGGCCAGCTTGTGGCTGGCCTGGGCGAGCGCATTCGTCTTGGCCTCGATGGTCTCCTTGTCGCCTTCGCGCACGGCATCCTCGCATTCCTTGAGGGCCGCCTCGATGGCGGATTTCTCTTCCGCCGAGACCTTGTCGCCGTGCTCGGCCAGCGTCTTCTTCACCGAATGGATCATGGCGTCGGCCTGGTTGCGTGCAGTGGCCAGTTCGACCACCTTCTTGTCCTCGGCGGCATTGGCCTCGGCGTCCTTCACCATGCGCTGGATTTCTTCCTCGTTCAGACCGGAACTGGCCTGGATGCGGATCTTGTTCTCCTTGCCGGTCGCCTTGTCCCTGGCCGAGACGTGCAGGATGCCGTTGGCGTCGATGTCGAAGGTGACCTCGATCTGCGGCATGCCGCGCGGCGCGGGCGGGATGTCGGTGAGATTGAACTGGCCCAGGCTCTTGTTGCCGGACGCAATCTCGCGTTCGCCCTGCAGCACGTGCACGGTCACCGCGCTCTGGTTGTCGTCGGCGGTCGAGAACACCTGCGAAGCCTTGGTCGGGATCGTGGTGTTCTTCTGGATGAGCTTGGTCATCACGCCGCCCAGGGTTTCGATGCCGAGCGACAGCGGGGTCACGTCGAGCAGCAGCACGTCCTTCACGTCGCCCTTCAGCACGCCGCCCTGGATCGCGGCGCCCACGGCCACGGCTTCGTCCGGATTGACGTCGCGACGCGGTTCCTTACCGAAGAAATCCTTCACCGCCTCGATGACCTTGGGCATGCGGGTCTGGCCGCCGACCAGGATCACGTCGTCGACCTGCGCGGTCGACAGGCCCGCGTCCTTCAGTGCGATCTTGCAGGGCTCGATCGAGCGCGCGATCAGTTCCTCGACCAACGCCTCGAACTTGGCGCGGGTGATCTTCACCTGCAGGTGTTTGGGTCCGGAGGCGTCGGCCGTGATATAGGGCAGGTTGACCTCGGTCTGCTGGCTGGACGACAACTCGATCTTGGCTTTCTCCGCGGCTTCCTTCAGGCGTTGCAGCGCGAGCACGTCCTTCTTCAGGTCGACGCCCTGCTCCTTCTTGAATTCTTCGGCGATGTAGTCGATCAGGCGCTGGTCGAAGTCTTCGCCACCGAGGAAGGTGTCGCCGTTGGTGGAGAGCACTTCGAACTGGTGCTCGCCATCGAGGTCGGCGATCTCGATGATGGAGATATCGAAGGTGCCGCCGCCCAGGTCGTAGACGGCGATCTTGCGGTCGCCTTCCTTCTTGTCCATGCCGAAGGCGAGCGCGGCGGCGGTCGGCTCGTTGATGATGCGCTTCACTTCCAGACCGGCGACGCGGCCGGCATCCTTGGTGGCCTGGCGCTGGCTGTCGTTGAAGTAGGCCGGCACGGTGATGACGGCCTCGGTGACTTCCTCGCCGAGGTAGCCTTCCGCGGTCTTCTTCATCTTGCGCAGCACTTCGGCCGAAATCTGCGGCGGCGCCATTTTCTTGTCGCGCACTTCGACCCAGGCATCACCATTGTCGGCCTTGACGATGCGGTAGGGCATGAGGCCGATGTCCTTCTGGACTTCTTTCTCCTCGAAGCGGCGGCCGATCAGGCGCTTGACCGCGTACAGCGTGTTCTTGGGGTTGGTCACGGCCTGGCGCTTGGCCGGCGCGCCGACCAGGATCTCGCCGTCGTCGGCGTAGGCGATGATGGAAGGTGTGGTGCGCGCGCCTTCCGCGTTTTCGATGACCTTGGGCGTGCCGTTTTCCATGACGGCCACGCAGGAGTTGGTGGTGCCGAGGTCGATGCCGATGATGCGTCCCATGATGATGTCCTTCTGACTAGGTTTGGATTGGTATGAATGTGGGGGAGGCGGGGCCGATTTCAAGGCCGCTCAGGCCGCGCTGCCCCTGGAAACCAGGACCAGGGCCGGGCGCAGCGTGCGTTCGTGCAGGCGGTAGCCCTTCTGCAGCACCGTGACCACGGTATTGGCCGGCTGGTCGGAGTCGATCATCTGGATCGCCTGGTGCAGGTGCGGGTCGAATTTCTCGCCGACCGGGTTGACGTCGTGGAGCTGGTATTTGCCGAAGGCGGCGGCCAGCTGCTTCAGGGTGAGTTCCACGCCTTCACGCATTTTCTCCGGGCTGGCGGCGGTGTCGGCCAGCGCGGCCTCCAGGCTGTCCTTCACCGCGAGCAGTTCGCCGGCGAAGCCTTCGACCGCGAACTTGCGGGCCTTGTCGGCTTCTTCCGAGGCGCGACGGCGCATGTTCTCGGTTTCCGCCTTGGCGCGCAGCCAGGCGTCGTGGTGCTCGGCGGCCTGCAGTTCCGCGGCCTTCAGCGCTTCTTCCAGGCTGGGCATGGTGTCCTTCTCGTGCGTCGTGGCGTCGGCTGCGGCTTCCGGGGCTTCGGTCTTGGTTTCGTCCTGCATGGGGGCTCCTGATTCGGTTCTCGCGCGCAGGTGAGGGCGAAACAGCGGGTTTCAAGAGCAAACGGCAAGTTTTTTCGGATGCGCAAGGACGCGCGCAATTGCCGCCCGCAGGGGCTTCCGGTATGATGCGCGGCTTCCCGGAGAGGTGGATGAGTGGTTTAAGTCGCACGCCTGGAAAGCGTGTTCAGGATAATATCCTGACGGGGGTTCGAATCCCCCCCTCTCCGCCATATACTGCGCATCGGGTCTAACGGGGTATTCAGGCCATCAACGAGATCGTGCGGACACCCGGATGAGCGAAGGTTACGACGAGCACTACGTCGCCAGCATCACGGCCATGGGCGACACGCATGCGGTCTCGACCAGCCAGGCCATCTTCACGCGCAACGGCATCAAGCTCATCGATGCCGGTACCCGCATCAGTTCGGCGATGCGCGAGAAACTCGTCAAGCACAAGCTGATTCCCGATATCGACAAATGCCTGGTCGTCGAGAACGGCGTCAACAACGGCAGCCTGCGCGATGCCGCACGCGGCATGCTGCGCGAGGAACCCTGCTTCGAATACATCCGCAAGGCCTTGCCGGGGCTGGACCGCCTGCTCAACGCCTTCTACGCCATCCCGCTCAACGCGCCGCTCTCGTTCAAGCTCACGGTTGCGCGCGAGCAGCATCCGCAGATTTTCAGGCACAGCCTGTTCGTTGCGCTGATCGGCGTGTTTCTGGGTATCCGGGATCGTCTGAACGACCACGATCTCGCGGCGGTCGCCGCAGCCGCGATGTTCCATGACCTCGGCGAACTCCATACCGACCCCGAAATCCTGCACGCGGGCGGCAGCCTCGACGCGGCGGGCCTGCGCCAGATCAGCGTGCACCCCACCACGGCCTACCTGATCCTGCAGGAATACCCGGAATATCATCCTGAAATCAGCAAGGCGGTGCTGGAACATCACGAACGCATGGACGGCAGCGGCTATCCGCGCGGCGTGAAAGGCGACGAAATCAGCGCGATGGGGCAGATACTCATGCTGGCCGAGGTCATCGCCACGCTCTCCGACAAGACCTGGGCGACGCACGGGCCGCAACGCCTGTCCATGATGCTGAAGATGAACCGGCGGCGATTTTCGCCTGTCTTGATCGACCACATCGCCGGATTGCTGGCAGGCGAGACCCGGTCCGGCAACGACCCCGGGGAAGCGGTCTCCGCCGATGCCGTGGTGGCCCAGCTCGACCAGCTGGCAGAAGTGTTCCGGCTCTGGCATGCGGCGTATCTTTCCTGTTCGCAGAAAACCCCGCAGGCGGGGGAATCCACTCTCACCGAATTCGTCGGCAGGCGCGTGACGGAAATCGAACGCACTTTGCTGGAAACCGGTTTCCAGCCCGACGAGCTTTCCATGCTCGTCGAAAGCATGCGCGACGACGCGGCGGCCCTGTCCGAGATGCTGCTGATCCTGCGCGAATCGCGCTGGATGGTGAACAACGTCATCAAGGAGGCGCGCCGGCGCTGGAACGATCTGCTGCCCAGCGGGCAGAGCTGCGCCGTGGTGGAGGGCTGGCTCGAACAGGCCGGCGGGCTGCTGGCCGACTGATCCATCCTGCTGTCGCGGACCGGTCAGGTTGTTCTATGGAGCAGGCCCGCATCCGATTGCTAGAATGCTTTGTAAATAAAGCGTTGCGCAGACAGTCCCGGGGCGCGAACTGACGACACATCCCGTGGCGGACGGGAAATCGGGCCGTATCGGACTGGCCGGCGTTGAACAGGTGTCGGCCATGTACCAAGGGATGACATGGACCGCACTATACTTATTCCGCTGCACGCCCTGCTCGCCACACGCGATGCGCCGACCGTACTGGTGGACGCCGACTACCGCATCGTCGCCGCGAACCAGGCTTATTGTGATTCCTACGGCGTCAGCCAGGCCGCGGTGGTGGGCAGGACCTGTCACGAAACTTCCCACCGTTCGGCCGTTCCCTGCCACGAGCACGGCGAGGAATGCCCGCATCGCAAGGTATTCGCCACCCATACTCCCGGCGAAGCGCTGCATACCCATTTCGCCGCTGACGGGCAGCCCGACCATGTGCGGATCCAGGCACACCCCCTGCAGGACGCCGACGGCAAGACCTACATGATGGAGTCGTTCCAGCGCCTGTTGCCGCGCAGGGAACACGATCCCGGCGCCTACAGGTTGACGGGAAGAAGTCCTGTTTTCGTGCGATTCCTGGCAGAACTGGTAAAGGCGGCGAGAACGGGCGTGACGGTCTGGCTGCACGGTGAGGGCGGTACCGGCAAGGAACTTGCGGCACGTTTCATCCACGAGAATTCACCTTACAAGGACGGACCCTTCGTCACGTTCAACTGCGCCATGCATGCGGCGGCGCAAATCGAGGCGGAGTTGTTCGGCCTCGGCGCCGGCGGCATGTACCCTGTCCGTCGGAGCGTATTCGAGCAGGCGCAGGGCGGAACGCTTTTCCTGGACGAATTCGATACCCTGCCGTCGTTCATGCAGGGCAAGCTCCTGCGCCTCCTGGACAGGGAGGACAGCGGGCCCTACGGCAAGCCGCTGACGCGCATCCACGATGCGCGGCTGATCGTGGCAAGCCGCGCCGACCTCGGACGTATGGCCGCCGAAGGCACCTTCCGCCAGGATCTCTACTATCGCGTTGCGGGTTTTCGCATCGCGGTGCCCGCGCTGCGCGACCGCCGCGAGGACATCCCGGTCATCGCCGATTCCCTGCTGGCGCACATTGCACAGGAAACCGGCATCGAGTGCCGGCTCGCGCTGTCGGCCCTGGACGTGCTGGCCGCCCACGCGTTTCCCGGCAACATGCGGGAACTGCACAGCCTGTTGCTGGGGGCGGCCACGCGCTGTGCCGACGGCGTGATCGAGGCGGCCGACTTCCCGGTACAGCCGTTGGTCGAGCGTCCCCGTCCACCTGCCGGGCCGGCGCCGGCTGCGAGATTGCCCGCGACCCTGCCGCCGTATGCTCCCGGACTGCCGGACCCGCTGCCCGGCCATGCGTCCGAACGCGATCCAGTGCGCGACCAGATCGAGGCCGAGGAAATCCGTGCCTTGCTCCGGCGCTACGGCTCGCGCCGCGTGGTCGCGAAAAAACTGGGGATCTCGGTGCCGATGCTCTACCGCCGGCTCAAGGAACTCGGCATCATCAATCTTTGACGGGCCGCGGTACCGCCCGCGGGCGGTGCCGGTTTTCGGGGCCAGCGTCCGGGCGCGCGCGGCCCCGCAGGCCCATGGCAGGCTGCGATGGACGGGAAGGTTTAAGCCTCACTTGCAGCAGGCTTGAAAATTCCCCCCATGTCATCAAAATAGGGCCAGTAATTCAGGCTTATTCGGGCTATGGCAACCAAGCGGGAAAGCACTACTCTACTGGAACCGGCAGCGACCAGGGTCAAGCCGCCGCCCCTCTACAAGGTGCTGCTTCTCAACGACGACTACACGCCGATGGAGTTCGTGGTCCACGTCCTGAAGAAGTTTTTCGGCATCGACCAAGAACGGGCGACGCAGATCATGCTCAAAGTGCATACCGAGGGCGTGGGCGTATGTGGCGTGTATCCTCGGGATATCGCCAGCACCAAGGTCGAGCAGGTGGTCGATTTCGCACGACAGCATCAGCATCCGCTGCAATGTACGATGGAGGAAAGTTAGATGATTGCCCAGGAACTCGAAGTCACGCTGCACATGGCGTTCATGGACGCGCGCCAGAAGCGCCACGAGTTCATCTCGGTGGAGCATCTCCTGCTGGCGATGCTGGACAACCCTTCCGCCGCCGAGGTGCTGCGTGCCTGCGGCGCCAATCTCGACCAGATGCGCGAGCAGATCGGCAAGTTCATCGACGAGCACACGCCCAGGGTGGCGGGCGAAGCCGAAGTCGACACCCAGCCGACCCTGGGATTCCAGCGCGTGATCCAGCGCGCCATCCTGCACGTGCAATCCTCGGGCAAGAAGGAAGTGACCGGCGCCAACGTGCTGGTCGCCGTGTTCGGCGAGAAGGACTCGCACGCCGTCTATTTCCTGTCGCAGCAGGGCATCACCCGGCTCGACATCGTCAATTTCATCTCCCACGGCATTACCAAGACGCCGCAGAGCGAACCCACGCCGCGTCCTGACGAGCCGGTCGAAAGCAGCAGCGGCGAATCGGCGTCCAACTCGCCGCTGGACAGCTTTGCGCAGAACCTCAACGTCCAGGCGCTGGCCGGCAAGATCGATCCGCTCATCGGGCGCGATCAGGAACTCGAGCGCGTGATCCAGACCCTGTGTCGCCGGCGCAAGAACAATCCCCTGCTGGTCGGCGAGGCCGGCGTCGGCAAGACCGCGATCGCCGAAGGCCTGGCGCGGCGCATCGTCGAGGGCGAGGTGCCCGACATCCTGGCCCAGAGCACCGTGTACGCACTCGACATGGGCGCGCTGCTCGCCGGCACCAAGTATCGGGGCGACTTCGAGCAGCGCCTGAAAGGGGTGCTCAAGCAGCTTTCCGACAACGCGCGCGCCATCCTCTTCATCGACGAGATCCACACCCTGATCGGCGCCGGGGCGGCTTCGGGCGGCACCCTGGATGCGTCCAACCTGCTGAAGCCCGCGCTCTCGTCCGGGCAGCTGCGCTGCATCGGCGCGACGACCTACACGGAATACCGTGGCATCTTCGAGAAAGACCACGCACTGTCGCGGCGTTTCCAGAAGATCGACGTGCCCGAGCCCTCGGTCAACGAGACCGTGGCGATCCTGCGCGGCCTGAAGTCGCGCTTCGAGGATCACCACGGCGTGAAGTACACCGCTGCGGCGCTCACCACCGCTGCCCAGCTGGCGGCACGCTACATCAACGACCGCCATCTGCCGGACAAGGCCATCGACGTGATCGACGAAGCCGGCGCGGCCCAGCGCATCCTGCCCAAGTCCAGGCAGAAACGGGTCATTACGCCCAGGGAAATCGAGGACATCATCGCCAAGATCGCGCGCATCCCGCCGAAGAGCGTGTCGGCCGACGACAAATCCTCGCTGGCCAAGCTCGACCGCGACCTCAAGGCCACGGTGTTCGGCCAGGACACCGCCATCGATGCCCTGGCGACGGCGATCAAGATGTCGCGCTCCGGCCTCGGCAACCCGCAGAAGCCCATCGGCAGCTTCCTCTTCTCCGGCCCGACCGGCGTCGGCAAGACCGAGGTGGCCCGCCAGCTCGCCTACGTGCTCGGTGTCGAGCTGATCCGCTTCGACATGTCCGAGTACATGGAGCGTCACGCCGTCTCGCGCCTGATCGGCGCGCCGCCGGGCTACGTCGGTTTTGACCAGGGGGGGCTTCTCACAGAGCAGATCAACAAACATCCCTATGCCGTTGTTCTTCTTGATGAAATTGAGAAGGCTCACCCAGATATCTTCAACGTCCTGCTGCAGGTGATGGACCACGGCACGCTGACGGACACCAACGGACGCAAGGCCGACTTCCGCAACGTGGTGCTCATCATGACCACCAACGCGGGTGCCGAGACGCTCAACAAGGCGACCATCGGCTTTTCCGGCGCGCGCGAACGCGGCGACGAGATGGAGGACATCAAGCGCCTGTTCACGCCGGAATTCCGCAACCGCCTGGACGCGATCATTCCCTTTGCCGGCCTGTCCGAACCCATCATCCTGCAGGTGGTGGACAAGTTCCTGATGCAGCTCGAGGAGCAGCTCCACGAGAAGAAAGTGGAAGCCGTGTTCACCGATGCGCTCAAGGCCCATCTCGCCCGGCACGGTTTTGATCCCCTGATGGGGGCCCGCCCGATGGCCCGTCTGATCCAGGACACCATACGCAAGGCGCTGGCCGACGAATTGCTGTTCGGCCGCCTGGCGAGCGGCGGGCGCGTCACCATCGACATCGATGAGGAAGACCGGGTCAAGCTGGAATTCGAAGAGGCCGTTCCCGCATAAATGTCCCATCAAGCCGGACTCGATTCCGGCCGTTAATCCCCTGAACGGCTGACAGGCGTCCTTGCAGACGGCCTGTCGTTTTATCCAGCCCAGTAAGGGGATACACATGAAGTTCAAATTCGCACATGCCGCAGCCGCGGCCTTACTCATCGCCCTCCCGTCGATCGTCCCGGCGGCGCAGCAGGGCGAGATGAGTGGGGAAGACCTGGCCAACATCAGCGAGCGCATTCGCCAGACGGGCGAGAAGATGCGCGCCGATCTGAAGCAGGCGCGTGCCCGCCTGGAAGCCCAGAAGGCGCACGACGCCGAAGAGCGCAAGCGCGAAGCCGAGGCCCGCCAGAAAGAGGAAGAAGACCGCAAACGCCAGGCCGAGGAAGCCCGACAGCAGGCCAGCAAGGCCAAGGCGCTGGCCGAGCAGCGCCAGCGGGATGTCGAGCAGGCGCGGATCGACCGGGAGCGCCAGGCGATCAAGGAAGCGGAAGCGAAAAAGCAGGAAGAACGCGAGGCGCGCGAGCGCGCGGCGCAGGCTCTCGCCGAGGCCAAACGTTCGGCCGGGATCCGGGCATTCTCCGAGAGCGAAGCCGGCAGCACGCCCAAGCCGCAGGCCGCAAAACCCGACGCGACTGCCGAACTCAGCGCCAAGGAACGGGCCGCCAGGGCGCTGGAAGAAGCACGTCGTTCCACCGGTGTCCGGGCCTTTGCCGACGGCTCGCGCTAGGGTTCAGGAAAACAAAAAGCGGCGCCAACGGCGCCGCGAAAAACCCGGTGTGGCAGGAGGAGGAGCGCCTGGGGCAAGGCCCCGTACCGGGAAATCTACAAGGGAAACCCACCTGTTGCCGACCGGGCAGGCCCGAATCTGCAACAAGTAAATGAAGTATCGGCCGCTGCGCGTAAATCTTTAGTGCACAGCTGTCGTGTCCTCACCGCGGTGATGGACTGCGCAGCGTGCGGCAGGTTCCACGGGCGAATCACTAAAACAGGCGGGTAAACGTGGCACAATCGCCCGGGGCGGTCTCGCGCCTTCTGGAATGCATTTTGCCTCTGACGACTCAACGACCCTCAGACCCGAATTCACCATGACCCGCATCCATCCCGTGATTCTCTCCGGCGGCTCCGGTACCCGCCTGTGGCCCCTGTCGCGTGCGGCGCTGCCCAAGCAACTGCTACCTCTGGCCAGCGAGCGCAGCCTGCTGCAGGATACTGTCGGCCGTTTGTCGACCATGCCGGAAATCGCGGCACCGCTGATGGTCTGCAACGTCGAGCACCGCTTCATGATCGCCGAGCAGATGCGCGAAATCGGGGTATCGCCCGAGGCCATCGTGCTCGAACCGGTAGGACGCAACACCGCGCCGGCGATTGCCGTGGCGGCGCTGATGCTGGTGCGCGACGACCCCGACGCCCTGATGCTGGTATTGCCGGCCGACCACCTGATCGGCGACATCCCGGCTTTCCATGCGGCGATCCGCCTGGCCGGCGAGGCAGCGAAGCACGGTCACCTGACGACCTTCGGCATCGTCGCCGCCACCCCGGAAACCGGCTACGGCTATATCAAGCAGGGTGCGCCGCTCGCCGACACCGCCGGGGCCAGCCAGGTCGCGGCCTTCGTCGAGAAACCCGACCTGGCCACCGCGAAAACCTACGTCCAGTCCGGCGACTACTACTGGAACAGCGGCATGTTCCTGTTCCGCGCCGCCGATTTCCTCGCCGAACTCGAGAAACTGCGGCCGGACATCCTCGAATCCAGCCGCAAGGCGCTCGACCTGGCGAAGAACGACCTCGACTTCGTGCGGCTCGACCCGGCGGCGTTCGAGACCTGCCCCTCGGAGTCCATCGACTACGCCGTGATGGAAAAGACCCAGCGTGCCGCCGTGGTGCCTGCCGACATCGCCTGGAACGACATCGGGGCATGGTCGGCACTGTGGGAAGTGGCCGAGAAGGACGCCGCGGGCAATGCCGTGCGCGGCGACGTGATGCTGGAAGATGCCCGCAACAACTTCGTCCGTGCCGAAAGCCGCATGGTCGCGGCGCTGGGCGTGGAGAACCTGGTGATCGTCGAGACCGCCGACGTGGTGCTGGTGGCCAGGAAGGACCAGGTCCAGGACGTGAAGAAGCTGGTCGACCGGCTGAAGGCCGAACAGCGCGTGGAGCACCTGCTCCACAAGCAGGTCTACCGTCCCTGGGGGTGGTACGAGGGCATCGACGACGGCGAGCGCTTCCAGGTCAAGCGCATCATGGTCAAGCCGGGCGAGAAACTCAGCCTGCAGATGCACCACCACCGCGCCGAGCACTGGATCGTCGTCTCCGGCACCGCCCGCGTTACCTGCGGCGATACGGTCACCCTGCTGAGCGAGAACCAGTCGACCTATATTCCGCTCGGCACCTCGCACCGCCTGGAGAACCCCGGCAAGATCGACCTGCACATGATCGAGGTGCAGTCGGGTTCCTACCTGGGCGAGGACGACATCGTGCGCTTCGAGGATATCTATCAGCGCAGCTGAAGGGGCAGGATTCAGGGCAGGGGACGAGTGCGGCTGCGCCGCGCTTCATGAATTCATGGGGCGCGGCGCAGCCGCAGTCGTTTTGGCGGTTCCTGAATCCCGGGTCTCCGTCCCTTCATGTAAGACAAACACCGACACGATTCCCGGAAGCACTCCGTCCCCCTAAACAGCGACTCGCCACATTAACTTTCCCGGGGTGGCGCCGAAAACGATTCATCCGGGCAAGGTTTAGCGCGGAAGGCGAAAAAAACTCACGGGAAGGACAGATCATGAAACTCGACGAAATGCTGGCCGAAATGCGCGAAGTCAATCTCAGCTACCTCATGCTCGCCCAGGGCATGATCCGCAGCGACAAGACGACCGCGGTCTTCCGCCTCGGCATCAGCCAGGACGTCGCCGAGCTGATCGAGGCCCTGACCCCCGCCCAGGTTCTGAAACTGGCCGATTCCGGCATGTTGATGTCGCGCTTCCGCTTCGACGACGGCGCCGTGCTCAACCTGCTCACCAACTACACCAAGGACCGCACGCTGGCCCAGTCGCACGCCGCGATCCTGATGGCCGGACAACAGGCTGCCGCGTTCGCATAAACCGCATTCATCACTGCCGTAGGGGAGGGCACCATGAGTAAAAAAAGCCTGTTGAACGAAATGCGCGACACCCAGCTGGCGATCGAACTGATCGAACTCGGCGCCCGTCCGCAGGTTCTGGAGTGCGAAACCTCGCTTTCGCGCGAACGCCTGCTCAAGCTCTACAAGGAAGTGAAGGGCGTCTCGCCGCCCAAGGGCATGCTGCCGTTCTCGACCGACTGGTTCCTGACCTGGCTGCCCAACGTGCACGCCTCCCTGTTCGTCAACATCCACCGCTATCTCACCAGGAACAGTGATGCCAGCGGCATCGAGGCCCTGCTGAAGAGCTATCGCCTGTACCAGGAATACATCCAGACCAACCAGATCGAGCCGGTGCTGAGCTTCACCCGCGCCTGGACGCTGAACCGTTTCTTCGAGAGCCGCATGCTGGAGACTGCCGTGTGCACATGCTGCGGCGGCAACTTCGTGGTCCATCCCGACGATCTGCACCACGAATACGTCTGCGGCCTGTGCAACATGCCGGCCCGCGCGGGCAAGACCCGCAAGGCCAAGGCCGCCGAAGCGCATGCCGACATGCCCGCCGCGGCCTGACCCCCGCTGCGCACGGCCATGAGCCGTCTGCCGGTCAGCCTGCAATCCCTGCTCATCCAGTGCGCCGCCACTCTCCTGGCGGCGCTGCTGTTTTGGCTGGCGGCAAGATCGGGCGCATTCCAGACCGCAAACTGGCAGTTCGCGCTGGCCCAGGGGGGGCTTGCCGCCGTGCTGAGTCGTGCGGCAGGCCAGCCCGTGTGGTGGCAACCGCTGCACGCGCTGTTCGTGCCGGCCGCGCTTCTGGCTGGCCAGGCCGCACTCCCGGCCTGGATCTATCTCGCCGCCTTCATCCTGCTGCTGCTGTTCTACTGGAGCAGCTTCCGGACCCGCGTCCCCCTGTACCTTTCCGACATGAAAGCCTGGCAGGCCATCGAGACGCTGCTGCCGGCATCGCGGCCGTTCCGCTTCATCGACCTGGGCAGCGGCCTGGGCGACGTGCTTTTCCACCTGGAGCGCAAATTCCCCGATGGACAGTTCGTGGGCGCGGAGATTGCGCCTGCGCCCTGGCTGATCAGCCGCCTGCGCGCCGCGGTCGGTCGCCGCCGTGCGACCTTCCTGCGCCGCGATTACGCACGGCTCGACCTGGGCGCCTACGACGTCGTGTTCGCCTTCCTGTCGCCTGCGGCCATGCCCGCGCTCTGGCGGCAGGCGCAGCAACAGATGCGCGCGGGTTCGACCTTCATCAGCCTGTCCTTCGAAGTGGCCGGCCGCCAGCCGGATCAGTGCATTTCCCTGGCGGACGGCAAACGCCACACCCTGTACGTCTGGCACATGCCCATGCCCATGCCCATGCCGAAAAACTCGTGATGTGCCATCAAGTTTTTTTCGATCTGGTCGAATTTCAAACCTGAGAGCCCGGGATTGATGCGGGCGAAGCGGGGCAGGGCACATCCGTGACCCCCCGGTGGCCCATCGGAAGGAAGCGACAGTCGTGCTAGTCATCGTTGGATATATCGTCGTACTGGTCAGCGTGTTCGGCGGTTTCGCCATGGCGGGCGGGCACCTTGCCGCCTTGTTCCAGCCGCTCGAACTGCTCATGATCGGCGGCGGCGCGATGGGCGCCTTCCTCGTCGGCAACAATATCAAGGCGGTGAAGGCCACGATGAAGGCCCTGCCGACGGTATTCAAGGGCTCGAAATACACGCGCGCGCTCTACATGGACATGCTCGCGCTGCTCTATGAATTGCTGACCAAGATCCGCAAGGAAGGCCTGATGTCCATCGAATCGGACGTCGAGAACCCGGAAAGCAGCCCCCTGTTCTCGAAATATCCGACCATCCTGGCCGACCACCACATCATCGAGTTCCTCACCGATTACCTGCGCCTGATGGTCAGCGGCAGCATGAACGCGTTCGAGATCGAGAACCTGATGGACAACGAGATCGAGACCCACCACCACGAAGGCGAGGTGCCGGCGCACGTCATCGCCAAGCTGGGCGACGGCATGCCCGCCTTCGGCATCGTCGCCGCGGTGATGGGCGTGGTGCACACCATGGAATCGGTCGGCCTGCCGCCGGCGGAACTGGGCATCCTGATCGCGCACGCCCTGGTCGGTACCTTCCTCGGCATCCTGCTGGCCTACGGCTTCGTCGGCCCGCTCGCCGGCCTGCTCGAACAGAAGCTGCACGAGTCGAGCAAGATGTTCCAGTGCATCAAGGTCACCCTGCTCGCCAGCATCAACGGCTATGCGCCGGCGATCGCGGTCGAATTCGGCCGCAAGGTGCTGTTCTCCACCGAACGCCCTACGTTCAGCGAGCTCGAAGAGCACGTCAAGGGTGCGAAGTCGCGCTGATCGCGGCTGAGCGGATTCCCAGCGTCCGAGGCCAGGCATGAGCGAGCAAAAAGCGCCCATCATCGTCAAACGCGTCAAGAAGGTCGTGGGGGGCCATCACGGGGGCGCCTGGAAGATCGCCTACGCCGACTTCGTGACCGCGATGATGGCCTTCTTCCTGCTGATGTGGCTGCTGGGCTCGACCGCCAAGGGCGATTTGCAGGGTATCGCCGAATACTTCAAGACCCCGCTCAAGGTCGCCATGCAGGGCGGCTCGGGCAGCGGCGACAGTTCCAGCGTCATCAAGGGCGGCGGCACCGACGTGACGCGCCAGGCCGGCCAGGTCAAGAAAGGCAAGACCGAGGACGAGAAGAAGTCCTATAACCTCCGGGCGGCCAAGGCCGAACTGGAGCGCCAGGAAGCCGAACGCCTGAAGGGGCTCAAGCTCAAGCTCGAATCGGCGATCGATTCCAATCCCACGCTCAAGCAGTTCAAGCGCCAGCTCCTGCTCGACATCACCAGCGAAGGCCTGCGCATCCAGATCGTCGACGAGCAGAACCGGCCGATGTTCAATCTCGCCAGCGCCGACCTGCAGCCCTACACCAAGATCATCCTGCGCGAGATCGGTCATGTCCTCAACGACGTGTCCAACCGCGTCAGCCTGTCGGGCCATACCGACGACACCGCCTACGCCAACGGCGGACGCGGCTACGGCAACTGGGAACTGTCGACCGATCGCGCCAATGCCTCGCGTCGCGAACTGATCGCCGGCGGCATGGACGAGAGCAAGATGCTGCGCGTGGTCGGCCTGGCCTCGTCCGTTCCCTTCGGCAACGCGGCCCCGCACGACCCGGTCAACCGCCGCATCAGCATCATCGTCATGAACAAGCGTACCGAGGACGCCATCACCAAGGAGGCCTCGGGCGTGCACGTCGAAGACAAGGACGACGTGCGGGAAGAACTCGGCAAGATTTCCGCCACACCGGCCAGCACGCCGGCTTCCGCTGCCGCCGCGGCTTCGGCCGCCGCCGCCGCTGCCACCGCAGTGGCGAAATAGCCGGGAAAACCGCCTCTATTCCCCTGATCGCCCGGCCCGGGCGTGACCAATAATCCAGCCTAAGAAATTCCCTTTCGCAGGAAACGCGGAAGGGCCCCTCTCACAACGCGAGATCTGGGATGGCTGAGGAAAGCGATCAGGAACGGACAGAAGCCCCGTCGCCACAACGACTGGAGAAGGCGCGCGAAGACGGCCAGGTGCCGCAGTCGCGCGAGCTCGCCACCTTCGTCGTGCTGATGACCGGCGGTGCCGCCCTGTGGATGATGGCGAGCCAGCTGGGGCGTTCCATGTCCGGCATCGTGCGCGGCGGCCTGCACTTCGAACCGGGGGTCGCCCGCGACAGCGAGGTTGCCCTGTCGCAGCTGTCGGCGCTCTTCTTCGATGCGGCGCTCGCCCTTGCCCCCTTCCTGCTGCTCGTCGCGATCGCCGCCATGGCCTCGCCGCTGCTGCTGCGCGGCTGGCTGTTCAGCACCAAGGCCGTGATGCCCGATTTCAACCGCCTCAACCCGCTGAACGGGTTCAAGCGCATGGTGTCGTCGCAGGGTCTCGTCGAACTGGTCAAGTCGCTGGCCAAGGTCGGCATGCTCGGCGGCGTCGCTGCCTGGCTGATCTGGGGCAATCTCGACGCGATCTTCTCGCTCAGCCTGGAAACCCCGGACCACGCCGTTGCCCACATGGGCGATCTGGTCGGCCGGGTATTCCTGCTGATCGCCGGCGCCATGATCTTCATCGTCGTGCTCGACCTGCCTTACCAGTTGTGGAGCTACTACGACCGGCTCAAGATGAGCAAGGAGCAGCTGCGCCAGGAAGCCAAGGAAACCGAGGGCGACCCGCACATCAAGGCCCGCGTCCGCGCCCAGCAGCGCGAAATGGCGCGCCGCCGCATGATGGCCGAGGTGCCGACCGCCGACGTGGTGGTGACCAACCCGACCCACTTCGCGGTGGCGCTCAAGTACACCGAAGGCCGGATGGGCGCACCGCGCGTGGTCGCCAAGGGTGCCGACGCAGTCGCCGCGAAGATCCGCGAACTCGCCGCCGAGCACCGCGTGCCGCTGCTGGAGGCCCCGCCGCTGGCGCGCGCGCTGTACCGCCACACCGAGCTCGGCGACGAAATTCCGGCCACCCTCTACGCCGCTGTGGCCGAAGTGCTCGCCTACGTGTTCCAGCTGCGCCATTTCCAGCAAGCCGGCGGCGCGTACCCGAAAACCCCGGTCGACCTGCCCGTCCCGCCCGAACTGGATCCCCTGCAGGCGACTGAAATGGGGGCACAGGCATGAACGGCACCCTGAACCTCGCCAATCTCTTCAGCTCGGCCAACGCGCGCGCCATGGCGGCGCCGCTCTTCATCGTCCTCGTGCTCGCGATGCTGGTGCTGCCGCTGCCGGCCTTCGCGCTCGACATGCTGTTCACCTTCAACATCGCGTTGTCGATCATGGTGCTGCTGGTCAGCCTGTCGACCCGCAAGGCGCTCGATTTCGCCGCCTTCCCGACGGTGCTGCTGCTGTCGACCCTGCTGCGCCTGTCGCTCAACGTCGCTTCCACCCGCGTGGTGCTCCTGCACGGCCACAGCGGCCCCGACGCCGCCGGCAAGGTGATCGAGGCCTTCGGCCATTTCCTGGTCGGCGGCAACTACGCGGTCGGCATCATCGTCTTCGTCATCCTGGTGGTGATCAACTTCGTCGTCATCACCAAGGGCGCCGGCCGCATCGCCGAGGTCAGCGCGCGCTTCACCCTGGACGCCATGCCCGGCAAGCAGATGGCGATCGACGCCGACCTCAACGCCGGACTCATCGACGAGAACGAGGCGCGCCGCCGCCGCGCCGAGATCTCGCAGGAATCCGACTTCTACGGCTCCATGGACGGCGCCTCGAAATTCGTGCGCGGCGACGCCATCGCCGGCATCCTCATCCTGCTCATCAACATCATCGGCGGCTTCGTCGTCGGCGTCCTGCAGCACGACCTCAGCGTGGCCGACTCGGCGCAGAACTACACCCTGCTGGCGATCGGCGACGGCCTGGTGGCGCAGATTCCGGCACTGGTCATTTCCATCGCCGCCGGCATCATCGTCAGCCGCGTGTCCACCGAAGAGGACATCGCCGGCCAGATGCTCTCCAACGTGTTCAGCAAGACCCAGGCGCTCTACATCACCGCCGGCATCCTCGGCATGATGGGCATGATCCCCGGCATGCCCAACTTCGCCTTCCTGCTGCTGGCGGGCGGCATCGTCTGGCTGGCCTGGCGCAACTCGCACGCGCCCAAGCCGGCCGAGCCCGAAGTCACCACCGCGCCGGTCGCCGCGGTCGAGGCGCAGGAGGCGAGCTGGGAAGACGTGGCGCCGGTCGACACCCTCGGCCTGGAAGTCGGCTATCGCCTGATCCCGCTGGTCGACAGCGCCGCCGACGGCGAACTGGTGCGCCGCATCAAGGGCATCCGCAAGAAATTCGCGCGCGAGGTCGGCTTCCTGCCGCCCGCCGTGCACATCCGCGACAACCTCGAAATCAATCCCAACAGCTACCGCATCACGCTCAAGGGCGTGGAAATCGGCGGCGGCGAGGTGCGCACCGGCGCCTTCCTCGCCATCGACCCGGGCAGCGTCGCCGCCGCCCTGCCGGGCGTGCCCACCAAGGACCCGGCCTTCGGCCTGCCGGCGGTGTGGATCGAGGCCGACATGCGCGAGCAGGCGCAGGCCATGGGCTACACCGTGGTCGACGCCGGCACCGTCGTCGCCACCCACCTCAACCATCTCGTCACCCAGCATGCCGCCGAGCTGCTCGGTCGCCAGGAAGCGCAGGCCCTGCTGGACCACCTGGGCAAGAGTGCGCCCAAGCTGGTGGAAGACCTGGCGCCCAAGATGCTGCCGCTGACGGTGGTGCAGAAGGTGCTGCAGAACCTGCTCGTCGAAGGCGTGGCCATCCGCGACATGCGCACCATCATCGACACCCTGCTCGAGCATGCGGCGCGCGTGCAGGATCCCAACGAGCTCACCGCGCTGGTGCGCGTGGCGCTGGGCCGTTCCATCGTGCAGCAGATCTACGGTTCCAGCGGCGAACTGCCGGTCATCGCGCTGGACCAGGGCCTGGAGCGCCTGCTGCTGCAGACCCTGCAGGCCGGCAACGAAGGCGCGGCCATGGAGCCCGGCCTGGCCGATACGCCGCAACTCAAGGTGCTTTCGCACGCTGAAGTGCCCGAAGGCAAACAGATCAAAGTGACTTCCCTGGTAGGAGGAGCAGCATGAACGTGAAACGCATCGTCGCCAAGACATCCCGCGAGGCCATGCGCCAGTTGCGCGAGGTCCTCGGACCCGACGCCGTCATCCTGTCCAATCGTGCGGTCGAAGGCGGGGTCGAGGTGCTGGCCATGCCGGCGGAGGCCATCGCCTCGATGGCCCCGCCCGTCGACGACACCCCGCCACCCCGGCGGCCCGATGCGGAAGACTTCCAGGCACGCACGCAGGAAGCGCCGCGCCAGCCGCGCCTGCGCGACATGCCGGCCCGCGAAGCCGCGCCTTTCGACGCCGCCGATCTCGGCCGCCCGGCTACCGCCCGCACCGAGCCCCTCCGCAGCGAGGCCGAGCCTGCCGTGAGCTTCAAGCGCCGCCTGATCGAACGCGTGGCGGTACCCACCCAGGAAAGCGCCGAGATGACGCAAAGCATCCTTGCCGAACTCAAGGCCATGCGCACCCGTCTCGAAACCCGCATCGACGATCTCGCCTGGCGCGAACTGCCGGGGCGCGACCCCGCCGGCGCCGGGGTGATGCGCGATCTGCTGTCGGCGGGCTTTTCCACCACGCTGGCGCGCGACATGCTCGACAGCCTGCCGCACGACGAACCCGACGCCCAGGTGTGGATGCGCAACACCCTGATGAAACGCCTCAACGTGATGCAGCACGAAACCGACCTGCTCGACGAAGGCGGCGTGTTCGCCCTGATGGGACCGACCGGGGCCGGCAAGACCACCACCACCGCCAAGCTCGCCGCACGCTTCGTGGTGCGCCATGGCGCCGACAAGCTGGCGCTGCTCACCACCGACAGCTACCGGATCGGCGGCCACGAACAGCTGCGCATCTACGGCAAGATCCTCGGCGTGACCGTGCACGCCGTGCGCGACGCCGCCGACCTGAAACTGGCGCTGGCCGAACTGCGCAACAAGCACACCGTGCTGATCGACACCGTGGGCATGAGCCAGCGCGACCAGGCCGTCGCCGAACAGGTCGAGATGCTGTGCCAGGCCGGCCAGCCGATCAAGCGCCTGCTGATGCTGAATGCCACCAGCCACGGCGATACCCTCAACGAAGTGGTCGAGGCCTACCGCCAGCGTGGCCTCGACGGCTGCATCCTCACCAAGATCGACGAGGCCGCGAGCCTGGGCCCCGCGCTCGACTGCGCGATCCGCCACGACCTCATGGTGCACTACCTCGCCACCGGCCAGCGCGTGCCCGAGGACCTGCATCTGGCCAACCGCCAGTACCTGATCCACCGCGCCTTCAAGACGCGCACCCTGAAATCGCCCTGGCAGATCGACGAGAGCGAACTCGCCTACGCCATGAGCGGCCAGGGCCTGCACGCGGAAAGCGCGGTGTCCCTTGGATAAATTCGTCAGCGACCAGGCCGCCGGCCTGCGCCGCCTGCTCGGGCAGGGCGGTTTCCAGGTGATTACCGTGATGAGCGGACAGAAGGGGGCCGGCAAGACCACCGCCACCGCCAACCTCGCCGCCGCGCTCGCGCATGGCGGGCGCGACGTGCTCATCGTCGACCAGGCCCGCCATGGCCGCGGCGCCGCGGCGGCGCTGGGGCTGGTGCCGCTGCACGACGTGTCCGACGTGCTGGCCGGTCGCTGCGCGCTGGAAGACCTCATCCTCACCGGCCCCGACAACGTGCAGGTGCTGCCCATCGGCGGCGGCTTCCCGCGCCTCGGCCGCCTGTCCGACCGCGACCAGGAATGGCTGGCGCAGAGTTTCGACCGCCTGCAGTGCGGCGTCGACGTCGTGCTGGTCGACATGGAGGACGCCACCGACCCCGACGCGCTGCCGCTGGGCCTGGCCGCGTCCGAGATCATGATCGTGCTGCCGCCGGGGCAGGCCGCGCTCACCGACTGCTATACCCTGGTGAAGCGCCTGGCGATGAACTTCGGCAAGCGCCAGTTCCGCCTGCTGCTCAACCGCGTGGCTTCCACCGGCCAGGCGCAGGCCGCGGCGCAGAATTTCGCCGACACCGCCAGCCGCTATCTCGGCGTGTCGGTCGATTTTCTCGGCTACATTCCGCAGGACGAGAAGCTCGACCGCGCCAACCGGCTGCGCACCTCGGTGCTCGAGGCCTTCCCCGTCGCGCAATCCACCTCGCAGTTCCGCAAGCTGGCCGACGGCCTGCTGCGGTGGCCGCAGGCGGCGAGCCTGGGCGGCGTCGGCGGCTTCATGCAGCGGGTGATCCAGGGGGGACGGCTGGTGGAAGCGTATCGGCGTTAAAGGGACAGGGATGTACACCGCAACCGGAAAAACCGAGAAGGGCGAGAAAGGCGATCTGCTCACGCAGTACATGCCCATGGTCAAGCGACTGGCGCATCACATGATGGGCCGCCTGCCACCCAGCGTGGAAGAGGACGACCTGGTGCAGGCCGGCATGATCGGCCTGCTCGATGCGATCAGCCGCTACGACGAGGCGCAGAGCTCGCAGTTCGAGGCCTACGCCATCCAGCGCATCCGCGGCTCGATGATCGACGAACTGCGCCAGTCCGACTGGATGCCGCGCAGCGCGCGCCAGTCCATGCGCAAGATCGAGGACGTCATCGGCAAGCTGCAGCATCGCCTGGGCCGCCAGCCCAGCGAGTCGGAGATCGCCGCCGAGATGAAGATGCCGCTCGCCGAATACCAGGAGATGCTGGGCGACGCGCGCGGCCACCAGCTGCTGTATTTCGAGGATTTCGGCGATTCCGACGAGGACGATTCCTTCCTCGACAAGCAGTCGGCCGACGAAGCCAGCATGCCGCTGCCGCAGCTGCTCGACGCCAACCTGCGCGCCTGCATCATCGCCGGCATCGAAAACCTGCCCGAACGCGAACAGCTGCTGATGTCGCTCTACTACGAACAGGAACTCAACCTGCGCGAGATCGCCGAGGTCTTCGGCGTATCCGAATCGCGCATCTGCCAGCTGCACGGCCAGGCCATCGCCCGCCTGCGCGCCAAACTCAAGGAAGACGCATGGATCGCGGGAGCCTGATCGGCATCGTACTCGGCGTCGCCGCCATCTTCGGCGGCCAGGCCATCGAAGGCGGCCAGCTCGGCATCCTCATGCAGCCGGCCGCCTTCGTCATCGTCGTCGTCGGCACGCTGGCCGCGATCCTGCTGCATCATCCGCTGCCGGTCTTCGTGCAGGGCATGCGCATGGCCAGATGGGCCTTCCGTCCCCACGAGTCGGATGCGCAGGCCCTGATCCGCCGCATCGTCATGTGGTCGCACACCGCGCGCGCGGACGGCCTGCTGGCGCTGGAGAAATACGTCAACACCACGCACGATCCCTTCCAGAAGACCGGGCTGCAATTGCTGGTGGACGGCGCCGACGCCGCCAAGCTGCGCGATACCCTGGACGTGCAGATCGTCAGCTTCGAGACCGCCGAACGCCAGGCCGCGCGCGTGTGGGAAATCGCCGGCGGCTATTCGCCCACGCTCGGCATCCTGGGGGCGGTGCTCGGGCTCATTCACGTGATGGAGAACCTGTCCGACCCGAGCAAGCTCGGCACCGGCATCGCCGTCGCCTTCGTCGCCACCATCTACGGCGTCGGTCTGGCCAACCTGGTGTTCCTGCCCATCGCCAACAAGATCAAGTTCAGCATCGCCCGACGCGTCGCCGAACGCGAGATCCTGTGCGACGGTCTCATCGGCATCGCCCAGGGCGACAATCCGCGCATCATCGAAGCGAAATTGAAGGGCTATCTCTGATCTATGCGCCGCCGCCGCCGCATCGCCTTCGACCGCGAGAACCACGACCGCTGGCTGATTTCCTACGCCGACTTCATCACGCTGCTGTTCGCCTTCTTCGTGGTGATGTACGCCGTGTCGGCCGTCAACGAGAGCAAATACCGCGTGCTCGCCGACGCGCTGGGCGACGCCTTCGGCAAGGCGCCGGCCGGGGCCGAGGCGCCGGTCCCCAACCTGCGGCCCACCCAGGCCATGCCGCCCGACGTCAAACGGCGCACCCTCAAGCAGCAGCAGGCGATCGAGGAACGCGAGCACATGACCGAGGTGGCCAACAACCTGCTGGAAGCGATGGGCCCGCTGGTCAAGGAAGGCAAGGTGCGCGTGACGCAAAGCCGGCGCGGCGTCACCATCGAGATCAACGCCAACGTGCTGTTCAAGCCGGGCGAGGCCAGCCTGGAGCCCGGCTCGCTCGACGTGCTGCGTGCCGTGGCGCGCACGCTCGCCAAGGAACCCTTCAATCTCGAAATCACCGGCCACACCGACAACGTGCCGATCCGGAGTCCGCTGTTCCCGTCCAACTGGGAACTCTCCGCCGTGCGTGCCAGCAGCGTGGTGCGCCTGTTCGCCGACAACGGCATCGATCCCGCGCGGCTCTACGCCATTGGCCGCGAGGCCAGCCAGCCGGTCGCCTCCAACGCCACGCCGGAGGGCAGGGCGCGCAACCGCCGGGTGGAACTGCTGATCCTGTCCAGCATGCCCGACGTGGTGGAGGAAATTCCCGTCAAGCCGAAGGCCGCCGCGGCCCCGCCTTGAAAACGCCGGGATAGCCCCGATACTTCGTGGACCAGCCTCAAACCACGAAGACCGGACCATGCCCCGCGACGCCAAGCCTGACGACACGCCCATCGAAGGCGAAATCCTGCCCGACGACCGCCAGTTGCCGGCCACGCCGGTGCTGCCGGCCGAACTGCACCTGCTGCCGCTGACCGAAAAGCCCTTCTTTCCGGCGCAGACCCTGCCGCTACTGATGAACGAGGCGCCCTGGCTGTCCACCGTGGAAGCCATCGGCGACACGCCGCACCACATGGTCGGCCTCGTCGTGGTCAAGCCCGACAACACCGACGACGTGAAGCGCGGCGACTTCAAGGCCGTCGGCACCGCCGTGCGCATCCACCATCCCGTGCGCGCCGACGGCAAGATGCAGTTCATCGCCGAAGGCGTGAAGCGCTTCCGTATTGTCGAATGGCTGTCCGACGCGCCGCCCTACCGGGTGCGCGTGGACTACCCCAGCGAGCCGGGCAAGCCGGAATCGGAGGAAATCCGAGCCTATTCGGTCGCCATCATCAATACCATCAAGGAACTGCTGCCGCTCAACCCGCTGTATTCCGAGGAACTGAAGTTCTTCCTCAACCGTTTCGGGCCCAACGAGCCCTCGCAGCTCACCGACTTTGCCGCCAGCCTCACCACCGCGTCCAAGACCGAACTGCAGGACGTGCTCGAAGCCTTCGCCCTGAAAAAGCGCATGGAAAAGGTGCTGGTGCTTCTGAAGAAGGAACTCGACGTCGCGCGCATCCAGTCGCAGATCCGCGAGCGCGTCGACGAGAAGATGAGCGAGCAGCAGCGCGAATTTTTCCTGCGCCAGCAGCTGAAGGCGATCCAGAAGGAACTGGGCATCGCCAAGGACGACAAGACCGCCGAGCTCGACACCTTCCGCGAGCGGCTGGCCCAACTCGTCGTGCCGCCGCACGCGCAGAAACGCATCGACGAGGAAATGCACAAGCTCTCGCTGCTGGAAACCGGCTCGGCCGAATATACGGTCACCCGCAACTACCTCGACTGGCTGACCGTGCTGCCCTGGGGCGTGACCACGCAGGACAGCTTCGACCTTGACCGCGCGCGGAAAATACTCGACCGCGACCACGACGGCCTGGACGACGTGAAGGACCGCATCCTCGAATTCCTCGCCGTCGGCGCGATGAAGGGCCGCATGTCGGGCTCCATCCTGCTGCTCATCGGCCCGCCCGGCGTGGGCAAGACCTCCATCGGCAAATCCATCGCCGAGGCGCTGGGGCGCAGGTTCTACCGCTTTTCGGTCGGCGGCATGCGCGACGAGGCCGAGATCAAGGGCCACCGCCGCACCTACATCGGTGCCATGCCGGGCAAGTTCCTGCAGGCGCTGAAGGAGGTCGAGTCGTCCAACCCGGTCATCATGCTCGACGAAGTCGACAAGATCGGCGCGAGCTACCAGGGCGACCCGGCAAGTGCGCTGCTCGAAGTGCTCGACCCCGAGCAGAACGCCGAATTCCTCGACCACTATCTGGACGTGCGCTTCGACCTGTCGAAAACACTCTTCATCTGCACGGCGAACGACTTTTCCATCCCGTCGGCGCTGCTCGACCGCATGGAAGTCATCCGCCTCTCGGGCTACATCACCGAGGAAAAGCTCGCCATCGCCAGGCACCACCTGTGGCCGCGCGTGCTCGAACGCGCCGGCCTCAAGAAAAATCAGCTGACGATCACCGAAGGCGCGATCCGCCACGTCATCGAGGGCTATGCCCGCGAGGCCGGCGTGCGCAACCTGGAAAAGCAGCTGGGCCGCGTCGCCCGCAAGGCCGTGGTGAAAATCCTCGGCGGCGCGCAAACGCCGATCAGGATCGGCACCAGGGAAATCGAGGCCTACCTCGACAAGCCCGTGTTCACGAAGGAGAAGCCGCTCACCGGCGTCGGCGTCGTCACGGGCCTGGCGTGGACCGCGATGGGCGGCGCCACGCTGCCGGTCGAAGCCACCCGCGTGCACACCCTCAACCGCGGCTTCAAGCTCACCGGCAAGCTCGGCGAGGTGATGAAGGAATCGGCCGAGATCGCCTACAGCTACGTCGCCTCGCACCTCAAGGCCTACGGGGCGGACCAGACCTTCTTCGACAAGAGCTTCGTGCATCTCCACGTGCCGGAAGGCGCCACCCCCAAGGACGGCCCCAGCGCCGGCGTCACCATGGCCACCGCGCTGCTGTCGCTGGCCAAGAACAGGAAGGTGCCGCGCCCGCTCGCCATGACCGGCGAACTCACCCTCACCGGCCAGGTCCTGCCCGTCGGCGGCATCCGCGAAAAGGTCATCGCCGCCCGCCGCATCGGCATCCACGAACTCATCCTGCCCGAAGCCAACCGCCGCGACTTCGACAAGTTGCCCGCCCACATCCGGGCCGGGATGACGGTGCATTTCGCCAGGCGGTATCAGGATGTGGCGGCGGTGGTGTTCGGCCGCTAGCCTCTGCAGCGGTGCCGGGTGAATCCTGAACGGATCGTCACCCGGCGGACGCCGCGGGCCGGATGCCTGTTCACCTGGCTTCCGCATCACCGGAATGACGCCACACGGAAGGCAGGCAGGGAGTGTCCAGGCACGCGCAATGCCGTACATCCCCGCAATGGCGGGTACTATCCGCCTTCGCCTCCACAACTGAAGTCCCGCCGCATGCCCAACGATGTCAATGAAAAACCCCGCTACGCCATCGCGGCCGCCGTGCAGTTGCCGGGGGTGAGCGATTTCGAGTTCGAGGCCTCGCTGACCGAGTTGCGCGAACTCGCCAAGACGCTGGGCTACACCGTCACCCGCACCTTCACGCAGAAACGCGCGGGCTTCGATCCGACCGCCTACCTGGGCGTCGGCAAGCGGCAGGAAATCCGCCACTACGTGCGCGGCGAATCGACCGACGATGTCGACGAGACCGAACGCGCGCCGCAGAATCCCCTGTATAGGCTCTCCACGCTCGTTGCGGGCAGCGACGATGCAGCCGAAGCGGTCTCGCCCGTCCCGATCGACGCTTTGCTGGTCGACCACGAAATCTCGCCGTCGCAGGCGCGCAACCTGGAAAAGGACGCCGGTTGCGAGGTGATGGACCGCACCATGGTCATCCTCGAGATCTTCCACCGCAACGCGCGCTCCCGCGCCGCGCGCGCGCAGGTCGAGATCGCCCGCCTCGGCTACATGGCGCCGCGCCTGCGCGAGGCGGCCAAGCTGGCCGGGCCGCAGGGACGCCAGCGCAGCGGCGTCGGCGGCCGCGGCGCCGGCGAGTCGCATACCGAGCTGGACAAGCGCAAGATCCGCGACCGCATCGCCGAACTGCAGCTCGAAATCGCCGCGATGGACGCCGAGCGCAGGACCCAGCGCGCACGGCGGCAAGCGCACCAGGGCCTTGCCGGCGTGGCCCTGGTCGGCTATACCAACGCCGGCAAGTCCACCCTGATGCGCGCGCTCACCGGCAGCGAAGTGCTCGTCGCCAACAAGCTCTTCGCCACGCTCGACACCACCGTGCGCACCCTGCACCCCGAGAGCATCCCGCGCGTGCTGGTCAGCGACACCGTCGGCTTCATCAAGAACCTGCCGCACGGGCTGGTCGCGTCGTTCAAGTCCACACTCGAGGAGGCGCTCGACGCCTCGCTGCTGCTCCACGTCGTCGACGCCAGCGACCCCGGCTTCGAACGACAGATCGAAGCCACCGAGGACGTGCTGAACGAGATCGGCGCGCAGGACGTGCCCCGCCTGCGCATCTTCAACAAGATCGACCACGTCGGCGACGCCGCGGCGCAGGCCGAACGTACCGCCGAACTGCATGCCCGCTATCCCGGCTGCATCGTGATGAGCGCGCGCCGTCCCGATGACGTCGCGACGCTGCACCGTGCCATCGTCGCGTTCTTCCAGAAAGACCTGCTGGAAACCGAACTCTTCCTGCCCTGGGCCGCCCAGCAGCTGCGCGGCGAAGTCTTCGCCCGCTGCGACGTACTGGAAGAGCGGGCCGACGAGTCGGGTGCGTTCTTCCGCGTCCGCGGCGAAGCGACGGATCTGGACAGCCTGCGCGAGCAGATCGGGCAAGTGTGCTGAAGCGCCTGGCCGGCGTGCCTGGAACCCTCTAAACGAGCCACTTCCCCTGGGTGGGCATCCGGCGGCCTGGACGGGGCGCCGGTATCAGGAAGCGGCTTCCACCCCGCCCTCGGGGTAAAATGCCACCCATGTCCGAAGCCGACCTGCTCGATCCCCCGCCGCTCGAACTGCCGCCTGCGCCCGTCATCAAGGTCAACGGCGCGCTGTTCACCGAGCTGCCGCAGGATCTCTACATTCCCCCCGACGCGCTGGAGGTGTTCCTCGACGCCTTCGAGGGCCCGCTCGACCTGCTTTTGTACCTGATCCGCAGGCAGAATCTGGACGTGCTCGACATTCCGATGGCGGCGCTGACCCGGCAGTACATGGCCTACGTGGAGGCGGCGCGGGCAACGCGGCTGGAACTGGCGGCGGAATACCTGCTGATGGCGGCGATGCTGATCGACATCAAGTCGCGCATGCTGCTGCCGCGCCGCGAGCAGGCCGAGGAGGCGGGCGAGGGCGAGGACCCGCGCGCCGAGCTGGTGCGCCGCCTGCTGGAATACGAGCAGATGAAGCGCGCCGGCCAGAAACTGGACGCGCTGCCGCAGGCCGGCCGCGATTTCGAGACCGTGAGCGTGTTCCTGCCCGCCGCGGCGAAGCGTCTGCCGAGCGTGCATCCGGAGGAACTCGCCGCCGCCTGGCTGGCGATCCTGTCGCGCGCGAAGAACCGCACCCACCACCGCATCGGCCGCCAGGAACTGTCGATCCGCGAGCACATGAGCCGCATCCTGAAGACGCTGGTGCCGGGCGAGTTCATGGAATTCAAGGACCTGTTCCCCGAAGCCTCGACGGTGCACGAACTCGTCGTCACCTTCCTCGCCGTGCTCGAACTGACCAAGGAAACCCTCGTCGACGTGACGCAGGCCGAGGCCTTTGCCCCCATTTACGTGAAGCTCCATGAATCTTCAGCCGAACCAGAATCCTGAGGACCTGAAGCGCGTGCTCGAAGCCGCGCTGCTGGTCGCGCACGAACCGCTCTCGCTGTCCGAGCTGCGCCGCCTGTTCGACCCCGCACCCGCGACGGTCTCGCTGCAGGACGCGCTCGACGCGCTGCGCGCCGACTGGCACGGCCGCGGCGCGGAGCTGGTGCAGGTGGCCGATGGCTGGCGCTTCCAGAGCCGTCCCGAGATGCAGCCCTGGCTCGCGCGCATGAAGGACGAAAAGCCGCCGCGCTATTCGCGCGCGGTGCTGGAAACGCTGGCGATCATCGCCTACCGCCAGCCGGTGACGCGCGGCGACATCGAGGACATCCGCGGCGTGTCGGTCAACCCCAACATCGTCAAGACGCTGGAAGAGCGCGGCTGGATCGAGGCCATCGGCCACCGCGACGTGCCGGGCCGGCCCGCGTTGTTCGGCACCACCGGCGCCTTCCTCAGCGACCTCGGCCTGCTGAGCCTGTCGGACCTGCCGCCGCTGGAAGAACTGGGCACGCTGGTGGCGCCGGATGAAACCGCGCTGATTCCCGAACTGCGCGAGCAGGGCGCGTTCGGCGCCGTGATCGAGGTCGCCGGCCAGTCCGTCCATGGCGCGCTGATCGAAACCGCCCGGCGCGACGCGCCGCAATCCTACGGCGCGGTGATCGAGATCGCCGCCGCCGGCCTCTACGAAGGCGCCTGACATGGCCACCCGTCCGTCCCCGATCCGCCGTCCCGCCGTGCCCCGCGGCCGCGCCGCCGCCCGTCTCGCGCAGGCCACCGCCCCCGAGGTGCCGGCCGAACGCCTGCAGAAGGCATTGGCAACCGCCGGCCTCGGCTCGCGCCGCGAAATGGAAGAATGGATCGCCGAGGGCCGCGTGCAGGTCAACGGCGAAGCCGCCACCCTGGGCAGCAAGGTCGGCCCGCGCGACATCGTGAAAATCGGCGGCCGCCGCATCTATCTGCGCTTCGAGGACACGCGCCGCACCCGCATCCTCATCTACCACAAGTCGGAAGGCGAGATCGTCACCCGCGACGATCCCAAGGGCCGCGCCACCGTGTTCGACGCGCTGCCGAAACTGCGCGGCGCCAAGTGGATTTCCATCGGCCGGCTCGACTACAACACCGACGGCCTGATGATCTTCACCACCTCGGGCGAACTCGCCAACCGCCTCATGCACCCGCGCTTCGAAGTCGAGCGCGAATACGCCGTGCGCCTGCTGGGCGAGCTCACCGACGAGCAGATCCAGCAGCTCGTCGACGGCATCGAGCTCGACGACGGCCCAGCGCACCTGCAGAGCTGCTTCCGCGCGGGCGGCGAGGGCGCCAACCGCTGGTACCGCGTCATCATCAAGGAAGGCCGCAAGCGCGAAGTGCGCCGCATCTTCGAGCACCTGGGCTTCACCGTGTCGCGGCTGACACGGATACGCTTCGGCCCGATTGCGCTGCCGCCGCAACTCAAGCGTGGGCAGAAGACCGAACTCGACGACGACCTCGTCGCGCGCGTGCAGGAATGGGCCGGGCTCGAAGCCGGCCCGCGCCGGCAGACGCGCGGCGTGCCGGACAAGCACACGCGCAAGCCGCGCATCCGCTGAAGGGCGAAAGCAGGCGAACAGATTGCCGTACCTGCGCGCGTCGGGCGCCGGGTTCCTTGCCGAGGTCCCCGCATCCAGAATACTGCTGATCAGATCCATACCCATGCCCCATCCCTTCTACATCCTCGACGTCTTCGCCAACCGCGCCTACGCGGGCAACCAGCTGGCGGTGGTCACCCATGCCGACGACCTGTCCACCGAGACGATGCAGTTGATTGCAGCAGAGACGAATTACTCGGAGACGACCTTCGTGAACGCGCAGCCGGAAGCGGATGGCGGCTACCGCGTGCGGCTGTTCACGCCGGCGCGCGAGCTGGCGTTTGCGGGACATCCGCTGGTGGGGACGGCGTGGGCGATCCGGCGTTTCATGGAACCGGAGGCGAGCGGGCCGGTGCGGCTGAACCTGCAACTGGGACCGGTGCCGGTGCGCTTCGAGGCGGGGGCGGACGGCGAGACGCTGTGGTTCCGCGCGCCGCCGGTGACGCTGGGCGCGACCTGCCCGCGCGAGGTGATGGCGGCGGCGCTGGGCATCGAGCCGGACGACATCGATCCGGCGACGCCGGTGCGGCAGGCGGCGGCGGGCACGGCGGCGATGATCGTACCGCTGCGCAGTCTTGCCGCGCTGAAGCGCAGCCGGCTGAACCTCGATGCCTACGCGCCGCTGCTGGCGCAAGGGTTTCCGCCGCTGACTTACCTCTTTACCCACGAGACGCACGACGCGGCGAGCGACCTGTGCGTGCGCTTCTTCTTCGAGGCACACGGCGTGCGCGAGGACCCGGCGACCGGCAACGGCGCGGCCTTCCTCGGCGCCTACCTGCTCGAATACGGCCATGCCGACGTGGACCTGCGCATCGAGCAGGGCCATGAAATGCGCCGGCCGTCGCAGGTGCGCCTGCGCGCGCACCGCGTCGACGGCGCGCCCGAGATCGAGGTCGGCGGGCAGGCCGTGCTCACGGTACGGGGCGAGCTCGTCTAGCGCATGGAACACGTGCTCGTCAGCGCCTGCCTGCTCGGCGAAGCGGTGCGCTTCAACGGCGGCGACATGCGCTGCGATGACGGCATCCTGCAGCGCTGGCTGGACGAGGGCCGCGTGGTGTCGGTGTGCCCGGAAGTGGCGGGCGGCCTCGGCGTGCCGCGTCCGCGTGCGGAAATCGCCGGCGGCGCGGGTGGGTTCAAGGTGCTGGCCGGCGCCGCGCGGGCCTTCGACACGACGGGGCGAGACGTTTCGCTGGAACTCGTGCACGGCGCCGACGCGGCGCTGGCCCGCGCGCGCGAAAAGACCATCCGCATCGCCGTGCTGAAGGAGGGCAGCCCCTCGTGCGGCAGCGGCTACACCCTGGACGGCAGCTTCTCCGACATCCGCGTGCCGGGCACGCTGGGGGTGACAGCGGCACGGCTGACCGAAGCCGGCGTGCGCGTGTTCAGCGAAGCACAGCTGGCCGAGGCCGACGCGCTGCTGCGCGAACTCGAATCCGCATCCTGAAGGACACCGCCATGCTCAAACTCTACGACCGCGAAGGCTCGGGCAACGCCTACAAGGTGCGCCTGCTGCTCGCCCTGCTCGACGTGCCGTACGAACGCATTCCCGTGGCGATCAGGGACGGCCGCAATGACGTCGACGCCGCGTATCGGGCGCTGAATCCGCGAGGCCAGATTCCCACCCTGATCGACGGCGACGAACACCTGTGGGGCTCGACCGCGATCCTGGCCTATCTCGCCGCGCGCCACGACCCGGCGCGCAGCTGGCTGCCGCAGGACCCGCTGCGCCTGGGCCGGGTCATGCAGTGGCTGGAGCTGGCGCAGAACGAGGTGGCCGACGGGTTGTTCCGCTCGCGCATGATCGCGCACATGGGGCGCCCGGGCGATCTCGACGCGGCGCACGCGCAGGCGGCCGTCGCGCTGTGCGTGCTGGAATCGCGGCTGGCAGAGGCGGACTGGCTGGCGGGCGAGGGACCGACCATCGCCGACGTGGCCTGCTTTCCCTACGTGGCGCTGGCGCACCAGGGCCGCGTCGACCTGGCGCCGTATCCCGGCGTGCAGCGCTGGCTGGAACGGGTGAAGGCGCTGCCGGGTTACGTCGGCATGCCCGGCGTGTGAACCGGGCCGGGCGGCTTATTTCTCGGTCAGCTTCCTGATGACGCCGGCGGCCCATTCGCGGCCGCCGAGGCCGAAGGCCAGCGCGAAGGCGAGACCGACGGCGCCGAAGCCGATCTGGAAGGCGGCGGTGAGCAGCTCGGTGCCGATGTTGAGCTGTTCCAGCGCGACGAACACGACGAAGACGATGACGCCGTATTCCGACAGGGTGCTGATGGTCAACGCGCCCTGCACGCCGACGTTGTTGAGATAGGCGAACACCAGGCGGTTGATGAAGCGCGCGACCAGGATGCCGAACACCAGCACGAGGATGGCGACGATCACGTTGGGAATGTAGAGCACGACCTTGTTGAAGAGGTCGGCCACCATGTGCAGGCCGAGGCTGTTGGCCACCACCACGATGACGACGAAGATGACGATCCAGTAGGTCAGCTTGGCCAGGATGCGCGACAGGCTGAGGTCCAGATTCCCCTGCTTTAGGAAGGCCTCGATGCCGGTCTTTTCGGCGAGGGTGTCGAACTTGAGCACGTCGAGCAGCTTCATCACGCCGGTTCGGATGAGGTTGGCGAACAGCCAGCCCACGAACAGCAGGACCAGCGCTGCGATGAGTTGCGGAATGAAGCCGGCGAGCTGGGTCCAGAAGGCGGTGAACGAGGCGACGATCACGTCGATTTGTTGCTGCATGGCACTCTCCCATCACTGCTGACGAAGCGGCCATTATAGCCAAGCCCCGGTCGCGGCTTTTTTACACGGCGGTGGCACGGCGCAGGCGGCGGGGCCCTGTCGCAAGCAGGGTTTTATGCATACACTGGAATCATCATTTCTCAGGGCATGTGCCATGCAGACGCCTGCCGCCCCGCCCGGATTCCTGCCCATCGACGCCGTGCCCGCCCTGCTGGCCGCGCTGTCGGGCGAAGGTTACCGCTGCCTCGCCGCGCACGCGGAGAACGATGCCCTCGTCCTGCGCGAAATCGACCCGGCCGCGGGCCTGCCGCGCGGCCTGCAGGCCGAACAGTGCGCAGGGCAGGTGCGCATCGCGCGCGATCCGCAGAACCGCTATTTCGCCTGGGCCAGCACGGCGCAGGCGATCAAGCCGCTGGTGTTTTCCCCGCGCGAATCGCTGTGGCGCGCCGCGCGGACGCCGGAGGGCACGCTACGCTTCGAGTCGCTGCGGCCCGCCCCGCCGAAACAGGCCCTGATCGGCGTGCGCGCCTGCGACCTGGCCGCGCTGGCGCTGCAGGATGCGCATTTCCTGCGTCCGGGTCGCGTCGACGCGCACTATGCGACGCGTCGCGCCAGCCTCTTCCTCGTCGCCGTGCAATGCGCGGTGCCGGCGGCCACCTGTTTCTGCGCCTCGACCGGCGACGGCCCGACGCCGACCTCCGGCCACGACATCGCGCTGGCCGAACTGCCGGAGGGATTCGTCGTCACGGCGGGCAGCGAGGCGGGCCGCGCGCTGCTGGCGGGCCTGGCGCTGGCGCCGGCGGCGGCGCGGCAGATCGAGGCCGCGCGCGCGCAGGGCGAGGCCGCGGCCGCCGCGCAGACGCGCCGGCTTCCGGGTCGTGACCTGCGCGACCTGCTGATGGGGCAACTGGAACATCCGCGCTGGGACGCCGTGGCGACGCGCTGCCTTGCGTGCGGCAACTGCACGGCGGTGTGTCCCACCTGTTTCTGCCATGCCGAGTCCGATACGCCGGCGGTGGACGGGGCATCCAGCATCCACGCCCGGCAGTGGGATTCGTGCTTCGGCGAAACGCACGGCCACCTGCACGGCTTCAACGTGCGGCCCGACATCCGCAGCCGCTACCGCCAGTGGCTGACCCACAAGCTCGCCGGCTGGCACGACCAGTTCGGCCGCAGCGGCTGCACGGGTTGCGGGCGTTGCATCGCCTGGTGTCCGGTGGGCATCGACCTCACCGAGGAAGTGGCCGCCCTGGCCGGAACACGCGCATGAAGGCATCCATGCAGCTCGACGCCGGCCCGCCGCACACGGCCACCGTGGTGGCGCGCACGCAGGAGTCGCCCACCATCTTCACCCTGCGCCTGCGCCTGGACGACCCGCAAGCGCAAGCGGCGTACCGCTTCGCGCCGGGGCAGTTCAACATGCTGTATCTGTATGGCGTGGGCGAGGCGCCGATCTCGATCATGTCCGACCCCGAGGACCGCGACGGCATCGGCCACACCATCCGCGCCCAGGGCCGGGTGACGCAGGGCCTGGCGAAGCTGCGGCCCGGCGACCGGCTGGGCTTGCGCGGTCCCTTCGGCCGCGGCTGGCCGTTGCAGGAAAGCAGCGGCTGCGACCTGGTGCTGCTGACCGGGGGGCTGGGCTGCGCACCGGTGGTGTCGGTGATCCACTATGTGCTGAAGCGGCGCGTGCGCTTCGGCAGGCTGGTCATCATCCAGGGCGTGAAGCACGCCGAAGACCTGATCTGGCGCGCGCAATACGATGAATGGGCGAAGCTGCCGGACACCCAGGTGCTGGTGGCGGCGAGCGAGGGCGCGCCGATGTGGCCCTGGCATGTGGGACGGATCACCGACCTGTTCGCCCTCGCGCGCTTCAACCCGGCGTGCGCGGTGGCGATGATGTGCGGGCCCGAGGGGATGATGCATGCCGGGGCGGAGAGCCTGCTGGCCCGCGGCCTGCCCGAATCGCGCCTGTTTCTCAGCATGGAGCGCAACATGCAGTGCGCGGTGGGGCGTTGCGGCCACTGCCAGCTCGGTAGTGCCTTCGTCTGCCGCGACGGCCCGGTGTTCAACTGGGGCGAGGTCAGCGCGCTGCTCGCGCACCGGGGATACTGATGGACGGCGAACGCAAGCCGCGCGTGGCGGTGCACAAGTTCAGCTCCTGCGACGGCTGCCAGCTCGCGCTGCTCAACCTGGGCGAGGACCTGCTGACCCTGGCGGCGCGCGTGGACCTGGTGCATTTCGCCGAGGCCGGGCCGATGGATCCCGAGGCCGCGGTCGACGTCGCCTTCGTCGAGGGCAGCGTCTCGACGCCGGAAGACCTCGAGCGCATCCGCCGCATCCGCGCACAGAGCCGCGTGCTGATCGCCATCGGCGCCTGCGCGACCACTGGCGGCATCCAGGGCCTGCGCAACCAGGCCGACGGCGCCGCCTGGATCGCGCAGATCTACCAGCACCCCGAGGCCATCGCCAGCCTCGCGCAGTCCACACCCGTCTCGGCCCACGTGAAAGTCGATTTCGAACTCCACGGCTGTCCGGTCGACAGTGCGCAGATGGTTGCGGCGGTCAACGCGCTGCTGCTGGGCGCGGCGCCGCGCGAGACGACCGACAAGGTCTGCGTGGAGTGCAAGCGGCACGGTTATCCTTGCGTGATGGTGGGGCGCGGCATCGCCTGCCTGGGGCCGGTGACGCGCGCTGGCTGCGGCGCGCTGTGCCCGGGCCTCGGCCGCGACTGCTACGGCTGCTACGGCCCGGCGGAAAACGCCAACACCGACGCGCTCGCCGCGCAGTTCGGCCGGCTGGGGCTGGATGCAACGGCCGTGATGCAGCGTTTCCAGGCCATCAACAGCCAGGCGCCGGTTTTTCTGGCGGCGGCGCACAAGGCGGGGGCGGGCCATGACTGAACGGACGCGCTCGGTTTCGATCCATGTGCCGGTGCTGGCGCGGGTGGAAGGCGAGGGCGCGCTCGACCTCGCCATCGAGGACGGCAACATCACCCGGCTGCGCCTGCGCATTTTCGAACCGCCGCGCTTCTTCGAGAAATTCCTCGAGGGCCATCACTACACGGAAATCCCCGATCTCGTCGCCCGCATCTGCGGCATCTGCCCGGTGGCCTACCAGGTCACGGCGGCGCAGGCGCTGGAGCAACTCTACGGCGTGGAACTGAGCCCGTGGGCGCAGGCCATGCGCCGCGTGTTCTATTGCGGCGAATGGATCCAGAGCCACAGCCTGCACATCCACCTGCTGGCTGCGCCGGATTTCTTCGGTTGCAGCAATGCCATCGAGCTGGCCCAGCTCGCGCCGGACGCGGTGCGTCGCGGCCTGCGTCTGCAGGGGCTGGGCAACGAACTGATGGACCTGTTCGGCGCGCGTTCGGTGCACCCGGTCGGCGTGCGCATCGGCGGCTTCCACGCCGCGCCGCCGGTCGCGCGCGTGCGCGAATTGCGTGCGCAGCTCGTCGACGCGCTGACAGAGGCCGAGGCCTTGCTGCGCTGGGCGGCCGCAATTCCGCTGCCGCCGGACGACCAGGCCTTCGTCTCGGTGGCGATGCGCCATCCCGGCCTCTACGCCATCGAGACGGGCGACATCGCCGCGAGCGACGGCCTGACGATCGGCGCGGCGGACTACGATGCGCACTTCGCCGAACGCCACGAGCCGCATTCCACCGCGCTCTACAGCAGCTATCACGGCCAGCCCTATCTCGTCGGACCGCTGGCGCGGCTGAACCACAATCCTGATCGTTTGCCGCAGCGGCTGCGCGCGCTGCTTGCCGACATCGGCTTTGCGCTGCCGAGCCGTAACGTGTTCCACAGCCTGCTCGCGCGCGCGATCGAAATCTGGCTCGCGCTCGACGAGGCCGCGCGCCTGCTGGCCGAATACCGGCTGCCGGATTCGCCGTGGATGCCGGTATCGCCGCGTGCCGGCATCGCCACCGGCTGCACCGAGGCGCCGCGCGGCCTGCTGTGGCACCGCTACGAAATGGACGCCGACGGTCGCGTGGTGAATGCGCGCATCGTGCCGCCGACCAGCCAGAATCAGGCGCGCATCGAGGACGACCTGAGGCTCTCCCTGCTGAACTTCGGGCTCGACCGGCCGGACGAGGCGCTGCGCCTGCACTGCGAGAAAATCATCCGCAACTACGACCCCTGCATTTCCTGTGCGACGCATTTCCTGCGCCTGAACCTGGAACGGACATGACGCGGGTGCGCATCCTCGGCATCGGTTCGCCCGCCGGCGACGACCGCGCCGGCTGGCTGGTCGTCGATGCCCTGCGCGAAAGGGGGCTGGCGCATGCGGCCGGGGTCGAGCTCGACAAGCTGGATCGTCCCGGCGCCGGCCTGGTGCCCTACCTGGGAAGCGCGATCCGGGTGGTGCTGGTGGACGCCATGCAGAGCGGGGCCGCGCCGGGCACGATCCGGCATGTCCAGCGCGCCGGCTGGCGCGCCTACGAGGGCGGGCTGTCCAGCCACGGCTTCGGCGTGTTCGCCGCACTGGCGCTGGCCGAGGCAATGGGCGGCCTGCCGCCGCAACTCGACCTGTACGCGATCGAAATCGGCACCGCCATGCCGGACGCGGGCGTCACCCCCGCGGTGCGGCAGGCGGTGCAGGCGCTGGCCGAGCGGATTGCTGGCGGGATCGTCTAGAGGTCTTCGCGCCGCAGCAGGAAGACGAACTGGTCGCCGCCGGCGGTATCGAGCCAGACGAAGGGCAGGTCGGGGCAGGCGGCTTCGAGCACGTCGCGGTTGTGGCCGATCTCCACCACCAGCAGGCCGCCGGGATTGAGATGGGCCTTGGCGGCGGCGAGGATCTGCCGCGTGGCGTCGAGCCCGTCCTCGCCGGAACCCAGGGCCAGCGCCGGCTCGGCCCGGTATTCCGGCGGCAGCGCGGCGACCGATTCGGCATCGACATAGGGCGGGTTGCTGACGATCACGTCGTAGGTCCGGCCCTGCAGCGCGACGAAGAGATCCGATTCCACCAGTGCGATGCGCTCCGCCATGCCGTAGTCGGCCACGTTCACTGCCGCGACGGCGAGCGCGTCCTTCGACAGGTCGACGGCATCGACCTGCGCCTCGGGGAAGGCCAGCGCGGCGAGGATGGCGAGGCAGCCCGAGCCGGTGCAGAGGTCGAGCACGCTCGATACCGCATCGGCATCCTCCACCCACGGTGCCAGTTGCTCTGCCAGCAGTTCGGCGATGAAGGAGCGCGGCACGATCACGCGTTCGTCGACCACGAAGCGGTGTCCTGCCAGCCAGGCCTCGCCGGTGAGGTACGCGGCCGGCACGCGCTCGCGCACGCGGCGCTCGATCACGCGCAGCAGGCTTTCGGATTCGCCGTGCGTGAGGCTGGCGTCGAGGAAGGGTTCCAGCCGGTCGAGCGGCAGGTGCAGGGTGTGCAGGATCAGATACGCCGCCTCGTCGAAGGCGTTGTCCGAGCCGTGGCCGAAAAACAGCTTCGCCTCGTTGAAGCGCGACACCGCGAAGCGCAGCCAGTCGCGTACGGTGATGAGGGATTCGGTGTCGTCGAAGGGGTTCATTGGGGGGTGAGCGGTAAGCGGTAAGCGGGGAGCGGTAAGCGGTAAGCGGTAAGCGGTAAGCGGTAAGCGGTAAGCGGTGAGCGGGTCAGCCTAGCAGTTTTTCCAGGGTTTTCTGGTAGACCGCCGACAGGCGCTCGATGTCTTCGACGGCGACGTGTTCGTTGAGCTTGTGGATGCTGGCGTTGAGGGGGCCGAACTCGACGACCTGGGGGCAGATGTCGGCGATGAAGCGGCCGTCGGAGGTGCCGCCGGTGGTCGACAGTTCGGGCGTGACGCCGGTGACGTCGCGGATCGCGTCGGCGAGGGTGTCGCACAGCGTGCCGCGCGGGGTGAGGAAGGGCTTGCCCGAGAGGGTCCACTCGATCTCGTAGTCGAGGCCGTGGCTGTCGAGGATTTCGTTGACCGCGTCCTTCAGGCCGTCGGCGGTGCTGGCGGTGGAATAGCGGAAGTTGAACAGGATCTCGACCGTGCCGGGAATGACGTTGCTCGCGCCGGTGCCGCCGTGGATGTTGGAGATCTGCCAGGTCGTCGGCGGGAAGTAGGCGTTGCCTTCGTCCCACATGGTGTCGGCGAGTTCGGCGATGGCCGGCGCGACGAGATGGATGGGGTTCTTGGCCAGGTGCGGATAGGCGATGTGGCCCTGCACGCCCCGGACCGTGAGCCTGCCGGACAGCGAGCCGCGGCGGCCGTTCTTGATGGTGTCGCCGAATTCGGCGGCGCTGGTGGGTTCGCCGACGATGCAGTAGTCGAGGAATTCGCCGCGCGCGCGCAGCGCCTCGACTACCTTGACGGTGCCGTCGGTGGCCGGGCCTTCCTCGTCCGAGGTCAGCAGGAGCGCGATCGAGCCCTGGTGGCCGGGGTGTTCGGCGACAAAGCGTTCGATGGCGACGACGAAGGCGGCGTCCGAGGTCTTCATGTCGGCGGCGCCGCGCGCGTAGAGCTTGCCGTCGCGCAGCGTGGGGGTGAAGGGGTCGGATTCCCAGGCGTCGAGCGGGCCGGTCGGCACCACGTCGGTGTGCCCGGCGAAGCAGACCAGCGGCGGTACCTGGCCGCGGCGCGCCCACAGGTTGTCGACGCCGTTGTGGCGATGGCGCTCGATGTGGAAGCCGAGCCTGTCCAGGCGCGCGGCGATGAGGTCGTGGCAGCCGGCGTCGTCGGGCGTGAGCGACCTGCGTTTCAGGAGTTCGACGGTCAGGTCGAAGGTTTCATTGGCCATGCGGATCAGGTTCCGAAGAGGGCTGCGTACTCGTCTTCGCCGAAGCCGAGGTGGTAGGCGCCGTCGCGCTCCAGCACCGGGCGCTTGATCACGCTGGGCTGGGCGAGCATGAGGACGAAGGCACCGGCTTCGTTGCCGGCGGCGGCTTTTGCGGCATCGTCGAGCTTGCGCCAGGTGGTGCCGCGGGTGTTGAGCAGGGCCTGCCAGCCGGTCTGCTTCGCGACCTGCTTCAGCCAGGCCGCGTCCACGCCCTGCTTCCTGAAATCGTGGAAGGGCACGTCGTGGCCGTGCGCGGCGAGCCAGGCGCGCGCCTTTTTCACCGTGGTGCAATTGGGGATGCCGTAGAGTTTCATTATTCGCATGCCGCGACGGCCTCGACCGTGCGGACGTAGAATCGCAAAAAACCAGGTCGCAATTCTACCCGAGCCGATGTCCCACGCCGTGCATTCCCATTCCGTCCCTGCGCCCATTGCCGACGCCAGCCTGCGTTCGGTGGGCCGCCTGTTTCCCTACCTGTGGGAATTCCGTGGCCGCGTGCTGCTGGCGCTGGCCCTGCTGATCGGCGCCAAGCTTGCCTCGGTGACGGTGCCGCTGGTGCTCAAGCACATCGTCGATGCGCTCGACAAGCCGCGCCCGGAGCTGGTGCTGCCGCTGGCCCTCATCGTCGCCTACGGCTTCCTGCGCTTCGCCAGCACGACCTTCGCCGACCTGCGTGACGTGATCTTCGGCAAGGTCACCCAGCGCGCGATGCGGCGCATCAACATGGCGGTGTTCGAACACCTGCACACGCTGTCGTTGCGCTTCCACCTGGAACGCCAGACCGGCGGCCTCACGCGCGACATCGAGCGCGGCGCCAAGGCGGTATCGAGCCTGGTCGGCTACCTGCTGTTCCGCATCACGCCGACGGTGCTGGAAATCCTCATGGTCGCGGTGGTGCTCGTCGTCAAGCTCGACTGGGTGTTCGGCGTGATCACGCTGGTCACGCTCGCCGCCTACATCGGCCTCACGGTGACCATCACCGACTGGCGCACGCAGTTCGTGCGGCGCGCCAACACGCTCGATTCCGAGGCCTACACGAAAGCCATCGACAGCCTCCTGAACTACGAGACGGTGAAGTACTTCGCCAACGAGAAATACGAGGCTGCGCGCTACGACCGCAGCCTTGCCGACTGGGAGGACATGGCGCTGAAGTCGCAGCGCACGCTGGGCCTGCTCAATGCCGCCCAGGCCGGCACGATTGCGGTCGGCGTGACGGCCATGGTCTGGCGCGCCGGCGTCGGCGTGGTCGCGGGCACGCTGACGCTGGGCGACCTGGTGATGGTCAACGCCTTCCTGCTGCAGATGTTCCAGCCGCTCTCGTTCCTCGGCGTGATGTACCGCGAGATCAAGCAGTCCACCACCGACATCGAGCGCATGTTCGCGCTGCTAAACCGGCCGCGCGAGGTCGAAGACCGGCCCGACGCGCATGCGCTGGACGTGTCCGCCGGCGAGGTCCGGTTCGAGCAGGTGTCCTTCGCCTACAACCCGGACCGGCCCATCCTGCACGACGTCAGCTTCGCCATCCCGGCCGGCCGGACCGTCGCCGTCGTCGGCGCCTCGGGTTCCGGCAAATCGACGCTCGCCCGGCTGCTGTTCCGCTTCTACGACGTGCAGGCCGGCGGCATCCGCATCGACGGCCAGGACATCCGTCACGTGACCCAGGATTCGCTGCGCCAGGCCATCGGCGTGGTGCCGCAGGACACCGTGCTGTTCAACGACAGCATCTACCACAACATCGCCTATGGCCGGCCGGACGCGCCGCGCGACGCAATCGTCGCCGCGGCGCGCGCGGCCCACATCCTCGACTTCATCGAACGCCTGCCGCAGGGCTGGGATACCGTGGTGGGCGAACGCGGGCTCAAGCTCTCGGGCGGCGAGAAGCAGCGCGTGGCGATCGCGCGCACGCTGCTGAAGAATCCGGCCATCCTCATCCTCGACGAAGCCACCTCGGCGCTCGACACCCGCACCGAGAAGGCGATCCAGGCCGAACTCATGGAAATGGCGCGCACCCGCACCAGCCTCATCATCGCGCATCGCCTGTCGACCATCGTCGACGCCGACGAGATCCTCGTCATGGACGCCGGCCGCATCGTCGAGCGCGGCCACCATGCCGATCTCCTGGCGAAAGGCGGCGCCTACGCGCACATGTGGGCGCTGCAGCAGCAGGCCGAGGCCGAGACCGCATGAGCCGCGCGCGCATTCTCCAGCCCGGCGTGAAGAAGCGCGAGCTGTGGGCCTGGGCGATGTACGACTTCGCCAATTCGGGCTACACCACGGTCGTCGTCACCGCCGTGTTCAGCGCCTACTTCGTCTCGGTGGTGGCCGGCAATGCGCCCTGGGCGACCTTCGCCTGGACGCTCGCGCTGTCCGTTTCCTATGCGGCCATCCTGCTGTCCGCGCCGCTGCTCGGTGCCTGGGCCGACGCCCACGCCGGCAAGAAAATCCTGCTCTGGATCACCACGCTGGGCTGCGTGGCCGGCACGGCCCTGCTCTGGTTCGCCGCGCCGGGGGCGCTGGCGCTCAGCATCGCCCTGCTGGTCGTGTCCAATTTCTTCTACGGCAGCGGGGAAAACCTGATCGCCGCCTTCCTGCCCGAACTGGCGCGGCCGCGCGCGCTCGGCCGCGTCTCCGGCTGGGGCTGGTCGCTCGGCTACGTCGGCGGCCTGGTCTCGCTCGGCGCCAGCCTGGCCTGGATCGGCTGGGCACAGAAGCAGGGGCAGGGCGCCGCCGATTTCGTGCCGGCGACGATGCTGATCACCGCCGCGCTGTTCCTGCTCGCCGCCTTGCCCGCGCTGCTGATGCTGCGCGAACGGGCGACCCCGCAGCCGGGTGCCACCGCGCGCGGCGCCTGGGGCCAGGTGCGCCATACGCTGGGTCATCTTGCGCAGTTGCCCGACCTGCGGCGTTTCCTGTTCTGCACGGTGCTGTACCAGGCGGGCATCCAGGCGGTGATCACGCTGGCCGCGATCTACGCCAATCAGGCCTTCCACTTCACCACGCAGCAGACCATCGTGCTGGTGCTGGTGGTCAACGTCACCGCCGCGATCGGCGCCTTCTTCTTCGGCCACGTGCAGGATCGCATCGGCCATGTGCGCGCCATCGCGGTCACCCTGGTCGCCTGGATCGTCATGGTGGCGCTGGCCTGGGCCGCGCCCGACGAACGCATGTTCTGGGTCGCGGCCAACCTGGCCGGTCTGGCCATGGGGGCCTCGCAGTCGGCGGGCCGCGCCATGATCGGCCTGCTCGCGCCGCCCCGGCACCAGGCCGAGTTCTTCGGCCTGTGGGGCCTGGCGGTCAAGCTCGCCTCCATCCTCGGCCCGCTGACCTACGGGGTGGCCAGCTGGGCGACCGGCAACGACCACCGGCAGGCCCTGCTGGTCACGGGCGTCTACTTCATCCTCGGCCTCGCCGCGCTCGGCGGCGTCGACACGGTGCGCGGCCGCCGCGCCGCCCACCGTTTCGCGGCCGTCGCATGAGCGCGTTCAGGCTGGTCGAAACGGACATGACGCGGCACGGCGCAGCGCTTGCCGCGGTGCGCCGCGCCGTCTTCATCGACGAGCAGGGCGTGCCCGAGGCGCTGGAGTGGGACGAACACGACGCCGTCTCGACGCACTGGCTCGCCACGCTGGCGGACGGCACGCCGGTCGGCTGTGCGCGCCTGCTGCCCGATGGGCATGTCGGCCGCATGGCGGTGTTGCCGGCATGGCGGCGGCAGGGCATCGGGCGCGCGCTGCTCGACGCGGCGCTGGCCCGTGCGCAGTCGCGCGGACTGGCGCGCGCCCTGCTCAGCGCGCAGGTCCACGCTGCCGGTTTCTACCTGCGCGCCGGCTTCGTCGCCGTCGGTGCGCCCTACGAGGAAGCCGGCATTCCGCACGTCGCCATGGAGAAAATTCTGACGCGGGATGAACTGTTGTAAATCCAGGCTGTCAGCATGTAATTATTTAAGAAAATGCTGATAAAGTTCGTCGGGTAACAACAAGAACCAAACGGGCACAGCCCGCCCCGGAGGCGTATCGGTTCTCCCCGCAAGCTGCTTGCCGGGAGATCACTTGGGGACCAGAAAATGACAAGACTACGGGCCGGCATCGTCGGCGCAGGCATCTCCGGCGCCAGTTGTGCCGGCATGCTTTCCGCCGCGGGCTGGGAGGTCGAGCTCTTCGACAAGGCGCGTGGTGCGGGCGGCCGCCTGTCGACCCGCCGCATGGACGAGGGCTGGGCCACGCTGGGCTCGCCCTTCATCTCGGCCAAGCGCGATCCCTTTCGCAGCCAGCTGCGCGAATGGGTGCGCCAGGGCTGGCTGGAACCGGTACGCGGCAAGATCTGGAAAGGCCGCGCCACGGTGTCGTGGACGCAGGCCCAGTTGCAGAACCACTACCGTCCGCTGATCGAACCCTCGCAACTGGTGCGCAACCTGATGGGCGGCGCCCGCCTGCATACCCTGTCGCGCGTCATCCGGCTGGAACCCCGCTCGCTGGTCCTGGAAAGCGGGGGGGTACGCAGCGATTACGATTGCGTCATCTGCAGCGTGCCGACCCCGCAGGCGATCCCGCTGCTCGAAACCCTGCCGCGCCTGCGCGACCGCCTGCTGCAGGATACGCACTACCGGCCGGTGTGGTCCTTCATCATGCGCTGGGAGGGCGGTCCCGATGCCGACGTCATCCAGTTCGACGACGAGTTGCTGAACCTGGCCGTGCGGCAGCACGAGGGCGAAGGCGTGTGGGCGGTGCACAGCAGCCATGAATTCGCCGAAACCTATTTCGAGGCCGGCCAGGAAGAAGCCGCCACGCGCGCGGCGTCGGCGCTGATGGGGCTGCTGGGACTGCCGTGGCCGGTCGAGATCGAAGCCGCCCACCTGTGGAAGATGGCCCTGCCGACTTCGCAGCAGGGCGGCTTCTGGCTGAGCGACCGCGAGAACCGCGTCGCGCTCATCGGCGACGGCATCGCCGGCGCGGGCGTCGAGCGCGCCTGGGAAAGCGGCACCCGGCTCGCGCAGGCGCTGATTCAGGCGGAAGCGGAACTGGCGAGCTGAGCGATGGATCGCGGCAGGCCCGGCGTGCCGCGGCGCGGGTCAGAATTCGCGCACGACGCGAAAGCCGAGATTGATGTCCAGTTCGTTTTCCAGCCGGCGCCGGCGCGCCGCCGCGCGGCAATCTTCCGGTCCGTCGAACCACGAGCCGCCCTTGGTGACCACGGCCTGCACCCGGCCCGACACGGGCCGCTCGGGCAGGCTGGCGTGATCGCGCGTCCAGGCGCTGGCGGTGAATTCCCAGACGTTGCCCATCATGTCGTACAGGCCCCAGCGGTTGGCGCGCAGCCGGCCCACTTCCTGGGCGCCGCAGCGCAGGAAGCAGCGTGTCATCAGGCGCGGCCGCCGCGGGCGCGCGGCATCGAAAGCCTGGCTGGCGTTGTAGAGCGCGTCGGCGGGGCCGATGCGGTCGCCGCAGGGAAAGGCCGTCGCGGCGCCGGCGCGGCAGGCGTATTCCCATTCCTGCTCGGTCGGCAGGCGGTAGCGCTGTCCGGTCTCGGCAGACAGCCAGGCGCAGTAGTCGCGCGCATCGGTCTGGCGGACGTTGATCGCCGGCTTGCGCCCCGACAGCCACACCAGGTCCTCGCGCGGACGCCAGCCGGTGGCGCGGGCGTAGGCCTCGAAATCCTCGGTGGTGACCGGCGTGGTGCCGAGCGCGAAGCTGCGCTCGATCAGCGCCGCGCGGCGCGGCCGGTCCTGGGCCGGCGCCGCTTCGCCGGCCGCCGCGCCGAACTCGAAGGCGCCGCCGGGGATTACCGCCAGCGCGGGGCCGTTCGAACCGTCGCGCAGGCGATCCCGCAGCAGCGTGTCGGACAGGCCCAGCGCCTGCGCGGTGGTGACCTGCAGGGCCAGCAGTTCGCCTTCGCCGAGGGCAAAGCTGTCGGGCAGGGCGGGGGCGGCGGGGTCGGGATGCATGCGTGTTCAGCGGAAACCGGAATGCCCCGATTATGCCAGCGCGTCCCGGCGCCGGCGCGGCCCGGGCCCCGGCTGCGACGATTTGCCCGCCCGCGGAACTCGCGCCTGCCGCTCCGGTCTGCGCAAGGCCGCCCGACCGGGAACGGGAAATCCGTGTCCCTGCCGTGCGGCGCCCGTGCGATGCCCCATTACAATCCCCATTCATTGCAGCGCATGCCTACGCGATCCCGACCATGAACCGCCTGTCTTCCCGTTGCATGCTGGCCGCACTGGCCGGCCTCGGCCTTGCCGGCTGCGCCGCCGTCGGTCCGGACTATGTGCCGCCGGTGCCGGCCGCGCCCGCCGCCTGGCGCCAGCTCGATCCCGCCGCGCTGCCCGCCGTGCGCGGCGAGACCCCGGATGCGCTTGCGCACTGGTGGCGCCAGCTCGACGATGCGATGCTTTCCGGTCTGATCGAGGACGCCCTGCGCGCCAGTCCCGACCTGGAGAGTGCGCAGGCCCGCCTGCGCGAATCGCGCGCGCGCCGCGGTGTCGCCGACGCCGCCCGCTATCCGGCGCTGGACGCCACGGCCAGCGCCAGCCGCACGCGTTCGAGCGAGCAGACCGGCGGCGGCCTGACCCGCAACCTGTTCAGCGCGGGCTTCGATGCCAGCTGGGAACTCGATGTCTTCGGCGGTGTGCGGCGCGGCGTCGAGGCGGCGCAGGCCGATGTCGAGGCCGCGCAGGCCGGCCTCGACGACACGCGCGTGTCGCTGGCCGCCGAGGTGGCGACGAACTATGTCGAGGTGCGCAGCCTGCAGCAGCGGCTCGACATCGCGCGCGCCAACCTCGATGCGCAATCCGAAACCCTGCAGCTCACCGAATGGCGTGCCCAGGCCGGCCTCGTCAACGACCAGGACGTGGAACAGGCACGCAGCAACCGCGAGCAGACGCGGGCACAGATTCCGCTGCTGCAGGCCAGCCTGGTCGAGGCGGAACATCGGCTCGACGTGTTGCTGGGGCTGACGCCAGGCACGCTGCATCCCCGGCTGGCTTCGGCCCTCGCGCTGCCGTCCCTGCCGGCGCGCATCGCGGTCGGCATCCCGGCCGACACCCTGCGCCAGCGCCCCGACGTGAGGGCCGCCGAGCGTCGGCTGGCGGCGGAAACCGCCCGCCTCGGCGCGGCCGAGGCCGCGCGCTACCCGTCCTTCTCCCTGTCCGGTTCGATCGGCCTCGATGCCCTGACCCTGGGCGGACTGGGCAACGGGGGCGCGGCCGCGTCGTCGCTGCTGGCCGGGATCACCGCGCCCCTTTTCGACGGCGGCCGCCTGCGCGCGCAGGCCGAGGCCCAGGATGCGGTGCGCGCGCAGGCCGCCGTGGCCTACCGCCAGGCGGTGCTGGCCGCGCTGCAGGATGCGGAGAACGCCTTGTCCGCGCTGGCGCGCAGCCGTGAACGCGAACAGGCGCTGGCGGCTGCCGCGACGGCCGCCCGCAACGCGGCCGACCTGGCGCGCCAGCGCTACGGCGCTGGCCTGATCGATTTCCAGTCGGTGCTCGACACCGAACGCACCCGGCTGTCCGTCGAGGACGGCCTTGCCAGCGCCCGCGCCGACGGCGTGCAGGCGCTTGTCCGCTTGTACAAGGCACTGGGCGGCGGCTGGTCGCCCCAGGCCGCTTCCGCCAAGGATCCCGCATGAACGACACCGCCTCCCGGACCGACCGTCAGGATGCCAGCCTGCTGCAGCGCATCGGGGGCAGCCGCAGCGGCGGTCTGGCGCGCCGGCTACCCTGGTTCGCCGGCGCGCTCGTCGCGCTCGCCGCGGGCTGGTGGCTGCTGCGTCCGGGCCACGAGCCCGCCGCGCCGCGCTACAAGACCGAAGCCGCCACCGTCGGTACCCTGGTCGTCACCGTTTCCGCCACCGGCAACCTGCAGCCGACCAACCAGGTCGAGGTCGGCAGCGAGCTTTCGGGCATCGTCGACCGGGTCATGGTCGACGAGAACGACCACGTGAAGAAAGGCCAGGTACTGGCCCGGCTCGATCTTTCCAAGCTCGACGACGCGGTCGCCAAGTCGCGCGCCAACCTCGCTGCCGCCGAGGCGCAGGTGCTGCAGGCCCAGGCCACCTCGGCCGAGACCCGCGCGACGCTCGCGCGCTACCAGCAGGTGGCGAAGCTCTCCGGCGGCAAGGTCCCGTCGCAGAGCGAAATGGACACGGCCATCGCCAACCTCAAGCGCGCCGAGGCGAACGAGGCCAGCGCCCGCGCGAGCGTGGTGCAGGCGCGGGCGAACCTGAAGTCCGACGAGACCAACCTCGGCAAGGCCAGCATCCGCTCGCCGATCGACGGCGTGGTGCTCTCGCGCAAGGTCGAGCCGGGGCAGACCGTGGCCGCGTCGTTCCAGGCACCGGTGCTGTTCACCCTGGCGGAAGACCTGTCGAAGATGGAATTGCAGGTGGACGTCGACGAGGCCGATGTCGGCCAGGTCAAGGTGGGGCAGAAGGCCCGTTTCAGCGTCGACGCCTGGCCCGGCCGCGACTACGACGCCACGATCAGCCGTGTCGGCTTCGGTTCGCAGGTGAAGGACGGCGTGGTGTCCTATCTCACCGTGCTCGAGGTGGCGAACGCCGATCTCAGCCTGCGTCCCGGCATGACCGGCACCGCCGAGATCACCACGCTCACACGCGCGAACGCCCTGCTGGTGCCCAATGCCGCGCTGCGTTTCACGCCGGCCACCACCGCCACGGCGCAGCAGAAATCCGCGGGCGGCATCATGCGCTTCATGATGCCGCGGCCGCCGCGCGCCACGCCCAAGGTGCAGGAGCCGGTGCAGGCCGGCGAGCACCGCGTGTGGGTGCTGCGCGACGACCGGCCGCAGGCGGTGGCCGTGCGCACCGGCGCCACCAATGGCCGCGTGACCGAGATCACCGGCGGCAGCCTGCAGGCGGGCACGCCGCTCGTCACCGAGACCGAGAGCGCCGCCAGATGAGCGCATCCGCGCCGCTGATCCGGCTGGACGGTCTGACCAAGACCTACGGACGCGGCCAGGCCGCCTTCCAGGCGCTGAAGGGGATCGACCTCGCCATCGACGCCGGCGATTTCGTCGCCGTGATGGGGCCGAGCGGCTCGGGCAAGTCGACCGTGATGAACATCCTCGGCTGCCTCGACATCCCCACCAGCGGCAGCTACCTGTTCGAGGGCACCGCGGTCGAGACGCTGACGCGCAACCAGCGCGCGCTGCTGCGGCGCCATTACCTCGGCTTCGTGTTCCAGGGCTTCAACCTGCTGGCGCGCACCACCGCGCTGGAGAATGTCGAGCTGCCGCTGATCTACCGCGGCGAGCCGGCGGCGAAGCGCCACGCCGCCGCCCGCGCCGCGCTCGAACAGGTCGGCCTCGGCGGCTGGGAGGATCACACGCCGGCCGAACTCTCGGGCGGCCAGCAGCAGCGGGTGGCCATCGCCCGCGCCATCGTCACCCGCCCGGCCGTGCTGCTCGCCGACGAGCCGACCGGCAACCTGGACACGCACACCAGCCAGGAAATCATGGACCTCATCACGGCATTCAACCGCGAGCAGGGCATCACCGTGCTGATGGTCACGCACGAGCCCGACATGGCCGCCTACGCGAAGCGGATCGTGCGCTTCGTCGACGGCCGGGTGGATGCCGACCGCCGCAACGGGGAGGCCGGCTGATGCTGTGGAACACCTTGCTGCTCGCCCTGCGCGCCATCCGCCGCAACCTGATGCGCTCCTTCCTCACCATCCTCGGCATCGTCATCGGTGTGGCCGCGGTCATCACCATGGTCACGCTCGGCAACGGCGCCACCCGCTCGGTATCGGACCAGATCTCCAGCATGGGCAGCAACCTCGTCATGCTGATCCCCGGCCAGCGCTTCGGGCCCGGTTCCGAAGGTGCACCCAACTTCAGGAGCGGCGACGCCGAGGCCATCCGCAACCAGATCGGCGCAGTGCGCGCGGTGGCGCCGATGGCGAACAAGACGGCCACCGCGGTCTACCAGGCGCGCAACTGGTCCACCGTGGTCAACGGCAGCAGCGACGACTACTTCGAGGCGGGTAACTGGACGCTGGCCGCCGGGCGCACGTTCAGCGAGGCCGAAGAACGCGCCGGCAAGGCGGTCTGCGTGCTCGGCGACACCGTGCGCAACAAGCTGTTCGACCAGCAGAACCCGGTCGGCAGCGAAATCCGCATCAAGCAGTTTGCCTGCGAGGTCATCGGCCTGCTCAAGCCCAAGGGCCAGTCCGCCATGGGCTCCGACCAGGACGACATCGTGGTGATGCCGCTGCGCACCGTGCAGCGCCGCCTCACCGGCAGCCAGGACGTCAACCGCATCACCGTGTCGATCCGCGACGGGGTGTCGATCGATGCGGTCAAGGACCAGCTCACGCTGCTGCTGCGCGAACGGCGCAACATCGGCGCCAACGAGGACGACGACTTCCGCGTGCTCGACACCCGGCAGATCGCCGAAACGCTCACCAGCACCACCAAAATCCTCACCATGCTGCTCGGCGCCGTCGCCGCGGTGAGCCTGCTGGTGGGCGGCATCGGCATCATGAACATCATGCTGGTGTCGGTGACCGAGCGCACGCGCGAGATCGGCATCCGCCTCGCCATCGGCGCGCTGGAGCGGGAAGTGCTGCTGCAGTTCCTGATCGAGGCGGTGGTGCTGTCGAGCCTCGGCGGCCTCATCGGCATCGCGCTCGCCACCGCAGCGTCCGTGGGGCTGGCCGGCCTGATGAACATTCCCTACCTGTTCGACCCCGCCATCAACCTGCTGTCCTTCCTGTTCTCGGCCGCCATCGGCGTGCTCTTCGGCTATTTCCCGGCGCGCCGGGCGGCGAGCCTCAATCCCATCGACGCGCTGCGGCACGAATAAGCGTCGCGCTGTGCCAGGGCCGGCCTAGCGCGCATACAGGGTGAGCTTCTGGATGCCCGAGCGGGCCTTGAGCAGGCTCGCAATGGCCTGCTCCAGATCCTTCGATTCCGGATCGACCTGGCTGGCGAAGGAAAGCACGCGCGTGCCGCTGCGATCGATCAGATACTTGTGGAAGTTCCAGGCGGGGCGTTCGCCCGTGGCCTTCGCCAGCGCCTCGTAGAAGGGATTGGCGTTGGCCGTCGTGACGCCGACCTTGGAGAACAGCGGGAAATCGACGGCGTAGGTGGATTCGCAGAAATCCTTGATCGTCGCATTGCTGCCGGGCTCCTGGCCGCCGAAATCGTTGGAAGGAAAGCCGAGCACGACGAAACCCTGCGACGCGTACTTGCGATACAGCGCCTGCAGCCCCTTGTACTGGCTGGTGTATCCGCAGTGGCTTGCGGTATTGACCACCAGCACGACCTTGCCCTGGTAGGCGCAGAGGCTGCGCGGCTGTCCGTCGATATCCTTCAGGCTATGGTTGAGCAGGGGCGGGCAGGGTTGCACGGCCTGTGCCCCGTGGTTCAGCAGCAGGGCGATCAGCAGCAGGGGCAGTTTCAACATGGTCCGGGGCATGGCGGGTGGGCGAAAAGGCAGCGTAGCCTGCAGCACGCGGGGACGCAGACAGGCGGTGTGGCGAGATTGAGCGTTGTCTTGGTCAAACCCGGCGTGCGTGCTTAAATTAGGGCAACCAAAAACCGATGTCAAATATCTGTCCTGGACAAATTGGATAGCCAAACTGTGGACGCCCTGCCTATCGCCTCCGTCGAACGCGAAACCGGTCTTTCCAAGGACACCCTGCGCGTATGGGAGCGCCGCTATGGCTTTCCCGTGCCTGCGCGCGACGACAGGGGCGAGCGTCTCTATCCGCCGGGCCAGGTGCAACGCCTGGCGCAGATCAAGCGTCTGATGGACCGTGGACATCGTCCCGGCAAGCTGCTGGCGCTGGACGCAGCCGCACTCGCCGCACTGGACAGCGCACGTCCGGGGGCGAGCCTTGCGCCGGATGCAGGCCAGCTCGACGCCTGGATGCGGCTGGTGGAGACCCACGATCACGAAGCCCTGCAGCGGCAGTTCCATCGCGAGCTGATCCGACGCGGTATGGCGAGTTTTGTCCAGGACATCGTCGCGCCCCTGATCACGCGTGTCGGCGAAGCGTGGTCGCGCAACCAGATCGGCGTGTTCGAGGAACACCTGTTTTCGCGGCAACTGGAACAATTCTTCCGCGGCACGCTGGCGGGCGTGGCCGTCGTCGAGGGACAGCCGCGCATCCTGCTCACCACCCTGTCGGGCGAGGAACATACGCTGGGCCTGCTGATGGTGGAGGCCCTGCTGACCCTGCAGGATGCCTACACGGTGACGCTGGGGCCGCAAACGCCCATCGCCGAGATCGTGCGTGCCGCCACGGCGAAGCAGGTCGACGTCGTCTGCCTGTCCTTCAGCAGTGCCTATCCCTCGGGCCAGGCCCAGCAGGGTCTGGCCGACCTGCGGCGCGCGCTTCCCGCCCACGTCGGGATCTGGGCCGGCGGTGCGGGCGTGAAGGGCATCCGCAAGCCCATGGCCGGTGTCAGCCTGGTCCCGGATCTGGGCGACCTCCTCGCCCGTCTGGCCGCGGCGAACCGCAGCCGCCCCGCCTAGCCGGCGCACGCGCGTGTGGCGGGCCGTGGCTGCGCCGGCCGCCGCCGCACGCGCGCTGAAGATCGCCGCAGCATGACCGTAAATCCCCCTGAGCGCATACAATTTCGACCAATGCACGGCCAGCCGATGCGCAGCACAAAAAAACCATACGTTTCATTGCGGCGGAATTTTCCAGGTGTTTTTGCGGATCGAACCATGAGCAGGGCAGCATTCAACAATCCCGTCGACCCGGTCGAGTACACCGCGCTGTCGCCGCAGGAGCAGGAAGGCATCATCCAGCTCCAGCAGACGGTGCTGGAGGATATCGCCCTCGGCAAGAATCACGGCCAGGTCATCGAGGACATCTGCCGGCTGGCGGAAAGCGCCGTTCCCGCCTCCGTGGCCTCGTGCATGCTGCTCGACGAAACCGACGGCAGACTGTACGTGCTGGCTGCGCCCAGCATTCCGCCCGAAGCCATCGCACGGCTCAACGGCCTGCAACCGGGACCGGGCGGCGGATCGTGCGGCAACGCCGTCTTCAGCCAGAAGCCGGTCTTCGTCGAAAACACCCTGGTCGATGCGCGCTGGTGCGACATCCGGCAGCTCGCGCTGGATTTCAACATCCGCGCCTGCTGGTCCATGCCCATACGCGCGCCCGGGGGCGGCGTCATCGGCTCCTTCGCGTTGTCGAGCTTCGAGTATCGCCCGCCCGGCATCTTCCATCGCAAGCTGCTCGAGATCGGCGCGCATCTCATCGGCATCGTGCTGGCGCGCCAGGCGTCCGAAGCCCGCATCGCCTATCTCGCCAGCCATGACGCCCTGACCGGGCTGCCCAACCGCGCGCTCGTCCGCGACCGCCTGGAGCAGGCGATCGCGCATGCGAAGCGCGAAAGCCGCAGCGGTGCCCTGCTGTTCGTCGACATCGACAATTTCAAGCTGGTCAACGACACGCTGGGGCATGCCATGGGCGACGCGCTGCTCGGCCAGGTGGCGGTCCGGCTGGGCCAGTGCGTACGCCATTCGGACAGCCTCGGCCGCCAGGGCGGCGACGAATTCCTTGCCGTATTGCCGGACACCGGAGATACCGACGGCATCAGCGCGGTCGCCGAGAAGATCGCCGAAGCGATGCAGGCGCCGTTCCTGATCGACGGCCATACCCTGTCGGCTTCGCTCTCGCTCGGCATCGCCGTCTTCCCCGCCGACGGCGACGATCCCGACACGCTGATCCGCAAGGCCGACGCGGCGATGTATCACGCCAAGGACGCAGGCCGGAACACCTACCGTTTCTTCACCGAACGCATGAACCTCGATTCCGCCGAGCACCTGAAGCTGCGCACCGACATGCGCCGCGCGCTGGCGCAGGGCGAATTCGAACTGCACTATCAGCCGCAGATCGATCTTTCGAGCGGCGCCATCGTCGGCGTCGAGGCCCTGATCCGCTGGCCGCACGCAGAACTCGGCCTGATTCCGCCGAGCCGCTTCATCCCCATCGCCGAAACCTGCGGTGCCATCGTGCCGATCGGCGAGTGGGTGCTGCGCGAGGCCTGCCGGCAGGCCATGGCCTGGCAGGCGGCCGGCCTGCCGCCCGTGGTCGTGGCGGTGAACCTCTCGGTCGTGCAGTTCCGGCGCGGCAACCTGGAAGAAACCATCGAACGCGCGCTGCGAGATTCCGGCCTCGACGCACGCTGGCTCGAACTCGAACTGACCGAATCCATCCTGCTGAACGGCGCCAGCCACATGCTGCAGCTCGTCCAGCGGCTCAAGGCCCTGGGCGTGAAGCTGTCCATCGACGACTTCGGCACCGGCTATTCCAGCCTGTCCTACCTGCGCCAGCTCGCCGTCGACAAGCTCAAGATCGACCAGTCCTTCATCCGCGACATGGCGCACAATGCCGACAGCGCCAGCATCGTGCGCGCCATCGCGCAAATGGCGCATAGCCTGCATTTGCGCACCATTGCCGAAGGCGTGGAAGAAGGCGCAATTCTAGGTCTGCTGCGCGCCTGCGGCTGCGACGAGGCGCAGGGCTACCACTTCGCGCGGCCGATGCCGGCCGCCGCCTGCGCGCAGTTCATCCGCGCGCACACCTAGACCCGGGGATCCGGTTTCAGGGAGCGACCCGGATCACGGTGCCTTCGCGCCTGGGGTCCGCCGCGCCCGTGCGGACGCCGCTTTCCGGATCGATCGCCACGGCCTGTACCGAGCCGATCGCCTGCCGGCAGCCGTCGGTCCCGGCCGCGCCGAGTCCGCCGTGGCCCAGTCCGCGCAGCGCATCCTGCGCGGCGATGCCGAAAGCCGGCTGCATGAACGCGCGGCCGCCTTCGCAGGCGAGGCTGCCGCCGGCATGGGTGACCGAAATCCGCGGCGCGTCGACAGCCTCCTGCAGGGGCATGCCGTGGTCGACGAGATCGAGCGTGACATTCAAAACCGAATTGATGATGGTCGCGCCGCCGGGCGAACCCAAGGCCACGACCGGCTTGCCCGCCTTCATCAGCAGCGTCGGCGCCATGCTCGAACGCGGGCGCTTGCCCGGCGCGACGTCGTTGGCGCCCGGGTTGCCCTGCGCCGGGTCGGCGGCGGGCGTGAAATTGAAATCGGTGAGCTCGTTGTTGAGCAGGAAACCGTAGCCCGGCACCGTGATGCCCGAGCCCCAGGTGTACTCGATGGTGCTGGTGTAGGTGACCACGTTGCCCCAGCGGTCGACGATCGCGAAATGCGTGGTGTGCGGGCTTTCGGCATGGGCGCGGGCCGCCGGTGCCGGCGCGGCGGCCGCTTCCCAGGGCGTGGGGTCGCCGGCGCCCGGCGTGTCCATGCGGCGGTCCGGGCGGATCAGCGCGCTGCGCGCGGCGAGATAGTCCGCATGTAGCAGCCCCCTGCGCGGCACCGGCACGGCGTCGTCGTCGCCGATCCACAGCGCGCGGTCGGCGAAGGCCAGGCGCATCGCCTCGATCATCACGTGCAGGGTCTTCGGGCTGCCGAAGCCGTAGCCCTGTGCGGCGTCGCCGAGCGGAAAGCGTTCCAGCAGGCCGAGGATCTCCAGCATCGTGAGGCCGCCGGACGAGGGCGGCGGCATGGTCGCCAGCGTCCAGCCGCGGTAGCGGCCCATCAGGGGCGTGCGGATCGCCACGTCGTAACGCGCCAGGTCGGCCGTCGTCATCCGCCCGCGGCCGGCCTCGCCGAGCTCGGGCCGTGCGCGCTGCTGCGCCTTGACGATGGCGCGCGCGAGCGGACCGCGGTAGAAGGCGTCCGCTCCTTTCGCCGCGATCCGCTTCAGCGTCCTCGCCAGATCCGGCTGCACCAGCCAGTCGCCCTCGGCGAGCGGCACGCCGCCGGGGCGGAAAATCGCGGCGGTTTCCGGCTGCAGCGTTGTGCGGCCGTCGTCGTTGGCGATGTCCTCGGCGAGGAAACGGTTCACCCGGAAACCGCGTTCGGCCAGTCCGATCGCCGGCGCGAGCGTCGCCGCGAGCGGCTTCGTGCCCCAGCGCTTCAACGCCGTGTCAATGCCGCGCAAGGTGCCCGGCACGCCGACAGCCAGGCCGCTGGTCGAGGCCTGCGCGAAGGGCATGGGCAACCCGTCCGGCGCGAACTGGTCGGCGCGTGCCGCCGCCGGGGCGCGCTCGCGCGAGTCGACGATCACGGTCTCGCCGGTCTTCGCCAGATAAATCATCATGAAGCCGCCGCCGCCAATGCCGGAGGATTGCGGCTCCACCACGTTGAGCGCGAACTGCACCGCTGCCGCCGCGTCGACCGCATTGCCGCCGGCCGCCAGCATGCGCGCGCCGGCCGCGGCCGCGGCCGGGTGGGAAACCGCGACCACGCCGCCGGGTGCGGCAGCGAGGAGCGGGGAGGACAGCAGGCAGAGTGCAAGAAAGACGCGGATGGACATGGCGACGACGGGAACGCGGAGGACGGCGCCCAGCCTGCCGCGCTGGCGCGGGCGCGTCAATCGCCGCGCTTCGAGGCGGCCGTCTTCATCCCGGCTTGCCGTCGACGCGCGGGCGCAGCAGGACGGGCGTGTAGAGCACGGCAAACAGGGCGAACGCCACGATCCACGCCAGGCCGGCGACCGCCATGACGACGTCGTAGGCCTGCGCGAACAGCAGCGGTCCGGCGACGCGCGCGAGCGCGGCCAGATTGACCGCGCCGAAAGCCCAGGCCATCAGGGGCGCCGCTTCCAGCGGCCGGCCGCTGTGGCCAAGCGCGACGCGGGCCATCATGCCGAGCGTCAGCACGCCGATGCCGCCGGCGGTGAAGGCATGCAGTGCGCTGCCCGCCGCGGCGCCGTCGCCGGCGGCCGATACCGCGAGCAGGGCGAAGCCCGCTGCAATCCAGGCGTAGCCCAGGTGCAGCACCCACAGCAGCGGCACCCGCCAGTATTGGCCGGTGTACCAGCCGGCCAGCCGCACCGCGTGTACCGCGGCCGCGCCGGCGGCAAGCAGCGCGGTGGGGGGAGACGCCGGCGCCGCCAGCGCCGCGAGCAGGGCGGCGAGGGTGGCCGGAAACACCAGGCGCTCGACGCCCTTCCAGCGGCGTGCCCGCGTCTGCAGCCGGTTGTCGGTAAAACTGGGGATGACCCGTCCGCCCATCGTCACGATCATCACCACGATCACGTAGACCGCGAGACGCAGGCCGAGCCCTGCGCCCGCGAAAAGCCCGAGCAGTTCGAGATGCACCAGCACGTTGGCCGCGAACAGCGCCAGCAGCATGAGCGGGAAGGGGTAATTGTGCAGCTGCCGGGCCCGCAGGATGGGCCGTGCCAGCGCGAACGCAAGCAGCGGCAGGAACAGGAGATCGGCCACGGCGACGCCGGCTGCCGGCAGGCCCGGCAGCAGGAAGGCCAGGCGTCCCGCCAGCCACACGCCGAACAGCGCGGCGAGCGGCATGCCCGACGGCGTCGGGAGGCCGGTCCAGTTCTGCGCCGCGGTGAGGAGGAAGCCGGCGATCACCGCGACGCCGAAGCCGAAGACCATCTCGTGGCCATGCCAGACGAGGGGCGACACGGCCGGCGACGCGATCCCGCCCAGCAGGATGCCCAGCCACAGCGCCATCAGCAGCACGCCGGCCAATCCGGCGGCGAGGAAGAACGGCCGGAAGCCGAGGGCGAACGGCGCCCAGCCCCGCGGGGGCGGGCGCTGCTGCAGGTCGGCGACCGGTATCCGCGTCATGCCCGGCTTCAACCCGTGCTCCAGGCGCGCGGCCGCTTCATGCCGGCGATCTTGCACGCCTGCTTCACATAGCCGTAGGGAAAGAGCTCGAACAGCTTCTTCTGCGCGTCGCGCCCATGGCGTTCTGCCAGATGCCGGATCACGAAGCGCGCGTCGGCGGCGATCTGGTGCTCGTCGTAGTAGTCGCGCATGAAGCGGATCGCGTCCCAGTGGTCGTCGCCGAGTGCGAGCTGCTCCTCGTGCGCAAGCGCCCGCGCGATGTCCTCGTTCCAGTCGGCGGGTTCGACCAGGTAGCCTTCCGCGTCGCGCGGCGGCATGTCGCTCTCGGGTGTCATGTCGTGTTTCTCCGTTGCGGTGTCGGGGCAGGGACCGGGCGGCTCAGGTGCCGCCGCCGTGGAATGCGACGCCGGGCTGGCGCTCGGGCAGTTCCTCCACCCGCAACTCGCGGCGTGCCCGTTCCAGCTTCTCCACGCGCGCTTCGCCGAGATAGGACCTGGCGTCGCTCACCGCGGCCGCCAGCAGGTCGGCCGCGAGCTGGTCCGGCGGCAATCCCAGCGTCCTGGCCAGCGCACGCAGTTCGAACTGGTCGTCGCGGCCGAGCGCCAGGTCGAGGCGTCCGCCCGGCGCGCGCGCGGCGGCCGGCACCGCGCCGTCGGCCGTCCGGGAATCCATGGCCTGGCTCATCACATTCGCGATCCGCGAGACCGCCGCGGACAGCTGGCCCGAACCGCGCAGGCGGATCCGGTTGATGAAGTATTTCTCGAAGTCGACCTTGGCCTGGTGGACCCAGCGGCCCTGGCGCATCCAGTTGATGTCGCGCAGCGGGACCTGCGGACCCGCCAGATAGGCGGCGCCGCTGTCGCCCATGTCCGAAAGCCATTTCGCGCGCTGCGGCACGTGGCTGACCAGGGTTTCGCCGTGGATGCTGGCGACGATGTTGTAGACCGCCGTCCCGATCTCGTTCTGGATGGAATACACCGAATCCGGTGCGCCGACGTCCGGCGCCGTCCGGTCGACGGCCTCGCGGGCGACACAGATTCCGGCCGCGAACACGTTGTGGAACTGGCGGTTGCGCAGGTATTCGTCGACTTCGACCAGGCCCTGCGGGTTCACCAGCCCGTCGACGGCGCGCACGCCGGCGACGCCGCGGAATGCCGGCCAGTACACCGAAAACGCGTAAGGCAGTTCGTAGCGGCTTCTTTCCTTGCCGTTGGGGCCCAGTTCGGCGACCAGGATGGAGCCGGCATCTACCCGCAGGGTGCGGGCATTGCAGAGGATATGGATGTGGTTGTCGGCCAGCGCCGCTTCCACCGCCGCGCGGTTGGCGCCGATGCTGCCCAGACCGAGATGGCCCGGCCACGGTTCCGGCGTCACCAGGGTGATGGGGGCGCGCCCGCGCATGTTGCGGCGCTTCAGGTCCGCATCCACCAGGAAGGCGTATTCGTAGACCGGTCCCAGGATGCTGGCGCCCTGTGCGGCCCCGATCACGATGGGCCCCGGCGCCCTGAGGAAATCCTTGTAGGCGGCGTACGTGGCTTCGGCCTGGTCGATGTGCAGGACGGCATGGGTGCGCTCCGCCAGGCCCGGTATGGCGTCGAAGTCGCCTTCCGCCCCGGTTGCGATCAGCAGATAGTCGTAGAAAACCGGCTCGCCGTTTTCCAGGTCGATCCGGATGCTGTCGGGCTGGATGCGCTTCACCCGGCCGTGGACGAAACGGATGCCGTGTTCCTGCAGAAAGGGCGCGATCGGGAAGGCCACGTCGGCCCGTTCGCGCCAGCCCATGGCGATCCATGGGTTGGACGGCACGAAATGGAAATAGTCCCGGTCGGAAATGACGGTGACCTCGACCTGGGGGCCGAGCCGGGATTTCAGGGCGTAGGCCGCGGGCACGCCGGCGATGCCGGCGCCGAGGACGACAACGTGCGTCATGGACGTCTCCTTGTATCGGTGCGGTGGATCATGGTCTCAGCTCCGCGGACGCACCAGCTGCCAGGCGCGTACCGCATAGGTCGTGGCGGCGAAGCCGCTCCACACGTGGACCAGGCGGGTGAACGGGAACACCAGGAAGATCGTCATGCCGAGGAACAGGTGGGTCTTGAAGATCCAGCCCGCGCCGACCAGCAGTTCGACCGCGTCGCCGCGGAAGGTGACGATGCGCTGCGCCCATTCGGCGAGCCGCAGCATCATGCTGCCGTCGAGATGCTGCGCCGACAGCGGAATGGTCGCCAGGCCCAGCAGCAGCTGCAGCCACAGCAGCCACAGGACCAGGATGTCGCTGAATTTCGAGGTGGCGCGGATGCGCGGCTCGGTCAGCCGGCGGTGCAGCAGCAGCGTGATGCCGGCGAAGGCCAGCGCGCCGGCGGTGCCGCCCGACACCATGGCCAGCACCTGCTTGGCACCGGCGCTCATGAAGGGTTCATAGACGAAGTGCGGCGTCAGCATGCCGAAGAAGTGGCCGAAGAACAGGAACAGCACGCCGACATGGAACAGGTTGCTGCCCAGCCGCAGCTGGCCGCGTTTCAGCAGCTGCGACGAATCGCTCTTCCAGCTGTATTGCTCGCGGTCGAAGCGGATCAGGCTGCCGAGCAGGAAGACCGTGAGGGCGATGTAGGGATAGATGCCGAACAGGAATGTTTGTGAATGGGACATGGGGCGATCCTCCTTGGGGTCAATGCGCCTGCGTCTGCGCAGGCCGGCGCGACGCCGGCATCTGCATCACCGCGACCTGCGGGCCCGGCTTCAGCAGGGGTTCCACGCCTTCCGCCGACGGGCCGAACAATTCCATGGCCTCGTCCATGTCGCGCACCGGCGGCTCGGCGAGTTCCAGCGCCGCCACCGGCGACATCGATTCGAGCACCTGGAAGGCGAGCGCGTAGGGGCTGCCGCCGGCGTCCAGCCGGCGGCCGATCGCCGCCAGCACATGCACCGCGTCGCCCAGCAGCGCGCCTGCCCCGTCGGCCGGGAGCAGCGACAGGAATTCGAGGAACAGCGGCACGTAGTCGGGCAGTTCCGCCGCGCTGGCGTCGAGGCCGACCTTCCAGTATTCCTCCAGCAGGTCGATCATCGCCGCGCCGCGGTCGCGCGATTCGCCGTGAATGTGCTCGAACAGGTGCAGCGAATGCGAGGGGTTGCGGTCGAAGGTGGCAACGTAGTTTTCCTGCAGCGCGATCAGCGGCGACGCGTGCAGCAGGTCGAACAGCGGCGCCAGGCGCGATGCCGCATTGCCGTTGGCCGCCGCTTCGTCGTCCAGCGCGGCGCGCAGTTCCGGCAACGCGGCGAGCCAGTCCGGCTCCGGATACGTCAGCAGCAGCGACAGGGCCTTGAACGTCTTCATCGTGGTTCTCCTCAACCCGTCTTCTTGCGGGCGTGCAGTTGCGAAAGATCGACCGGCACCGCGTTCCTGCGGTTGCCGAACAGCGTGGTCTTCGGCGACGCCCCGTCCGAGCAGCCGTTGCCGAAGGTGAAGCCGCAGGCCGATTTTTCCTCGAAGGTGTTGATCGCCTCCTCGCGATGGGTCGTCGGGATGACGAAGCGGTCCTCGTAGTTGGCGATCGCCAGATAGCGGTACATCTCGTCGGCCTGCGCCGCGCTCAGTCCTACCTGGTCGAGCGCGGCCGTGTTGGGGATGCCGTCCACCGACTTGCCGCGCATGTAGGCGCGCATTGCCAGCAGGCGGTCGAGCGCGACGACCACCGGTTTTTCCTTGCCGCCGGTGAGCAGGTTGGCCAGATAGGTGATCGGGATACGCAGCGATTTCGTGTCCGGGATGATGCCGTTCATGCCCATCTGCCCGGATTCGGCGGCGGACTGGATCGGCGAGAGCGGCGGCACGTACCACACCATCGGCAGCGTGCGGTACTCCGGATGCAGCGGGAAGGCGATCTTCCAGTCGATCGCCATCTTGTAGACCGGTGATTTCACCGCGGCGTCGAGCCAGGCTTCGGGAACGCCCTCGGCGCGCGCGGCGGCGATGACCTCGGGGTCGGCCGGATCGAGGAAGATCTTCAGCTGCGCCTCGTAGAGTTCCTTCTCGTCGGCCACGCTGGCGGCCTCCTCGATGCGGTCGGCGTCGTACAGGATCACGCCGAGGTAACGGATGCGGCCGACGCAGGATTCCGAGCACACGGTAGGCTGGCCGGCCTCGATGCGCGGATAGCAGAAGATGCACTTCTCGGCCTTGCCGGACTTCCAGTTGAAATAGATCTTCTTGTAGGGGCAGCCGGAGATGCACATCCTCCAGCCGCGGCACTTGTCCTGGTCGACCAGCACGATGCCGTCCTCCTCGCGCTTGTAGATCGAGCCGGAAGGGCAGGACGCGACGCAGGTCGGATTGAGGCAGTGTTCGCACAGGCGCGGCAGGTACATCAGGAAGGTGTTCTCGAAGGTGGCGTGCATTTCCTTCTGCACGTTGTCGAAGTTCCTGTCGCGGCTGCGCGACGCGAACTCGCCGCCGAGGTCGTCTTCCCAGTTGGGCCCCCAGTGGATCTTGTCCATCTTCTGGCCGGTGATGGCGGAGACCGGGCGTGCGGTCGGCGGCGTCTCGGACAGCGGTGCCTTCTGCAGGTGCTGGTAGTCGTAGGTGAAGGGCTCGTAGTAGTCGTCGATCTCGGGCAGGTTGGGGTTGCCGAAGAGATTGGCGAGGATCTTCAGCCGCCCGCCCTGGCGCGGCTCGATCTTGCCGTCGCCCTTGAGCTTCCAGCCGCCGTTCCACACGTCCTGGTTCTCCCACTGCTTGGGGTAGCCGATGCCGGGCTTCGACTCGACGTTGTTGAACCACGCGTACTCCATGCCTTCGCGCGAGGTCCACACGTTCTTGCAGGTGACCGAACAGGTATGGCAGCCGATGCACTTGTCGAGGTTCAGCACCATGGCAATCTGCGCACGCACTTTCATGTTTTGACTCCTTGCCAGACAGGGCGGGCCCTGTGCGTTGTAAACGGTCCCGCGCGCGGGACCTTCCTGCTCAGCCCTGCCGCAGCGGGCCTTCCATCCAGTCGACCTTTTTCATCTTGCGCACGATCACGAACTCGTCCCGGTTGGAACCCACCGTGCCGTAGTAGTTGAAGCCGTAGGCCTGCTGCGCATAACCGCCGATCATGTGCGTGGGCTTGGTGATGGTGCGCGTGACCGAGTTGTGGATGCCGCCGCGGAAGCCGCTGATCTCGGCGCCCGGCACGTTCACGATCTTTTCCTGCGCGTGGTACATGAGGCACATGCCGCGCGGCACGCGCTGGCTGACGACGACGCGCGCGGTGAGCGTGCCGTTGAGGTTGAACACCTCGACCCAGTCGTTGTCGACCAGCCCGGCTTCCTTCGCCTCGGATTCCGATACCCAGACGTGCGGACCGCCGCGCGAGAGGGTGAGCATGCGCAGGTTGTCGGTGTAGGTGCTGTGGATGCCCCATTTCTGGTGCGGCGTGATCCAGTTGAGCACCAGCTCGTGATGGCCGTTCGGCTTCCTGCCGAGGAGCGGTTCGATCGTCTTGGTGTCGACCGGCGGCTTGTACACGCACTGGCCTTCGCCGAAGTCGAGCATCCACGGGTGGTCCTGGTAGAACTGCTGGCGGCCGGTCAGCGTGCGCCATGGAATCAGCTCGTGCACGTTGGTGTAGCCGGCGTTGTACGACACGTGCTCGGACTCCAGCCCCGACCAGGTCGGCGAGGAAATGATCTTGCGCGGCTGCACCTGGATGTCGCGGAAGCGGATCTTGTCGTCCTCGCGCGGGATGGCGAGATGCGCATGGTCGCGCCCGGTGATCTTCGACAGCGCCTCCCAGGCCTTCACCGCGACCTGGCCGTTGGTCTCGGGGGCCAGCATGAGCACGGTCTCGCAGGCGTCGATGGCCGATTCGATCCGGGGCAGGCCCTGGCTGATGCCGGCCTCGGTGACGGTGTAGTTCAGTTCGCCGAGCTGGCGCACCTCGTCCTCGGTATTCCAGGCGATGCCCTTGCCGCCGTTGCCGATCCGGGTCATCAGCGGGCCGAGCGCGGTGAACTTCTTGTAGGTGTCGCCGTATTCGCGCGTCACCACCGTCATGCTCGGCATGGTCTTGCCGGGAATGGGGTCGACCTCGCCCTTCTTCCAGTCGCGCACGCCCAGTCCCTGGCCGAGTTCGGACGGCGTGTCGTGCATCAGCGGCGTCAGCACCAGGTCCTTCTGCGTGCCCAGGTGCGTGGCGGCGAGCTCGGAGAACTTCTTCGCGATGGTCTTGTAGATTTCCCAGTCGGACTTCGATTCCCACAGCGGCTGCACCGCCTCGGACAGCGGGTGGATGAAGGGATGCATGTCCGAAGTGTTGAGATCGTCCTTCTCGTACCAGGTGGCCGAGGGCAGCACGATGTCGGAATAGAGGCAGGTGGTCGACATGCGGAAGTCCAGCGTGACCAGCAGATCAAGCTTTCCTTCGGCGCCCTTGTCATGCCACACCACCTCCTTCGGCCTGGCTTCGCCGAGTTCGCCGAGATCCGGTCCCAGCACCGCGTTCTGCGTGCCGAGCAGGTACTTCAGGAAATATTCGTGGCCCTTGCCCGACGAACCCAGCAGGTTCGAGCGCCACACGAACAGGTTGCGCGGGAAGTTCTTCGGGTTGTCCGGATCCTCGCAGGAAAACTTCAGCGCACCGCTCTTGATCTGCTCGACCGCGTACTTGACCGGGTCGATGCCGGTGGCGTCGGCCGCCCTGGTGATTTCCAGCGGATTGGTTTCCAGTTGCGGGGCCGAGGGCAGCCAGCCCATGCGCTCGGCCTGCACGTTGAAGTCGATCATGCGGTAGTCGGCGGCCTTCCGGTCGGCCGTGGGCGAAAGGATCTCCGACACCGCCAGCTTCTCGTGCCGCCACTGGCTGGTATGGGCATAGAAGAACGAAGTCGAGTTCATCTGCCGCGCCGGGCGGTGCCAGTCGAGCGCGAAGGCCAGCGGCGCCCAGCCGGTCTGCGGGCGCAGCTTCTCCTGGCCGACGTAGTGCGCCCAGCCGCCGCCGGACTGGCCGATGCAGCCGCACATCATGAGCAGGTTCATGATGCCGCGGTAGATCATGTCGTTGTGGTACCAGTGGTTGAGCGCGGCGCCGAGGATGACCATGGACTTGCCGTGGGTCTTGTCGGCGTTGTCGGCGAATTCGCGCGCCACGGTGATGATGTCGGCGCGCGGCACGCCGCAGTGCTTCTCGGCCCAGGCCGGGGTGTAGGGCACGTCGTCGTCGTAGCCCGCCGGGATGTTGGGGCCGCCGAGGCCGCGGTCGACGCCGTAGTTGGCCAGCATCAGGTCGTAGACCGTGGCGATGCGCACCTCCCTGCCGCCGACGCTGATGACCTTCACCGGCAGATTGCGCGCCAGCAGATCCGCCTGGTCGCCGCCGCCGAAGTAGGGGAAGGACACTTCGACGACTTCATCGTGGCTGCCGAGCAGGCTCAGCTGCGGCCTGACGTCCTTGTTCGAATAGCCGTCGCGCATTTCGAGGTTCCAGGCCCCGGACTGGCCCCAGCGGAAGCCGATCGAACCGTTCGGCGCGACGAGATAGCCGGTGTTCTCGTCGTAGACGACGGTCTTCCACTCGGGATTGTTGTCCTGGCCGAGATGGTCGGCGAGATCGGACGCGCGCAGGGTGCGGTCGGCGATGAGCCTGCCATCGTGTTCCTTCAGCATCACCAGCATCGGGTGGTCGTTGTACTGGCGGCAGTAGCCGTCGAAGTATTCGCTCTTGTTCTTGCTGTGGAACTCGTTGAGGATCACGTGGCCCATCGCCAGTGCCAGCGCGGCGTCGGTGCCCTGTTTCGGGGCGAGCCAGATGTCGCCGAACTTCACCATCTCGCCGAAATCGGACGAGACGGCCACGGTCTTGGTGCCCTTGTAGCGCACCTCGGTGTAGAAGTGGGCGTCGGGCGTGCGCGTCTGCGGCACGTTGGAGCCCCACACCATCAGATACGTCGAGTTGTACCAGTCGGCCGATTCCGGCACGTCGGTCTGCTCGCCCCACACCTGCGGGCTGGACGGCGGCAGGTCGCAGTACCAGTCGTAGAAGGAACCGCAGACGCCGCCGATGAGCGACAGGTAGCGGCTGCCCGCGGCGTAGCTCACCATCGACATCGCGGGAATCGGCGAGAAGCCGTAGATGCGGTCCGGCCCGTAGTCCTTGATGGTGTGCACGTTGGCGGCGGCGATGATCTCGGTGACCTCGTCCCAGCCGGCGCGCACGAAGCCGCCCAGTCCGCGCACCGACTTGTAGCGCTGCGCCTTCACGGGATCCTGCGTGATTGCTTTCCAGGCTTCCACCGGGTCCAGCGTCCTGCGTGCCTCGCGCCACATCTCCATCAGGCGGCCGCGGATCAGCGGATATTTCACGCGCTGCGCCGAGTACACGTACCAGGAATAGCTGGCGCCGCGCGGGCAGCCGCGCGGCTCGTGGTTGGGCAGGTCGGGGCGGGTGCGCGGGTAGTCGGTCTGCTGGATTTCCCAGGTGATGAGGCCGTTCTTGACGAAGATCTTCCAGCTGCACGAACCGGTGCAGTTGACGCCGTGGGTCGAGCGCACCACCTTGTCCTGCTGCCAGCGGCTGCGGTAGGCGTTCTCCCAGCTGCGGTCTTCGTTGCTGACGACGCCATGGCCGTTGGCGTATTCGGAGACGGTCTTCCTGAAGAAGGTCAGCCGGTCGAGGAAGTGACTCATTGTTTGCTCCTTACAGTCGCGGTGAGCGGTAAGCGGTAGGCGGTAAGCGGTAAGCGGTGAGCGGTAAGCGGTGAGTGGTGAGCGGTGCGGATTCCGCTTGCTGCTCCCCGCTTACGGGTTCTTGATTTCCGCACCCTTGCGCAGGTAGAACCACCAGTTCAGCAGCAGGCACACGGCGTAGAACACGGCGAAGCCGTACATCGCGTTTTCCGGGGTGCCGGCCTTGATCTGGTTCTTGATCACCTCGGGGGCGATGAAGGAACCGTAGGCGGCGACGGCCGAGGTCCAGCCGAGCACCGGGCCGGCCTGCACGCGGTCGAAGATCACGCCGACGGTGCGGAAGGTGGAGCCGTTGCCGATGCCGGTCGCGGCGAAGAGCACCACGAACACGACCAGGAACTGCGTGAAATAGGTTTCGGGGGTGGCCGAGTGATAGGCCTGCGTCAGGATCCAGCCGGCGTAGACCGAGGCGGCGACCATCACCGCCGAGACGATCTGGGTGACGATGGAGCCGCCGATCCTGTCCGCGATCCAGCCGCCCACCGGACGGATCAGCGCCCCGACGAAGGGGCCGATCCAGGCGTACTGCAGGGCGGAGGGGGCGTTGGGGTTGTTGACGTGGGTCCAGGCGCCGGTGGCGGCATCCAGGATGTGGCTGTCGCCGAAGATCACCTTGATCGACAGCGGCAGCGCCATCGAGAAGCCGATGAAGGAACCGAAGGTGACCAGGTAGAGCGCCGTCATCGACCAGGTATGCCGGTTCCCGAAGATGGCGAACTGCCTGGCGATGTTCTCCTTCATCGGGCCGAAGGCGGCGAGCTTCAGGATCAGCAGCGTGGCGACGATGATCACCGGCATCGCCACCCACATGTTGAGCAGGCCCAGCCCCGTGGGGGCCGGCAGGTAGAGGTAGAGCCCGCCGATGGCGGGGAGGAAGACCAGGGTGTAGAGCCAGGTCACCTTGAGGAAGGCGGTCATGGCGTTGCCGGCGTCGGGCGACACCGGCAGCAGGTTGTTCATGCCGAACCAGGCGATGAGGCCGAGCGGCACCAGCGACAGCACCCAGGTGAGGCCGGCGTTCTGGATGTAGGTGGGGGTGCCGGCGAGGATCTTGCCGAAGATCCAGCCGCTGTCCTTCACCAGCGTCATCGGCTCGCCGCCCAGCGCGCCGAAGACGCCGACGGTCATGACCAGCGGAATCACGATCTGCATGGTGGTGACGCCGAAATTGCCCAGCCCCGCGTTGATCCCGAGCGCGGTGCCCTGCAGGCGCTTGGGAAAGAAGGTGCTGATGTTGGACATCGAGCTGGCGAAGTTGCCGCCCCCCACGCCCGACCACAAGGCCATCAGCTGGAACGACCACAGCGGCCACTCGGGATGCATCAGCACGATGCCGGTGCCGATTGCCGGCGCCAGCAGCATCGAGGTGGTGAGGAAGATGACGTTGCGCCCGCCCGCCAGCCGGATGAAGAAGGCGGAGGGGATGCGCATGGTCGCGCCGGCCAGCCCGGAGATCGCGGTCAGCGTGAACAGCTGGTCCTGGCTGAACGGGAAGCCCAGGTTGGCCATCTGCACGGTGATGATGCCCCACATCAGCCACACGGCGAAGCCGCACAGCAGGGCCGGGACCGAGATCCACAGGTTGCGGTAGGCGATGGACTTGCCGGTCGATTCCCAGAACTGCGGGTCTTCCGGATCCCACTCCTTGATATTGGTCGTCATGCTGTTTCCTCGTCCAGGTTGCAGGGGGCGCGTGTTACTCGGCCGCTACGGCGCGCTTGAGCCGTTCCCGTTCGCGCGCCGCGTCCATCGGCCGCACTTCGGTCAGGTACATCCACATCAGCGACACCCAGACCACGCCGAACATCAGCATGAAGGCCGAGGTGCGGACGCCGGTCAGGTCGACCAGCACGCCGAACAGGATGGGCATCAGGAAGCCGCCCATGCCGCCGGCCAGCCCGACCACGCCCGAGATCGCGCCGATGTTGTGCGGGTAGTCGTCGGCGATGTACTTGAATACCGAGGCCTTGCCGATGGCGAACACCACGCCCAGCGTGAACAGCAGGACGGTGAACGCCGTCACCCCGAGGCCGAGATGGAAGGTGTAGGGACCGTCGAGGGTGTGGATGCTGACGCTGCTCTGCGGATAGGACAGGAAGAACAGGCAGAGCAGGGACACCCACAGCACCCACCAGGTGACGGTGTGCGCGCCGAAGCGGTCGGAGAACCAGCCGCCGATGGCGCGCAGCACGCCGCCGGGAATGCTGAACGCCGCCGCCAGCAGCGCCGCCGTCTTGAGGTCGAAGCCGTATTCGGCCACGTAGTACTTGGTCATCCACAGCGCCAGCGCCACGTAGCCGCCGAACACGATGGAGTAGTACTGGCTGTAGCGCCACACGCGCGGATCCCGGAAGGCGGCGAGCTGTTCGCGCAGCGTGACCTGCGTGGAGACCGTGTGCGAAGCCTCGCTGTAGGTGAAGAACCAGAACACGATGGCGGTGAGCAGCATCAGCACCGCGTAGACCTTGGGCACCATGGCCCAGCCGTAGCCGACGACGATGATGGGCGCGACCAGCTTGGTGACCGCCGCGCCCGTGTTGCCCGCGCCGAAGATGCCCATCGCCAGGCCCTGGCGCTGCTTGGGAAACCAGCGGGCGCAGTAGGCGATGCCGACGGTGAAGGCGCCACCCGCCATGCCGACGAACAGGCCGGTCAGCAGGAAATGCCAATAGCGGGTCGCCCACGAGATCGTCCAGATCGGCACGACCACGGTCAGCATCAGGATGAGAAACACGATGCGGCCGCCGTAGCGGTCGGTCCAGATGCCGAGCGGCACGCGGATCAGCGAGCCGGTGAGCACGGGGGTGGCGACCAGGATGCCGAACTCGGTTTCGTTCAGGCCCAGCTGCGCCTTGATCGGCACGCCGATCACGGCGAACATCATCCACACCATGAAGCACACGGTGAACGCCAGCGTGCTCATGATGACGACCGACCAGGCCTTGTATTGTTGGCTTGCCATGATGTGTCCCGGGGCTGCCAGGCGATAAAAAGACATTGGTATGCGTTTTACACACCCGCGCGGCCCGCTTCCAGAGGCGGAAAACGGTCGCCGGCACACCCGGCTACCTCCAAAGTGGTAGCGGGGGTAGGGTGCAACGCCTTGTTGTTTCAGAGGTTTTTTTATGCCGCGCGGCGGGCGGGCCCGGGCTGGCGCGAAAGAGGTATACCCTCATAGCCGGCAGCGAAGCGGCCGGGTGTATTACGCTGCGGCGTGTCGAACGTCGTCCGGATCGGGAGAATGCAGGTGCGTCGTGTGCTGGGAACCAGGCTGAACCATTCGCTGCTGCTGCGTCTCGGCGGCATGTTCGCCGCCGTCGCGGTGCTGGCGGTCGCCAGCATGGCCACCTCGTGGTGGGTTGCCGAAACCACCCAGGGCAGCGGCCGGGCCATCAACCTGGCCGGCAGCCTGCGCATGCAGAGCTGGGCCATGGCTTCGCTGCACCAGCGCCAGGCGGCGGGCGGCGACACCCGCGCGGCGATGGCGGACGCCATCCGCCAGTTCGAAGGCGACCTCGGGGCGCCGGCGATCCTGGCCGTCCTGCCGGCCGACGAAGCGGCCGCGCTCAACCAGGAATACCGCAGGGTCGAATCCGAATGGCGGACCTCGATCAAGCCGCTGCTGCTGCAGCCACCCGCAGCCCCGTCGGCCGCTCCCGACGCGCTGCTCGCCGAACTGCCGTTCTTCGTCGAGCGCATCAACCACCTGGTGAAGCAGATCGAGCTGGCCGTCGAGGCCAAGATCCTCGTCATGCGGCTCATCCTCGGCGCTGCGGTCATCGCGACCCTGCTGGTGGTGATCTTCTCGATCTATCTCATGCAGCAGATCCTCGTCCAGCCGCTGCGCGAACTGCTGGCCATGGCCGACCGCATCGGCCAGGGCAATCTGGCGGTGCGCACCGAACTGACCGGCGAAGACGAGATCGGCCGCCTGGGGCAGGCCTTCAATCACATGGCGGAAGACCTGTCCAAGCTCTACGCCAACCTGGAAGGGCGCGTGGCCGAGAAGACCGCCGAACTCACCATCGCCAACCGCTCGCTCGAACTGCTCTACCACTCCATCGCGCGGCTCTACAGCGGGCCGGTGTCGCACGACACCTACGCCATCCTGCTGAAGGACCTGGAGAACGTGCTGGGCATGGGGCACGGCATCGCCTGCCTGGTCGAAACCGGCAGCGAGCATGCCCGCGTCATCGCCACCACCCTCGACCCCGCACGCGGCGACGTCGACGTCTGCGGCCTGACCAGCTGCGCCGATTGCATGGCAAACCGCAGCCTCTCGGTGCATGCCCTGCAGAACGGGCGGCGCCTGCTCGCGCTCCCGCTGCAGGATGCCGAACGGCAGTACGGCGTGCTGCAGCTGGAAATGCCCGCCGGCCACGCGCTGGCGCCGTGGCAGAACCAGCTGCTCGATGCGCTGTCGCGCCACATCGGCATCGCCATCGGCACCGCGCGCCGCATCGAGCAGAGCCGCCGGCTGTCGCTGCTGGAAGAGCGCGCGACGATCGCCCGCGAACTGCACGATTCGCTGGCGCAGGCGCTGGCCTACATGAAGATCCAGGTCAGCCGGCTCAGGCCGCTGCTCGAACGCGCGCAGGCCGGCGGCGAGGCCGCCGAAGTGCTGGCGGAACTGCGCGAGGGACTCAACAGCGCCTACCGGCAGCTGCGCGAACTGCTGACCACCTTCCGCCTGCGCATCGACGGCGAGGGCCTGGCCACCGCCCTGCACGAGACCGCGGCCGAGTTTTCCGCCCGCGGCGGCATCCCGGTCGGAATCGAGGTGCACCTGGCGGGCTGCGCGCTCAGCGCCAACGAGGAAATCCACGCCCTGCAGATCGTGCGCGAAGCGCTTTCCAACGTGCTCAACCATGCGCAGGCCAGCCGCGCCGACGTCAGCGTGAACTGCAATGCCGACGGATCCGTGTCGGCCACCGTCACCGACGACGGCCATGGCATCCGCCAGGCGCCCGACGCGCACCACTACGGCCTGGCCATCATGGAAGAGCGCGCGCGCCACCTCGGTGGTACCCTGAGCGTCGAAAAACTGCCCGCGCTCGGTACCCGGGTCACGCTGCATTTCCGGCCCGGCCCGCCGCCGCACGACAGCCTGCCGGGCCACCCCGTACAACCGAACTGAAGCCGACCCCGCCATGGCCGATCCCCAGTCCATCCTCATCGTCGACGACCACCCCCTGTTCCGCAAGGGCGTGATCCAGCTGATCCAGGCGGCGCCCGAATTCCGCTTCGTCGGCGAGGCGGCAAACGGAAGCGAAGGCCTGGCGATGGCCCTGCGGCTGCAGCCCGACATGGTGCTGCTCGACCTCAACATGAAGGACATGAACGGCGTCGAGGTGCTGAAGAAACTGAAGGACGCCGGGCTCGACGCCCGCATCATCATGCTCACCGTATCGGACCAGGCCGAAGACCTGATGGCCGCCCTGCAGGCCGGCGCCGACGGCTACCTGCTGAAGGACATGGAGCCGGAAGACCTGATCCCGCAACTGGTCGAGGCGGCGAACGGCAAGATCACCATCAGCGAAGGCCTCACCCAGCTGCTGGTCGCCTCGCTGCGCGAAAAGAGCCGCCCCGTGAGCCCCGCCGAGGCCGGCCTCACCGAGCAGGAAAGCCGCATCCTCGACCTGCTGGTCGAAGGCAAGAGCAACAAGCTCATTGCCCGCGACCTGAACATCGCCGAAGGTACCGTCAAGGTCCACGTCAAACACCTGCTGAAGAAACTCAACCTGCGTTCCCGCGTGGAAGCCGCCGTCTGGGCCGACCGCAGCCGCCGGCTGCTCAAGCCCTGAGAGGGGATTGCCCGGGGCGGGCAGGGGGCGAATGCGAGGGAGGGGGAATGGCTGGAAGTCGGCCGAAGCGGTCCTTATGGCACTTCGACGTAAAGGTCGGCTACCGATCCAAAGGGGCCCGCTAGAAAACCGAAGCTGACCCTTTTAAGACCCGAGTGCAAGCATTTCCTCTAGGACATCAGGCACAGACCTACCGGTTATCAGGAAGCGGCTCGCATTCCTCCAAGTGGTGAAGTTGAAGGACGCGCCGCTACCGCCTTTGAGGGGGTAGTACTGATTGGTGGGTTCGTTGTGCATGTCGTCAAGCACCAGCATTCGAGTAGGGCTCAACGGAAACGTGACTATTGTTCCTTGTGTAGCGAAGCCGAACCTCACCTTGCCCTGGTGATGCATTGCCACAGGCTTGTCGGACGTTATGAACGTCTCTTCGGTGGCGAAAACCACAGACCACCTCTTCTGCAGAAGGTGATTCGCGATTCTCGTGACCTCTGACCTAACAACGTTTGCAAAGAAGCGATCATGCTCGTGCTTCGCCCATGATCGGTACTCGTGCCAGTCAGTGCCTTCAAACGGTTGAGGCTGGCCGCTGATCTCGATCGCGTCGATGTTGGGCGTACCGTCAGGAAGTTTGGGCGCACTTTCGTACACATCTACGAGCTTGCGGTGAATCTGCTCAACCTCCGACCGGACCTCAGGATTCCTGAGATGCATCACGGCAACGAACAGGGAGAGTCCTTGCCGAAGTGGTTGATCGGCCAAGTTCACGTAGTCCTCAGCCAGGTCGGGCCAGACCATGCCGAGGGTGGACTCCAGAGAGTCAAGCCGTTCATCGAGTGACCAGTCCCGTTCTCCGCCTGGTTGCATGGGGGAGTATAGGAAGCGCTTACCGCAAACATTTCGGATACTGGTCAACTTCTCGTCGCCGTCATCTGGCTCTGCGGAGAAGATCCAGACCTGCGGGTACTCCTCGACCCTACTTGCTGGTGTGGCGAAGTAACGCAGATAGAACTGCGGGACCCAGTGTTGATTTTTCGAGCGGCCGCGACGGGAGCTAGTACGACGCATAACGTTTGAATTAACAGGCAGCCGGAAGCAAGCGAAGCTTGCCGTAGGCTGCCCGGTTGAATGATTTGTTAGCCCTCGTCGTCTGCATAACGACCCCAATAGTCGCTGATTGCCTGTTGCGCAGCCCCATCGTCAACCACGCCGCTTGGGTGTTCCGCCATGTAACGTAAGAACTTCAGGACTGCTAACGACTGTTCGTGGTTAAGCAGTGAGAACTGTTCGAGCTTCCAGGCTCTCTGGCGATCGTCAGCGGGCAAGCAAAGTGAGTAAATGGTGTGATTTGTACTGAGAGAGTCTGAGAATTCACAGTGCCGCAATGTCCAAACCATATATGCGGCTAGGTAATACCGAAAGCCGATCGGATCAACAAAACTCAGTGTGGTGACGTAGCTTGCGATGTCTGAGTCAGGCACCTCTTCCCATTTTGTATCGGTGTCGAGTAGACGGCTGGCACTTCTTTCCTCATCCGTTCCACGATCATCGATGACCGCTGCGTGGTGAAGCGAGATTCCATTTACGCGAGAGACGTCCAGAAATGCTGAGGAAATTGCATCAACAGCCTCTTGACGATCGGCGACTTGGCTCATGAGGGCTAACAGTTAATCAAGAGACCCATGGGTCCGGACGTTTTTTAATAAAGAGACAGGCATTTTTGCAGTCTATCGTCCAGATTCTTATATGGATGTCAGCCCGGCTGTCTCTTTATTACGTTATGCAAAAGGAGACGGGTGCTGCCGGATTATGCGCCTGATTTTTCAGCCTTGGGCCAGTTCCATTGACCGCTCTTGGCAATGAAGCTGACGTGATCTCTGGCTGACAGGACGGGCCGCTCTGGCCGAACAACAGCCCACCCCCGAAGCGCCCCGGATTCCCACAACCCAGACCAGCTCAACAAATCCGCGGCAGCGGATCGTCCTCCAGCTCGTCGATCACCCGCCGTCCGCCCAGCCCCGTTTCCAGGATCACGCGTCCGCCGCCGGTTTCGATGCGGCCGACGATGGCGGCGTCGCCGCCTTCGGGCAGGGCGCGCCAGCGGGTCAGCACTTCGTCGGCGGCGAAGGGGTCGACGACGGCGACGATGCGGCCTTCGCAGGCGAGGAAGTAGGGGTCGTAGCCGAGCATGTCGCACACCGAGACGACTTCGGGCCGCAGGGGCACGGCATTCTGTTCGAGCACCACGCTGTGGTCGCTGGCGCGGGCGATCTCGTGGGCGACGGTGGCGAGTCCGCCGCGCGTGGGGTCGCGCATGAACTTGAGGTCGGGAAAATCGCGGACGGCGCGCGCCAGCGGCAGCACCGAGGCGGAATCCGAGCGCAGGCTGCCGGAGAGGCCGAACTGTTCGCGCGCCAGCATCACCGCGATGCCGTGGTCGCCGATGGTGCCGGAGACCAGCACCACGTCGCCCGGCGCGATGCG
>JBGAFM010000014.1:0-19026 GCA_044227225.1 Thiobacillus sp. | reverse complement strand
CCACGTCGTCCGAGCGGTGCTGGCTTTTCCAGCGCCGCGCCTGCGCCAGCAGGGGCAACTGGATCAGGCGCCGCGCCGGCGCGCCCAGTTTCAGCAGCTTCATGCCCTGATGGTGAATCTCGAGCAGGCCGGCCAGCAGGGCGTACTGTTTCTCGGGCGAGGCGAAGCTGTCCGCTTCGTCGATGGCCGACTGCTGCAGCAGGCCTTCCTTGATCAGGCTGGCCGCTTCCAGTATCCAGCGCTGTTCGGACGACAGCGCTTCGACGCCCACCAGGTTGACGATGCGCTGCAATTCCTCGGACGTCGCGAGCAGATCGAGCGCCTCGGCACGCGCATTTTCCCAGTTCGGATCCACCTCTTGCGCCCACCACTTCGCGGCGGAACGCACGTAGCCGGAAAAGCTCTCCAGCCAGTCGACCGCCGGATAGTGGCGCGCGTCGGCGAGTTCCTTGGAAAGCGCCCAGAAGGTCTGGATGATTTCCTTGGTATGGCTGGTCACCGGCTCCGAAAAATCGCCGCCCGGGGGCGACACCGCACCGATCAGCGAGACCGAGCCGTGGTCGCCGGCAAGGGTTTCCACGCGCCCGGCGCGTTCGTAGAAGGCCGCCAGGCGCGAACCGAGATAGGCCGGATAACCCTCCTCCACCGGCATCTGTCCGAGCCGGCCGGACACCTCGCGCAGCGCCTCGGCCCAGCGGCTGGTCGAATCGGCCACCATCACCACGTCGTAGCCCTGGTCGCGGAAATATTCGGCCAGCGTGATGCCGACGTAGATCGAGGCCTCGCGCGCCACCACCGGCATGTTGGAGGTGTTGGCCACCAGCAGGGTGCGTTCCATCAGGGGACGGCCGGTGTGCGGATCGGTCAGCTCGGGCATGGATTCGAGCACGTCGGTCAGTTCGTTGCCGCGCTCGCCGCAGCCGACGTAGATGACGATCTGGGCGTTGCACCAGCGCGCGATCTGCTGCTGCAGCATGGTCTTGCCGGCGCCGAAGGGACCGGGAATCGCCGCCTTGCCCCCCTTCAGCAGCGGGTAGAACGTATCCAGAATGCGCTGCCCGGTGATCAGCGGCGCCTCCGCGTGGTCGCGCTGCCGGAACGGACGCGGCGTGCGCACCGGCCAGCGATGGAAGAGATGCAGTTTCTCGATGTGGCCGTCGGCGCGTTTCACCCGGCCGATCACCTCGTCCACGGCGTAATCGCCTTCCGGCGCCAGTTCCAGCAATTCGCCCGCGAGCCGTGGCGGCGTCAGGATGCGATGCCGGATCGACTCGGTTTCCTGCACGCTGCCGAGCACCGCCCCCCCTGCCAGCAGGCTGCCGGCCTGACGCGCGGGTTCGGGCACGAAATGCCAGCGCGTGTCGCGCGGCAGCGCAGGCACCGCGACGCCGCGCGCGATACGGTCCCCGCTCTGTTTCCACACGGCATGCAGCGGCCGCTGCACACCGTCGAAAATCGCGCCCAGCAGGCCGGGGCCGAGTTCCACCGACAGCGGCCAGCCCAGGCCTTCGGCCGCTTCGCCGGGGCGCAGGCCGGCGGTGTCTTCGTACAGCTGCGCCAGCGCGGTGCTGCCGTCGCGGCCGATCACCTCGCCGACGAGGCCCAGGCGACCGACCCGCACCTGCTCGCCGATCACCGTCTGCGGCAGTTCGAGTTTGACCAGAGGACCGTTGATTTCAAGAACCTTGCCCATTCGCTTTCCTTAACAATCCGCGCACGCTGAACGGCAAGCGGCAAAACCGTCCGTCCCCCGCTCCCCCCTTACCGCTTACCGCTCCCCCCTTACCACTCCCCACTCCCCGCTTACCGCCCCCTACTCACCCCTCACCCATGCACCAGCGTCCCCAGATCGGGCGCACTGGCGAACAGGCGTTCCATCGCCACGCGCGCCAGTTCGTCGGCGAGACGCGCCTGGCGTGCCTCGAAGGTCTGATCGAGTTGCGCACGGTTGTCGGCCAGGCGGACGCGAATGCCGCCTTCGCTGGCAAGACCATGCGTGGCCAGGCCGACCGTGCGACCCGGCGCGGCGCGCGCGGCCATCTCCTGCCACAACGGCGCCAGGCGCCTTTCGTCCTCGGGGCGAACTTCCGCCACCAGATCGCCCGGCGGCAATGCCTGCGCCGCCGCAGCCAGCCAGGCCTCGAGGATCGCGAAATAGCGCGCCTCGTCCTGCACCAGCGCCCGGAAACGGGTCCTGAGCTCGGACAGCGTGGCCTCGGTCAGCGCCCAGCGCAGCCGGTCGAGCTCGGCGGCCAGGCGCGTTTCCGCCGCCTGGATCTGCCGCCGCGCCAGGCGTGCAGCCTCGACCTTGGCAGCGAGAATTTCGCGTTCCTCGACCAGTTTGAGCCTGTCGACCGACTCGGCCTGGATGCGTGCACGCGCAGACTCGGCATTCTGCAGTTGCTCGCGCGCCAGCGACTCGGCCTGTTGCAGCAGCGCCTGCTCGAGTTGTGAGACTTGTGCGTCGGCTTCCATTTCCTACTCCAGAACAAGCGCTTTCGTTGTGGAATTCATGTGTTGTATTTCAAGTCGATTCTCAACTCGCGCTACTTCAAGGCATCGGGCCCGAGCACCGCACGCACCACGTCGTCCACGGCCGGGGCGAAATCCTGCGGCGCCGGCAACGGCGGCAGTTCGGTGATGACGATGCGGCCGCCCTCGTTGCGCAGGCGGTTCAGCCAGTAGCCGCCGGCGTGGGCGAGGTGGGTTTCGAGCAATACCAGCGCCTCGTCGCCCTGCTTCGCCAGTTGCTCGAGCACGCTTTCCACGGTGGCCGGATCGGCATCGGCATGTACCTCGGCGCCGATCAGCGCGAAGCCGCCGGCAAGGCCGGCACTGCCCAGCACGACCAGGCGCGCGCCGGCGGGCGGACGTTCGCTGTCCTGACGCATCGGCTCAGAGTTTGCCGAGCAGCAGGATGGACATCACCAGGCCGTAAATCGCGATCCCCTCGGCCAGCCCCATGTAGATCAGCGTGCGGCCGAACATCTCGGGTTTTTCCGCGACCACGGCCAGCGAGGCCGAGCCGATCGGCCCCAGTGCGATGGCCGCGCCGATGGCCGCGAGGCCGGTCGGCAGGCCGATGCCCAGCAGCGCGAGTCCCTTGCCCAGCGTGATCTCGAGCGCGGCGCCGGCAACCGGTTCGGCCGCCAGCACGTCCTGCATGCCGAGCAGCATGACGCCGGCGACGCCGAGCCCGAACAGGGCGAGACTGGCCAGCACACCGCCCTTGCACCAGGCGTCGGGCAAACGCCGCGGACGGATGTTCAGCCAGACGCCGGCGCCGAGCGTGGCGGCCACGGGCAGGCTTGTCAACGCGATCAACCAGGTCATGTCTACTCCTTCTGTCGATGATGAACGGTGAGCGCTGGACAGTGGGGCCGGCCGGCCCCACCGCCCACCGCTAACGGCTCGCCAGCTTTTCCAGGCTCAGGGGCGCGAACGCGCGGCCGTCGCCGCTGAAAAAGCGCGAGAAGCCCTCGTAATACATCAGCCGCAGCGCCTGGATCGCGACGATGCCGCCTTCGAGCACGATGATGACGATATTGCCCAGGATGATCGTGGTCCAGTGGCCGGCGGCCTCGAGACCCTGGGCGAGCGTGAAGATCGCCAGCGCGAGCGCGACGTGGTTGAGGCTGAACGCCGCCACCCGCATGAACGACAGCGTATTGGAAAACAGGTTGATGCCGGTTTCGAGCGTCTCGATGAGCGTCACCAGGATGCGTTCGCCGAGGCCGGCCTTCGCCTCGATCCACTTGTAGGCCGCAATCGCGACGCCGCCCAGCAGCGCGAGCATGGCCGCCGGTTGCGCCACGTCGGCGGCACCTGCCGCGCTCGCCAGGCTGCCCACCGCACCGGCGTAGAACACGAGACCGGCGATGCCGGTGGAATCGAACAAGGCTTCGGCGCTGCGTCCGGCCCGCCATTTGTTGCGCGCGTTGACCACGAGCGTGAACGCGATGAATCCGACGCCGAAGGCCACCGCGATTGTCAGCACGCGGGTCGGGTCATGCAGCGGCGACAGCCACACCGGTTCGATGATGTCCTCGTAGCCGAACACGCTGCCGTAGAAGACGCCGAACAGCATCGACACCGCGCCCGCCGCGACGCCGATCCAGGCCATGCGTCCGAGGCGCCGGGCGAGCGCCGCTGCGAGCACCACGATCACCGCGCCGTGGCCGACGTCGCCGAACATGGCGCCGAACAGCAGCAGATAGGTGAAGGCGAAAGGCAGCGCCGGGTCGAATTCGCCGTAGCGCGGCACGCCATAGCTCTTCACCAGCGGAATGAACGGCCCGAGCCAGGCGGGGTAACGTACCAGCGACGGCACCTCGGCGTTTTCGGCGACGGTCGGCTCGCGCGCGTCGAGCCAGTAACGGCCGTGAAAATGCGTATCGAGCAGCGCACGCAGCGCGTCGAGCCGGCGCCGCGGAACCCAGCCCGAGAGCGCGGCGAGTCCGCCCTGTCCGCGCACGCCGGCGAGCGCCGCCTCGGCCAGCGGCCGCGCCAGCGCGAGCCGCAGGCGGGCTTCCTGCAGACGAGGTGCGAACTGTTCGCGCAGGCCGTCCATCACCTGACACGCCGCGCCGGACTGGTTGCCCAGGCGCGTGCGCTCGGCCTCGAGCCAGGCGCGTGCCGCCTGCGGATGGGTCCGCAACTCGTCCGGCACCGGCAGTTCGCGCCAGCCGGCCTGGCCGAGCAGGCCCTGTACTTCGTCGTGGCGCGCGCGCGGACCGGCGATGACGGCGAAAATCTGCCCGCTGGTCTCGTCGAAGCGCGAGACCAGATGGCCGGTCATCGCCAGCGCCTCGCTGACGCGCTTGAGTTCGCCCGCCGGCAGGCTGCCGATGTTCACCGCCAGCAGGCTGTCGGCGCGCAGCAGGCGCGCAAGGTCGACGTTCAGCCGTTCGAGCTTGGCGAGCGTTTCCTCGAGCGTATCGAGATGGCTGCGTGCCTCGGCGAGCCGGGTCTCGCTTTCATGACAGGCGAGGCAGGCGCCCCACACGTCCTTGAGCCAGCCGTTGAGCTCCTCCAGGTCCGACAGCGCCGGCGCTTCGGCCGCTTCGGGGATGACGAGCGGACCGCTGTCGCCGCACTGCTCCAGCAGCTTGGCGAGGCGCGCCTCGGCTTCGAGCCAGGCTTCGCGATACGCCATCGCGGGCGAATCGGCGCGCAGCTCGAGGCTGCACGGCGCCGGGTTGAACACGCCGAAGCGCGCGAGCGTGAGCGCCGCGTCCTGGGCTTCGGAAGCGAGCATGAGCAGCTGGATGCGGAGCAGCGGTTCGGTGCCGAACATCACGCCTCCCCGGCCGCGGCGCGCTGCAGCGCCTGGCGGATATCGCCGGGCGGCAGGCCGAGGTGACGGCCGCGCAGCACGGCGCGCACGCCGCGCAGGTCGCGCTCGCGCAGGATCAGGTAGGCGAAGGCGCGCGCGATGTCTGCCGCGTTCGAACGCAGCACGCGCCAGGCCTGCTCCGCGGCTTCGTGTTCCATGCGGGAAAACACCGTGGGAATGTCGGGCGCGCCGGCCAGGCGTGCCTGCCACGGCGGCGGCAGGGCCGCGAGCACGGCGTCGAGGCTGTCGAGCGCGGCGAGCTGCTGCAGCCGCCCCGACGAGAGGCTGTAGCGCGAACCGACCAGCAGGTAATAGACCTGCGCCGGCGGCAGCTTGTAGTTGTAGCGGTAGCGCAGCAGCCACACCAGATTGATGCGGTCGATGAGGCTGGCCATGAGGCCGCGGAACGGCGCGCCCGCCGCTTCCTCGAGCAGCTGGGCGCGCGCGGTCAGGCCTTCGTAATAGCCATGATCGAGCGCGGCGTCGAGGCTGAACGGATCCTGGCTTTGTTCGAACGCGCGCCGCGCGTGGCGCACGATGCCGGCATAGGGCCCGGTCTCGAGCCGCCGCAGCAGTTCGCCGACATCCTCGGCGTGCGCAAGGTCCTGGCTGTCGAGGCGGCCGAAGGCGCCCATGGGCGTGAGCCGCGCCAGCACCGCGGCCGGGCGCTCGCCGGTCATCTTGCTGCGCAGCAGGGTCTTGACGTTGGAAAGTTCGAAGCGCGCGGTCCAGAAGGTCAGGAACGCCCGCGCCTCGTCCGCCAGCGGGCGGATCAGCACCCGCGTCTCGTCGAGCAGTTGCGCAATGATGCGTTGCTCGAGCGAGCGCGTATCGGCGTCGCGCGCCGCATGCGGAAGGAAGCCGTCCGCCAGTTGCGGCAGCCCGCGCGCGCGCAGGGTGTCGGTAATGACCTCGTGCGGCGCGCCGACCAGCGCGTCGAGCGCGTCGTCATGCCAGAGCCGGCTGGCGTAGAGACTGACACGGGTATTCAGGTAGGCGGACATGGTGAGGAGGACATCGCGTTCGGTGAGCTGCCCTTTCCCGGTTTCACGCCCCGGGGCGGCACGTCATACGGAAGGATCGAGCAGCAGGGCCAGCGCTGCCTCCACGGCTTCGGATTCATGGCGCGACGCCAGGTCGCGCAGCGTGCGCTGGCGTTCGCCGTATTTGCGCGTGAGCTCGGCCACCGCCTGCCCGGCGCGCTCGCGCCCCTCGTTCAGGAAAGGTGCGCGCAGCGTAGTGCGGCCGGCCTCGAAACGCGTCTCGGCCTCGCGTGCGGCATCGAGCGCGGTATCGACGATGCGCTGACGCTCGCGACTGGCGGCGTCGATCACGGCCTGGGCGCGGGCCTCGGTGTCCAGCAGGCGCTGCAGGGCGTCATCCACCTTGCCTAGGCCCCGAACAGCATCGCCAGGCCGCTGGCGGCGATCGCCAGGCCCGCCAGCTGGATCGCGTGGCGGCCGATGCGGCCTGCGGCAATGCCCACGCCGTGGAGGAAGGCCGTCGCCAGCACGAAGCCCAGCGCGTAGAGCGCGGGGGAAGTCGCCTGCGGCATTTCCTGCCCGTGCGCGTAACCATGGAACAGCGCGAAGCCGGCGGCGATCGCCATGCCGGCCGCGACGTTCCAGCGCTGGCGCGTGGCGACCAGCAGGCCCAGCACCAGCACCGACGCCGCGATGCCGGTCTCGACGTGCGGCAGGACCAGCCCGCCCAGCGCCAGCGTGCCGCCCAGCACCATGGTGCCGACGAAGGCGGCAGGCACTGCCCACAGCGCCCGTCCGCCCTGCTGCGCCGCCCACAGGCCGATCGCGACCATGGCGAGCAGGTGATCCAGCCCCGACAGCGGATGGCTCAGGCCGCTGACGAAGCCGGCGACCGCATGGTGGCCGGTGTGCGCGGACGCGGCGCTCGCGTACAGGCAGAGGGCGGCCAGGGAAAGCGTTCGGGCGAGTTTGACGGGATGCATTGCGTGATCTCCAGAATCGTGCCGGTCCGGTTCGGCGGGTTTACTTGATCTTCACCTGCACCAGTTCCTCGCCGTCCGGGTCGGTGACGTGGACGGCGCAGGCGATGCAGGGGTCGAAGGAATGGATGGTGCGCAGGATTTCGAGCGGCTGCTTCGGGTCGTGCATCACGTGATTGTGCTGCAACGCCGCCTCGTAGGCGCCCGGCTGGCCCTGCGCGTCGCGCGGACCGGCGTTCCAGGTGCTGGGCACCACGGCCTGGTAGTTGCTGATCTTGCCGTCGTCGACGACGATCCAGTGGCTGAGTCCGCCGCGCGGCGCCTCCATGAGGCCCACGCCCTGCATGTGCTTCGGCCAGGTCGACGGATCCCAGTACTGGTCGTTGAAGGTGCGCACGTCGCCGGCCTTGATGTTGGCGACGAGCTGGTCGTACCAGCCCTGCATGGCGTCGGCGAGGATCTTGGACTCCAGCGTGCGCGCGGCGGTACGGCCGAGCGTGGAGAACAGCGCCTGCACCGGCACGTCCAGGGTCTTCAGGGTATGGTCCACCAGCGCCTTCGCCTGGGCATTGCCGCTGGCGTACAGCATGAGCACGCGGGCGAGCGGACCGACCTCCATCGCCTTGCCCTTCCAGCGCGGCGATTTAAGCCAGGAGTATTTCTCGCCCACGTCCAGATAGTCGTAAGGCGGCTTCGGTCCGGTGTAATTGAGCTCGGTCTCGCCCTTGAACGGATGCAGGCCCGCGGCGTCGCCGGCGCCGTACTTGTACCAGGAGTGGCTGACGAATTCCTGGATTTCGTCGTCCTTGTCCAGATCGATCGGATGGATGGTCGAGATGTCGTGGCCGAGAATGACGCCGCGCGGGATCAGGTAGGAATCGGTATCCCAGAAGCCCTTCGATGGCAGGTCGCCGAAGGAGAGGAAGTTGCCGCCGGTGTCGCCCATGCCGCCCCATTCCTTGTAGAAACCGGCGATGGCGAGCGTATCCGGCACGTAGACCTGGTCGACGAAGTCGCGCATCTGCTGGATGACGTTGGCGACCGTCTGCAGGCCGACCATGTTGAGCGCGGTGGCGTCCTGGCCGCCCCGATATTCCGGCCCCGCCCCGTGCCCGCCGCCCGGATGGATCGAGATCGCCGAGGGCACGCCGCCGACGACGAAGTTCGGATGCGGGTTCTTGCCGCCGAAGATGGCATGCAGCTTCACCACGTCGCGCTGCCAGGCGAGCGCGTCAAGATAATGCGCCACCGCCATCAGGTTGGCCTCGGGCGGCAGCTTGTACGCCGGATGGCCCCAGTAGGCGTTGGAAAAGATGCCGAGCTGGCCCTGTTCGACGAAGGTCTTCACCTTCTTCTGCACGTCGGCGAAGTAGCCGGGCGAGGATTTCGGATAGTTCGACAGGCTCTGCGCCAGCGCGGACGTGGCCTTGGGATCGGCCTTCAATGCGGAAACCACGTCGACCCAGTCGAGCGCGTGCAGGTGGTAGAAGTGCATCACGTGGTCGTGCACGTACTGCGCCGCGATCATCAGGTTGCGGATCAGTTCGGCGTTGGGCGGAATGCGGTAATCGGGGATGGAACGATGCAGCGCATCCTCCACCGAACGCACCGAGGCGATGCCGTGCACCAGTGTGCAGACGCCGCAGATGCGCTGGGCGAAGGCCCAGGCGTCGCGCGGATCGCGGCCCCGGAGAATGATCTCGATGCCGCGCACCATGGTGCCGGCGGAATACGCGCTGGTGATCCTGCCGCTGGCGTCGGTCTCTGCCTCGATGCGCAGGTGGCCCTCGATGCGGGTGATGGGGTCGACGACGACGCGTTGTGCTGTACTCATGTCCTGGCTTCCTTAGCTGTTCAGAAACGCGTCGAGGATGCGGTACTGCGCCTCGGCTTCGCGGTTGTCGGTGCCCGTGCCCTCGGCGACGGTCTCGCAGGTGCGCGCCAGCCTGGCCTGCATCGCGGCGTCCCAGGCCAGGTTGTCGCCTTTCTCTTCGGGTTTGACGCAGGCGACCGCCGCCCTGGCGACGAAATGGCCGGCCTGGGCCCGCCAGTCGGTTTCGCGGCCGCAGCGGGTAAAGCTCTCGACGCGCGCGCTGTTGGCGGCCTGCGCCGCCATCTCCAGCTCCGCTGCGGTGACCCCGGCGCGGCCGGCGGTGTCGAGGGCGGACTGGATGCGCGCATCGCCGGACAGCGGCTGCACCTGCTGCACGAAGCGGGCGGCGATCTGGCGCTGCCGTGCGACGCTCAGGGTCGCCAGGGTCGACTTGAAAGCGACGTCGTCGTGGATCGTCATGGTTCAGGCCCCCTTCTCCGGAATATGCTCGGCGATCATCTCGGTCAGGCCGACCACCGGGATGTCCATCTGATAGTGCTCCAGGCCTTCTTCCAGCACGATGCGGCAGTTGGCGCAGGCGGTCACCAGGCGGTCGGGCTTCACCGCCTCGAGCTGGGACTTCTTCTTCCTGAAGGCCTCGAGGCGCAGTGCCTCGCCCTCCTCGATCGCCGAAGCCCCGCCGCCGCCGCCACAGCACCAGTTCATGAAGCCGGCGTCAGGCATCTCGACGAAATTGTTCGCGACCATGTTCATCAGCGTGTGCGGCTGCGCGATGACGCCGCCGCGCCGCACCAGCTGGCAGGGATCGTGGAAGGTCAGGCGGTCGGTCTCGAAGCCCTCGGTTTTCAGCAGGCCCTGCTGGCGGAACTCGTCGAGCACTTCGATGATGTGCTTGACCTCGAAAGTGAATGGGCGCCCGACCAGGTTGGCGCCTTCCCAGCGCAGCGCGGTGTAGGCGTGGCCGCATTCGGGGCTGATCACGGTCTTGACCTTGAGCTTTTCCGCACCGTCGACGATGCGCGAAACGATCACTTTCGCCAGGTCCGAGTTGCCGATCTGGATGCCGGCGTTGGTCGCCTCGAACGCGGTCGAGCACAGCGTCCAGGTCTTGCCGGCCTGGTGCATGATCTTGGCGATGGCGCCGAGATACTCGGGGAAGTTGATGATCTCCATCGACGACAGCATCACCATGTATTCCGCCCCTTCGGCGTCGAGCGGAATCGTCAGGCCGTAATCGGCTTCGACGTGTTTCATCTGCGCCTGCACCGCCGGCAGCTTGACGCCCATCGGGCTGCCGATGGTGACGGTGCGGCCGACCGCGCCCTTGATACCTTCGGGCGCATGGCCGGCGGCCGACATGCCCTCGCGGAACTTGCGCACCATATAGACGATGTCGTTGCCGACCGGACAGACGGCGGAACAGCGGCCGCACAGCGTGCAACTGTTGTAGACCAGTTCCTGCCATTCCCCGAGTTCGTCGTCGGTGACCGGTTTAGACAGGCCGGCCAGCTTCTTCAGCCGGCCGAGCAGCGTGTATTCCTGCTCGTACACGCGCCGCAGGGGCTCCAGCTTGTGGATCGGCGTGTACTTGGGGTCGCCGGTCTCGGTGTAGAACAGGCAGGCCTCGGCGCACAGGCCGCAGTGCACGCAGCTGTTGAAATAGCTGGCGATGGGCGCGTCGATGACTTCCCTGAGGACGCGGATACCTTTTTCGAGAGTGGCGCTCATACGGGAACCCCCTTGTGTCCATTCACCCTGCCGTTGTACCAGCGCGAGCCGATCAGGGTGAAGGCATGGAACAGCTTGGTGAACGGCAGCACCACCAGCAGCAGTTCGACCGACAGGATGTGCAGTGCGAGCATCGTCGTGTACGGCAGCAGCAGGTGCTGGAAGGCCATCCAGCCGGTGAGAACGGGCAGGAAGGTGACGGCCCAGGTGAACCAGTCCTCGAAGGTGCTGAGGAAGCGCTTGACCGGCTTGTTGATGCGGTCGACCAGCACCACCACCATCGCCGCCATCGTCACCACGGCCGTCAGGTCGACGAACTGCGAAGGCAGCGCGGGCCAGGACAGGCCGGTGAGATTCGTGACCAGGAGGATGTGCGGCGCGAACAGGAAGACGACGATCGCCAGGCCGACATGGAAGATGTAGCCGCCGATGTAGCTCACCGGCGAGCGCTTCAGCATGCCGGGCGGCGGTAGCGAGCGGCGGAACACGGTATGCAGGCCGGAGGCGCCGGGCGTATGGCGCGGTGCGGAAAGATCGGGCTTGCGGCCGAGCGAATAGATCTCGAACAGGCGCCACAGCACGCCCAGCAGGAAGATCGTCACCGCGATGTTGAGTCCCGTGCCGCGCACCCAGGTGAGGAATTGCAGGTCGGTCATGCTATTTCTCCAGGTCGGCCAGCGTAGTCGTTTCGTGCGCCGCCTTGGCCGCCGTCTTCTTGGCGCGGTTGGCGAAGCTCACCGCGACGCCCGCGCCGGCCCCCACCACCGCGGCAGCAGCGGCAAACTTGAGCGGATCGGCCGGGGTCGAGAGCGCCTTGTAGAAGCCGCCGGCATCCCAGAAATCCGGCTCCGAACAGCCCAGGCAGCCGTGCCCGGACTCCACCGGCCAGGAGGTGCCGCCGTTCCATTTCACCGTGGCGCAGGCGTTGTGCGTCACCGGGCCCTTGCAGCCGAGTTCGAACAGGCACCAGCCGTTGCGTGCGCCCTCGTCGTCGAAGGTCTTGGCGAACTTGCCCTGGTCGTAGAACGGGCGACGGTAGCAGCGGTCGTGGATGGTGTCGCCGAAGAAGGCCTTGGGCCGGCCCTTCTCGTCGAGTTCGGGCAGCGTGCCGAAAGTGAGGTAATGCGCCAGCACGCCGGTCATCACCACCGGAATCGGCGGGCAGCCCGGGATGTTGACGATGGGCTTGTCCTTGACGATGTCGGACACCGACACCGCGCCGGTCGGATTCGGATTCGCCTTGGGGATGCCGCCGTAGGACGCGCACGAACCCATGGCGACGATGGCGGCGCAGCCTGCCGCGGCTTCCTTCAGCAGGTCCACGTTGGAACGGCCGCCGATGCAGGAGTATGCCCCGTCGACGGCGAGCGGAATCGAGCCGTCGACGATGAGCAGATACTTGCCGGCGTTGTCCTTCATCGCGTTGTGGCGCGCTTCCTCGGCCTGGAAGCCCGCCGCCGCCATCAGGGTTTCCTGGTAGTCCAGCGAGATCATGTCGAAGATCATGCCCTCGATGGTCGGCGAATGCGATCGCGTGATCGATTCGGTGCAGCCCGTGCATTCCTGGAACGGCAGCCAGATCACCGACGGCCGGCGGGCGGCGGCCATCGCCTCGGCCATCGCGCGGCCGGCCGAGGGCGGCAGCGCCATCATGGACGCCAGCGTCGCGCAATACTTGAGGAAGGTGCGGCGCGTGATGCCTTGCCGGCTCAGGGTATCGATCAACGGACCTTGCATGCTGCTGTCTCCTGGGTAGGACGCGACGGGTTTGGACTCAGCTTAGAGGTCGGCGCGCCTTGATTCAAGATAGTCCAGTCCGATTTCAACGTCTTCGGGCTGCGTCTTCAACAGTTCGGGCACGAACGCGACTTCCAGCAGTTGCGCGACGACTGCCCCCTGCGGGTTGCGGTGCGTGACCCACCAGATGCCGGAGCAGGCGGTTTCGTCCAGCGTGGATTCGCCATTGGCCTGCAGGCTGACCGTGACTTCCCCGCTGCCCAGCCTGTCGCGCAGCCAGTCGAGGTCGGCCGGCGTGAGCGGCAGCGCGGACAGGTCGATGGCCGAGGACGCGCCGGTATCGAGCAGGCGGCGCAGCATCCCGTGCAATTCGTGCAGCAGGGGCGGCGCGTTGCCGCTGAGGGCGGCCGCGGGCGGGACGGCATGGATGGGGATGGTCTCAAGCGACATCGTGCCACGCGCGGATCAGGTCATGGATGGCCGTGCAGGCGGGCGGAATCGCGGCGGCCACCGCGGGCGTCGGCTGCTCGCCCCAGTCGACGACGTCCGGCTGGATCGCCACCATCGCGCGGCGTTGCGGCCAGTGGCCGGCCAGCATGGCGATCGCCCGCAGGTCGGTGAGCCCCACCTCGTGCACGGTGGATTTGCGGTTGCCCATCAGGAAGCGGTCCATGGCCTCGCCCTCGAACAGGGTCCAGTCGCCCGGATGCGAGCGGATGTTGGCCGCATCGACCACGATCAGGGCATCGGCTTCCTCGATCGGCCCCGCCAGGGTGAAGGACAGCGTGCCGCCGTCGAGCAGGGTCACGTCGGGCTGGCCGGCCAGCAGGGGTTCGAGCGCCTGCAGCACATGCACGCCCACCCCCTCGTCGGTGAGCAGGGTGTTGCCGATGCCGAGCACGAGCGTTTTCATGGGGGCAATCTATCAGCCGTATCCGAGAATAACAACCAAGTAATTAAGTCAACCATATGATTTATAAAATAAATCTGTAACATTATCCGGGGCGGGGACAGACAGGGTCACATTGCATATACTGGATTGGACCCGCTTCGTACGACAGACAGCCATGTGCCTCGCCATCCCCATGCAAATTGAAACCATAGACGGCTTTACCGCCCGATGCCAGGCCAAGGGCGTATGGCGCGACGTCAGCCTGTTCATGATGCAGGATGCATTGCCTGCCGTCGGCGACTTCGTCATGGTCCACGTCGGCTACGCCATCCAGAAAGTCACCGAGGCCGACGCGCGCAGTTCCTGGGAACTCCTCGACCAGATCCTGGAGGAGGTGGGCGGTGCATGAACTCGCCGTCGCGCAGGCCCTGGTCGACCAGGTCGACAACGTGATCCGCCAGCACAGCGCCGTCTCGGCATCGCTGATCCGGGTGCGCATCGGCCCGCTGGCCGGCATCGTCCCCGAACTGCTGGCCAGCGCCTTCCCCCTGGCCGCGGCCGGCCACGCCATGGAACACGCCGTGCTCGACCTCGTCGCCGCGCCCATCCAGGTACGCTGCCAGACCTGCGGCAAGGAAACCGAAGCCGCGATGAACCGCCTCGTCTGCGGCGCCTGCGGCGACTGGCACACGCAGGTCATTTCCGGCGACGAACTGATGCTCGAGAGCGTCGAACTCGAACCCGCCCCCTGACCCCTCCCCGCTCACCGCTCCCCGCTCCCCGCTAACCACTCCCCACTTACCACCCACCACCATGTGCGACACCTGCGGCTGCACCCTCACCTCCGGCAATCAACACCTCGCGTTCAAGCCCGTTGCACAGGGCGCGACCGCCGTCTCGGTCCTCAAGGGCCTGCTGCAGAAGAACGACGACCAGGCCGGCCACAACCGCGAGCACTTCGACCGCCGCGGCATCCTCGCGATCAACCTGATGTCCTCGCCCGGCTCCGGCAAGACCGCCCTGCTCGAAGCCACGCTCGCCGCGCTGAAGGATGAATTCACCTGCGCCGTGATCGAGGGCGACCTCGAAACCGAGAACGACGCCGAGCGCATCCGCGCCCAGGGCGTGCAGGCGCACCAGATCGTCACCGGCACCGCCTGCCACCTCGACGCCCATCTGGTGCACGACGCGCTGCACCACATGAACCTCGACGGCGTCGACCTCCTGTTCATCGAGAACGTCGGCAACCTGGTGTGCCCGGCCAGCTTCGACCTCGGCCAGCATCTCAACGTCACCCTGCTCTCGGTCACCGAGGGCGACGACAAGCCGGCCAAATACCCGGTGATGTTCCGCGCGGCCGATGCCATGCTGCTGACCAAGACCGATCTCCTGGCCGTGCTCGACGACTTCGATTGCGACAAGGCCGAAGCGCATCTGCGCAACCTCGCCAACCCGGCGCCGGTGCTGCGGCTGTCGGCGCGCAAGGGGCCGGGCATGGAGGCCTGGCTGGCCTGGTTGCGCGAGCAGCTCGCCGCCCAACGCGCCCGCGTCGCCATCGGCCAGTCGCGCCGCCCGGCGATCCAGCCCGACGGCCAGCAATTCCACGCGGCGACGGCCTGATGGACGAAGCCCGCGCCTGGCTGGAGAAACTCCACGCCCTCGAGTTCGACCGCACGATCAAGATCATGAACGTGTGCGGCGGTCACGAGCGCTCGATCACCCACGCCGGCCTGCGCGGCGCGCTGCCGAAGTGGATCGAACTGGTGCCCGGCCCCGGCTGCCCGGTGTGCGTGTGCCCGGAGGAAGACGTCTACCAGGCGATCCAGCTTGCGCTGCAGGACCGCGTGATCCTGGTCGCCTTCGGCGACATGCTGCGGGTGCCGGTCAACGTGAAGAAGGGCGAGGTGCGATCGCTGGCCGAGGCGCAGGCCGCCGGCGCCGACGTGCGGCCGATCGCGAGCCCGCTCGATGCGAGGAAGATCGCGCTGGCGAACCCCGGCCGCCCGGTGGTGTTCTTCGCCGCCGGCTTCGAGACCACCACCGCGCCGGTCGCGGCGATGCTGGCCGAGGGCATTCCGGACAATCTTTCCATCCTGCTGTCCGGGCGCCTGACCTGGCCGGCGGTCGCCATGCTGCTCGACTCCGGCACGCCCGGCTTCGACGCCCTGGTCGCGCCCGGCCACGTCTCCACCGTGATGGGACCGGAGGAATGGGGATTCGTCGTCGACCGCCACGAGATTCCCGCCGCGGTCGCCGGCTTCACGACCGAGTCGCTGCTGGCCTCGTTCTATTCCGTGCTGCGCCAGCTCAAAACCGGCGAGCGCTTTCTCGACAACTGCTATCGCGAAGTCGCGCATCCGGGCGGCAACCCCACCGGCCGCCGCCTGCTCGACCAGACGCTCGACGTCGTCGACGCCAACTGGCGCGGCATCGGCGTGATTCCGCAGTCCGGCTACGCATTGAAGCCGGCGTTTGCACAGCACGACGCGCGCAAGCTGTTCCCCGATCACGCCGATCCGGAACGCCGCCGCGCCGGCGAAATGCCGCCCGGCTGCGACTGCGCGCAGGTGGTGCTCGGCAAGATCTACCCCAACCAGTGCCGCATCTACGGCCGCGCCTGCACGCCCAGGAATCCCGTCGGCCCCTGCATGGTGTCGGACGAAGGCGCCTGCCGCATCTGGTGGGCCGGCGGCGTCCGCGTAGCCGCCGATGCCTGAACGCGTCGCGCAATTCATCACCATCGGCGGGCGGGTGCAGGGCGTGGGCTTCCGGCCCTTCGTCTACCGGCTCGCGCATGCGCACTGCATCGCGGGCTGGGTGCGCAACGTCAACGGCGCGGTGGAAATCCACGCCGAAGGCGAGCCGGATCGACTGCGGCGATTCTGCGACGCACTGACGACCGAGGCGCCGCCACTGTCCTCCCCCGGCCCGCTCGCCGCCGCGGACTGCGCCGCCGAACAGGTCGAGGGGTTTTCCATCCGCGACAGCGCCGACGCAGCGCAGGCCGACATCCACCTGCCGCCCGACGGTTTCGTCTGCGCCGACTGCCTGGCCGAACTCAACGACCCCGCCGACCGCCGCCACCGCTACCCCTTCATCAACTGCACCCAGTGCGGTCCCCGCTACACCCTCATCACCGCCCTGCCCTACGACCGCCCCAACACCGCCATGCGCGACTTCGCGCTGTGCCCGGATTGCCGCGCCGAATACGAAAACCCGCTCGACCGCCGTTTCCATGCCGAGCCCATTGCGTGTCCCGCGTGCGGGCCGCACCTGCGGTTCGTGTCGGGTGAGACAGGCATCGACGGCGACGAAGCCGCGCTCGCCGCCGCCGTCGCCGCATTGCGGGCCGGGCGCATCGTCGCCGTGAAAGGCGTCGGCGGCTACCACCTGCTGTGCGACGCCACCCACGACGACGCCGTCGCCGCGCTGCGCGCGCGCAAGCCGCGGCCGACGAAACCGCTCGCCGTCATGCTGCAGGACATCCAGGCCTTGCGTGCGTTTGTTCACACCACGCCCGAACTGGAGAACCGCCTCGCTTCCCCCGAACGCCCCATCGTGCTGCTGCCGCAGCGCGCCGGCTCCGGACTCTCCGCACACATCGCCCCCGGCCTTGCCGAGATCGGCTGCCTGCTGCCCTACTCGCCGCTGCACGCGCTGCTGCTCGCCGACTTCGGCGGGCCGCTCGTCGCCACCTCGGGCAATCTCTCCGGCGAACCGGTGCTGACCGACAACGCCGAGGCGCAGGCCCGGCTCTCGCATCTGGCCGACGCCTTCCTGCACCACGACCGTCCCATCGTGCGGCCGGCCGACGACCCGGTATACCGCGTGATCGCCGGCGTGCCGCGCCCGCTGCGCCTCGGGCGCGGCAGCGCGCCGCTGGAACTCGACCTGCCCGCCCCGCTCGCCGAACCCGTGCTGGCCCTCGGCAGCCACATGAAGAACACCGTCTGCCTTGCCTGGGGCACGCGCGCCGTCGTCTCGCCGCACATCGGCGACCTCGACAGCCCGCGCAGCCTCGACACGCTGGCGCAGGTGGCGGCGGACCTGCAGCGGCTGTATCGGGTGCAGGCGACGCGGCTCATCGTCGACGGCCATCCCGGCTACGGCTATCGCCGTTTCGCGCGCGACAGCGGCCTGCCGGTGACCGAAGTCTGGCATCACCACGCGCACGCCTCGGCGCTGGCCTGGGAATTCCCGGCCGTGGCGGACTGGATCGTGTTCGCCTGGGACGGCGTCGGCCTCGGCGCGGACAACACGCTGTGGGGCGGCGAGGCCTTCACCGGCGCCCCCGGCCGCTGGCGCCGCGCCGCCTCGTTCCGGCCGTTTCGCCTGCCCGGCGGCGACCGCGCCGCGCGCGAGCCGTGGCGGGCCGCCGCCGCGCTGCTGTGGGAAACCGGCGCGCCCGCACCGTTCGCCCCCGAACCGCTGCACCAGGCCTGGACGGCGCACCTCAACAGCCCGGCGACCTCGTCCGTCGGCCGGCTCTTCGACGCGGCCGCGGCCCTGTGCGGCGTGTGCACCCATGCCGGCTTCGAAGGCGAAGGCCCGATGCGGCTCGAAACCCTGGCCGCGGCCGGCAACGGCGAAGCCGTCGCGCTGCCGCTGACGCGCGATGCGCCGGGCCTGTGGCGCAGCGACTGGGCGCCCCTGCTGCCTGCGTTGACCGACCCCGCGCGCACCCCTGCCACGTGCGCGGCGGACTTCCATCTCAGCCTGGCGCTGGCGCTGGTCGAGCAGGCGAACCAGCTGCGCGCGCAGACCGGGATCGCCCATGTCGGCCTCACCGGCGGCGTGTTCCAGAACCGCGTGCTGGCCGAAGCCGCGATCCGCGGACTCGAAGCCGAAAACTTCATCGCCTTTTTGCCGCAGCGGCTTCCGGTGAACGATGCCGGGTTAAGCTTCGGCCAGGTCATCGAATTCCTCGAACAATAAATCCATGGACGACACCCGCATCCTTCTTGCCCACGGCAACGGCGGCCGCCTGATGCGCGAGCTCATCGCCGACGTCTTCGTGCGCCATCTGGGCAACCCCCTGCTCGACGCCAACGCCGACGCCGTGACCCTGCCGCGCCTCGACGGCGAGCTCATGGTCACCACCGACGGCTTCACCGTCGAACCGCTCGAATTCCCCGGCGGCGACATCGGCTCGCTGGCGGTGCACGGCGTGGTCAACGACCTCGCCGTGGCCGGCGCCGACCCGGTCTACTGCACGCTTTCCGCGCTGATCGAGGAAGGCCTGGAAATCGCCAAGCTGGACCGCTACATCGCCAGCTTTGCGCGCGCCGCCCGGCACAACCACATGGCCGTGGTCGCCGGCGACACCAAGGTGGTGCGACGCGGCGAAGGCGGCGGACTGTACCTGTCGGTCACCGGCGTCGGCGTGCGGCGCGCCGCCACCCGGCTCGCCATCGACCGCATCGCGCCGGGCGACGTGGTGCTGGTCTCCGGCACCATCGGCGACCACGGCATCGCGGTGATGCTGGCGCGCGAACAGTTCGGCCTCTCCGGCAGCCTGCGCTCGGATTCCGCCTCGG
>JBGAFM010000007.1:0-180772 GCA_044227225.1 Thiobacillus sp. | reverse complement strand
GTGACGATGGCGGACAGGTCGAGCAGAAACGGCCGCACCGGGTAGCCGCGCGCCTTCAGCATCGCCGCTTCGGCCGCGACCGCGGTGACGGTGGCGAGCGCGAGCGTGACGAGGATGCCGGGGCCGAACAGCCATACATACGCGAGAACGCCGGGCACGAGCGCGCCCAGCACCCAGGCCATGATCCGGGTGACGCTGTCGTTGCCGTGCAGGGTAGGGGAGCTCATGTCGGGGCTTCAGGCGTCTTCTTCGGATTCCAGCGGCTTGCGCGCCAGTTCGCGGATTTTAGCCCGGCGCGCTTCGATTGCCTCGATTTCGTGCTGCTGCTCGGGCGTGAGATGGTCGATGTTCTTCGGTGCGGCCTCGGCCTTCTTCGCCTGCGCGCGTGCCAGTGCGGCGGCGATCAGCGCCTTTTTCGCGTCGCCCTCCGCGGGGGCGGCGCTGGCCGGCGTTTCGGCCGCGAGCTCGGCGCGCTTGGCGGCGGCCTTGGCCGCCAGTTTCTCGGCCTTCTCCTGCTTTTCGCGTTCGAGCCGGAACTGGCGGAATTCATGCCGCTCGCGTGCCTGGTCCGAGGCGCGCTTGTCGCGTTCGCGCGCCCAGATCTCGCTCTTGGCGTAGCGGTAGTAGTCCACCAGCGGAATGTGGCTGGGACAGACGTAGCTGCAGCAGCCGCACTCGATGCAGTCGAACAGGTGGTATTCCTGGGCGCGGCCGAAATCGCCCGCCCTGGCGAACCGGTACAGGTCCTGCGGCTGCAGTTCCGCCGGGCAGGCCTCGGCGCAGCGGGTGCAGCGGATGCACGGCAGCGCGGCAGGCAGCGGCGGGAACAGTTCGCGCGACTGCACCAGGATGCAGTTGGTCGCCTTGATCACAGGCACACCGGTGTCCGGCATCGGCACCCCCATCATCGGGCCGCCCATCAGCACCCCGGTGGTGCCGTCGCGGTCGCCCGCGAGCTCGATCAGCGTCTGCAGCGGCGTGCCGATCAGCACCTCGAAATTCTGCGGCCGCAGCACGTGGCCGGTGACGGTGACCAGGCGCGAGATCATGGGCTCGCCGTGCAGCACGGCCCGGGCCAGCGCGTAGGCCGTGCCCACGTTGAACACCTGGATGCCGATCTCGGTGGAGAGCCTGCCCGAAGGCACCTGCCTGCCGGTGAGCACTTCGATCATCTGCTTGGCGCCGCCGCCCGGGTAGATCGAGGGCACGGCCACCACGTCCACGGCGAAATCCAGCTTCGCTGCCGCTGTGCGCATGGCGTCGAGCGCCTCCGGCTTGTTGGCCTCGATGCCGACCAGCACCTCCGTGCTGCCGAGCAGGTGGCGCATGATCGCCGCCCCCTGCAGGATCGCGTCCGCGCGGTGGCGCATCAGCACGTCGTCGCAGGTGATCCAGGGTTCGCACTCGCCGCCGTTGAGGATCAGCGTGGGGCAGGGGTGGACCGGCCCCGGATCGAGCTTCACCGCACTGGGGAATACCGCGCCGCCGAGGCCGGCCAGGCCCATGTCGCGCAGCTGCATGCGCAGATCGGCGGGGGCCAGGCTGCGGTAGTCGAGCGGCGCATGGGCTATCCATTCGTCGCGGCCGTCGGTGTCGATCACGATGCAGGTGTCCGGCAGGCCGGAGGCGTGCGGCATCGTGCGCGGTTCGATGGCGGCCACCGTGCCCGAACTCGACGCATGCACCGCCGCCGAAATCGTCCCGTCGGCTTCCGCGATCAACTGACCCTTCAGCACGCGGTCGCCCACGTTCACCACCGGCTTGGCCGGATTGCCGATGTGCTGGCGCAGCGGGATCACGAGTTGCCTGGGCAGCGGCGCGGCATGGATCGGCCGGCCGTTCGACTCGGCCTTGTGCTCGGGCGGATGCACGCCGCCCTTGAAGCGGAACAGTTCGCGGCTCATGTCGTTATGCCACCTGCTTCAGCTGGACCACCGGATGCTTCCACTTCCAGTGCGGCAGGTCTTCCGCGATGGGCACCATGGAAATGCAGTCCACCGGGCAGGGCGGCAGGCACAGTTCGCAGCCCGTGCATTCCGCCGCGATGATGGTGTGCATCTGCTTGGCCGCGCCGGCGATCGCATCCACCGGGCAGGCCTGGATGCACAGCGTGCAGCCGATGCAGGTGTTCTCGTCGATGAAAGCCACCGATTTCGGCTTGGGCGTGCCATGCGACTCGTCCAGCGGCTTGGCTTCCACGCCCAGCAGCTCGGCCAGCTTCTTCACCCCTTCCTCGCCGCCCGGCGGGCACAGGTTGATGTCGGCCTCGCCCTTGGCGATGGCCTCGGCATAGGGTTTGCAGCCCGGGAATCCGCACTGGCCGCACTGCGTCTGCGGCAGGATCGCGTCGACCTTCTCCGCCAGCGGATTGCCTTCCACCTTGAAGCGGATCGCCGACCAGCCGAGCACGACCCCGGTGACCAGGGCGATGCCGATCATGACCAGGATGGCAGCGAGCATTACCGGACCAGACCGGAAAAGCCCATGAACGCCAGCGACATCAGCCCTGCCGTCACCATGGCGATGCTGGTGCCCTTGAACGGCGCCGGCACGTCGCAGGTTTCGATGCGTTCGCGCACACCGGCAAACAGGATCAGCACCAGCGTGAAGCCGATTGCGCCGCCGGCGCCGAAGAACAGCGATTCGACGAAACCGTGCTTTTCCTGCGCGTTCAGCAGGGGAATCCCCAGCACCGCGCAGTTGGTGGTGATGAGCGGCAGATAGATGCCCAGCACCTGATACAGCACCGGGCTCGATTTGTGGATGAACATCTCGGTGAACTGCACGATGCCGGCGATCACCACGATGAACGACAGCGTGCGCAGGTAGAACAGGTCGGGGCCGAGCAGGTAGGTATTGACGAGGTAGCTCGCGCCGGACGCCAGCGTGAGCACGAAGGTCGTCGCCAGCCCCATCCCGATCGCCGTTTCCAGCTTTTTCGATACCCCCATGAAAGGACACAGGCCAAGGATCTTGGCCATGACGATGTTGTTCACGAACACCGTCGAAATCAGGATGAGGAGGTAGGTTTCCAAAACAGCGTGCCCCGGGGAATGGCGCATTATCCGCCGAGGGGGCGGGGGGAGACAAGCCGCCGGAACTGGCGGGACTTCAGCTCGCCCCCACCCCCGTAGCCCAGAATTCCGGACCCTTGGCGAGGAACTCGTCCCACGGCAGGTAGTGCGAGCCGTCGCACGAGAAGGTGAGGCCGACCATGCCGTTCATGATGTTGAGCGAGCCGGCACGCAGGTAGAAGGTTTCGTCGATGAAGCGCAGGGCGGCGATGGCGTCGAGCACGGGGCGGATGCGGTCGCGCGGGACGACGGCGTCGGCGGGGTAGGCGTGCACGGGGTAGATCAGGCAGGTATCGGGGTCGGTCAGCGCGTCGATATCGAGCAGGCGGTAGCGGTAGGGGTCGTCGTAGATCCAGATGGTGGCGCGGCTGCTGGAAAAGTGCAGCTTGCCGTGGAAGACGCCGCGGTCGGTCATCAGTTCTTCCATCACGCCGAGCACGGTCTCGAGCGCCCGGTCCATGGCGCTTTCGCTGCGGGTCTGCAGGAAGACGCCGCCGCGGATGGCGGGGTCGCCCTTGATCTGCCGCCACACGGTGGGTTCGTCGTAGAGCTTGCCGGTGAGCGGCAGGTTCCTGAGGTCGAAGTCGGCGCCGACGAAGCCGAGCGCGCGGCCTGCGCTGTCGCGCACGATCTGGATGGCGGTGAGCGAGGGCCGCTTGGCGCGCAGGCTGATGTAGGCCTCGGACAGCAGGAAACCCTGGCTGGGCACGGCTTCGTTCATGTAGGGGCGATCGGAGCGGTCGCGCCCGAAATCGGTTTCGATCAGGCCTTCGCGGCTGATGTTGTCGCTGACCTGCACCGCACGGGTGTCGAGCGCATACATGTATTTGCAGCTGGACAGGCGGCCGAGCGCGTCGGCGAGCACGCCGTTGAGCGCGGCGCGGTTGGGCCAGACGTGGCTGCAGGCCTCGGCGGCGAGCGCGAGCGGTTCGCGCAGCAGGTTGGCCAGCATCTCGCGCTGGCGGACGACGGCTTCGGCAAGGGCGGTTTGCGGCATCTCAGGCGCTCCGCAGGGAGATGACCGGCCAGCCGTGCGCTTCGGCATGCGCGCGCAGGATGGGGTCGGGGTCGACGGCGACCGGGTGCGCCACTTTCTGCAGCAGCGGCAGGTCGTTGTGCGAATCGCTGTAGAAGCGGCTGTTCTCCAGGCAGTCGATGCGGCTGCCGCGCGCTTCGAGGAAGGCTTCCAGGCGCGCGATCTTGCCTTCGCGGAAGCAGGGCGTGCCGGCGACTTCGCCGGTGAAGCGGCCGTCGATTTCCTCGGGGTCGGTGGCGATCAGGTTGGGGATGCCGAATTCGCGGGCGATCGGCGCGGTGACGAAGCTGTTGGTGGCGGTGATCACGGCCACCATGTCGGCTTCGTCCAGGTGCCGGTTCACGAGGTCGCGCGCGGCCGGGGTGATCATGGGCTGGATGCGGGTGGCCACGTATTCGGCGCGCCAGGCTTCGAGTTCGGCGCGGGGGTGGGTGGCGAGCGGGCGCAGGGCAAAGGCGAGGAAGGCGTAGATGTCGAGCCGGCCGGCCTTGTAGTCCTCGTAGAAGGCCTGGTTTTTCGCCTCGTAGTGCGCGCGGTCGACCACGCCCCGGGCGATGAGGAACTGGCCCCATTCGTAGTCGGAGTCGCCGGCGAGCAGGGTGTTGTCGAGGTCGAAGAGGACGAGTTTCATTTGGTGAGCGGTGAGCGGTGAGCGGTGAGCGGTGAGCGGTGAGCGGTGAGCGGTGAGCGGTGAGCGGTGAGCGGTGAGCGGTGAGCGGTGAGCGGTGAGCGGTCAGTCGGGCGTGGCGCCGCAGCACTTTTTGTATTTCTTTCCGCTGCCGCAGGGGCAGGGGTCGTTGCGGCCGGGTTCGGGCGCCTTGCGGAGGGGCTCGCGCGGGCCGAGGCCGCGGTCGAGCCAGAATTCGCGCAGGTCGTAGACGGCCCAGATGGCGTTGGCGACGTGGGATTCGCGGCTGAGTTTCTTTTCTTCCGGCGTCCATTCGGCGCGCGGGGTGATCAGGGTGTAGAAGGGGTCGAGGCAGGCGTCGACGTAGGCCTCGTCCTTGCTGTCGGCGGGCAGCGTCCAGTCGTCTTCCCAGTGTTCGACCGCGAGCAGGAAGCCGGCGGCCCAGGCCTCGGCGTAGAGCGGCACGCCCGCGGCCTTGAAGGCGGCGGCTTCGTCGGCCGGCATGTCCTTCACGATGGCCTGCCAGTCGAGGATCAGCGGGGAATAGGCCTTGGGGTCGGCGAGGTTTTCCACGGGGGCGGCGAGCGCGCGTTCGATTTCGCGGCGGCGGCGGTCGAAGCAGCTTTCGAACTGCGCGCGTTCGGCATCGCTCTCGAACACGCCGAGGCCGGCCTCGCCCAGCAGCACGGACAGGGTTTCCTCCGGTGCCGGCTGGCGCGGCGCGACGAGGAGCGCCGCGGTGAAGCCGTCGAGGGTTTCCACCGACAGCGCCAGGTCGGCGCGTTCGCCGGCTTGCTGGAGCAGGTCGTCGTAGGTGGCGAGTTCGTCGTCGGTGAGCGGGCGGTTGGCGTGGGCGGACATGGGGACGGGAGGCATCGCGTAAAATTCGCCCATGAATTCTACCGCGCTCAATCCCACCGCACTGGCCCTGCCCGATCTGCTGCTTATGGCGGGCTGGGCCGGCCTGGCCGTTTTCGCCTGGGGCTGGATGATGTCGGGCGACTGGCGCCGCCTGGCCGAGCCCGCGAAGCTGAATCTCTTTCTGGGTGCGACGGTGGCGATCCTGGCCTTGTGGCAGATCAAGACCGGGGTGAAACCGGGGCTGGCCTTCCATCTCTACGGTATCGCCGCGCTCACCCTGATGTTCGGGTTCTGGCGCGCGGTCGGCGCCGGCGTGCTGGTGCTGGTGGCGAATGCGGCTTTCGGCAAGGGGACCTGGCCCACGCTGGGCTTCGACGCGATGATGATGGCGGTGCTGCCCGCGGCGGTGAGCTGGAACCTCTTTCGCGTACTGGACCGCCGCCTGGCCAATCATTTCTTCATCTACGTGCTCGGCAACGGCTTTGCCGGCGGCTGGCTGTCGGTGGCCGCCATCGGCCTTGCCACCACGCTCATCATGGCGGCGAGCGGGGCCTACACCACGGAATACCTGTTCACCCACTACACGCCCTACGCCACGCTGCTCATCAGCTGGGGCGAGGCCTTCATGAGCGGCATGGCGGTGACGGTGATGGCGGTGTACAAGCCGCACTGGCTGGAAACCTTCGACGACGCCCGCTATCTGCAGGACAAATGAGCCGTCCGCGAACCTCACGCAGGCCTGCGCGGCCGCCGAACCGCCTCGCGTATCGATGCTGACGGAATTGCCTTGACGATCCACTACCCCGACCTGCCCGTTTCCGCCCGCCGCGACGACATCCTCGCCGCGCTCGCCCGCCATCGCGTGCTGATCCTGTGCGGCGAGACCGGCTCGGGCAAGACCACGCAGATTCCCAAGATGTGCCTGGAGGCGCAGCGCGCAGCGGGCGGCAACGGGCCGAAGAAACGCATCGGCTGCACCCAGCCGCGCCGCATCGCCGCGCGTTCGGTGGCGGCGCGCATCGCGCAGGAGCTGGGCGGCGAGCTCGGCGGCATCGTCGGCTACAAGGTGCGCTTCACCGACAAGGTGCGCGAGGACACGGCGATCAAGGTGATGACCGACGGCATCCTGCTCGCCGAAAGCCAGGGCGATCCGCTGCTCTCGCGCTACGACACGATTCTCATCGACGAGGCGCACGAGCGCAGCCTCAACATCGATTTCCTGCTGGGCTACCTGAAGACGCTGCTGGAAAAGCGTGCCGATCTGCGGGTGGTGATCACCTCGGCGACCATCGACGCCGAGCGCTTCTCGAAGCATTTCAACGACGCGCCGGTGATCGAGGTGTCGGGCCGCACCTATCCGGTCGAGGTGCGCTGGCGGCCCATCGAACGCAGCGAGCGCGAGGACGCGCCGTCGAACAGACCCGAACGCGCGGCGAAGAAGGACCTCGCCAAAGGCGACAGGAAAGACCGCGACGCCCCCGACCAGATCGCCGCCATCCTCGACGCCACCGACGAACTGGCGCGCGAAGGCCCGGGCGACATCCTGGTGTTCCTGCCGGGCGAGCGCGAGATCCGCGACACCGCCGAGGCGCTGCGCAAGCACCATCCGCCGGGCACCGAGATCCTGCCGCTGTTCTCCCGCCTGTCGGTGGCCGAACAGGACGCGATCTTCCGGCCGACCTCGGCGCTGCGGCGCATCGTGCTCGCCACCAACGTGGCCGAGACCTCGCTCACCGTGCCGGGCATCCGCTACGTGATCGACCCGGGCACCGCGCGGGTGAAGCGCTATTCGGCGCGCAACAAGGTCGAGCAGCTGCTGGTCGAGAAGGTGAGCCAGGCGTCGGCCAACCAGCGCGCCGGCCGCTGCGGCCGCGTGGCCGACGGCATCTGCATCCGCCTCTACGACGAGGCCGACTTCGCCAGCCGGCCGCGCTTCACCGATCCCGAGCTGCTGCGTTCCTCGCTCGCGGGCGTGATCCTGCGCATGAAGTCGCTCAACCTGGGCGACGTGGTGAATTTCCCCTTCATCGACCCGCCCAACGCGCGGCTGATCGCCGACGGCTACCAGCTGCTGGCGGAACTGCACGCGCTCGACGAGCAGGGACAGCTGACGAAAACCGGCCGGCAGCTGGCGAAGCTGCCGCTCGATCCGCGCATCGCCCGGATTCTGCTGGCGGCCGAACAGCAGCGCTGCGTGCGCGAAATCCTCGTCATCGCCAGCGCGCTGTCGGTGCAGGACCCGCGCGACCGGCCGATGGAGCGCGCGCAGGCCGCCGACGAGAAGCACAAGCTGTTTGCCGACGAGCGCTCCGACTTCATGGGCTGGCTGAAGCTGTGGACGTGGTACGACGAGCAGCTCAGGCACAAGAAGACCAACCGCCAGCTGCAGACGCTGCTGCAGGACCATTTCCTGTCGCCGCGGCGGATGCGCGAATGGCGCGACATCCACGGCCAGCTGCATGCCCAGGTCAGCGAGCTGGGACTGAAGGAAAACGAGAAGGACGCGGGCTACGACGCGATCCACCAGGCGCTGCTGACGGGACTGCTGGGCAACATCGGCTTCAAGTCGGACGACGCGAAAGGGCGGCCGCGCGCCGGCGAAGGCAACTACCAGGGGGCGCGCGGCATCAAGCTCGCCGTGCATCCGGGCTCGGCGCTGGCGAAGAAGCAGCCCAAGTGGATCGTCGCCGCCGAACTCACCGACACCGGTCGCCTGCTCGCGCGCACCGTCGCCGAGGTGCGGCCGGAATGGATCGAGGCGGCCGGCCGGCATCTGTTGACCCGGATGTATATCGAACCGCACTGGGACAAGGACGGCGCGCGCGTGATGGCTTTCGAGCGGGTGAGTCTGTATGGCATCACGCTGGCGCCGCGGCGGCGCATCCACTACGGCCCCATCGACCCCGATCTGGCGCGCGAGCTGTTCATCCGCGGTGCGCTGGTGGCGGGCGAATACGATACGCAGGCGCCGTGGCTCGCGCACAATCGCGCGCTCATCAAGGAAATCGAAACGCTCGAACACAAGGCGCGCAAGTCCGGCGTGTGGCTGGACGAGGAACGCATCTTCCGCGTGTTCGACGCGCGCATTCCAGCGGATCTCCACAATGGCCCAGCGTTCGAGCAGTGGCGGCGCGAGGCCGAGGCGGCGAATCCCCGTGTGCTGTTTCTGGCGCGCGAGGACATCGTCGCCGAAGGCATCGGCGCGGATCACACCCTGTTTCCCGAATCGATGGACATCGACGGCGTGGCCTGCACGCTGAAATACCGCTTCGAGCCCGGCCATGTGCTCGACGGCGTGACGCTGAAACTGCCGCTGTACCTGCTGAACCGCGTGGACGCCGCGCGCGCCGACTGGCTGGTGCCGGGCCTCATCCGCGACAAGCTTACGGCCCTGCTGAAGAACCTGCCCAAGGACAAGCGCCGGCCGCTGATTCCGCTGCCCGATACGGTGACGGCCTTTCTTTCGAGCGATAAACCCGGCGAGAAGATGCTGACCGAGGCGCTGGGCGGATGGATCCGCAGGAAGACCGGCGCGGACATTCACCCGGACGACTGGAAGGGCGAGCTGCCGGCGCATCTCGTCATGAACTTCAGCGTGGTCGACGACGGCGGGCAGGAACTGGCGAGCGGGCGCGATCTCGTCGCGCTGCGCGCGCAACTGGGCGCCGCCGCGCGCATCACCTACGGCGGCGGCGCGGAGGACAACCCCTTCGAGCGCAGCGGGCTCGTCGACTGGAATATCGGCGACCTGCCGGCGCAGGTCAAATTCACGCGCGGCGGCCGCGAGCTGACGGGCTATCCCGCACTGGTCGATGCCGGCGAGACGGTCGACCTGCGCCTGCTCGACGACGCGGCGGCCGCCGGGGCGGAAACGCGGCGCGGCGCGGTGCGCCTGCTGCGCATCGCGCTGGCGGCGCAATTCCGGCAGCTCGACAAGGACCTCGGGCGCGAGACCGCGCTGGCGCTGAAGTACCGGGCCTTCGGCAGTGCGGACAAGCTGCGCGCCGAATTGCTGGACGCCATCGCCGCGCGCGCGCTGCTGGGCGACGATGAAGCGCCGCGCAGCGCGAAGGCCTTCGACAAGCAGAAGGAACGTGCCAGGCCGCGCGTCGCCGTGGTGAAGCAGGCGCTGCTGCGCGACGTGGCCGAGATGCTCGATCTGCACGCGCAGGTGGCGGCGCGGCTGGGCGCGGCGCCGCAGTTTCCGGGCCCGATGCGCGACGAGAAGGCGCATCTCGCCGCGCTGGTGCCGAACGATTTCATCGTCGCCACGCCCTGGGCACGGCTGAAGGATGTACCGCGCTATCTCAGGGGCATCCTCAAGCGGCTGGAAAAGCTGCCGGCCTCGAGCGAGCGCGACGGGCGTGCGATGGCCGGCATCCTGACCCTGCAGAACAAATATCTCGCGCGGCGGGCGCAGGTGAAGGGGGCGGTCCCGGCCGCGCTCGACGAATTCCGCTGGCAGCTGGAGGAGTTGCGCATCTCGCTCTACGCCCAGGAGCTGAAGACACCCTACCCGGTGTCGGTCAAGCGGCTGGAAAAGATCTGGGATGAACTTGCCAGACAGCCGCTGGATTGATTAGGGTAAGGCCATGGGCGAGCGCGTTCTGAACCTGCCGAATGTCATCACGCTGCTGCGGATTGCGGCGGTGCCGGTGGTCGGCTGGCTGATCCACCAGCGCCAGTGGGAGCCGGCATGCTGGCTGTTCCTGGCGGCTGCGCTGTCGGACGGCATCGACGGTTTCCTGGCGCGCACGCTGAACCAGACGACGCAGCTCGGCGCGGCGCTCGACACCGTGGCCGACAAGGCGCTGGGCATCGTCACCCTGGTGATGCTCACGCTGGAGGGCGCGATTCCTCTGTGGGTGACGCTGGCCATCCTCGCGCGCGACACGGTGATCGTGCTCGGCGCGCTGAGCTATCGCGGGCTCGCCGGCCATCTCGAAATCCATCCCACCTGGCTGGGCAAGACGCACATGTTCGCCGAATTCGCCCTGCTCGCGCTGGTGCTCGCCAGCCTGGCGAACCTGATGGCGCCGGGCGCGTGGCTCGACTGGCTGTTCCTCGCCGTGTTCGCCATCGCGGCGGCGTCCGGTGCGCAGTACGTGTGGATATGGGGCAGCAAGGCACGGCGCGAGCGCGTGATCTAGGCCGCGCTCAGAAGGGCAGCGCGACCTGGCGCTGCGAGGACGCGCCGGACTTGACCCGGTACATCGCCGCATCGGCGGCACGGATCAGGCTGTCCTCGTCGGTACCGTCCTCCGGATAGAGGCTCTGGCCGATGCTGGCCTCGACGTCGAGGCCCAGCGAACCGAAGCGTACGTTGCAGGCCAGCGCCTGCTCGATCTTGAGCGCCGCGGTGATGCAGTCCTGCCGGTCCTGCACGCCCTCGAGCAGCACCACGAATTCGTCGCCGCCCAGGCGCGCGACGGTGTCCGATTCGCGCACGCAGGCCTCCAGCTCGTGCGCGACCTCGACCAGCACGGCATCGCCGACGTGGTGGCCGTGATGGTCGTTGATGCTCTTGAAGCGGTCGAGGTCGACGTACAGGATGCCGAGCCGCCCGCCGTAGCGGTGCGCATGGCGGATCGCCTGCTGCAGGCGGTCGTAGAACAGGCGGCGGTTGGCGAGACCGGTCAGCGGATCGTGAGTGGCTTCCTCGTGCAGCGCCGCGCGCGATTGCTCGAGCGCGACCATCTGCGTGCGGATCTGCTGCGAGCGCAGCCGGGCCTTGCGCAGCGTATGCGAGGCGATCAGCAGGGCCAGGATCACCGCGCCGATGCCGAGGGTCAGCGTCAGCATCAGCGTCTGCTGGTAGGTGCGTTGCGCCTGGCGCTGGGCTTCCAGATTGGCGGCCTGGTAGCGCGCGCGCATGTCGGCGAGCTGGCGGTTGAAGGTTTCCTGGAGGGGGATGGCCCTGGAGACCAGAAGGTGGCGGGCCTCGGCGGCACGATTCGCGTTGAGGAGGTCGATCACCGCCTCCTGCGTCGCCTGGATCGTGTTGACCAGCCGGGTCTGGGCATCGTACGCCTGCCGCTCGGCCGGGTTGAAACCCATGTCGCGCAGGGCCTTGCGGCCGCTGCCCACGAGGAAACCGGCGCGGTTGAACTGCATGTAGTGCGCATCGCGCTCGAAGGCTTCGTCGGCGAGCGTCATGCGGAACAGACTGTCGGTGCGGATGTGCGCGGCCACCTGGGTCTGCGTGATGATGTCGATCTTGCGGTTGTGGCGTTCGACCACCAGGCGGATCTGTTCGCCCAGGGTGTGCAGTTGCCAGAGGCTGTTCAGCGCCTGCGCAAAGATCAGGACGATCAGCGCAAGGAAGGCGGCGCCGGTCGAGAGGGCAAACGCGCGGTTTCTGGGCATGGCGCGGAAAGGGAACGCGACACTGTGGTTTAGCCCAATTTCGGCCGAATGACAGCCCGTCTTCAGCGCCGCAGGAGGCTTAGCCGGCTGGCCACCTCTGCCGCGTGCGTGTCGGAGTCGACCGCGTCGAAGCGGGCGGCGATGCGGCCGTCCGGACCGATGATGAAGGTATGGCGTCGCGCGAACTTCAGCACGCCCAGGTTCAGCAGGCTGCCGTAGGCCGCCGCGGTGCGGCCATCCGGGTCGGACAGCAGGGGAAAGGGCAGGCGGTGCTTGCGGGCAAAATCCGCATGCGCATCCGTGTCGTCGACGCTGACGCCGACCACGGCCGCACCGAGATCGCCGAACACGCCGATGTCGTCGCGAAAGCGGCAGGCCTCGCGGGTGCAGACCGGTGTGTCGTCGCGCGGATAGAAATACAGCACCAGCCAGCGGCCGGCGTAATCGCGCAGGCGGCGGGTCGAACCGTCCTGGTCGCGCAGGGCGAAATCCGGCGCCAGGCTGCCTTCGGCCGGCCGCGTCGTCGGCCGCAGCATCCACAGCACGGCGCTTGCCAGCACCAGCAAACCGGCCACGCCGACCAGAACGAATTTCATCGGGCTCTCCTTGCTTCCGCATGGCCGCAATGCGGCCGCAAGCGTCTGTGTTTCGGTAGAATGCGCGCCACGCCCCCGTAGCTCAGTGGATAGAGCATCCCCCTCCTAAGGGGAGGGTCACACGTTCGATTCGTGTCGGGGGCGCCAGATTCGAACGGCACAAAACAAAAAAGCGGCTACGGCCGCTTTTTGCATTTCCTGCTTTGCTTGTTGCACCCTAGGGAAGTAGGGTGGCGTCCCCACGGGGATTCGAACCCCGGTTATCGCCGTGAAAGGGCGGTGTCCTAGGCCTCTAGACGATGGGGACCCGGACGACGGTGGAACCGTCAGGTGCTGCCTACTGCTTTCTGGACATCTGCGTGAGGGTGACGCCGAGCAGCAGACCGACGAAACCCAAGGGTACCAGACCCAGCCAGACTTCGGCCTGTTCGGTCCCGTGCAGCATCTTCCAGAACCCGACAATCAGTCCGACGACGCTCAGTATCAACCCCAGCATGGTGGTGATGACGCCAAGCCTGTGCATCGTACTTCCTGTTGAGTTGGTGGAGGTAAGCGGGATCGAACCGCTGACCTCTTGCATGCCATGCAAGCGCTCTCCCAGCTGAGCTATACCCCCAACGAAGCCGCGCATTCTATACATGCCCCGCACGCTTGTAAAGCGTGCAGGGCGCAAATTTCAGTCCGGAAACAGTTTGCCCGGATTGAGCAGGCCGAGCGGATCGAACTGGCGCTTGATCGCCCGCATGAGGGCGAGTGTGGCGGCGTCGATTTCCTGCGGGACGAAGCGTCGCTTCTCGGTACCGATGCCGTGCTCGCCGGACAGGGTGCCGCCCAGCGCCAGCACGCGCGCCATGATGGCGTCGAGCGCGGTGCGCGCGCGCGCCATTTCGCCGGGGTCGTCGGGGTGGACCATGAGGTTGACGTGCAGGTTGCCGTTGCCGGCGTGGCCGAAGGAGACGATGGGCAGGGCCTGTGCCCTGGCCGTGGCGTCGAGGAAGGCGACGAAATCCGCCAGTCGCGTCACGGGCACGACGACGTCTTCGTTGATCTTCAGCGGGGCGATCTGCTTGACCGCGTGCGAGAGCGACTTGCGCGCGGCCCACAGGCGCACGATGTCGTCGCGCGAGAAGCCGCTTTTCATTTCCAGCAGGCCGTCGCCGGCGAGCGCCGTCTCGAGCGCGGCAATCTGGCGCGGGACGTCGACCGCCGCGCCGTCGGCCTCGACCATCAGCAGGGCCTGGGTGCCGGGCGCCAGATCGTCCGCTGCGCCGGTGGGACGGATGGCGTCGATCGCGCGCGCGTCCATGAACTCGAGGGCCGAGGGCATCACCGGCTGGCGCATCACGCGGATGACGGCGGCCAGGGCGGCGTGCGCGTCGGCGAAGCACAGCCGCAGGGTGGCGACGGTTTCCGGCGCGGGCAGGAGTTTCAGCGTGGCTTCGGTGATGAGCGCGAGCGTGCCTTCGGAACCGACCAGCAGGCGGGTCAGGTCGAGGCCGGTGACGCCCTTGGTGGTGCGGCAGCCGGTGCGGATCTCGACGCCGTCGCCGGTGACGGCGCGCAGGCCCAGCACGTAGTCGCGGGTGACGCCGTACTTGACCGCGCGCGGCCCGGCGGCGTTCATGGCGAGGTTGCCGCCGATGCGGCTGTAGGGGCCGCTGCCGGGGTCGGGCGGATAGAAGAGGCCGGCGCTGCGCGCGAGCTGGTCGATCTCCTCGGTGACCACGCCGGGCTCGACGACGACGAGGCGGTTGTCGGCGTCGAATTCGAGAACGCGGCGCATGCATTCGAAACTGACGACGACGCTGCCGGGCGCGGGCAGCGCGCCGCCGACGTTGCCCGACCCGGCGCCGCGCGGCGTGAGCGCGATCGCATGCGCGTGCGCGATGCGCGCCAGCGCGACCACGTCCGCGTGCGAGGCGGGAAACAGCACGGCGTCGGGCAGGACCTGCCTCGGCGTTTCGTCGCTGGCGTACAGCGCGCGCGTGGGGGCGTCGTCGAAGTAGCGCGCCTCGCCCAGGGCGGCACGGAAGGCGACGCGCGCGGCCTCGCTCAGCATCGCAGGCTCAGGCGGGGCGTTCCGGGGGCAGCTGCGCGATCAGCTGGCCGACCATGTCGGCGTCGAAATCCATGCCGACCTCCCAGCCGGGGTTGAGCGCGATGGGCACGCCGCCGCCGATGCGGCGCAGCAGCCAGGAAAATTCGGTGAGCAGGCCGCCGGAATAATCGGGGAAGTGCTCGGCCATCGGCTTGGCGCGTTCGGGGCTGGTGAACAGCACCAGCACGCGCTCGCCGTCCTCGTCCTCGATGATGAGCGGCTCGGCCTGGGTCGTGCGCTGGAAACCCTGGATGGGATTCTTTTCGTCGCGCACCGGCATGAACACCTGCTGGTCGACGAGCTGCACGACGAAGGTCTCGGGCTCGAGCGTACCGGCGTGCACGGCGGCAAGCTGTTCCTCGAGCGGATTGTGGGGGATGAAGGCCATGGCGCGGGGATTCCTGAACGAAGGGGCAGTGTACTCCACGCCGCGCAAGGCGGCGTTGACCGGCGCGGCGCGGGATATGCTTAAATTGTTCCATAGAACGCATCAGGGAGCGATGCGATGGGACGGGGACGCCCGAGCGGCTATGCCGGGTTGCACGATTACAACCGCGCGATCCGCGACATCGCGACCAGCCCGGACTGGCAGTGCGGCCAGCTCGCGCGCCAGATGGGACGCGTGGTCGAGGTGGCCGCGCGTTCCATCGGCGTCAGCCGGGTCGGCATCTGGCGCCTGCGCGCCGGCGGCGCCGCGCTCGACTGCGTCTGCCAGTACGACAGCCGCCATGGCCTGGTCGAGGCGGGGCAGTCGCTGGACGCGACCCGGTATCCGGCCTATTTCGCGGCCCTGTCGAACAACCGCGCCCTGGCGGCGAGCGATGCCGTGAACGATCCGCGTACGGCCGAACTGGCCGCGGCCTATCTGCTGCCCATGCGCATCACCTCGCTGCTCGACGCGCCGATCTGGCTCGACGGCGATCTGGCCGGCGTGGTGTGCCACGAGCACATCGGCACCGCGCGCGAATGGCGCGACGAGGACGTGGCCTTCGCCGGGTCGATGGGCGACTTTGCGGCGATGGCGATGTCGCAGGCGCGCTGCCAGCGGGTGGAGGCGGCGCACGAACGCCTGGAACGCATCATCGAGGCCACCCCCGACATGGTCGCGATCATGGCGCCTGACGGCCATCTCATCCAGATGAACCCGGCCGGCCGCCGGCTGCTGGGCCTGTCGGCACAGGCCGACATCGGCCATTACCGCAGCCGGGACTTTCTCGGCGCAGAGACGACCCGCCTGCTGGAAGCCGAAATCCGTCCGGCACTGCTCGACGCAGGCCACTGGACCGGGGAGACAGTCCTGCGCGAGGGGACCGACCATGCGCTGCCGGTCTCGGTGGTGGCGCTGGCGCATCGCACGGCGCAGGGACAGCTGGAATATTTCTCTGCGGTGCTGCGCGACCTCACCGCACAAAAAGCCGTCCAGCACGAGATCGAAACGCTGAACGACGAACTCGAAGCGCGAGTGCGGATGCGCACGCAGGAACTCGAATCCGCCAACCGCAACCTGGAATCGTTCGCCTATTCGGTATCGCACGATCTCAAGGCGCCCCTGCGCGGCATCGAGGGCTACAGCCGGTTGCTGGCGGTCGAGTACCGGGATGCGCTGCCGCCCGAGGCGCGCGAATACGTCGATCTCATCGGTGCCGCCAGCGCACGCATGGACCGCATGATCGAGGATATCCTCGCCTATTCGAAAGCCCAGATGCGGCCGTTGAAGGCCGCGCCGACCGAGGTGCGCGAACTGCTGCAGCGGGTGCTCGGCGAGTTCGGGCCGCAGCTGAACGCCGGCGTCGAGCTGACGCAGTCGGTCGAGACGGCGGTCCTGCAGGCCGACCGCGAGGGGCTGATGCAGGTCCTGCGGAATTTCATCGCCAACGCGCTGAAATTCTCGCGGCGCGCCGAGCCGCCCCGGGTGCGCATCGAAGGACGCCGCGTCGGAACGGGCTACCGTTTCGCGGTGGCGGACAATGGCATCGGCTTCGACATGCGCTATCACGACCGCATCTTCGAGATTTTCCATCGCCTGCAGAACGGCGACGACGCCGGCGGCACCGGCATCGGGCTGGCGCTTGCCGCACGGGCTGCCGAGCGGCTGGGCGGCAGGGTGTGGGCTGAAAGCGCGCCAGGCCAGGGCGCGACGTTCTATTTCGAACTGGAAGGGCAGAGACCATGAAACTGCTTTACGTCGAGGACAATCCCTTCGATCGCGATCTCACCCGGCGTGCCCTGCTCAAGCAGTTGCCGGAGCTGGAATGGGACGCCGTGGGCGGGGTGCAGGATGCGCTCGCGCGGCTCGATAGCCGGCACTACGACGTGCTGCTGCTCGACATGTGGCTGCTCGACGGCAGCGGGCTCGACGTGCTGCTGTACGCGCGCCGGCGCGGGCTGGACCTGGCCGTCGTCGTCGTCGCGGGGGCCGGCGACGAGGCGAGCGTGGTGCAATTCCTCAAGGCCGGCGCGCAGGACTATGTGCCCAAGCGCGGCCAGTATCTCGACGCGCTGGGCGCACGCCTGCAGCAGGCGCGCAGGCGGCTGCAGGAAACGGCGTATCCGGCCGCGCTGCTGACGGTGCTGTACGTCGATGCGAACCGCGACGACATCGAACTGACGCGCCGCCATTTCGAGCGGCGCGCACCGCATCTCGACCTGGTCGTGCACGCCGAAGGCGAACAGGCGCTGGCCTGGCTGGACGAGCCGGACCGGCGCGCCGACGTGGCGCTGATCGATCTGCGCCTGCCCGGCATGTCGGGACTGGAACTGCTCGAGGCGCTGCAGCAGCGCCACAAGCTGCCGAGCATCCTCATTACCGGCCGCGGCGACGAGGCGGCGGCGGCGGAAGCGATGCGTCTGGGCGCGGTCGATTATCTCGTCAAGGAGCACGGCTACGTGTCGGCCCTGCCCTGCGTCGTCGAGCATGCCCATGTCCTGGCCGCCTACGCCGCGCTGCGCCTGGCCTACGCGCGCCTGCAGGGCGCGACCGGCCAATGAGGCCGGCGCTCAGGGTTCCCAGCGTTCGGGGTGGGCCCAGAAGCGCGCATTGAGCCAGTCCGGCACGGACTTGTAGGTCGCCAGATCGTAGGACTGGATGCGCGTGCCGTCCGCCGGGTCGACCGATTCGCGCACGAAGCCGAGGGCACGGAAGGCGTCGTCGTCGAGCGCGCATCCGGGGCGCGCCGCCAGCAGCAGGCGCGGTGCCGCATACAGCCGCAGGCGGTGGATCAGGTGACGGGCGGTCGGGGCGTCGAGACCGTCGAGCACGTCGATGCCCAGCGCCATCGTGCAGGGCACGTCGGGCAGCGGGTCGAGCGGATGGAGACGGGCGGCGGGCACGGACGCGGCGGCCAGCGCGCGCGCCGCATCGTCGAGCACGCACAGGCTGGCGGGACGCAGGTCCGCCAGGCGCGTGCGGAGCTGGCTGCGCCAGTCCATTCAGCGGGGTCGCGGCACCCGCACCAGCCGGGTGCCGAGCAGGCGGTCATGGAGGAACTGGCGGTCGCGGTCGACCAGCGCCCACCAGAAGCCAAGGCCGCCCAGTCCCAGGCCGAGCAGGGCCAGCGCGAAGCGCTGCGCCGCCAGTTTCAGGGTCAGCGCCTGCCCGTCTGCGCGCACCAGGCGCACGCGCCAGGTCTTCATTGCCAGCGTCTGGCCGCTGCGCAGCCAGAAGGCGGCGAAATACGCGAACAGCACCGCGAGCAGGAAAACCTGGAAAAGATGCTTCTGCCAGGCGGCGTGCAGGTCGCCGACGACGGGCAGCACGGCGAACGAGGCGACGAACACCACGGCCACGACCAGCAGCAGTTCGTACACCATGACGGCGAGGCGTACCGGAAACGAGGCGTTGAGGGGGGCTATTGCGTTGCTTTGCATGATGGTTCTATATTGGCGTCAAGCGCGACACTTTGCCACACCGCGCTGCCCATAAACGCCGGCCAAGCCGGCCACAACACCAATCAGGAGGGGGGCTCGATGCATATCGTAAAGCAGCTGATGGCAATTCCCGGCGTGATCGCTGCCGGGGAATACGCGTACCGCGGTGACCGCTTCTCCTTCCAGGGGGCGCTGACCGACGAGTTCGCACGCATGGCGTCGATCCTGTGTCGCGCCAACACGCTCTCGGTCAACATGCAGTCCGAGATTTTCGATTCCTTCGCGGAGAACTGCGGCTGCCGTCCGGTGCAGGGCTGGATCGTGCGCGGCGCCAACATCACGGTGTGCGCGGTCGGCAATTACTTCGCCTTCATCGACAACCGCGAGGAACTGCTCAACGACGTGATGACCATCATGCGCGCAAAAATCGGCGACATCCAGGACGACCTGCTGGCCAGCCTGTATGCCAGGCTGGGTGGCGACACCAAGGAAGCCTTGTACTGAAGCATCACGCAGAAACAGACCATCAACCGGGGGAGCGAGCAAAATGAATCTAGAAAAGATGATGGACTTGCCGGGCGCCATGGCGGCCTTCACCTACACCGACAAGGGCGAGCTGCAGAGCCACGTTTTGCGGGAGGGGACGGAGCTGACCGCGCAGGTGCTGGACCTGCTCACCCGTTCGTGCGTGGCCAACCAGGCCATCGCCAGCATGGAGGCGCGGGGCTGGGAGGCCGTCACCGGTCAGGGCGGCTTCCAGCCCCTGCAGGGCTTTTCGGTCGTGGGCCTCGAATGGTCGGTGGTGGTCAACGGCAATTGCGGGGTGATCGTCAAGAACCGCGACGCGGATTACGAAGCCACCTTCAATGCCCTTCAATCGGCCTGAGGTGCGCCATGACGCTGAGAAAAATTCTGGTGCTCGACGGCGTGACCGCGGTCTGCCGGTTTCGCGATGACGGCGTGATCATGGAAGCGCAGGGCATGCTGCCGCCGGAGCTCATGGAGCGGCTGGCGCATTTCGCCCAGTGGTATCGCCGCATGGTGTCCGGCAACACCGACCTGCTGTCGCTTTTCTCGCAGATGCGCGGCTGGTCGCCTTCGCAGGGCTGGGTGGTGCAGGGCGCGTCGACCACGGTTTGCAGCATGGGCAACACCGTGTGCCTGGTCGACAATGCCCAGGCCTCGCTCAACGAGGTCATGCGGGCGCTGGCCGAAGCCGCGCACGAATAGGGCCCAGGCCCGCCCCGTCCCGCAACCCCTCCTGGCGAGGGGTTTTTGTCGTCCGTGCTGGCGTCCCCGCAAATACAGGGTTTCTTGACCGGAATGCCAGTTTATGGAAGCCACGGGCGCCGAGATCGTCGTACGTTGTCTGGCCGAAGAGGGGGTCGAGTTCGTGTTCGGCTATCCCGGCGGGGCCGTGCTCAACATCTACGACGAAATCTTCAAGCAGAACAAGTTCAAGCACGTGCTCGTGCGCCACGAGCAGGCCGCGGTGCACGCCGCCGACGCCTACGCGCGCGCCACCGGCCGCGTCGGCGTGGCGCTGGTCACCTCCGGCCCCGGCGCGACCAATGCCGTGACCGGCATCGCCACGGCCTACATGGATTCCATCCCGGTGGTCATCATCACCGGCCAGGTGCCGACCCCCGCGATCGGCATGGACGCCTTCCAGGAAGTCGACACCGTCGGCATCACGCGTCCCTGCGTGAAGCACAATTTCCTCGTCAAGGACGTGAAGGAACTGGCGACGACGATCAAGAAGGCCTTCCACATCGCCGCCACCGGCCGGCCCGGCCCGGTGGTCGTCGACGTGCCCAAGGACGTTACCGCCCATCTCGCCGAGTTCGCCTATCCGTCGAGCATCGAGATGCGCTCGTACAACCCGGTGGTCAAGGGCCACACCGGCCAGCTCAAGCGCGCCGCGCAGATGCTGCTCGAAGCCCGGCGCCCGATGATCTACATCGGCGGCGGCGTGGTGCTCGGCGACGCCGCGAGCCAGCTGGGCGACGTGGCACGCCTGCTCGGTTTCCCGGTGACCAACACGCTGATGGGACTCGGCGGCTATCCCGCCACCGACCGGCAGAACCTCGGCATGCTGGGCATGCACGGCACCTACGAAGCCAACATGGCGATGCAGCACTGCGACGTGCTGCTTGCGGTCGGTGCGCGCTTCGACGACCGCGTGATCGGCAACCCGGCGCATTTTGCCCGTGAGGCGCGCCGCATCATCCACATCGACATCGACCCGTCTTCGATCTCCAAGCGCGTCAAGGTCGACGTGCCCATCGTCGGCGACGTGAAAAATGTGCTGACCGAGATGCTCGCCCTGCTGAAGCAGGCCAAGGACAAGCCCGACGCCACTGCGCTCACCGCCTGGTGGACGCAGATCGAGCTGTGGCGTTCGAAGAACTGCCTCAAGTACAACAAGCAGAGCCCCATCATCAAGCCGCAGTACGTGGTCGAAAAGCTGTGGGAAGTGACGAAGGGCGATGCGTACGTGACGTCCGACGTCGGCCAGCACCAGATGTGGGCGGCGCAGTACTACAAGTTCGACCAGCCGCGCCGCTGGATCAATTCCGGCGGCCTCGGCACCATGGGCGTGGGCCTGCCCTACGCGATGGGTGTGCAGCTCGCCTTCCCCGATGCGCAGGTCGCCTGCATCACCGGCGAATCCTCGATCCAGATGAACATCCAGGAACTCTCCACCTGCAAGCAGTACCGCATCCCGGTCAAGGTGCTCACGCTCAACAACCGCTACATGGGCATGGTGCGGCAGTGGCAGGAGTTCTTCTACGGCAGCCGCTACGCCGAGTCCTACATGGAGTCGCTCCCCGACTTCGTCAAGCTCGCCGAATCCTACGGCCACGTCGGCATGCGCATCGACAGGCCGGAGGACGTCGAGGCCGCGATCCGGGAAGCCTTCTCGCCCGCGCTCAAGGAACGCATGGTGTTCATGGACTTCCAGACCGACCAGACCGAGAACGTCTATCCCATGGTCGAGGGTGGCAAGGGTCTGTCCGAGATGATCCTGGCGGAGGAACTGTAATGAATAGCCGCCACATCATTTCGCTGCTGATGGAGAACGAGGCGGGCGCGCTGTCCCGCGTCGCCGGCCTGTTTTCCGCACGCGCCTACAACATCGAATCGCTCACCGTGGCGCCGACCGAGGACGCCACGCTGTCGCGCATGACCATCGTGACCACCGGTTCGGAAGACATCATCGAGCAGATCACCAAGCAGCTGAACAAGCTGGTCGACGTGATCAAGGTGATGGACCTGACCGAAGGCCGCCACATCGAGCGCGAACTCATGCTGCTCAAGGTCAAGGCGGTGGGCGCGGGGCGCGAGGAGATGAAGCGTACCGCCGACATCTTCCGCGGCCACATCATCGACGTCACCGACTCGACCTACACCATCGAGCTGACCGGCACCGGCTCCAAGCTGGATGCCTTCCTGGAGGCGATCGATCCCGCCTTCATCATCGAAACCGTGCGCACGGGCGCGTCCGGCATCGGCCGCGGCGAGCGAAGCCTCAAGGTTTGAAACAGCGCAGTCTCAACGTCTGATTTTTTCTTTTCTACTCAGGATTTCACCATGAAAGTTTTCTACGACAAGGACGCCGACCTCTCCCTCATCAAGAAGAAGAAGGTCGTCATCGTCGGCTACGGCTCGCAGGGCCACGCCCACGCCGCCAACCTCACCGATTCCGGCGTCAAGGTCACCGTCGGCCTGCGCAAGGGCGGCGCCTCCTGGGACAAGGCCAAGAAGGCCGGCCACGCCGTCAAGGAAGTCGGCGCAGCGGTGAAGGACGCCGACGTCGTCATGATCCTGGTGCCGGACGAGCAGCAGCCCGGCGTCTACTACAGCGAGATCGAGCCCAACATCAAGAAGGGCGCGACCCTGTGCTTCGCCCACGGCTTCAACATCCACTACAACCAGATCGTGCCGCGCGCCGACCTCGACGTGATCATGATCGCGCCCAAGGGCCCCGGCCACACCGTGCGTTCCGAATACAAGCGCGGCGGCGGCGTGCCCTCGCTGATCGCGATCTACCAGGACAAGTCCGGCAAGGCGCGTGACATCGCCCTGTCCTACGCCGCGGCCAACGGCGGCACCAAGGGCGGCGTCATCGAGACCTCGTTCCGCGAAGAAACCGAGACCGACCTGTTCGGCGAGCAGGCGGTGCTGTGCGGCGGCGCCGTCGAACTGGTGAAGATGGGCTTCGAGACCCTGACCGAAGCCGGCTACGCCCCCGAGATGGCCTATTTCGAGTGCCTGCACGAGCTGAAGCTGATCGTCGACCTGATGTACGAGGGCGGCATCGCCAACATGAACTACTCGATCTCCAACAACGCCGAGTATGGCGAGTATGTCACCGGCCCCGAGGTCATCAACGAGCAGTCGCGCGCCGCCATGAAGAATGCGCTCAAGCGCATCCAGACCGGCGAATACGCCAAGATGTTCATCCTCGAAGGCAAGACCAACTATCCCGCCATGACCGCGCGTCGTCGCCTCAACGCCGAGCATGCCATCGAAGTCACCGGCGCCAAGCTGCGCGACATGATGCCCTGGATCAAGGCCAACAAGCTGGTCGACCAGTCCAAGAACTGAATGCGTGAGGCGTGGGGCGGGGTGGGCAGCCCGCCCCCGTCCTTTTCGCCTCGCCCCTTACGCCTGACGCCCCACCTTCCATGAAACAACCCCTCATCGCCCGCGAAGGCTGGCTCGTGCTGCTGGCTGCGTTTGCGGCTGCACTCATCGCAAGCTGGCTCGTCGGAATCTGGTCGATCCCGTTCTGGATCTGGGCGGTCTTCGCCCTGCAGTTCTTCCGCGATCCGGTGCGCGTGCCGCCGGCCGACGCCGACGCGGTGATCTCGCCTGCCGACGGCCGCATCGTCGCGGTGGAAAAGGTCGCCGATCCCTATCTCGAGCGCGAGGCGCTGAAGATCAGCGTGTTCATGAACGTGTTCAACGTGCACTCGAACAAGAGTCCGGTCGACGGCGAGGTGAAGGGCCGCTGGTATACCCCCGGCAGCTTCGTCAACGCCGACCTCGACAAGGCCTCGACCGAGAACGAACGCAACGCGATCTGGATCCAGACCGCGCGCGGCGACCTCACCAGCGTCCAGATCGCCGGCCTGATCGCGCGCCGCATCCTGTGCTACGTGCGGACCGGCGACCGGCTGGGGCGCGGCCAGCGCTACGGTTTCATCCGTTTCGGTTCGCGCGTCGACGTCTATCTGCCGACCTCGGCGCGTCCCGAGGTGTCGATCGGGCAAAAAGTCACCGGCGGGCGTACCATACTGGCACGCTGGTAAACGGAGCCCGCAGGCCCGCATGCTCGACTTCAACCATCGCAAGACCGATTCGATGCGCCCGCGCATGCGCGACCGCGGCATCTACCTGCTGCCCAACCTGTTCACCACCGGCGCGCTGTTCGCCGGGTTCTACGCGGTGGTACAGGCGATGAACGGTCGCTTCGAACACGCCGCGGTGGCGATTTTCATCGCCATGGTGCTCGACGGCCTCGACGGCCGCGTCGCCCGCATGACGCATACGCAGAGCGCTTTCGGCGCCGAATACGACAGCCTCTCCGACATGGTGTCCTTCGGCGTGGCGCCGTCGCTGGTGATCTACGTGTTCGCCCTGCAGGGCCTGGGCAAGTTCGGCTGGATCGCCGCCTTCGTGTATTGCGCCGGCGCGGCGCTGCGGCTGGCGCGGTTCAACACCCAGATCGACACCGTCACCGACAAGCGCTATTTCCAGGGCCTGCCCAGCCCCTCCGCGGCGGCGCTGATCGCCGGCTTCGTCTGGGTGATGAACGAATACGGCATCGCCGGCCACGACGTGCGCTGGCTGGCCTTCGCCGTGGCGCTGTTCGGCGGCCTGACCATGGTCAGCAACTTCCGCTACTACAGCGGCAAGGACATCAACCTCAGGAAGAGCGTGCCCTTCTTCGTCATCCTGCTGGTCGTGCTGGCCTTCATCCTGATCTCCTACAGCCCGCCCGAAGTCCTGTTCGGCGCGTTCGTGCTGTACGGCCTGTCGGGCTACCTCGATGCGCTGATGCAACGCTTCCGCCGCAAACCGGCCACCTGACGCACGCGGCGCTTGCGGCGCGAAAAAAAATCCATACAATTTAGACCATGTCTAATTGGTCGCAACCTTCCTTCGTCCTCTGCCTGTCGAACGTCCTGTTCGGCAGCCTGCTGCTGCGCGTCGCGCGCACACATTGATCCCCCCTCCCCCAAGCAGTACCCCGCGCCGCAAGCCGCTTGCGGCGGACTTATATAATGCGTCGGCATGATCGCGCAGGGCGCGATGCCGACCCCACATGGAGCCAGCCATGAACGACCGTTTGTACATTTTCGACACCACCTTGCGCGACGGCGAGCAGAGCCCCGGCGCGTCGATGACCAAGGAGGAAAAACTCCGCATCGCGCGCCAGCTCGAAAAGCTCGGCGTCGACGTCATCGAGGCCGGTTTTGCCGCTGCCAGTCCGGGCGACGCCGACGCCATCCGCGCCATCGCCGAAGTCATCACGAACTCGACCGTCTGCTCGCTTGCGCGCGCCAACGAGCGCGACATCCGCGCCGCCGGCGAGGCGATCCGGCCGGCGAAGCGCGGCCGCATCCATACCTTCATCGCGACGTCGCCCATCCACATGGAGAAGAAGCTGCGCATGACGCCCGACCAGGTCGTCGAGGCGGCGGTGAAGGCGGTGAAGCTCGCGCGCGAATACACCGAGGACGTCGAGTTTTCCGCCGAGGACGCGGTGCGTTCCGAGATGGACTTCCTCGTGCGCGTGTTCGACGCGGTGATCGAAGCCGGTGCCAGGACCATCAACGTGCCCGACACCGTCGGCTACTCGATCCCCGCGCTCTGGGGCGAGCGCATGAAGCAGCTCATCGCGCGCGTGAAGAACGCGGACAAGGTGATCTGGAGCACCCACTGCCACAACGATCTCGGCATGGCGGTCGCCAATTCGCTCGCTGCGGTGATGAACGGCGCGCGCCAGGTCGAATGCACCATCAACGGTCTCGGCGAACGCGCCGGCAACGCCTCGCTGGAAGAGATCGTGATGGCGGTGCGCACGCGCCGCGACGTGTTCAACTGCGATTCGAACATCGACGCCACCCAGATCGTGCCGGCGTCCAAGCTCGTCTCGACCATCACCGGCTACCCGGTGCAGCCCAACAAGGCCATCGTCGGCGCGAACGCCTTCGCGCACGAATCCGGCATCCACCAGGACGGCGTGCTGAAGCACCGCGAGACCTACGAGATCATGCGCGCCGAGGACGTGGGCTGGCACGCCAACCGCCTCACCCTCGGCAAGCTCTCCGGCCGCGCCGCGTTCAAGAGCAAACTGGGCGAGCTCGGCATCGTGCTCGAGACGGAGGAAGCGCTCAACACCGCGTTCGCGCGTTTCAAGGACCTCGCCGACAAGAAACGCGAGATCTTCGACGAGGACCTGCAGGCGCTGGTGTCCGACGAGGGTTACGCTGCCGAGCACGAGCGCTTCAAGCTGGTGTCGATGAAAGTCTGTTCGGAAACCGGCGAAGTGCCGCACGCCCGCGTCGTGTTCACCGACGAGGGCAACGAGCAGCGCGCCGAGGGCGACGGCTCGGGGCCGGTCGACGCCGCCTTCAAGGCGCTCGAATCGGTGGTGGCGAGCGGCGCCAACCTCCTGCTCTATTCGGTGAACAACATCACCAGCGGCACCGACGCCCAGGGCGAGGTGACCGTGCGTCTGGCCAAGGACGGCCGCGTGGTCAACGGCCAGGGCGCCGACACCGACATCGTCGTCGCCTCGGCCAAGGCCTACCTGCATGCCCTGAACAAGCTCGACGCCAAGCTCGAACGCGCGCACCCGCAGGTGTGAGCGGCATCGGCCGGGACGCGTGGCGCGTCGCGGCCGGCGCTCAGGACTGGATCGTCCGCGTCATCTGCCAGTAGAGCCAGAGCCACCAGCCGACGCTGGACAGGGTGAAGACGGCACACCAGAAGCTGTCGAGCCAGTTCGCGTGATGCGGCTTCATCGCGCGGCTCAGCTGCCCGCCAGCTGGTCGCCGTGCTTCTGCTTCAGCGTCTCGAGCAGGTGCAGCGCTTCCTGGCGCCGGCCGGCATCGGCGTCCTCGCGCCCCGGGCGCGGCGGCGCGGCCAGGGCGCGCTTCAGGTGCGCCGCGGCCTCCGCGTATTCGCCTTCGTCTGCAAGCAGGTCGGCATAGAAATAATGCGGATCCATGCCGTCCGGATTGAGGGCCAGCGCCTTCTCGAAATAGGCGCGCGCCTTTTTCTTGTCCCCGAAGCCGATGGGCCAGCCCGGCACCTTGGCGTACAGACTGCCCAGCGAGTTGTAGATCGAGCCGTTCAATGCCGCGGGATTGATCTTCTCCGCCGCCAGCAGCAGGTCGCGCGCCTCCTTGGCCTTGCCCAGTGCGCCGAGTCCCCCCTGCGCCTTGGCCGCGCTGGACAGGACGATGGCTTCCCAGATCATCGGCTCCGCCCGGTCGGGGAAGGATTGCGCCACCTGCCGGGAATACGCGATCAGCGGGACGAAGGCGGCTTCGCGCGCCGATTCGGGCGTCTGGTAGGACACGTGTGCCCAGCGGTGGCCGATGTCGGCGATGGCGTCGCCCAGGACGAGCGGCGCGGCCTGGGCAGTGGCGGTGAGACTGGCGAACAGCGCCAGGACGGCGAGGGCGGGACGGAACATGCGGACCTCCATGGGTTAGCGGGTGGATTCGGTGGCGAAGGGGCGCATCAGGCCGGCCTGTTTCATCAGGCTCGAGTCGACCAGACGCGGCAGGACGGCGTTGATGCGCACGAAGAGCTTCTCGGGCCAGCCGAGGTAGCGGTCGCGACTGTCCTGCTCGATGGCGGCGACGACGCTGGCCGCGACCTGCTCGGGTTCGTCCTGGTTCATCTTCAGGGCGTCCGCCATGCGGTTCACCACGCTGCGATTGAAGCCGGTCCGCGTGAAGCGCGGCGCGACGTAGGTGACGCCGACGCCGCTGCCTGCCAGCTCGCGTCGCAGCGCTTCCGAGTACCCGCGCAGCGCGAACTTGCTCGCCGAGTACGAGGCGAAGCAGGGGAAGCCGATCGAACCGAAGATCGAGCCAAGATTGACGATCTGCCCGCTGCCCCTTTGCAGCATGTGCGGCAGGACCGCGTTGGCCAGCGCGATCGGCGCCACGGTATTGACCTGGAACAGCTGCGCGGTGTCGTGCGCGGCCTCGTCGGCGGACAGGCCGAAGGTCTGCACGCCGGCACAGTTGATCAGGATGTCGATCGTGCCGGCGTGTGCCAGCGCAGCCGCGATCAGGCGGGCGGGTTCGCCGGGCAGGGCCAGGTCGCCGGCCAGCGCCGTGACCTGGGCGCCGTCCTTGCGCAGCGTCGCGGCGAATTCGGCGAGCCGGGCCGGGTCCCGGTTCACCAGGATCAGGTTGGCGCCGCGGCTGGCGAGTTCGCGGGCGATGGCGCCGCCGATGCCGCCACTGGCGCCGGTGACGAGGATGCTGCTGCCGAAGATGTTCATGCGCGCTCCTGCAGCTCGATGCCGCGCAGGACGTTGCCGTAGAGGCGGAAGAAGACGCGCGCACTCGACACCACGGCGTCGCGGTCCACGGACGTCTCGAGGCGATTGACCAGGCGCGCGTAGTCGTCGATGTGTTCGCGGTCGAGCGTGCCGTGGCTGCTCAGGTAGGTGAAGGCGGTCTGCGGCAGGCCGAGCGTGTTCTGCAGCACGCGTGCCGCTTCCGACGCGAGGCTGACACTGGTGCCCTCGAGCACGTAGACCATGCCGAACATGCCGACCGGATTGCGCCGCGTCACCGTGTCGTAGGCGTAGGCGACCATCTGGTCGGTATCGAAGTCGGGCGCGCTGTCGCGCACGGCGTCGGCATCGCCGCCGGCTGCCGCGATGTCCGCAAGGATCCATTCGTGGTGGCCGATTTCCTCCTCGATGTAATGCGCGACCGCGCTCCGCAGCCATTCCTGGTGGCCGGGCAGGCGCGACCCGCAGGCCATCAGCAGCGGCACCGTATGGCGGACGTGGTGGTAGGCGCGGCCGAGGAAATCGAGATAGTGCCGGCGCGTCACCTCGCCTGCGAAGGCGGCGGTGATCAGCGGGGCGGCAAGCAGGGTGGCGCGTTCGGGCGCGGTGGCGTGCTGGAGTTGCTGGTAAAAACTCATCGTCAGTGTTCCATCTGGGGTTGATACAGGGCGTCGATGCGATCTGCGTAGTGGCGGCGGATCGCGTCCCGGCGCAGCCTGCCGTTCGGCGTGGAGAGGCCGGCAGCCGGGGTAAAGGGGGCATCCGCGGGGAGCCAGGCATGCACGCGCGCATAGTCGGGCAGGCGCTGGTTGGCCGCGTCGATGGCGGCGTCGATGGCGTCGTGCGTGGCGCCCGCGCTGGGCACGATCACCGCGCAGTTGAAAGGGCGCGCCTCGCCGAACAGCACCGCCTGCGCGATGCCGGGGTGCGCCACCAGCTCGCCTTCCACCCATTCCGGCGCGACGTTGCGGCCGAACGCGGTGATGAACAGGTTCTTCTTGCGGCCGGTGAGGAAGAGATAGCCGGCCTCGTCGAGGTAACCCAGATCGCCGGTGGCGACGACCGTCGTGTCCGCGGCTTCCCCGCCGAGATAACCGCGCCAGCGCGGGCCGTGCACGAGGATCTCGCCGTCGGCGGCGAAGGCGAGGCGGACATGGGGCAGGGGGCGGCCGACGCTGCCTGCGCGTTGTGCGTCCGGCCCGCTCGCGGCGACCACGGACGCGCACTCCGACAGGCCGTAGCCCTGATAGACCGGCAGGCCGAGCGCGTGGGCCTGATCGACCAGATGGGCGGAAACCGGCGCACCGCCGACCGCCAGGTAACGCAGCGAATCCGGCAGCGTGACGCCCATGCGGCCGGCCGCCACCAGCGCCTGCAGCATCTGCGGCACCAGGATGGCGGTCGTTGCCTGCCAGGCATGCAGGGCCTCGTTCATGCGGCCGACGTCGAGCGTGGAACTGCCGCGCAATCCGACCGCCGCCAGCGGCGGCAGGCAGGCGGTCGCCCCCGCCAGCAGCGGCGTGTAGAGGCCGCCGATGTTTTCCAGCAGCGTGGCGAGCGGCAGCAGGCTCAGATGGCGGTCCCCGGCATCGGCCGCACTGGCCTGGCACAGCGACTCGGCCACGGCTTCCATCTCCGCGTAGCCCAGGCACACGCCTTTCGGTTCGCCGGTCGTGCCGGACGTGAAGGTCACCTTGCGCGTGCCGGCCGGCAGGGCGCAGCGCGGGCCTGCGTCTGACGGCAGGCGCAGGCGGAACAGGTTGCCGTAGAACGGCGTCGCCACCAGATCCGGGCGCTGCAGGGCCTGCTGGATGCGTGCCGGCTGGTCGGTCAGGACGAGATCGACGCCCGCCGTGCGCAGGGCGTGCGCAAGTTGCGATGCGGAGAAGAACGGCGGCAGGGGAACGATCGGAATGTCGGCGGCCAGCGCCCCGAGGTCGGCCAGCGCCCAGGTCATCCCGTTGTCGGCGAGCAGGGCAAGGGCGCGCGGACGCAGGGCGCGCAGGCGTTCCGCCAGGTGCGCGATTTCGGTGGCCAGGCTGCGATAGGTGAGCAGGCCGTCCTCGTCGCGCAAGGCGGGCCGCAGGGGCGTCAGCGCGGCGTGACGCCGTACCGCATCGACGATGCGGCTCACGCGCCGGCCTCCGTCGCCATTCCGGCGCGCACGCAGGCGGCATGCATCGCGCGGTAGCCCTCCTGTACATTGCCGACCAGCACGCGCGGCGCGTGATCGTAGTAACTGCCCCAGGCCGTCTGCGCGGCGGCCGGCAGACGGTCGATCGTCGCGGCCTGCAGGTCGAGCGGACGCAGTCCCAGGCGGCCGAAGGCATTGCGCAGTTCCGTGGTGCCGGTGAAGGCGACCCAGGCGCAGCCGTCCCGGTACAGCCGCTCGGTCAGCAGCGCGATCATCGCGCGCACCGCGCCCGGGAACGCACCGGAGAAATGCCCGACCTCCACGATGCGCTGGCGTTCGACCGGCGCCGCGAGGCGGGCAGCGAGAAGACCCTCGATCGGCTGGTCGAGATAGTGTTCGAGGAAGAGCGGCTCGTGCGCGTCGCGTAGGCCGAAGGCACCGCAGATCTCGCCGGCGCGGTTGCGCACGCTGAACAGGCGCGGCATGAAGGACTCGATCCGGCACCCGTAGCTGGACGCGAAACGCGCACGGATGAAAGACTCCACCGCGGCGCGGTCGGCACCCCGGTGCTCGACCAGCTCGAAGGCCGGGCCGTCGTGCGCGCGGCGGGCGGCGGCGCGCGGCCTGTCGGGCAGCAGCAGCGCGTGCAGGGCGCGGATCGGGGCACCGAATTCCAGGGCGGGCAGGAGAGCGGGCGTCAGGGCGGACATGGATTTCCTCGGCAGGGCCTGCGCACGATGCGACAGGCGACAGCTCTCCCAACGCAAGGCCGATGCCAGCTCGCCGGGCACGCCGGAAATCCGGGACAAACTATTGATTCGTCAGGGGTAAAGCCGTCTCACCCGGCGCGGGGAACGGGCCGCGGCGGGCGCCGGCCCCAGGTCTGCCTGCAAGTTGTGTCGACCAAACTTGCAGCCGGGCTCAGTGCGGGCAGGCCGGCAGCTCGCCCACCGCGAACACCACGCTCACCCTGTGTTCGGGCACGCAGGTCGACACGTAGCCGATCGCACCGGGCGTCGCGGCGACGAACAGCAGCACCGCCTCCTCGGAGGCGAGGACGTGCGGCGGCAGCACGCCGTGGAAGTACATCTCGCGCCAGTACTCTTCCATGTCTTCGGGCGGCGTGCCGAGGACGGCCTGGGAGAAGACGCGGCGCAGCGGGTGGGCCGGCGGAAGGTTGACCGGCTGGATGCGCGTGCCGTTTTCCCAGTAGTTCTGCTTGCGCCGGTAGATCAGGGAAAGATTTTCGCGGCTCAGGCGGTGCGGCGCGGCGTCCGGGTTCACGATGACCGCGAACGGATGCTCGGCGGCGGCGGACGGGGGTGCGGTCAGCAGCAGCCATGCAGCCGCCAGCAGGGGGGCGAACGAAGTCAGGCGCACGTTCAGAACAGCACGCTCAGCGAGGACAGGAAACCTTCCGGCGCGTCGACGCGGTTGCCGCGCGCGTCGACCCACTCGGCCTTCAGCACGATCGCGGGGGTGACGCGATAGTTGAGTCCGGCCACGCCGAGCCGGGTGGTCACGCTTTCGCCGGCCCGGCGGAACAGTTCGTAGCGGGCGACGCCGTAGAGCCTGTCGGACAGCGGCGCGACCAGCTGCGCGAACGCGCCTTTCTCGTCCCGCGCACTGCCCTGGTCGGAATAGCGGTAGACGCCTTCCGCGCTGAATTCCCAGCGCTTGCGTGCCCAGCGGAAATCCGCGCCGATCAGCTGTTTCCGCTCGTCCGGCGTCCGGTCCTGTTCGAATGCGGCATACGACAGCCCGAGCTGGCTGCTGTCCGACAGGCCCAGATTCAGGTGCGCGCCGAGCGCCTCGTTGAACGGATCGAGCGCGGGGTTGGGCCGGATCTCGCTGTCCTTCGAGGCATAGAGCGAATAGTCGAGCCCGCTTGCCACGCCGGGCAGCGTGCCGTTGAGCATCAGGCCCGTCGCGTTGGTGGGAAACGTGCGTACCGTGACCAGCGGGCGCGACGTCGTCCACACCAGCGGCGTGGCGTGGATCTGGTTCCAGCGCCCGATCGGCGTGAGGAATTTTCCGGCGCGCAGCGTGGTCGTGTCGCTGAGCGCGTAGTCGAGATAGAAACGCTCCAGCGCCAGGTAGTGATCCTCGCCGTCCTGGCCCGCGGCGTTCGACGCCAGCGCGTTCTCGTAGTCGAGCTCGGAAAAGAACTTCCAGCGGCCGTCGTTCTGCCACCAGACGAACAGGCTCAGATTGTCGAGTGCGACGCGGCTCGGCGCGTCGCGCAGTTTCGCGAGGCTGGCCGTGGCGTAGCCGCCCAGCGACAGGCCGGTGTCGGCGATCCGCAGTCCCTCGCCGAGGCGGTAATTGATGTCGGAAGACGGCGCGTCGCCCGCGAGCGCCGGCGCCGCCGCGAGCAGCAGGCCCAGCGCCGCCAGCCAGCGCGACAGGAGGCCCACGCAGCGTGGCAGCGGCGAACCCGGTTTGGCTTTCCCATATACTGCGTGCGCATTCATTTCGTTTCCTGCACTCATTCGGTGATCATCTTTCCGTGAGCATACGCAAGACGCTCCTCGTCGCTTTCCTCAGCGTCAGCCTGCTGTCCACCATCCTTCTGGCGGTGCTCGCGTTTGTCAAGGCGCGTGCTGCGGTGCAGGCCGAGATCGAGCGTACGCTGGCCATCCAGGCCGCAGGCGTCGCCGCCGACATCGACCGGATGATGTTCGAACGGTTGCAGAACGCCGTGACCTGGAGCCACCTCGACATCATGCAGGACATGCAGGTTCACGACGTCGACAAGCGACTCTCGCATTTTCTGTCGGACCTGCATACCGGCTACCGTGACGTCTACCTGCAGCTGTCCTGCGTCGACCCGCAGGGGCGTGTCATCAGCAGCAGCGATCCGGCGCAGGTGGGACGCAGCGTTCCGGCGCGGCCGGCATGGCTGACGTCCCTGTTGCCAGGGGGCCGCGTCGAGCTCGAGTCGCCGACGCCGCGCGCCAGCGCGCTGGTGATGCGCGTGGCGCTGCCATCGGCGTACGCGATCGGCAATCTCGGACAATTGCAGCTGACGCTCGACTGGTCGGAAATCTACGATGGCCTCGACCAGGCGTCGAGCGGCAGCGGTCGCATGCTGGCCGTGCTCGACCGCGACGGCCGCCTGATCGCGGCATCGCAGGCGCTGCGCGAGCGCGGACTGTTGCTGGGCGGGACGTTTGCCGACTGGCGCACGGGTCGCGGCAAGCATGGCGTGAGCGTGCGCGCCGGAACGCCGCTGACGAATTCCGACGTCATCGTCGGCAAGGCCGTGTCGCAGGGCTACGGCAACTTTGCCGGTTTCGGCTGGACCACGCTGATCATCCAGCCGGTCGACGAGGCACTGGCGCCGGTACATCGCATGGCCTTCATCTTTCTTGGGTTGCTCGGCTTCATCGCGCTGCTCACCGTCCTGATCGCAACGGGGGTCAGCCGCGAGATCGCCCGTCCCATCGTCGCGCTGACCGGCTTCGTGCGCGGCTATGTCCGCAACAAGGCGGTGCAGACGCCGCCACCCGTGCGCGGCGGCGAAGTCGGCGAACTGACCGACGCCTTCGTGCAGATGGTGCGCGACATCGACCAGTCGCGGCAGAACCTGGTGCGCGCCTCCAAGCTCGCGGTGGTCGGCGAGATGGCGTCGGTGATCGCGCACGAGGTACGCACGCCGCTCGGCATCCTGCGCTCCTCCGCGCAGATGCTGCAGCGCGAATCGGGCATCAGTGCGGAAGGCCGCGAGATGCTCGGCTTCATCGAGGGCGAGACCGAGCGCCTCAACCGCCTCGTCTCGGCCATGCTCGATACCGCGCGTCCGCGCGCCCCCGCGTTCGCGCCCACCGACGTGCACGCCCTGATTGCCAAGAGCGTCGCCCTGCTCGGCGCGCAGACCGAGCGCAAGGGCGTGGTCGTCGTCACCGAACTGCATGCCCGCGAACCCGTCATCGAATGCGACGAGGAACTGCTGACCCAGGTGCTGCTCAATCTGCTGATGAACGGCCTGCAGATTCTCGATCACGGCGGCCACATCGAAATCGCGACGCGCGACGACGGCGACGGGCTCATCGTCGAGATGGCCGACGACGGCCCCGGCATCGATCCGGCCGAGCGCGCGCGCGTGTTCGAGGCCTTCTTCTTCCGGCGCGAGGGCGGCATCGGCCTCGGGCTGGCGATCGTGCAGCAGATCGTGAGCACCCACGGCGGCGAGATCGAGGCGGCGGAAAGCCGGCTGGGCGGGGCGCTGTTCCGCATCCGCCTGCCGCGCGTACAGACAGGAGCATCATGAAGGACAGACAGATACTCGTGGTGGACGACGAACCGAAGATGCGTCGCGTCCTCGAAATCATGCTGCAGAAGATGGGGCACGGCGTGCTCGTCGCCGGCAACGGCGTGGAGGCGCTCGCGCAGTTCCAGGAACACGGGGCCGACCTCGTCATCACCGATCTGCGCATGCCGGAAATGGACGGCATCGCGCTGCTCGCCGCCTTGCGCGCGCAGGGTTCGGACGTGCCGGTGATGGTGATCACCGCGCACGGCACCATCGAGACCGCGGTGGCCGCGATGCGGCACGGCGCCTGCGACTACATCCTGCGCCCCTTCGACATCGACGTCGTCGAGCATGCGGTGACGCGCGTGCTCGACAATGCCGAGGTGGCACGGCAGAACGCCTTCCTGCGGCAGGAGGTCAACCGCGGCTGGGACGCCTTCGTCGGTACCAGCGCGCCGATGCAGGCCGTCTACGAACTGATCCAGCGCGTGGGGCCGAGCCGGGCCTCGGTGCTCATCACCGGCGAAACCGGCACCGGCAAGGAACTCGCCGCGCGCGCGGTGCACAACGCCTCGCCGCGCGCCGACCGGCTGTTCGTGCCGATCAACTGCGCCGCGATCCCGGCCGAGATTCTCGAGAGCGAACTGTTCGGCTACGAGAAGGGCGCCTTCACCGGCGCGCTGAAGGAGCGCATCGGCAAGTTCGAACTTGCCGACGGCGGCACGATCTTCCTCGACGAACTGACCGAGATGCCGCTGCCCCTGCAGGCCAAGCTGCTGCGCGTGCTGCAGGAGAACACGGTCGAGCGGCTCGGCGGCAACCGCGTGATCAAGCTCGACCTGCGCGTGATCGCCGCGACCAACCGCGATCCGCTGGAAAGCGTGCGCGCAGGCCTGCTGCGCGAGGACCTCTACTACCGCATCAACGTCGTCTCGCTCGAACTGCCGCCGCTGCGCCGGCGCAGCGGGGACATCGCCGGCCTGGTCGAGCACTTCGTCGCCAAGCATGGCCACGGGCACGCCGCCGCCCGGCTTGCCCCCGGCGTGCTCGAACGCCTGCAGGCCTACGCCTGGCCGGGCAACGTGCGCGAACTGGAAAACATGGTCGAACGCGCGCTGATCCTCGGCGGCGGCGCTACGCTCGAGGCCGCGCATTTCCTGCTCGAGCCGCGGCCGTCGACCGTCCCGCCGGCGGCACCCGCGCAGCAGGCCGAGGACGCGCTGCCCGTGACGTCGCTGAACCAGGCCGTCGAGGCGCTCGAGGCCCGCATGATCGACGCGGCGCTCGCGCGCGCCGAGGGCAACAAGGCGCGCGCCGCCGCGCTGCTCGACATCAGCGAACGCACGCTCTGGTACAAGCTCAAGAAATACCGTCCTGAACAGGGCGGCTGAACGCCGCCCTGCAAAACCTGGCGACGAAGTTTGCGGGGAAGGCACGCCGATTTGCGTGCCGCGCCGCGCGGCGACCGAACCTGGCCTGAAAATTCAATCACTTGCGCAAGCCCGGGCGCCTGGCATCGCGCTTGCTCATGTCGTCCTGCCGGCTGGCCACGCGCCATGCCGGGTTTCCCTTTTCCTACAGGACGACCCGATGAAATGCCTCTTCGCCATTCCCACCGCACTGTGCCTCCTTGCCTCGCCCGCCTTCGCCGGCGAGTTCTACGGCGTCGGTGAAGTCTCGCATACCAGCAGCAATCTCGACCGCGCGCATTTCGACAGTGCCCTCACGGCGGCCGGCGCGACCGGCCTGTCGAGCAGCGACTCGGGCAGCGGCAACCAGTGGCGGCTGCAGGGCGGCTACCGCTTCAATCCGAATTTCTCGCTGGAGGCGGGCTACATCGATTTCGGCAAGGCCAAGTACACGGCCAGCTATACGGGCGGCAGCGCCCAGGGTTCGCTGAAGGCGGGCGGGGTCGACCTGGCCGCGCTGTTTGCGCTGCCGGTGAACGACAGCCTGTCCGTGTTCGGCAAGGCCGGCCTGGTCGCGGCAAAGGTCGATTCCAGCCTGGCGGCCGGCGCGCCTGCGGCGCTGGCGAGCGGCGACGCCACGACGCATGTCGTGCGGCCGCTCGTCGGCGTGGGCGCGCTCTACAAGCTGAGCGAGCACGTCGACCTGCGTGCCGACTACGACCACGTCAGCAAGCTCGGCAAGTCGGACAAGACCGGGACGATGGATGCGAACGTGGTGTCGGTGGGCCTCGCCTACAACTTCTGAACCGCCCCGGCTTCAGCGCGCCATCCGCGACGGTGCGCTGAATCTGGCGTAGTAGATCGCGGCCAGGAAGAACACCACCGACAGCGCGATCTCACCGCACGCCAGCGCCTGCGACAGGCCGCGCTCGCTCCAGGCGCGCATCACGCCTTCGCTGAAATAGGCGAGGATCAGCATCGGCGCCCATTGATACGTATAGCGCCGGCCCTTGAGGATGCCCATCAGCGGCGCCAGCAGCGGCAGCGTCTTCAGCACCAGCAGCGAGCCGCCGGGACGCAGCGGCGCCAGCCACAGCTCCCACGCGAGGCAGAGGAAGACCAGCGCGACGAGACTCGCGCTGGCGAGGTTCTGCAGCAAGCCCAGGCGCGACGCGGCGTTCATGCCGCCAGCTTCAGGGCGGTTTCGGCGAGCCGCCTGCCGAGCGCGAGGCACAGCGTGCGCTCGGCGTCGGTGAGCGGCCGGTCGTCGTTCGGCCCCGCCCAGTGGCTGGCGCCGTAGGGCGTGCCGCCGCTGGCGGTGTGATTCACCTCGGGCAGGGTGTAGGGCAGGCCGAGGAGCAGCATGCCGTGGTGCAGCAGCGGCGTCATCATCGACGTGAGCGTGGTTTCCTGGCCGCCGTGCAGGCTGGCGGTGGACGTGAACACCGCGGCCGGCTTGCCGACCAGCGCGCCCTGCGCCCACAGCGCACCGGTGGTGTCGAGGAAATGCTTGAGCGGCGCCGCCATGTTGCCGAAGCGGGTGGGCGAGCCGAGGGCCAGCCCGGCGCACTGCTCGAGGTCGGCGAGTTCGACGTAGGGCGCGCCGTCGTCGGGCACCGGCGGCTCGGCGACCTGGGTGCGCGCCGCCACCGGCGGCACGCTGCGCAGGCGCGCACTGGCGCCGGGCACCTGGTTGACGCCGCGCGCGACGAGTTGCGCCATGCTGCGCACGCTGCCGTGCGCGCTGTAGTACAGAACGAGAATGTCCATCATGCGGGGTTCGCCCTTCAGGCGAAAACGGTGAAATCGATGAGGTCGAAGCTCGGCGTGTGCTCGAGACGGCGGCCGAAGCTCAGCGTGTACTGACGCAGACTATGCCAGATTTCGGCGTCCATGCCGGCCGTGTAGAGATAGCGCGGCAGCAGCAGGCGGTCGGGCTGCTTCAGGGCGGTGAGACCGGGTACGAACAGCGCGGGCTCTGCCGTCTTGCGATGGCCGCGCAGCGGACGCACCCGGACCGGCTGCATGTGCGGCGCCAGACGCTCGATGCCGAGTTCGACGCGGCCGCCGTCGTGCATGACGATCCAGCGGATCACCGCGAGCGACCACGGCGTGGGCGCGCCGCCCTCGCGCAGGGCCAGCGCGTCGCCGACCTTGAGGTTGAGCGGCGCGGCCGGCGTGGCGGACAGGGCGAAGCCCGCGGCGCTGTCGTTGCGGATCGTCCAGACGCTGGGCTGCACCGTCACGCTGGACGCGCCGCCGAGCCCGACGTCGTCGATCGGCATTGCGTCGTCGGCCGCGGCCGGGAGGTCGTCGCCGGCCGGCGCCAGCAGGCGGTGAATCGCGCACACGCCGGCCACGACCTCCACCGTGCCCGCCGCACCCGTCCGGCGCGCGAACACCCGTTGCACGCTGTTGCGCCAGCGCTTCGACAGCCGCTTGGCCGTCAGCAGCGAGAGTTCGCCTTCCATCGTGTCCGGCAGGCCGAGCTTGCGCGGCGTGTCGCCGGTGCGCAGGCGCAGCGCGGTGTCGTGCAGCTGCCGGCACAGGGCGTCGGTGTCGAGCCACAGGCCGCCTTCGCCGGGTTCGCCGCCCGGCCCCTGGTCGCCGCCGGGATCGATCGCGAAGCCGGCCTCGCCCGGCGGTTCCGGGCGCAGGGCGGCGAGGCCGGCGTAGGCGCGCAGATAGGCGCGCGTATGCTGCAGCTCGCCGCGGCTCATGCGCGGCGGGTCGGCCAGCGCCAGCAGCAGGGCCATGCGGTAGACCAGGCCGGCGGGCAGGGCGTCGCCCAGCGCGGTGTCGGCCAGGTTGCCGTTGGCGGCCAGCGCGTACACGCGGTGCATGTCCTGCCACAGGCCGGGCGGCAGCGGGCTGGAGGTGAGGTAGTACGCGACCTGCAGGTCGTGCAGGGCGGCGAGCAGGCGGGCGACGCTCTCGCCGAGCTGGCGGACGGAGCGGCGCGTCGTCGTCTGGCGGGCATCGACGCGCAGCAGGTGCTTGTGCGCGTACACGTTCTCCAGCGCCAGTTCGCGCAGCAGGGCCGCGTGCTGGCGCGGCTGCGCGTGCGGCGGCACGCCGGTCTCGCCGAGCAGGGTTTCCACCCCGGCGCGCGTGCGCGCCACCGCAGGCCGGATCAGCGCCAGCAGCGCGTCGCGCGTGGCGTCGTCGAGCGCGCTGCGGTTCATCGCGTGCAGCGCCGCGCGCAGCTGCTGGGCCGCATCGGCCGGGCTGGCGTAGGGCAGACGCGCCAGCCAGGCCGACAGCGCCCGCGGCCGCGACTCGAATGCGTGGCTCAGGCTGGGGTCGACGGCCGGGACGCTGAGATCGGGCATGCGGACGGCGGCTTCAGTCGAAGACGACGGTCTTGTTCGCGTACACCAGCACGCGGTTGTCCAGGTGCCACTTCACCGCGCGCGACAGCACCACCTTCTCCAGGTCGGCGCCCTTGGTGACGAGATCCTCCAGGCTGTCGCGGTGCGAGATGCGCGCCACGTCCTGCTCGATGATGGGACCGTCGTCCAGCGTCTCGGTCACGTAGTGGCCGGTCGCGCCGATCAGCTTCACCCCGCGCTCGAAGGCGCGGTGATAGGGCTTGGCGCCGTGGAAGGCCGGCAGGAAGGAATGGTGGATGTTGATGATGCGGTTGGGGTAATGGCGGATGAAGTCGGGCGACAGCACCTGCATGTAGCGCGCCAGCACGATGAAGTCGATCTTCTGGTCGCGCAGGATCGCCATCTGCATCCGCTCGGCCTCGAGCTTGTTGTCCTTGGTCACCGCGATGTATTGGTAGGGCACGCGGTAGGCCTCGGCGAGCCAGCGCGTGTCCTCGTGGTTGCTGACGATGATGGGCAGCTCGCAATGCAGCTCGCCGCTCTGGTAGCGGTACAGCAGGTCGGCCAGGCAGTGGTCGAACTTGGACACGAATACCGCCATGCGCGGCTTGCGGCTCGACTCGGCGAGCCGCCAGGTCATCCCGAAACGGGCGGCGATGGGCTGGAACGCGGCCGCGAAATCCGCGAGTTCGAGATTGAAGCCGGCGAGATCCCATTCCACCCGCATCAGGAAGAGCTTCAGCTCGGCATCCTGATGCTGGTCGGCGTGCAGGATGTTGGCATTGTGCAACAGCAGGAAATCGGCGATGGCCGCGACCAGTCCCTTCTGGTCGGGGCAGGAAATCAGCAGGACGGCGGTGTGACGCATGGTCGGGTGTCGTTGAAATTATTGTTGGGCACTTTGTACCATCATAACCAAAATTCCCCTGTAAATCGTATGGATTGCCCTCGGCGGACGTGCGGCCCGGGCACGCATCGGGTTAAAATCCTTTTTGTTTATTAGTTAGTCTTAATAAACTTAAATTATCAGCCGGCCGCCGTTTGCAGCGCCGGCAGAACAGGGACCTTCCGTATGCCGACCATTACCCAATCCTTCGCCGTGAACCTCACGCTGGGCGTGTTGCTGGTGTTTTCCATCGTGACCTGGATGCTCATCCTCTCGCGCGTGTGGCAGAACCTGCGCAACAACAAGCGCGACACCGCCTTCAAGCAGGCCTTCTGGGCCGCCAAGGACCTGCGCGCCGGCGAGAAGGTCGCGCGCGCCCAGGGCGGCGACCTCGCCGCGCTCACCGTCGCCGGCTTCGAAGCCATCTCCGAAGACAAGGAAGCGGCGCTCTCCCTCGACAGCCTGGGCGACCGCAAGGACATCCTCGAACGCACCCTGAAGAGCCAGCTGCAGCAGATCCAGCATCGCCGCGAATACGGCCTGATGGCGCTCGCCAGCATCGGCAGCACCGCGCCCTTCGTCGGCCTGTTCGGCACCGTGTGGGGCATCATGCACGCGCTGCAGAACATCAGCCTGTCCAACTCGGCCAGCCTCAACGTCGTCGCCGGCCCGGTGGGCGAGGCGCTGTCCGCCACCGCCCTCGGCATCGCCACCGCGATCCCCGCCGTGCTGGCCTATAACTACGGCGTGCGCCGCGTGCGCACCAGCGTCGCCAGCCTCGACCAGTTCGCCACCGATTTCCTGCACCTCGTCATGAAGACGCCCTACCACGCCGAGAAGAAGGGCGAGGCGAAGAAGGAAGAGGGCAAGTAATCATGGCCCTGCTGCGCCCCAACGACTATGCGCCGATGAGCGAGATCAACGTCACGCCGATGGTCGACGTGATGCTGGTGCTGCTCGTCATCTTCATGGTGACCGCGCCCTTCCTGCTGCAGGCGGTGCCGGTCAACCTGCCCAAGACCGCGCCGGTGGCCAAGCTGGTGCCGGTGAAGAAGGTCGAGCTCATCATCGACGCCGACGGCAACGTCTACGTCGACCAGGACCAGGTCGCCGGCGACAGCCTCGAGACCCGCCTGGCCGACCGCCTGAAAGCCGACCCCGAACTCGCCGTCCAGCTCAAGGCCGACTACCGCGTCGCCTACGGCCGCATCGCCGAAGTGATGGCCGCGGTCAATCGCGCCGGCATCGTGCGCATGAGCTTCGTGACCGCCTCCACCCAGCCCGATGCCCAACGCTGACCGGTTCAAGTGGCTGCGGCGCGACGGTGCGCCGCTGGTCCTCTCGCTCGTCCTGCATCTGGTCGCGCTGATCCTCATCGCGCCCTGGCTGGTGATGCGCAGCATCCCGGCGCCGCAGGTCGAAGTCGAGGTCATGCTCGAGCCCGACAGGCCGGAACCGCCGCGCAGCCGTCCCGACCGCGCCGTGCGCCTGGCGGCCAAGCCGCGCCAGGCGCACCCCGCCGCACATCCGCGGCCGCAGCCGGTGAAGCCGCCGCTGCCGGTGGCGCAGCCGAAGGAATTGCCCAAGCCCGCTCCCACGCCCGCCGCCCAGCCCGGCCAGGGCATGTCGGGCCGCGCCGCGCTCGCCGCACGCGAAGCCGCCGGCCTGTCCGCCCCGCGCGCCGTCGCGGCGCCGCGCACGATCGAACCGAAGAGTGCCGGCGACAGCGCGCTGCAGACCGGCAGCGCCGCCGCCAGCCCGACCGTGCCGCGCGCGCCCAGCCTCGGCAGCACGCCGCAGCCCGCCTCGCGGGCCATGGCGCTGGCGGCGCGTCCGGGCGAATCGCGCAGCGACGGTCCCGTCACGCTGGAAGGCCCGGCCTCGCTCGCGCAGTCGGCGCAACCCGAATTCCGCCAGGCCGCGCGCCAGGGCGGCCAGATCAACATGCGCGGCGGCAGCCGCGCCCTCGACGACGGCCTGGCCCGCCAGCAGGGCAGCCCCGAGCAGACCGCCCTGGTGGCCGCCCGCGCGGTGCCGCAGGCCACCCTCGGCAGCGGCGCCAGCCGCGGCGGCCAGCCGCCCGCGCTGGCCGCGCCGCCGGTTGCCGCCGGCGCCGGCCAGGGCCGGGTCGCGGCCGCCGAAAGCAGCCGCCCCGGCGTCGCCCAGCTGGCCGCCTCGGGCGCCGGCCAGGCGCAGACCGGTAGCGCGCGCGCGCCGTCCGCCAGCGGCCAGGGCAGCGGCAGCGCCGCGTCCGGCAGCAGCCGCAGCGCCGGTCCGGCCGAACGCGGCAACGGCTGGATGCAGGCCGGCGCGCCCGAATCCACCACCGGCAGCGGCGCCGGCATCGCCGGCGGCGGCAGCGGCGCCAGCGTGTCCGGCGAGGGCCGTGCGCAGCAGCTCGCCGGCAGCGGCGGCGGCGCGCGCGAAGGCGCCACCCCGCTGATGAGCGCGAGCGGCGAAGGCCGCACCACCCGTCTCGGCAACGACAACGGCGAAGGCCAGCTGAGCGGTCGCGCCGACACCGCGGCCGCCACCCAGCCGGCGCGCGAGGCCCACGTGGCGGCGCTGCAGAACCAGCTCGCCGCCGGCGAGGCGCGGGTGATCGAGGAACGTTTCAGCGCGCCCGCGCTCAAGGTGAATTCGCCGCGTTCGATCTGCGAGCTGCCGCTGATGTTCGCCGGCTTCGACCGCAAGCCCATCCCCAAGGGCCTCGACTCGATCAACGCCACCGCCGCCAGCCTGCCCGACGAGACGCCGCCGCGCCACCGCCCCGACAACCAGCTGCCGCGCTATCCCCTGCAGGCGCTCGCCTCGCGCGCCGAAGGCCGCGTGGTGGTGCGCGCCGAGATCCAGCCCGACGGCGGGGTCGGCCAGACCTGGATCAAGCAGACCAGCGGCGCGCAGGCGCTCGACCAGGCGGCGCTGGAAACCGTGCGGTCGTGGCGCTTCTATCCGGCCCAGCGGCACGGCATGGCGGTGGCGATGTGGCTCGACGTCCCGATTGAATACAAGTTGCCCTGAGGAGTGCACCGATGAACCGACTGATCCTGGCTCTTGCCTGTGCGGGTTTTCTCCAGTTCGCCCACGCCGACGACGTGCGGCCGGACTGGATGCGCTACTACCAGATGGCCGCCGAGCGCGGCGATCCCGAGGCGCAGATGAAGATGGGCTGGGCCTATGAAAAGGGCGACGGCGTCGCCAAGGACGAGAAGCAGGCGGTCGAGTGGTATCGCCGCGCCGCCCTGCAGAACGAGCCCACCGCGCAGTACAACCTGGCGCTGCTGCTGATCGAGGGCCGCGGTGTCGCGGCCAAGGACCCCGCCACCGGCATCGACTTCCTCACCCGCGCCGCGGCGCAGAACCTCACCGCCGCGCAGAGCTACCTCGCCGCCGTCTACGAGCGCGGCGAACTCGTCGCCAGGAACGACGCCGAGGCCGCCAAGTGGCTGACCCGCGCCGCCAACAACGGCGACGCCGCCGCGATGAACAACCTCGCGCTGAAGTATGCCAAGGGCGAAGGCGTCGCGCGCGACCCCGCGCAGGCGAAGAAACTCCTCACCGCCGCCGCGCAGCAGGGCAACGCGCTTGCCCAGGCCAACCTCGGCACCCTCTACCGCGAAGGCCTCGACGGCACCGCGGTCGATTACGCCGAGGCGCTGAACTGGTTCACCCGCGCCGCCGAACAGGGCAACGCCGCCGCCCAGGCCAAGCTCGGCTGGATGTTCCTGAAAGGGCAGGGCGTCGCCGCCAACCCGGCCGAAGCCACCAAATGGTTCGTGCAGGCCGCGCAGCAGGGCGACCTCGATTCGCAGACCCAGCTCGGCTGGATGGCCGAACAGGGCCAGGGCGTGCCGAAGAACGAGGCGCTCGCCGCGCAGGCCTACCGCCAGGCCGCCGAGAAGGGCCACGTCATCGCCGCCAACAACCTCGGCACGCTCTACCGCGACGGCCGCGGCGTGCCCACCGACATGAAGGAAGCCGTGCGCTGGTACCGCGTGGCCGCCGAGGCCGGCGACGCCATGGGCCAGTACAACCTCGCCAGCCTGCTCGAAAGCGCGCCCGCCACCTTCGACGAGGCGCTCGGCTGGTACCGCCGCGCCGCCGAACAGAACCTCGCCGCCGCGCAGAGCCGCCTCGGCTGGCTGCAGCTGGAAAAGGGCCAGGACGCCGACGCCGTGCAGTGGCTGACCAAGGCCGCCAGCCAGAACGACGCGCAGGCGCAGAACAACCTCGGCGTGCTGTACGAAAGCGGCCGCGCGGTGGCCAAGAACCCCGTCATCGCCGCGCAGTGGTACCGCCGCGCCGCCGAAGCCGGCGACGCCGCCGCGCAGAACAACCTCGGCGCCCTGCTGCGCGACGGCCACGGCGTGCCGCAGGACCTCGCCCAGGCCGCCGACTGGTTCAAGCGCGCCGCCGACCAGGGCTACGCCAAGGCCATGCTCAACCTCGGCGCCCTGATGGAGCAGCAGGCCAAGGCCGCCCCCGCGTCCGTCATCCCCGCCGCCGCGCCCAAACCCGCCGCCCCGGCGCAGTCCATCGGCGCCACCGTCCCCCTCGCCGAACCCGGCGCGCCGGTCGCGCGGCCGTTGCAGTGAGGGTGAGCGGTGAGCGGTGAGCGGTGAGGCGGTGAGCGGTAAGCGGTAAGCGGTGAGGCGGTGAGGGGATAGCGGTCTTCGCCTAGCCTTCTGCCACTCCCCACTCCCCACTCCCCACTCCCCACTCCCCACTCCCCACTCCCCACTCCCCACTCCCCACTCCCCGCTCCCCGCTCCCCGCTCCCCGCTCCCCGCTCCCTGCTCCCCGCCTCACCGCCTCACCGCCTCACCGCCTCACCGTCCCACCCATTGCGCAAAATTTCGGCAGCATTTGCGCACGCGCCGCTGCATGCGCGCATTCGAATACGCTGATACGCGACGCAGCCACCGGGCTTTCCGGGGCGTTTTTTGCCGCCAGCCCGCATCGGGCCGTGATCCTGTTCATTTCTTGGGCGATTCCGCCGGCAAGCGGCTTGATTTGCCGGGGGATTTTTTCGGCTGCCGAAAATCTTGCCGCGGCGTGTCGATCCGGTGTTGACATGCCGGGCGCCCCACCTAGAATTTGTATTCGACTCCCGCCAGCACCACAACATGTTGTGAATAAACGTGTGCGCGGGGGTTGGGAAAGCTGTGCATAACCCGGGATAAGTCCGTACGGAGCGGACCCGGAAGCCACGGCAACCGCTCAGTCCCACCCATCACCAAAGGAGCCCCGCAGATGCTGTCAGTCGCTACCGAGTCCGCCCAAGCTGCCCCCATTCCGCCCTTCGAAACCGCCGAGTCCGCCGTGATCGACACGCGCTACGCCGACTACAAGATCATCCGCCGCAACGGCGCGGTGGTCGGCTTTGCGCCGAACAAGATCGCGATCGCCGTGACCAAGGCCTTCATCGCGGTGCAGGGCGGACAGGCCGCGGCCTCGGCGCGCATCCGCGAGGTGGTCGAGGGCATCACCGGCCAGGTCACCCAGGCGCTGCTGCGCCGCAACCCCAACGGCGGCACCTTCCACATCGAGGACGTGCAGGACCAGGTCGAACTCGCGCTCATGCGTTCGGGCGAACACGAAGTCGCCCGCGCCTACGTGCTCTACCGCGAGAAGCGCGCGCAGGAACGCGCCGCGCAGAAGGCCGCCGGCGTGCCCGAGGTGCAGCTGCACGTGCTGGAAGACGGGCAGAAGAAGCCGCTCGACACCGCGCGCCTGGCCGGACTGCTGGCCGACGCCTGCGCCAACCTCGGCGAGAACGTGAAGGCCGAGCCCATCATGCAGACCGTGCTGCGCGACCTCTACGACGGCGTGCCCATGGCCGAAGTCGAGAAGGCGCTGGTGCTCGCCGCGCGCGCCATGATCGAGCAGGACCCGGCGTATTCCTACGTCACCGCGCGCCTGCTGCTCAATTCCATCCGCCACGAGGTGCTGGGCGAAGCCGTCACCCAGGCGCAGATGGGCACCCGCTACGCCGAGTATTTCCCGGCCTTCATCAAGAAGGGCGTCGACGCCGAGCTGCTCGACGAGCGCCTGGCCCAGTACGACCTCGCCCGCCTGGGCGCCGTGCTCGACGCCGGCCGCGACTACCAGTTCGGCTATCTCGGCCTGCAGACCCTGTACGACCGCTACTTCCTGCACATCGAAGAGAACCGCATCGAACTGCCGCAGGCCTTCTTCATGCGCGTCGCCATGGGCCTGGCCATCAACGAGATCGACCGCGAGGCGCGCGCCATCGAGTTCTACCAGGTGCTGTCCTCGTTCGACTTCATGTCGTCCACGCCCACCCTGTTCAACGCCGGCACCCGTCACTCGCAGCTCTCGTCCTGCTACCTCACCACCGTGTCCGACGACCTCGACGGCATCTACCAGGCCATCAAGGAAAACGCCATGCTGCAGAAGTACGCCGGCGGCCTGGGCAACGACTGGACGCCGATCCGCGCCATGGGCTCGCGCATCAAGGGCACCAACGGCAAGTCGCAGGGCGTGGTGCCGTTCCTGAAGGTGGTCAACGACACCGCCGTCGCGGTGAACCAGGGCGGCAAGCGCAAGGGCGCCGTGTGCGCCTACCTGGAAACCTGGCACATGGACATCGAGGAATTCCTCGACCTGCGCAAGAACACCGGCGACGACCGCCGCCGCACCCACGACATGAACACCGCGAACTGGATTCCGGACCTGTTCATGCAGCGCGTGATGGAAGGCGGCGACTGGACGCTGTTCTCGCCGTCCGACGTGCCCGACCTGCACGACCTCTACGGCCGCAAGTTCGCCGAGGCCTACACCGAGTACGAACGCAAGGCAGACCGCGGCGAGATCAAGCACTTCAAGCGCATTCCCGCCCTGCAGATGTGGCGCAAGATGCTGTCGATGCTGTTCGAGACCGGCCACCCCTGGATCACCTTCAAGGACCCGTGCAACATCCGCAGCCCGCAGCAGCACGTCGGCGTCGTCCACTCGTCCAACCTGTGCACCGAGATCACGCTCAACACCAACGACCACGAAGTCGCCGTGTGCAACCTCGGCTCGGTCAACCTGGTGAACCACCTCAAGGACGGCGTGCTCGACCTCGACAAGCTCAAGACCACCATCCACACCGCCATGCGCATGCTCGACAACGTGGTCGACGTGAACTACTACGCCGTCGGCAAGGCGCGCAATTCCAACCTCAAGCACCGTCCCGTCGGCCTCGGCATCATGGGCTTCCAGGATGCGCTGCTGGAAATGCGCGTGCCCTACGCCAGCGAGGCCGCCGTCGAATTCGCCGACCGTTCGATGGAAGCCGTCGCCTACTACGCCTTCTGGGCCTCGACCGAACTCGCCGCCGAGCGCGGCCGCTACTCCAGCTACGAAGGCAGCCTGTGGAGCCGCGGCATCCTGCCGCAGGATTCGCTCAAGCTGCTGGCCGAGGAACGCGGCGGCCACCTGGAGGTGGACGGCTCCAGCACCCTCGACTGGGACAGCCTGCGCGCCCGCATCGCGCAATACGGCATGCGCAACTCCAACTGCCTGGCCATCGCACCCACCGCCACCATCGCCAACATCGTCGGCGTGAGTGCGAGCATCGAGCCCACCTACCAGAACCTGTACGTGAAATCGAACCTCTCGGGCGAATTCACCGTGGCCAACAAGTACCTCGTCGCCGACCTGAAGAAGCAGGGCCTGTGGGACGAAGTCATGGTCGCCGACGTCAAGTACTTCGACGGCTCGCTGGCGCGCATCGACCGCATCCCGCAGGAACTGCGCACCCTCTACGCCACCGCCTTCGAGATGGATCCGTCGTGGCTGGTCGAGTGCGCCTCGCGCCGCCAGAAATGGATCGACCAGGCGCAGAGCCTCAACATCTACATGGCCGGCGCCAGCGGCAAGAAGCTCGACGACATCTACAAGCTGGCGTGGATTCGCGGCCTGAAGACCACGTACTACCTGCGCACCCTGGGCGCCACCTCGGCGGAGAAATCCACCGGCAAGGGCGGCGAGCTGAATGCGGTGTCGGCGCATGGGGGCGGCGGCATGAGCGCTGCGTCTGCGCCGGTGAGCGCGCTGGAAGCGGCGGCCGCCAATTTGCCCGTGCCGGAAATCGAGGGCAAGGCGTGCACCATGCGGCCGGGGGATCCGGGGTTCGAGGAATGCGAGGCGTGCCAGTAAGGGAGAGACAGCTGGCCGGGGGTAGCCCGGCGGCTAGTCACTTTCTTTTGCGTCGCCAAAAGAAAGTAACCAAAGAAAAGGCGACCCTGCTGCGCCACCCCTGACGGGGCGGGCCTCGGCTGAACCGGACCGTCGGGGCGGCTGCGCAACTCGCCCTGGCAGGACACACAAAACGTGTCCTGCTGCGGAGCTCGGACAGTGCTCGCCTTCATCCCCGCCGGCCCGGTTCAGCCGAGGTGGCGCAGAAGGGGGCACAGCGTCCGCACGCTGGGAGGGAAACCTCTCCCGCTTATTTGAATTGTTTTTCGGTGGCTTGCCACCGTGGTGTTGAAGACCAAAGGAGACGTAAACGATGCTGAACTTCGAGGAAGATTTCACGCCCGCCCTGCAACCCGCTGTCGCCGCGCGCATGCCTGCGCAGGCGCCCGCTGCACCGGCTCCCGCCGCGCCTGCGCCGCAGGCTGCGCGCGTGCGCGCCGCCGACAAGCGCGTGATCAACGGCGCCACGGACGTGAATCAGCTCGTGCCCTTCAAGTACAAGTGGGCGTGGGAAAAATACCTCGCCGGCTGCGCCAACCACTGGATGCCGCAGGAAGTGAACATGTCGCGCGACATCGCGCAGTGGAAGGACCCCACCGCGCTCACCGAAGACGAGCGCCGCATCGTCAAGCGCAACCTCGGCTTCTTCGTCACCGCCGATTCGCTGGCCGCCAACAACATCGTGCTCGGCACCTACCGCCACATCACCGCGCCCGAATGCCGCCAGTACCTGCTGCGCCAGGCGTTCGAAGAGGCCATCCACACCCACGCCTACCAGTACATCGTCGAATCGCTGGGCCTGGACGAAGGCGAGATCTTCAACGCCTATCACGAGATCGCCAGCATCCGCGACAAGGACGATTTCCTCATCCCCTTCATCGACACCCTCACCAACCCCGAATTCAAGACCGGCACGCCCGAGAACGACCAGAAGCTGCTCAAGTCGCTGATCGTCTTCGCCTGCATCATGGAAGGCATCTTCTTCTACGTCGGCTTCGTGCAGATCCTCGCCCTGGGCCGCCAGAACAAGATGACCGGCGCCGCCGAGCAGTACCAGTACATCCTGCGCGACGAGTCCATGCACTGCAACTTCGGCATCGACCTCATCAATTCGATCAAGCTGGAAAACCCGCACCTGTGGACCAACGAGTTCAAGGCCGAGATCCGCACCCTCATCCAGAAGGGCGTCGAGCTCGAATTCAAATACGCCGAAGACACCATGCCGCGCGGCGTGCTGGGCCTCAACGCCAGCCAGTTCAAGGAATACCTGCGCTTCATCGCCAACCGCCGCTGCCAGCAGATCGGCCTCGACGAACTCTTCCCCGGCGTCACCAACCCCTTCCCCTGGATGGCCGAAATGATCGACCTGAAGAAGGAGAAGAACTTCTTCGAGACGCGCGTCACGGAGTATCAGACGGGCGGGGCGTTGAGCTGGGATTGAGCGGCTGGGATGGGAAAAAGGCGCAGGGGACTGCGCCTTTTTTGTTTATGTCACAGTGCAAAACTACCGTGAGCGAGGATGAGTAAAAGATGTCTCTATGGTTCGTCGTAGTAGCACTCTTGCTGGAAACGACTGCAATTACCGCAGCATTAATGAGCCTCGCGATAGGCCTTGCTCCTGCTTTGTCAGGTGAGCTTAAGACCGCCGCCGTCTGCATTCTTTTTGGTGGGCTTGGTGGGTGTACGTACTGCTTGAGAGGCGTCTATCTCACCGCTTGCGTCCAGAAGGCACCTGAATCGACTGCTGAGACACGCCAGGTTTCTTCGTTAGCCTCGATCTTTGAAACTGCGGCGACAAGGGTAATTTCTATCCTTCGCGCCCTATGGGGTGAGGAATCGTTCTCGACTGAGGAAACCAGCGCTGAAAATGAGATGAGCGTCGTGCAGTTTGCTAACCTCCTTGGCAAGAAAATACTTCTTACAGGTGATGTTGGCCGAGCCGGATTGACTGAGGCCGCTGATTTCGCCCCGACTATCGGCCTTTCGTTGCCGGGCATAGATCGTTTCCAAGTGCCACATCACGGATCACGTAGGAACGTATCGACTGAGGTGCTTGATCGGTGGCTCGGTCAACGTCTCCACAACAAACCCAACGAAGGCGAGGAGAAATTTACCGCCGTTATCAGCTCGGCAAAGGCAGATGAGGACCATCCACGAAAAGCAGTAATACGTGCGATGATCCATCGCGGTGCTAAAGTCATCTCGACTGAGGGGCTCGATGTCCGTACTTCGCACAATGCGCCGGACCGAGACGGTTGGGGGCCCGCTAAGCCCATGCAATACCCTGAAGAGCAGGAAGATTGAGCAACTGCAACGAACGCGATGCAGACGATGCAGACGAAGGGGTCAGGTCTTGCCTTTTGCGTCAAAACGCAAGACCTGACCCCGATCTGTGACCCTCTAATCAGTTTTTTGCGCTCCAGCCAATGGTGGCGAACAAATGAACAAAAGGGCTCAGACTTTATGAAGTGTGGGCGACACCGGCGCTAAACAGGACCAGCAAACGATGCACATCGGGAAGGACAGCTTGAGCCGTTGCTGGAGAATTTGGTCGGGGCGCCTGGCGGCGACAGCGGCGGCCCTGGCGTGTGCGTCTTGCATTGTCGTGCCCATCGGCGCTTTCACGGAGCCGCCTTACGGTTCGGAGGTGATGCAAAAACTCGCGGCGCCGGATGCCGACCGGGCGCGGGTGCTGCAGCTGCTGGGGCCGCCCGTTCAGGTCAAGGCCAGGGGGGAATACTGGTACTACACGCGCTCGCGCGCGACCTGGGGGATCATCGGCGGAACCGGCAGCGCGGTCATCACGGACGACGAGTGGCTCGCAATCCGTTTCGACCCGGCGGGGAAGGTCGTGTTCGTCGAGAAGAATGATCTGACGAAGTGCCTGTCGAACGGCATGTGCTTCGACGGCACGGCGCCGCATGCTGACGACCGCCTTGCGAAGTCGTACCGGCCGGGGGCGGACGAGTGCGCGGTCTACCTCCTGCTGGATCGCCTGCCCTGGCCGCTGTCGACGGGGACGGTGCGGTTCATGGTCGATGGCGTGGCCGTCGGCAGCGTCAATCCGGAAACCTACCTGTTCCTGACCCACGCGCCGGGCACCGTCGACATCGCGGCCTACGATCTCCGGATCGGCACGCGCTGCAGCGCCGGCGAGAAACTCTACGTGCGGGCGGTGAAGAAGATCGAAGCGTCCTGGCTCACCGGGGCGGATCTGGCGCCGCTTTCGTCGGCAGAGGGCGCGGTGGCCATCGACGTTCGCCGCGCTGCGCTGCCGGATTAGCTGCGGAGGCGGGCCTGTCCTGTGTCGACCTCGTGCGCCCGGCGGTCCGCCGCCCCCGTGCTACCGTCCGCCCGCCATGCGCACCCCCAACTCCGCCAACGTCAGTAATCAAGGGGGTCAGGCTCGAATTGTTTCGCACTCGGCTTCCGCCGGAAATTAACTGGATCCCGGCCCCTTTGGTTCCTGCACCATGTCTCAGCTTGAGGAGCGTGACTTCACCTCATGGCCTCCTCTGTGATGCGGATGTGAGCATCCGTGATGTGGATTCCGTGAGCCTCGAGGTCATTTAGACATTCGTCGGTGTTGACACCAGGAATGCTCTCACCTCTGTGGAGCTCGATGGACTTGAACGCGGTCCACGGTGCGTACTTCTGCGGCAGGTTCTCGCCGGCGACACTAGCCGTGAAGCCGAAGATGCGGCCTGGGCCTCTGAAGATGTGTACTCGCATAGATTTCACCTGAAGTTGTGGACTGAATGGTTGGGCGCACGGCCGCAACTTGGGGGCCAGGTCTTGCAAAGACACATTCCGATCGATGCATGGCAATAGTTGCAACGCAAGACCGTATCCCCAGATCCCAATGTCACTCGGGCCTGCTCCGACCTTGAACGAGAATCCGGAAAGCGAGCGCATGCGTGATGAGCATCAGTGGCAAGCGTCCGAGCGCACGCGAAATCACCGTGCGTGCCCACGATGCCGTGACTGCGTTCCTGCGACTGCATTAACCACGAACGCAAAGAAGAGTGGGCGTTTCGGGGCTAATAAATGGGAACCAAAGGAGGCAGCCTCGGATTCTTGTTTTGAGTGCCCGCCCCCATCGGAATTTATGGCCCCCCTATAATCGCTTCAGCACGTCATCCCCACCTGATCAACTGCCCATTGCCGGAGCCCGCATGAAATACGTCTTCGCCATCCTCGCCCTCGCCCTGGGCATCGCCGCCGCCCACGCCGAAGCCCTGACCTCGGGCGCCGCCGGCAGGGACGATGCCGATGCCTGCGCCAACGCCAAAACCAAGGTCGGCCGCATGATCGAGGAAAAGGGCGCCACCGCAGGCAAGTTCAGTGAATGCGCCTGCGAGAGCAAGAACGCCGTCACGGTGGTGTGCAAGATCACCGGCTACTACGCGGCGGAGGGCAAGCCGCAACCGGAATCCCGGTAGCGACAGCCGGCGGCGGCCCCGGCGTGCTGTTCCGCGCGGCGCCGCCATCGCGGTGGGCCTCGGGATTGCGTTGGGGCCGGCCGCCGTGGCGCCGGCCGGCGCGGTAACATCCCCTGCACAAGAACACCGGGAGGCTCACGCCATGAAAACCCTCGAGGAACGCCTTGCCCAGGTCGAGGCGCGGCTTGAACGCATCGAGCGGCTGCTGCCGGCGATGCACGCCGCGCAGGCCGCCGGGCCCGCCGTCTCCACCGCCGCCCCGTCTGCCGCACCGCCTGCCGGCGGCGGGCAGGACCCGGTTCAGCCGGCGTACGCGACGCCGGCGATGGCGCGCCGCGTCATGGACCCGCAATACGGCACGGCGACGCTGCCGCGGTCGGGCGGCAGCGCGCTTTCGGTGACGCAGATTCTCGGCTGGACCGGGGCGACCGCGCTGGTGCTCGCGGTGGCCTACCTGATCCGGCTGGCGCTCGACGCCGGCTGGCTGACGCCGGAGCGGCAGCTGGGGCTGGCGGTGCTGTCGGGATTTGCGCTGATCGGCGCCGGCCTGAAGCTGCGTTCCGCCGACAGGCAGTATGCGAGTCTGCTGCCCGCAGGCGGCCTGGTGGTGCTGTTCCTCGCGATCTACGGCGCGCATCTCTACTACCAGCTGATCGGGGTGCAGATGGCGGCCGGTGCGGTATTCCTCACCTGCCTGGCTGCGCTCTGGCTGGGGCGGCTGTTCGAGAGCGAGATTTACGGCCTGTTTGCGGTCGTGGGGTCGTACTCGGCCCCTTTCCTGCTGCATGCGCTTGCCGGTTCGGTGATCGATCTGGTGGTCTATTTCTCGGGCTGGAGCGTGCTGTTCTGCCTCTATTCGATCTGGATCGGCGTGCGTCGCCCCTATCTGCTCGCCGCGTATCTCGCGCTGCTCGGCTTCCAGTTTCTGTGGAGCCAGACCGCGTCGTCCGAATGGGCCGCGGCCTTCATTTTCCAGACGCTGCAGTTCGCGATCTTCCTCGCCGGGGCGATTGGTTTTTCGGTGCGGCAGCGGCGCCCCATGGGGCGCGAGGAGGCGCTGGCCCACCTGCCGCTGCTGCTGATCTTCTATGCGCTGCAATACGGCCTGCTCGAACGCCATGTGCCGGCGTTCGCGCCCTGGATCGCGCTCGCCAGCGTGGCCGCGCTGCTGCTTGCGCACCTCGGCGCGAAACGGGTGCTGGGCGCGCTGCCGGCAAGCACGATGCTGGTGGGCGCCTATGCGGCGCTGGCGATTTTCCACGCCGGCTACATGGAGCTGCTGCCGGCCGCGTTCGCGCCCTGGGTGGCCTTGCTGCTGCTGCCCGCGCTGGGCTTCGCTATGCGGGCGCGCGGCGGCGACGCCATGCCGGGCTGGCCGATGCGTGCGCTGGTCCTGGTGATTTTTGCCCTCAACTACCAGCGCGTGGTGGTCGGCACCGGCCTCGAAGCCGTGCCGGCGCACCAGGCGCTGGCCCTGCTGTACGCCGCGTCGCTCTATGTCGCCTATGCGCTGGTGCGCCGCATGCCGGGCCTCGGCGAGGTTGCGACGGTGGCGCTCTACGTCGGGCATGTTGCGATGATGAGCGCCGCGGTGCAGATCCTCGACGGCGAGCTCGCGGTGTCGCTCGCCTGGGGCGCGGTTGCGCTCGCCTGCCTGGCGCTCGCGTTCCGCAGCCGCGACAGGCTGCTCGGCAAGTCCTCGCTGCTCATCTTCGCGGCTTCGGCCGCCAAGGTCATGCTGTTCGACCTGTCGCAGGCCGCGCCGCTGGTGCGCATTGGCCTGCTGGTGGTGCTGGGCGTGACGCTGTATGCGGGCGGCTGGATGTACAGGAAGCTCGACCAGCTGGAGGGCCAGGGGGCTGCGGGATAGGGCGTGCGCAGGCACGCGAGGGGGCAGGCCGCGGTTTATGCTGTGCCCCCGGGAGCGCCGGAACCGATAGCCGGGCCTGGCGACGCCGGGACCACAGGAGGAAGACATGCATGCCAACCTGAATGAACGCGCCGTCGTGGCGACGCAAGCCCAGCCCTGGCTGGCGACGGCCGACGGCGAGGGCGCCTGCAAGCCGCTCGACAGCCGGGCGGACGGCGCGGGCACGACGAGCCTGCTGCAGGTGCCGCCGGGTGCGGGGTTCGCGCCGCCGGGCGGCGGGCTGGGGGAAGAAATCCTGGTGCTCGACGGCACGCTGGCGGATGCGCGCGGCGCGTGGGGGGCGGGGGCGTATCTGCGCAATCCGCCGGGATCGGATGCGGCGCTGCGCAGCGGGACGGGGTGCGTGCTGTTCATCAAGCGCCTCGCGTTCGACGCGGAGGATGCGGCGGCGGTGCGGCTGGATACGGCGTCGATGACGTGGCGGCCCGGCCTGGTGCCGGGGCTGTCGGTACTGCCCCTGCACGAGCACGCGGGCGAGCACACGGCGCTGGTGCGCTGGCAGCCGGAAACGTTTTTCCAGAACCACGCGCATTTCGGCGGCGAGGAAATCCTCGTGCTCGACGGCGTGTTCGAGGACGAGTTCGGCCGCTATCCCGCCGGCAGCTGGCTGCGCAGCCCGCACCTGAGCCGGCACCAGCCGTTCAGCCGCGAGGGCTGCACGATCTTCGTCAAGGTGGGGCACCTGGGCGCGGGGTGAACCCGCGCCGCGCCCATGACCGGGGCTGAGACCACGGTTTCCCCACCCATGAGAACCTTGATTGCGCTCTTCCGCGGCATCAACGTCGGCGGCCACAACCTGCTGCCGATGAAGGATCTGACGGCCATCCTGCAGGACCTCGGCGCCACCGGGGTCACGACTTACATCCAGAGCGGCAATGCGGTTTTCCGGAGCCCGTCCGGCAATCCCGACACCCTCGCCAGACGACTCGCCGCCGAGATCGGCAAACGCCATGGCTTCGAGCCTTATGTGCTGATCCTCGAGCCGCAGACCCTCGCGCGGGCCATCGCCGGCAATCCCTTCGCGGATGCGCTGGACGCCCCCGTGACCCTGCACGTCGGCTTTCTCGCGGGGGCGCCGGGCGATCCCGATCTGGCAAGACTGGCCAGCCTGAAACGGGACAGCGAGCGTTATCACCTGGGAGACGGCGTGTTTTATATGCATCTTCCGGAGGGCGCTGGCCGCTCGAAACTGGCGGCGGGCGCGGAAAAGGCGCTGGGCGTGCCGATGACCGGCCGCAACTGGAAGACGGTGTGCAAGTTGATGGAATTGGCGAACGCTTGCTGAGGTGTCAGCGATCCTTGGCCACGCGACATACGTGTCGGTTATTTTTACAAACATTTTCCGTTTCGTGAGAATCCTGCTTGGGATCAATTGCTTGAAGCTCTGGCGCACAATTTGCTTCAGGAAATTCATGTTCGATATTCAGTGGGAGTGACTGAATGAGAAGGTTTGTGTCATGTGCGGTTTTGTCCTGTGCCGCGCTCAGCATTACGCATGAAGCAGGGGCGGCAATCAGTCTTAATGGCTACGTCCCACAATACGATGCCTCGGTTTACACCGGTGCCAGCTTTGATGTGGGCTGTAACGCATCAGGCCACGCTTCATGCGTCGACGGAGGTGGATGTCTGGGCACCCAATAGCAACCTGTCCACATTTGGAGCCTCCAGCACGGCTGTGGCGCATCTGAATGACTACCTTTATTTCACGGGTCCGGCCAACACCCAGGTCAGGGTCAATACATCCATCATTGCGCAGGGGTCCATTTTTGCGGATGCGACCGGCTGGGCATCAAACCCTTCCATTGCAAGTTCTTCCTTCGCTGTAATGGGTGGGGTTTTTGGACAGAGCTTCGGGCAGTCCGGAAGAATCACCTCATCGGCGGATGGAACGCTTACCGTCACGGGTTCCCAGAGCGGAGCAACCCTGCCCGTGAGTTTTCTGCTCAATTTTGACTCCCAAGGCAATTCACAGATTGGCAGCTTGCAGATGACTGTCTCGCTGCAAAGTGATGGGACTGCACGCGGACACGGTTTTGTTGGCGGGCTTTACCTTCAGGGGACTGCTTACACAACGGCAGGTTTCGGTAATACCGTGTACTGGGGCGGCATCACTTCAGCCACTGACACGATGGGAAACGCCATCGACTTGTCGCAGTTGCATGCGTTTTCTGCCTCCGGGTTTGACTACATGACATCTGCGGTGCCGGAGGCTGGTACCGTACCCATGCTTCTCTCCGGTTTGACAGTCTTGTTTTTGGCCGTGCGCAGACGCAAGCCAATCAATTGAACCGTGACCATGGCGGCGTGATGCCCGGGGGTCACGCCTGAGCGGGATGCGCGGCTTGGCATCAACATGGCCGCATTTTCCGCATCGTTCAAGGCGGGTAAACCGCAACGGGGCGGGGGCGGGTCTGGCAAACCCGCATTGCGCGCCCCAGCCTGAGCAACCGTTCGTCCTGCATCCTCATTTCGCGGGTCGGTGCGTCGCCCCCAGCACCGCCCCCACCGTCACCAGCACCACGCCGGCCACCGTCACCGCGTCGAGCGATTCGCCCAGCAAGGGCACGGCGGCGACGGCCGAGAGACCGGGCACCATGGCGAGCATGAGGGTGGCGCGCTGCGGGCCGATGTTGTGGATGGCGTAGGCGAAGAGCAGGGCGGCGATGGAGGCGGCGAGGATGCCCTGGTACACGCCCTGTCCCAGCACGAAGGGCAGTGACACGCTGGCGATGGCCTTGGGCAGGAAGAGCAGATACACCGGCACGTAGCAGGTCAGCGCGATCACGGCGACGCCGATGGTGGCGTCGAGCGGCGACACGTGCCAGTGCCTGAGCAGCAGGCCGAAGCTGGCATAGCAGAGCGCGGCCAGCAGGAAGAACACGTCGCCCACCCACTGGTGGGCGGGCGCGCCGGCAAAGCCGCCAAAGCTGTGCAGGCCGATCAGCACGATGCCCAGGCCGGCGATCAACAGGGCGAATTCGGAACGGAGGCCGGGGCGCTGCCCGAGGACGAACCAGGCAAGCAGGGCGGTGGCGAACGGAATGCCGCCGTTGACCAGGATGCCGGCGTGGGCGGTGGGCGCCAGCGCAAAGCCGGCGTAGACCAGCAGGGCGTAACTCACGCCGCCGAGCGCGGCCAGCACGGCGAGCCGCGGCCAGGCGAGGCGGCGCCAGCGCATCCACACGAAGGGCAGGCACACGAGGCCGGAAAAGACGAAGCGGATGGCCGCCATGTCGTAGGGCGTGAGCGGGCTGCGGCCGCCCAGCCGCGAGACGATGTTGAATCCGGACCAGACCACGACGACCGCGGCCGCCGCCGCAAAGCCCTTGAGCAGCTGGGAGCGGTGGGCCCGACCAGGCAGGGCTTCAGCGGTCATGCGGCAGGATTCCGGGATGGGCAGGACCGCCCACATTACCACTGGCAACGTTGCTCATTTCCTTGCGGCGCTTCAATACGGCGTGCCGTCCTTGTGGAAGAAGCGCCACGCGCCGTCGGCGAAGGTGGCGGCGAGATCGTCGTCGGGGTAGCTGACTTCGTCGCCCGGCGTGCGGTCGCCGATTTCCAGCAGCAGCACGTCTTCCCCGGTTTCGTTCAGCAGCTGGGCGGCGTTGCCGGCGCCGGCCTTGAAGCCGGCGCACTGGCCGGGCGCCAGGCGCACGCTGCCGGCGTCGGTGCGCAGGGTGGGCGTGCCGCGCAGGATGTAGACCAGTTCGTCCTGGCGGGAATGCGCGTGGCGCAGGGCGGAGACCGCGCCGGGCGCGAGCCGCGTGAGGTTGACGCCGAAGTTGGTCAGGCCGAAGGCGTCGCCGAGCGCGCGCTTCTCGCGTCCGGCCAGGCGTTCGCCAAGCAGGGCCTGGATCGCCTGCGGGTAGGTGGAGGGGCGGCCGCGCGGCGGTATGTCGAGGGCGTCGAGGGCGATGGGGGTGGCCGGTGTCATGCGTTTTCTCCCGGTGGGGGCGAGGCGGGCGAGGTGGGGCGGGCGCGCCGGGCGAGCTGGCCCAGGGTCTCGAGCGCCTGTTCCACCCGCGTGTCCCAGGGCAGGGCCGCCGCCAGCCGCAGGCAGTTGCGATAGCGGCCCTGCGGCGAGAAGAGATTGCCGGGGGTGAAGCTGATGCCCTGCCGCAAGGCCTTGTCGTGGAGCGCGAGCGTGTCGATGTGTGCCGGCAGTTCGACCCAGAGCACGAAGCCGCCGTCGGGGCGCGAGGTGCGGGTGCCGGCCGGGAAATGCCGCGCGATGTGCGCCTGCATGCGCGCCAGGTTGTCGGCGTAGCGGCGGCGCACCTGGTTGAGGTGGCGCTCGTAGCGGCCGTCCGCCAGGTAGCGGGCCACGGCGAGCTGCGGCAGGGTGGCGCTGGACATCGTGCTGACGTACTTGAGGTGCTCGACGGCCTGGTGCCAGCGGCCCGGCACGATCCAGCCGACGCGGCAGCCGGGGGCGATGGTCTTGGAAAACGAGGCGCACAGCAGCACGTTGTCCGTGCGGTCGTAGGCCTTGGCCGGGCGCGGGCGGGTGCGGCCATGGGCGAGGTCGCCGTAGATGTCGTCCTCGATGAGCGGAATGCCGCGCGCGGCGAGCATCTTCACCAGCCGCGTCTTGTTGGCGTCGGGCATGAGGCTGCCGGTGGGGTTGCTGAAATTGCTCACCACGGCCACGGCTTTCACCGGCCAGCGTTCGAGGGCCAGGGCCAGGGCATCGAGGCTGATGCCGGTGACCGGGTCGCTGGGGATTTCCAGCGCCTGCATGCCCAGCGATTCGATCGCCTGCAGGGTGCCGAAGAAGGCGGGGCTTTCGATGGCGATGATGTCGCCGGCCCGGGCGACGGCGCGCAGGGCGAGGTTCAGCGCTTCCTGGCAGCCGTCGGTGATGACGACCTCGTCCGGGCCGAAGGCGCAGCCGCGTTCGGCGGCGCGCTGCGCGATGCGGATGCGCAGGGATTCCTCACCGGGCGGGAAGCTGTAGCGGCTGGCCACGTCGTCGCTGTCGCGCAGGCTGCGGTTGAACGCGGCGCGCAGATCGTTGAGCGGCAGACAGCCGGGATGCGGCGTGGCCGCGCCCAGCGACACGAGGTCGGGCTGCAGCGCGTTGCGGCACAGGCGCAGCGCCACCTCGGTGACGCTCACCGTGCAGGGGCCTTCGGCATTGTCGCGGGCCCTGGCGGGCGGCAGCGAGGATTCGGGATGGCGCGCGAAGAAGCCGGATTGCGGCCGCGCTTCCAGCCAGCCGTGGCTTTCCAGCAGCCGGTAGGCCGACACCGCGGTGTTCTGGCTGACCCGGTGCTGTTCGGAGAGCTTTCTGACGGACGGCAGGCGGTCGCCGGGCTGGTACACGCCCTGGCGGATGGCGTTCTTCACGTGCGTCGCGAGGTTTTCGTACAAGTTCATGGCTGCCTCCTGTCACGCCAGTGTAGGGCCGGGGCCGGATGCGGCTGGAGTACACGCGGTGCGGATTGCGACGGGTACAGTTGGGCCTTGCGCGAAACTGTAACCCAACAGAACCTGTTTTTCTGCATCTGTATCGAGGTATCGCGCCGGCCTAGCATGCCGGGTATGGATCGCATCGCACCCCACGCAGGCAGGGCAGACATCCGGCAGTACGTGCGCCGGGCCGAGGCCTTGCGCCGGCGCGCCCTGCGCAGGACGGTAGGCCGGCTGCTCCGGCGACTGACCGTAGCGCTGGCCTGTTGGCGGGCCGAAGCGGAGCTTGGTGCCTTGAGCGACCGTGCGCTGCACGACCTGGGTGTGCAGCGCGGTGGCATCATGTATGCGGCCCGCTTCGGGCGCGGGGAGCGCCGGGTGCACGCACTGCGCCGGCTGCTGGCCGCGGCCCGGCAGCGCGGCATGCACATCTGGAATCGGAGGACACATGATCACGCAAGCGCAAGCCGACCAGTTCGGCAGGGACTGGATCGAAGCCTGGAACAGCCATGACTTCGACAGGATCCTGTCGCACTACAGCGAGGACTTCGTGATGGCGTCGCCGCACATCGCCGCGATCGCGGGCGAGCCCAGCGGCGTACTCCGCGGCCGGCGCGCGGTGGGCGACTACTGGAGGGCGGCGCTGGCGCGCCTGCCCGATCTGCATTTCGAGCTGCTGGCCACGTTTGCCGGGGCGGACAGCGTGGCGATCCACTACAACGGCGTGCGCGGCCCCGCGATCGAGGTGCTGTTCCTCGGGGCGGACGGGCGCGTCGAACGGGCCGCCGCGCACTACCGGGCGCCGCTGGGCTGAGTCCGCCCGCGCCGCGACCGGGCGCTGTTCTTCGTGACAGGCACCGGGGTACACTTTCCGCTCAGCGGCCTTGGGCCGATCTGGGGAGAACAACAACCATGTCTCTGCAGCATCCCATCATTGCGGTGACCGGCTCGTCGGGCGCCGGCCTGTCCACGATCCGCCACGCCTTCAAGTTCATTTTCCAGCGGCTGCATATCAGGCCGGCGATCGTGCATGGCGACGGCTTCCGGCGCTACACCGACCGCCAGTTCGACGCGCTGCTCGACGAGGCACGCCGCAGCGGCCGCAGCATTTCGTGGTTCGGGCCGGAGTGCAATCATTTCCAGGAGCTGGAGGCCCTGTTCCGGACCTACGGCGAATGCGGCAGCGGCATCGTGCGGCAGTATGCCCATACGGCGGAGCATGCGGAGGAACTGGGCGTACCGCCGGGTGAGTTCACGCCCTGGGCGCCGCTGCCGCCGGGCAGCGACCTGTTGTTCTACGAGGGCCAGCACGGCGGCGTGGTGGCCAACACCTGGACCCGCCGCAAGGTCGATTCGCGTCACTTCCCGCCGGGCATAGACCGCCGCACGGGGCGCCCGGGCGTCGACGTGGCGCAGCACGTGGACCTGCTGATCGGGGTGGCGCCGGCGATCAACCTGGAGTGGATCCAGAAGATCCACCGCGACTGCAGGAAGGGCACGTGTACGCCCGAGGAATCGGTGGAAACCATCCTGCGCCGCATGGACGACTACATCCACTACATCGTTCCGCAGTTCGGCCTCACCGACATCAACATCCAGCGCATGCCGCTGGTCGACACGTCCGATCCCTTCGTCGCGCGCGACGTGCCGGTGGCGGACGAGTCGCTCTGCGTCCTGCATTTCCGCGACCGCGAGCGCCACGACTTTGCCGATCTGCTCCGGCGCATTCCAGGTGCCACCATGTCGCGCCCGACCACGATGGTGATCCCGACCAACAACCTGCGGCTTGCGCTCGGGGTGATCTGCAGCCCGATCCTGGCGCGCTTCATGGAGGCGCGCGGCGCCGACGCGAATCGGGAAGTCGCGTACTAGCAGGCCTGTCCGACAGGGCGCCCCGATGGGTATCGTCTTCTTCCCACGTACAAAAGAACAAACGCATGCTTGAACATTTTGAGTGGAACTGGCTGGGCAAACTCTGGATTGGCGTAGGCGGCATCGAGGCCTTGCTGCTCGGCATTGCGGCAATCTGGATTGCCCTGATTCTGCTTTCCGGCGACAAATCGGAAAGGGTGCTGGTGACGTGGATCGTCTTTGCCGTGATCATGCTGTCGATAGGGGTCGGCATGGCCAGTTTGCTGCTCGGTGCCGTCACCTGGGCCTACTGGGGGCCGGGACAGGCGGTGCGGCTGACCCTGCCCGCCCTGATCGTTCCCGGCATGGCCTATCTGTTCATCCGGCTTGCCGGCAGGTAGGGGCGAACCAGAGGGGACGCGGCCGATTCGTGTTTTCGGCCGAACGGCAGGCCGGCGCCTACCAGGCAGACCCGAGCAGCCCTGCCAGCGAATCCTGCAATCCAGCCGGTTCATCGAGACAGGTGAGGATAGCGTAGCCATAGCGGATGCAGTAGGCGACGGCCACGCCGCCGAGCAGGACCAGAAAGAGCATCGCTCCGCCGCTCAGGAGCACCTGCCAGTCCAGGTACGCGTGCTGGAACCGGCGCCTGAATTTTTCGAGCTGGATCCATGCGGCGGCCGCCGTGCACAGCCACGCGACGCAGGCGATCGAGCCCAGCACGCCGCCCAGCATCCGGTAGCCCGGCAGGTGCGGGTCGACGTTGCCGCCGTTCAGGGCGCTGAAGACGGCGGCGAGCACGCCGAGGCAGAAGGTGAGCAGGCCGGCCAGGAAATGGATGGTGGTGCGGAAGGGATCGTCCTTCGATTCGTCGATCTTCGCGACCACGGCCTTCACGGCACGCGCCACTTCCGCCTGGGTCGTCACCAGCGCCAGGTGTGCCGAGACCAGGTCCGGCAGGGCGTTCTTCAGATGCGTGTTCAGCTCGGCCTTGAGGTTGTCGTCCATGCGTCCCCTTCCGGAATTGCCGGGTGTCTGCTCAACAATAGGGGACAGGCCGCGATTTGTCAGCGGATTTGCCGCGGGGGCGGAATCGCCGGAGCGACAGGCAGGGCGCCGCCCCGGCAGACGCCTTTCGCGCGGCGTGCGCTGCGCCTCAGTGCCGGCGCGGCGCCGGCGCCGGGGCGGGGCCGCTGCGGCCTTCGATGTGGCGGAAGGTGATGCGGCCCTTGGACAGGTCGTAGGGCGACATCTCGAGCGAGACCTTGTCGCCGGCGATGATGCGGATGTGGTGCTTGCGCATTTTTCCCGCGGTGTAGGCGACCAGGTTATGGCCGTTTTCGAGGGTGACGCGGAAGCGCGAATCGGGCAGGACTTCGACGACGACGCCGCGCATTTCGAGCAGTTCTTCCTTGGCCATGGGGATCTCCGGATGGAAGCGGCAAAAAGAAAAAGCCCGGCAGGCTGCCGGGCTTTCCGGAGGGGTGGCGCGGGCACGGGCCGCTGCGACACCCTGGATCGCAGGGCCGGCATGGCTGCCGGCCCTGCGCTCATTCGGCGGGGCGGATGTTGGACGCCTGCTGGCCCTTGGGGCCGGTGGTGACGTCGAACATGACGCGCTGGCCTTCGGTCAGGGTCTTGAAGCCCTGGCTCTGGATCGCGGAGAAATGGGCGAAGAGATCGTCACCGCCGCCTTCGGGGGTGATGAAGCCGAAGCCCTTGGAATCGTTGAACCACTTCACGGTACCTGTTGCCATGTCTGTATTTCCTCAAAAAAACAAATGTAAAGGGGGAGGGATCCCCCATAGGGGGCGACAGTCAAGGCAGAGGGTGATGAAGTAAAACCTGCAGGACGCAGTGTGTAAACCGGACAACAACTGAACTACTTGAAAATCGCTGGGCGCGACTGTGCGCCGATTGTCGCGCGCAGGCAAGCTTTATTTTGCGCATGGCCGAATCCCGCGCCCGGTGGGGCGACAGGCGCCGGCGGCCCCCTGCGCCGCGGCATTTCGCGCTTCAAAAAGCCGGAAACTGGTCTTTAATGGGATTTGTGTGTCTTTTATTCGGATGCACCCGGCAGACGCGCCGAACGGGCGCGGACCGGCCGCCTTTCCAACCCCGATTCAGACAGGACCGTGTTGTGACGACCAAGCCTTCCACCCCCGCCACCCCCGCCGCCAAACGCAGTACCGCCCGCAGCCGCAACGGCCGGCCCCGCATCGTGAAACAGGGCGACGTGCCGCCGAGCCAGACCGCCAGGGGCGTCGAATCCTTCACCGTGAACGAGGCGGTGGATGCCGCGCAGGAATCCAAGCTGGTGGCGATGAAGGACATCCTCGGCCAGGCCGGCAAGGGCAGCCCGGAGATGATCGAATCGCTGAAGGCGATCCTTGCCGGCGCCTCGCCGGAGGACGCCGAGGTGCTGCGCAATGCGCTGCTGGCGCGGCCGCCGCTGGGCAAGGGCGGCGTGGCCTTCGACGCCGACGGCGAACTCGCCGAGGACTGGCGCGAGGGTGGCTATCCCTACAAGAACCTGATGTCGCGCAAGGCCTACGAGCGACAGAAATACCAGTTGCAGGTGGAACTGCTCAAGCTGCAGGCCTGGGTGAAGGAAACCGGGCAGAAGGTGGTGATCCTGTTCGAGGGCCGCGATGCGGCGGGCAAGGGCGGCACGATCAAGCGCTTCATGGAGCATCTGAATCCGCGCGGCGCGCACGTGGTGGCGCTGGAAAAGCCCAGCGAGACGGAGCGCGGCCAGTGGTATTTCCAGCGCTACGTGCAGCATCTGCCGACGGCGGGCGAGATCGCGCTGTTCGACCGTTCCTGGTACAACCGCGCCGGGGTGGAACGGGTGATGGGCTTCTGCACGCAGGAGGAATACATGGAGTTCATGCGCCAGGCGCCGGAGTTCGAGCGCAACCTGGTCAGGAGCGGCGTACACCTGATCAAGTTCTGGTTCTCGGTGAGCCGCGACGAGCAGCGCCGCCGCTTCAAGGAACGCAAGGTGCATCCGCTCAAGCAGTGGAAACTGTCGCCGATCGACCTCGCCTCGCTCGACAAGTGGGACGACTACACCAAGGCCAAGGAGGCGATGTTCTTCTACACCGACACCGCCGATTCGCCGTGGACGGTGATCAAGTCGGACGACAAGAAGCGCGCGCGCCTCAACGCCATGCGCTACATCCTGCATCGCCTGCCCTACACCAACAAGGACGTGTCGCGCATCGGCTCGCTTGACCTGCTGCTGGTGGGACGCGCGCACGTGGTGTACGAGCGCGGCGAGCACCAGGCGAATCCGCTGCTGTGACCGCGCGGCCGGCAACCCGGGGCGGTCCGGGCGGTCCAATTCGATATGTCCCCGTGCGGCGGCCGGGCCTGCCGGCCTGTCTGCCGAATGTCATGAAGGAACCCGAACCATGCGCCGACTGATCCTTTCCCTTTCCCTGTTGCTGCTGCCGCTGGGCGCGCCGCGCGCCGACGTGCATGTGAGCGTCGGCGTCGGCATCGCGGTGCCGGGCGTCAGTATCGGCATCCGCGTGCCGGCCTACCCCAGGCTGGTGCGGGTGCCGGACTATCCCGTGTACTACGACCCCCGGCTCGACGTGAACCTGTTCTTCTACGATGGCCTGTACTGGGTGTTCAACGACGACGACTGGTATGTGAGCGACTGGTACGACGGGCCGTGGCGCCTGGTGGCGCGGGTGGACGTGCCGGTATATCTGCTGCGCGTGCCGGTGCGCTACTACCGTCGCCCGCCGCCGTATTTCCACGACTGGGGCGTCGACCGCCCGCCGCGCTGGGACGAGCACTGGGGCCGCGACTGGGCGGAACACCGCAACGGCTGGGATGTCCGCACGCATCGCCCGCCGCCGCCCGCGCCGCTGCCGTACTACCAGCGCCAGTATTCCGGCGAGCACTACCCGCGCGGGCCGGAAGAGCAGGGCGTGATCCGCAACGAGCACTACCGTTACCAGCCGCGCGACCCGGCTTCCCGCGCGCACTATCCGCCGCACGAGCAGCAGGGTCCGCAGGAACGGGGGCACGGCGACCGGCATTGAAGGGTGGATTGACGCCGCCTCCGCAGGGCGGGATGCGGGGCCGGGTGCGGCGGCTGCCCTGGGTGACGACAGGGAGAAGGGGCGTCCCCCGTGGGCGCCGGGCGGAATCCTGCGTTTATGCAGCGCGCCTGCGCGACGCGCTCATTCAGCCAGCGCTGCGCGAACCTGCTTTTCCAGTTCCGGCGTCTCGGCGGTGATGTAGACGATCCAGTAGCGTGAGGTGTCGGCCTTCGGCTCGCCCGCATGCGTGCGTCCTGTCCGCAGCACGAAGGCATTCGTTTTCTGGTTGACGCTGTGCAGGCTGTCGCCCTGGTGCAGATCCCAGTAGAAGGGGCTGGCGAAGGTCTTGCGGCGCAGGAAGGTGTCCATGGTCGAGGTCGCGACGTTGCCGCGCCATTCGACTTTCAGCCGGTTCCCGGGCAGTACCGAAACCGTCGTCTTGGACAGGTCGAGACTGTTCTTGATGATGGGTTCGCCGCGCACGAAATATTCTTCGATGCGCACGGACGCCGACGTCTGCATGAGGGCGGGCGCATCGGTCGCTGCCTGGGGTGCCGCCGCGGGCGCGGTCGTCTCGGCAGGCTGTGCAACGGTCGCCGGCGTGCCCGCGCTGCCCTGCAGGTCGCGACGGACAACCAGGGCGATCGTCTCGTCGCTGAAACCCGCTCCCTTCAGTTTCATCACCCGTTCTACATCCTGGTAGTCGTGCTCTACCATCAGGCGGATGACGTCCTCACCGAGCCCGGCGTTCTTCAGTCGCGTCAACTGATCGGTGGATAGCGTGGCCCATGCGGCATGGGAGACGATCAGGGCGGTGGCGCCGAGGAAGGACAGGAGTTTTGCCTTGGTTCCAGTATTCACAATGCATTCCTTTTTTCAGGGTGGATCGATTTGCCAGCATCGCGCGCCGGGGGCGAGACCGCTCCGGAGAAGTCGGCACACTGTCGCGACAATCCGGAGGCGCTGCATTTTTTTGCTTGGGATTATGCCTGACGCATTGAAAAATGATCGCGCCCGATTCGTGCAGGATTGCGTGTCCTTGCATGCGTGTCCGCTTCCTCTCCGCAACGCGGGGCAGGCTGACGGAAGACGGTCGGAAGCCGGGTCGATGCGGGCGGTGTTTGCGGAATCGTCGCAGCCGTCGCGCGCTGTGCGAGGCGGCCGCGGGCCGGCTGCGTGCCCATTGCAAAAAACCGTCGTAACAATCCATCGGGCCGCATGCATTGCATTTTCCCGCGTCCCGCGGATCGATCAAAAGGATCAAGATTATGATTAATAAAGAAAAAACGACATGGCATGCTGTGTGCTTAAGGGCTTACGCCAAAGCAAGGGGAACGTATATGCAGGGGGTCGCGTGGTTCACCGGCGCGCACAAGCAGGTCGAAAGCGCTCCGGCTTTCGTCGAGCGGGATGTCGATATCCCGGGTGTGGGCGTGGTCCATCTCGTTCGCTCGGTGGATTGCCTCGGCGCGATGTGTCCGCGGCCGCAGTTGCTGACGCTCAAGGTGCTGGGCGAGGTCAGGCCTGGTGACGTGATCGAGGTGGTGTCGGACAACCCGACGGCGATCGAAGGATTTCCGGCGCTGGCACAGACCCTGTATTGCACGTATCTCACCACGGTCCGGAATGGCAGCAGCTGGTGCATCTATTTGCGCAAGGGACTGTAGGTTCGCGGTTGGTGTTGTCTGTCTTATTTTGAGGAGAAGTGGCGGTGAGTATGGCGTCGGATAGTGTTGCGCCGGGGGCGTCTCCCTGGTTCATGCGCAAGGAGGGTCTGCAGTCTCTCGGTGTGGTGGCGTTTGTCGTGTTGATGTCGATTGTCGCTTTGTCGATTGACACCCGCTTCCTCTATTTGCTGGTCTATGTCTGGTTTGGCCTGGCCTACGGCATGCTGCTGCAGTACGGGCGTTTCTGCATGGCCTCGGCCGTGCGCGACCTGTTTGCCGTGAAGGTGCCACGCATGGCGGTCGGCGTCATGATCGCGGTGGCCCTGTATTCGGTGGTCGCGGCCATCGTCAGCCTCAGCGGCTTCAGCACCTTCCATCCCAATGCCATGGGGTGGCACATCATCATCGGCGCAGCGATATTCGGTTTCGGCATCGTGTTTACCGGCGGCTGTGCTTCGGGGTCTCTCTACAAGGCCGGCGAAGGCAACATGAATTCGATGCTGGTCATCGTGGCGATTTCCTTTTCGCAGGCGATCGTGGTCTCGGCCAGCGGCTGGTGGGATGCGCTGGTGCCGCAGGCGTGGGTGGCTTCGGCGGCGGCCAAGGACATGCCGGCGGAACTGTCGGTGACCAAGGGCTGGTTCGATATCTTCACGGCCGGCTACATCTGGGACCTGAAGGGCATCACCACGGCGGAGGTCTTCGGCAAGGAAGGCACGGTCGGGATCGTCGTCTACAACACGCTGTTCACCGCCATCCTGCCGGTGCTCGCGATCCTCGTTGCGCTCTATGTCCTGTATTACCGCAAGGGCTATCTGCGGCGCGCCGGCAAGGCCTCTCCGGGATTCGGCGACGAGCTTGCCGGAATCTGGGCCATGTGCACGGCTTCGAAAAACACCGCGATCGCCGGCATCGGTCTTGGCATCCTGGCCGGCCTCCACATGTACGTGACCGGCGTGCTGCGCGAACACTACGGCATCTTCAATTTCGGCGAACTGCTCGTGGCGATGGGTTATCACAACGGGCTTTCGATCCAGGACACCGTGTTTGATCCGGGCTACTGGTACATCACCACCCAGGAAGCGCAATGGGGCGGCTGGCTGATGGCCCGGCTCGGCATCAACAGCATGGACAGCATCTTCTTCGGCCTCGACAACGGCCTGCCCAATCCGCTGCTGAACGCCCCGGGCTTCATGTCGATCGGCATCATCCTCGGCGCCGCGACCATGGCACTGGGCCGTCGCGAATTCAAGTGGAAGAAACCGAGCTGGGAGACCGCCTTCTTCGCGATCGTCGGCGGCACGCTGATGGGCATCGGGGCACGGCTCGCAATGGGCTGCAACATCGGGGCCTTCTTCGCCACCGTCACCAATGGCGACCCCAGCGGCTGGGTGTTCCTGGCCGGCATGATCCTGGGCGCCTATGCGGGGGTCAAGGTGTTTGCCTGGTGGATGGATCGCGCCGCCGCAAAGATGGAAGGCGGATGCGATCTCTGATCGCCGCTGCCGGATTTATTCGAATTCGACTGATACGAGAAAGGACACGACATGGCGATGAGTTTCAACAAGGTGGGCGATCACGAGTGGAAGCTGGATGTGTGCGGCTATACCTGCCCGCACCCGCAGATGTACACCAAGAAAGCCCTGCAGAAGATCGAAAGCGGCGAGGTGCTGACCCTGGTGTTCGACAACCCGTCGTCGGGCGAGTCGATCGTGGCGATGTGCGATGCCGAGGGCAACGATCTGTTCGAACGTCAGGAAGGCAGCGGCTCCTTCATCTGGAAGATCCGGAAGGCCTGACATGGAGTTGGGGATTGTCGTCACCGATGAACAGTTTCTGCCGCAGGTGGGGGCACTGTTCGACGCAGCGACGCGCCGCGGATGCGTGCCGCTGTGCTTCCTGACCGATACCGGCGTCAAGCTGCTCAACGACGCAGGCTTCGTGGCGCGCGCGAAGGCGCATCCGAACCGGATCACCTTGTGCGAGCACAGCGTGGAACGGCTGGGCGCCGAGAATTTCGACCTGCAGGCGCTGGCTGACGTGGTCGTGATCGGCGGCCAGTACCAGGATGCGGAACTGGTCCGCACCTGCGACAAGGTCCTGGTTTTCTGAGGCGCGCGCGATGGCTGACAAGAAACGGATACTCATGGTCGCCGCGCAGAAGCAGGCCGAGGCCCTGCGCATGGCGAGCGGACTGACCTTGCTGGACGACACGGTGCGGATTCTCGCATGGGGGAAGCTGCCCGACGAGCCCGCAGTGGCTGAGCAGCAGGAAGCGCTCGCCTTTGCCGAGGTGCCGCTCGACGAGGTAGACCCCTCGTCTGCCGGCATGAACGAGCTGGCCCGACAGATCATCGATAACGAGGTTGTTTTCATTGTATGAGCACGAACAGGCGAATTGTGCTGGTTCATCTCGCGTGGCCGCCGACGGCGAACGCGCTGGCGGTGTTGCTGCGTGCGGAAGGCGCAGAAGTGCGGGATGTGAATGTCGCTGATTGCGAGACATTGCTGGATGCCCTGGAACAGGGGTGGACGCCGGTTGTGATGAAGCCGTTGGCGGTTGGAGTGGGGCCTTGATCTGAGGCGTCGATGTGGAAATAACCAAGGGTATGGGGAATCTCAAAATGGACGGAGGACGGATGAAAACGAATACGCACGGCGTGCGCATGGGCGCATTGGGGTTGGGCATCCTGGCGATGCTGGCAGGTCTGGGTGGATGCGGCGGCGGTGGCGGCGGGGAGGACAAGACCTCGGTTGCCAGCCAGATTGTGGTGAACACGCCTGCTGCGCTGACGCAGGTGTCGGACGACGACTATGAGAACAACGTCAACGGACTGATTACCGCGGCCACGCTGAAACGCTGGAAAGACGACTGGGTGAACCAGCGCCCTGCCGGCGTCACCGGCAAGCTGATCATCTTCCAGGCTACGGTGGGCCCGGCTGGCTCCGAATATGTCAAGCCCAACGGCACCAACGTCTTCACCTATCTGTCGCCGTCCTCGGAGTGGATCCAGACGCGCAACAACGGCGTGATCGAAACGCAGAGCATGGTGCCGGACGGCGCCACGATGGATGCCCTTCTCAAGAAGTACAACATCGATCCCAGCAAGGACATGGTCGTCGCTGCCATGGGTACGGGCAGCACGGGCAACGCGATGGCCCAGGGCCGTATCTGGTATGCCCTGCGCTACTGGGGCATGGACAAGAAGAACCTCGCGATCCTGAATGGCGGCAACCAGTGGCTGAACGGCAACGGCATGTCGGGGACCGATTTCCAGGCGACCGCCAGCACCGCCCCGAACACGGGCACGATCTCGGTCAAGAGCCTCAAGGTCGACAACACCCAGCTGCAGGCGACGGTACAGGATCTGATGGCGGTACTGCCTGGAACGGACGCGAACCTCAAGAGCGACGGCGTGTTCGTCTGGGATGCGCGCAGCCTTGGCCAGTACGCGGCAGGGGAGATGGTCGAACTCGGCGAAGACACCGATACCGATACGGCCGGTACGCAGGCATGCGCGACAGCCTACTGTACGCCCGTCAATCCGAACAACTACATGGCCTTCTTCCAGAACAGCGGCTCGCGCCAGGGGCATCCGCGCGGCACGCTGCAACTGCAGTACACCCACCTGCTCGACAGTACCAAGGGCTATGCCTATCGCTCCAAGGCCGAACTTGAAACTTTGCTGGCGGGCGGCACCAATGCCTCGGGCGTCGGTTTTGTCGACGGCAGCTACAACCTGGTCGGGTCGGGCAATGCCTATCAGCCGGGCGACACGATCTACGTGTACTGCGAGACGACTTTCCGCGCCATGATCACCGGCGTGGCGAGCACGGTGATCCTCGGCAAGCCGGTTCGCTTCTACGACGGCGCGATGGTCGAATGGAACTCGCTGTCGCATATCCTCGATTCGAACGGCAACTACATCCTGCCGGCCGATTCGCCGTGGCGTACCGACCTGGTGTCGTTCTTCAAGCCGAGTACCGGGACGGTGGCGCCGCGCAATGTCACCAACCCCTACGCGTCGAACACCAACGCGATCGTCAATGCCGACAAGGCCTACAAGACCGGCGAGTCCGTCAGCAGCAGCGGCGGGGGCAGCGGGGCGCCGAGCAATCCCTGCGGCGGTTGACCGATACCCATTGCTTCTCCCTATACACTCCTCCCTCGCCCACGGTATACGTGGGCTTTTTTATGGTGGAATTGCGGTGTGACGATGGGTACATTTGCCGGATGGTTCCGTTTGCTGGGCGGCATTGTCGTGGCGCTCGGGCTGCTGGCGTGCGGGGACGGGAAGCATGACGATACGGAGGGGTTCCTTGCGCGCCACTGGGACGAGCCGGTCGCGCCGCAGGGCGCGCCGCCCGCGCATTTTTCGGCGCTCGAGGCTTCGCTGCATCCCGATGCCTGCGGCCAATGCCATGTGGCGCAATATGCGGACTGGCGCGCCAGCCTGCACAGCCGGACCATGGGGGCGGGATTGCGCTGGCAACTCGCATTGATGGACCAGCAGCAGGGCAACCGCTGCCTGCGCTGCCATGCGCCGCTTGCCGAGCAAAAGGCCCTGGTGGCGAGGGAACTCGGTTGGCCCAATGCGCCTGCGCAGGCGCCACCCGCCTACGTTGCCCCCGATCTTGCCCACCAGGGGCTCGTTTGCGCGGCTTGCCACGTGCGCGGCCACCAGCGCTTCGGGCCGCCCCCCAGGAATGGCGCGGTGGCGGACAGCCCGCACGACGGGTTCGTCGTCGCCCGGGCATTCGAGGACAGCCGCTTCTGCGCACATTGCCACCAGTTTCCCGAGGACGGGCCGCGCATTGCCGGCAAGCTGCAGGAAGACACCTACCAGCAGTGGCTGGCCAGCCCCTACGCCAAGGCGGGACCGGACAGGAAGACGTGCCAGAGCTGCCACATGCCCGACCGCCGGCATCTCTGGCGCGGCATCCACGATCCCGAGATGACCCGGCAGGCGCTAGCCGTCGAGCTCGTGCTGGACCGTATCGATGCCACGCACTATCGTGCGCGTGCCCGGGTACACAACAAAGGCGCAGGCCACCATCTGCCGACCTACATGGTGCCGAAGATCGAACTGGCGTTCTATCGCAAGGATGCACGCGGCCGTGTGACCGAACTCGGCAGGCAGCTGATCGGCTGGCAGGTCGATACCCAGATCACGCGCGAGCTGGCGGACACCCGGATTCCGGCGGGCAAAACCCGGGAATTCGTCCAGCCGTTCCGCGCGGCCGGCACGGACTGGCAGGTCGAGCTCGTGGTCAACGTCTGGCCGGACGAGCACTACGAGCGGATCTTCAGGGACAGTCTCGCGCGGGCGGACCAGTTCCCCCCGCGTGCGGCCGGATTGCTGCGCGAAGCCCAGGCCGGGCTGGCGGGAAGACGCTACGAACTGATGCGGCTGTCGTCCGATACCCGGACCGCCATCCGGCCTTACGGGGCCGACATTGCAAAATGAAAGATTGCACGGAGGGGGCGCTGTTCTGCAATCGCATGACGTAGCCGGGTGATGGGCATGTGTATGAAAAACAACAGGAATCCATTCAGGCACGACTTGTGCTTTAGGTGTGGGGCATGAATCGGGAGAGCAGGGTGTCGATACTCGGACGAGGCTTGGCTGCGTGGCTTGCGTTGCTGTCGCTGGTCGTGACGACCAGCGCCTGGGCGCTCGATACGATAGACAAGCCTCGCCTAAAATTTCGGGCCAAGGGACCTGTCTGCTCCTGTATTTCGAGCACGGGGGACAAGGAAATCCAGGCCGCGCTTGAAGCTAGATTTTCCCAAAAAGAAGATGCGACTCCCCCGCCCGGGGAGGTGCGTCATGTGCGTCGCGATGAGCAAAAGGAGAGTGGTGAATGAAAGGCAGCCGTAAGGGGACTCGAGTCGGAAAATATCTGCGCGCTGGCATTGCGTTTGCGGCGGTAAGCGCGCTTGCAGCGGTGTTGGCTGTGGGGGGCAAGAGCGGGGAAAGTGCGGAGGATCGAGTGGCTGGGGGCTGGGGTGGAGAGGCGACGGCCGTGCTGGCGCAGCATGCGTCCATCCTGTCTCCGATCGGCCTCGCCAACGCCTGCGGGCTGGGGGCGTCGAGCTGCTTCAAGTGCCACAACGGCACCCGCGCGCCGGCGCCCAGCAAGGATCCGGTCAAGGCGCCGTGGCATGCGCAGCACGCGAAGGTCAACAACTCCTGCGTGGGCTGCCACAGCGGAAACCCGAGAATGATGAAGGAAGACATGGCGCACAAGAACCTGCTGTCGAAACCGCGCGGCAGTGCCGAAGCGTGCGGCAGCTGTCATACCAGTGACCTCGCGAAGGTGCAGGGGGTCTATCAGGGCGTTTCGGGAGGCAAGTAATGAAAATGATATCGGGGAACAAGAAAGGGAGTGCCATCATGAGTTTGCGGCGTGTCGTGGCAGTGTCCGCCCTGGCCGGCCTGCTGCCGGCGGTGGCGGTGGCGGGGCCGACCATCGAGTTCGGCGAACAGGGTTCGTTGACCTTTACCTATGCCCTGCAGGGCTGGATGCAATACAAGGGATTCACTTCGCCGACCGACTCGGGGGCTTCGACGGATCTCTTTCTGCGGCGCAACCGGGTGACCTTCTCCGGACAGTACAACGACTATGTCGGCTTCTATGCCCAGTTCGAGGCGGGCAACGACAGCAAGCTCGGGGAAGACAACAAGAGCGTGTACTACCGCGACGCCTATGTGACGCTGGATTACCGCGACGACCTGCGCTTCATCGTCGGCCGCTTCAAGAACACCTTCTCGCGTGAAAATCTCGAGGGCTGTCTCGAGCCCCTGACGCTCGACCGTGCGGAGGTCCTGTCCTACACGCCGTTCGGCGGCAGCCGCGATACGGGCCTCGCAGTGTGGGGCAACCTCATGGACGCCCACCTGCAGTACCGCTTCATGATCGCCGACGGCCGGGAGGATCAATACAAGCCCAAGGACAGCCCGCGTTTCACCGGGCGCGTGCACTACAGCTTCTGGGAACCGGAATTCAATTACGGCTATCTCGGTACCTATCTGGGTACGCAGAAGGTGCTGACGGTCGGTGCGGCCTACGACATGCAGTCGGACGTGGCCTATGCCAACTATCCCTCGCGCAGCGACATCAAGGACTACAAGGCCTGGACCGTGGATGCGTTCATGGAATATCCCACGGCGAGCGGCGTGTATACCCTGTCGGGGGCCTACTTCAAGTACGATACGGGCAATGCCTACAGCCAGACGCCGGATCCGAATCTGCCGGTCAACTCGGACCTCAAGGGTTACTATGTCAAGGGCGGCTACATGCTGCCGGGCAAGATCGGCATGGGACGGCTCCAGTTCTTCGGCCGGCATGAAAAGTCGGACTATGGCGTGAAGACCGGTCTTGCTGAATACTATGACCAGACGTGGAATGGTCTCGGCGCAAACTACTATATCGACGGCCAGAAACTGAAGGTAACGTTTGAGTACGCGGACGTCTCGTTCGATACTCAGCATCCGACCAATCCCTCCTTGCAGGACTACAAGCAGGCGACGCTCGGATTGCAGTTCATTTTCTGACGGCAAACCAGGCTGCGCGTTGTACCGGATGGCTACCAGCAGTGTTTGGTGGCCATCTTGATTTTCTAGGGACGTAAACGAGGGTATGGCCATCAAGTCTTTGAATTTGCGGAGCGCCGCAGGGCGGCCGGGTGGCTTCGAAGTGCCTGGTTTCCTGATCCCGCTGGCGGTGGCGCTGCTGGCAGGACTGCTGTACGCCCATTGGGCTCCCCGCTGGCTGGATTTGCCGTATTTCTGGGGGCTCACCGCACTGCTGTTCGGCGGGCTGAGCTACGCGGCGGTGCGCCTCGCCGGCGAACTGGCCGCCCTGCGCCGGCTGGAGCAGGGCGTATTCGGCGCCCGCGAGGGCTTGCTGGAACCGGTTGTCGACGGTGGCAACAACTGGACGGCTGGCGGTCGCCTGCTGCACGAGTACAACACCACGATGACGACGCTGCGTCTGATGTTCCAGACGGTCGAGCAGTGCCAGGGCCGGTTCATCAACGAGCGCAATCGCAGCAACACCATTCTGCAAAGCCTGCCTGGCGGCCTGCTGAGTCTCGCGGACGATCTGCGCATCACCATTGCCAACCGCCAGGCCGATACCATGTTCGGCGTCGATCCCGGCGGCCTCGTCGGCGCCAATCTGTTCGAACTGCTGGAACTGAACGAGCGCGACCGCGAATTGCTGCGGGACGCCTTCCTGTACAAGCGCGCCATCAGCAACCAGGAGATCGCGCTGCGCGTGGAGGGGGTCACCCGCTATTTCTCGCTGAATCTCGGTTTCTACAACGATGCCGAGAACGACATGGGGGGCGTGCTGATCCTGCAGGACATCACCGAGTACCGGCAACTGATGGAGAGCATGGCAACCCGCGAGAAGCTGGTCGCCATGGGCCAGCTCGCAGCCGGCGTGGCGCACGAACTGAACACGCCGCTCGGCAACATCCTGGGCTACGCGCAGTTGCTCGAGCACGCCGCCGTCGAGAACGCCAAGCTCGGCGGCTATGCGCGCATCATTGCCGACGAGACCCAGCGTTGTTCCCGGGTGGTTCAGGAACTGCTCAACTATGCCCGCAAGGACAAGTGTTGCGGCGAGACGTGCGATCTCAACCAGCTCGCGCAGGAGCTCATCGAAACCTTCATCAACTGCCGGCTCAAGCGCTATCGCATCGACATCGTCATGGACCTCAGTCCCGACCGCCTCGTCGTGGAGGGCAGCTGCGGTCAACTCGACATCGTGCTGACCAACTTGCTGGCCAACGCGATCGATGCCCTCAACAATGCCGAATCGCCGTGCATCACGGTCAGGACCTGGCAAGAGGAATCCTATGCCGCGATCAGCGTGACCGACAATGGCCCGGGCGTGCCGGACGATATCCGCAACCGCCTGTTCGATCTCTTCTTCTCGACCAAGGACGTCGGGCAGGGCTACGGCCTGGGGCTGTCGATCAGCCAGGCCATCGTTGCCAAGCGGGGCGGCTTCATCGACCTCGATGCGAACTACAAGGACGGGGCGCGCTTCGTGATCAAGCTGCCCGCTGTCGACCTCAAGCGCGCGAATCTATGAAGGGGAACCTGCAGAGCCCGGCGAAATCCCCCGAGCCCGCTTCCGAGAACATCGGAATCGTGCCGACGATACTTGTCACCGAGGACGATCGAAACATGCGTGAGCTCATGCTCACCGTGCTGGCCGAGTCGTCGATGACCTTCAAGATCGCCAGTGCCGAGAATGCCAACGAGGCCATGGCCTACCTGGAAAACAACGAGGTGGCCGTTGTCCTGACCGATCTGCGCATGCCCGGCGCGGATGGGCTCGACCTGCTCAAGTACGCCAAGGCGCGCGATCCGCTGATCCAGGTGGTGCTGGTGACCGGCTATGCCACCGTGGAGTCTGCCGTGGCGGCGCTGAAGGAGGGGGCGTACGACTATGTCCAGAAGCCGTTCGACATCGTCAAGCTGCGTTGCGTGATCGAAAAGGCGCTCGGCTACTACCTGCTGTCCACGGAAAACCAGAGACTGCGCCAGCAGCGCCGCGCCTTCGAGGACGGCGGTGAGATCATCGGCCAGTCGGCCGGCAAGGAACGTGTCGACCGCCTGATCGATGCCGCCGCCGCCTACGATTCCAGCGTGCTGATCTTCGGGGAGAGCGGCAGCGGCAAGGAACTGGTTGCGCGGCAGATCCACCTGCGCGGCAAGCGGGCGGAGCACCCCTTTGTGGCGATCAACTGCGCGGCCATTCCCGAGAACCTCATCGAAAGCGAACTCTTCGGCTTTCGCAAGGGCGCGTTCACCGGCGCCGAGCGCAACAAGCCCGGCCTGTTCGAAGTGGCCAGCGGCGGCACCTTGTTTCTGGACGAGATCAACAACGCACCGATGGCGCTGCAGGCCAAGCTCCTGCGCGTGCTGCAGGACGGCAATTTCTATCCGACCGGCGCCACCGAACCGATCCACGTCGATGTCCGCGTGGTGGCAGCCAGCAACCGGCCGATTCACGAACTGGTGGAAAAGCAGCTGTTCAGGGAAGACCTGTTCTATCGCCTGTCGGTGATGGAAATCAGCATTCCACCACTGCGCGAGCGGCGCGAGGACATCGCGCTGCTGACCTACTATTTCCTGAACAAGCACTCTCTCCGGCTGGGCAAGCATATTGCCGGCGTCAGCACGGCCGTGCTTGGCGCCCTGATGCGCTATGACTGGCCGGGCAACGTGCGGGAACTGGAAAACATCGTCCAGCGCATGATCATCATGAGTGAATCCGAGCAGATCGATGTCGACGTGCTGCCTGCCAGGCTGACCGAACAGCGCGAGTCGCGCAGCCGTGCGCTGGATTATCTGCCGCCCCAGAGTCTCGACGAGATCGAGGCGTACTTCATCCGCAAGACGCTGCGGGAGACGCGCGGCGACCGCGCGCTTGCCGCCGATATCCTGGGCATCGACAAATCGACGTTGTGGCGCAAGGTCAAGCGCTACGGCATCGAGGAATGACGGGCGCGTATGCCGGTGTCCAGAATTTCAGTCCCGCAAGTCGCCGCCCGTCTGCCCCGCACCGGCTGGGTCCTGCTGAATCTGGCGTTGCTGCTGGCATTGGCTGCCACGCTGGCACACTGGACCTGGCGCCTGGTCGCGCCCGAACCGTCACGCCCTGTTGCGCGCCCTGCGCCGCAGGCGTCAGGCGTGGAAGTGATTCGCGCAGCCCGACTGTTCGGCACGGCGGAGGTGACCGGCGACCCGGCTCATTCCGTCGTGCAGGCCACGGTTCTGGATTTCAGGCTGCGCGGTGTGTTTGCCGCACCCGGCACGCGCCCCGCGATGGCAATCATCAATGTGAACGGTCAGGACCAGGCGATCGCGCGCGGCGGTGAAGTGCAGCCCGGTGTCATGCTCAGCGATGTGGCGGCCGACCACGTCCTGCTGCTGAACAAGGGCCTGCCGGAACGCCTCGATCTGGACCGTCCCGAAGCGCAACAGGGACTCGCGCCGCGCGAGATGGCGCTGACGCCGGGCGAGATCGATCGCGTGATCGCCAATCCGCAGAAACTGGGCGCGGAGATCCGTTCGAATGGCGATGAAGGGCGTCCGGCGCTGATCGTCGCCGCGGTCGAAGCGGGCGGCCTTGCGGCGCGCCTCGGACTGCAGGGCGGGGATACGGTGCGGATGGTGAACGGCCAGCCGGTGGGGAACGTACAGGAGCTCGCCCGCCTGCTGACCGATGCGGCGAGCCAGCAACGCGTGACCCTGGTCGGCGAACGCCAGGGCAACCCCCTGACCCTTTCCTATAGATTGCAGCCCAGACCATGAATATGAACGTGATGCCTTTCCGCCTGCGCCATCTGGTAGCCATCGTTCTGCTTTGCCTGCTGGGGGGGCCGTTCCGCTACGCCCAGGCACAGGGCGATACGGTGGTCCTCAATTTCGTGAATGCCGACATCCCGTCGGTGGTCAAGGCCGTAGGCGAACTGACCGGCCGCAATTTCGTCATCGATCCGCGCGTGAAGGGCACGGTGATCATCACCTCGGCGAGACCGGTGTCGCGTGACCTCGTCTATCCGATCCTGCTGTCCGCGCTGCGCATGCAGGGGTTCACTGCCATCGAGGGGCAGGGCGTGACCAAGATCGTGCCCGAGGTCGAGGCCAAGCAGAACTACAGCGTCATCCGCGGCAAGGAACTCAACGAACGCGGCGACCGCATCATCACCCAGGTCTATCCGCTGCAGAACGAGACCGCCTCGCAGCTGCTGCCGGTTCTGCGGCCGCTCATCGGGGCGAACAACGCCATCGCCGTGCTGCCGTCCAGCAACACCCTGGTGATCACGGACTACGCCGACAACCTGCGCCGGCTCGGCGCGATCATCGAGGCAGTCGACCGGCCCAGCCAGAGCGATGCCACGGTGATCCGTCTGCAATACGTGTCGGCGGTCGACCTGGCGCAATCGCTGGCACGCCTGATGGCCGATGGCGCACTGGCGGCGGATGCGCAGTCCGCGGGCGGGGCGCGCTTCACCATCGTTCCCGATGCGCGCTCGAATTCGCTGCTGGTGCGCAGCAGCAATCCGTCGCGCGTCCAGACGCTGCGGGATCTGATCGCGGGACTCGACGTCCCCGGCGCGCTCGGCGGCAACATCCACATCGTCTACCTGAAGAATGCCGAAGCCGGCAAGCTCGCGGAAACCCTGCGCAGCCTGATGGGCGGCCGCCTGTCCGGGGCACAGGCGGCACCGCCCCAGGCCGCGGGCACAACGTCGCCGGCGGTTGCCGCCCCCGCCGCGGGCGACGGCAGCGCCATGATCATTGCAGACACGGCGAGCAATTCGCTGGTGATCAACGCCCCCGACGTCGTCTACAACAGCCTGCGCGCCGTCATCGAGAAGCTCGATGCGCGTCGTGCGCAGGTCTTCGTCGAGGCGCTTGTGGTCGAGGTCACGGCAGAAAAGGCGGCGGAATTCGGCATCCAGTGGCAGGATCTCAGCGGGATCAACAAGAGCGGCACCAATCCCATCGGCGGCACGAATCTGGGCGTCCGCAACAGCGGCACCAACATCATCGACGCCGCGGCCAATCTGGGCACGGTCGGCCGTGGCCTCAATATCGGCATCGTCGACGGCACGATCAACATTCCCGGCCTCGGCACCATCACCAATCTCGGTGTGCTCGCGCGTGCGCTGGAAACCGACGCCAATGCGAACATCCTCTCCACCCCGAACCTGATGACGCTGGACAACGAAGAGGCGAAGATCGTGATCGGCCAGAATGTGCCCTTCATTACCGGTCAGTACGCGCAGACGGGGTCGTCGACCACCGCAACGCCCTTCCAGACGATCGAGCGCCGCGACGTGGGCCTCACCCTCAAGGTGCGGCCGCAGGTATCCGAGGGCGGCACGGTCAAGCTGCAGATCTATCAGGAGATCTCCAGCCTGCGCGAGACCACGACGGCCGCCGACGTCATCACCGACAAGCGCGCCATCGATTCGACCGTGCTGGTCGACGACGGCCGCATCATCGTGCTCGGAGGCCTGATCCAGGATCGCGTGCAGAACGGGGTCGACAAGGTGCCGCTGATCGGCGACATCCCGTTCCTGGGACATCTGTTCCGTGCCGAGACGCGCAACCGCCAGAAGACGAATCTGATGGTTTTCCTGCGCCCGCGCGTGCTGCGGGACTCGGAAAGCACCGACGCGCTGACGGGCGACCGGTACGAATTCATCCGTCAGCGTCAGGCCGATTTCGGCATGCAGCCGCATTTCGCCCTGCCGGAGATGCGCATGGACCTGCTGCCCGAACTGAAACCCGCGTCGCAGTCGGCGCCTTGAGCGACCCCCATGGATACGCCGGCGCTTCCCCCCCTTGATCCCGCGCTCGTAGCGCTGCTGCCCTACGGCTTTGCGCGTACGCACGGCGCGCTCGTCGCCTGCGCCCACGATGACGAGATCGAGGTATGGCTGCGCGAAGGCGCCCAGCCTGCCACCCTGGCCGAATTGCGCCGCATGCTGAGGCGGCCCTTGCGTACCCGCCTGCTCGACAAGGCACGCTTCGAGCAGGCGCTGAATCTGGCCTACGATCACGGCGAGGGCAACCACGCCGCCACGCTGGTCGGCGATCTTGAACAGGGCATGGATCTGCACCAGCTCGCGCAGGACATCCCGGAGGTCGCCGACCTGCTCGAAAGCGAGGACGACGCGCCGATCATCCGTCTCCTCAACGCGCTGCTTGCACAGGCGCTGCGCGAACGGGCATCCGATATCCATATCGAACCCTACGAGACGCGCTCGGTGGTGCGCTTCCGTCTGGACGGCGCCCTACGCGACGTGATCGAACCCAAGCGCGCCCTGCATGCGGCCATCGTGTCCCGCATCAAGGTGATGGCGCAGCTCGACATCGCGGAAAAGCGCCTGCCCCAGGATGGGCGCATCACCTTGCGTCTCGGCAGCCGTCCCGTCGACGTACGCGTGTCGACGCTGCCGACCGGACACGGCGAACGCGTCGTCATGCGTCTGCTCGACAAGCAGGCAGTCCGGCTCGAACTCGGCCGGCTCGGCATGAACGAGACGACGCTCGCCAGTCTCGATGCGCTGATCCATCGCCCTCACGGCATCATCCTGGTGACGGGGCCGACCGGCTCCGGCAAGACGACCACGCTGTACGCCGCACTGTCGCGCCTGGATGCGCGCACGCACAACATCATGACGGTGGAGGATCCTGTCGAATACGACCTCGACGGTATCGGCCAGACCCAGGTCAACCCGCGCATCGAGCTCGATTTTGCGCGCGCCCTGCGCGCGATCCTGCGACAGGATCCCGATGTCATCATGATCGGCGAGATCCGCGATCTGGAAACGGCGCAGATCGCGGTGCAGGCTTCGCTCACCGGCCATCTCGTGCTGGCCACGCTGCATACCAACGATGCGGCGAGTTCGGTGACGCGCCTGGTCGACATGGGCATCGAACCTTTTCTGCTTGCCTCCAGCCTGCTGGGCGTGCTGGGGCAGAGGCTGGTGCGTCGCCTGTGCCAGGCCTGCCGTGCCCCGCATGTGCCCGATGTCGCCGAGCGCACGCTGGTTGGGTCGATGGACGCCAACGCGCCGCTCTATCGTGCGGTGGGCTGTCCGGTCTGCAACGGTACCGGCTATCGCGGCCGCGCCGGCATCTACGAACTGCTGGTGGTCGACGAGGTGCTGCGGCGGATGATCCACGACGGTGACGCAGAACAGGCCTTGCGCGCCCACGCCGTCGGAAAGGGCATGATCGGCCTGCGCGAGGACGGGATGCGCTGGGTGCGCAGCGGGGAAACCGCACTCGAGGAAGTGCTCCGCGCCACGCGCGAGGGGTGACAGGACGAGCCATGGCCGCGTTCCGCTACGAAGCCTACGATGCCGCCGGCCACCTGCAGAAAGGAGTGCAGGAAGCCGACACCGCGCGCCAGCTGCGTGCGCGGTTGCGCGAGCGCGGACTGGCGGTGGCAAGCGTGGCGCCGGTATCGGATGGCGGACGCGCCGCTGGCGGCGCGCCCCGCTGGCGGCGCGGATTGTCGGCCGCCCAGCTCAGCCTGATCACCCGCCAGTTCGCCACCCTGCTCGGTGCGGGCCTGCCGGTCGAGCAGACGCTCAACGCGCTGATCGAACAGGCCGATGGCGATCATGCCCGCCAGGTGCTCGCCGGGGTGCGCGGTGAGGTGCTGGCGGGCTTTCCGCTGGCACGCGCGCTGCAGAAATTTCCACGGGATTTCCCCGACCTCTACATTACCCTGGTCGCCTCGGGCGAGCGCTCCGGCCGGCTCGCCGACGTGATGGAACGGCTGGCCGACTTCGTCGAATCGCGCCAGGCCCTGCGCCAGAAAATCGGCCTCGCCTTCATCTATCCCGCGATCGTCACCGCCGTCGCCGGCGCCGTGGTGCTGGGGCTGCTCACCTATGTCGTGCCGCAGGTCGTCCACGTATTCCAGAGCACACACCAGACGCTGCCCTGGCTTACACGCGCCCTCATCGCCACCAGCGATTTCCTGCGGGCGAGCGCCTGGTTGTGGCTGCTCGGTCTCGCGGCCGCAGGCTGGGCTGCGACGCACCTGCTGAAGCAGCCGCTGCGGCGCAGGCGCTTTCACCGGGCGCTGCTGCGCCTGCCGGTCGCCGGCGCGCTGATCCGGGGTCTGAACAGCGCGCAGTTCGCGAGTACGCTGGGCATACTCGTCGGCAGCGGCGTGCCGCTGCTGGACGCGTTGCACGCGGGGGCGGGCGTGGTGCGCAATCTGCCGATGCGCGAGGCGGTCGAGCAGGTCGCGCGCAAGGTGCGCGAGGGCGGCAGCCTCAGTCGTGCGCTGGGCGCCAGCGGCCTGTTCCCGCCCATGCTGGTGCACATGATCGCCAGCGGGGAGGCGAGCGGCCAGCTGGCACGCATGCTGGAACGTGCCGCTACGCAACAGGGACGCGAGATGGAAACGCGTGTTGTGGGGCTGACCAGCCTGATGGAACCGCTGCTGATCGTGGCAATGGGGGGCGTGGTGCTGGTCATCGTGCTGGCAATCCTGCTCCCGATATTCGAAATGAACCAGCTCGCGCGCTGACACGGGCACCGAGAAAGAGGACACGCAATGACAGTTTTCAACCGGGCGGGCACGCGACGCGAACGCGGCTTCACGCTGATCGAAATCATGGTCGTGGTGGCAATACTCGGCATACTCGCGGCGCTGGTCGTGCCCAAGATCATGGGCCGGCCGGACGAGGCACGCATCGTGGCCGCCAAGCAGGACATCGCCGCCATCCGCCAGGCACTGAATCTCTACAAGCTCGACAACCAGCGCTATCCGAGCACCGAGCAAGGCCTGCAGGCGCTGGTCGAGCGCCCCGCCACCAATCCGGTGCCCGGCAACTGGAAGACCGGCGGCTACCTGGAACGCCTGATGAGCGATCCCTGGGGCACGCCCTACCAGTATCTCAATCCCGGACTGCACGGCGAGATCGACATCTTCAGCCTGGGCGCCGACGGCACGCCGGGCGGCGACGGCAACAACGCCGACATCGGGTCGTGGATGCTGTGATCCAGCGCGGCTTCACGCTGATCGAGCTGCTCGTGGTGCTGGTCATCGTCGGCATCATGCTCGGGCTTGCCGGCGTACGTCTGGCGCCCGACGACGAGCACAACCTGCAGACCGAGATGCGGCGGCTCGCCGTCCTGCTCGAGCATGCGCGCGACGAGGCCGTGACCACGGGCGAACCGATCGCCTTCTCGGTCGAGCGGACGCACTATCGCTTCTGGCGTCGCGATGCGGACAACGCATGGATTCCCTACGGCGGCGGCGGCGACGACGCGCTGCGCGATCGCGAAGCGACAGCCGGCCTGCGCCTGACGGACTGGCGCGTCGGGCAGGCGGACGCCGCCGGCGCTGCACGCGTCCTGTTCCTGCCTTCCGGCGCCAGTACGCCGTTCAGCGCGGATTTCGCGCTCAACGCCGCCTATGCGCGGCTGCGCGGAGACAGCCTGGGCCGCATGCGGATCGAGACCTCGTTCGGGGCGGCGTCATGAATGCGCGCCGCGTGCACGGCTTCACCCTGATCGAGGTGCTGGTGGCGCTGACCATCCTTGCCGTCGCGCTGGCTGCTGCAAGCCGGGCCATGGGCATCCTCGCTGCCGGCTCGGTCGAATTGCGCGAACGCCTGCTGGCCCAGTGGGTGGCGCAGAACAGGCTTGCCGAGCTGCAGGCCCGGCATGCCTGGCCGGATCCCGGCATGCTCAGCGGCGAGGCCGAGCAGGCGGAGCTGAAACTGACCTGGCGGGAGACGGTGTCCGGCACGCCCAATCCGGCGTTTCGCCGCGTCGAAATCGAGGTCGCACGGACCGGCAGCGCACACGCGCTGGCGCGGCTTAACGGTTACCTTGTGCGGGAGCCTGTCTTGTGAACGCGCGCGGTTTCACCCTGGTCGAAATGCTGGTCGCGCTGCTGATCTTCGCGCTGATGTCCGTGCTCGCCTACCGCGGTCTTGCTGCGGCGTTTGCCTCGCAGGCGCATCTCGAAGACGACAACCGTCGCTGGCGCGACATTTCGCTGACCTTCGCGCAACTCGAGCGCGACGTCGGCATGGCGGTCGACCGTCCCGTACGCGACAGCATCGACCGCCGCCTGCCGGCGTGGCAGGGCGCGCCGGCCGCGGACGCGGCGCAGCTTGAATTCAGCCGCATGGGGGATGCCTGGCAAACCGGTGCGGCGGCGGACGTGCTGCGCTATGGTTACCGGCTGCGCGACGGCACGATCGAGCAGCTGGTATGGCCGGTGCTCGATCGCGGCGTGCGCGGGGAGCCGGTGGTCAACACGCTGCTCGAGCGTGTGCGGCGCTTCGACCTGCGTTACCTCGCGCGCGACGGCAACTGGCAGGCGGCCTGGCCGGCGGGCAGCGGGGACGATCTGCCGGCTGCGCTCGAAGTCGTCGTCGAACTCGCCGAAGGCACCACGCTCACCCGGATCTTTGCCCTGCCATGAAACACCAGCGCGGCGTCGCCGTCATCACCGCCATGCTCGTGGTCGCCCTGGCTGCGAGCCTGGCCGCGTACGTCGCCTGGCAGCAGCATCTGTGGACGCGCCAGGTGGAGAATCTGGCCGCGCAGGCGCAGGCGCGCGCCGTCGCGCTGGCTGCCCTGCAGTGGACGCGCGCCCTGCTGGCGGAGGATGCGCGTGCAGGCAATACCGATCATCTGCAGGAAGACTGGGCGCAGTCGCTCGCGCCGTTGCCGGCCGACGGCGGCGAACTGCGTGGCGCAATCCGCGACCAGCAGGGCCTGTTCAATCTCAACAGCCTGGTGCGCGGCGGTCAGGCGAGCGAACCCGATCTTGCCGTATTCCGTCGTCTGCTCGAAGAGGTGCGGCTGGCGCCCGAGCTCGCCAACGCGGTCATCGACTGGATCGACGCCGATACCGAGACGCGCTACCCTGGCGGCGCCGAGGACGGGGCCTACCTCACGCAGGATCCGCCCTATCGCGCGGCGAATCAGCCGCTGACGACGGTGGACGGGCTTTACCGCGTGCAGGGCTTCGACCGGGCCGGCGTCGAACGGCTGCGTCCTTTCGTCACGGCTTTGCCTGTGCCCACCCCGGTCAACGTCAATACCGCGCCGCCCGAAGTGCTGGCCGCCCTGATCGACGGCCTGTCGCCCGAGCAGGCGAAGACGCTGGCCGCTGCCCGCGTCGGCAGGCCGTTCCGGGATCTCGACGATTTCCGGCAGCGCCTGCCGCGCGCGGTCCGGCCGTTCGACGACGCGCTGGTTTCCGTCGGCAGCCGTTATTTTCTCGTCGCCGGCCAGGCCCGATATGATCGTGCGCGCGTCGGTTTCGAGGCCCTGCTCGGTCGCGGCCAGGCAGCCTGGCCGGATTTGATCTGGCAAAAGAACCTGTAAACCCGGTGCATACCCCGCCATGAGTCTGCTACGCATCCATATCCCTGTCGACTGGCCCGACGCCGGTCTTGATGCTCCTCTCGCCTGGTGCCGCCTGGGCAGTCGCGGCGAGCGGCTTGATGCGGGCGTCGCGCCCCTCGCCGCGCTACCGCACGATCCGCAGTGCGAGATCGTCGTTCCGGCCGAACTGGTGCTGCTGACGCAGGCACGCCTGCCGCGCGGCCGCAGACGCCAGTTGCCCACGCTGCTGCCGTATGCGGTGGAAGACAGGCTGGTGGCGGATCCGGACAGCGTTCATGTCGCCGCCGGCATGCAGCAGGACGACGGCCAGACCGCGCTCGCCGTGATCGACAAGGCCTGGCTCGGTGCAGTCCTCTCCCGGCTGGGCGGCGCAGGATTGCAGCCGCGGCACGCTTGGCCCGAGACCCTGCTGCCGGCGTTGCCGGAAGCGGGGTGGGTGGCGGTGTGGACGGGGCGCGGGGGATTCCTGCGTACCGGTGGGCAGGCCGGTTTCGCGCTCGACGCCGGAGAGGACGACGCGCCACCGGCCGCGCTTGTACTTGCGCTCGACGCCGCGCGCACGGCGTCGTCCGCGCCGGCACGGTTGCTGCTGCGTCCGGCCGGCGGAAGCCGCCTGCCGGACGTCGCGGCCTGGAGCCGCGCGCTGGCGCTGCCGGTCGAGGCGGGGGCGGAGTGGGCGCCGCTGGGCGCGCATGTCGCGACCGCCGGGGCCATCGACCTGCTGCAGGGACCGTTCGCGTCCGCGACGTTCTCCCGGCGAGACAGCCAGGCCTTGCGGTTGCCGCTGATCCTGCTCGGTCTGCTTGCACTCGTGCACGCCGGCGCAACGCTGATCGAATGGGGACAGCTTCGCCACGAGCGGCAACACCTGCGCGCCGCGATGGAACGGGATTTCCGCGCAGCCTTTCCCGAGGCACGCGTGGTGGTCGACGCGCCCTTGCAGATGCACCGCAATCTGCTTGCACTGCAGCGTGCGGCCGGCCAGCCCACGCCCGGCGACTTCCTGCCGCTGCTGGCGCGAGCGGTGCAGGTGTGCGACGACGCCAACCGGCGCGGCCTGCGCAGCCTGCGTTACGAAGCGCAAACGCTGACGCTGGAATTCGCGCCCGGCACCGCCGACGATGCGTTGCTGGCGCGCTTGCGCGAGACGGGTCTTGCGGCCGAGTTGCGGCGTGCGGACGACGCAGTACGCATCCAGGTGACGGGAGCCGAGACATGAAGGCGCAATGGACTGATTTCTGGAACGCACGCACCCCGCGCGAGCGCCGCATCCTCGGCGGCGGCGCGCTGCTGCTTGCGTTGCTGTTCGGCTATGCCTGGCTCTGGTTGCCGGTGCAGCGCGAAAGCGCGCAGCTGCGCGCAGAATTGCCGGGTCTGCGCGGCCAGGCGCAACAGCTTGCGGCAGATCGGCAGACGGTCGCGGCGCTGCGTGCGCAGCCGGTGACGGCGAACAGCGGCAATCTCGCGGCGCGGGTCGAGAGCCTGGCGCAGGCGGGCGGCGTGCGCGCACGCATCGAAGCCATCGTGCCGCTCGACGCGCAGCGTGTGCGGATTCGTCTGCCGGAAGTGGCGTTCGCCGACTGGATCGGCTGGCTCGACACGCTGCAAAGGGCCGGTGTGCGGGTCGAATATGCGCGCGTCGAGGCGGGTGCCCACGGCGCGGTCAGCGTCGAGGCCGTGCTCGCGGCAGGCGGATGAGGCCGGACGTCGACCCGGTTTTTCGCCTGCGCTGGCCGCATTACCTGCTGGCGGTCCTGGCCTACCTCGTCCTGCTGCTGGCGTGGGCACCGGCCAGCCTGATGACGGGGCTCCTGGCCAGGAACCTGCCGGGCCTGCGGTTCGAGCCGCCGCAGGGGTCGTTCTGGAACGGCCATGCCAGGAGCGAGATCCTGGGCGCCGCGCAACCCCTCGGCGTCGGGCTGGCCTGGCGCTTTCGCCCCGCAGAACTGCTGTCCGGAGGACTCGGCTACGCAGTGCGGCTGGAGGCCGAGCAGGCCGGGGCCGAGGGCATCGTTCGCCTTGGCCCCGGCCGCCTTGACCTGCGCAGGGTCGAGGCCCACGCCGCGCTGCCATGGCTGCTGCGTTTCAGTCCCGACTTGGCCAGCCTGCCGTTCGACGGTCGCCTGCAACTGGCGGCCGATCGACTCGTGCTGGCGCGCAAGGCGATGGAAGGCAGTGCGCGCGTCGATTGGCTGGATGCCGGTTTTTCCGGGCATCCCCTTGGTCGTTACCGGCTGGACGCCGAAAGCGGGGAAGGGGCGCTTGCGTTGCGTCTGCGGACGCTGGCAGGACCGCTCGAACTGGCAGGCACGGGGACCTGGCGCCCGACAGGCGAAGTACGCTTTTCCGGAACGGCCCGGGCGCTCTCCGCTACACGCGACCTCGATGGTGTATTGAACTGGCTGGGGCCTGAACACAACGGCACGCACGCCTTCCGCTTCCCGCGCTGACGGCCAGGCGGGTTCGGGGCGGGCGGCGACGGCTACGCAGTCCGCGTGCTACCCTCCTGCTCGCCATGAGACTGCCGCAACTCCGCCAGCGCCTGCGTGACCTCGGCGCGGCCCCCTGCCACGAAGGCCGCGTGCTGCGCGCCTGGGTGCAGGTGCGTTCGCTCGACAACAAGCGGCGGCGCGCGGCGGATTTCCTGCCGCTGACGCTGCGCGAGGCGCTGCCCGCCCTGTTCGCCGAACTCGACGCGCTGGCGCGCGTGCATGCGGAACATCCCGGCGAGGACGGCTCGGCGCGCCTGCTGGTGGCGCTGGCCGACGGGCAGACGGTGGAAAGCGTGCTACTGCCGCGCGACGGCGTATGCGTGTCCACGCAGGTGGGCTGCGCCGTCGGCTGCGTGTTCTGCATGACCGGCCGTGCCGGTTTGCTGCGCCAGCTTTCCAGCGCCGAGATCGTCGCGCAGGTGGTGCTGGCGCGCCGCCGCCGTCCGGTGAAGAAGGTGGTGTTCATGGGCATGGGCGAACCGGCGCACAACCTGGACAACGTGCTGGAGGCGATCGACCTCCTGGGCAACGAAGGCGGCATCGGCCACAAGAACCTGGTGTTCTCCACGGTGGGCGACCGGCGCGTGTTCGAGCGCCTGCCGCAGTCCGCGGTGAAGCCGGCGCTGGCGCTGTCGCTGCACACCACGGATCCGGCCTTGCGCCGTCGCCTGTTGCCGAAGGCGCCCGACATCGCCCCGGACGAGCTGGTGGACCTGGGCGAGGCCTACGCGCGCCGCACCGGCTATCCCATCCAGTATCAATGGACGCTGCTCGAGGGCATCAACGACGGCGAAGCCGACCTGGAAGGCATTGCGCGCCTGCTGGCCGGCAAGTACGCGGTGATGAACCTGATTCCCTACAACAGCGTGGAAGGCGTCGACGGCTACGATTACCGCCGCCCGAGCTGGGAACGCGCGGCGGAGATGGCGCGCCGCCTGCACGTGCGCGGCATCCTCACCAAGCTGCGTCACTCGGCGGGGCAGGACGTGGATGGCGGCTGCGGACAGCTGCGCGCGCGGGCGCTCGAATCCGTGCAGACTAGAATGCAGCAACACGTCCAGGAAGGATGAACCATGAGTACGCGTCCCCGCTATCCCATCATCTACGTGCGCGGTTACGCGATGACGAAATCGGAGATCGTCGAGACGACGTCGACGCCCTACATGGGACTGGAGTACGGCTCGACGAAGGCGCGCCAGGCCTGGGACGGTGCGGTGCGCAAGGTGTTCTTCGAATCGCCCATCGTGCGGCTGATGAAGCTGGGCTACAAGGACATCTACCAGGACGGCCTGCAGCTCGAGACCGGGCCGATCGCGGCGGAAAGCATCATCATCCATCGTTACTACGACGTGGCCGATCCCGATTTCGGCAACGGCAAGGTGCCCACGGTCGAGCAGGCCGCGCAGGGCCTGTCCGACCTCATCCTGCGCGTGCGCGACCAGGTATGCGCCGGCGGCCCGATGAAGCCGGAAGACTTCCGGGTCTATCTGGTGGCGCATTCCATGGGCGGACTGGTGTGCCGCTGCTTCCTGCAGAACGACAAGGCCGGCAGCGCGACGGCGCGCGCTCTGGTCGACAAGGTGTTCACCTACGCCACGCCGCACAACGGCATCGAGATGGCCGGCATGAACGTGCCGGGTTTCTTCGAACTCTGGGACATGGACAACTTCAACCGCGACCGCATGCGCGACTACCTGGCGATCAGGGACAAGCAGGCGCCCGCCAATTCGCTCGACGGCAAGTTCGACCCGGCGCGTTTCTTCTGCCTGGTGGGCACCAACAGCAAGGACTACGCGGTGGCGAAGGGCGCGTCGCGCCTGCTGGCCGGCGAACTGAGCGACGGCCTGGTGCGGATTGCGAATGCCTACGTCGAGGGTGCGCCGCGCGCCCACGTGCATCGCAGCCACAGCGGTCCCTACGGCATCGTCAATTCGGAAGAGGGCTTCCAGAACCTGACGCGTTTCCTGTTCGGCGACCTGCGGGTGGACGGCACGCTGTGGGTCGAAGCCCTGCCGCTGCCGCAGGTCGGGCTGGTGCGCAAGCTGCTCGGCACCCAGGTCGGCTATTACTTCGAAGTGACGGTGGCGACGCGCGGCGCGCTCGATTTCGATCTCACGCGGCGCACCATCGCCAACAACAGCGCGGTGCTGCGCAAGCGGTCCGACCTGTTCGACGAGGCCGGTGCGCTGCGCCAGGATGCGCGCCAGCCGACGCTCTTCTCGGTGTTCCTCGACACCACCAGGCGGCCGCAACGCAGCAAGGAAATGATGTTCTCGGTGCAGATCGCGGTGTCGATGCTCACCTACCGCGGTGAGGATTCGTCGGCAGACGACCACTACGTGCCCGGCGAATACCTCTTCCGCGACACGCTCGCGATCAATGCGATCCCGCCCGATACGCCCGAGGCCTCGTGGCGCGTCGGCTACGTGCTGGCCGACAGCGGCTGGTCGGGCGCCGGCGACACCATCGCCGACAGCGGAAAGGACGAGCAGGGCAGGCCCTACGTCGCGATCCCGCTGCGGAACGACAGGAAAGGCTTCAAGGCGACGCTGCGCCTGTACGGCACGCCCTGGCGGTGACGCTACGCTGCCGACCCCGATTCTACTTCCCTCCCGAGGAGCCAAGCATGACCCACACCTACTGCATGACCTCGCACTGCGACCTGGCGGAAACCTGCGCACGCTACGAGGACGACGCGGGCCGGCACCTGCTGACGCGCACCTATGCCGATTTCAGCGAGGAACTCGTGCATGGGCCGGATCGCACCACGACCTGCCCGTTTTACATCGACAGACGCGATATGCGTCCAGAACCGTGCTGAACGACTTGCGGTTGCCTCTCTGACTGGGGTGTTCCGTTGTCGACGGAAAAGGGGGCTGGGGCTGTGCATGCCCCGTTGCAGGATACGGGAATGAATGAACCTGCGGGATGCAATTGCGCCAAGACTGGCCTGACGACACCGGCAGCGCAGGACATGGCCGCCACGCCGAGATTCTCAAATGTGTGAGGGTCAATTATCATGCGGCCAGGCAGGAACAGGATGGATTGCGGGCTGACCGGAACCAACTGCGTGACTGCAGGCATGCGACAAGAATGTCCGTCCCCGCAAGGGATGAACGGATTCGACAAGAACGCGGAGAACAGAAAATGAAATCGGGTCGCTGGTGCGGAACCGTGAGGTCCCGATCCGGCAGGCCGTCTGTTTTCCGGGAGAAACATGAAAACGCGTTCCATTCTGTCCACGGTCGGCGTTATCGTCATGCTGGTGGGTTGTGCGGCGCCGCGCCAGTCCTATGTCGAACTGAACAAGGAAAACCTGAGTGCCAGGGCTGGCAGGGTCGGGGTAATCATGACCCCGCTGCCACAGCCGGACACGCGGTTTCCTGGCGCCGACTGCCTGTTGTGTCTGGCCACGGCTTCAGTACTGAATTCGTCCCTGACCAGCCACACGCGCAAGCTGCCTCTCGAGGGGGTAGCCGAACTCAAGACAAATCTTGCTGAACTGATTCGTGCCAAGGGGGGAGACGCGGTGGTCATCGCCGACGAACTCAAGGTGGATGCACTGCCTGACTGCGAGACCAAGGGCACGAACATTGCCTTGAAGGATTTCTCCGGACTGAAGCAAAAATATTCGGTCGACCGGATTCTTGTGATCGATGTGCCGCGAGTCGGCATGTATCGCTATTTCTCCGCGTACATTCCTTCCGGTGACCCGCAAGCGGAATTCGAACTGAACGGCTACATGGTGAATTTGAGCGATAACACCTACCAGTGGTATCAGATGTATAGGGAATCGCGCGGTACGGCCGGAAACTGGGACGAACCTCCCGGCTTTCCCGGACTGACGAATGCGTATTTCCAGACACTGGAGACAGGCAAGGACAATCTGCTCGGCACGTTCAAATGACAAGCGTACGCCGGCATGCGGCCGGGACATCAGCCAGCTTGCGCGATGGAATCGCGATACTTGCGATGGGGCTCGTGTTCTGCGCCCGGTCCGGGCTGGCGGAGGAGCCGCCGGCCCCTTTGCCGCATACAGCGAACCCGCACAGCTGGGTTTTGAATTTGCCGCAGGACGATGTTCCCGTTTTCAGTGGCCAGCTCGAGTTCGAGGGCGCGTATGTCGGCATGCAATCCATGTTGTATCCGGCGCCCAATGCAGCGGGCCTCCTGGCCGCCGTCGTCACGCATGGCCTGATTCTGGAGTCGCAGAAGGACAGCCAACGTAAGAAAGCGAAGGAGAACGCCGACAGGGTACTGGATGCCTACAGACCGCTGCTGGCCACGCTGTCGCTGCAGCAACTGTCCCAGGGCTGGCTATCGCGGGGGCAGCCGGGAGCAGCCCGGAGGCTGGGCGGGGCGACACCATCCTCCGGAGATGACGACTGGTTGATCGAGGTCGTTCCCGTTTTCCTGATGGCGCAGGACCAGCGTACTCTGATCATGGACACGGTAGTGTCAGTACGACCGCCGGCTGCTGCGGGCGTGTCTGGATTCTCGGGGCGAATTCGCGTGTTTTCCGGACCGGAGTCAGACAAGGATCCAGCAGGCGCATGGTTGGCCAATGAGGGCAGAAAACTCAAGGAGGTCAGCGCATGGCTTTTGATGGAATCCCTCGACATGGCAACGCATGCCGCGGAGGGAAATATGGGTGAGGCCGGCCCCTTCCGAACGATTCGGTACATTGAAGGGGGGACCGAGAAAATGGAGCGCGCTCAATTGATCAGCGAACAGTGCGGCAGGCTGGTGATCAGAAACCTGCGCGGCGAGTTCATGTCCGTTCCGGCCAGGCCGCCGGGTCTGGGAGGCACTGCGGATATGCGGTGCACGCCGGGCTGAGGTCTGCTTTTTCGATTGTCCCGTATGGAAAAGGAGCACCATGAAATCCCTTATTGCCTTTTTATGTGCCGGTCTGGTCCTTGCGCTGGTGGGTTGCGCCTCATGGTTCCTCCAACAAGGAATCAAGCAGGCCGGCAGTGTCGTCGATTACCTATATCCCGATGCCAAGGAACCGCCGCAACTGAAACCGTCCGTGACCTATCTGCGTCCACCCGTTCGGGTTGGGATCGCGTTCGTGCCGGGAGGCGGCTGGGGGGCGGGGTTACCCGAGGCCGAAAGGACAAAGCTGCTGGAACGCGTCAAGTCCGCCTTTGCGCAGTACGGCTTCATCGGCAGTATCGAGGTCATCCCGACGCAATATCTGCGCGAGAAGGGTGGGTTTGCCAATCTGGAACAGGTAGGGCGCATGTTCAATGTGGAGGTGATGGCCCTGCTCTCGTATGACCAGGTTCAGTTCAACGACAGCAATGCGTTGTCCGTGCTGTACTGGACCATCATCGGTGCCTACATCATCCATGGCGACCAGTACGACATCCAGACCATGGTTGATGCATCCGTCTTCGATGTGAATTCGCACAAGTTGTTGTTCCGGGCCCCCGGCACTAGCCAGATCAAGGGGAGCGCATCGCTGGCCGGGTTCAGCGAGCGCGCCCGCGCGGCGCGCCAGGAAGGCTACGACAAGGCTGTCGAAGACCTGATCCCGCGATTGCAGGCGGAACTCGGCGGCTTCAAGGAGCGCATCCGGAACGATGCGAATTTCAGGGTAGAGAACAAGGCCGGGTATACCGGTGGGGGGGATTTGGGCTGGTTCGGCGTGTGGGTTGCCGGCATTCTGGCGGGAGCGGCGTTCCTGGCGCGCAGACGGACATGAAGACGGGCAGCGTCGCATTCATGCTGGCCCTGCTTTGCGGGGTGATGGCACTGCTGCCTCACGCGGCCACGGCATGGCTGGTGTTCGACCGGGATGCAATTCTGTCCGGACAGATATGGCGAGCCTGGACCGGACATCTGGTGCACCTCTCGTGGCAGCACGCCATGGCAGATACGCTGGTCCTCTCCGTGTCGAGCTGGATGCTTGTTCATCGCGCGGGCGTACGTGTGACTGTCAGGATACTGCTGGCCGGTGCGCCACTGATTGCGCTGGGACTGCTATTTGCCGTGCCGGATATGGGTGTGTATGCCGGCGCGTCCGGAATTGCCATGCTGATGGCTGCTGCGATGGGCGGCAGGCTGTGGCTGGAGGCCCCCCGGTTACGCGGACCGCTGGGCCTTCTCGCAGTTGCGGTGCTGATCAGGATGGCGCTGGACGCAGGTGATGGTCTGCCGAATCTCAGCACATTGCCCGACGGCATCAGGGTTGTCTGGCAGGCGCATGCGCTTGGCCTGCTGTTGGGGGTGTGGTCTGCGCAGTGGCATGCTCCGCGGAGCGCAGGCACACTGGAGCCTGGACCGCATACTGCGTTGCGATCCAGGCAATCGCCGGCATGACGCCCGGCATCAACGTCGCCAGGGCGGCCCGTATCGCCTACACCGTGCACGAGTACGCGCACGACCCGTCGCATCCGTCCTACGGCGAGGAGGCGGCGCAGAAGCTTGGCGTGGCCGCCGCGCGCGTGTTCAAGACGCTGGTGGCGAGCCTGGACGGCAAGGTGCTCGCCGTGGGCGTGGTGCCGGTATCGGCGAAGCTGGACATGAAGCGGCTGGCGAAGGCAGCCGGCGCGAAACGGGCGGAGATGGCCTCGCCGGCGGACGTGGAACGCGCCACGGGCTACGTGCTCGGCGGCGTCAGCCCGCTGGGTCAGAAGAAGCGCCTGCAGACCTGGATCGATGACTCGGCCACGCACTACCCGACGATCTTCGTCAGCGCCGGCCGGCGCGGCCTGGAAATCGAACTGGCGCCCGGGGATCTGCGTGCGCTGACGGGCGGCGCGTTTGCCGGGATCGCGCTGGTGGACTGAGGCGGACATGCGCTTGTTGCCCGCGCTGTTCGTCGTCGCCGTCGCCGCCGGGGCATGGCACCACTACGCCACGCGTCCGCTCGAACACACGGCCGGCGAGATCGCGCCTGCGGATCCGGTGCAGGTCGAGCGCACCGGACTGCCACGCTTCGAGGTGAAGGGTTACCGGATCACGCCGCTGGCCGATTTTTCGGTGGAGGCGCGCGTGCTGTCCACCGAGACCTATCATGCCGGGCGCGAGGCCGACCTGTCGCCGGTCGACCTGGCCCTGGGCTGGGGGCCGATGTCGGACAGTGCGGTGCTGGATCGTCTGCAGATCAGCCAGGGCAACCGCTTCTATTTCTACCGCTGGCCGGACGCGCCGCCGATCCCGCCGGAAGAGATCGTCACCCACAGCGCGAACATGCACATGATTCCCGCCAGCGATGCGGTCCGGCACCGGCTGGCACAGGTTCGGGCGGGCGAGGTCGTCAGCCTGCGCGGTTATCTCGTGCGCGTCGAGGCGCCGGACGGCTGGCGCTGGAACAGTTCGCTCACCCGCAGCGATTCGGGCAACGGCGCCTGCGAACTGGTCTGGGTCGAGGACATCGCGGCACGCTGAGGCGCCGCCTCAGATCCAGCGCACCACGTCTTCCATCGGCTGGCGCGACTTGGCCGGCTGCGGATTGACCCGATAGCCGAACGCCACCATCACCGCGAGGCCGAAATGGCCGTCCTCCAGCTGGCCGGCTTCGCGGAGCACCGCTTCGGCGTCGGCGCGGTCGAATCCTTCGATGGGGCAGGAATCGACGCCGAGGAGCGCGGCCGCGGTCATCATGTTGGCGAGTGCGATGTAGGCCTGGTGGCAGCTCCAGTCGAACACCGTGCGCGCGTCGTGCAGGCGGAAATCGGACGCATGGAACCGCGGGTAGAAAATGTGGCGGCGGGCGATGGCTTCCTCCGGCATGCGGTGCACGTCGCGCATCATGTGCTCGGTGTAGGCGGAGCCGGGGCGCATGTCCTCGCCGCGCGCGAGGATGGCGACGAAGTGGCTGGCCGTGGGGAGCTGGCCCTGGGCGCCCCAGCTCACGGCGCGCAGCTTCTCGCGCAATGCCGGATCCTGGACGACGACGAAGCGCCAGGGCTCGTAGCCGAACGAGCTCGGCGAGAGGCGGCCGGCTTCGAGGATGAGACGGAAATCGTCGGCAGGTATCGTGCGCGCCGGGTCGAAGGTCTTGCAGGCGTGGCGGAAACGGAAGGCCTGGAGTACGTCTTGTCGGTCGATCATGGTGGTGGCGGGAAAAAGAAAGGCGGGCGTAGCTGGTGCGGATGTTATCCGGAAAGCGCCACCCGCGGCGGACGTCAGGATGCAGGCTGCGCGGCTCGGATACGCTGTGACATAATCTGCTGGCGGAGAAAACAAAAAACCGATATCAGCACATTGGAAGGGGAGACCAATGCGTATCCGTATTGCCGTGCCGTTGTTCGCCTGGCTGTTCCTGTTTGTTCCGCATTCCGCATTTTCTCAATCCGCCCCCGCGCCTGCCGAAACGGCGAGTCCGCAGCAGGCTGCCTTGACGACGGCGGTCGAAGCAGCGCAGAAGGCATTGCTGCAGGGACCGCAGGACGTGGCGCTGCGCGACCAGGGCGTCCTGCGCTTACCCGCCGGTTTCGGCTTCGTGCCGGCGTTTGAGGCAGGCCAGTACCTGCGGGCCCTGGGCAATGTTCCGGGCGACACGCTCGCGGGCCTGGTCGTTCCAATGGGAAAACAGGGTGACTGGTTCGTCGCGGTGAGCTATGTGCCGTCCGGCTACATCAAGGACGACGATGCCACGCACTGGGATGCGGCCGCACTGCTGGAATCGCTGCGTGAAGGTACCGCAGAAGACAACAAGCAGCGTGCGCAAATGGGGATTCCCCCCCTGGAAATCGTCGGCTGGGTGGAGCCACCGGCGTACGACGCGGGGACGCACCGGCTGGTCTGGTCGGTGGCTTCGCGCAACAAGGATGAAGCTGCCGAAGCGGACCGTGGTATCAACTACAACACGTATGCGCTGGGACGCGAGGGCTACTTCAGCCTGAACCTGGTGACCTCGCAGCGGGCCGTCGAGCAGGACAAGCCGGCTGCCCATGCCTTGCTGGCTGCCTTGCAATTCGATGCCGGCAAGCGCTATGGCGATTTCGATTCCGGTACGGACAAGGTGGCTGAATATGGCCTGGCTGCGCTCGTGGCCGGAGCGGCAGCCAAGAAGCTGGGATTGCTCGCCGGAGCGGCAGTTTTCTTCGCAAAATTCTGGAAACTCTTGCTGCTCGGCTTCGTGGGCGTGGCCGCTGTGGCGAAGCGCGTGTTCGGAACGCGCAGGCAGGGCCCGTTGCCGTGAACCGCGGCACGGCGCGTGTACCGAAACCTCATTCAGCCAGGGAGAACTTGATGACAAAATCCATCTACCGGTTTCAAATGCTGCGCAAAATGGTCCTGGCAGCGGGCCTGCTTGGCCTGCTGTCGCTGACAGGCTGCGCGAGTTTCTACGTGGACACGGCCACGAAGGAAATCCCGGCCGCTGCCTACAAGAAGCCGGCTGAACCCCACCCGGTGCAACTCGTGTTCGAATTCCAGACCAAGGGCGTGACGAATGCCCGGGCGACCGAATATCTGTCCGCGCAGGTGAAGGACCAGATCAAGGGAAGCGGGCTGTTTTCCGAGGTCGCCGACAAGCCGGTCGAGGGCGGGGCCCTGCTCAGTGTGGTCTTGAACAACGTGCCGCTGACCGACGATGCGTTCGGCAAGGGCTTCGTCACGGGCCTGACATTCGGCCTCGCCGGGTCGCAGGTGACCGACGGCTACGTGTGTACGCTCAAGTATCTCGCGCAACCCCAGGCCGGTGCGATCAGCAAGACGACGCGCCATGCGATCCACGCGGTGATGGGTGCGAAGGACGCACCCGCCAACGGCACGAAGATGGATAGCCTGGAACAGGCGGTCAGAACGATGGCGCGACAGGTCGTGAGTGCGGGGTTGGACGAACTGTCCCGCGATCCGGGGTTCAAGTGAGCGGCCGCAAGCATGCCGCGGCCGGCCTGGTACGGCGGACGCTGTTTGGGTTGCTGTTGCCGCTGGGATATCTGGCTGGCTGCGCCGAAATCCCTCTGGGGCCACCCACGCCCAGTTTCGGGAATATCGAGAAGGCCCGCCAGTCTGCGACGGGACCGGTGGCGGTGGGGGGGTTCCAGCTTGCGCCTGGGGTGGCGACCGGGATCGACAGGGGGCTTGACGTGCGTACCAACGCGTTGAGATCACCCATCGACGGTTCGTTCGCCCAGTACCTGCGGCAAACGCTGGTGATCGATCTGCAGGCGGCCGGCCTATACGATGCTTCCGCACCTGCCGTCCTCAGCGGTTTCCTGACCGATTCCCGGCTCGATGTGCCGTCCGATGTGGGACAGGCGAGCCTGGGTGCGCGTTTTGTCCTGACCGTGCGGGGGAAGACGGTATACGACAAGGAACTGAAGGCCGACACCCGCTGGCCATCGTCCTTCATCGGCATGGAAGCGATCCCAATGGGCATCAATCAATACACCAGTCTGTACCACAGGCTGGTCGGGACGCTGCTGGACGACCCGGACTACCGGGCGGCGAATTCTAAACCCTGACGCTAGTCTGCACGAACTAGAAAGTTTTCTGCAAAATCTCCGCAAACGTCTGATACGGGGTTCCCCGTGACAGAAAGAGTAAGGAGGGTGACATGCAGGAAAACAGGAAAAAGGGCTTCTTCTTGCGCGTGGCGGCGCTGGTGCTGGCGGGCGTGCCTGCTGCCGCGCAGGCGTGGACGATCGAGGATCTGGGCGATCTGGCGGGGGGGCCGAGTTTCAGCGAGGCCTACGGCCTGAACGAGGCCGGCGACGTGGTCGGCTACGGCACCACCGCGGTGACGAACGAAGCCTTCGTATGGAAACGCGCGGCAGGCATGGCGCCGCTGGCGCGTCCCGCCGGCTTTGCCAGTTGCGCGGCGAACGGGATCAACGATGGCGGCCTCGTCGTCGGCAAGTGCGACAGTGCGGTGCAGGGCAAGCGCAGCGCGATGGTCTGGCAGGCCGGCCAGCCGCGCGAGGTCGCCTTCAACAACACGGCGGCTGTCCCCATGAGCGAGGCGCTGGCGGTCAACAACCTGGGCGAGGTCAGCGGCAGCTACCGCGAACAGCTGGGCACGACCCTGCTCGACCAGGCCTTTACCTGGGACACGCGCATCAGCGGCGGCACGGCGCGCGGCGTGACGCCCCTGCCGGCGGATCTGGGTGGCTCCGGTCGCGGCAATGCGATCAATGCCCAGGGCTACATTGCCGGCAACGCGATCCGCAATACCGGACCGGACATGCACCAGCCCTGGCTGTGGAGCCCGGCCATTGCGAATTCGGCGCGGGCGATTGCCGCCGTGGGCGTCCTGCCCGGCGCGACGGCAAAATCCGGCGACGCGCGCGGCATCAACGACCTGCCGAACGTGGTCGGCCTCTACGACGGCCGTGGGTTCCTGTGGACGCCGCACGTGCCGGGGGCGACGACGGGGACCACCCTGCAGTTGCCCATCGAACCCTACGACATCAACAACCGGGGGCAGGTGGTGGGCGTCTCCGGCGGCAGGGCGAAGCTGTTCGACGTCGCGGCCAACGCGGTCACCGACCTGAGCGCGCTGCCCGAGGTGGCGGCGGCCGGCTGGCGGGCGCTGTCCCTCGCACGGGCGATCAACGACAAGGGACAGATCGTCGGTACGGGCGTGAATGCCGCGGGTGAGGTACATGCCTTCCTGCTCAGCCCCGACGCCGCCCAGCCGAGGCCGCTGCGGCCCGATCCGTTGCGCCCCGACCTGCTGCGGGATCGCATCCGCGTGCCTGTGCCCCGCTGAGGCCCCGGCGGGCGCCGGCAGGGGGGCATCCCTGCCGCGAGGGAACCGTTCGCGTTACCATGCGGACCAAGCCTGAGAGATTCCCCCTGTGCACGGCATGATCGATCCCGCCATCCAAATCCTGTTCTGGCTGCTTGCCGCCGTGTTCATCGCGGTCGGCTTCGCCGGCCTGGTCCTCCCCATCCTGCCCGGCATCCCGCTGGTATTCGCCGGCCTGGTGCTGCTCGCCTGGGCGGAAAACTTCGTCCACGTGGGCTGGGCCACGCTCGCCTTGCTGGGCGTGCTGGCGCTGGCGAGCTACGGGGTGGATTTTCTGGCGGCGGCGCTCGGCGCGCGGAAGTTCGGCGCCTCCTCGCGCGCGATCTGGGGCGCGGCGATCGGGGCGCTGGTGGGGATATTCTTCGGTTTGCCCGGCCTGCTGCTGGGGCCCTTTCTCGGGGCGGTGGCCGGCGAATTCAGCGGCAGGGCGTCGCTGCAGAAGGCGATGCACGCGGGCGTGGGCGCGACGCTGGGCCTGCTCTTCGGGGCGCTGCTGAAAATCGCACTGGCCTTCGCGATGGTCGGCGTCTTCGTACTGGACAGGCTGCTGTGAGAGCGAACCGCATGTGCGCCACCGGTACGGCTGTCCTCGCTGCCATGGCGATCGGGCTGGCCGGTTGCGCCACGCAGCACGCGCCCCTGCCCACCGTGGCGGCGGTCGATCTCGCCCGCTACGCCGGCACCTGGTACGAGATCGCGCGCCTGCCGAACCGCTTCCAGTCGATGTGCGTATCGGATGTATCGGCGAGCTATCGTCGCGACGGCGACCGGATTGCGGTGCGGAACCAGTGCCGCACCGACGACGGCGGGATCGCGCAGGCCGAGGGCATTGCGAAACCCGTGGCGGACAGCGGCAACGCGAAGCTGCGCGTGAGCTTCTTCCGGCCCTTCTACGGCGACTACTGGATACTCGATCTCGATCCGGACTACCGCTGGGTACTGGTCGGCGAGCCCGGGCGCGACTATGCCTGGATACTCGCGCGCACCCCCACGCTCGATGCGCAAGTCCAGAAACGGCTCCTGGCGCGCGCAGCCGCGCTGGGCTTCGACCGGCAGGCCTTCGTGTATACACCGCAAACTGCAGCGAGGCCATGATGCGCGTGCGCAGGGGCTGTCGTGCTTTTCTGGCCCTGTTGCCGATACTGGCTGGATGCAGTGTGACCCAGCCGGTAGTCGAGACCGCCGCCCACGTGGTCGTGACCCCCTTGCCGGGCAGCTTCGACCAGCTGCGTGCGGTCCAGGCGTGCCGGCAGCATGCGGCGGCGGAACATGGCCAGCCCGATCCCACGGGCCAGATGGCGGCGCTGGATGCGGAAATCGAATCCTATCGGACCATGGTCGAGGCGGCGATGATGTATCGGGCCGAGACGCTGAAGCTCGTTGCGCGGATCAAGGCATCGCAGGGCCGTGACGCGGCGATACCGGGCAGCGATCTTGCGGAGCTGAACGCCGGGCTGGCCGAACATCTGGCATTGCGCCGTCAGCTCTATGCAGTTGCCGAGGCACATGAATGCTGGCTCGATGCCGAGGGGCCGGCCAGCCGGATGACGCAGGACGTGCGCATCAAGGGCATCATGCTGTCGCTTTCCGCTGCCCTGGTGCTCTACGACAATTACCTGCTCGCGATCTCGCTATACGAGGAGGAGCCGCACCTGCGCATGCTCCTCAACAACAAGGACGTGGGCTACGACATCGACTATGGGGAGTTGAATCGCGTGGCCCTGGCATTCGCGTCGGAAGAGACGCGCAATCGCGTGCGGCGCGGCATTGCCTATTACGAGGAAGAGATCGGTGCATACCGCGCACGCCTGGAGGAGGACCGTCACCTGCGCTATCTGGACCAGATCATTGCGCAAAGCCCCTCCTACAGCATGACGCAGAATTTCTCGCCCCTGGCTACCCTGGGCCGCAAGATCGGCTTCTACATGCCCTTTACCGTCGATACGCTGCTGCGACTGAAGGACGAGGGCGTCAACCTGACCAGCATGGTCTTCGGCAATACCGTGGGCCTGGTGGAAAGCCGGCGCGGCAAGCTGGATGCACGGTCGGAAGTACATGCGGCCCTGACCGGCGATCTGCATGCGGGCGACATCCTGGTCGAACGTACGCCGTTCCGGCTCACCGACAGTTTCATACCCGGTCGCTGGGGGCACGCCGCATTGTGGGTGGGTTCGGAACCGGAATTGCGGGCGCTGGGGATCTGGGACGACCCGGTGGTTCGGCCGCATCACGAGGCGATTCGCGCGGGGCGAGGCGTCGTCGAGGCCTTGCGTTCGGGGGTCGAGCTGAATTCCCTGGGCCATTTTCTCAACGTGGACGATCTCGCCGTACTGCGCCCGGTGACGCAGACTGCCGCGCAGCAGGCGGAAACCGTGCTGCAGGCTTTGCGCCAGATGGGCAAGCGCTACGATTTCAATTTCGACGTGGAAACGCGCGACCGCCTGAGTTGCGCCGAACTGGTGTATCACGCCTACGGCCGGCTCAACTGGCCCACGCGTCGGCAGCTTGGCCGCGCGGTCATCACGCCGGACGACATTGCGGGGCGCGCCCTGGGGGGCGGTCCGCTGGCGGTCATCGACCTCTACACGGATGGCGAGCGGACCCGGGGCGACCCGGGCCTGATGCTGGCGCGCCTGATGCAGAATTAAGGGGTGCTATCGGTTCGGGCGTACCCGTCTTGCGGGCGGCCTGGTACAAATTGATCCGCTCACAGGCATGAATCTCGCTGCTGCCCGGGTGGGACCTTCCCCGGGAGAGTGACGATGGCGTTATCCGAAACCCCGCTCGATCGCAGCCCGCATGGCGATCTCGATGCGGCCGAGCTGATGGCCATGTTGCAGGCCATCATCGCGGCGCAATGCGGATTGTCGGCTATTCATCATCTGCTTGACGAAGCCAGGACGATGGCGGACATACGCGCGCGCTACGCCGAATGGCAGACCACGCAGCAGAACGCACCGCACCACTAGCGTGCGGCTGAACCAATTTCGCGCTGCCGCCCTCCAACGCTCTGTCCGGCTGCGGGAACGCAGCGTGGCGGGCGTGTACGGGGAGGGGCATGACGGCTTCGTGGAAGGACAGCATCTACCGGCAGCGTGAGGATCTTGCGCACCGGCTGCGCGAACCGATGGCCCGCCTGGCGACACGCTGTCTTCCCGTCTGGGACGACGCCGCGGCGCTCGACGCCACTCTGGTCGAACATTTCTCCGGCATTCCGCACTGCACGGCGCTGTACTGCATGCATCCCGACGGCGTGCAGTGCAGCAACAACGTCGGCCCGGACGGGATCGTGCCCGGCAATCGCGGACGCGACCGTTCGCAGCGGCCCTACATGAAGGAGGCCGTGCCGGTCTGGGGCTTCCTGCTGTCGGATGCCTACATCAGCCTGTCCGCGCATCGGCCATCCCTGACCGCCCTGCAGGTGGTGAGCCGCGATGCGCAGCCCCTGGGTTTCCTGGGGGCGGATTTCGACCTGCGCAACCTGCCGGTGACGGCGGCGCTCTACGACGAACCGGGCTACTGGCGGCAGGTGAAGGGCGATCCCGCGATCCGTGGGCAGCTGTTCCAGCAATGCCGGGTGGACAGCCCGATGGACGGCAATCTCGAACAGGCCCTGTCGATCCTGGAGGAACTGCTGACGCAGCGCGGCGTGTTCCAGTGCCAGATCCATTTCTCCAGCAGCCAGGCCACGATCTGGACGGTGGACGATCCCTTCCGCTACCGCATCCTCGACCACGAGGCCCTCAGCGACCCCGACATCTGCCTCGTCTATCCGTCGTGCCGCTATCCCGCCGAGGTGGCGATCGCGCAGCACGACATTCCGCGCATCCTGCGCACGCTGCAGGCGCTTCGCCTTTCCGATCCGACGATCTACCTGCGCATGGCGTCGATCAATCTCTACAACGGCATGGTGAGCGTGACCTTTTCCTGCGACGGCTCGCACTACATGCCCCATGTCGAATTCCTGCTGAAGGACGCAGCGTTCTGGTTCGGATGAGGGGCCGGGCGGGCCGGCGTTTCGTGTTCTATAACGTAACCACGCCCGGACGCATAAACGGGCGGCCACAACACGCCAGAGGAGAGCCGTCATGTCCACCTTGCCCGTCCCGGACAACCCATCGTCGCCCGAGAACCTGCCATTCGTGGTGCCCTGCCGCACCCTCGACGCAGCGGCACCGCTACGCTGGTTGCGCCTTGGCTGGGCCGACATGCGGCGCGCGCCCGGACTGAGCCTAGGCTACGGTGCCGTCCTCATGCTGCTGAGCATGCTGATCGCGCTGTTCGCCTGGCGCTTCGGCACGCTGGCGCTCTATATCGGCCTGGCGACGGGATTCGTGTTCGTCGGTCCGGTGCTGGCGGTGGGCCTGTATTCGATCAGCCGCCAGCTCGGCAAGGGCCTGCGCCCGGTGCTGGGCTATTGCCTGCGCGAGGGCACCTATCACCTCCGGGAACTGCTGGTGCTGGGCGTGGTGCTGCTGATCGTGCTGCTGGTGTGGGCGCGCGCGGCGGCGATGGTGCATGTCTTCTTTCCCGCGATCGGCGCGCCCGGACTGCGCGACATGCTGACCTTCCTCGGCGTCGGCAGCGCGGTCGGTGCGGTGTTCGCGCTGATCGTGTTCGCGGCCAGCGCATTCTCGCTGCCCTTCATCCTTGACCGCAAGGTGGATGCGATCACCGCCTCGGTGAGCAGCTTCCACGCCGTGCTGCACAACCGCAAGCCCATGCTGCTGTGGGCCGCGCTCATCGGCGCTGCCGTGGTGCTTGGCTTCGCTACCGCCTTCGTCGGCTTCGTCGTGCTGCTGCCGCTCATCGGCCACGCCAGCTGGCATGGCTATGTGGAGACGCTGGATACGAGCGCATGGCCGCTGGACAGCGCGGATGACGCGAGGACTTTGGACTGACCTTTGCGCATTCGCAAATTTCCATTCCTGTGACACCATCTGGGCCTTTGTTGCCTTAGATCATCCAGCATGGCCTTCACTTTACCGTTGACTCTCGCTGCCTGGAATACGCCGGAATTCCGCACGATGTTCATGCGCGAGGTCGAAGCGCTGGATGCGGATCTCCTGCCCTTGCAGCAGGGATTGTCGGTCACCAGTGCGGTGGCCGACGAGCCGTTCCGGGTCGTGCTGATCGGTGCCGAGACGACGACGCACGGCCTGCGGGTGAAGGCGGGGGTGTTCTACGCGGGGATCGTCGGCGGCTGCAGCTGTGCCGACGACCCGACGCCGCTGGAGTCGCAGACGGAGTACTGCGTGGTGGTCTTCGAGATCGACGCCGACGGCGGCGCCGCGCAGGTCGCGCTGGCGCCGGAGGCGTGAGCCGGGCCCGGCGCTAGGTGCAGACGGGTTCGAGCCGTACCGGCAGGATTTCGGTGTCGTTCATCCTGCCGATCATTTCGAACATGAAGCTCTCGAATGCGAGGAAGGGCGGGAACCCGTGGGTGGCCTTCTCGATCTGGATGCAGGGGGTGGTGAACACCACGGCCGGCTTCTGGCCGGCCTGCATGTAGACCTGGACCGGGAGGGGCGCGAAATTGATCCGCGTGCCGGGCATGGCCTGCGGGGTGTGGTCGGCCAGGGCTGAGCCGGGCACGGCCTGCGGGGCATCGTCGGCCAGGGCCTGTCCGCCCATGCCGGCAATGCTGAGTGCGAGGGCGCACAACAGGCCGGTTCTTGTCGTATTCATGAACGTCTCCACCGTTATTCAGTCATTGTTTTAGCGTCCACAGGGACCGTATGTTTATAGTGGAGTTCCGTCGATATGTAAGCCGATTGTGCGAGACCGGTACGGATGTGCCAGTGCGCGTGCGCGGCTGCAGGAAGGTGGTACGACGCATCGCATTTCCGGGAGAATCCGCATGAATTACACGCTCGCCCCGCTACTTCGTGCCGCCGGCTGTGCGCTGGCACTCGCCCTGGCCGTGCCGGCGCAGGCCGCGGAACCGGCGCCCGACCGCCCGATGCTGAAAGTCGATCCGCAGGGGCGCTACAAGGCGGTCTACGACATCCATTCGGACGAGATCGCGGCGGGGATCAGCAAGGGCCTGTATTACGCGCGCGGCCTCGTCGAGGCCTTCGGCAAGCAGGGGGTGACGCCGCCGCAGCTCGACATCCATCTGGTGCTGCATGGCGAGGCCGCGCAGTTCCTGCTCACCGACGACGCCTGGCAGCAGGCCAGGGGCGATCCCTTCGCGGTCAATCTCAACGCCAAGATCGTGCAGGATCTCCTCAACCTGGGGATCCATGTCGAGATCTGCCACAGCGTGATGAAGGCCAGGGGCTGGACGGCAGCCGACGTGCTGCCCGGCGTGGCCATCGTGCACGACGGCTACACGCGCCTGATCAAGCTGCAGAACGACGGCTACGCCTACATCGGCGGCTTCTGACATCGACGACTTGCGCGCCGGGGACGGAAACATTCGGTAACACACCGGGCCTTTCCGGACATGCTGCGGATACACACCGCGGGCACACTGACTTCCATGCCGCACCCATCCCGGGTGCGGCACCCGAAACAGTCCCGAAAGGAGAAGGCAATGAAATCGAAGTTTGTTCAATCCGCCCTGCTGCTTGCCCTGGTCGGCGGCGGCGCGCTCGGTGCTTCGGCCTGGGCGATGAACGCAGACAGGGGCGACGGCAAGCCCGGTTGCGCGGCGCGCCATGGCGAGGCCGTGCAGGAGAAATGGGAAGCGCGCCGCGAAGCCCGCCTCGACGATCTGAAGGAGAAGCTCAAGCTGGCGCCTTCGCAGGAAGCTGCCTGGCAGGCGTTCACGCAATCCGCCAAACCGGGGCCCATGATGCAGAACGGCGATCGCGAGGCAATGCGGGCATCGTTCGCCAGGATGCGCGCGCCGGAGCGCATGGATGCGATGCTGCAGAAGGCCGACCTGCGGCGTGCCCATATGGCGGCCCGCGCCGACGCGGTGAAGGCCTTCTACGCGCAACTGACGCCCGAACAGCAGGCCGTGTTCGACGCCGAATCGATGCCGCGGGACGGCCGTGGCCACGGCCATCACGGCCCGATGTACCGGCAGAGCTGAGATCACGCGGGCTGACGGAAAAGGGACGGGCAACCGTCCCTTTTTTTGTGGCAAGCATGCGGGCTTGACCTTGTACGGAGACGGATCATGCCCATGCCTGCCCGCAGTTTCCTTCTGCTGTTGCCCCTCGTGTCGGTGCTGTCGTCCGCCCAGGCCGGCGACCTGCCCATGCGCAAGTCCGGTTTGTGGGAAATCCGCACCGAGATGCACGCAGGCACACAGGCCATGCCGGGCCCGATGACGATGCAGGTCTGCATCGATCAGCGCCAGGACGACATGACCGCCGACCCCAGGGACATGCAGCGGCTGAAGCAGCATTGTTCGCAGATGGACGTGAAGCGCAGCGGCGATACGGTGACGGTGGATGCGGTGTGCACGCACGAAGGGCGCAGCGTGACCAGCCACGCGACGATCACGGGCAACCTGACGACCGATTACCGCATGGAGAACAATGCCCGCTTCACGCCGCCCATGCACGGCATGTCGACGATGGAATCGACCATGACGGGCAAGTGGATCGGTGCCTGCAGGCCGGGCCAGAAACACGGCTCGGTGACGATGTCGGGCATGCCCGGCGGGGTCAGGATGGATCCCGAGATGATGAAGCGCATGCAGCAGATGCAGCAGCAGCTCGGCCGCTGAATCGTATGCCTGGCGGCAGGCAGCCGCCAGGCTGCCGGTGTTTTACTTCTTCTTGTCCAGCTTGGTGAACTTCGAGCCTTCGAGCGTGAGGTTGTACATCAGGCCCTTCTGGCCGAACACGAAACCGACGACCGGATCCTTGATGTTCTGCGTGTCGACGGCCTTGCCGACGCCGATGTCGACCAGCGCGACCGAGCCGTCGACGCCGACTTTCCAGCCCTCGCTGGTGCGGAATTTGGCAAGCGCGGCCTCGTCGATGAAGATGACGACGATGGTCTTGGCCTGGGCGCCGAGCTGGAAGCCGATGGAGGCGGCGGCGGTGCTGTAGTAGTCGACCGTGACGCCGCCGACGCGCAGGGCGCCCTCGCCGTATTCCCCGCCGACGCCGATCCCGGCCTTGTAGACCTTGGGAAACACCAGCACGCCCTTGGCGATGCCGAGATAGGCGCGCGCGCCCTCGATCTTCTGGAAGGCGGCCAGGGCTTCGTTGACCTCGACGTCGATGACGGCGGCGCTGGCGGCACGCGCGGGCGTGGCGAGTGCGAACGACGCGAGCAGGACGGCGCTCAGCGCGACCAGATGACGGAAGAAGCGGGGAATGGAGGCCATGACTGACTTTCGGGGGGTGAAGGAGCCGTTTACTGTAGCGCAAATCCGGTTCCGGGACATGCGTACGGTGTCGGGGTTAATATCTCCGCATGAAGTTGCCCCGCCCCGCGTTCCCCCTTGTCCAGAAACGCCACCGGGCCAGCCTGTTCTCCCTGCGCCTGTGGATGCGCCGCATCGTGTTCTGGGGCGGGGCGGTCGGCGTGGGCCTGGCGGCCACCGCCTTCGCGGTGTCGAGCGATTACGCGCACGTCGTGTTCCGCCATCTGCTCGGCGTGTCGCCCTGGCTGCCGCTGCTGCTGACGCCGCTGACGCTGGCGGGCGTGGCCGCGCTGACCCAGCGCTATTTCAGGGGCGCGGCGGGCAGCGGCATTCCGCAGACCATCGCGGCCATCCGCATGCCCGACGGTGACGGGCGCGATGCCGTACTGTCACTGCGCGTGGCGGCCGCCAAGATGCTGCTGACCTGCGTCAGCGTGGCCGGCGGCGCCAGCGTGGGACGCGAGGGGCCGACGGTCCAGGTCGGTGCCGCCCTGCTGTACAACCTGCGTCGCCTGATCCGTTTCCCGCGCCATCTGCTGGAGCGCGGCCTGATCGTCGCGGGCGGCGGCGCCGGCGTGGCGGCCGCCTTCAACACGCCGCTCGCGGGCATCGTGTTCGCCATCGAGGAAATGGCCCGTTCCTTCGAGGAGCGTTCCAGCGGCATCCTGCTGACCGCAGTCATCGTGGCAGGCCTGGCGGCCATCTACGTGCAGGGCGACTACACCTATTTCGGCGCCTCGCACGGCGCGCTCGCCGGCAGCGCCGGCTGGGCGGGCGTGCTGCTGTGCGGACTGGCCGGCGGCGTGCTGGGAGGCGGCTTCAGCCGCGTGCTGCTGGCGTTTTCCACCCGCGGCCTGCCCGGTCGCGCCGGTGTCTTCGTGCGCACGCGGCCAGTGGCGTTCGCGGCGCTGTGCGGCCTGGCACTGGCACTGATCGGCCTGGCCTCGGGCAATGCCGTGTTCGGCAGCGGCTATCACGAAGCGCGGCAGCTGCTGGAAGGCAGCGGCACCGTGTCGGCAGGCTACGGACTGTGGAAGATCCTCGCCACCTTCGTGTCCTTCGTCAGCGGGATCCCGGGGGGGCTGTTCGCGCCCAGCCTGTCGGCCGGCGCCGGCATCGGGCAGGCGATCGCGGACCTGGTCTCGGCCGCCGATCCGGCGGCGCTCATCGTCATCGGCATGGCGGCCTATTTCGCCGGCGTGGTGCAGGCCCCCATCACCGCCTTCGTCATCGTGATGGAAATGACGGACAACCACGACATGGTGGTGCCACTGATGGTCGCCACGCTGCTGGCCACCGCGGTCTCGCGCATGCTGTGCCCGCAGCCGCTGTACAAGGGCCTGGCGGAAAACTATCTGGCGCGGGTGCGTCAGGCGTCCTGAATCCACTGGAGGGGAAACCATGCGCGCATCGCCGTTCTTGCTCTGGGCCGGTTTGGCGTTCTCGTGCCTGCCGGCGCAGGCACTCGAGGTCGCCGGCGTGAACATTGCCGATACCCAGCACGCGGGCGAGGCGACGCTGGTGCTGAACGGCGCCGGCGTGCGTACCCGCCTGCTGTTCAAGGTCTACGTCGCCGCCCTGTACCTGCCGGTGCGGCAGAATCAGGCCGAGGCCGTCCTGGCCGCGCCGCCGCCGCGCCGGGTGCAGCTGACCATGCTGCGCGACGTGGCGGCCGATACCTTTTCCGAAGCCTTGCGCAAGGGGCTGGATGCCAACACCAGCCCGGCGCAGCGCGCTGCGCTGGCGCCGCGGATCGCGGCGTTCGAGGCGCACATCCAGAGCCAGGGCGAGGCACGCGCGGGAACCGTCTACGTGCTCGACGAAACGGCGGCCGGCATGCAGCTGTCGGTCAACGGCAGGCCGGTGGGCGTGCCCATCGCCGGCAGCGATTTCTTCCGGGCACTGCTCTCGGTGTGGCTGGGCGAGGCGCCGGTGCAGGACGATCTCAAGCGGGCGCTGCTGGGCGGCCGCTGAATCCGTCCGGTTTCACCGCCGCGTCTGGTAGCCGGCGGGGAAGGCGAACACGTCGGTCGCCACCGGTGCGTTCGAAAAATCCTGGATGGACAGGGCGAGCCGGGCCGGCAGCCGCCGGGCCAGGTTCGCCATCGGGCCGTTGCCCTCGTAGCGCGCGTCGAGTTCGCCGCCGCACGGCAGGCCCTTGGGCGCCAGGCTGCGCACGAGTTCACTCAACATCTGCGCCTGTGCCGGCGTGGCCTTGATCGCCGCAGGGATGCCGAGGAAGAAATCCTTCTGCCGCGCCAGTTCGGTCAGCCGCTTGATGGCCGCCTGTTCCGGCGTGTCGGCCGCCACCCACACCTTGCCCTGCAGGCGGAACACCGTGTCCTCGTTGCCCAGACGGGTCGGCATGCTGGCGGCGAGCGTGTAGGCCGTGCAGGTCCAGTGCCGTAGCGGCCGGGTCTCGCCGGTCGGTGTCAGCGTCATGTTCAGGGTGGTCGGCGGCGCGCCGACGTCCGCGCTTGCCTGCAGGGCCTTCAGGTCGTAGGTGTCGATCAGCCGCGCCCCGTGATCGACCACGGCGACCTGGTGCTTCGCCAGGTCGAACAGCTGCGTATAGGCGCGCCCGCGGTCGACGAAGTCGCGGCGCAACTGGCCCTCGCGTATCCAGATGCGTTCCTGCGTGGACAGCGGACCGGCTGAACTGTAGCCGGTGAGCGCGAGATCGGCGTGCGCGGTCGCCGCACAGCCGGCCAGCAGAAGCAGGGACAGGACGCGTTTCTTCATCGGGCTCTCCTGGGGTCGAATTCGCTTTCGGTTTCGCCTAGATTCAGTCGCTGGTATACCCGCATCAGCGGCTTCGGCGCCCACCAGTTGAGCCAGCCCATCAGGCGCAGGGTGGACGGCACCAGCAGCATGCGCACCAGCGTGGCGTCGACGACGACCGACAGCAGGAGGCCGAGGCCGATCGCCTTGATGAAGACCACCTCGCCCATGGCGAAGGCGCCGAGCACCACGCCGATCAGGAGCGCGGCGTTGGTGATGATGGGGCCGCTTTTCTGCATGCCGGTGGACACCGACTTGAGGCTGTCGCCCTTGGTGGCGTCGCACATTTCCTTGACGCGCGAGAGCAGGAACACCTCGTAGTCGATCGACAGGCCGAAGGCGCTGGCGAAGATGAGCACGAGGATGGTGCCGTCGAGCGCGCCCTGCGGGGTGAAGCCGAGCCAGCCGGCGAGATGGCCTTCCTGGATGATCCATACCAGCGCGCCGAAGGTGGCCGTCAGTGAAAGCAGGTTGGTCAGTACCACCTTGAGCGGCACCAGCAGGCTGCCCAGCATGAGGAAAAGCAGCACGAAGATGACGCCGACGATGGCGGCGAGCACGACGGGCACGTGGGTACGCAGCGTATCCAGATAGTCGAGATGAAAGGCGGGGAACCCGCCGACCGCGACATCCGCCAGGCCGGGTGCGAGCTGCAGGGCGCGGATGCGGACGACGAGCTGGCGCGCCGCCTCGGAGCCGGGATCGGCGTGGAAATGCACATACAGCACGCTGGTCTGGCCGCGCCCGAATTCCTGCAGCGCGGCTGCGGCCTGCGGGAAGGCATCCGGGTTGCCGTACATCAACTGGTAGTCGGCCAGCGTGAGTGCCGGGTCGATGCCGGTCAGCCCCGTGACGCGCGCGACGCCGGGCAGGGCGGCGATGTCGGCGCTCAACCGGTACAGCGCCGCGATGCTGTCGGGCTCGACGAGCTGGAAACGGGTACGCGCCACTACCGTGATGGGAACGATCTCGTCGGCGCCGAAGTCGCGCTCCAGCGTTTCCTGCACCTGCCGGCTTGCGGCCGAGGCGGGCAGCGAGCGGCTGTCCGCCGGCCCCACTTTCATGTCCTTCACCGGCAGGCCCATGAACAGCAGGATGGCGATGGATACGCCGAGCACGGCGCGCGCGTGGCGCATCACGAAATGGCTGAAGCGGTACCAGCGTCCGTTTTCACTGGTGTCGGCCGGATGCGCGAGGAAGGGTGGCACCCAGCGGTTCACCCTGTCGCCCAGCAGCGCGAGCAGGGCCGGCAGGAACAGCAGGCTGGCGATCATGGCGGACGCCACCGAGATGCCGCCGGCCAGGCCCATGTTGTGGAAGAAGCGCTGCGGCAGGAGGAACAGGCAGAACAGGCTGGCGGCGACAGTGATGCCGCTGAACATCAGCGTGCGGCCGGCGGTGCGCATCATGATCGAGAGGGCCAGGTCGGGCGGCTGGCCGCGGGCCAGTTCCTCGCGGAAACGCGACACCATGAACAGGCTGTAATCGACCGCGAGTCCGAGTCCGAGCATGGAAACGACGTTGGGCGCGTAGACGTTGATCTCGGTGAACCAGGTGGCGAGCTTGAGCCAGGCGATGCTGCTGACGATGGTGATCGCTCCGACGGCCAGGGGCAGCAGCGCCGCGACGCCGGAGCGGAATACCCAGACCAGCAGCACGGCGAGCAGGGCGAAACTCACGGTCTCGGCCAGTCGCAGGTCGTGGTCGAGCTGGTCGCGCACGTCCACGTAGACGGCGAGTTCGCCGCCGAGCGCGATGTCGAGATCGCGGCTGGCGAGGCTGGCGCGCAGGGTCCGGAAGGCGGCCACGCCCTCGTCGCGTCCCTTGCGGAGATGAACGACGGCGTAGGTCATGCGGTCGTCGCGTGAACGCAATGCTGCATTGCCGGTGCTGTACCAGGTATGGACGCTCTCTACGCTAGGGTTGGCGTACAGCGGCGCCAGCGCCGCATCGACCGCTGCGCGGTAGGCGAAATCGTCGACCTGCTGCGGGCCGTCCCGGTGCGGCCGGAACAGTACCACCACTGGTTCGGCGTCGCGACCGAGATCGTCGCGCAAGCGTTCGGCCGCCCGCGCCGAGCCGCTGCCCGGCGCAGCCCAGCCGGGATCGAGCGTGAGTCGCTGCTCGACGTGCATTCCATAGAGCCCGCTCGCAGAGAACCACAGCGCGGCGAGTCCGATCAGCCACCAGGGATGGCGGTCAGCGAGTCGCGCAAGCAGGGTAAAAATAGGACGTCTCCCGATTCGTTTTCATTGTCGTTTTCATTTTTTTGTTGCGGCCATGCGTCGTTCCGCCTCGCGTATCAGGGCGTCCATGCGCTGGGCGATTTCGCGTTGCACGTAGTCGTCGGTGAGCAGAGGGGGCGGCGGCAGGGCAGGCACCACGCGGGCACGGTAGCCCAGCCGTATCGGGGCCTGGTCGCCCAGGATCACCCACTCGCCCTGCACCGCCGTGAGGCCACCGGAAACCGAGCGGAATTCGATGCGGCTGGTGGGGTGCTCGTCGATCGCGAACACCACCTGATCGGGGATCACCAGGGCGATCAGCCCGCCCTCGCCGCGCTGCTCCAGCAGCTTGATCCGTGCATTGGGCGCGGAAACCAGGCGCGACACGCGCATGCCGGGAACGAAACGGGCGAGATTGTTGTAATCGGTGAGTGTGGCCCACATCGTGCGCGCATCGGCGTCGACGACCGCACCGGCCTGGATGCGGATGCTGCTGAAGCCGACCTCGGTTTCCACCCGCGTGGCCCCCGCCCAAGCCATGCCCTGCATCAGTAGTGCCAAGCACCACAGTATTCTTGTCATCGTTGTCTCCCCGCTAAATGCGGCCCCGCAGCCCGAATGTAGCCCTTTTTCCCGTCAGCGTACACGCCCGGCTTGCTGGAGCGAAAAAATAGCGGGCACAGGGCCCGCCGAATCAGGAGAAAACGTGAAGCCGATACGTTTCAGGCGGCTTGCTTCATGCGTCCGCACGCGAGATTGGCCGGGATGGCGACGTCCATCAGCCGCGGATTGGACAGCACCAGACTGTTCATCAGCGCGATGTAGCCTTCCCGCGTGGTATTCGCCAGGCGCGGATTGTGGCGCTTCTCCTCGCCGATGCTGGAAACCGTCCAGCCCTTGTAGTCGTGGGCGGGATAGACCAGTGTGGCGTCGGGCAGGCGGAACAGCTTGCCGACGATCGAGTCGTACGACTTCGCCGCGTCGCCGCCCTGGAAGTCGGTGCGGCCGGTGCCGCGGATCAGCAGCACGTCGCCGGTGAATACCGCTTTTGGATCGAGAGGGTCGAGCACGAAGCTGAACGACTCGTCGGTGTGTCCGGGCGTGTAGATCGCACCGAGCTTGACGCCGTCGACGTCGATCACGTCGCCTTCATGCACATGTTCGCTCACGCATTCCGCGCGGGTGAATTCTCCCATCGCGGTGACGCAGTCGGTGGCTTCGCGCAGGTCGCCGAGGCCGGTGACGTGGTCGGCGTGGGTGTGGGTGTCGATCGCGCGCACCAGCTTCAGGTCGAGTTCGCGGATCGCCTGCAGGTACTGCGGCACCTGTTCCTTCACCGGATCGATGATGACCGCCTCGCGCCCGATATCCGAGCCGATGAGATAGGTGTAGGTGCTCGATTCGGAATCGAAGAATTGCCTGAACAACATGATCGCTCTCCTCTGAAAAGGACGGCGGGAACTCCTCCCGTCCGTACCGCTCACCGCTCACCACTCACCACTCACAACGCCTTCGTGCAGAAATACCAGTCGGTGCACTCGTAGCCTTCGTTCATGCGCGCCTCGGCGGCGTTCACGTCCTGCGGCGGCGGGACGATGACCTTGTCGCCGGGCTGCCAGCCTTCCGGCGTGGCGACCTTGTTGGCGTCCGAGGTCTGCAGCGCGGCGACCAAGCGCAGGAACTCGGGAATCGAGCGGCCGTTGGTCATCGGGTAGTAGACCATCGCGCGCAGCACGCCCTTCGGGTCGATGATGAAGGAGGCGCGCACCGCGGAGGTGTCGCCGGCACCCGGGTGGATCATGCCGAAGGCCTTGGCGACGTCCATCTTCAGGTCTTCGATGATCGGGAAGGGAATCTCGACCCCGAATTTTTCCTTGATGTTGCGCACCCAGGCGACGTGCGAGTAGTAGCTGTCGATGGACAGACCCAGCAAGTCGCAATTGAGTTTCTGGAACTCGGGGTAATAGCGTGCGAAAGCCGTGAATTCGGTGGTGCAGACCGGGGTGAAGTCGGCGGGATGCGAGAACAGCACCAGCCACTTGCCTTCGTAGTCGGACAGCTTCTTCACGCCATGCGTGGTGCGGGCTTCGAATTCGGGGGCGCGTTCGTTGATGCGGGGGAGGGCGACGGGGTCGGACATGGCAGGTTTCCTTTCGTGGGCGAATGTTCATTAGTAATTGCTAATGAATGCCACTCTACGGTTCCGGGCCTGCCGTGTGAAACAGATTGTTTCCATGAAACCGATCGAGGATGTCAATCCTGGTTCTGTGCGCGCCGCTCCTCGAAGGGGGCCGAACGGGCTGTGCGCAGCTTGTAGCCGGTCAGCATGGCGCGCGGCAGGTTGATGCGCCATTTGAGGCTGGCCGCCACGACGCCGAGGACGTGCAGTCCGGCCCCGATCAGGAGGCCGTCGGCCAGGGCCTTGTGCAGGTCTTCGAGCCATTCCTCGCCCCACCAGGCGTCGGTGCGCATGAGCCAGCCGGTGACGCCGAGCGCGACGACCAGGGCGAGCATCGCCAGCACCATCGTCGCGCCAAGCGGATTGTGGCCGCGCGGCGCCACGCCGGGACGCGCGAGATACGCGCGCAGGCGCGCGGGCGTGGGCAGAAAGGCGGCGAAACGCGCGTAGGGCGAACCGACGACGCCCCAGACCAGGCGTGCGCAGACCAGCCCCAGCGCCGCATAGCCGGCCCAGCGATGGGCCGGTCCTTCGAGGACGAAGTAATTCACCAGGACCAGGCTCGCCAGGCTCCAGTGGTGAAGGCGGACGAAGCGGTCCCAGACGTAGGCCCGCTCCGCGACGTCGGTCGCCATCAGTCGAGATAGGCCTTGACGGGCTTGCCGGTGACGGTGTCCATATAGATCTCGACCTTCTGGCCTTTCGCATTGCGCCCGTACATTTCGTAGCAGTTGCCGTCGACCTTGAATTTCTTGATGGTGTAGCCGGCGTCCTTCAGTGCGGCCTTGAGGTCGTCTTCCTTCATCCACTGTTCCTTGGGATGGGCTTCGCAATCGGCAGCGGCGTGGGCCAGAACGGGCAGGCTGGCGATCAGGGCAATAGCGAGGCGGGCGTGCAAACGATTCATGGTAAGTCTCCTGTCAGAGGGGTGGAAAAAATCGGAATGGGGGTCAGTCTCGTGTCGGGGCAAGCCAGAGGCAGGCGGGGCCGACGTCGGCCAGGGTACGGCAGCCGCACAGCGCCATCGCGGCTTCGAGTTCGTCGCGCAGCAGCCGCACGACGTGCGCCGTGCCGAGTGCGCCCGCGACCGCCAGGCCCCAGATCGGCGGACGGCCGACGAGTACCGCCGCGGCGCCCAGAGCGAGCGCCTTGAACACGTCGCGGCCGTCGCGCACGCCGCTGTCGAGCAGCACCGGCACGCGGCCGTTGACGCGCGCCGCCACGGCGGGCAACGCGTCGAGGCTGGCGGGGGCGCCGTCGAGCACGCGGCCGCCGTGGTTGCTGACCACCAGGCCGTCGCAGCCCAGCGCAACGGCGCGTTCGGCGTCGTCCGCATGCAGCATGCCCTTCACCAGCAGCGGCATGCGAATCGCGTCGCGCAACCAGGCGAGGTCGTCCCAGGTCGGGGCCTGCGCCATCCAGCCGTCGAATACCGGACTGTGCCCGGCCGGCAGCGTCGGCAGCGTAAGCGGACGTTCCAGGTTCACCGCCGCAATGCTGTCCGGCAGGTCCAGAGTGGCGAGCTTCACCGGCGCGTCGAGGGTGAACATCATTGCCGGGCAGCCGGCCGCTTCGGCGCGGCGTGCAAGGCGCAGCGTGCGTTCGCGTTCGCCCTGCCAGTAAAGCTGGAAGTTCGGCAACGGGCCGCCGGTGGCCTGGCTGGCGGCGACGATGCGCTCGATGGGCTGGCTGGCGAGGCTGCTCACCCAGATCGCGCCGCCCTGGGCCGCGGCGGCCATCGCGCTGGCGCATTCGCCGTCCGCATGGAACAGGCGCTGGTAGGCCACGGGGGCGAGCTGGACCGGGTGCTCGAGCGCCTGGCCGAACAGGCGCAGGCGCGTATGGCCGCCGCGCACGTCGGCGAGCATGCGCGGCATGAGACGGGTGTGCTCGAAGGCGCTGCGGTTGGCGGCGCGCGTCAGCCCGCTGCCGCTGCCGTCCTGCAGGTAGCGCCAGGTCGCGGGGTCGAGCCGGGCCTGCGCCAGCGCTTCGTATTCGGCGGCAGCGGCGAGCCCGGCGGGCAGGGTATCCTGGCGCGGCGCGTTCACGATTCGGCCCAGCGCCGCAGCAGGTTGTGGTAGACGCCGGTGAGGCGCACCGCGGGCTCCGATTCGCCGCCCTGCGTGCGCAGGTCCATCAGCGCCATGTCCATGTCGAACAGCAGCCGGCGCTGGCCGGGGTCGCGCACCATGCTCTGCAGGAAGAGAAAGCAGGCCAGCCGTTCGCCGCGCGTGACGGGCGTGACCTGGTGGATCGACGACGAGGGATAGAGCACCAGGCTGCCGGCCTTGAGCTTGACACCGTGGGTGCCGAAGGTGTCCTCGATGACCAGTTCGCCGCCGTCGTAGTCCTCGGGCGCGCTGAGGAACAGGGTGGCCGACACGTCGGCGCGCACGTAGCCGCTGCCGTCCGGCATCATGCGCATCGCATTGTCGGTGTGGTAGCCGTAGCGGTTCTCGGCCCCCGCATACCGGTTGAAGAAAGGCGGCAGGATCTTCAGCGGCAGCGCGGCGCTGAAGAACAGCGCGTTGCGGTTGAGCGCGCCGAGCACCAGGCGACGCAGCGCCGGCAGGCTTGGTGCGTCTTCCGGAATCTGCAGGTTCTGCTTGGCCTGCGCCGCCTGCGTGCCGGCCGTGACGCGGCCGCTCGTCCAGGGCGACTGGGCGAGCAGGGCACGCGCGGCGTCGAGCTCGTCGGGCGTCAGGACATCGTCGATCGTCAGCAACATGCACAGGTCTCCTGTCGGGGAGACGGCACTGCGTCGTGGCAATGCCGTCTCCCCGCCAATGACGGCGGGGTGAGGCGCAGGTTCAGAACTTCAGCTCCCCGGTGAGCATCGCGGTACGGCGCGTGCCGGGCACGGTGAAACCGCCGTTGTCGTAGACCGAGTCGTAATACAGCTTGTCGAACACGTTCTTGACGTTGAGGCGAACGGCCCAGGTTTTCTGCTCGTAGGCCAGCATCGCATCCCAGCGGTCGTAGGCCGGTGCGGTGTTGGGATGGAAGTCGGTACCCGGCGACAGCGTGGGGAATGCACCGGTCGGGCTGTAGGCGTAGCGATCGCCCTTGACCTCGACCCCGCCGCCAACCTTCCAGCCGCCGCCGAGCTTGTAGGTCGACCAGAGGTTGAACGTGTACGGCGGGGTGTTGCGCGGGCGCTGGCCCTGGTAGCGCGCATCGGCATAAGTGATCGCCCCGGTCGTCGCGTTGACGTTCTCCGCCACTTCCAGAATCTCCGCGTCCATCAGCGCAAGCCCTGCGAACACATCCCAGTCCGGCGTGATGCGGCCGGTCAGTTCGAATTCCAGGCCATCGGTGCGGCGCTTCTTGGTCAGGATGGCGGCCGTCGATTCCAGATCGGTATTGCGTTCCCAGTTCTTGATGGCGCGGTAGAGCGCGGTGCGGAAGGAGAGGTCGCCGTCGAAGAACAGCCACTTCGCGCCGATCTCGTAGACCTGGCTGGTCTCGGGCGGCAGGGGCGTAACCGTCAACTGGTACAGGTCCGCGGTCGGGCTGAACGAGTCGCTGTAGCCGAAATAGTAATTCGCCTCGTCGGTGGGTTCCCAGGAAACCGCGGCGCGGTAGCTCCACTCGCCGTAGGAAAGCTTGGGCGAAGTGGCGCTGCTGTAGTCCGCGCGCAATTCGTCGCGACGCACACCCAGCGTGGCTTTCCAGTCCGGGATGAATTCCATCGTGTCCTGCACGTAGGCGGCGTAGGAATTGCCCGTGAAGTCGGTTGCGTTGCCGGTCGTCGCTTCCTGATAGGGGCGGTAATCCGGGTTGGCGGTCGTGCCAAAGTTCTGCAGGCCCTTGCGATGGCTGTCCTCATGCAGATATTCCACCCCGGTCAGGAACTCGTGGGGCATGCCGAGCGCATCGAATTTGGTGCTGAAGTCCGACTGCAGGTTGAACGTCTCGTAATCCATCGACCGCGTCTGGTTGCCGCCAACACCGGCGTTGGCATCGGGCAGCGTGGTGAGGTTGGGTGTTTTCGCCCAGTAGCTGCGCTCGTAGTCGCCGTAGCGCAGGGCGGTGCGCCATTCCGTCCTGGGCGAGAAGCGGTGCGTGTAGGTCGCGGTCGAGACGTTGGTGTCGCTGTCGTCGAAGTTGCGGTCGATGTTGTAGAACAGGCTGGCGTTGTCCGGGAGGCGCACGCTCGGTTCGCGGGTGGCGGCGTCGAAGTTGATGCCGTAGTCCGGGTTGTCGCGGGTGCGCGTCAGGATGTGGCTCAGCGTGAACTCGTTGTCGGTTTCGAGACCCAGTCCCAGGCTCACCGCGATGCCGTCGCGCTTGAGGTCGGGATGCGTGCCGGTGGCCGGGTTTTCGCGCCAGCTTTCCTCGTTGCGCTTCATCAGGTTCACGCGCAGGGCGGCATGCTCGTCGATGCGCTTGTTGAGATCGGCGGTGGCTTCGTAGTAATTCTCGGTACCGACGCTGCCGCTCAGCTTGTAGGCATCGGCGAGCCTGGGTGTCTTGCTGACCTGGTTGATGACGCCGCCGGCCTGACCGCGGCCGAACAGCATCGAGGCGGAGCCGCGCAGAACGTCGATCTGTTCCAGGTTGAAGGTCTCGCGGTTGTACTGCGCGGTGTCGCGGATGCCGTCGAGATACAGGTCGCCGAAGGTATAGAAGCCGCGCAGCATCATGTTGTCGCCGGAGCGGCCGCCCTCGGCGGCGTTGAAAGTGAGGCCCGAGACATTGCGCAGCGCCTCGCGCAGCGAACCGACTTGCTGGTCTTCAAGCAGCTGGTTGGTCACGATGGTGATCGCCTGCGGAATGTCCTGCGGATCCTGCCGGGTCTTGCCGACCCGGGTCGTGGTGCCCTGGTAGCCATTGTTGACCTGCATCGGATCGGCGGTGTCTTCCACCTTGACGGTGGGCAGGGTGATTTCCGGTGCGCTTTGCGCGAGGGCGTGCGGCGCCAGCATCATGAAGGCGAGCGAGGCCGCGGCAGGCGCGGCGGCGGGTTGCAGGCGCGCCATCAGCTGGCGCAGGATGCCCGAGGGCGGGTACGGTCGAACGTGAGACATGCGTTGAGCTCCCTGTTGGATCGACTGGCTGGCGGAGCAAAACGCTGGGCTGGCTGGCGGTTGAAAAAAGCGGTGGCGGCGGCGGGCATGCGGATCAACCCCAGCCCACTGCGACGGCGATGCGGTACACGATGAAGCACGCGATCCAGGCCAGTCCGAACAGATAGCCGGCCATGACGAGCGTCCATTTCCAGCCGCCGGTTTCGCGCTTGACGGTGGCGAGCGTGGACAGGCACTGTGGCGCGAAGACAAACCAGGTCAGCAGCGACAGCGCGGTGGCGAGGCTCCAGCTGTGTGCGATCAGCGGGGTGAGCGCCTGCGCGGTGTCGTCGCCGCTGGCCGAGAGCGCATACACGGTCCCCAGCGCGCTCACCGCGACTTCGCGCGCGGCCATGCCGGGCACCAGCGCCACGCTGATCTGCCAGTTGAAGCCGATCGGTTCGAAGATCGTGGACAGTCCGCGGCCGAGCGTGCCAGCCAGGCTGTATTCGATCGCCGGGCCGGTGGCGCCGGCGGGCGGCGCGGGGAAGCTCGCCAGGAACCACATGACGATGGTGAGCGCGAGGATGATGCCGCCGACCCGCTTGAGGAAGATCGACGCGCGCTGCCACAGGCCGATGGCGACGTTGCGCGGGGTGGGCCAGTGATAGGTGGGCAGTTCCATCATCAGGGGACGCGGCAGGCCGCGCGTGGTGAGACGCTTGGCCAGCCAGGCGATGCCCATGGCGGCGAGCACGCCGGCGACGTAGAGGCCGAACAGCACCAGCCCCTGCAGTTCGAATGCGCCGGCCACGTCGCGCTTCGGAATGAAGGCGCCGATCAGCAGCGCATACACCGGCAGACGCGCCGAGCAGGTCATCAGCGGGGCGATCATGATGGTGACGAGGCGGTCGCGCGGACTGGCGATGGTGCGGGCCGCCATGATGCCGGGGATCGCGCAGGCGAAACTGGACAGCAGCGGGATGAACGAGCGGCCGGACAGCCCCACGCTGCCCATCACGCGGTCGAGCAGGAAGGCGGCGCGCGGCAGGTAGCCGGATTCCTCCAGCACCAGGATGAAGAAGAACAGGATGAGAATCTGCGGCAGGAAGACCAGCACACCGCCGGCGCCGGCGATGATGCCGTCGACCAGCAGGCTGCGCACCCAGCCCTCGGGGAGCGCGGCGCTGGTGGCGTCGGCCACCCAGGCGGTCGCCGACTCGATCCAGCCCATCGGGGCCTCGGCCCAGGCGAATACCGCCTGGAACATGAGGAAGAGCACCGCGAGCAGCAGCAGCAGGCCGATGACCGGATGCAGCACCACGCGGTCGATGCGGTCGGACAAGGTCTGCGGTGCGTGCATGTCCAGGCCGAGATTGGCGAGGATGCGCTGTACGGTGTCGTGGTCGGCTTCGACCGTGACCGGGTGGGCCTCGACCGGCGCAGCGGGCTGCGGTGCAGCCTGCCAGGTGTCCGCCGGGGCATCCAGCAGGGTGCGCAGTTCCTCCGCGCCGCCCTTGCGGACCGCCACGGTCTTGACCACGGGCAGGCCGAGTTCCTGCGACAGCTTGTCCGCGTCGACATGGATGCCCCGCCGCGCCGCCAGGTCGGTCATGTTGAGCGCCACCACGCAGGGCAGCCCGAGGCGCTTCACGGCGAGCACCAGGCGCAGGTTGCGCCGCAGGTTGGTGGCGTCGACCACGCAGATCACGCGGTCCGGGCGCTTCTCCCCGCGCGCGCGTCCCATCAGCACGTCGACCGTCACCTTTTCGTCCGGCGAGCGCGGGTTGAGACTGTAGGTGCCCGGCAGGTCGAGCACGCGCAGCGGCTTTCCGGCCGCCGTCAGATAGCGGCCTTCCTTGCGCTCGACGGTGACGCCGGCGTAGTTCGCCACCTTCTGGCGGCTGCCGGTGAGCACGTTGAACAGCGCGGTCTTGCCGCAGTTGGGGTTGCCCACCAGCGCGACCAGCGGGCCGCCGCGATGCACGTGGACGACGGCGGGTTTCCCGGCATCGCGGCGGATCGGATCGTGGCAGCCGCTCATGCGGAAACGGCCTCGTCGGCCAGCAGCATCACCTCGATGCAGGCGGCCTCGGCGCGGCGCAGCGCGAAGGTGCTCGAACCGACGCGTACCACCAGCGGATCGCCGCCCGGCGCGCGCGCCATCAGCATCACCTTCTCGCCCGGGATGAAACCCAGTTCGCGCAGCCATTCGCCCCACTCGGGCGCCTGCGCGGGCGGGCGGACCGCTTCGATGCGGTAGGGCTTGAAATCGTCTGAATGGTCGAGGGTCAGCATGCGCAGGCCTGCAGGATCAGTGCGCCGCAGCGCTGTTCGGGTCGGTGACGAAACCCAGCCTGGTCAGCCCGGCGCGCGCGGCGTCGGACATGATCTGCACAACGTTGCGGTAGGCGAGGTCGCCGTCGGCGCGGAGGTGGATTTCGGGCTGCGGATTCTTCTGCGCCGCCAGGTCCATTCTTGCCTGCCAGGCGGCGGCGTCCACCGGCTCGGCGTTCCAGTAGACGGAACCGTCGGCCTTGATCGACAGGTTGACCGTTTCCGGCTTATCCGGGCTGGGCTGGCTGGCGGCCACGGGCAGGTTGACCTTGACCGCGTGCGTCATCAGGGGCGCGGTGATGATGAAGATGACGAGCAGCACCAGCATCACGTCGATCAGCGGAATCATGTTGATTTCCGCGTTGTCGCCGTCGCCGGCGTCGTTCACGAGTCCGCCGAAGGCCATCATGCGCTCCTGGCGACGGACGCGACAGGCGACGAGGCGGCGTAGGCCTGGACGGCGTCCTTGGCGACGCGGGTGTTGTTGCGCACGCCCGTGGACATGAAGGCGAACAGGTCATGCGCGAAGCCGTCGACTTCGGTCAGTACCTGGCGCCTGGCGCGGTTGAAGAAGTTGTACGCGAGCACCGCGGGAATGGCGACGGCCAGGCCCAGCGCGGTCATGATGAGCGCCTCGCCGACCGGGCCGGCGACCTGGTCGAGGCTGCCCGAGCCGCTCATGCCGATGTTCACCAGCGCGTGATAGATGCCCCACACGGTGCCGAACAGGCCCACGAAGGGCGCCGACGATGCGATGGAAGCCAGCATGGTGTGGCCGTACTCCAGGCGTGCGGTGTCCTGGTTGATGGCGCGGCGCAGGGCGCGGGTGAGGAATTCGTCCTCCGAACCGGATTCGATCAGGCGCGAGCCGGTCTTGCTGCGGAACTGCTCGGCGGCCTTGAGTCCGTGGTGGGTCAGGTGCGAAAAGGGATCGGTCACGCCGTTCTTCTGCAGGTAGTCCGCCACGGCGGCGAGATGCGGCGCTTCCCAGAAACGCGCGAGGAAAGCCTGGGCGTGTTTCTTCATCTTGAGGTTGGTCAGCGTCTTGGAGACGATGAGATACCAGGTGATCACCGACATCGCCAGCAGGATGACGAGCAGCACGTGGGCCAGCGTATCGGCCTGCGCGATGAAGTGGGCGAAGCCCAAGTGGGCGGGTTGCGTGGTTTCCATGGCTTTAACTCCTCAGGGTGAACTGAATCGGCACGATGACCCAGGCGGCCACCGGCTTGCCGGCCTGGCGGGCCGGTTCGAATTTCCAGCTGGACTGGACGGTCTTCATGGCCGATTCGTCCAGCCGCGTATAACCGCTGCTCCGGGCCACTTCCAGGCGCGCCACGCTGCCGTCCGGGTTGACCAGGATATTCAGTCGGACCACGCCTTCTTCGCGCATCCGTCGGGACAGCGCGGGATAGGGCGGCTTGGGATTGTCGAGGTAGTCCGCCGGAACGGGCGGCGTGGGCGGCGGCGCTGGCTTTGGCGCCTCAGCCACCACGGGCGGCGCAGGCGGCGGCAATACCTCGGGCACCGGTTCGGGCTTGGGTTCGGGTTTGGGTGCCTCGACCACCGGCGTGGGTACGGGGGCCGGACGCTCGGCTGCCAGCACCGGGGGGGGCGTCAGCGGCTTGACCTGAGGCTTGGGCGGCTCAGGCCTGGGCTCGGGTTTGGGCTCGGGTTGCACGACTTCCGGTTTGATCAGCGCGACCATCAGCGGCGTGGGTGGCGTGACCGGCTCGGAGGCCCTGGGCGCCGTCAGCAGCAGACCCAGCAGCAGGGCGTGCATGCCGGCCACGCCCGCCAGTGCAGGGCGCGACAGGCGCGGTGCGTAGGCCGGCGCGAAGGCGGCTGCCAGGCCCGAAGCCTGCGAGCGTGCGGCGACAAAATCCGGTGCGGCGAGCGAGGGGTTCATCCCGGGGGGTTCCAGTCGGTCTTCCAGGGGCGCGCCGTCCGTTCGCTAGGCGGCAGGCCGAAGCGCCGCAGGCGAAGCGAGTCGGGCGACCCGATTCAATAACAATACGAATAATGATAATAATTCGCATTAAATATGTCAAATCCGTCGGACTGCTTCATGCCATTGCGCGTTTCCAGCAGACGGGGCAGGGCACTCGATAATCTGTCTCGTGCCTGGAACCGGGCGGGGGCGGGCTGACGCAAGCACGACGAATCCGGGCGCATCTTCCGGTTCTGGGCTACGACAGCCATCCCTGTGCCACTGCCCGGTTATTTCAGGCGGCGCGCTTGCCCGTTCGTGGAACGAAACCGGCTTCGCCGACCGCCGTTTCGATCGGGCCTGAAAATGCATCGAGGGCGAGACCCATGCCATTCAGCATCCAGACCCCGACCCAGGTACGGGTAAAGCGTTCGAAACTCGACTGGCTGTCCCAGGCGAGCCGCAGGATGAAAGCCTCGCGCCGGCTGCAGGGTTCAAGTAAATCGTGCGCTTGCAGCCCGACGGCATGCGTCAGGGTTTCGCGTGAAGCCTGCCAGGCATGACGAAATGTGTCGTGGTGGCGGGGCAGGACAGGGAAACGGTAGGCGATGGTGAGCATGGAATGCGCCTCAGGGCAGAGGGTGCGCAGGGGCTGGAAGATGCCTGGGCTCGATGACCGAATCGAGGTCGTCGGCAAGCAAGCTGCAGGCGCTGCGTTCGTCGGATGCGAGTCCCTCGTGGACGGCGGCACGCTCCAGCAGCAGGCGGGCGATCATCCGGTTGCGCGGACAGGGACGGTGCAGCATCAACAGTGCGGCGACCAGCAGCGAGGCGACGGACGTTCCGTCAGGGCGACGGGATGGGAGGGCACTCGTGCGATGGTGTGCGTCGCGCTGATGCGGAACGGAAGGGGCGGTCTGGGACATGGCGGTTGTTCTCAAACTGTGGTCGATCGCGGAGCTGAAGGGAGCCTGCTGCAGGCGAGAACCTGCCATTCCATCGAAAGACGGCGGCTGGTCTCGACGAGGTGCAGGCGGGTTGCATGTTCCCGTATCCAGGACAAATGCTGCTCGATCATGCGGGCGAACCTGCGGCAGCCTGTTTGCCGATAGCGGCGCATCAGCCAGCGTGTGGCGTCGACGACGATTTCGCCGGCATCGGGGGATTGCGCTGGGTGCATGCCAGTCTCCTGTCGGTTGCGAGGCTGGCTGGCGCGGCTGCGCGGGCGGGCGGGTTGTTGCGGATCGGCCGGTCGGCCGCGCCGGATTACTTGGTGAGGATCAGCTTGCCGTTCCTGGTGATGCGCAGGCGATAGTGCTCGCCGTTGTGGACGATCAGGATTTCCTGACTGCCCTGGAATAAAAAATCCGTCGGGATCGGTCCCGGCGGAAAAGTCCGCGTTCCGGGCTCGACCGGAGAACGGATGGAGGCAGGGTCGGCTTGCATGGCGTCGGCGTCCTGGTTGTTGGAATCGGGGGTCATGCCTGGGGATGGGAGAGTCATTGGTTACGAATAATAACGATTCTCATTTGTAAGTCAAGCGCCGGGTGTCGCTTCTGAGAAAACGGCGAGCCGGGGTCAGTTACCGATTCTGTCGCGTGCGCCAGCCCATTCGCCGCGAACCAGCGGGGCGGCCGCGAGCACTTCCGGCTGCAGGGTGACGTGCGAGATGCCATGGTGTTGGGCCAGCGTTTCGCGTGCGGCCGCAAGCAGATGTGGCCAGTCGGCCAGGTTGTCGATCTCGAGATGCGCGGACAGCGCGATGGTGCCGGACGACAGGGTCCACACGTGCAGGTCGTGGACGCGCTGTACGCCCGCCAGCGCAGCCAGGTCGCGGCCGACGGCCTCGAGCTCGATCTGCAGGGGCACGCCTTCCATCAGGACATGCAGTACTTCGCGCAGCAGGCGCAGGGCCGAGCCCAGGATCAGCAGGGCGACGAACAGCGAGAGCAGTGGGTCGATCGGGGTCCAGCCGGTGGCGAGGATGACGACGCCGGACGCGATGGCCGCGACGGAGCCGAGCGCGTCGCCCAGGACGTGCAGGAAGGCGGCGCGGCTGTTGAGCGTGGCCTCGCCGCGCGAGAGCACCCAGGCGACGAGCAGATTGATGCCGAGGCCGACGAAGGCCACGCCCGCCACGGCGCCGCCGGCGATCTCGCGCGGCGCCTCGAAGCGTTGCACGGCTTCGTAGGCAATGAAGCCGATCAGCACCAGCATCAGGACACTGTTGGCGAGCGCGGCCAGGATTTCGGCGCGCACGAAACCGTAGGAGTGGCGCAGGCTGGGTGGGCGCCGGGCCAGCCAGGCGGCGGCGGCGGCGAGTCCCAGCGAGGAACTGTCGGTCACCATGTGTGCCGCATCGGCAAGCAGGGCGAGCGAATTGGCCCACCAGCCGACGCCGGCCTCGACGCCGGCGAACGACAGGGTGAGCAGCAGCGCGACCAGCAGCTTGCCGGTGTGCCCGTCGTGACCCAGGTGATGATGCGTGTGCGTCTCGCCGCGGTCCAGAGACAGGCCGTCGTGTGCGTGGCCGCCTGCGTGGCTGTGGCTATGAACGGGCACAGTAGTCCGTCGGGTCGACGGCCAGGTTGAGGTTGCCCGAATCCACGCCGAGGCCGGCGATGTGATGCAGCGCCTCGGTGTAGCGCAGCGACTCGCGCAGCAGGGTCATGCCGGGCGGATGCGGATGGCCGTGCATGCGCGCCAGCCGTGCCCGTGCCGGCGCGGGCCAGTCGACCTGCAGGCGTTTCAGCACGTCGTCGGCGAGATCGGGGCGGTTGCATACCAGCGCCATGTCGCAGCCCGCCTCGAGGGCGGCCTGCACGCGCGCGACGACGTCGCCAGCCACGGCGGCGCCGGCCATGCACAGGTCGTCGCTGAAGATGGCGCCGTCGAAGCCGAGTTCGCCGCGCAGGATGTCGTGCAGCCACACGCGCGAGAAGCCGGCAGGCTTGTCGTCGATGCGCGGATAGATGACGTGCGCCGGCATCATGGCGGCGAGACCGGCGTCGATCATCTGGCGGAAGGGCACGAGGTCGTTGCGCGCGATCTCGGGCAGGGGACGTTCGTCGACCGGGATGGCCACGTGCGAATCGGCGACGACGTAGCCGTGTCCGGGAAAATGCTTGCCGCAGGCGGCCATGCCGGCGTCCTTCATGCCGAGCATCAGGGCCTGGCCGAGTTCGAACACGGCACGCGGTTCGCGATGGAAGGCACGGTCGCCGATTACGCTGGAGGCGCCGTAGTCGAGGTCGAGCACCGGCGCGAAGCTGAAGTCGATGCCGTGTGCGCGCAGTTCGGCCGCCAGCACGTAGCCGGTCTCGCGCGCCAGGTGCCGGGCCTGTTGCGGATGGGCGTTCCAGATCTCGCCGAAGCTGCGCATCGGCGGCAGGCGTGTGAATCCTTCCTTGAAGCGCTGCACGCGGCCGCCTTCGTGGTCGACGCCGATCAGGAGCGGCGCGGATTTCAGGGCGTGGATCTCGGTAGTGAGCGCGGCAAGCTGGGCCGGGTCGCGGTAGTTGCGCGCAAACAGGATGACGCCACCCACCAGGGGATGGGCAAGGCGGTGCCGGTCGTCTTCGCTGAGCGCGGTGCCCGCCACATCGAGCATGAGTGGGCCGAGTGTCATGGGTGCCCCTGTCTGCTATCCGGTTTCATGCACGCTCCCTGGTCTGGATTATTCCGGCGGTTCAGTTCGTTCCAATACGACGAAGGCCAGCACGAAGTCGCCTTCGTCCGACAACGATACATGATGCGCGCCGACGCCGCGCGCGGCCAGCCACGTGCGCAGCTCGGTCGCACAGGCAATGTACGGCTTGCCCTGTTCGTCGCGCAGTACGGCAATGTTGCGCAGGATCACGGGGCTGCGCAGGCCGGTGCCGGCTGCCTTGGCAAAGGCTTCCTTGGCCGCGAAGCACTTGGCCAGGTAACGCGCCGGATCGCGACTCGCGTAAAAACCGGCGTGCTCCGCGGGGGCAAGGATGCGGTCGGCGTAGTGTTCGCCGAAACGCGCAAGGCCGTCGCGGATGCGTTCCGCGTCGAGCAGGTCGGTGCCGATGCCGACGATCATGGCGAGACCTTCACCGGCAGGCCGGCTGCGCGGATCCTGTCCGCGTAGGCTTCCAGCCAGGCAGCCGGCAGGGCCGACAGCCGCGGCGCCTGCGGCTGCATCGAGGGCCGTGCGAGCCCGTAGAGCAGCACGCCCTGCACCGGAATGGCCTCGCGCCGGATGCGCACGACCGCGTCGAGGTAGGCGGCCTGTTCGGTTGTCGAGGGCAGGTTGCCGTCCAGTGCGAACACGCAGGTCTGCAACCAGGTCGGACAGAGACGCGCCGTCGTCGCCAGCCGTGCGAACTGCCTGTCCGGTGAGACGCGGGTCTGGTTGATGGCGCGCATGCCGGCGGCGGTGGCACTGTCGAACTTGAACCAGACCTCGCCGTTCAGCACGGCCATCCGGGCCAGCCCGGCCTGCACGCGCGGCCGGTCGGCGAGGCTGCCGTTGGTGATGAGCACCAGCTTGATGCGGCCGAGCTGGCCGAAGTCGCGCAGCACGCGGCCGATCAGGTCGACGACCTCGGCAAATTCGCGCGCGCTGGTCGGCTCGCCGTTGCCGGAGAGGGCGATGTCGTTCAGGCGCCGTGCACCTTCCGGCACGCGCGTCTGCATGAAGTCGCCGTACAGGATCGCGTCGAGCAGGGTACGCAGTTCGCGTTCCAGTTGGGGCAGGTCGATCGCCGGCGCCGTACCGCGTTGCAGGTTGGGGACCTGGCAATAGACGCACGCCCAGTTGCAGGCATTGTTCGGGTTGAGGTTGACGCCCACGGATACGCCGCCCGCGCGACGCGACACGACCGGGTAGACGTAGGTCATGTCGGCGCTGGCGCGGTCGTGGTCGAGCGGCGTGAGCTGGACAAGGTTTGACATGGCAGGATTCTCCCACCAACGCGGGGCAATAAAAACGGCCCCGGGAGAGGGGCCGTTCGCAAAGCGGCGGTATCGGCTGCGCCGGAACCGGCACGAGGAAACTGGCGGAAGCGGTGAGATTCGAACTCACGGATGGCTTGCACCATCGCCGGTTTTCAAGACCGGTGCCTTAAACCGCTCGGCCACGCTTCCTCTCATGCAGCGGAGGAGGCGCGATTGTAGCGGCTCGGGCGGGTTTTTGTCCGCGAGGAATCAGTGCGCGGCTTGCTCGAGCGGGCTCGGTGCCAGGGGATTGAGCAGGGCCTGCCAGTTGGCGGGGGACTGCAACTCGGCCTGCCAGCGTGCCTGGACAGCGGGGTCGAAGGGTTTGGCGAAAGGCTGGTAGCTGGCGGGAGTCAGGCTGGCTGCGCCCCAGCGCATCCACTTGCCCTGGTCGCCCAGCACGCTGCCCACGGCTTCGTAGAAGCGCGGGTCCATCATGGCCTGCATCCAGGCAAAGGCGGTCTGCGGATTGGCGGCTGCGGCGACGTTCCCGACCAGGCCCGGGCTTGCCATGGTATCGGTTGCGCGGCCCCAGAAGACGGGTTCGGTCATGTTGTTGAGGCGCAGTTGCTGGAACTCGGGCTCGGTCGCGGCATTGAGGAAACCGACGAAATTCTCGGGCGCCCGCATGGGCAGGGTGTTGCCGCGGAAGTCGCCCATTTGCGCAAGCCAGGCTGCCGGGGTTTGCGGGACGGTGTCGGCGAGAACGGACTGGCCGGCGACGAGACCGGCAGCGAGCAGGAAGCGGGTGGCAAACATGGAAACTCCTTTGATGAAGAATATAAGCATAAACTAACTTAGCAAGAAGCGGGCCGCCTTCCCGCAGGTCGGATTGCGCAGGTCGCGGCGGGCAGACGCACGGGCAGGCTTCGCCCGCGCCGGAACCGCGGCGGCGGATGCCGGGCGCTTGACAGAGGCTGTCGGCATTTCGTCTCCAGGGCAGACCGACGGGGTGACGCAGTTTGTCAGCCCCTGATGAAACGGGCATTGCAGCCCGGCAGGCCTGTGCGTCCGGGTTGGCACAAATGGTGCAGAGCAAGGACAACTGCACCACGAAGGCACACCATGACGGACCTGTTCGAAATGCTGGGCACCATCACCCGCCGTCGCAAGGGCGAGACGGGATCGCCGTTCGCTTCGCCGAAAGCGACGGAAAAATGGCTCAGAAACCTGCCCGCCGATTCCGACTACGATGCGCATCACGCCCTGGTCGAAGGACTGGAACGGTTCAATGCAGAAAACGTCGCGGCGAGTCCGGCGCGCATGCAATCGCTGCGCAAGATCGAAGAGAAGGGCCTGCCGCTGCAGTTGCGCATCGTCGAACAATACGTGCGCAACCAGTCTGCGTTCCGCCTGGCACGCCAGGCCTTGTGGCGCGAGTCGTGGATTTTCTGGTCGCTCATGGCCGATGCCTGGCTGGCCATGCTGAAGCAGGCCTACCGGGGGCCGCACAGTGCGGAACTGAAACCGCAGGTCGCGGAGATCGCTGCACGCGCACTGCGCTATGCGGGGTTGGTGATGCGCTGGGATTTTCATCAGGCACGCACGCCGGCGGCCACGGGGTGGCGGCGTGTCCACAAGATCTATCGCTTGCTGGAACGCGACGGGTTCGCCGCCCAGCCGGTTGTGCTGAATGCGCGTACGACACACTGCGCGCGCGAGTACACGCTGATCGTGCTGATGGGCCTGGTGCATCCGCTGGGCTATCGGGCCCAGGAGATCGAAGCCATCGCGCAGATCCTCGACGGCTACGAACCGCTGCCGCAACCGGAGAAACTGCCGAAGAAAGGCGAGCACACCCATATGGTCGACCTGTCGCTGGCGGAAGGGGCGAGCGTGCTCGAGGCCGACTGGGTGCAGGGGCGCCGGCTCCGCTATTTCGCCCTGCGTCCCATGGTCGACTACCTGAAATCGCTTGATCAGACCGCCACGGACGAATCCGGGCTGACCCGCCAGATGGCGAGCCTGATCGAACGTGGCGGAATTCGCCGCGCGCGCCAGCGGACGCATCGTTTCGGACGCGTATGGGTAGCGTCCGGCATGGAACAGATCATGGCGGCCCTGGCCCCGACGGGCGCGCTGCCGGCACGACCCGCACTGGAATCCTGGATGCTGCGCGACGAAAGCACCGAGGGCATGGGGTTCGCGCTGTCCGACGCGGTCGAACTACCCCACGGGCGGCTGATCGCGGTGAGCTGGGACCCGGTGGAAAATGTCTGGCAACTGCTGGCCTCGCGCTGGAATCGCGAGGAGGCGGGACAGCATCTCGTCGGTGCGCAGCGCCTGTCGCGCCATCCCAAGCGGGTCGAGATCTACTACGACGGCGAGACGCCGGACATGACGCAGGAAAGGACCTGGGCGGTGTTCCTGCCGATGAGCCAGACCGAACAGGGCCTGAGCAATCTGCTGCTGCCGCAGTCGCACTATCGCATCGGCGCCCGCTTGCTGCTGCGCGACGACGATACCCTGTACCGCCTGCGGCTGGGCGAAGTGCGGGAGAGCCACGAGGGCTGGCTGCGGGTGGGCATGGACGTCGTCGGGCGCCATCAGTTCGCCGCCGCAGCCTGAACCGCGGCGGGGCGGCCGCCCGCGTCAGCGCGTGCGGATGTCACCGAAGTGGAAGTCGAAACTGCCGCCGCGCCGGTCCTCGAAGTACAGCTCCAGCGTCGTGCGCACGGTGCGGAAGGCCAGCTGTTCCCAGGGGATCTCGTCCTCGCGGAACAGCCGGGCTTCGAGCGATTCGATGCCGGGCTGGAAATCCAGATCGAGCAGGCGTGCGCGGAACATGAAATACACCTGGTTGATGTGCGGCAGGTTGAACAGCGTGTAGAGCCCGCCGACCTCGATGCGCGCACCGGCTTCCTCCCAGGTCTCGCGCGCCGCGCCTTCGAGCGTGGTCTCGCCGTTCTCCATGAAACCCGCAGGCAGCGTCCACAGGCCGTATCGGGGCTCGATCGCGCGACGGCACAGCAGCACCCGGTCCTCCCATTCGGGAATGCAGCCGACGACCATCTTGGGATTCTGGTAGTGGACGGTGCCGCAGCCCGGACATACGTGGCGCGGCAGATGGTCGCCGTCGGGTACGCGCAGCACCACGGCGCTGCCACATTCGCTGCAGAATTTCATGGGAATCGGCTCGTACGTTTGAATGCACGGTAGCAAAATCCCCCCATGCCGATCAAGGATGAGGTTGGCCGCAGGGGGGCGAGCGATTATGATTTGCCGCATTGAATCGTTGTTGCGACCACCATGCGTCCCTCCCATATCGAAACCATCCTCGACCGCGAATTCGAAAGCGCCGCCGACGGCCACCACACGCCGGTCATGCTGTGGGGCCCGCCCGGCGTCGGCAAGTCGCAGATCGTCGCCAAGATCGCGCAACAGCATGGCGTGCCGCTGATCGACATCCGCCTGTCCCAGATGGAACCGACCGACCTGCGCGGGATTCCCTTCCGCGACGGCAACCTGGTCGAATGGTCGATCCCTTCGGTGTTGCCGGACGCGCAGCGCCACGGTCCCGCAGGCATCCTGTTCCTCGACGAAATTACCTCGGCGCCGCCAACGGTTTCTGCCGCGGCCTATCAGCTCATCCTCGACCGCCGGCTGGGCGAGTACGAGGTGCCGGAGGGCTGGGTGATCTTCGCCGCCGGCAATCGCCAGGGCGACCGCGGCGTGACCTACGCCATGCCGGCGCCGCTGGCCAATCGCTTCACCCACTACGAGGTCGAGGTTTTCCTCGACGACTGGGTGAACTGGGCCTACGGCGAGAATATCGATGCACGCGTGATCGCCTTTCTGCGCTTCCGCCCCGACCTGCTGTTCAGCTTCGACCCCGCGCACACGCCAATTGCCTTTCCCAGCCCGCGTTCCTGGGAATTCGCGCACCGCGCCCTGCAGAAATTCGACAGAACCGCCCTGCTGGCCGATTCGCTGGTCGCCTGCGTCGGCCAATCCGCCGGCCTGGAACTGAAGACCTTCGTCGACAACATGGCGCAGATGCCGGACATCGACGCCATCCTCGAAGGCCGGGACGCCGAAGTGCCACAGGGCGTCGACCTGCAGTACGGCGTCGCTGCCGCGCTGGTGCGCAAGGCCGTGCAGGCGGCCGACAGCGGCAACGCGGCGGCCATCTACGGCCACATCCTCAAGTACGCACACCGTTTTCCGCAGCGCGAGCTCGGCGTGATGCTGGTGTCCGACCTGCACCGCGCAGTCGGCCGTCCGCTGTTCGCGGTGCCGGCGTTCGCCGAGTGGGCGAACAGCATCGCGGACCTGGTGCTGTACGAGCACTGAAGCCATGAGCGAAGCCGACGACGCCGCGCTCGCGCCCATCCTCACCAAACTCGCCGCCGCACGCACGCGGCTCATCATGGAGCGACCCTTCCTCGGCTCGCTGGTGATGCACCTGCCGCTGAAGCCCGCGCCGGACTGGTGCAAGACCACCGCCACCGACGCCAAGGCCTTCTACTTCAACCCGGGTTTCATCGACAATCTCAACCTTGCGCAGACCCAGTTCGTGCTGGCGCACGAGGCCATGCACTGCGCGATGGGCCACGACCACCGTCGCAACGGGCGCATCAAGCGCCGCTGGGACGTGGCCTGCGAGCATGCGGTGAACCTGGTGCTGATCGAGGATGGCATGAAGCCCCCGCTGCACGGCATCCTGGCCGACCAGAACTACCTCACGCTGTCGGCGGAGGAGATCTATCCGCTGATTCCCGACGACACGCCGGAAGAATCCTTCGACGATCACTTGTTCGACAGCGAGAACGACAGCGGCGCGAGCCCCGACGAAAACCAGCGCCAGGACAATCCGGAAGCCGGCGAATCCGGCGGCCAGGGCAAGGAAGGCCAGAGCGAAGCGGAAGAACGCGAGGGCAGCGGCGGGCAGGCATCGCAGAAGCCCGACCCGCTGTCGCAGGCCGAACGCGAGGAGTTGTCGGAGCAATGGAAGAACCGTCTCGCCGCCGCCGCGCAGGCGGCGCGCCAGGCCGGCAAGCTGTCGCAGTCGATGCTGCGCTGGGTCGACGACCTGCTGGCGCCCAGTCTGCCATGGCGGGCGCTGCTGGCGCGCTTTTTCGCGGTCAACCAGCGCGACGACTATTCCTGGCGGCGGCCGTCGCGTCGCGAAGGCGACGCCCTGCTGCCGCGGCTGTCGAGCGAGGGGCTCGACGTCGTCGCGGCGATCGATACCAGCGGCTCGATCAGCGACGAGGAATTGCGCGAATTCGTCACCGAACTCGATGCCCTGAAGGGGCAGGTGCGAGCCCGGGTCACGCTGCTCGCCTGCGACAACCACGTGGCCGCGAACGCGCCGTGGGAATACGAGCCCTGGGATACCATGCAGGTTCCCAATGACCTGGAAGGCGGCGGCGGCACCGATTTCCGGCCGGTGTTCGACTGGGTCGAGCTGGAGAACCGCAGCCCCAACATGCTGGTGTACTTCACCGATGCCGAAGGCGAGTTTCCCAAGGCGCCTCCGAACTATCCGGTGATCTGGCTGGTGAAGGGCAAGGCCAGGGTGCCCTGGGGCGAACGGGTGCAACTCAATTGAGTACGCCCGATCTGCTGCCCAACCGCGTGCGCGGCTTCCTGTTCGAACAGCTCGACATCCGTGGCGCCTGGGTCCAGCTCGGCAGCGCCTGGCAGGAAATGACGGCCGGGCGCGATTACCCGGCGCCGGCGCGCGACCTGCTCGGCCAGATGGCGGCGGTGACGGCGCTCATCGCGGCCAATCTCAAACAGCCCGGCCGCCTGACTTTCCAGTTGCGCGGCGACGGCGGGGTCTCGCTGCTGGTCATGGATTGCGATGCCCAGCTGCGCCTGCGCGGCATGGCGCGCGCGGCGCCCGGCATCCAGAGCGGGGCCTTGCCCGCCCTGCTCGGCGAAGGGGCATTGACCTTCACGCTCGACACCGGCGATGCGCACCTGCCCTACCAAAGCCATGTTCCCATCGAGGGCGACTCGCTGGCACGGGCGTTCGAACACTATCTCGCCCAATCCGAACAACTGCCGACCCGCCTGTGGCTGGCGGCGGGGCCGGATGCGGCGGCCGGACTGTTCCTGCAGGCCTTGCCCGGCGCCCACGCGCGCGACGCCGACGGCTGGAACCGGGTACAGGTCCTGGCAGACACCGTGACCGGCGAGGAACTGCTCGGCCTTGGGGCGATCAATCTGATCGCGCGCCTGTTTCCCGAGGAAGACGTGCGGGTGTACGACCCGCGGCCGGTCAGCTACTCCTGTCCCTACGATCCGGCCAAGATCCATGCGATGCTGCGTGGGGTGGGACGCGCCGAGTGCGAATCGATCCTGGCCGAACGGGGCGAGATTCGCGTGCACGACGACATCTGCAACCATGAATACGTGCTGGACGCGGCTGCGGTTGCCGCGCTTTTCGGATAAGGAGCCCATCATGCGAACCAGGATCCTGTTGCTGGCGACGCTGCTGGCCGCAGCGACGGCCCAGGCCGGCGACGAACGTTACCAGGCGCTGCCGCTGGCCGGGGCCGACGGCGGAAAGGGCGGCGGTCGTGCCTTCATTCTGGATACCCACGACGGCCACGTATGGATATGGAGCGAGAACGAACTCATCACCGCGCCGGACGGCAGCCGCCGCTACGGCGCCGGTTTCATCTATCAGGGCAAGCTGCGCCCGGGTACGCGTGCCGGGGAATTCATCGCACCCTGAATGCCGCACGGCGTGCTGCGTCCCGTGGTGTACTGCGCGAAGACGCGCAAAAAAATGAAATGGCTTGTTGTACCGGAACAACGGCGCGTGTGCGCTATTGAAGAAATTCAATAGATTGTGGTTTTCTTTAGCCGATTTGCTAGAATTTCGCGCGTCGGCTGGATCACAAGTCCCGGACCGATCTCTGGTGTGGGTTTTTAATTCGTATGTAAAGGGAAATCAAATGAAATATTCCGTTCTCCTGGCTGCGCCTGCTGCTGAAGCGCCTGCTGCTGCGGCTCCGGCTCCTGAAGCTGCTGCTCCCGCTGCTGAAGCGCCTGCTGCTGAATCGGCTGCTCCCGCTGCCGACGCTGCTGCTCCCGCTGCCGACGCTGCTGCTGCTCCGGCTGCTCCCGCTGCCCATTAATTCCGGGTTCGGGAACGAAAAAACCGGCCTTAGGGCCGGTTTTTTTACGCCCGTAGCAAGCGTTCCAGTCGCCCGATCGCCTCGTTCAGTCGTGGCAAGGGCTGGGTATAGGCAAGGCGGAGGTGCCCTGCCGCGCGATGTGTGCCGAAATCGATGCCGGGGGTGACGGCAAGGCCGGCTGCCTCCAGCAGGTGGGCGGCGAAGGCCTGGCTGTCGTCGGTGAAGCGGCTGCAATCGGCATAGAGATAGAAAGCACCCTGCGGGGCGGTCGGGATGACGAAGCCCAGGGTGCGCAGGGCGGGCAGGAAAACGTCGCGCCGCTGTTTCAGCTCCGCCTTGCGGGCCTCCAGTATGGCCAGCGTGGCGGGCATGAAGGCGGCGAGCGCAGCGTACTGGGCGGGCGTGGGCGCGGCCAGGAAAAGGTTCTGCGCCAGCCTTTCCAGCGCCGGCATGGCCCAGGCCGGTGCGGCCAGCCAGCCGAGCCGCCAGCCCGTCATCAGGAAATATTTCGAGAAGCTGTTGACGACGAAGACGTCTTCCCAGGCGGCGGCGCTGCGTTCGGGGCCGTCGTAGGTCAGCGCGAGATAGATTTCGTCGACGATGAGCGCGACGCCGCGTGCGGTGCACCACTCACGGATGCGTGCCAGTTCTTCGAAAGGCAGCATGGTGCCGGTGGGATTGGACGGGCTGGCGATCAGCACGACGCGCGTGGCCGGTGAGGCGTGCGCTTCGATGCGGTCCAGCGTCAACTGGAAAGCGGTCGAGGCGTCGACTGGAATGGAAACCGGCCGGGCCTCGCAGAAGCGCGCGAAGTGGCGGTTGCAGGGATAGCCTGGATCCGCCATCAGCACCTCGTCCCCGGGGCCGGCGAGCAGGCCCAGCGCCAGTAGCAATGCGCCTGACGCGCCGGGCGTCACGACGATGCGCGACGCTTCGACTGGGGCCTGCCAGCGCGCTGCGTGGAAGGCGGCGATGGCTTCACGCAGCTGGGGCAGGCCCAGCGCGCCCGTGTAGTGCGTATGCCCGTCGCGCAATGCGCGGATGCCAGCCTCGATGATGGGGGCGGGCGTGGCGAAATCGGGCTCGCCGATTTCGAGGTGAATAATGTCGCGGCCCGTGGCCTCCAGCGCCTTGGCGCGGTCGAGGATGGCCATCACGTGGAAAGGCGCGATCTCGTTGGCGCGGGCGGCGATGGACAGGGGTTTCATGCGGGGCGCCCCAGCCGTGCCAGCGGATCCTGGCGATAGAACTGCAGCATCTGCGCATACACCGCCGGATAGGCGTCGACGAGCAGGTCGGGGACCTCGAAGAACATTTCGGTGGCGACGGCAAAGAATTCGGCGGGACTGGTGCTGGCGTAGGGGTCCATGGTCGTGTCCTCGCCAGCGTCGACGCGCGCGCACAGGTCTTCGTAGGCGGCGCTGAAAGCGCGTGCCCAGTCGGCGGATTTCATGCCGTGGTGCAGCGGCGGAAAGCCGTTGGCGTCGCCGTTCAGCATGTCGAGCTTGTGCGCGAATTCATGCAGCACGACGTTGAAGCCTTCGAGCTGACCGCTGGCGGCCACGTCAGCGATCGACAGCACCAGCGGGCCGCCGTGCCACGACTCGCCGGCGAGGATGTCGCGGTAGATGTGCACCACGCCGGCCTCGTCGACTTCCTCGCGCGGTCGCAGGAATTCGTCGGGGTAGAGAATGATTTCGCTCCAGCCGCGGTAGCTGGACTCGTCGAGATGCAGCGTGAGCAGGCAGGCCTGCAGCGCGATGTGGAGTTGTACCGGTCGTTCGACTTCCGCGCCGCCGGCGGCCGAAAAGCTTTTTCCGGCCAGAAGCAGACTGGCCTGGTCACGCAGGGTGTCGAGTTCGTCCGCCGTAAGGCCGGTGAGCAGCGGCAAGTCCGCGACGGCCGCATCGAATTCGGCTTGCGGCATGCAGTGGCGATGCAGGGCGCGGTCGCGGCGCCAACGGACGAACCAGTTCATTCGTCGGCGTCGAGCAGACGCATCGCCGTGGCGTCGCCATGCGGGTGTTCGAGCTCCACCCGCTCGATCTGGGCGAAGCGCTTGCTGATCTTGTCGCTGGAAATGCGCACGTCGGAGACGTCCTTGCTGGCCTGCTCGATATGGGTGGCCAGCTTCTTCATGCGTTCGTCGAAACGGGCAAAGTCCTTGGCGAGCTTCGACAGCTCGTCCTTGATGACATGCGCCATGCGTCGCGTTTCCGAATCGCGGATCACCGCGCGCGCGGTGTTCAGCACCGCCATCAGCGTGGTCGGCGAGGTGAGCCAGACGCGTTTCTTCTGCGCATGTTCGACAAGGTCGGGGTGGTAGGCGTGGATTTCCGCGAACACCGCCTCGGCGGGCAGGAACATCACCGCGCCGTCCGAGGTTTCGCCAGCGACGATGTATTTTGCTGCGATGTCGTCGACGTGTTTCCTTACGTCCGCCTTGAACTGCCGGCGCGCGACGTCGCGCTCGCTTGTTGCAAGGCTGTCGTCGAACATGCGGCTGTAGTTTTCCAGCGGGAACTTGGAGTCCACGCACACGCGGCCGGTCGGTTCGGGCAGCTCCAGCACGCAGTCGGCGCGCGCGCCGCTCGCCAGAACATGCTGGAAGGCGTAGGCGTCTGGCGGCAGGCTGTTGCGCACCAGCGCTTCGAGCTGGATCTCGCCAAAGGCGCCGCGCGAACGCTTGTCGCCCAGAATCTCCTGCAGCGAGACGACGTTGGTCGCCAGGCCCTCGATCTTCTTCTGCGCCTCGTCGATCACCGCCAGCCGGCTCATCACCGAAGTGAAGGTTTCGTTGGTCTTCTTGAAGCCCTCGTCGAGCCGCTCGGCGACCTTGCCGGAGATTTCGTTGAGGCGTCCGTCCACGGTCTGTGAAAGCTGGTGCACGCGCTCGTTGAACTGCCCGCTCATGCCCTTGAGCGTGTCCTGCAGCAGCGTCTGCTCGGCGCGGCCCTGCTCGATGAGCTTTTCCAGCATCGCGGTCTGGAACTGGCCGAACTGGCTGGTGACGGTTTCACGCGTCTCCGCGAGGCGCTCGGTCTGTGCCACCTGCAGGGCGGCAAGCTGGCTCTGCATGCGGTCGGACTGCTGGGTAAGCCCGCCGTGCAGATCGGCGAGCACCGCGCGGTGGCGGGCTTCCATGTCCTGCATCAGCTGCGCGGGGAGGCCGGCCTGGTCGCGGCGCAGGGTCTGCAGGCGCTGCAGCAACAGGAGGATCAGCCCGGCGAGGACGGCGAGGACGGCAACGAGGAGGATCTCGACGGAAGTCATGCGGCGATTCTACCCGCAGGCGTGCATAAAAAACCCGGCACGGGGCCGGGTTCGGAGAGACGGGGCGGGCCTTTACGCGGCTTCGCGCGAAGCTTTCTTGCGCTCGTGCTCCTGCAGGTGACGCTTGCGGATGCGGATCGACTTGGGCGTGATCTCGACCAGTTCGTCGTCGTCGATGAATTCGACGGCGGATTCGAGCGTGAGCTTGACCGGTGGGGTCAGGCGCACGGCCTCGTCGGTGCCGGAGGCGCGCACGTTGGTCAGCTTCTTGCCCTTGATCGGGTTGACCACCAGGTCGTTGTCGCGGCTGTGGATGCCGATGACCATGCCTTCGTACAGCTTGTCGCCGGGGCTGACGAACATGCGGCCGCGGTCTTCCAGGTTCCACAGCGCGTAGGCGACGGCCTCGCCGTTTTCCTGCGACACCAGCACGCCGTTGTGGCGGCCGGGCAGGTCGGCCTTGACCGGACCGTAGTCGTCGAACACGTGGCTCATGAGGCCGGTGCCGCGCGTCATGGTCATGAAATCGGACTGGAAACCGATGAGGCCGCGCGCGGGGATATGGTATTCGAGGCGGGTGCGGCCGTTGCCGTCGGATTCCATGTTGGTCAGCTCGCCGCGGCGACGGCCGATTTCTTCCATGATGCCGCCCTGATGCTCGTCTTCCAGGTCGATGGTCAGGTTTTCGTAGGGCTCGCACTTCTCGCCGTTGATGTCCTTGTAGACCACGCGCGGCTTGGCGACGGCGAGCTCGAAGCCTTCGCGGCGCATGTTTTCCAGCAGGATGGTGAGGTGCAGTTCGCCGCGGCCCGAGACGCGGAACACGTCGGCGTCGCCGGTGTCCTCGACGCGCAGCGCGACGTTGGTCAGCAGTTCCTTGCTCAGGCGGTCGCGGATCTGGCGACTGGTGACGAACTTGCCTTCGGTGCCGGCGAGCGGCGACGAATTCACCATGAAGTCCATGGTCAGCGTCGGCTCGTCGACCGACAGCATGGGCAGGCCGACGGGATTGTCCTTGTCGCAGATGGTGACGCCGATGCCGATGTCGTCGAGGCCGGAGATGATGATGATGTCGCCGGCTTCGGCCTCGGCAACCTCGATGCGGTCCAGGCCCTTGAAGCCCAGCACCTGGTTGACGCGGCCGGTCGCGACCTGCTCTTCGTGGTTCATCACGGCGACGTTCATGCCGGGCTTGATGCGGCCGTTGAGCACGCGGCCGACGCCGAGACGGCCGGTATAGGTCGAGTAGTCCAGCGCGGCGATCTGCAGCTGCAGCGGCGCGTCGGCCGAGCCGGGCGGCGTGGGAACATGCGACAGCACGGTCTCGAACAGCGGCACCATGTCGGATGCACTGCCGCCTTGCGACGGGGCGTCCTTGAGGTCGAGGCAGGCCCAGCCGTTGAGGCCGGAGGCGTAGATGATCGGAAAGTCGAGCTGTTCGTCGGTGGCGCCGAGCTTGTCGAACAGGTCGAAGGTCTGGTCGACGACCCAGTCCGGACGCGAACCAGGACGGTCGACCTTGTTGATGACCACGATCGGGCGCAGGCCGAGCGCGAGCGCCTTCTTGGTGACGAAGCGCGTCTGCGGCATCGGGCCTTCGACGGCGTCGACCAGCAGCACCACGCCGTCGACCATGCCGAGCACGCGCTCGACTTCGCCGCCGAAGTCGGCGTGGCCGGGGGTGTCGACGATGTTGATGTGGTAGTCGCCGTAGGTGATCGCGGTGTTCTTCGCCAGGATGGTGATGCCGCGTTCCTTTTCCAGGTCGTTCGAGTCCATGACCCGCTCGTCCACGGCCTGGTTGTCGCGGAAGGTGCCGGACTGCTTGAGCAGCTGGTCGACGAGCGTGGTCTTGCCGTGGTCGACGTGGGCGATGATGGCGATGTTGCGGAGCTTGCGGGACATGGGCGTGGGGCGGCGACGGGCCGGATTCCGGAAAACCCGGCATTATAGCAGGGTTGTGCGACGTGCTAGTGCGTCAGCGGATGCACGTGCAGACGGGCGTCGATGCCGGCGATGACCTTCTGGTAGCGCGGTCCGCCCACCGGGCCGTAGCGGCGATCGAATTCGGCCTGTGGCATGAACTCCGGCAGATCGCGGAAATCCGGCAGCAGGTCGCTATCGCCGCGCGCGGCGGCCAGCGTCTGGCGTATCTGGCGGGCATCGGCGCCGGTGGCGCGGTCGCCCACACGGACGCCGGCGCGGTCGACCGCGAGGTCGGTGAAGCTGAAGCCGGAGCCCTTGCCGGCATCTTCCTCTTCCTTGATCAGGCCGATGGCATTGGCGAGCCGGCTGCCCCCGTTGACCGACAGTGCGGCCGAAATCGTGAAGTGCTCGGCGAAATCGCGTCGTCCATGCAGGGTCAGCAGGACCCGTGGCGCGCGCCGGATCGAGCGGCCCTCGCTTTCCAGCAGCCTGGGCAGGCTGATGCCGCCCACGTAGGCAGCCAGCGCCGTGAGTGCCGCCCGGTTCTCGCGGCTGGCGTCTGCCCCATCCTCCAGCGGCCAGGCGAAGAGGGCGGGCAGGACGCGCACCAGCGGAAGCGTGCTGCCGTGGGGATGCGGCTTCAGCAGCGCCTCCAGGCGATCGGCGTAAAGCACCATCAGGGCCTGGTCCTCCGGCGCGATCAGGAGTTCCGCGCTCTTGCGCTCGATATGCGTCAGCAGCTCCGGGCGCCAGCGGTAGTCCAGGGTGGCCTGGTTTTCCCCGAAATGCACCCGCGCGAAGGCATCGGCCAGCGCGGCATAGGTCGCGTCGCGACGCAGCAGGCGATGCACCAGGCGCATGCCCCAGTCGGCCAGCGTGGCCGGAATCGGCAGGTTGCCGAGCTGCAGGCTTTCGATGCGCATGCCATCCGGCGCATCCGCCATCACGGCGGTCAGGTTCAGGTATTTCCCGAAGGGGTTGGACGGCACCGCCAGTGTGGTGGTCAGCGTGGCCCGGCCCGGCGTGAGTTCGGCCGCGATGCCGCTGACGCGGCGCAGCTCGACCGCGTAATTGAGCAAGCGGTTCAACTCGCTTTCGTCGAGCTGTATGGTCTGGATCACGTCGGGCGTCTGCCGGCGGGGATCGTGCTTCTGGAACAGCGATTTCACCCAGGCCAGATCGGCGCGGCGAAAAGCGGCAGGCGGTTCGATGGCCGGCGCGTCGTCGAGCGCCAGCCAGGGCAGGACGAGTGCCCCGGCCAGCACGGCAAACAGCAGAGTCCACGCAAGGATGCGCCGCATGTCAGCCCGGCTGGTTGCGCATGAAATCGGCGGTCTTGAAGAAGGCCGCCGTCAGTTCACGGCGCAGGTCGGGCGCCAGTCCCGCGTCTTCCATCGCGCGCTGCATGCAGGCCATCCACTGGTCGCGTTCGGCCTCGCCGATGGGAAACGGCAAGTGCCGTCGCCGCAGGAAGGGGTGGCCGAACCGGTCGACATAATCCTGCGGGCCTCCGGTCCAGCCGTTGAGGAACCAGGCCAGCTTGTTGCGCGATTCCCCGAGGTCGGCCGGGTGCAGCTTGCGGATGCCGTAGAAATCCGGGTCTTCGTCCATCAGGTCGTAGAAGCGGTCGACCAGCTTGCGGATGGCGTCGCTGCCGCCGAGACGCGCGTAATGCGTGTTCATGTCAGGTGCGCACCGGCTTGACGCAGACGGCGGCGGCCTTCGCGCGTACGCGCGCCTCGTCCGGCGTGGCGGCCGTCGCCAGCGCGACGCCCATGCGGCGGCGGGCGAAGCTTTCCGGCTTGCCGAACAGGCGCAGGTCGACGCCCGGCGCAGCCAGCGCCTCGGCGACGCCGTCGTAGGCGATGCCGCGGGCCTCGACGCCGCCGTAGATCACCGCCGAGGCGCCCGGCTCGCGCAGGGCGGTATCGACCGGCAGGCCGAGGATGGCGCGCGCGTGCAGTTCGAATTCGTTCTGTCGCTGCGTGGCCATGGTCACCATGCCGGTGTCGTGCGGGCGCGGGCTGACCTCGGAGAACCACACCTGGTCGCCCTTGACGAAGAGTTCCACGCCGAAGAGTCCGCGTCCGCCGAGATTGCCCGTGACCGCGGCCGCGATTTCCTGCGCGCGCGCCAGTGCCGACGGCGACATCGGCTGCGGCTGCCAGGACTCGACATAGTCGCCCTTGACCTGCACGTGGCCGATGGGCTCGCAGAAGTGCGTCTCGACGGCGCCGGCCGCATTCTTCGCGCGGACCGTGAGCAGCGTGATCTCGTAGTCGAAGTCGATCACGCCTTCGACGATGACGCGGCCCTTGTCGACCCGGCCGCCGGCGGCGGCGTAGTCCCAGGCCGCCGCCAGCTGGTCTGCCGCATCGACACGCGACTGGCCCTTGCCGGAGGAGGACATCACCGGCTTCACGATGACCGGAAAGCCGAGTTGCGCCGCGGCGGCGGTCATTCCGGCAAGGCTGTCGGCGAACACATAGGGCGACGTGGGCAGGCCCAGGGTTTCGGCGGCGAGCCGGCGGATGCCTTCGCGGTTCATGGTGAGATTGGCCGCGCGCGCGGTCGGGATCACGGCGGCCAGTCCTGCCGTCTCGATGGCCAGCAGTTCCTCGGTGGCGATGGCCTCGATCTCGGGCACGATGAAATGCGGCCTTTCCTGCTCGACCAGCGCACGCAGGGCCGCGGCATCGCTCATGGGGATGACGTGCGCGCGGTGCGCGACCTGCTGTCCGGGCGCGTGTTCGTAGCGGTCGACCGCGATGACCTCGACCCCCAGGCGCTGCAGGGCGATGACGACCTCCTTGCCGAGTTCGCCCGCACCCAGCAGCATGACGCGGGTTGCGGAGGGGGAGAGGGGCGTGCCGAGGCGCATGGGACGATCCTGAAACGTAAAGCCCGATTTTACCGCGTGCGTGTCGCGGAACTCACAGGTAGGGTTCGATCGGCAGGGCCTGCAGGGTGCGCAGCAAGGCCCGCTGGATGGGGGTTGTTTCCGGCTCGACGTCGGAGACGCGCGGTGCGCCGTCGTGCGTGTCCTGCCACTGCAGGCGCGCATTGCGGCCGTCGGGATCGGCGCGCAGCCCGAGCCGGAAGCTGCGTTCCGGGCGCATGGCGTCCTCGGCGATCGCGGTCACCTCGCGTGCGAGATCGGGCGAATGGATGACGATGCCCATCTCGGTGTTCAGCATGGCCGAACGCGGATCGAAATTGAAGGTACCGATGAACACGTGGCGGTCGTCGAACACGAAGGTCTTGGCGTGCAGGCTGGCGCGCGAGGACCCGCGCGTGAGGTCGCGCAGGCGGCCGCCGGTGGCCTCGGCCAGCGGCTTGAGTTCGTGCAGCTCGATCCCGGTTTCGAGCAGGGGGATGCGGTAATTGGCATAGCCGGCGTGCACGACCGGCACGTCGCTGGCGGCGTAGGCGTTGGTGAGCACTTCGATCTTCACGCCGATGTGGTGCCAGTAGCGGAAATACGCCATGCCCATCGGGCCGGGTACGAAATAGGGCGAGACGATGAGCGCGCGCCGGGTCGGATCGATCCACAGGCCGGCGAGCTGGCCCACTAGCAGGCTGGACGGCGATTGTTCGGGATCGATCGCTTTTTCCGGCGGGTCGACGATCAGGTCGGCGGGTGCCGGATGCCAGGGCAGACGGCCGGACAGCAGGGCCGGCAATGGATCGGCGGCGGCGATCGCGCGGCCGTAGGCGCTTGCCGTCTGCGCTTCGCTGAACGCGCGCAGACGGACACTGGCCCGGTCGAGACGTGACTGGCTGACCGCCACCGGCAGGGCGGCGGCCGGCACCACGGCCGGACTGTTCCAGTAGGCGTCGAAGGAACGCGACATGGCGTCGACGATGGGCCCCGTCGCCAGCACGTCGAGGTCGACGAAGGAAAATTCCGTGCTTGCGTCGAAGTATTCGTCGCCGATGTTGCGGCCGCCGGTGATGCCGAGCTGGTTGTCGGCGATGAAGGCCTTGTTGTGCATGCGCCGATTCAGCCGCGCGCCGTCGCTGAGTGCCTGCCAGCCCCTGACCAGCAGGTTGCCGCTGCGGGCGTGGAAGGGATTGAACAGGCGCACCTCGATGTTGGGATGAGCGTTCAGCGTGGCGAGACCGATTTCCTTGTCGGCCGTGTCGACATCGTCGATCAGGACCCGTACGCGCACGCCGCGATCGGCTGCCGCGAGCAGGGCGGCGGCGATCCATTTGCCGCTGGCGTCGTTGTGGAACAGGTAGTACTGCACGTCGAGCGTGCGGCTGGCGCGTGCGGCCAGTCCCAGCCGCGCGGCCAGCGCCGCGTGGCCGTCGGCCAGCAGGTGAAAGCCCGAAGTGCCTGCAGCCAGGTGTTGGCCAAGCTGGGCTTTCAGTGGCGTATCGGCTTGTGCGGAGATCGCCTGCGAGAGGGGGCGTTCGACGGCCAGATCCAGGCTGGGCGCACAGCCTGCGAGCACGAGCAGGGCCACGAAGGCAAGCAGGCGGGGCTCAGCGTGCATGGTGTTCGAGCCGCTTCCAGTCGAAATGAGGACCGGGATCGGTCTTGCGGCCCGGTGCGATATCACTGTGTCCCGCTACCCCGTGTATCGGGTAATGCTGCTTCAGTGCACCCAGCAGACGGGCCAGCGTTGCGTACTGGGCGTCGGAAAATGCCGTGTCGTCGCTGCCTTCGAGTTCGATGCCGACGGAAAAGTCGTTGCAGCGTTCGCGTCCCTGCCAGCTCGACGCGCCGGCATGCCAGGCGCGCAGCGCGCAGGGCACGAACTGGATCAGGCTGCCGTCGCGGCGGACGAAGAAATGCGCGGAAACCCGCAGGCCGCGTATGCCCTGGTAGTAGGGGTGCGCGTCGAAATCCAGCCGGTTGGTGAAAAGCGCGATCACGGCGTCGCCGGCGAACACGCCGGGCGGCAGCGAGATGTTGTGGATGACGACAAGTTCGATGGCCGCGTCCGCGGGGCGCGCATCGCAGTTGGGCGAGGCAATGCGCCGCGCGTCGCGATACCAGCCTGCGGCGTCGAAATCGGGTGCGTGCATGCGGCTAGCATAACCGGAAGCAGGTAAACTCGCGCCATGAACGCCGCCGACGCCCAACGCCTGCTGGATACTGCCGAGTGCATCGCATCGACCGAGACGGTGCAGGCGGCGCTCGAACGCCTGGCCGCCGATATCGCGCTGCAGCTGGCCGGCGAGTGTCCGCTGGTGCTGCCGGTGATGGGCGGCGCGGTGGTGTTCGCCGGCCAGCTGCTGCCCAAACTCGCGTTTCCGCTGGAATTCGATTACCTGCACGTCACCCGTTACCGCGGAGCGACGCAGGGCGGCGCCATGGAGTGGCGGGTGCTGCCCGGTAAGAACGTCGCCGGCCGCGTGGTGCTGGTTCTGGACGACATCCTCGACGAAGGCGAAACGCTCGCGGCGATCCGCGACAAGCTGCTGGAAATGGGCGCGGCGCGCGTGCTGACCGCCGTGCTGACCGACAAGGACAATGGGCTCGTCAAGCCGATCCGCGCCGACTTCACCGGTTTCACGGTGCCGAACCGCTACGTGTTCGGCTGCGGCATGGATGCCTACGGCTACTGGCGCAACCTGCCCGCAATCTACGCACTGAAGGACCACTGACCATGCTCGGCATCATCGGAGGCACCGGCCTCACCCAACTCGCCAACCTCGAGATCACCCACCGCAAGGTCGCGCGCACGCCCTACGGCGAACCCTCGGGTGCACTTACCTTCGGCCACATCTGCGAACAGGAGGTGATCTTCCTGGCACGCCACGGCTACGGCCACACCATTCCGCCGCACGAAGTGAACTACCGGGCCAACCTGTGGGCGCTCAAGGACCAGGGCGTCGACCGCGTGGTGTCGGTCGCCACCGTCGGCGGCATCCATCCGTCGCTCCTGCCGGGCACGCTGGTGGTGCCGGACCAGATCATCGACTACACCCACGGGCGCGCCGCGACCTTCTTCGTCGACAGCGACAAGCCGGTGACGCATCTCGATTTCACCTACCCCTATTGCGTCCCGATGCGCGACGCATTGTTGCAGGCGGCGACCCGGGCCGGCATCCGCCTGCGCGACGGCGGCGTGTACGGCGCCGTGCAGGGGCCGCGCCTGGAAACCGCCGCCGAAATCAACCGCATGGAGCGCGACGGCGCCGACATGGTCGGCATGACCGGCATGCCTGAGGCCTATCTCGCGCGCGAAATCGAGCTCTGCTATGCGACGGTCGGTGCGGTCGTCAATTACGCGGCCGGCCGCGGCAGTTCGGCAGGCGGCATCCAGATGGAGGAAATCCAGGCGGTGCTGGGCGAGGTGATGCAGCAGGTACGGCACCTGCTGGAACAGCTGGTCACCGACGAGGCGGTTGCCTGCGGCGTGACGCGATGAAGCTTGCGCGCATCCTGCAATCGCAGGGCATGGGGTCGCGCAAGGGCTGCGTGTTGCGGGTGCGGCGCGGCGAAGTCGCGGTCAACGGCAGCGTGTGCGAGGACCCGGAGGCCGAATTCGATCCGGTGGGCCTGGTGTTCACGCTCGACGGGGTCGATTGGCCGTATCGCGCGCAGGCCTATCTGGCGATGCACAAGCCGGCCGGCTACGAGTGTTCGCACAAGCCCAGCCATCACCCCAGCGTATTCGCGCTGCTGCCGGCGCCGTTCCTGCAGCGCGGCGTGCAGTGCATCGGCCGGCTCGACCAGGACACCACTGGCCTCCTGCTGTTCTCCGACGACGGCCAGTTCCAGCACCGCATGATCTCGCCGAGGAAGAACGTGGCGAAAATTTACCGTGCCGTGTGTGCGGAAACGGTGAACGAAGCCGCGCTGGAAGCCTTGCGTGCGGGCGTGCAGCTCAACGACGAACCCGTGCCGGTGGCGGCGCTGCGCTGCGAACGCGACGGCGAGGCCGCGTTGCGCCTGGCCTTGGCCGAGGGCAAGTACCATCAGGTGAAGCGCATGATCGCGGCGGCCGGCAACCATGTCGTCGCGCTGCACCGCGAGGCCATCGGCGACTACCGCCTGCCGGACGACCTGGCGCCGGGCGCCTGGCGCTGGCTCGCGGCCGACGATCTTGCTCGACTGGAACAGCCATGGCCGTCCGCGACGTTCTGAGAATGGGCGATCCGCGTCTCCTCGAAGCGGCCCGGCCGGTCGAGGATTTCGCCGCGCCCGAGTTGAAACGCCTGCTCGAGGACATGCACGACACCATGCGGGCGCTGAACGGTGCCGGGCTGGCGGCGCCGCAGATCGGTGTCGGCTTGCAGGTCGTCATTTTCGAAGTCGACGGCAACCCGCGCTATCCGGACGTCGAGCCGGTGCCCTTCACGGTGCTGGTCAACCCGGTGCTGACGCCGCTGTCGGATGCCATGGAAGAGGACTGGGAGGGCTGCCTATCGGTGCCCGGCATGCGGGGCCTGGTGCCGCGCCATGCCAGCCTGCGCTACCAGGGCTTTGACGCCGAAGGCCGTCCGCTCGACCGCAGCGTGAGCGGGTTTCACGCCCGCGTGGTGCAGCACGAGGTCGATCACCTGCGGGGCATCCTCTATCCCATGCGCATCCGCGATCTGCGCCATTTCGGCTACACCGAGACCCTGTTCCCGGGGCAGGCCCTGCAGGACGACTGAACCCGCGCGCCGTTCGTCGGCGCACCGTGCACCCGTCTAAAGTTGTCCCCCTCTGCGCCGCTAACTTGTAGCGTAAACGTGGGCGAAGTGCCCCGGAGCAGAGGACCAGCATGAGCCCGGAACAACACATCCATCAGGCACAGCAACAGATTTATCCTGCAGGCGCGATCCTGGACGAGGTCGCCCAGCTCGACGAGATGGCCGCCCGGCTGATGGCGGTGCAGCGATACTGGAACGCGCCGGATCGCGAGGCGCAGCTTGCCGCTGCGCTCGCCGCCAGCCGCCAGGTCTGGTACGGCATCCAGACGGCGCTGGCCGAGGGGACGCTGCCCCTGCCGGCCGACGTCCAGCACAACCTGCTGATCCTGTCGGTCTATGCCGACAGCAAGATCGACGCCTGCAAGACCGCAGCGGGCGCGGATGCCCTGGGCGGCCTGATCGCATTGACGCGCACCCTGGCCGGGAGCCTGCGCGAATGGCGGGAGGCGGCATGAGGCGTTTCCCCGAAACCGCCCGTCCGATCGAACGGGCGTTCGCGTCGGCGACCGTCGGATCGGCCGATCGCCCGGGACGCGTCCGTCCCCGCGGCAAGGCCGAACTGGACGACAAGCTCAAGAAGCCGGTCGACGGCATACGCAAGAAATCCCCGCCGGCGCGCAAGGCGCCGTCACGCGGGCGCTACGTCGACGAATACGCCCGGCCCGCGCTGTAATACCGGGGCCTGCCAGCCCTAGGCCAGCGCTTCGCGCAGGTCGTGTTCGAGTCGACTCCGGCAGTCTGCCGAAGCCAGACAATCCCCCCGAATCAGGAAAGTGTCCTCGACCCGCTCGCCCAGCGTGTCGATCTTGGCCGCATAGACGCCGATCGCGTGCCGCATCAGCACGTCGGCCATGGCGAACAGCAGGCCGCCGCGGTCCGCGCAGGTGATCGACAGCCGGTAGCCGCGACCGGAGGCATCCGCCTCCATGCGCACCGTGGTCGGGTAGGGGTGGTGGCGCTGATGGCGCGACAGCCGGCCGCGGGGAGGCGGCTGGATGGTTTGCGCCGGATCGAGGTCGCGGGCGAGTTCGTGCTCCACGAAGGCGAGGAAATCCCGGTAGTGGATGCCGCGATTGGCCAGGTCCATGACCTGGAAGCTGTCCAGCGCGTAGCCGTGCTGTGTGGTGTGGATCTTCGCCTCGAGGATGGTGTACTGGATGCGCGCGAAAAAACCGCAGATGCGGGCGAAGATGTCGGCCCGGTCGGGCGCATAGACCAGCACCTGGATGCCCTCGCCGGCCGGCGAGAGGCGGGCGCGCACCACCGGGTCGGGGCTTTCCGCGCGGCGCCAGAGCATGCGTGCCTGCCAGGCCAGGTCGCGCGCGTCGTAGCGGGCGAAGTAGCGGAGGTCGAGATGCTTCCATAATGTGTCGGCCGCATCCGCCGGCAGGCCGTAGAGTGCGAGATTGACGCGGGCTTCCGCCTGTCGGGCCGGCACGTCCGTTTCGCCGTCGCTTTCGCCGTCGAGCTTGGCGCGCGTGGCGCGATAGAGATCTTCCAACAGCTTGCCCTTCCAGGCATTCCATACCTTGGGGCTGGTGCCGCGGATGTCGGCGACGGTGAGCAGGTAGAGGGCGACGAGATGGCGTCCGTCGCCCATCCTTCCGGCAAACGCCGCGATGACGTCGGGGTCGCTGATGTCCTCTTTCTGCGCGGTGCGCGACATGACGAGATGCATCTCCACCAGCCAGGCGACCAGCTCGCCGTCCTCGCGCGCGAGCCCGTGTTGCCTGCAGAAGCGTCGGGCGTCGACGGCGCCGAGGTCGGAGTGGTCGCCGCCGCGTCCCTTGGCGATGTCGTGGAACAGGGCGGCCAGATAGAGCAGCTCGGGCTTCTCGAAATCCGCGATCAGGCGGCTGGCCAGCGGCAGTTCGTGGGCGAGCTGGGGTACGGTGAGCCGGCGCACGTTGCGCAATACGGTGAGGATGTGCTCGTCCACGGTGTAGATGTGGAAGAGGTCGTGCTGCATCTGTCCGACGATGCGGCCGAAGGCCGGGATGTAGCGACCGAGCAGGCCGTAGCGGTGCATCGCGCGCAGCGCGCGGGTGATGCCGAGCGGCTGCCGCAGCAGCGACATGAACAGCGCGCGGTGAGCCGGGCTGGCACGGAAGGCGGCGTCGATGCGGGTGCTGCCGCGCCACAGCGCGCGCAGGGTGGCGGGTTCGAAGCCGGCCAGGTCGGGGTGCTGGGCATGGACGACGAACACGCGCAGCAGCGCTTCCGGCCGGCGCTCGAACAGATCGGGTTCGCGCATCTCGAGCAGGCCGCCGCGCAGCTGGAAGTCGCCGTCGAGCACGACGGGCGGCGCCATGACCGGGAACAGGCGGACGCGCAGCGACTGGATCAGGATGTCGTTGGCGCGCTGGATGAGCTTGGCGGCGCGGTAGTAATCCTGCATCAGGCGTTCGCCCGCGCGCTTGTGCGCGGTGGCGGCAAGCCCGAGGCGGGCGGCGAGTTCGGTCTGGTAGTCGAAGGCCAGGCGGTCGTCGCGGCGCCGGGCCAGCAGATGCAGGTGGATGCGCAGCGTGGCGAGCGTGCGCTCCTCGCGCGCGATGCGCCGGGCCTCGGCGTCGGTGAGGAGGCCGGCCCGCGCGATGCCGCTCCAGCCGCCGCCGATGTCGCAGGCCTGCGCCAGCCAGTGGATGGTGTGCAGGTCGCGTAGACCGCCCGGGCTGTCCTTCAGGTTCGGTTCGAGCTTGTAGGCGCTGTCGTCGTAGCGCGCGTGGCGGGCCTCCTGCTCGGCAAGCTTGCCGTCGAAGAAGCGCTGCGGGTCGAAGCGCGTGCGGAAGCGGCGTTCGAATTCCGCGTACAGCGCCTGCCGGCCCCACAGATAGCGGGCTTCCAGCAGGTTGGTTTCCACGGTGATGTCGGCGTCGGCCTCGCGCATGCAGGTGTCGACGGTGCGCACGCTGTGCCCGATCTCCAGACCGACGTCCCAGCAGGCGCGTACCCAGCTTTCCAGCGCGGCCTGCTCGGCGGCTTCGGGTTCGTGCGCCAGGATCAGCAGCACGTCGACGTCGGAACCGGGAAACAGCTCGCCGCGGCCGTAGCCGCCGACCGCCGCCAGGCAGACGCTGTCCGGCAGCGCCAGGCGTACGCACAGGCTCGCCAGCACGTCATCGACCAGGGCGGCGTGGCGGGCCAGGTAGCGTGACGCGGCGGGACGCGTCTGCCAGGCCGCGGCCAGCGCCGCACGCCCCGACTTGAGGCGGTCGCGCAGGTCGGCGACGGGCGGGGCGTTCACGCAGCCTGGCGGATGCGGTCGGGGACGGCCGGGCTGCCGGTCGAGACGGTCAGGACTTCGTAGCCGCCTTCGGTCACCAGGACGGTATGTTCCCACTGCGCCGACAGGCTGCGGTCCTTGGTCACGATGGTCCAGCCGTCGGGCATCTGGCGGATGTCGCGCTTGCCGGCGTTGATCATGGGTTCGATGGTGAAGGTCATGCCGGCTTCGAGCACGAGGCCGGTGCCGGGCTTCCCATAGTGCAGTACCTGCGGATCCTCGTGGAAATTGCGGCCGATGCCGTGGCCGCAGAACTCGCGCACCACGCTGTAGCCGTGATTTTCCGCAAAATGCTGGATGGCGTGGCCGATGTCGCCAAGACGCACGCCGGGCTTGACGCGGGCGATGCCTACCCACATGGCCTCGTAGGTGACCTGCATCAGCCGTCTGGCCTGGACCGAGGCTTCGCCTACCGCGAACATGCGGCTGGTGTCGCCGTGCCAGCCGTCCTTGATGACGGTGATGTCGAGGTTCACGATGTCGCCGTTCTTCAGCACCTTGTCGCCCGGCACGCCGTGGCAGACCTGGTTGTTGACCGAGGTGCAGATCGACTTCGGGTACGGGATGTGGCCGGAAGGGGCGTAGTTCAGCGGGGCCGGGATCGTACCCTGCACCTTGACCATGTAGTCGTGGCAGAGGCGATCGAGCTCGCCGGTGGTCACGCCCGGCTGGACATGGGGCGTGATGTAGTCCAGCACTTCGGAAGCGAGACGTCCGGCGATGCGCATGCCTTCGACGTCGGCGCCGGTCTTGATGGAAACGGTCATGAGTTGCGGATTCGGATGAGGCCTGAACTGGCATTCTATCCCCTGCGGGACGCCGGGCAAGCGCTGCCGGCGCCGGCGTGCCGCGCCTTGAAAAGGGTCCGATTCCGGATTACAATCGCGGGCTGTCCGAAATGGTTCGGACAAATTCGCACACCTGTCATTAAAGGGTGGCGGCGCGCAGAACGCACGGCGCGCGGCTGCTGGCGGGTGGAGGCTCAACCCTTTAGGAGACTTTCATGTCCGTCACCATGCGTCAAATGCTGGAAGCCGGTGTCCATTTCGGCCACCAGACCCGCTTCTGGAATCCCAAGATGGCCCCCTTCATTTTCGGCCATCGCAACAAGATCCACATCGTCAACCTGGAAAAGTCGCTCCCGATGTTCCAGGGGGCGCAGAAATTCGTGCGCCAGCTCGCCGCCAACAAGGGCACCGTGCTGTTCGTCGGCACCAAGCGTGCCGCCCGTGACATCGTGCGCGAGGAAGCCCTGCGCGCCGGCATGCCCTTCGTCGACAACCGCTGGCTCGGCGGCATGCTGACCAACTTCAAGACGGTCAAGCAGTCGATCAAGCGCCTGAACGACCTCGAGGCCCAGATCGCCGAACCCGGCCGCCTGTCCAAGAAGGAAATCCTCACGGTCCAGCGCGAAGTCGACAAGCTCAACCGCAGCCTGGGCGGCATCCGCGAAATGGGCGGCCTGCCCGACGCGATCTTCATCATCGACGTGGGCTATCAGAAGGGGACCGTCACCGAGGCCAAGAAGCTGGGCATCCCGGTCATCGGCGTGGTGGACACCAACAACAGCCCGGACGGCGTGGACTACGTCATCCCCGGCAACGACGACTCCGCACGTGCCATCCGCCTGTATGCGCGCGGCATGGCCGACGCAGTGCTGGAAGGCCGCGCCCAGGTGATCAGCGAGATCGTCGGCGGCGAGGAATTCGTCGAGATCGAGGAAGAGGGCAGCGTCGCCGCCGAATAAGCGCGATGGCTTGCCGCATCGCCGGGAGTCCCTCCCGGCGACGTATTCGAGGAGGGGCGTGTGCCCCTCTTTCCATATTGAATCGCTGGTTTGAACTGAACTGTTAGGAGTAGGAAATGGCTGAAATCACTGCAAGCATGGTCAAGGACCTGCGCGAGAAAACCGACGCACCGATGATGGACTGCAAGAAGGCGCTGTCCGAAGCCGGCGGCGACATGCAGAAAGCCGAGGAAATCCTGCGCGTGCGCTTCGGCAACAAGGCGGCCAAGAGTGCCGGCCGCGTCGCCGCCGAAGGCGTGGTGACGATCGCGATCGCCGCCGACGGCAAGTCCGCCGCCATGGTGGAAATGAACTGCGAAACCGACTTCGTCGCCAAGAACGACGACTTCCTCGCCCTGACCAACGCGCTGGCCGAAATGGTGCTCGCCGACGCGCCGGCCGACGTGGCCGCGCTGTCCGCCATGCCCTACCGCGGCACCACGGTCGAGGCCTTCCGCACCGAGCTGGTCGGCAAGATCGGCGAGAACATGTCGGTGCGCCGCTTCGTGCGCATGAACGCCACCGGCAAGTTCGCCAGCTACATCCACGGCAACAAGATCGGTGTGCTGGTCGACGTCTCCGGCGACGAGGCGATTGCCAAGGACATCGCCATGCACATCGCCGCCTCCAAGCCGAAGTCGCTGGACGCCTCCGGCGTGTCGCAGGACCTGATCGACACCGAGCGTCGCGTTGCCATCGAGAAGGCCAAGGAAGCCGGCAAGCCGGAAGCCATGCTGGAGAAGATCGCCGAAGGCACGGTGCAGAAATTCCTCAAGGAAGTCACCCTGCTGTCGCAGCCCTTCGTCAAGGACGACAAGCAGACCGTCGAACAGGTGCTGAAGTCGAAGAACTCGCAGTGCCACGGCTTCACCATGTACGTGGTGGGCGAGGGCATCGAGAAGAAGGTGTCCGACTTCGCCGCTGAAGTGGCGGCAGCCGCCCAGGTCTGACCTGCATGGGTCCTGCCTCCGGTATGACGCGGTCGCGACGCATCCTGCTGAAACTTTCCGGCGAGGCCCTGATGGGGCCGGACAGCTTCGGCTATCACGCCGACACCATGGCCGGCTTCGTCGCCCAGATCCGCGAAGTGGCGGCCCTGGGTGTGCAGATCGGCATCGTGGTCGGCGGCGGCAACCTGTTTCGCGGCGCGACGGGCGCCCTGTCGGGCATGAACCGCGCCACCGCCGATTCCATGGGCATGCTCGCCACCGTCATGAATGCGCTGGCGCTGAAGGACGCCCTGCTGCAGGCGGGCGTCAAGGCGCGTGTGCAGACGGCGGTGCAGATTTCCCACGTGGGCGAGGCCTTCGAACGCGATGCGGCGGTGCGCGAACTGGAGGCCGGTTGCGTCGTCATTTTCGGCGGCGGCACCGGCAACCCCTTCTTCACCACCGACACCGCGGCCGCGCTGCGTGCGGCCGAGATCGATGCCGACCTGCTGCTGAAGGGAACCAAGGTCGACGGCGTGTATACCGCCGATCCCAAGAAGGACCCCTCGGCGCAGCGTTACGAGCGCCTGAGCTTCGACGAGGCGATCGCCCGCAACCTGGGCGTGCTCGATACCGCCGCCTTTGCCCTGTGCCGCGAGCAGAAACTGCCGCTCGTCGTGTTCAACGTCTTCAAGCCGGGCGCGCTCAAGCGCGTGGTACTGGGCGAGGACGAGGGCACGCGGGTGACCCTGAACTGAGGAGTGAACATGGCTGAAACCAGCATTGCCGACATCAAGCAGTCCACGACCCAGAAGATGACCAAGTCGCTGGAGGCGCTGAAGAACGATCTCGCCAAGGTGCGCACCGGCCGCGCCCACGCCGGCATCCTCGATCACGTGATGGTCGACTACTACGGCAACCCGACGCCGGTGCCGCAGGTGGCGAACGTCGGTCTGGCGGACGCGCGCACGCTGAACGTGCAGCCGTGGGAAAAGAACATGATCGGCAAGGTCGAGAAGGCCATTCGCGACGCCGACCTGGGGCTCAACCCGGCCACCCACGGCGACACGATCCGGGTGCCGATGCCGGCGCTCACCGAAGAACGTCGCAAGGAACTCATCAAGGTCGTGCGCGGCGAAGCCGAGAATGCGCGCGTGGCGATGCGCAACATCCGCCGCGACGCCAACACGGCGCTGAAGGAGATGGTCAAGGCCAAGACCGCGACCGAGGACGAGGAGCGCCGTACCCAGGACGAGGTGCAGAAGCTGACCGACAAGTACATCGGCGAAATCGACAAGATGCTGGCCGAGAAAGAAAAGGATCTGCTCGCGGTTTGAGCGGAACGCGCGTGTCGAGCCATTCCAAATCGTCGGCGGGCGACGTTCCCCGCCACGTCGCCATCATCATGGACGGCAACGGCCGCTGGGCCAAGCGCCGGCTGATGCCGCGCGTGGCCGGCCATCGCAAGGGCGTCGAGGCGCTGCGCGGCGTCATTCGCGCCTGTGCCGAACGCGGCATCCCGCATCTCACCGTGTTCGCCTTCAGTTCGGAAAACTGGCGGCGTCCGCAGGAAGAAGTCACGCTGCTGATGGAACTCTTCATGCGCGCCCTGGAGAACGAGGTCGCCAAGCTGCACGAGAACGGCATCCGCTTTCGCGTCATCGGCGACCTCTCCGGTTTCACCGAACGCATCCAGACGCTGATCCGCGACGCCGAGGCGCTGACCCGCGACAACACCCGGCTGACCTTTACGGTCGCCGCCAACTACGGCGGCCGCTGGGACATCGTCCAGGCCATGAAGAAACTGCTGGCCGCGGGCGTCGCCGCGGACGACATCGACGAGGCCGCCCTGGCCGGGCAACTGTCGATGGCCGGAGAGCCGGAGCCCGATCTTTTCATCCGCACGGGCGGCGAGCAGCGCATCAGCAATTTCCTGCTGTGGCAGCTTGCCTACACCGAACTCTATTTCACCGACGCGCTGTGGCCCGATTTCGACGCCAGGCAGCTCGATGCGGCGATCGCCTCCTACCGCACCCGCGAGCGGCGCTTCGGCCGGACCAGCGAGCAGGTGCAATCGGCATCGTGATGCGCGCGCGAGGCCTGCACGCATGACGCCGACCGCTCGCCGGGTGCTCACCGCGACGCTGCTGCTGGCTGTGTTTCTGCCCGCCGTGTGGGCACCCGCCTGGCTGTGGCAGGCCCTGATCGCCGGCGTGCTCGGCCTGGCAGCCTTCGAATGGGCGCGCCTCAGCGCCTTTCCGGCAGTGTCCGCGCGCATATACGCTGTCCTGCTTGCCGCCAGCGCGCTGATGCTGCCGGTCATGCTGCCGGCGGACTGGCCCGCATTCCGGATGGGACTTTTCGTGCTCGCGGCCGTGTTCTGGCTGGCGATCGCGCCGCTGTGGCTGCTGGGAGGCTGGCAGGGCGCGCATCCGGCCCTGCGTGCCGCCGTCGGCGTCGTGCTGCTGCTGCCGACCTGGGCCGCGCTGGTCTACCTGCAGGCGCGCGGTCCCTTCGTCCTGCTGGGCGTGGCCGGCATCGTGTGGATTGCCGACACCGCCGCCTATTTTTCCGGCCGCCACTTCGGGCGCCACAAGCTCGCGCCGGCGATCAGCCCGGGCAAGACCTGGGAAGGCGTGGCCGGTGCCTTCGTCGCGCTCGCGGTCTACGCGGCTGCCGTCAGCGCCGTCGCCGGCCTGCCGGCCCCGGCCCTGCTGGCCGTCGTCGCCGGACTCTTCTACCTGTCGGTGCTCGGCGACCTGTTCGAATCCTGGATCAAGCGTCTGTCGGGCATGAAGGACAGCGGCGACATGCTGCCCGGTCACGGCGGCGTGCTGGACCGCGTCGACGCGCTGACCTCGACCCTGCCGGTGGCGGCCGGCATCCTGCTGTGGCTGGAGCACGCAGGATGAAGCCGCGCGTGCTGACCGTCCTCGGGGCCACCGGCACCATCGGCGTCAACACGCTCGACGTGGTGGCGCGCCATCCCGGACGTTTCGAGGTCTTCGCACTGACCGGCGCGACCCAGGTCGAGCGCATGGTCGAACAGTGCCGCCTGCATCGTCCGCGCATTGCCGTGATGAACGAGCCCGCCGCGGCCGATGCCCTGCATGCCCGGCTCCGGGCGGAAGGCATCGCAACCGAGGTGCGCGCGGGGGCCGACGCGCTCACCGCGGTTGCCACGGCACCGGAAGTCGATACCGTGATGGCCGCCATCGTCGGCGCCGCCGGCCTGCCGGCCACGCTGGCCGCCGCGCGCGCCGGCAAGCGCATCCTGCTGGCAAACAAGGAAACCCTGGTCGTTTCCGGCCAGCTCTTCATGGACGCGATCGCGGCCAGCGGCGCCGAACTGCTGCCCATCGACTCCGAGCACAACGCGATCTTCCAGTCGCTGCCGCGCGATTTTCGCGGCGACTTCCAGGCCGCCGGCGTCAGGGCGCTGTGGCTGACCGCTTCGGGCGGGCCGTTCCGCACCCTGTCGGCGGAAGCCATCGCGGCGGCGACGCCGGCGCAGGCCGTCGCCCATCCCAACTGGGTGATGGGCAGGAAAATCTCGGTCGATTCGGCGAGCCTGATGAACAAGGGCCTCGAAGTGATCGAGGCGCGCTGGCTGTTCAACGCGCGTCCGGATCAGATCAAGGTCGTGGTGCACCCGCAGAGCATCGTGCACTCCATGGTCGAATACGCCGACGGCTCGGTCATCGCGCAGATGGGCACGCCCGACATGCGCACGCCCATCGCCTACGCGCTGGGCTTTCCCGAGCGCATCGAGGCCGGGGTGGCGGCGCTCGAACTCATGGGCCGGCAACTGAGTTTCGAGGCGCCTGACACGGCGCGCTTCCCCTGCCTGCAGCTGGCGTTCGATGCGCTCGCCGCCGGCGGCAATGCGGCCGCGGTACTGAATGCCGCCAACGAGGTCGCGGTCGCCCGTTTCCTCGACGGCGCGGTGGCGTTCAATGCCATCGCGGCCAGCATTGCCCACGCACTGGACAGGCTGGCCGGCGGCGACGCCGACACGCTCGACGACCTGCTCGAAGCCGACCGGCTGGCGCGTCGCGTCGCCAGCGACTACCTGGAACGTACGCCCGCATGAGCTTTCTGCACACCGCCGTCTGGTTTCTCGTCGCCATCGGCATCCTGGTCGTGGTGCACGAGTACGGGCACTACCTCGCTGCACGCCTGGCCGGCGTGAAGGTGCTGCGGTTCTCGGTCGGTTTCGGGCGGCCGCTGTTCAGCCGGCGCCTGGGCAGGGACCGGACCGAATGGACCCTGTCCATCCTGCCCTTCGGCGGCTACGTGAAGATGCTCGACGAACGCGAGGGCGAGGTGCCTGCGGCCGAGGCGCACCGCGCCTTCAATCGCGCGACCGTGTGGCGCCGGATCGCCATCGTCGCGGCCGGCCCGGCAGCCAATTTCCTGCTGGCGATCCTGTTCTACTGGGCACTGCTGGTGCACGGCCTGCCGGCGCTGAAACCCATGGTCGGCACGCCCCCGGCCGGCACCGCGGCGGCACAGGCCGGCCTGGTGGCGGGCGACGAGATCGTGCGCGTGAACGGCGTCGACACCCCTTCCTTCGGCGACCTGCGGCTCGCCCTGTTGCGTGCCGGCGTGGCGGGCGATCCGCTCGAGCTCGACCTGTCCGACGGGCGCAGCCTGCAGTTGCAGGCGGTGCCGCTTGATACCGACAATCTGGAAGAGGCCGATACGCTGCGTCCGCTCGGCATCGTGCGCTACGACCCGGCCATCGATCCCGTGATCGGCAGTGTGCTGCCGGGCGGCGCGGCCGCGCGCGCCGGCTTCCTGGCGGGCGACCGGATGGTCGCGGCCGACGGCGTCGCCGTCGCCAGCTGGCAGGACTGGGTGCAGATCGTCCGCGCGCATCCCGGCAAGCGCATGCGCATCGACGTCGAGCGCGGGGGCGAGACCCGGCGCATCGAGGTGACGCCGGACAGGGTCGACGAGGGCGGCAAGCCGATCGGCAGGATCGGCGCCGGTCCGAAGGTCGACGAGCGCGTGCTGGACGGGATGACGACCGAGGTGCGCTACGGCCCCGTCGAGGCCCTGTGGCGCGGCGCCGCCAGAACCTGGGAAATGAGCGTGTTCACGCTCGAGATGATGGGGCGCATGGTGCTGGGGCAGGTATCCTGGAAAAACCTGTCCGGTCCGTTGACCATTGCCGACTATGCCGGGCAGAGCGCCTCGCTCGGCTGGATCAGTTTCGTCGGCTTTCTCGCGCTGGTCAGCGTGAGCCTGGGCGTGCTCAACCTGCTGCCGGTGCCGCTGTTGGATGGGGGGCACCTCATGTATTATGTTGCCGAAGTTTTAACCGGCCGGCCGGTGTCCGAACGCACCATGGAAATCGGCGCCCGCGTCGGCATGATGCTTCTGCTGCTCCTCATGTCGTTCGCCCTCTTCAATGATTTGCAGCGCCTGATAAGCGGATAAAAACTCGATATGACGTCCAATCGCCTCACGCTTGCCCTTGCCGCTGCGTTCGCCGCGCAGAGCGCGTTCGCCGCGGAGCCCTTCGTGGTCAAGGACATCCGGGTCGAAGGCATCCAGCGGACCGAAGCCGGCACCGTCTTCAGCTACCTGCCGGTGAAGGTGGGCGAGACGATGACCGACGAGAAGACGGCGGCGGCGATCAAGGCGCTCTACGCCACCGGTTTCTTCAAGGATGTCCGCCTGGAAGCGCGTGACGACGTGCTCATCGTCACCGTCGAGGAACGGCCGTCGATCGCCAAGATCACGCTCAACGGCATCAAGGAATTCTCCGAGGATGACCTGAAGAAGGGCCTCCAGCAGACCGGCCTGGCCGAAGGTCGCGTGCTCGACCGTTCGCTGCTCGACAAGGCCGAGCAGGAACTGCAGCGCCAGTATTTCAACCGCGGCAAATACGCGGTACAGATCAAGTCGACCCTGACCCCGCTCGAACGCAACCGCGTCGCCGTGCAGTTCGACGTCGTCGAGGGCGAGAGCGCCAAGATCCAGCAGATCAACATCGTCGGTAACCGGGCGTTCACGGAAAAGGAACTGCTCAAGCAGTTCAGCTCGACCACGCCCGGCTGGCTGACCTGGTACACCAAGAACGACCAGTATTCCAAGTCGCGCCTCTCCGGCGACATCGAGGCGCTGCGCTCGTACTACCTCAACCGCGGCTATATCGAATTCAACGTCGATTCCACCCAGGTGTCGATCTCGCCCGACAAGCAGGGCATCTACATCACCGTCAACGTGACCGAGGGTCCGCAGTACAAGGTGTCCGACGTCAAGCTGGCCGGCCAGACGCTGGTGCCCGAAGCCGAACTGACCAAGCTCATCACGATCAAGCCTGGCGAGGTCTTCCAGCGCGACCACCTGACCGATACGACCAAGAAGATCGGCGAGCGGCTCGGCAACGACGGCTACGCCTTCGCCAACGTCAACGCCGTGCCCGAACTCGACAGGGACAAGCACACCGTCGCCTTCACGCTGTTCGTCGATCCGGGCCGCCGGGTCTACGTCAACCGGGTCAACGTGGCCGGCAACACCAAGACGCGCGACGAGGTGGTGCGTCGCGAAGTCCGCCAGATGGAAGGCGCCTACTACGATGCCGAGAAGATCAATCTCTCGCGCGACCGCCTCAACCGCCTCGGTTTCTTCAACGAGGTCAACATCGAGACCCCCGCGGTATCCGGCACCACCGACCAGGTCGACGTCAACGTCAGCGTCGCCGAGAAATCCACCGGCAACGTCATGCTGGGCGCGGGCTTCTCCTCGTCGGAAGGCCTGGTGCTGTCCGGTTCGGTGTCGCAGAGCAACGTGTTCGGCACCGGCAACCGTCTGACCGCGCAGATCAACTCGGGCAGCGTGAACACGGTCTATGCGCTGTCGTTCACCAACCCGTACTACACCCTCGACGGCGTCAGCCTCGGCTACGACATCTATCGACGCGACGTCGACGCCACGTCGCTCGACAACGTCGGCGACTACAAGACCTCGACCCTGGGCGCCGGCATGCGCTTCGGCCTGCCGGTCAACGAACGCGATTTCATCTCCTTCGGCCTGACCTACGAGCAGACCTCGGTGACGACGACACCGACCAGCCCCATCCAGTACGTCAATTTCGTCAACGTCTTCGGCGAGGACAACGATACGGTGCGTTTCGATACCAGCTGGTCGCGCGATACCCGCAACAGCTACCTGTTCCCCACCAAGGGCATGATGCAGCGCGTGTCGGCCGAAATCGGCACCCCGCTCGGCAGCCTGCAGTACTACAAGCTTTCGTTGCAGCACCAGCAGTATTTCCCGCTGGGCAGGGACTTCACGCTCATGCTCAACGGCGAGGTCGGCATCGGCGGCGGTCTCGCCGACAAGCCATTGCCTTTCTTCAAGAACTTCTATGCGGGCGGCAACAGTTCGGTACGCGGCTTCCAGAACGGCACGCTGGGACCCAAGGACTCGGCCGGCGACGCCCTGGGCGGCGACAAGCGCGTCGTCGGCAACGTGGAACTCTTCTTCCCCTTGCCCGGACTCAAGGATGACCAGTCGCTGCGCATGTCGGCCTTCGTCGACGGGGGCGCGGCATTCGGACCGTACGACGACCAGGGCCGCTACGCGAAATTCGCCTTCGGCGATCTGCGTTACTCGGCGGGTCTGGCCGTGCTGTGGGTGTCGCCGCTCGGCCCCCTCAAATTCAGCCTCGCGCAACCCCTGGTCAGCAAGGACGGCGACAAGGAAGAAATTTTCCAATTCACCCTCGGCAACGTCTTCTGAGAGGGCTCAACGGAGTATGGACATGATGTGCAAGAAGTTTGCTCTTACCTTTGCGCTGCTGCTGGCTTCCGCAGCGGCAACCGCCGCCGATACCAAGATCGGCTTCGTCAACACCGAGCGTCTGCTGCGCGAGGCGCCCCTGTCGGTCGCCGCCCAGAAGAAGCTCGAGAAGGAGTTTGCCGGCCGCGACCAGGAACTGCAGAAGCTGGCCAAGCAGGCGCGCGACCTGCAGGCGCAACTCGACAAGGACGGCGTGACCATGTCGGACAGCGACCGCAAGGCCAAGGAACGCGACCTGGGCAACCTCAATCGCGACCTGCAGCGCCAGGGCCGCGAATTCCGCGAGGATCTCAACTTGCGCCGCAACGAGGAACTGGGCCAGATCCAGGACCGCGCGCGCAAGGCCATCCAGGATATCGCCAAGGCCGAGAAGTTCGACCTCATCGTCGAGCAGGCGGTCTACGTCGATCCGAAGAGCGACATCACCGACCGGGTGATGAAGGCCCTGGGCGGCAAGTAAACCGCGGCGCGCAGGCAATCCCGGTTCCGGCATGTCCGCGACGCTTGCAGAGCTGGTGGCCCGCTTCGGCGGCGAACTCGTGGGCGACGGCGCGCGCCGCATCGTGCAGGTGGCGCCGCTCGACCGGGCGACGCCGGATGAAATCGGCTTCGTCGCCCAGAGCAAATACCTCGCGCAGCTTGCCGGCACCCGTGCCGGCGCGGTGATCCTGCCGCCGGATGCCCGCGACGCCAGCGATCTGCCGCGCATCCTCACGCCCCATCCCTACCTGTATTTTGCCCGCGTCTCCGCGCTGCTGAATCCGGTGCCGCGTCCGCCCGTCGGCGTCCACGCGTCGGCGACGGTCGCGCCCGACGCCGTTGTGGCGCCCGACGCCAGCATTGGCCCCGGCGTGGTGATCGGGGCCGGCGCGACGATCGGCGCCCGTACTGCGATTGGCGCCAACTGCGTGGTGGGCGAGGGCGCCCGCATCGGCGAGGACTGCCTGCTGCATGCCAACGTCACCGTCTACCATCGCTGCGAGATCGGCGATCGCGCGATCCTGCATTCCGGCTGCGTGATCGGCTCCGACGGTTTCGGCTTTGCCCCCAGCGAGGGCGCCTGGGAGAAGATTCCGCAGATCGGCCGCGTACGCGTCGGCAACGACGTCGAGATCGGCGCCTGCACCACCATCGACCGCGGCGCGCTGGAGGACACGGTGATCGAGGACGGCGTCAAGCTCGACAACCTGATCCAGGTGGCGCACAACGTCGTCATCGGCGCGCACTCCGCCATCGCCGCCTGCACCGGCATCGCCGGCAGCGCAAAGATCGGCCGGCACTGCACCATCGGCGGCGCGGCCATGATCTTCGGCCATATCGAGATCGCCGACGGCACGCGCATCTCGACCAACACCCTCATCACCAAATCGCTGCCCAGGGCAGGCACCTACACCTCGGCGCTGCCGTTCTCGGAGCACGAGGTATGGCAGAAGAACGCGGTCCACATGCGCAACCTCGACAAGCTGGTCAAGCGCGTGAAGGAACTCGAAAAGAAAATCGGAGAACTGGAAGACAAGTCATGAGCACCTCCATGGAAATCGAAGAAGTGATGCAGTTCCTGCCGCACCGCTATCCCTTCCTTCTGGTCGACAGGGTCGTCGAGATGGAGCTCGGCAAGACCGTCACCGCGATCAAGAACGTCACCATCAACGAACCGTTCTTCCCCGGCCATTTCCCGGGCGCGCCGGTGATGCCCGGCGTGCTGATCCTGGAGGCCATGGCGCAGGCCGCGGCGCTGCTGTCGTTCAAGACCAAGGGCTACACGCCGGAGCAGATCGGCGTGGTCTATTTTGCCGGCATCGACGGCGCGCGCTTCAAGAAGCCCGTCAAGCCGGGCGACCAGCTCGTGCTCAAGATCGAGATCGTGCGCGAGATGCGCGGCATCTGGAAATACAAGGGACGGGCCGAAGTCGACGGGGTCATGGCGGCCGAGGCCGAACTCATGGCCACGCTGCGCGACAAGCCCTGAACATGGCGATCGTCCATCCCACCGCGATCGTCGCGCCGGGCGCGCAGCTCGCCGACGACGTCGAGATCGGCCCCTACACGATCATCGGCGAGCACGTCGAGATCGGTGCCGGCACCACGGTCGGCGCGCATGCCGTCGTCACCGGCCACACCCGCATCGGTGCGCGCAACAAGATCTTCCACTTCGTCTCGCTGGGTGAGGTGCCGCAGGATAAGAAATACGCCGGCGAGCCGACGCGCCTCGAAATCGGCGACGACAACGTCATCCGCGAATTCTGCACCTTCAACACCGGCACCGTGCAGGACCGCGGCGTCACCACCATCGGCAGCCACAACTGGATCATGGCCTACGTGCACATCGCGCACGACTGCATGGTGGGCGACCGCGTCATCTTCGCCAACAACGCCTCGCTCGCCGGCCACGTCGAGGTCGGCGACTGGGCCATCCTCGGCGGCTTCACCGGCGTGCACCAGTTCTGCAAGATCGGTGCGCACGTCATGACCGGCGTGTCCACCGTGGTGTTCAAGGACATCCCGCCCTTCGTCATGGCCTCGGGGCACCCGGCCGGGCCGCACGGTCTCAACAGCGAAGGCCTCAAGCGGCGCGGCTTCTCCGCCGAATCGCTGTCCGCGCTGAAGCGGGCGTACAAGACGCTCTACCGCGAGGGCAACACCGTCGCCGAGGCCCAGGCCCGGCTCGAGGCGGACGCCGCGACGCACCCCGAGATCCGCCAACTGCTCGACTTCCTCGCGCGCGCCGAGCGCGGCATCATCCGCTGATGGACATCGGCCTGGTCGCCGGCGAAGCGTCCGGCGATCTGCTGGGCGCACATTTCATCCGCGCACTGCAACAGCGGCATCCGCATCTTCACGCCGCCGGCATTGCCGGCCCGCGCCTGGTCGAGGCCGGCGTCGAGGCGATCTGCCCGAGCGAAAAACTGGCGGTCAACGGCTACGTCGAGGTGCTGCGCCACTTGCCCGGACTGCTGCGCATCCGTGCGCGCATCGGCGCCTTTTTTCTGGAGCAGCGGCCGCGCGTCTTCGTCGGCATCGACGCGCCGGATTTCAACTTTGCGCTCGAACACCGGCTCAAGGCCGCCGGCATTCCCACCGTGCATTTCGTCAGCCCGTCGATCTGGGCCTGGCGGCCGGAACGCATCCACAGGATCCGCGAAGCGGTCTCGCACATGCTGGTGGTATTCCCCTTCGAAGAAGCGATCTACCGCGAGGCCGGCATCCCCGTGACCTACGTCGGCCATCCGCTGGCCGACGTCATCCCGCTCGAACCCGACACCGCCGCCGCGCGCGCCGCCCTGAACCTGGGCGGTGGTCCCGTCATCGCGCTGCTGCCCGGTAGCCGGCTGTCAGAAGTGAAGCGCCATGCCGGGTTGATGCTCGACGCTGCACGCCTGATCGCGCGCCGCCATCCGGATGCGCGCTTCCTCCTGCCTGCTGCGAGCGAAGCGGCAGGCAGGCTGGTCGAGCAGGCGCGGGACGGGCGCGAACTGAACCTGCACGTGCTCGCCGGACAGTCGCACGCAGCGTTGGCGGCGTGCGATGTCGCGCTCGTCGCCTCCGGCACCGCCACGCTGGAAACCGCGCTGTTCAAGAAGCCGATGGTCATCACCTATCGCGTGCCCGCGCTCACGGCCTGGCTCATGCGCCGCAAGGCGCTGCAGCCCTGGGTGGGCCTGCCCAATATCCTGGCGCGCGAATTCCTCGTGCCCGAGCGCATCCAGGAAGCCGCGACGCCGGAGAACCTCGCTGCCGACGCACTCGCCTGGCTGGACGACGCCCCGCGCCGGGAGGCCGCTGTCACGCGCTTCCGCGAGATGCACGTCGCCCTGCGCCAGAACGCCGCCGCGCGCATCGCCGAAGCGCTGTCGCCGTACCTGGAGGCCGCGTGATGTCGCGCGATCCGGTCGTCCTGCATGTCGGGCCGCCGGGACTGTGCGGGGTCGACGAGGCCGGCCGCGGTCCGCTGGCGGGTCCGGTCACGGCAGCGGCGGTGATGCTCGACCCCGCGCGGCCGATCGCGGGCCTGCGCGATTCGAAGAAGCTCTCCGCCGCCGCACGCGAACGCCTGGCCGACGCCATCCGGCGCGACGCGCTGGCCTGGTGCGTGGCCGAGGCCAGCGTCGAGGAAATCGACGCGCTCAACATCCTGAAAGCGACGATGCTCGCCATGCGGCGTGCCGTCGACGGCCTGGGACGCGCACCCGACGACGTCTGGGTCGACGGCAACCGCTGCCCCGAATGGCCGTGGCGCTCGCAGGCCGTGGTCAAGGGCGACGACAAGGTCGCCGCCATCGCCGCCGCGTCCATCCTCGCCAAGACCGCGCGCGACGCCGCCATGTGCCGCCTGCACGAAACCTATCCCGTCTACGGATTCGACCGGCACATGGGCTACGGCACGGCCCAGCATCTCGATGCGCTGAAGGCGCACGGCGCGTGTCCGCAGCACCGGCGCAGCTTCGCCCCCGTCAAACTCGTGCTCGACCAAGCCACCCTGTTCTGAAAGGAAATCCCATGCAAATCGCGTATCTGCTGCACGTTCTCGGCGTTGTCGTCTGGGTCGGCGGCATGTTCTTCGCCTACCTCGCCCTGCGCCCCGTCGCCGCCAGCGTGCTCGAACCGCCGCAGCGCCTCACCCTGTGGGCCGGCGTGTTCGACAAGTTCTTTCCCTGGGTGTGGCTGTCCGTCGCGCTCATCCTGGCCACCGGCCTGCACCTGCTCATGGTCCTCGGCGGACTCGCCGCCCCGCATCATGCGCTGGCCATGCTGGCGCTCGGCATCGTCATGATGCTCATCTTCGGCCATGTCTACTTCGCGCCCTACAGAAAGCTCAAGCGCGCCGTGGCCGGACAGGACTGGAAAGCCGGCGGCGCGGCGCTGGGGCAGATCCGCCAGCTCATCGGCATCAACCTGGTCCTCGGATTGGTGACGATCGCCGTGGTGTTCGTGGGACGCGCGCTGGCCTGATCCGCGCGTGCCCGGCTAGGGCTCCTCGCGCGCCGCCGCAAGCAGCAGCCCGCGCGCCGTCTCCCGGATCGCAGCCGTCGTCGCCGCGCACTGCAGTTCCGCATGGAACCGCCCATCGCGGTACAGATAGAGCGTCGGCAGGTGGAAGATGTCGTAATAGCGCGCCACGCCGGTGGCCTCGCTGACGTCGACCTCGAACAGGGCGTCTGCAATTCCGCCCAGCGCCTGCGGCAGCAGGCGTTTCCATGCGCGGCAGGCGCCGCAGTGCGGTGCGGTGAAGAGCACGAGGGCCACGCCCGGGGCAGCGCCGAGACGGGCGTGGAAGTCGCCTTCGCCCAGACGCGCGAAGCCCGGCAGGGCAGCCGCGGGCGGGCTGGTAGAATCCCGCTTTTCCTCCTGCCGGTCGCCTTCCATGCTGTTTCTCGAACTCCTCGGTTTCCTGCTGCTCATCCTCGTGGGGGCCGAAGTCTTTGTCAACGCGCTCGAACACCTGGGCGAGAAACTGAAGATCTCCGAGGGCGTGACCGGTTCGCTGTTCGCCGCGGTCGGCACCGCGATGCCGGAAACCCTGGTCCCCCTGCTGGCGATTTTCGGCGGCGCGAGCAATGTCGAAACCAGCCACGAGATCGGCGTCGGCGCGATCCTCGGCGCGCCCCTGATGCTCTCGACGCTGTCGCTGTGCCTGATGGGGGCGTCGGTCCTGAAGCGTCGCGGCATGCAGGGACACCTCACGCCCGAGCGCAGCGGCCTCAAGCGCGATCTCGATTTCTTCCTCATGGCCTTCGTGCTGGCCTTTGCGGCGATGTTCGTGCCGCACGGCGACGGCCTGGTACGCACAGCGCTGGCCTTCGTCATGGTGCTGATCTACTTCGTCTACGTGATGCTGACCCTGCGCGCATCGAGCAAGCTGGTGGAGGACGGCCACGGCACCGAGGCGGAATCGCCCATGCTGCTCACCCGCCTGGGCATGCCGCAGAACCTGTTCTTCATCGTGGTGCAGCTGGGACTGGGCCTCGCGCTGCTGGTCGTCGGCGCCAAGGGCTTCATCCACGGCGTCGAGGAAGCCGCGCCCATCATCGGCATCTCGGCGCTGCTGCTGTCGCTGATGATCATTCCCGTCGCCACCGAACTGCCCGAGAAGGTGAATTCCATCCTGTGGATCCGCAAGCGCAAGGACACGCTCGCCTTCGGCAACATCACCGGCGCGATGGTGTTCCAGGGCACGCTGCTGCCCGCCATCGGCATCTCGCTCACGCCGTGGACGGCGCAGAAGGAAGTGTGGCTGGGCGTGGTCATCACGCTCGTCGCCGCGTTCTGGCTGCGCTGGGCGGCCTTGAACGGGGGGCTGCGCGTGTGGCACCTGTTCGTCAACGGGGCGCTGTACGTCACCTACCTGGCGGCGGTGCTGGCCTGATTCGCCTCGCGCACGTGAAAACGGCGGGCCAGGCCCGCCGTTTTCACGTCTGCGCCCGTTGCGTCAGAGGCGCTGGCGTCGTTTCGCCGCGAAGCCGACCAGCCCCAGGCCGGCCAGCATCAGGGCCCAGGTGTCCGCTTCGGGCACTGCGGTGACCTGCCAGCCGATGTCCTGCATGGCGGCGAAATCGAGGTCGGTGAAATACTTGCGCTGGCCGTTGGAGAGGGCCGGGCTCATGGCCGCCTCCTGCGCGATGCCGTTGACGCTGCCGAGCGTGCCGTCGGCCCAGTGACCGTCCGCGGTCAGCGCGACCGTGCCGGCATGCGCCCCGACGAATTGGCCGCCCTGGACCAGATTGTTGAAGGAGTCCGAACTGGAGAACCCCAGGACATGCGCCAGTTCGTGCACGGCGACCGAGTAGAAATCGTACTGGCTGTTCATCAGACCCGACGACGTCAGGCCGAAATACCAGTTGGTCGAGGCATTGTCGAAGCTGATGGTGCCGCCCCAGGGGGCGAAGTCGGTTGCGCTGCTGCCGGTCACTGTTCCCTGTCCGCGACTGGCGGCATTGCTGCAGAAACTGCCGAACCCCGAACAGCCGAATCCGCCCGGTCCGCCGACGCCCAGGGTGCCGCCGCCCAGGTCGGCGGCGCCGGCGTAGATGCGGATGACGTTGGCCTGCACGCTCTGGTCAGCCAGCGAGATATAGGAGGCAGCGAAGGGATCGGCGGGGTTGAAGAACGCCGTATCGAAGCTGTTGCCGCCGGACGACGTGATCGCCGTCAGATTGTCCGCAAACCGCGTCTCGAACACGGACGCGGCGGCGTTCAGCGCGGCGACGCTGTCGGGGTTGGACGAGAAGAAATTCGACGTGTCGTAGCTGAAGTCGAACTGGATATCGATGTTGGCCAGCGCAGGTTGCGTGGCGGCCAGCAGCAGGCAGCTGGCCATCAGGGTGCGTTGCATGTTGTCTCCCGGGTCAAGATTTCGCCTGGCTCCGCGTATCGTCATTTTGGGGGGAGTGTACGCCAGAATCGGCATACCGGAAGGCATCAGGATTCATGCCTGAACGGTCCCTCCAGTTCGTCCATGGTGTGCGCGATGGCCTCGGTTTCGCGTTCCAGGAAACGGTCGACCGCCTGGCGGAACTCGGGGTTTTCCAGCCAGTGCCAGGAATGCGTGGCGGTCGGCACCAGGCCGCGCGCGAGCTTGTGTTCGCCTTGCGCGCCGCCCTCGAAGACTTTCAATCCTTTTGCGATGGCGTATTCGATGCCCTGCTGGTAGCAGGTCTCGAAGTGCAGGCCGGGCAGGTATTCCAGCGTGCCCCAGTGGCGGCCGTACAGGCGCGCGTCGTCCTTCAGGCAGAACGAGCAGGCGACGGGTTCGCCGTCGCGGTCGGCGATGATGAGCACGAGATTGTCCGGCAAGGTCTCGCGCAGCGCGGCGAAGAAGGCGGGATTCAGATGCGGCTCGCTGCGGTGGCGGGCGTAGGTGTCGGCGTAGCAGCGCCAGAAATGTGCCCAGTCGGCGTCGGTGCTCTCCTTGCCTTCGACCCAGCGGAAGCTCACGCCGAGGTTCGCCAGCTTCTTGCGCTCCTGGCGGATTTTCTTGCGCTTGTCGTGCGTGAGCGCGGCGAGGAAATCGTCGAACGTGGCGTAGCCCGCGTTATGCCAGTGGAACTGGAAACCGCTGCGGTGGAGCAGAGGCTGCGTTTCGAGCGCGGCGTGGTCGGCCTCGGTGGGAAACAGGATGTGCAAGGACGAGCAGCCGGTGTCGTGCGTGAGCTTCAGCGCGGCCTGGACCAGCGTCGCGCGGTCGGCGTCGTTCGTCGCCAGCAGACGCGGGCCGGGCACGGGCGAGAAGGGCGCGCAGCAGACCAGCTTGGGGTAGTAGTGCAGGCCATGCCGACGGTAGGCGTCGGCCCAGGCCCAGTCGAACACGAATTCGCCCCAGGAGTGGTGCTTGACGTACAGCGGCATCGCGGCGGCGAGCCGGCTGTTGCGGAACAGCGCCAGATGCACCGGTTCCCAGCCGATGTGCGCACCGACGCAGCCGGTGGCTTCCAGTGCGGCGAGAAAGGCGTGGCGGATGACCGGCGAGGGCCCGGCCAGGGCGTCCCAGGCGGCGGCGTCGAGATCGGCGATGCGGGTGACGACGCGGACCACGGTTTCGCCGTCCGCCGGGTCGGACACGGCGGCGTCCGGCGGATTGGAGGGTGCGGCTTCCGCCTCGGGGGGCTTTGCTTCAAAATGCACGATTCAGGGAAATTGCAGCCAGCGAGCTTCCAGCCATGTCAATCAACAAGAGCAGCCAAGAATGAATCTGCACGAATACCAGGCCAAGCAGATCCTGCGTGCGGCCAACCTTACCACGCCGCGCGGCGTGGTTGCCCACAGTCCGGACGAGGCCATGCAGGCGGCGCGCGAACTCGGCGGCGACGCCTGGGTGGTGAAGGCGCAAATCCACGCCGGCGGGCGCGGCAAGGCCGGCGGCGTCAAGGTCGTCAAATCCGCGGAGGCCGTGCGCGACATGGCCGCCGCCCTGCTGGGAAAGAACCTCGTCACGATCCAGAATGCCCCCGACGGCCAGCCGGTGAACCAGGTGCTGGTCGAGGAAACGCTCAGTATCGCGCGCGAGCTGTATCTCTCCCTGCTCGTCGACCGCGAGACCGAGCGCATCGCCATCGTCGCCTCCGCCGCCGGCGGCATGGAAATCGAGGAAGTCGCCCACGCCACCCCGGAAAAGGTATTCAAGGAATGGTGCGATCCGCTGCTCGGCGTACAGGATTTCCAGTGCCGCGCGCTGGCCTTTGCGCTGGAGCTGACCGGCGACGCCTACAAGGACTTCTGCAAGCTGCTGCCCACCCTCTATCGCGTGTTCGTCACCAACGACTTGAGCCTGCTCGAAATCAACCCGCTCATCGTCACGGCGGATAACCGCGTGCTGCCGCTCGACTGCAAGATGAGCGTGGACGACAACGCGCTCTACCGCCGCAAGGCCCTGGCCGAGCTCATGGACATGCGCCAGATCGACGCCAAGGAAGCCGCCGCGCACGCAGCCAACGTGAACTATGTCGCACTCAGCGGCAACATCGGCTGCATGGTCAACGGCGCGGGCCTCGCGATGGCGACCATGGACCTGATCCAGCTGAAGGGCGGCATGCCCGCCAACTTCCTCGACGTCGGCGGCGGCGCCACGCCGGAAACCGTCGCGCAGGGCTTCAAGATCATCCTGCTCGACCCCAACGTCAAGGCGGTGCTGATCAACATCTTCGGCGGCATCGTGCGCTGCGACGTCATCGCCCAGGGCATCATCCAGGCGGTGAAGGATGTGGGCGTGCAGGTGCCGGTCGTGGTACGGCTCGAAGGCACCAACGCCGACGAAGGCCGCGCGCTGCTGGCGCAATCGGGGCTGGCGATCCTGGCCGCTGACAGTCTTACCCATTCCGCCGAACTGGCCGTGCAGGAAGCGAACCACGCATGAAAGAGAACCAGGCATGAAAGAGAACCAGGCATGAGCATCCTCATCGACAAGCACACCCGCGTCATCTGCCAGGGCTTCACCGGCAAGCAGGGCACGTTCCATTCCGAACAGGCGATCGCCTACGGCACCAAAATGGTCGGCGGTGTGACGCCGGGCAAGGGCGGGCAGACGCATCTCGACCTGCCCGTATTCAACACCGTGCGCGACGCCGTGCGCGACACCGGCGCGCAGGCCACGATGATCTACGTGCCCGCCGCCTTCGCCGCCGACTCCATCCTCGAGGCGGCGGACGCCGGCATCGAGGTCATCGTCTGCATCACCGAGGGCATTCCGGTACTGGACATGCTCAACGTGAAGGCTGCGCTGCGTGCCAACGGCGCGAAGCTCATCGGCCCTAACTGCCCCGGCCTCATCACTTCGGGCGAGTGCAAGATCGGCATCATGCCCGGCCGCATCCACCAGAAAGGCAAGATCGGGATCGTTTCCCGCTCCGGCACGCTGACGTATGAGGCGGTACACCAGACCACGCAACTCGGCCTCGGCCAGTCCACGTGTGTCGGCATCGGCGGCGACCCGATCAAGGGCCTCGACTTCATCGACTGCCTGGAACTGTTCGAGGCCGACCCGCAGACCGAAGCCGTCATCATGGTCGGCGAGATCGGCGGCACGCGCGAGGAGGAAGCCGCCGAGTTCATCCGCTCGAACATGAAGAAACCCGTCGCCGCCTACATCGCCGGCCGCACCGCGCCCAAGGGCAAGCGCATGGGCCACGCGGGTGCGATCATCGCCGGCGGCAGCGGCACGGCGGACGCCAAGATCCGCGCGCTGGAAGCCGCGGGCGTGGTGGTGGCGCAGAGCCCGGCGCAGCTGGGCGAGGCGGTGCAATTGGCGATGGGGGGCCGCTAGGCGCGCGATGAAACTCGCCCTCGCGCAACTCAACCTTACCGTCGGCGACATCGCCGGCAACGCCGACCGCCTGCTCGCCGCCGCGCGCGAGGCGCACGCGGCCGGCGCGGCACTGTTACTCACGCCGGAAATGTCGATCTGTGGCTATCCGGCGGAGGACCTGGTACTGCGAGCGGATTTCTGCGCCGCCTGCACCGCGGCGCTGCAGCGCATCGCCCGCGAAGCGCCGCCCGGCCTTGCGCTCGTCGTCGGCTATCCAGAACGCAGCGACGATGGCCTCTTCAACGCGGCGGCGCTGGTGCGCGGCGGCCGCGTGGAAACGGTCTACCGCAAGCACCACCTGCCCAATCATTCCGTGTTCGACGAACGGCGCGTATTCGACAGCGGCGATACGCCCTGCGTGTTCGCCTGCGGCGGACTCAATTTCGGGCTCAACATCTGCGGCGACATCTGGGAGCTCGGTCCGGCGAAATGGGCGATGGAGGCGGGCGCCGACTGGCTGCTGGTGCCCAACGCCTCGCCCTATCACCTCAACAAGGAACGCGAGCGGCTGTCGGTCGCGCGCGCGCGCCAGGTCGAGGCGCCGCTGCCCATCGTCTACGGCAACCTCGTCGGCGGGCAGGACGAACTGGTGTTCGACGGCGCCTCCTTCGTGGTCGACGCCGAGGGCAGCGTGCTCGTGCAGTGCCCGGCCTGGCGCGAAGGGCTGTTTTACGTCGAACTCGACGCCGACACCGCCAGCGGCCCCATGCACCTGCTGCCCACCGAGGAACAGGCCGTCTATGATGCGTTGGTGCTCGCCGTGCGCGACTACGTCGGCAAGAATGGTTTCAGGGGCGTGCACCTGGGCCTGTCCGGCGGCATCGATTCCGCACTCACGCTCGCCATCGCCGTCGATGCGCTGGGCGCCGACAAGGTGCATGCGGTGATGATGCCTTCCGACTACACCGCAGGCATCAGCGTGGAAGACTCGCGCGACATGGTGAAGCGGCTGGGCGTGAAGTATTCCGAGATCGCCATCAAGCCCATGGTCGAGGCCTTCACCGCGCAGCTTGCCGGCGAGTTCGCCGGGCTGAAAGCAGACACCACCGAAGAAAACCTGCAGGCGCGCACGCGCGGCACGCTCCTCATGGCGCTGTCGAACAAGTTCGGCACGCTGGTGCTCACCACCGGCAACAAGAGCGAGATGGGCACCGGCTACGCCACGCTCTACGGCGACATGGCCGGCGGCTTTGCGGTGCTGAAGGACGTGCCCAAGATGCTGGTTTACCGGCTGTCGAACCATCGCAACACGGTTTCGGCCGTGATCCCGCAGCGCATCATCGATCGCCCGCCCTCGGCCGAACTGCGCCCCGACCAGACCGACCAGGACAGCCTGCCGCCCTACGAGATCCTGGACGCCATCCTCGCCGCCTACGTCGAGCGCGATCTCTCCGCGCGCGACATCGTCGCCCTGGGGTACGATGCAGCCACGGTCAAACGCGTCATCCGCATGGTCGACCTCGCCGAATACAAGCGCCGCCAGGCCGCGCCCGGCCCGCGCATCACGCCGCGCAATTTCGGCAAGGACCGCCGCTACCCGATTACCAACAAATACCGTCCTGAAGGAGACCTGCCATGAAAAAAATCGAAGCCATCATCAAGCCCTTCAAGCTCGACGAAGTGCGCGAAGCCCTGTCCGAGATCGGCGTCGCCGGGCTCACCGTCACCGAGGTCAAGGGCTTCGGCCGCCAGAAGGGCCACACCGAGCTCTACCGCGGCGCCGAATACGTCGTCGACTTCCTGCCCAAGGTCAAGGTCGAGATCGTCGTCGCCGCCGCCCTGGTCGACCGCGTCGTCGAAGCCATCATCGCCGCCGCCCGCACCGGCAAGATCGGCGACGGCAAGATCTTCGTCACTGCCGTCGAGCAGGTCGTGCGCATCCGCACCGGCGAATCGGGCGAAGCGGCGATCTGAATCGTCGGGTTCTTTCGTCCGCATTACCACACACCGTGCGGTACGTGGCGATGCTCTGATGCTCTTGTGCCCGGCCGTCTCGCCGGGCGTGCGATCCAGCGCTGGCGTCCTGCCGGCGGGCTGTAGATGCAGCACTTTCCAATTTCCCCGCCGAACATGGCCTGGGGACACCACCTGTCGCCAGAATCGCTCGTTGAAACAGGGGCTTGCGTACAAGTACAACTAAAGTTGTATAGACGGCCAATCCCCCGGTTGCTAGCTTGATCCCAGACGGCTGCAAAGCAGGACATACCAACCAGAACTGCGAGCAAAGGGGAGGAGCCGGAATGGGCATGCCATTGGTGCTTCATTGCCAGAGCATCGGGTGCAAATACGCATGGGTAGCGAGTGTCAGTCCGGGAGCGAAGTCGACTCCGGCTTGGTTTGCTGTGCCCCGGTGCAAGAGCGCTTTCCACAAGCTGAAGCTGCACGCATGAAACCAGATCGCCATACCGCCCATGCGCAAGCGGTCAGCTTGTTTCTGGCTGTTGCACTCTTGCTGGCCGGGTGTGGGGCGAACGAGGCCCCCGAATGGAACATCCCCACCGTCCCGCAGGAAAAGGCCGCCTACGACTACGCGCATAGCCTGAAGCTGCCGGACAGCGTCCCCAAACCCGTGCCGTTCAACTTCACCCTGGCGCGGATCAAGGCCCTGTGGCCGAGCAACCCGAGCGTATCGGACCAGTACTTTGAACACCTGTGCAAGACCGAGGCTGGCGAATACATCTTCAGGACGGTGGAGAACGTGGAGGGGGTGTATCAGATGCGGCCGCGGCCAGCGCCGGGCGAGTTGGACTACGACCGCTATGCGCCGGAGGAGCCAACGGGGTTGGGCTGGTCGGGTGACATCGATGACCAACACGGCTATGGCGTATCGGAAACGCTGGTTCAACCAATGGGTGGAGAGTATTTCTATACCGAGCGTCCCAAACCTGACGGGAAAGGAATTATTCGTTTCAAACGAGGCATTAACGGCAGTCCGCCACCAGGGAATCAAAATGGCTATCAAACGGCATATCACACGCCAACCGGGATGCAGATTTTTTTGAGTTTGCCCTACATGGTGGTCAAGGAAGATGACGTTGTTCGCCATGCCCGGTATGGCTACACATGGCGTGGCCTTAAACGCGAACGTGATCGTGAACTCTCGATTGGCTCTGGTGAATATTTGGTAATTGATCTTGAAACCAATGAAGTCCTAGGGGTCAAGCGTGGATTCAAAATAAGCGGGCACGACAAGAATACTGCATCGGGTATCGGGTGGGAGAATGCGCGTCCTTGTGAAACCGACATCCTTCGCAGGAAGGGACTTACACCAGTTCCAATTTCCATGCGTGAAATTGTAAGGAAAGTTCTTATGCCTGTGCGCGGCATCAACGACCAATACATCCCTGAACCCTACCGCCACGAGATCAAAGGAGAAGCGAAATGACAACCCCAATACGTTCTTGGCTGGACAACGCAATTCTGGAACAACCCAAAGGGGTCAGCTTCGATTTTCATTTTGAGGGCCGTCCATGCCTCGCCGCCCCCGCATTAAATTAGCCGGACTGCCACAGCATGTAGTCCAGCGCGGCATCAACCGAGAGCCTTGCTTCTTTGCCGAGGAGGACTATCACAGCTACCTCCATTGGCTACAGAAAGCGGCTGCCGATTGGCATTGCGCCATCCACGCCTACGTCCTCATGACCAACCACGTCCACCTGCTGGTGAGCCCGGAAACCGAGCCCGCGCTTGCCAAGCTCATGCAGTCCGTTGGGCGTCGCTACGTCCAGTACATCAACCGCAGCTACAAACGCAGCGGCAGCCTGTGGGAAGGACGCTACAAATCCAGCGTCATCCAGGCCGAAACCTACCTGCTCACCTGCATGCGCTACATCGAACTCAACCCCGTTCGCGCCGGCATGGTGCAAGACCCCGGCCAGTACCGCTGGAGCAGCTACCGTCACAACGGCCTTGGCCAGGCCGATCCACGCATCACCCCGCATCCGCTCTACCTTGAGATAGGCCAAGACAGCGCCAACCGGAGAACCGCTTACCGAGCGCTATTCCGCAGCGAACTGGATGAAGACGCGTTAAGCGATATTCGGCTTGCCCTGTCGCAAGGGCAGCCGCTGGGGCATGGCCGGTTCAGGGACAAGATATGTGCAGCGGCAGGCGTCAGGCGCACACAGAAGCGGCGAGGACGGCCTGCAGGCCAATCGCAGCAAGCCGACGACACCAAAGACCAAACTGATTTCGGATTCTGAACAGGAGAGGATGAAACAAATGATCGAGAAGAAAAACAATGTGAGGCTGACCCCTTTAGTTCGGTTCAGAACGGTTTCATGGGATGGGCTCAGCAGCACAGACACTTTGCGGTTTGGAAACACACCGGCATGAAGAAACACCTACTCATTGCAGTAGCGCTTGCGCTCGTTTGCGGCTGCGACAGCGACGTGAAATACAGCAATGTCGGATCGAATGGGGCAGTTGAAACGCCAGCTGCGCCGGTTGAAAAGATCGAAGACATTCCGCCGCACAAACGCTTCAAGAACGTTCAGGAAGCCTGCCCGCCTTTACCGGTGAAAGATGGCTTCGTGACGGTGAAAATGAAAGTGCTGCAAAAAGACGGCGAGCTAAAACCCGGTGCGGGCGGATCGCTCAAATTTGACGGCGAAATCACGCTCCGACTTCCGGAATATGCGCGAATCGTGAGACGTCCAGCGATGTATGGCGAGTGTGAGTATGCAAAGGATGTTCGTATCGAGTATGTCTGGTACAAGGACAAGCTTATTCCAGGGTGGGGCGCTAGATTTGATATTCCATCCGATCATATGGACAGACGTGTGGAGGTCATTGCCCAGGAAGGAGGAATTCGACACCTGAAGGATTACCGACCGACCGAGCCATGGCGTTTTTTGCCGGCCATCCCCCACAAGTTTTTCCCCCTAGAGTTTTACCCCCATTCCCGTTGGGAAACCGAGGCTGGCCCTAAATATAGATCAAGTGACAGCGGGTCGTGGGGGGTAGTCGATACGAAACACAAAGAACCGGACGGAAGATCATTTCCCGTAGGGTGCGCGATTCAGCCCCCTAAGTTATTTCCCAAGCAAAAGGCTCAACCCATAGAAACGCCTATGTCTGATAGAGGTGGTCGCTGCGATGGTGCAGTTAGCTTTGAGAAAAATGGAACGATCGTGACATTAGCCATCCGGAATTGGAAAGACACCGTCCCCGAAATCAACCATATCTACGATGCCGTTTACGAGGAAGTCCAGGATTTTGTGCAGTAAAAAACACAGAAGGAATTGACCATGGCTTACATCTTTACCGCTGCCGAGCAAGCCCAGATCGAAGCCGCACGCGACTTGTGCCCTGCTGGTGACGCACTTCCCACCACCACCGGAAACTGGGTGCCCTTTTACCAGATGCTTTCCGATCTGATCGGCGCAAGAATCGACAGCGGCACGGTTACAGGAGCCGATCTGCAAGACCTCAAGAATGCCAAGCTATGGCTGGACGTGGCCATTGGTGCCAACGGCGGGAAACCCAAAGGGGTCAGCTTCGATTTTCGGCACAACCCAAAGGGGTCAGCTTCGATTTTCATTTTGAGGGCCGTCCATGCCTCGCCGCCCCCGCATTAAATTAGCCGGACTGCCACAGCATGTAGTCCAGCGCGGCATCAACCGAGAGCCTTGCTTCTTTGCCGAGGAGGA
>JBGAFM010000006.1:0-185389 GCA_044227225.1 Thiobacillus sp. | reverse complement strand
TCTCGCTCAACTCAAATGAATTACTTCATTCGGCATGAGCATCTATGCTAGACAACCCTCGCATTCAGGCAAAAACCCAAATACTCAGGCCGTACCGCAAAAACACCCACACCTATCGGCTGTTAATTGTTAAAGATCAATCGATTAGCTGCACAACCCGCGTTACGCCGTGCGTGCTGCGTTTCGAGAAGGTGCGCATTCTACAGAGCCCAGCGAATCCGTCAACACCTTAGTCGGAATATTTTTTAAATAATCGTGACACGTGCGAATTTCCGCTTGCCCACCTGGGCCACAACCGTCACCCCGACGGGTACGCAGACAGCCTTGTCGGCCACACGCTCGCCATTCAGCCTCACCCCTCCACCCGCAATCTGGCGAATGGCGTCGGACGTGCTGGCCACCAGACCAGCGAGCTTGAGCAATTGCGGCACGGGCAAGCCACCGCCGCTGCCCGGCAGGCTGATTTCCGGCATCGCATCCGGTATGGCCCCTTTCTGGAAGCGCGCTTCGAAGTCCGCGAGCGCCTGACGCGCCGCCGCTTCGCCATGAAAGCGGGCCACGATCTCCTGTGCAAAGCCAACCTTGATATCGCGCGGGTTCGCCCCCGCCCCGACCTGGCGTCTCCAGCCTTCGATGGTCTGCAAGGATTCGAACGAGAGCAGTTGAATGTAGCGCCACATCAATTCATCGGATATCGACATCAGCTTGCCGAAAATTTCCTGGGGCGGCTCGTTGATCCCCACGTAGTTGCCCAGCGACTTGGACATCTTGTTGACGCCATCCAGGCCCTCGAGCAGGGGCATGGTCAAGATGCACTGCGCCAGCTGCCCATGCTGCTTCTGCAATTCCCTGCCCATCAGAAGATTGAATTTCTGGTCGGTTCCGCCCAGCTCGAGATCAGCTTTCAGGGCCACCGAGTCATAGCCCTGTATCAAGGGATAGAGAAACTCGTGGATGGCGATGGGTTGCTGACCGGTATAGCGCTTGTGAAAGTCATCACGCTCCAGCATGCGGGCGACGGTATGCGATGCCGCCAGGCGAATCATGCCAACCGAACCCAGCGCCTCCATCCATTCGGAATTGAAGCGCACCTCCGTCAGGGCAGGATCGAGAATCTTGAAAACTTGCGCCTGATAGGTCTTGGCATTGTCCGCCACCGCCTCCCGGGTCAGCGGCGGGCGAGTAGCATTTTTGCCCGTAGGATCGCCGATCATGCCGGTAAAATCGCCAATCAGGAACACAACCTGGTGTCCAAGCTGTTGAAACTGGCGTAATTTGTTGAGCAGAACCGTATGTCCCAGATGCAGGTCCGGTGCAGTGGGATCAAAACCGGCCTTGATTCGTAAGGGGCGGCCCGATTTCAGTTTCTCGACCAGTTCGGCCTCGACCAAAAGCTCATCCGCACCACGTTTGATTTCCTGCAAGGCGTCCTGCATCGATTTCCTCTCTGACGGATCAAGTTCGGCCATTTTTGGCCGTATAAGAAGATTGGGATATCCACCAGCCGAACTTAAGTCGCTGTTTGGATTGAATAAACAGCCGAGGAGCCGATGTGTGATAGACTCCGGGCTCGATTACGGAAGGGAAACGGTCCATGCCGCTTACCAAACTGAGAATCTTAACCGATCGCCTGACCGGAGCGGAACGCCGCTTCAGCCTGCGCACACTGGTGGCCCTGTCCAGCCTCCCTCTTTTCGGTGTCGTCGCCGCATTCGGCCTGGCGCCCAATACGCAAACCCTCGACGTTGCCCCCGAGACGATTACCGAAGCGATTGCGCTCCCCGCACTCACGCAATCCCGTGACACCGGCACCTACGCACGCGAAAGCCTGATCCAAAGCGGCGACACGCTGGCCAGTGCACTGAGCCGGCTCAAGATCGACGATCTCGACATCCAGCGACTGCTCGCAACCGACGCGGTACGCGATCTGGCTGCCGACATCCAGGCCGGCAAGCGCATCCAAGCCACAACGACGCAGGACGGCAGCCTGTTGAACGTGCAGTTCGAACGCAACAACGCGCCCGCCCTTCTGGTACGGCGCGAGGGTGACAGTTTCGTGACGCAAGAGGCCGGCGAACTGACCGAAACCCGCGTCGTCATGCGTTCAGGTCGTATCGTTTCCTCGCTTTATGGCGCCACCGACAGTGCCGGCATCCCCGACAAGATCGCCGACCAGTTGGCCGAAACCTTCTCGACCAATATCGATTTCCGTGAAGACCTCCGGCGCGGCGACACCTTCTCCGTCGTCTACACCGTGAACTATCGCAACGGCGAACCGGTTGCGACCGGCAAGCTGCTGGCCGCCGAATTCGTCAATGCCGGCAAGCCCTACCGCGCCATTCTTTACCGCGACCCCTTCGGCGGCGAATCGTATTACACGCCCGAAGGCGAATCGCTCAAGAAGGGCTTTCTGCGTTCCCCGCTCGAGTTTTCGCGCGTCACCTCGGGTTTCAGCAATTCGCGTCTGCATCCCCTGTACGGCTTCCACCGCAAGCATACCGGCGTCGATTTCGGCGCACCGACCGGAACGCGGGTCAAGGCAACCGGCGACGCAACCGTCGCCTTCGCGGGACGTCGCGGCGGGTACGGCAATCTCGTCATCCTGCGCCACCGCAACGGCTACGAAACCTATTATGCGCATCTGAGCGCATTCGCATCGGGAATCCGGGCCGGCCGCGCCGTCAGTCAGGGGCAGATCATTGCCTACGTCGGCACAACCGGCGCTTCCACCGGCCCGCATCTGCACTACGAGGTGCGTATTGCCGGCGTCCCCTACAACCCGCTCAGCATCAAACTGCCCGGCTCGCCGCCGCTGGCTGCGGCACAGCGTGTGCGCTTCCTGCAGCAAACCGCCGGCTGGAGCGACAAGCTTTCCCTGTTGCGCGGGACCAATCTGGCCGCACTCGATTGACCGCGTCTTCCGCACATGAGGCCGAGTGGTACGTCGGCCTCATGTCAGGCACCAGTCTGGATGGTGTCGACGCCGTTCTGGTCGAATTCCAGGACAAATCGCCGCCCCGCCTCGTCGGGTCGTACTATCTGCCGTACGACGACACACTGCGCGCGCAACTGCTCGCCTTGCATGTTCCCCAATCCGACGAGATCCATTTGGCCGCATGCACAGCCAACGAACTGGCGCGACTCTACGCCAGCGCAGTCGAGACCCTGACAGCCGGCCACGCCCGCGACCGCATCCGGGCCATCGGCTGCCATGGCCAAACACTCCGTCACCGGCCAGACAGCGGCTACACCCTGCAAATTGGCAATGCCACCCTCCTCGCCGAACATACGGGCATCAGTGTCGTGGCCGACTTCCGCAGCCGCGACATTGCGGCCGGGGGCCAGGGCGCCCCGCTGGTGCCCGCATTCCATGCCCATGTATTACGCCACCCTACGCAACACCGCGTCATCGCCAACGTCGGCGGCATCGCCAATATCACCGACCTACCCACGAACGCTCCCGTGCGCGGCTGGGATACCGGCCCTGGCAACATGCTGATGGACGGCTGGATACACCGGCACAGACAAGCCCATTACGATCGCGCCGGTGCCTGGGCCGCCAGCGGTACGGTGCAGCCAGACTTGCTGAAAGCGTTGCTGGACCATCCCTATCTCACCCTCCCGCCTCCCAAGAGCGCCGGCCGCGAACAATTCAATCTGGACTGGCTGGACGCGCTTCTGCGCCCGCTGCCTTCTTCCCTTTCGCCGGTCGATGTCCAGGCCACCTTGCTCGAATTCACGGCACGCAGCCTTGCCGACGCCATCCGGCACGCGTGCGCCGGCGCGCGCGAAGTCTATATCTGCGGCGGCGGCGCGCACAATCTCGAACTCATGGTGCGGTTGCGCACGCTCATGCCCGACCTGCTCGTCGAGACGACGCACACGCTCGGCATCGATCCCGACTGGATGGAAGCCATGGCCTTCGCTTGGCTGGCGCGCCAGACATTACACGCACAGCCGGGCAACCTGCCTTCGGTAACGGGGGCGCGCGGAGAACGCATACTCGGCGCGATTTACCCTGCCTGAGTTCTCGCGGCCCGACAGCCGCACAACAAAAAAGCGGCCGAAGCCGCTTTTTCGGTAACGCAAATCCTGCCTTCAAGCCGAGAAGGACGAACCGCAACCGCAGGTCGTGGTGGCGTTCGGGTTCTTGATGACGAACTGCGCACCCTCAAGACCCTCGCTATAGTCGATCTCTGCGCCGACCAGATACTGGAAGCTCATCGAATCAACCAGCAGCGTCACGCCGTTCTTGACCATGACGGTATCGTCTTCGTTCTGCGACTCGTCGAACGTGAATCCGTACTGGAAGCCCGAGCAACCGCCGCCCGAAACGAACACGCGCAGTTTCAGATCCGGATTGCCCTCCTCGTCGATCAGACTCTTGACCTTGGCCGCCGCGCTATCAGTGAAGATCAACGGCGATTCCATTTCGGTGGCTGCATTCATGGTGGAGCTCCTGAGAAAAGTGTGGAGTGATTATCCGCATCACCCGCCTGGCGTCAAGAAAGACCCCTCAGCCAGGACGGAGTTCCGCCGGGGCATCAGGGCAGCATGCCGATATCCACCAGGGCCGTGTCTTCCGGCAGTCCGAACAGAAGGTTCATGTTCTGCACCGCCTGCCCTGCCGCGCCCTTGACCAGATTGTCGATCACAGACAACACGACCACGGTATCGCTGCCCTGCGGACGGTGTACCGCGATCCGACAGGTGTTCGCCCCGCGCACCGAACGGGTCTCCGGATGCGCCCCGCTCGGCAGTACGTCCACGAAGGCCTCGCCCGCGTAGCGCTGCTCGAACAGCGCCTGCAGGTCGATGTCCTTGCCGATCTTCGCATACAGCGTGGCGTGAATACCCCGGATCAAGGGCGTGAGATGCGGCACGAACGTGAAACCCACCGGTCCGCCGGAGAAAATCTCCAGCCCCTGCTTGATTTCCGGCCAATGGCGATGCCCACCCACCGCATACGCCTTGAAATTGTCGGCCGCCTCCGCGAAGAGGATATGTGTCTCCGGCTTGCGCCCCGCCCCCGACACGCCCGACTTGGCATCCGCCACCAGGAATCCGGGATCGACCACCCCCGCCTCCAGCAAAGGCAGGAAACCCAGCTGCACTGCGGTCGGATAGCAACCCGGGTTGGCGATCAGGCGCGCACCCTTGATCCTGTCGCGGTTGATTTCCGGCAGACCGTACACCGCCTCCGCCACCAGATCCGGGCAGGCGTGTTCCATCTTGTACCACTTCTCCCACACCGCGATGTCCTTGATGCGGAAATCGGCCGCCAGGTCGATCACCTTCACGCCCGCATCGAGCAGTGCGCGCGTCTGCTGCATCGCGACGCCGTTGGGCGTGGCGAAGAAGACCACGTCGCAGCTTTCCAGGCCCGCTTCTTCCGGCGTGGAAAAGGCCAGCGTGACGCGGCCGCGCAGATTCGGGAACATCTCGGCCACCGGCATCCCTGCTTCCTTGCGCGAGGTGATCGCCTTCAGTTCCACCTGCGGATGACGCGCCAGAAGGCGCAGCAATTCGACTCCGGTGTAGCCCGTGCCGCCGACGATACCGACTTTGATCATGATGAAAATTCCTTGCGTAGAGTTTGATTATTTTATGTCAGCGCAGATGACACCATAAAAAAAGCCGCCCAGGCGGACGGCTTTTTTGTACCTGGCGCGATCAGCGCTTGGAGAACTGCTTGCGGCGACGCGCCTTGTGGAAGCCGACCTTTTTCCGTTCGACTTCGCGGGCATCGCGGGTCACCAGACCGGCGGCCTTGAGCGTGGGTTTCATCTCGGCGGAGAAATCGATCAGCGCGCGGGTGATGCCGTGGCGAATCGCACCGGCCTGGCCCGTCTCGCCACCACCCGACACGTTCACCATGATGTCGAACTTGTTCAGGCTGTCGGTCAGCACCAGCGGCTGGCGAACGACCATGCGGCCGGTTTCGCGCGAGAAATACTCGTCCACCGGCTTGTCGTTGACGACGATCTTGCCGCTGCCGGCCTTGATAAAGACGCGGGCGACCGATTCCTTGCGACGCCCCGTACCGTAGTTGTAGTTACCGATCATGATGCGACCTTATTGAGCGTTGATTTCCAGGGGCTTGGGCTGCTGCGCCTCGTGCGGATGGTCCGCGCCCGCGTAGATCTTCATTTTCTTGATCATGGCGTAGCCGAGCGGCCCCTTGGGCAGCATGCCCTTGACCGCCTTTTCCAGCGCACGGCCGGGGAAGCGCGCCTGCATCTTGTCGAAGCTGGTTTCGTAGATGCCGCCGGGGAAACCCGAGTGGCGATAGTATTTCTTGTCGAGACCCTTGTTGCCGGTCACGACCATCTTGCCGGCGTTCACGACGACGATGTAATCGCCGGTGTCGACGTGGGGGGTGAACTCGGGCTTGTGCTTGCCACGCAGACGACGGGCAATTTCGGAAGCCAAGCGGCCCAGCACCTTGTTGTCGGCGTCGACAACGTACCAGTCGCGTTTGACTTCAGCGGGTTTGGCGGAATAGGTTTTCATGACCCAACCTCTGCAAAAAGAGGACAATCTCGGAAAGCCGGGCATTTTAACCGCGGCCCCGCGGCAAAGTCAAACACTGCGTGCGCCGGCTTCGTCGGCTGGCATACAATCCCCCGCATGACCGCCTGGCTTGCCACCAACCTGATCGCCGACGCCCTGCTGCCCCCGCTGTCGCTGATCCTGCTCCTGCTTGCCGGCCTGATTCTTCACCGTCGCCACCCCCGCCTGGCCATGTCGCTCATCCTGCTGTCCACCGTTTCGCTGTATGCCCTGTCCACCCCCTGGGTGGGCGGCCTGCTCCTGAAAACGCTGGAAATCTCAGGGCCGGCCACCCCGCGCGACCTGAAGGACGTGGACGCCATCGTCGTGCTGGGCGGCGGCCGCCGGGTCGGTGCGGCCGAATACGGCGAAGACACCGCCAACGGCATCACCCTGGAACGCCTGCGCTACGCCGTCCGGCTAGCACGCGCCAGCGGCCTGCCCCTGCTCGTCACCGGCGGCAAGCCCGGGGGCGGCTGCCTGTCCGAGGGCGAAATCATGCAGCACATACTGCAAAGCGAATATGGCATCACCCCGCGCTGGGTGGAAGACGCCGCACACACCACCTGGGAAAACGCGCGCAATTCGGCCCGGATACTCGAAACTGCCGGTGTCCGGCGCATCGCGCTGGTCACCCACGCCTGGCACCTGCGCCGCGCACGTCCGCAATTCGAGGCGCAGGGGCTTGAAGTCGTCCCCGCCGGCATCCAGTTTTCCGGTACCGAACTCGACAGCGTGCTGGGCATCGTGCCCACCCCCGTCGGCCTGCGCGACAGCACCTTTGCCCTGCACGAATGGCTGGGCATCCTGTGGTACAAACTCCGCACGCATTTCAACGAAGGAAGAACATGAAAGCCCGCGTCAAACTCATCGAAGGCGTCAGCTTCGCCGGCCAGAGCGAATCCGGCCACACCGTCGTCATGGACGGCCCGCCCGACGGCGGTGGCAAGAACCTCGGCGTGCGCCCCATGGAAATGCTGCTGCTGGGCCTGGGCGGCTGTTCCGCCTACGACGTCGTCCACATCCTGCGCAAGGGCCGCCAGCAGGTCACCGATTGCGTCGCCGACCTGGAGGCCACCCGCGCCGACAGCGACCCCAAGGTGTTCACGAAAATCCACGTCCACTTCACCGTCACCGGCAAGGCGCTCGACCCCAAGCGCGTCGAGCAGGCCGTGAAGCTCTCCGCCGAGAAATACTGCTCGGCCAGCATCATGCTCGGCAAAACGGCCGAGATCACGCACGACTTCGACATCGTCGAAGGCTGAATCCGGGCACAAGTCAGGTGTGGATTGAGAACAGTCGCATCGCAGCCCCGGGAACAACGGCTTAGCGATACACCTCGCGGCGGTTGCCGACACGCAACACGCGAACGACGATGCGCCGATCCTGGATATCGCAAATGATCCGCCAGTCACCTACACGGTATTTCCAGTAGTTGCCCAGCTTCGCGCCCGCGAGCGCCTCGCCGATTTCTCTTGGATTGTCCAGCGACGCCACGCGCGTTTTGAGGAAGCCGACCAGTCGTTGCTGAACCGGCCGATCGAGTTTTTTCAGTTCCTTGAGTGCCTCCGGATCGAATTCGATTTCATAGCCCAAGCGCGCGCTCCACCTCTTCGAGCGGAATCGTCTTGCGATTCTTGCGCGCCCGCGCCTCGGCGAGATAGTAGTCCTCCAGATCGTCGAGGTACTCCAGGATCGCCTCACGGGCGAGCGTGGATTTGGCGCGCCCGGTCTCTTGCGCCAGCGCATTCAGGCGCGCTTCGATCGACTCGGGCAAACGGATGGCCAGCATGTCGGGACTCCCCGGAACGCAAACGTTATACAAGTATAACTTCATTGTGCCCAAGGCAGCCAGCAGGTCACCGACTGCGTTGCCGGCCTGGAGGCCACCCGCGCCGACAGCGACCCCAAGGTGTTCACCCGAATCCACGTCCACTTCACCGTCACAGGCAAGGCGCTCGACCCCAAGCGCGTCGAGCAGGCCGTGAAGCTCTCCGCCGAGAAAACCTGCTCGGCCAGCATCATGTTCGGCAAGACGGCCGAGATCACGCACGACTTCGACATCGTCGAAGGCTGAGTCGCCAGCCAAACACAACGTGCAGGCATAAAAAACGGGCTCCCGAAGGAGCCCGTTTTAACTTCATCATTCAAACCGGGTTACCCCGGCGAGAAATTAGAAGCTGTGCTTCAGACCAACGCTGAACACCGAGGGATCGACACCAGCCGTGGTATTGACGGTGGAATCGGAATCCTTGGCGCCATCGCCCAGGCCGAATTTGGCGCCGGAGTCGTTGGTAACCTTGGCGTACAGGCCATAAACCGTGGTGCGCTTGGACAGGTTGTAGTCAGCACCCAGGGTGTACTGCTTGGCGCCGGTGTTCGACGAGTTCTTGTAATCGCCAACGCTCAGGTAGTTGCCCTTGAGCACAACCGCACCCATGGTGTAGTTGGCGAACAGGCCCCAGGCGCTACGGTCAGCAGCAATCAGGGCGGTGTCAGCCGTACCGTTTTCGTACTGTGCACCCAGCTTCAGGTCGCCGATGGTGTAGCCGCCAACCAGACGCCACATCTTGCGGCTGTCGGGGCTGACATTGTGCTTTTCATAGCCCAGACCCAGCATCATGGGGCCATTGGCGTAGTTGGCGGACACGCTGTAAGCGTCGTTCTTGTTACAGTCCAGGCCGGTAGCGCAGCTGGCGGTGGAGCCGGCGATCTGGTGATCAGCCACGTAAGCACCGATCACGGTCAGGCCGCTGAAGCTGGGGCTGATGTAAGCGAGGGTGTTCTTGGTGCGCTGGTCGAAAGCGGTACCGCCGTTGTTCGCGGTCGCGCCCAGCAGGTTGCGGGAGTCAGCCATGGTGTCGCCGAAGTTGTCGACCGAGCGACCCAGCAGCTTCATCGGGGTGTCGTGGTTACCAGCCAGAACGGTACCGAAACCACCTTTCAGACCCAGGAAGGTGTTGCGGTTGGCGACGCTGCCAGAGGCCTCGTCCATGTTGATGCCGTTCTCGATCTGCCAGATGGCGGCCAGGCCGCCACCCAGATCTTCCGTGCCCTTGAAGCCGATGCGGCTGGCGTTAGAGGTCACGCTGGTGCTGCGGTCGGTGTTGGAAACGCCGTCGTTGACGCTGTTAACGGAGACGTTCAGCACGCCGTACACGTCGACGTTGCTGGTGGCTGCAAAGGCGGGGGCGGCGAAGGAGCCGGCCACGGCCAGAGCGATCAGGGATTTTTTCATTGCTTTCTCCTAAGAAAGTAAAAATTAAACCGAGTTGGTTTGGAGCTCTGCAGAGCTGTCCGCGCATGAATGCATTTGGACAGGGCCGATTATCCAGACCCCGGCATCCAGAACAAGCAAAACCGCTGCTTTTTTTGCCACAAACTACCTCAAAGTGTTGTTTTGTTGCACATGCGCAACAGGCGGCATGCAAGAGCGATCAGACCGACTTCACGCTGCCACCTTACGCTTGTCTGCGCGGGCGGCGGCGCCTGTTTAGAATGCGGATTATCGATACCGACGGGGGATGCCCATGCGCTGGGAAAACGGGCGCCGCAGCGACAACATCGAGGACCGGCGCGGCATGCGTGTTTCGGGCCTGGGGCTGGCCGGCGGCGGGATCGGCGCGATCGTGCTGGCGCTGGTGGCGATGTATTTCGGGGTGGATCCGTCGGTGGTGCTGAACCAGGCCGGCGGCCTGGCCGGCACGCCGCAGGAAACCGCGCAACCGGCACCCTCCAGTCCGGAGGAAGCGCGGCTGAAGGACTTCATGTCGGTGGTGTTGGCCGACACCGAGGACGTATGGGGCACGCTGTTCCGGAAATCGGGCCGGCAGTACGAACAGCCGACCCTGGTGCTGTACTCGGGGTCAGTGCAGTCGGCGTGCGGCTTCGCCGAGGCCGCGATGGGGCCGTTCTACTGCCCGGGCGACCGCAAGCTGTATCTCGACATGTCCTTTTTCAACGAGCTGGCAAACCGCCACGACGCACCGGGCGACTTCGCGCAGGCCTACGTGGTGGCGCACGAGGTCGGCCACCACGTGCAGACGCTGCTGGGCATTTCGGACAAGGTGAACGCGGCGCGCCAGCGCGCGGGCGAGGCCGAAGGCAACGCGATGCAGGTGCGCATGGAACTGCAGGCCGACTGCTTCGCCGGTGTGTGGGCCTACCATGCCAACCAGGTGCGCCATGTTCTGGAACCAGGCGATACCGAGGAGGCCCTGGCCGCCGCCGCCGGCGTGGGAGACGACCGCCTGCAGCAGCAGGCGCGCGGCTATGTGGTGCCGGAATCCTTCACCCACGGTTCGTCGGAACAGCGCATGCGCTGGTTCAGCCGCGGCATGCAAGGCGGCGATCCGGGCCAGTGCGACACGTTCAAGTCAGCAAGGCTGTAGCAGGATTCAGGGCCAGCGTCCGCTGCCGGCCAGGCCGGCCATGACGCGCACGAGCCCATAAGCCAGCCAGGACAGCATGCGGCGCGGCCAGGGCCTGCGCTGCCAGTCGACCGGATCGAGCGCATGCGCCGTCGCGCAGGCCCGGTCGAGGCGCTGCTGCAGGTCGCGCGCAAATGCCGCATCATCCACGACGATATTGGCCTCGCGTGCCAGCAGCAGGCTGAACGGATCGATGTTGCTGGATCCCACCGTGGCCCAGCGGCCGTCGATCACGGCCACCTTGGCGTGGAGTTCGCTGGCGTGGTGCTCGTGTATCGCCACCCCGGCCGCGAGAAGGTCGCGATACAGAGCGCGCGCCGCAGCCTGGAAGAATGGGTGGTCGGTGTGGCCCTGCACCAGCAGCCGCACGCGAACGCCGCGCGCGGCGGCGTGCCGGAGCAGCCTGCGAAATCGGTGACCAGGCAGGAAATAGGCGTTGGCGATGCAGATTTCCTCGCGTGCCAGGGCCAGGGCCGCCAGATAGCCGCGCTCGATGTCGCGGCGGTGGGCAAAGTTGTCGCGCACGACGAAGGCGGCGCGCACGTGGCCATCGGTCGGCCAGGCCGGCTCGATTGCCGGTTCGCGGCCTGCGGCCTGCAACTGCTTCAGCGCTGCCAGCCGCCACAGCCTGCGCACGCTGGCGTGGATCGGCGCTAGCAGCGGCCCGCGCACCTCGACGCTGAAATCCAGCCGCGGCTCAGGCAAACGGACAGGCTCGAAATCGTCGATGAGATTGATGCCGCCGACGAAGGCCACCGCCGCGTCCACGACCGCGACCTTGCGGTGCAGGCGCCGCAGGCTGTGCGGATTGGCCAGCCAGCCGGTTGCCAGCGGCCGGTAGACGAGCACCGTGGCGCCAGCCTCGCGCAGGCTCGCCAGCCAGTCGGCCGGCAGCGTGCGCGAGCCCACGCCATCGATCAGAACGCGAACCCTTACGCCGCGCCGGGCCGCGCGCACCAGGGCCGCGTGCACGGCTTGCGTCGTGGCGTCGGCATTGAAGATATAGGTCTCGACATGGATTTCGGCCTGCGCGGCGTCGCATGCCGCGATCAGCGCCGGGAAGAACGCCGCGCCGCTCTGCAGCAGCCGCACCCGGTTGCCCGGCATCGGCTCGACACCGCGAAAGACGCGCTGCCAGGGCGTACGGCGGGTCATCCGGCCAGTTTCAGCTTAGCGGTCAGGGCGGCGTGATCGGAAATGCGATGCCAGGCGTTGCCGGTGTGGACGCGCGCAGCCTGGATCTGGAAGCCGCGCACGTAGATGCGGTCGAGCTGGAACATGGGCAGGATGCAGGGATAGCTGCGTGCCGACTGGCCATGATGGGTCTCGAACACCTCGGCCAGGCCCAGTTCATCCTCGAAGAAACGCCCGGCGCGCACCAGCCAGTCGTTGAAATCGCCCGCCAGGATCAGCGGGGCCGCATCCGGCACTACGGCACGGATGCGTGCGGCGATCATGTCGAGCTGACGCTTGCGTCCGCGCTCGGTGAGGCCGAGATGCACATTGATGCAATGCACGGGCCCGGCCACGCCCGGCACCTCGACCTCGCAATGCAGCATGCCGCGGCTTTCGAAGGCATGCGCGGAGATGTCCTCGTTTTCCCAATTGAGGATCTTGTAGCGTGAGAGGATGGCGTTGCCGTGATGGCCGGTGTCGTACACGCAGTTCTTGCCGTAGGCGAAATCGGTGTAGACATGGCCGGCCAGGAACTCGTGCTGCGGTTTGCCGGGCCAGTGCTGGAAACGGCTGGCGCGCTGGCCGTGGCTGCCCTGCACTTCCTGCAGGAAGACGATGTCCGAACCGAGCAGGCCGAGGCGGTCGCGCAGCTCGTGCACGGTCAGGCGCCGGTTGAATTGCGACAGGCCCTTGTGGATGTTGTAGCTGGCGATGGAGAGCAGGCTCATGACAGCGAAATTATAGGCGCGTCGGCAGCAGGCGGATGGCCGCCGCGTTGGACGGCGAGAAACAGGCCTCGGCCGCTTCCTGCCAAGGCAGCCATCTGGATCCGGTGTGCTCGCGTGGCGCAAGCGTGGGCTGCAGCACCTCGGGCAGACGCAGGCCGAATACGTGCTCGGTGTTGTGCGTCACCCCGGGCGCGTAGCGATGCCGCCAGCGCGGGTAGATTTCGTAGCGGTTCTCGATGCCCCAGGGCGTGAGCCGGAATTGCCTCGCGTCGAAGCCGGTTTCCTCGGCGACTTCGCGGATCGCGGTCTGTTCCAGGGTTTCGCCGGCGTCCTGCGAACCGGTCACCGACTGCCAGAAACCCGGCGCGTCGGCACGTTCCAGCAGCAGCACCCGCCCGTCCGCGGCGTGGATGACGACGAGGACGGAAACGGGAATCTTGTGGACGGTCACGCGATGCGGGCGTGAAGCGTGTCGCCGCTGAGCATCAGGCCGATCAGGCGGTCGATGTTGGGATGCTTGCCCGGATTGCGGCTGGCGTCCTCGGTGTGTTCGGCAAAGATGGCGAGCCCCTCGGCCGCCGCCTCGACGTTGATCGCGCCGTATTTGTCGGCAAGATAGGCATACACGCGAAAGGAACCGGCGGTGCCGGGCGCGTTGGCGATAACGCCCAGTTCGCGGCCGTCAGCATCGCTCAGCACCAGATTCCCGCCGGCGAACTCGGGCAGGGTCCGGAGCGTGTCGGCGAACGCCATCTCAGGCCACCTTGTCGCCTGCCGCCGCCTGGCCGGCGACGGCATTGCGCAGCCGGATGTGCAGTTCGCGCAGCTGCTTTTCGTCGACGACGTTGGGCGCGTTGGTCATCAGGCACGAAGCACGCTGGGTCTTGGGGAAGGCGATCACGTCGCGGATCGACTCGGCGCCCGCCATCAGCGTGACCAGGCGATCCAGACCGAAGGCCAGGCCGCCGTGCGGCGGCGCGCCGTATTGCAGGGCCTCCAGCAGGAAACCGAATTTTTCCTGGCGCTCGGCCTCGCCGATATTGAGCGCGGCGAAGACCTTGTCCTGCACCTCCTGCTTGTGGATACGCACCGAACCGCCGCCGACTTCCCAGCCGTTGAGCACCATGTCGTAGGCTTTCGACAGGCACTTGCCGGGATCGGTCGCGAGGAAGTCCTCGTGGCCGTCCTTGGGTGCGGTGAAGGGATGGTGCAGCGCGTCCCAGCGCTTCTCGTCCTCGTTGTATTCGAACATGGGGAAATCGACCACCCACAGCGGCGCCCAGGCACGTCCGTCGACGTAGCCCTTTTCGTGGCCGAGCTTGAGGCGCAGCGCGCCCAGCGCGTCGGTCACGATCTTGGCCTTGTCGGCGCCGAAGAAGATGAGGTCGCCGTTCTGCGCGCCGGTGCGCTCGATCACGGCCTTGAGCGAAGCTTCGGAGAGATTCTTGACGATGGGCGACTGCAGGCCGGCTTCGTTCAGTTGCGTCGCGTCGTTGACCTTGATGTAGGCCAGGCCCTTGGCGCCGTAGATCTTGACGAATTCGGTGTAGCCGTCGATCTCGCCGCGCGAGAGGCTCGCGCCGCCGGGAATGCGCAGGGCGGTGACGCGGCACTTGGGATCGTTGGCCGGGCCGGAGAAGACCTTGAACGCGACCTCGCGCATGCAGTCGGCAACGTCCACGAGTTCCAGCGTCACGCGCATGTCGGGCTTGTCCGAGCCGTACTTCGCCATGGCCTCGCTGTAGGGCATGCGCGGGAAGACCGCGGGCAGCTCGATGCCCTGCGCCTTCTGCATCATGTCGCGGATCATGCCCTCGACGATGCCCATGATTTCTTCCTCGCCGAGGAAGGAGGTTTCGAGGTCGACCTGGGTGAACTCGGGCTGGCGGTCGGCGCGCAGATCCTCGTCGCGGAAGCACTTGGTGATCTGGAAATAGCGGTCGTAGCCGGCAACCATGAGCAGCTGCTTGAAAAGCTGGGGCGACTGCGGCAGGGCGTAGAACATGCCGTCGTGCACGCGGCTGGGCACCAGGTAGTCGCGCGCGCCCTCGGGCGTGGAGCGCGTGAGCATGGGCGTCTCGACTTCCATGAAGCCGTGGTTGTCGAGGTAGTCGCGCATCAGCTTGGACACGCGATAGCGGAGCTTGAGGTTCTTCTGCATCGGCTCGCGACGCAGGTCGAGATAACGATACTGCAGGCGGATGTTCTCGTTGATGTTGTCGTCGTCGATCTGGAACGGGGGCGTGAGCGCCGCGTTGAGAATCTCGAGTTCCTGTGCCAGCACCTCGACCATGCCGGTCGGCTGGTTCGGATTCTCGGTGCCGGTCGGACGGGCGCGCACCTTGCCGACGATGCGCAGCACGTATTCCGAGCGCACTTCTTCGGCTGCCTTGAAGGCATCCGGGGTATCGGGATCGATCACCACCTGGACGTTGCCCTCGCGGTCGCGCAGGTCGATGAAGATGACACCGCCGTGGTCGCGCCGCCGGTGGACCCAGCCGCAGAGCTGGACGGTGTTGCCGATATCGGCGGCGGTGACGCCGCCGCAGTAATGCGTACGCATGGTGCTGATCCTATTGTGTGCCCGAGCGCGGCTCGCTGCTGGCGACGCCCATCGAGACGATGTACTTCAGCGCACGATCGACCGACATGTCGAGTTCGATCGCTTCGCTTTTCTTCACGTAAAAATAAAACCCGTTGACCGGGCTGGGGGTGGTTGGGATGAACACGGCGACGTGTTCGTCCGGCAATTTTGCCAGCACTTCGGCAGGCACATTGGTCTGGAAGGCCAGCGACCAGGCCTGCGGATGGGGGTAGCGCACCAGCAGCACCTTGCGAAACGCATGACCGTTGCCGGAGAGGAGCGTGTCCGACACCTGCTTCACGCTGCCGTAGATGGATTTGACGACAGGAATGCGGGCGAGCAGGGCTTCGGTCCAGTCGATGAGCTTCTGTCCGAAGAAATTGGCCGCGAACACCCCGGTGAGAAAAATCACCAGCGCAGTCAGGATCACGCCCAGGCCGGGCAAGCGCGTGCCCAGCCAGGCTTCCGGCTGCCACTCTGCGGGCAACAGGGTCAGGCTCTGATCCAGCGTGCCGATCAACAGGTTCAGGACCCAGAGCGTGATGCCCAGCGGCACCCAGATCAGGAGCCCGGTAACGAAATAGCGTTTCATGGTTCGGTCGGAAACAAAGAAGCGGACGGCTCGCACCGCCCGCTTCCCGTTCGCGCGTCTCTTCAGTTACATGCCGGACAGGCACCCGTGCCGCAGGCCGGCGAGGGCGCATCGGACTTGGGTTCGGCCGGCTTGCTGCCACCCTTGAAATCGGTGGCGTACCACCCCGTGCCCTTCAGGGCGAAGCCCGCCGCGGTGAGCTGTTTGGCGTAATCGGCCTTGCCGCACGACGGGCAGACCGTCAGCGGCGCATCCGACACTTTCTGCATTTCATCCGCGGCGTATCCGCAGGACGCACATTTGTAGGCATAGATCGGCATGAAATTCTCCGACAATCAAGAAGTTGCGTCATTATACCTACGCCGCCCCCGGGAACCCAAGCGGCTTGCGGTTCCTACCAGTTGAAGCCCAGGCTGCCGTAGACGCGGCGACTGAAGATGTTGGTATCGCGGAATTCGGCGTAGTCGTCGCCCAGGTTCTGGCCGACCAGCGCCGCCTCCATCTGATAGCCCTGCCAGTTCCAGCGACGCGCCACGCGCATGTCGACACGCGTGTAGGGGGCGACGATGTCGCCTTCGGAAAGCCATTTGGTCGTGTCGTAGTGCCAGGCGCCCAGACTCGTCTCCCAGCCGTTGCCCAGCTTGTAGCTGGCGAGCAGGCCCCAGCTGTTGCGCGGTGCCGAGAGCGGAATGTCGGTATTGAAATTGTTGACCGTGGTATCCGCACGCAGGAACACGCGTGCGAAATGGGCGCTCAGGTCCAGCGCCGCCACCGGGCGCCAGCGCAACTGGATTTCTCCGCCCTGGGAATCGACCGTTCCAATGTTGGCGTAACGGAATTCGTTCGGCCGCAGAGCGCCATCCGGATAGAAATTGCCCTTTTCCTGTCCGATGAAATCGTCGATGTGATCGCGGTACACACGGACATCCCATTCCAGCCGGGCCGGGCGCCATTGGCCCAGATAGCCGATTTCGCGCGACAACACGCGCTCGGGTTTGAGACCATTCGACGGAACCGTGACGGCATCGGCCAGGGCCCCCGACGTCAGCAGGTAAACCTGATTGCCTTCCTGCTCGAAGAAGGTCGGCGAACGATAGGCTTTCGACACGCCAAGACGCAGGACGTGCCCCGGACTCACGGTCAGGTTGACGGCAGCGCGCGGCGACACATCCGTTCCCGAGTAGTAGTGATGCTCGACCATGGCGCCCCCCTGGAGCAAAACGCTGTCGTGCGCATGCCATTCGAGATTGCCGAAGGCACGCTCGAGCGTGCCGCTCAACTCCCGGCCGCTGTTGTAATTCTGCGGGCTCACCACCGCATCACGCCGCACTTCCCCACCCCACACCCCGCGCAGGTCGGGTGTCCAGGTCTCGTTGACCTGCAGTTCGATGTTGCTGCGCGTCTGCAGCAGATACTGGTCGACCGACACGACCCCCAGGCCCAGGCCGGACAGGTCGCCCAGCGCGTTGGCATCGAAGCGGTTGCGCGAATGGTAGACATGCACGCGCCATTCGCGCTGCTCGGATTCGACCTTGTGGTAAGTCAGCTGCAGGTATTGCGCACGGGAATCCTGGACTCGCGGTTCCAGTACATCGGTCGGTGAATCGGTGTTGTGCCCGGACCGCCAGTCCCCCTGTGACACCCCGAACTGGGCGCTGAGATCGGCACGTGAAGCCAGTTGCCAGTCCATGCGTCCGTTGAGGAAATAGGTTTTGCTGGCCTCGAAGTACTGCCCGTTGTCCAGGGTCGCGGGCGGCTTGTCCGTGATGTCCCGCTCGAAGCGGTCCCGCTGCTGCGCCGAGAAGGTCAGGCGATAGCGCAGGCGGTCATCGCCGCCGCCATGGCGCGCCAGGAGACCGCGCATGCTCTGCTCGCCGTATTGCGCCGAAACGGTATTGCCCGTCACCTGGGCTGCGGTCCTGGTGATGATGTTGATGACGGCGGCGAAGGCGTTTGCACCATGGATCGCGGCGTTGGGCCCGCGGATCACCTCGATGCGTTCGATGTCCTCGATGGCAAGCGGCAGGTCGGTCCAATACACCGCACCGTAGTGCGGACTATAGATCGAGCGTCCGTCGACCAGCACCTGGAAACGACGCGAGAACGCATCGCCCAGCCCGTGGTAGCCGGCCGCCCAGGTATTGTTCGCGGTATAGGCAACTGAGAACCCCGGCACCAGACGCAGCAGATCGGGAATGTCGCGAAACCCCGAGGCCCGGATCATGTCCTGGTCGATGACGGTGACGGCCGCCGGCGCCTCGTTGACCGGTTGCGAGAGACGCGCGGCCGACAGCACGACCGGGAGATCGTCGAGGAAATTCGCTTCCGTGACCTCCGCATGCACGCCGCTGGCGAACGCCAGCGCGCCGCTCAGGACGAGCAGGCGGGGCCAACGGTTCATGCTGCTGCCGGTGTGTGCGCTCAACTCTTGCCGCGCGCCGCGCGCACGGTTCTCCGCTTCGAGGTTTATTGTGTCAGGCCGGACTGCGGCTCGGCTCAGAACGGAATATCGTCGTCCATGTCGTCGAAGCCGCCGGAGGCCGGCCGCTGCGCCGGTGCGCCGCGCTGGGCGGCGGGCTGGCTGCGCGGCGGCGGTGCCTGATTGTAGCCGTCATCCATGTCGGCCATGCCGCCGCCGGCGCGGCCGCCCAGCATCTGCATGCGGTCGCCGCGAATCTCCGTGGCGTATTTCTCGACGCCGTCCTTGTCGGTGTATTTGCGCGTGCGGATGCTGCCCTCGACGTAGACCTGGCTGCCCTTTTTCAGGTACTGGCCGCAGACTTCGGCGGTACGTCCGAAGAAGCTGACGCGGTGCCATTCGGTGGCTTCCTGCATGGCCCCGCTCTTGTCCTTGAATTTGTCGGTGGTCGCCACGCTGAGATTGACGACGGCCTCCCCGCTGGGCAGATAGCGCATCTCGGGGTCGCGCCCGAGATTGCCGACGAGTATCACCTTGTTGACCGATGCCATGTTTTCCCCTGACGGTTTCGATATCGCAGAGCGGAATTCTATCAGGCAGGATTGAGCAGGCTGCGCGCGCGTGCTTCGTCCCATCCCCGGATGCTGACCTTGAGCATGGCCACGCCTTCCTCGGCCAGCACCACGGCCTCGACCACGCCTGCCACGCCGGCGAGCTGGTTCTTGAGCAGCGCGGCCTGATCGGCCGGCATGGCACCCACCCGGAACATGCGCGTCTTGATCGCGGGCGGCGGCACCATGGACCAAGCCGCCAGCAGCCAGCCTGCCATCAGCACGACGCAGAAGACGAACACGGCCGAAAAACCGAAATGCTGGGCCAGCCAGCCGCCGAATGCGCCGCCGAAGAACAGGCCGAGCGCCTGGGCCGTGTTGTAGACGCCCATGGCCGTACCCTTGGCCGAAACCGGTGCCAGCTTGGAAATCAGCGAGGGCAGGCTGGCTTCGAGCAGGTTGAAGGCGACGAAATAGAAAAACAGCGCGCCGACGATGCCCCAGAAATGCGCGATGCCCAGCGCCAGGCCCAGCTGCGCCAGCAGCATCGTCGCCACCCCGCCGATGAACACGGGCTTGAGCTTGCCGCGCTTCTCGCCATAGATGATGGCCGGCACCATCAGGACGAAGGAGCCGAGCAGGATGGGCAGGTAGACCGCCCAGTGGTGCGCCGGCGCCAGGCCGGCATTCTTCAGCGCCACGGGCACCACGACGAACATCGCCATTTGCGCGGCGTGCAGGGCAAAAATACCGAAATCGAGCCGCAGCAGCTGGGGGTTTCTCAACACGTCGGCCAGGCTGGCCGGGTTCGCCTGGGCATCGGCATGGAAGAAGCTGCCCGTGGGGTCGGGCACCCAGACCTTCACCACCCAGATCGCCAGCAGGGCCAGCACGCCGGTCAGCGCGAATATGCCCGGTACGCCGATCAGGTGATCGAGCGCCGGCCCCAGGACCAGCGACACGGCAAAGGCCACGCCGATGGTGGAACCGATCATGGCCATCGCCTTGGTGCGGTGTTCCTCGCGCGTCAGGTCGGCGAGCAGGGCCGTGACGGCCGCCGAAATCGCGCCTGCGCCCTGCAGCGCCCGGCCCGCGACCGTCCAGTAGATCGTGGGCGCCCAGGCTGCGACGAAGCTGCCAAGCGCAAACACGAACAGCCCGATGATGATGACCTTTTTGCGTCCGATGCGGTCCGAGGCCATGCCGAAGGGAATCATCAGCACCGCCTGGGTCAGGCCGTACATGCCCAGGGTCAGGCCGACCAGGGTGTGGTTGTCGCCGCCCGGCAGATGCTGGGCATACAGCGCGAACACCGGCAGAATCATGAGCATGCCCAGCATGCGCAGCCCGAAGATGGCCGCCAGCCCGGACGCTGCGCGCTTCTCGCTTGCGGTCATGTTCTCGGACAGTTCGATCTGGGCCACGACGTCATTCGGCTGGATGCGGAAGTCCGTTATATTAGCAGGTTGCGAAATAGGCCCCGACCCCATGGACAGCATCCGCATCCGCGGCGCACGCACGCACAATCTCAAGAACGTCAACCTCGACCTGCCGCGTCACAAGCTCATCGTGATCACCGGCCTGTCGGGCTCAGGCAAGTCCTCGCTCGCGTTCGACACGCTGTACGCCGAGGGCCAGCGCCGCTACGTGGAGTCGCTCTCGGCCTACGCACGGCAGTTCCTGCAGCTGATGGAGAAGCCGGACGTGGACCTGATCGAAGGCCTCTCGCCGGCGATCTCCATCGAGCAGAAGGCCACCAGCCACAACCCGCGCTCGACCGTCGGCACGGTCACCGAGATCCACGACTATCTGCGCCTGCTCTACGCCCGCGTCGGCGACCCGCGCTGCCCCGAGCACGGCATCACGCTGGCCGCGCAAACCGTGTCGCAGATGGTCGACGCGGTGCTGGCGCTGCCGGAAGATACCAAACTCATGGTGCTGGCCCCGCTGGTCGTCGGACGCAAGGGCGAGAACGCCGAGCTCTTCGTCGAACTGCGCGCACAGGGCTTCGTGCGCGTGCGCGTCGACGGCAAGGTGCACGAGATCGACGCCGTACCCAAGCTGGACAAGAACAGGAAGCACACCATCGAAGTGGTGATCGACCGCCTGAAAGTCCGCGCCGACGCCAAGCAGCGCCTGGCCGAGAGCTTCGAGACGGCGCTGCGCCACGCCGAGGGACGCGCGCTGGCGGTGGAAATGGATTCCGGCCAGGAGCATCTGTTTTCCGCCAAGTTCGCCTGCCCGGTGTGCAGCTACGCGCTGCCCGAACTGGAACCGCGCCTGTTCTCCTTCAACAACCCCATGGGCGCGTGCAACACCTGCGACGGTCTGGGGCAGATCACCTTCTTCGACCCGGCCCGCGTGGTCGCCTTTCCGCACCTCTCGCTCGCTTCGGGTGCGATCAAGGGCTGGGACAAGCGCAACCAGTTCTTTTTCATGATGCTGCAGTCGCTGGCGATGCACTTCGGCTTCGATCTGAACACCCCCTGGGATCAGTTGCCTCCGCGCATCCAGGACGTGATCCTCAACGGCTCCGGCAAGGACGCGATCAACTTCCAGGTACTCGCCCCGCGCGGCGGCTTCACCACCCGCGCCTACCCGTTCGAGGGCGTGCTCGCCAACATGGAACGCCGCTACCATGAATCCGATTCGATGGCGGTGCGCGAGGAACTCGCCAAATACCAGAACAACAAGCCCTGTCCCAGTTGCCATGGCACGCGGCTGCGCGAGGAGGCCCGCCACGTGCTGGTGGGCGGCAAGGCCATCTTCGAAGTCAGCGCCTTGCCGCTGAGGGACGTGCAGGCCTTTTTCGAAACGCTCCAACTCGACGGCCACCGTGCGCAGATCGCCGACAAGATCGTGAAGGAAATCGTCGCCCGCGTCGGTTTCCTCAACAACGTTGGCCTCGACTATCTTTCGCTCGACCGCTCGGCCGACACCCTGTCCGGCGGCGAGGCGCAGCGCATCCGATTGGCCAGCCAGATCGGTTCCGGCCTCACCGGCGTGATGTATGTGCTCGACGAGCCCTCGATCGGCCTGCACCAGCGCGACAACGACCGCCTTCTGGCGACGCTCAAGCACCTGCGCGACATCGGCAATTCGGTGCTGGTGGTCGAGCATGACGAGGACGCGATCCGCGCCGCCGACTACGTGGTGGACATGGGCCCCGGCGCCGGCGTGCATGGCGGCGAGGTGGTGGCCGAAGGCACGCCGGAGGAAATCCGGCTGTCGAAAACCTCGCTCACCGGCGCGTATCTGTCGGGCAAGCGCCGCATCGCCATCCCGAAGAAACGTCGCGCACGCAACCCGGAACGGACCCTGGTGCTGAAGAACGCACGCGGCAACAACCTGAAGGGCGTCACGCTGGAACTGCCGGTCGGACTGCTCGCCTGCGTGACCGGCGTCTCGGGCTCGGGCAAGTCCACGCTCATCAACGACACGCTCTACAGCGCGGTGGCACGTCATCTGTATGGCTCCAGCGCCGAGCCGGCAGCGCACGACGAGATCGACGGCCTGGAATTCTTCGACAAGGTGATCAACGTCGACCAGAGCCCCATCGGCCGCACCCCGCGCTCCAACCCGGCGACCTACACCGGGCTCTTCACGCCGATCCGCGAACTCTTCGCCGGCGTACCGGAATCGCGCGCGCGCGGCTACGGGCCGGGGCGCTTCAGCTTCAACGTCAAGGGCGGACGCTGCGAGGCCTGCCAGGGCGACGGCGTCATCAAGGTGGAGATGCATTTCCTGCCCGACATCTACGTGCCCTGCGACGTCTGTCACGGCGCCCGCTACAACCGCGAGACGCTCGAAATCCAGTACAAGGGCAAGACCATCCGCGACGTGCTCGAAATGACCATCGAGGCCGCCGCCGAATTCTTCGATGCGGTGCCGGTGGTGAAGAAAAAGCTGCAGACGCTGATCGACGTGGGCCTCGGCTACATCCGCCTTGGCCAGTCGGCCACCACGCTGTCGGGCGGCGAAGCGCAACGCGTGAAGCTCGCGCTCGAACTCTCCAAGCGCGACACCGGCCGCACGCTCTACATCCTCGACGAGCCGACCACGGGCCTCCACTTCGCCGACATCGACCTGCTGCTGAAGGTGTTGCAGCGTCTGGCCGATGCCGGCAACAGCGTGGTCGTCATCGAGCACAACCTCGACGTCATCAAGACCGCCGACTGGCTGATCGATCTCGGGCCGGAAGGCGGCGCGGGCGGCGGGCAAATCGTCGCCACAGGCACGCCGGAAGACGTCGCCGCCAACCCGGCGAGCCACACCGGCAAGTACCTGCAGCCGGTGCTGGCGCGACGCTGATGGGCGAGCCTGTCCGCCTGTCCAAGCTGATGTCCGAGCGCGGGCTGTGCTCGCGCCGGGAAGCCGACAGCTACATCGAGCGCGGCCTCGTCTTCGTCGACGGCAGGCGCGTTGCCGAACTCGGCACCAGGGTCGATCCGGACTGCACGATCCGCCTGGATGCCGAAGCCAGCGCACGCCAGGCGGATCGCGTGACGATCCTGCTGCACAAGCCCATCGGGTACGTGTCCGGGCAACCCGAACCGGGCTACGAACCGGCTGTCGCACTGATCCGCCCCGACACACGCTGGGCCGCCGACCGCGAGGCGCGGCGGTTCGAGCGCGCGCAATTGAAAGGCCTGGCGCCGGCCGGCCGGCTGGACATCGACTCGACAGGGCTACTGGTCCTGACGCAGGACGGTCGCATCGCGAAGCAGCTCATCGGCGACGATTCGGAAACCGAGAAGGAATACCTGGTGCGCGTGGAAGGTCGGCTCGACGACCGCGGACTTGCGCTGCTCAACCACGGCCTGTCGCTCGACGGCAGGAAGCTGCGGCCCGCCCGCGTGACCTGGCAGAACGCCGACCAGTTGCGCTTCGTTCTGAGAGAAGGCCGCAAGCGCCAGATCCGCCGCATGTGCGAACTGGTTGGCCTGAAAGTAGTGGGTCTGAAGCGCGTGCGCATCGGCCGCGTCCGGCTGGGCGATCTTCCGCCCGGACAGTGGCGTTTCCTGCGGGTCGACGAACGCTTCTGACCACGGCGCCTTTGTAAAAAATGCGGCGCGGCCTGTCTGGTTGCTGCTGCGGCGTGTACATTGAACGGTGACCCGCTGCTGCAGCGGGCCGCATCCTCAACCCTTAGGGAGATGTCCATGCAATCCAGATTTCTCGTCGTCTTGTTTGCTGCCCTGGCCCTGACCGCCTGTCAGAAGGCCCAGGAGGCCGCAGCGCCCGGGATGGACCAGGCCAAGGAAGCCGCCGGTGCGGCTGCCGATTCGGCCAGGCAGGCGGTGGACTCGGCGGCGACGGCAGCCGGCGATGCGGCACACGCCACGGGCGAAGCCGCCGCCGCTGCCGGGGATGCCGCAGCGGCCGCCGGCAGCGCAGCCGTCCAGGGCGCAGCGAACGCCGCCCAGGAGGGTGCCGACAAGGTGCATGAAATGGCTGACCAGGCCAAGGAAGCCGTCAAGCCCTGAAGCCCCTGGGGAGCGCGGCGCGTCGTCCCCTCGCCGAGTCGATGCCTCTTGCCATGTTCCGCCACGGCCGGCCGCGCATGCCGGCCGGTTCTGCCCCCGATCCCGGGCCGCTCCGGCATCGGTACCGTGCCGCATGAACCCGGCGGCTTCGCTTCTGGAATCGTTCCGGGTTGCCGTAGACGCCGCCGACCCGGTGCGCATCCTGCCTCCCTATCTTCCGGCCTTGCCGCCGGGGCGCACGCTCGTACTGGGGGGTGGCAAGGCTGCTGCGAGCATGGCGGCGGCGGTCGAGTCGCATTGGCCAACGACGGCGCCGCTCACTGGGCTGGTCGTCACACGCTATCGACACGGCCTGCCGACGCAACGCATCGACGTGGTCGAAGCGAGCCATCCGCTGCCTGACGGGCGCGGCGAGACTGCCGCGCTGCGCATGCTGGAACTGGCCGGCACGCTGGGGCCGGACGACCTTCTGCTGGCGCTGATTTCCGGGGGCGGTTCCAGTCTGCTCGCCGTGCCGGTCGAAGGCATCGACCTCAAGGCCTTGCGCCAGGTCACGAAGACCATGCTGGCGGCAGGCGCCGGCATTCACGAGATCAATACGGTTCGCAAGCATCTGACCCGCCTGTCGGGCGGTCGCCTGGCGCGCGCCGCGCACGGCGCCCGGGTCACGGCCCTCCTCATCTCCGACGTGGTGGGCGACGATCCCGCAATGATTGCTTCGGGCCCCTGCGCACCCGATCCCACGGGCTGCGCCGATGCGCTCGACGTGCTGGCACGCTTCCGCATCGTCGTTCCCGAGCCTGTCAGGCACTACCTGGAATCGCACGTCGACGTGGACGACACCGCCAAACCGGGCGACGTCTGTTTTGCGCGTACGACAAACTGCGTCATCGGCAACGCGCGCGGCAGCCTCGAAGCCGCCGCACAGTACTTCGAACGCAAGGGCATACCCGCACTGGTGCTGACGGACAGCGTACGCGGCGACGCGCAGGCGGTCGCGCGGCAGCACGCCGCACTGGTGCGATCGATTCCGGCGCGACCGCTTGCCCTGCTGTCGGGTGGAGAAACCACAGTGACGCTGCGCCCCCGCCACGGACGCGGCGGTCGCAATGCCGAATTTCTGCTTGCGCTGGCGATCGCGCTGGGCGGCATGCCCGTCTGGGCGATCGCCTGCGACACCGACGGTATCGACGGCAGCGAAGACAACGCGGGCGCATTGCTCGCGCCGGACAGCCTGCGCCGCGCACAGGCTGCCGGCATCGATCCGGCCGTCTGTCTTGCCACGCACGACAGCCACGGGTTCTTCTCCGCCCTCGGTGATCTCGTCGTGACCGGCCCGACGCGCACCAACGTCAACGACTATCGCGCCCTGCTGCTAGTTTAGCCGCTGCACCTGCACCGGATCGCCCACGGCGAGACCAAAGCTTGCGGCGGCACTACCGCGGTTCACCGCGAGTTCGAGCAGGCCCACGCTGTTGATGAACCAGAATCCTTCGCCACGGTCGACAAGGCCGAAGCTTTCGCTGTGCTTGAAGGTCTGTCCTGCCGCACGCACTTGTGTATTGCTCGGCAACTTGCGTATTCCCGTCCAGGCATTGCCGTAATGGTCGAGATAGATCACGCGCGGCAAGTCGCCCGCATCGAATTCAACGGTGAGTTTGTCCAGCGGCTGCAGCTTGTCTTGTGGGAAGTCACCGCAGGCAACTTCCGCCGCAATCTGCGCAAACAGATCGCGCCCGTGAAACGTGGCCGACAGGCTCTCGGGACGCCAGACGATGCGCCAGTACCGGGCATCGGGCTCGCGTGCCGCAATCACGGACAGCAAGCCGTTATCGGGCCCCACGAACCAGCGCCCGCCCGCCAGCACCACAACGGCTTCGCGCGGCGTGCCCACGCCAGGATCGACCACCGCGAGGAACACGCTGCCGGGTGGAAAACCCGACGCGAATGCCGCAAGCAGGTGCGCGCCCGCGTGCGGATTGAAATCCGGGACCTCGTGCAGAAGGTCCACGACGAGCTGCGCCGGCGCATGCTGCGCCAGTCTCGCCTTCACCTGGCCGACGTAGGGATCGCGTGTGCTGAAATCGGTAAGGAGGAGAATCATGCTCGATTCGGGTTGGGACGATGCACAACTATGCATGGCGCCAATGGCGCCGGCAAGCGTGGGATATAACGGACGAAAAAAAGCCGGGCTTGCCCGGCTTTTCTGCATGCGCGCTAGCGCACTTACTCGGCGTCTACTGCTTCGGCCGCCTCGGGGCGGTCCACCAGTTCCACCAGCGCCATGGGGGCATTGTCGCCCACGCGGAAGCCGTATTTGAGGATACGCAGGTAACCGCCAGGCCGGGTCTTGTAGCGCGGGCCGAGTTCGCCAAAGAGCTTGACGACGATTTCGCGATCACGCAGACGATCGAAAGCCAGGCGGTGATTGGCGAGGCTGGGTTCCTTGCCCAGGGTGATCAGCGGCTCGACGAAGCGGCGCAGTTCCTTGGCCTTGGGCAGGGTGGTCTTGATCACTTCATGACGCAGCAGCGACACGCTCATGTTGCGGAACATGGCCAGGCGATGGCTGGTCGTGCGGTTGAGCTTGCGGTTAGATTGACGGTGACGCATGGCGATTCCTTTCTACGGGTTTTTTCTTGGGCAAGATCGCCTGCCAGGGCGATCCGCGCTTTATTGTCAGGTTTGAAAATCAGGGGCGTTCGAGTCCGGCTGGCGGCCAGTTCTCGAGTTTCATGCCCAGCGACAGGCCCTTGGAGGCCAGCACGTCCTTGATCTCGTTCAGCGATTTGCGGCCGAGGTTGGGCGTGCGCAGCAGTTCGGTCTCGGAGCGCTGGATCAGGTCGCCGATGAAATAGATGTTCTCGGCTTTCAGGCAGTTGGCCGAACGCACGGTCAACTCCAGATCGTCGACCGGACGCAGCAGCAGCGGGTCGACCTGCGGCGAACGCGGCGACTCGGATTCGGCCGGCGTACCTTCCAGATCGGCGAAAACGGACAGCTGGTTCACCAGGATGCGGGCTGCCGTGCGGACCGCTTCCTCGGGCTCGACGACACCATTGGTCTCGATGTCGATCACCAGACGGTCGAGGTCGGTACGCTGCTCGACGCGGGCGCTTTCCACCGAGTAGGCGACGCGGCGAACCGGGCTGAACGAGGCGTCGACCAGGATGGAACCCACGGTACGGGTTTCCTCGGAGGTCTTGCGTGCGGTCGCGGGCTGATAGCCACGGCCGGCTTCGATCTTGATCTCCATGTCGAGTTTGCCACCCTTGGTCAGGTGGGCAATGACATGGTCGGGATTCAGCACTTCGATGTCGTGGCCGACCTCGATATCGCCGGCCGTGACGACGCCTTCGCCCGATTTGCTGACCTTGAGGGTCGCCTCGGACTTGCCGTGCATCTTGAAGGCGATCCCCTTCAGGTTGAGCAGGATGTCGACGACGTCTTCCTGCACGCCTTCGATGGTCGAGTACTCGTGCACCACACCGCTGATCGCGACTTCGGTCGGCGCATAGCCGACCATGGACGACAGCAGGATACGACGCAGCGCATTGCCGAGCGTGTGGCCGTAGCCGCGCTCGAACGGTTCCATGATGACCTTGGCGTGCAGCGGGGAGGCGCGATCGACCTCCACGATGCGCGGCTTGAGAAATTCGGTAGCGCTTTGCATGGGTGGCGTTTCCTTAAGTCTGACGCAGGCTTACTTCGAGTAGAGTTCGACGACCAGCGATTCGTTGATGGTCGAGGGCAGCTCGGAGCGCTGCGGCGCCGATTTGTAGGTACCTTTCAGCGCCTTGGCGTCGACTTCGACCCATTCGGGATAGCCGCGCGCAGCAGTGGCTTCGGCGGCAGCCTTGATGCGCAGATGCGCCTTGGCACCTTCCGACACCTCGACCACGTCGCCGGCACGAACCTGATAGGACGGGATATTGACGCGACGGCCGTTCACCATGATGCCGTTGTGACGCACCACCTGGCGCGCTTCAGTACGCGAAGCGCCGAAGCCCATGCGGTAGCACACCGAATCCAGGCGCGACTCCAGCATCGACAGCAGGTTTTCGCCGGTCACGCCCTTGCGGCGATCGGCTTCCTTGTACACCAGGCGGAACTGGCCTTCCAGAACGCCATAGATGCGACGGATCTTTTGCTTTTCACGCAGGTGCACGCCGTAGTCGGACAGGCGGGCGCCGCTCTTCTGGCCATGCTGGCCGGGCGCATAGGCGCGACGTTCGATGGCGCACTTGTCAGTGAAGCACTTCTCGCCCTTGAGAAAAAGCTTCTCGCCTTCGCGGCGACACTGACGGCATTTGGGATCAAGATTACGAGCCATGATGTTTCCCGGTAATTAGATACGACGCTTCTTGGAAGGACGGCAACCGTTGTGCGGGATCGGCGTCACGTCGGAAATCGCCGTGATCTTGAAGCCCAGCGCGTTCAGCGCACGCACGGTGGATTCGCGACCTGGGCCAGGGCCCTTGATGCGCACTTCCAGATTCTTGACGCCGTATTCCTGCGCCATCTTGCCAGCGTTTTCCGCGGCGACCTGTGCAGCAAAAGGCGTCGACTTGCGCGATCCCTTGAAGCCCGCGCCGCCGGCCGTCGCCCACGACAGGGCATTGCCCTGGCGATCGGTGATGGTCACGATGGTGTTATTGAACGAAGCATGAATGTGCGCGATGCCTTCCGCGACATTCTTCTTGACCTTCTTGCGAACACGCGCTGCGGTTTTGGTAGCCATGATTAACCTTTACTTTTTGATGGCCTTGCGCGGGCCCTTGCGGGTACGCGCGTTGGTGCGGGTGCGCTGACCGCGCACGGGCAATCCCTTGCGGTGACGGAAGCCGCGGTAGCAGCCAAGATCCATGAGACGCTTGATGTTCATGGTGATTTCGCGACGCAGATCGCCTTCAACCGTGAACTTCGACACGCCCTCGCGGAGACGCTCCATCTCGACCTCGGTCAGATCCTTGATCTTGGACGTGTGCGCGATACCTGCTGCGTCACAGATCCTGCCGGACGTGGTCCGGCCGATGCCGTAAATGGCGGTCAAGGCAATAACCGCATGTTGGTGATTTGGGATGTTTACCCCAGCAATACGAGCCATTCGCAAAGCTCCGAACGGAAAACAAAAAATTATAACACGTCAGACCAATTCTGGCTGACTCAAATTCATACCGGCCGTCAGCCGATCAGCCCTGCCGTTGCTTGTGGCGGGGGTCGTCGCAAATCACGCGCACGACGCCCTTGCGACGCACGATCTTGCATTTGCGGCAAATTTTCTTGACAGAAGCCTGCACTCTCATGGTTTTCTCCATTCATGCCAGCGATTGCTCGCTGGCTCACAACATACCTATTTGGCGCGAAACACGATCCGGCCCTTGGTCAGATCGTAAGGCGTCAATTCAACCGTCACCTTGTCGCCGGGCAGGATGCGGATGTAATGCATGCGCATCTTTCCCGAAATATGTCCCAGCAACACGTGCCCGTTTTCCAGTTTGACGCGGAACGTCGCGTTGGGCAGGTTTTCCAGTACCTCCCCCTGCATCTGGATCACGTCCTCCTTCGACATCAGCGTCCTACCAGGCCGTTCTTGAAGTTGGCCTTTTTCAGCAGGCCTTCGTACTGGTGCGACATCACGTAGGCCTGGACCTGCGCCATGAAATCCATGGCGACGACGACGATGATGAGCAGCGATGTCCCGCCGAAGTAGAACGGCACGTTCCACTTCAGGATCAGGAATTCGGGCAGCAGACACACCAACGTGATATAGACCGCCCCCACCAGGGTGAGCCGGGTCAGAATCTTGTCAATATAGCGCGCGGTCTGATCGCCGGGCCGGATGCCGGGCACGAAGGCTCCGCTCTTCTTCAGGTTGTCCGCCGTTTCCTTCGAATTGAATACCAGCGCGGTATAGAAGAAGCAGAAGAAAACAATGGCCAGTGCATACAGCAGCACGTAGACCGGCTGTCCCGGCGAAAGCGTGGCCGCAATGTCCTTCAGCCACGACATGCTGTCGCTGCTGCCGAACCAGCCTGCCAGCGTAGCCGGAAAGAGAATGATGCTCGAAGCGAAGATCGGCGGAATCACGCCCGACATGTTCAACTTCAGCGGCAGATGCGAACTCTGCCCACCGACGACCATTTTGCCGACCTGGCGCTTCGCGTAGTTGACCAGGATCTTGCGTTGTCCGCGTTCGACGAAGACGACCAGCGCAGTGACCAGCAGCACCGCCACGAACAGCATCAGCACCAGCGGGATCGAGAAGGCGCCCGTACGCGTCAGTTCCAGCGTGCCGCCGATCGCGTGCGGCAAGCCCGCCGCGATGCCGGCGAAGATGATGATGGAAATGCCGTTGCCCAGCCCGCGCTCGGTGATCTGCTCGCCCAGCCACATCAGGAACATGGTGCCTGCGGTCAGGGTCGCCACCGCAGTCAGGCGGAATCCCATGCCAGGCTCCAGCGCCAGACCCGCTTGCGCCTCGAGCGCGATCGCGATACCCAGCGACTGGAAGATCGCCAAGCCGAGCGTACCGTAGCGGGTGTACTGGGTGATCTTGCGACGCCCCGCCTCACCTTCCTTCTTGAGCGCCTCCAACTGCGGAGAAACACTCGACATCAGCTGGACGATGATCGAAGCCGAAATGTAGGGCATGATCCCCAGCGCGAATACGCTGAAGCGCGACAAGGCGCCACCGGAGAACATGTTGAACATGCCCAGAATGCCGCCCTGCTGCGTCTTGAAGAGCTCCTCAAGCACGACAGGGTCGATCCCCGGCACCGGAATGAAGGTTCCGATCCGGTAGACGACCAGGGCGCCGAGCAGGAACATCAAGCGACGCTTGAGGTCGCCGAATTTGCCCATGCCGGATTTGGGTGTAGCCAAGGGAATGCCCGCCCTGCTTTATTCTGCGACGCTGCCGCCGGCGGCTTCGATGGCCGCGCGCGCACCCTTGGTCACGGCGACCCCACGCAATTTGATTGCCCTGGTGATTTCGCCCGACAGGTAAACACGCGCCGCACGCGCAGCCGCATTCACGACCCCTGCCTGCTTCAGCACGAGCAGATCGATTTCGTCGGCGCCAACGGCGACCAGTTCGGACAGGCGAACGCGCGCCGTGTCGGCCTTGGTCAGCGAGACGAAGCCGCGCTTGGGCAGACGGCGATGCATCGGCATCTGGCCGCCTTCGAAGCCGACCTTGTGGAAGCCGCCCGCACGGGATTTCTGACCCTTGTGGCCTCGGCCAGCGGTCTTGCCCAGGCCGGAGCCGATGCCGCGTCCGACGCGGCGCTTGTCTTTCTTGGCGCCGTCAGCCGGCTTGATCGTATTCAGTTCCATTTAAACCTCGCACTTCACCAGATAGGCGACCTTGGTAATCATGCCGCGGTTCGCCGGGGTATCCAGCACTTCAACCGTATGATTCAGACGACGCAGACCGAGACCGCGCACGCAGGCGCGATGCGGTGCCTTGGTACCGATCAGGCTCTTGATCAGCGTGACCTTGATTTTCTTCTGCTCGCTCATGACTTACCCCGTGATGTCTTCGACGGACTTGCCGCGCTTGGCCGCAATGTTGGACGGCGTCGACATCTTGCTCAGACCGTCGATGGTCGCGCGCACGACGTTGTAGGGATTGGTCGAACCCAGGCACTTGGCGAGCACGTTCTGCACGCCCATCACCTCGAACACGGCACGCATGGCACCGCCGGCGATGATGCCGGTACCCTCGGAAGCCGGCTGGATCAGCACGCGCGATGCGCCGTGCTGGCCCACCACGGTGTGGTGGAAGGTACCGTTCTTCAGGTCGACCTTGACCATCTTGCGGCGCGCTTCTTCCATGGCCTTCTGCACGGCCACCGGCACTTCGCGGGACTTGCCCTTACCCATGCCGATACCGCCATCGCCATCGCCAACCACGGTCAGCGCGGCAAAACCCATGATCCGGCCGCCCTTCACCACTTTGGTGACGCGGTTGACCGAGATCATCTTCTCGCGCAGGCCGTCGCCGCGCTCTTCGTTCGTCGTAGGTGCTGTACGGGCCATCTTGTTTCGCCTCGTTAAAATACCAAACCGCCTTCGCGGGCAGCTTCAGCCAGGGCCTTTACACGCCCATGGAACTTGAAGCCGGACCGGTCGAAGGCCACTTTCTCGATACCCAAGCCCTTGGCCTTTTCCGCCAGGCGCTTGCCCACGGCCGCAGCCGCGGCGGCATTGCCGCCGTTTGCCAGTTGTGCGCGCAGGTCCTTGTCGTTGGACGACGCACTCGTCATCACCGTGCCGCCGTCCGCCGAGATGATCTGGGCGTAGATATGGCTGTTGGTGCGGTGAATGGCCAGGCGGATCGCCTTGACGGCCGCGATTTTGGCGCGGGTTTTGCGCGCCCTGCGAATCCGTGATTGCTTGGTGTTCATTGTCTGTCCTTAAGCCTTACTTCTTCTTGGTCTCTTTCTTGATGACCACTTCGTCGCTGTAGCGAACGCCCTTGCCCTTGTAGGGCTCCGGCGGACGGTAGGCACGCACGTCGGCGGCAACCTGACCAACCGCCTGGCGGTCGATCCCCTTGATGACGATCTCGGTCTGCGACGGCGTCTCGACCTTGATGCCAGCAGGCATCTTGTGCACGACTGGATGCGAGAATCCGAGCGTGAGGTTGAGCGCATCGCCCTGGGCCTGGGCGCGATAGCCCACGCCGACCAGCGTCAACCGCTTTTCGAAACCTTTGGAGACGCCCTGCACCATGTTGTTGACCAGCGCACGCATGGTGCCGGCCATGGCGTTGGCCCGAATGCTCTCGCCCACAGCGGCGAAAGTGATCACGCCATCATTGAGCGCCACGGTGACGTCCGGGGAAGTTGCCTGCTTGATCGTGCCGAGCGGGCCTTTCACGGCAATATCGGCACCGAGCGTCACTTCGACGCCCTTGGGCAGGGTAATGGGATTCTTGGCTACACGTGACATATCCGCTCTCCCTTACGAGACCACGCAGAGGACTTCGCCACCCACGCCCTTGGCGCGCGCATGGCGGTCCGTCATGACGCCGCTCGAGGTGGACACGATGGCGACACCGAGGCCGTTCATCACGCGCGGCAGCTCCTGGGCGCCCTTGTAGATGCGCAGCCCCGGCTTGCTGACACGCTCGATGTGCTCGATGACGGGACGGCCCGCGTAATACTTCAGCTGCAGTTCGAGTTCGGGCTTGCCGGCTTCGCCGCGCACGGCGAAGTCCTCGATATAACCCTCGTCTTTCAGCACCTTGGCGATTGCCACCTTGACCTTGGAGGAAGGCATCGACACCGAGGCCTTTTCCACCGATTGCGCATTGCGGATGCGGGTCAGCATGTCCGCGATGGGATCACTCATACTCATTTCGTTAGCCCTTTACCAGCTTGCCTTGACGATGCCGGGGATCTCGCCCTTCATCGCGTATTCACGCAACTTGCCGCGCGCCAGACCGAATTTGCTGAACACACCGCGCGGACGGCCGGTGAGCTGGCAGCGGTTGCGCTGGCGCACGGGGCTGGCGTTGCGGGGCAGCGCCTGCAGCGCCTGGTAGGCCGCCATGCGCTCTTCGTCGGAGCTCTGCACGTTGGCGATCACAGCCTTCAGCGCAGCGCGTTTGGCGGCGAACTTTTTCACCGTGCGCGCACGCTTCTCTTCACGATTGATCAAGGATAACTTGGCCATGCCTACCTCAATTCTTGAACGGGAAACTGAAGGCGGCCAGCAGAGCGCGCGCTTCGTCGTCGGTCTTGGCGGTGGTGGTGATGGTGATGTTCATCCCACGCAGCGCATCGATCTTGTCGTACTCGATCTCAGGGAAAATGATCTGTTCCTTGACACCCATGTTGTAGTTGCCGCGGCCGTCGAAGGACTTGCCCGACACGCCACGGAAGTCACGAATACGCGGCATCGCGACCGTCACCAGACGATCGAGGAACTCGTACATCTGGGCACGGCGCAGGGTCACCATGCATCCGACCGGATAGTTTTCGCGAATCTTGAAGCCGGCGATGGACTTCTTTGACTTGGTCACGACCGGTTTCTGGCCAGCGATTTTCTGCATGTCGCCAACGGCATGCTCCATCACCTTTTTGTCGGCCACAGCCTCGCCCACACCCATGTTCAGGGTGATCTTCTGGATGCGCGGCACCTCCATGACGGATTTGTAGCCGAACTGTTCGACCAGTTTCGGCACGACGGTGTCGCGGTAAAATTCTTGCAAGCGCGCCATGATTACCCCTGTGCGTCGACCATTTCGCCGTTGGACTTGAACACCCGCACCTTGCGGCCGTCATCCAGCAGCTTGTAACCTACCCGATCCGCTTTCTGCGTAGCCGGGTTGAACAGTGCGATATTGGAAGCCTCGATCGGCATTTCCTTCTCGACGATCCCGCCCTGGATATTGCGCATGGGGTTCGGCTTCTGATGCTTCTTGACGCGGTTGATACCCTCAACCACGACCGCACCATCGTCCAGCACGCGCAGAACGGTGCCGCGCTTGCCCTTGTCCTTGCCGGTGAGCACGATCACCTGATCGTTTTTACGAATACGAGCCATGATTCCCTCTTACAGAACCTCGGGCGCCAGCGAGACGATCTTCATGAACTTCTCGGTACGCAGTTCGCGCGTCACGGGCCCGAAGATACGGGTGCCGATCGGCTCCAGTTTGTTGTTGAGCCACGACGACAGCGTTATAGACGTCGCCTTTCTTCACGCGCCCACGCGGCGCCGCATCCTTGATGCTGACCTTGATGATGTCGCCCACGCTCGCGTAGCGACGATGACTGCCGCCCAGCACCTTAATGCACATCACAGAGCGCGCACCGGTGTTGTCAGCCACGTCCAATACGGACTGCATCTGAATCATTTGTTTGCCTCCAACTTAACCCACCATGCGGTGGCCAGTTTTGGAACCCGTTCGGGAGAAATTCCGCCAGCGCGGAACTGAATCTGGTCAGCGAACCGGTCCAAGCCCGGCCAGCCAACCGGAAAACCCGGCACTATACCGGGCCCTGAAACTTAATGCAAGCCTTATACGCGGGCGCGCTCGATCAGCTTGCTCACGGTCCACGCCTTGGTCCGCGACAGCTTGCGCGACTCCTCGATCTGGACCATGTCGCCCTCGTGAAACTCGTTGTTTTCGTCGTGGGCGTGGTATTTCTTGGACATGCGGATCACCTTGCCGATGACCGGGTGCTTGACCCGGCGCTCGACCAGGACGGTGACCGTCTTGTTCATCTTGTCGCTGACCACGCGTCCGGTCAGCGTACGAATCATCTTCTTGCTATCAGTCATGCTTGACCCGCCTTCTCGCGCATAATGGTCTTGACCCGGGCGATGTCGCGGCGCAGCTTGCCGAGATCGGCCGTCTTGTTGGACTGCTGCGTTGCGACCTGCATGCGCAGCGCAAAGTGCGCACGCAGCAGCGATTCGAGTTCCTGATTCAGTTCGGCGACATTCTTGCCGCGCATTTCCTTGGTGTTCATGGTTCAGCTCCCGATCATGCGGGTCACGAAGGTGGTGGCGATCGGCAACTTGGCGGCAGCCAGGCGGAAAGCCTCGCGCGCCAGTTCTTCGTTCACCCCATCCATTTCATACAAAACCTTGCCGGGCTGGATTTCGGCAACGTAGTACTCGGGCGCGCCCTTGCCGTTACCCATACGAACTTCGGCCGGCTTACGCGAAATCGGCTTGTCCGGGAAGATGCGGATCCAGATACGTCCGCCCCGTTTGATGTGGCGGGTCATCGCACGGCGCGCCGCCTCGATCTGACGGGCGGTCAGGCGGCCACGGGCGACGGCCTTGAGGCCGAAGTCACCGAAACTCACGCTCGCGCCGCGCGTCGCCAGGCCGGTATTGCGGCCCTTCTGTTCCTTGCGGTATTTCCTTCTAGCTGGCTGCAGCATGTTTCACTCCCGATTTCTTGCCGCGCTTTTCCTGTTCTACGGCAGCCGGCTGCTCGCCGCGGTTCAGGGCATCGCCCTTGTAGACCCAGACCTTGATGCCGATGATGCCGTAGGTGGTCTTCGCTTCGGCAAAGCCGTAATCGATTTCGGCACGCAGGGTGTGCAGCGGCACACGACCTTCGCGATACCACTCGGTACGGGCGATTTCGGCGCCGTTGAGGCGGCCCGAGCTCATGATCTTGATGCCCTGGGCACCGAGGCGCATCGCGTTCTGCATGGCTCGCTTCATGGCGCGGCGGAACATCACGCGCTTTTCGAGCTGCTGGGCGATGCCGTCGGCAATGATCTGCGCATCGGTTTCAGGCTTGCGCACTTCCTCGATGTTCACATGCACGGGCACCGACATCATGCGCGAGAGATCACCGCGCAGCACTTCGATGTCCTCGCCCTTCTTGCCGATCACCACACCGGGGCGGCCACTGAAGATCGTGATGCGCGCGTTCTTGGCCGGACGCTCGATCAGCACCTTGGAAACCGAGGCGTGCGCAAGCTTCTTCTTCAGATAGTCGCGCACCTTGATGTCTTCCAGCAGGGTGCTGGCAAAGTTGCGGTTCGAACCGTACCACTTGGCCGTCCAGATGCGCTGCACGCCAAGACGAAACCCAATCGGATGTATTTTTTGTCCCATGGCGCTTCCTTAATCGCCAACCGTCACGGTGATGTGACAGGTCGGTTTGCTAATACGATTGCCACGGCCTTTGGCGCGGGCAGTGAAGCGCTTCAGCACGGCACCCTGGTCGACATAAATCGTCTTGACCTTGAGGGTATCGATGTCGGCACCTTCGTTGTGCTCGGCGTTGGCGATCGCCGACTCAAGCACCTTCTTGATGATCCCGGCGCCTTTTTTCGGGCTGAAGGCCAGGATGTTCAGTGCCTTCTCGACACGCAGACCACGGATCTGGTCGGCAACCAGGCGGCCTTTCTGGGCGGACAGGCGGGTACCACGCAAAATCGCAGAAACTTCCATCATGCGCTCCTTATTTCTTCGCCTTCTTGTCCGCAACGTGCCCCTTGAAGGTACGCGTCAGGGAGAATTCGCCCAGCTTGTGGCCGACCATGTTTTCGGTCACAAACACCGGAATGTGCTGGCGTCCGTTGTGCACCGCGATCGTCAGGCCGATGAAGTCGGGCAGGACCGTGGAACGACGCGACCAGGTCTTGATCGGGCGCTTGTCGTTCGAACCGCGCACGGCTTCGATCTTTTTCAGCAGGTGCCCGTCGACGAACGGGCCTTTTTTAATTGAACGTGCCATATCTTTCTACCTCAATCAGCGCGCGTGACGGCGGCGGACGATCATGTTGGAGGTGCGCTTGTTGCTGCGGGTGCGATAACCCTTGGTCGGGGTACCCCACGGGCTGACCGGATGACGGCCAGCCGCAGTGCGACCCTCGCCACCGCCATGCGGGTGGTCGACCGGGTTCATGACCACACCGCGCACGGTCGGGCGCACACCGCGCCAGCGCATTGCACCCGCCTTGCCGATCGAACGCAGGCTGTGCTCTTCGTTGCCGACTTCGCCCAGCGTGGCGCGGCAGTCTACATGCACCTTGCGGATCTCGCCCGAGCGCAAACGCAATTGCGCATAGACACCCTCGCGCGCAAGCAGCTGTACCGAAGTGCCCGCGGAACGTGCGATCTGCGCACCCTTGCCCGGCATCATTTCGATGCAGTGGATCGTCGAACCGACCGGAATGCTGCGCAGGGGCAGGCAATTGCCGGATTTGATCGGCGCATCGGCACCATTCAACAACTGCTGACCAACCTCGACACCGCGCGGTGCGATGATGTAACGACGTTCGCCGTCGGCGTAGCACAGCAACGCCAGGTGCGCGGAGCGGTTGGGATCGTACTCGATGCGCTCGACGCGCGCCGGAATGCCATCCTTGTTACGGCGGAAATCCACCACACGGTAGTGCTGCTTGTGCCCGCCACCCTTGTGACGGACCGTGATATGACCGTTGTTGTTGCGACCCGAGCCGCGCTTCTTCGGCTCGAGCAGTGCCGCGACCGGTTTTCCCTTGTGCAGGCCGGGGGTCACGACCTTCACGACCGCACGGCGACCGGCGGAAGTGGGTTTGACTTTAATCAGTGCCATGGTTGTTCTCCCTTACTGGCCGGACGCGAAGTCGATGTCCTGACCCGGCTTGAGGGTGACATACGCCTTCTTCCAGTTGTCGCGGCGGCCCATGACACGCCCCGAACGCTTGACCTTGCCCTTGACGTTCAACACCTGCACGCCGGTCACCTCAACCTTGAACAGGGCGGCGACAGCGGCACCGATTTCCTGCTTGGTCGCATCCGGCAGCACGCGGAACACCACTTGGTTCATCTTGTCGGCCACACGCGTGCTCTTTTCGGAGATCACGGGCGCGAGGATGACTTTGAGCAGACGCTCTTGACTGATCGCACCCATCACACCATCTCCTCGAATTGCTTGATCGCCGCCTTGGTGATCAGCACGTTACCGAATTTGACCAGACTCCACGGGTCGGCCTGATGCGGCTCGACCACATAGACGTCTCGCAGGTTGCGCGAGGACAACCAGAGATTGTCGTCCACGCTATCGGCGATGATCATGACCTTGCCGTAGCCCATGGCCTTCAGCTTGCCCGCCAGCACCTTGGTCTTGGGCGACTCGATGCCGAGGCTTTCGACCACCTTCAGCTTGCCTTCGCGTGCCAGCTGCGACAGCACGGTTGCGAGACCGGCGCGGTACATCTTGCGGTTCACCTTGTGGGTGAAGTTTTCGTTCGGCTTGTTCGGGAAAGTCACACCACCGCCACGCCAGATGGGGCTGGAAGTGCGGCCCGAACGCGCACGGCCGGTCCCCTTCTGACGCCACGGCTTATGCGTGGAGGCCGTGACTTCGGCGCGCGTCTGCTGCCCGCGATTGCCGCTGCGGGCGTTTGCCAGGAACGCGGTGACCACCTGATGCACCAGCGCCTCGTTGTAATCGCGACCAAAGGTGTCGTCAGCCGCGCTGACGCTGGCCACCTGCTGGCCCTGATCGTTAATGACTGCCAGATCCATCAGGCACCCCCTTTCACAGCCGGACGAACCACGACATGACCACCCTTGGCGCCCGGCACGGCACCCTTCAGCAGCACGAGGCCACGCTCGGCGTCCACCCGCACCACTTCAAGATTCTGCTTCGTGCACGTCACCGCACCCATATGCCCGGCCATGCGCTTGCCCGGAAACACGCGCCCCGGATCCTGTGCCATGCCGATGGAACCCGGCACATTGTGCGAACGCGAGTTGCCGTGCGTCGCGCGCTGCGAACCGAAATTGTGGCGCTTGATGGTGCCGGCAAAGCCCTTGCCCTGCGTCACGCCCGTGACGTCGACCTTCTGGCCGGCCTGGAACAGATCGACGGAGACGACGGCGCCCGGCTGGTATTGCGCAGCCACTTCCGCAGACACACGGAATTCGCGCAGCAGTTCGCCGGCGTCGACACCCGCCTTTGCGAAGTGACCGGCTTCTGCCTTGTTGACGCGGCTATTGCGGCGGCTGCCATAGGCAAGCTGCACGGCGGTATAGCCGTCGTTTTCAGACGTGCGCACTTGCGTGACACGATTGTTTGACATTTCCAGCACCGTCACCGGAACGGACGCGCCGTTCTCGGTGAAAATGCGGGTCATGCCGACCTTGCGGCCAACGAGCCCGATACTCATGTTCGTATTTCCTATCTCTAGCCGGAGGCGCAACGCCGCCGGCAAGGGTTGTAGGTGCCGATTACAATTGACCGGCGACTAATGTGTACAACTGAAGGGGCGGCATTATACCTATGCCGCCCGCTTTTTACAACTTGATCTCGACGTCGACGCCAGCCGGCAGGTCCAGCTTCATCAGGGCGTCCACCGTCTTGTCGGTGGGGTCCATGATGTCCATCAGACGGCGATGGGTGCGGATCTCGAACTGATCGCGGCTCGCCTTGTTGACGTGCGGCGAGCGCAGGATATCGAAACGTTCGATCGAGGTCGGCAGCGGAACCGGCCCCTTGACGACAGCGCCAGTGCGCTTGGCGGTCTCGACGATCTCCAGCGCGGACTGGTCGATCAGTTTGTAGTCGAACGCCTTCAGGCGGATGCGGATTTTCTGGTTTTGCATGGGATTCGCCTTACTCTTCGATCTTGGCCACGACGCCGGCGCCGACGGTACGGCCGCCTTCGCGGATCGCGAAACGCAGGCCTTCGTCCATCGCGATCGGCGCAATCAGCGCAACCTTGATGCTCACGTTGTCGCCAGGCATCACCATCTCGGTGCCCGCCGGCAACTCAATCGCGCCCGTGACGTCGGTCGTGCGGAAATAGAACTGCGGACGGTAGCCGTTGAAGAACGGGGTGTGACGACCACCTTCGTCCTTCGACAGAACATAGATCTCGGCCGAGAACTTGGTGTGCGGCTTGATGCTGCCCGGCTTGGCCAGCACCTGGCCGCGCTGGACTTCTTCGCGCTTGGTGCCGCGCAGCAGAACGCCAACGTTGTCGCCCGCCTGCCCCTGGTCCAGCAGCTTGCGGAACATCTCGACGCCGGTGCAGGTGGTCTTCAGGGTGGGCGTGATGCCGACGATTTCGATTTCTTCGCCAACCTTGATGACGCCGCGCTCGACACGACCGGTCACGACGGTGCCACGACCGGAAATCGAGAAGACGTCTTCGACGGGCATCAGGAAGGGCCTGTCGATGGCACGCTCGGGCTCGGGAATGTAGCTGTCAAGCGCGTCGGCCAGCTTGAAGATGCTGGGCTCGCCAATGTCGCTCTGGTCACCCTCGAGGGCCTTCAGGGCGGAACCAATGATGATGGGGGTGTCGTCGCCCGGGAAGTCGTACTTGGACAGGAGCTCACGGATTTCCATTTCGACGAGCTCGAGCAGTTCGGCGTCGTCGACCATGTCGGCCTTGTTCATGTAGACGATGATGTAGGGGACGCCAACCTGACGGGCAAGCAGGATGTGCTCGCGGGTCTGCGGCATGGGGCCGTCGGCAGCGGACACAACCAGAATGGCGCCGTCCATCTGGGCAGCACCGGTGATCATGTTCTTGACGTAGTCAGCGTGGCCGGGGCAGTCGACGTGGGCATAGTGACGGCTGGCAGTCTCGTACTCGACGTGTGCGGTGTTGATGGTGATGCCGCGCGCCTTCTCTTCCGGCGAGCTGTCAATCTCGTCGTACTTCTTGGCCGCACCGCCAAATTTCTTCGCCAGAATGGTGGTGATCGCAGCGGTCAAGGTGGTCTTGCCGTGGTCAACGTGACCAATGGTCCCTACGTTTACGTGCGGTTTGGTCCGCTCGAACTTTTCCTTAGCCATTTCTCTTACCCTATCAATTCAAAAAAACTGTCTGGACCAGCTTACTTCTTGGCAACGATCGCTTCGGCGATGTTCTTGGGCGCTTCCGAGTAGTGCTTGAATTCCATCGAGTAGGTCGCGCGTCCTTGCGACATCGAACGCAGGTCGGTGGAGTAGCCGAACATTTCGGCCAGCGGGACCTCGGCGCGGATCTGCTTCACGCCGTTGGCGTCTTCCATGCCCTGAATGATGCCGCGACGACGGTTCAGGTCGCCCATGACGTCGCCCATGTAGTCTTCCGGGGTCTCGACCTCGACCGCCATCATCGGCTCGAGCAGAACCGGGCTGGCCTTGCGCATGCCATCCTTGAACGCCAGCAAGGCGGCCAGCTTGAACGCCAGTTCCGACGAGTCGACGTCGTGATACGAGCCGTCGATCAGGGTGAACTTGACGTCGACCACCGGGAAGCCGGCGAGCACGCCGTTGTTCATGGCTTCCTGCAGGCCCTTGTCGACGGCCGGGATGTATTCGCGCGGCACCGTGCCGCCCTTGATGGCGTCAACGAATTCGTAGCCCTTGCCCTGTTCGTTCGGCTCCATCTTGATCCAGACGTGACCATACTGGCCCTTGCCGCCCGACTGCTTGGCGTGCTTGCCCTCGACCTCGACCGGCTTGCGAATGGCTTCGCGGTAGGCCACCTGCGGCGCACCGACATTCGCCTCGACACCGAATTCGCGCCGCATGCGGTCGACGATGATCTCGAGGTGCAGCTCACCCATGCCCGAAATGATCGTCTGCCCCGACTCCTCGTCGGTGCGCACGCGGAACGACGGGTCTTCCTGGGCAAGACGTCCCAGCGCCAGGCCCATCTTTTCCTGGTCGGCCTTGGACTTCGGCTCCACGGCGACGTGGATCACCGGCTCCGGGAACTCCATGCGCTCGAGGGTAATCGGCGTACCGAGATCGCACAGGGTATCGCCGGTCGTAACGTCTTTCAGACCCACGGCAGCCGCGATGTCGCCGGCACGCACTTCCTTGATTTCTTCGCGGTTGTTGGCGTGCATCTGCAGGATGCGGCCGATGCGTTCCTTGCGTCCCTTGACCGGGTTGTAGATGGTATCGCCCGAGTTGACCACACCCGAATAGACCCGGAAGAAGATCAACTGGCCGACATAGGGGTCGGTTGCGATCTTGAATGCCAGCGCGGAGAATTTCTCATCGTCGCTCGCCTTGCGGGACGCAGTGCTGCCATCCTCAAGCTCGCCCTCGACCGGCGGGATGTCGACCGGGGAAGGCATCAGCTCGACCACCTTGTCGAGCATGGCCTGTACGCCCTTGTTCTTGAACGCCGAGCCGCACATCATCGGCACGATTTCGCTGGCGATGGTGCGCGTACGCAGGCCGGCCAGGATATCGGCCTCGGAGAGATCACCCTCTTCGAGGTACTTGTTCATCAGGTCCTCGGACGACTCCGCCGCAGCCTCGACCATGGCCTCGCGCCACTTCTTGCAGGTATCGACCAGATTGGCCGGGATGTCGCGCAGCTCGAACTTCATGCCCTGGCTCGCATCGTCCCAGAACACGGCCTTCATCTTGACCAGATCGACGACACCCTCGAAATTGTCCTCGGCGCCGATCGGCACCTGCACGGGCACCGGATTGGCCTGCAGACGCGTCTTCATCTGCTCGTAGACCTTGAAGAAATCAGCGCCCGAGCGGTCCATCTTGTTGACGAAGGCAATGCGCGGCACACCGTATTTGTTGGCCTGGCGCCATACGGTTTCCGACTGCGGCTGCACGCCGCCCACGGCACAGTAAACCATGCATGCGCCATCGAGCACGCGCATCGAACGCTCCACCTCGATGGTGAAGTCGACGTGCCCCGGGGTATCGATGATGTTGATGCGATGTTCGGGGTACTTCCCGTCCATGCCCTTCCAGAAACAGGTCGTGGCTGCCGACGTGATCGTGATGCCGCGCTCCTGCTCCTGCTCCATCCAGTCCATGGTCGCCGCACCGTCGTGCACTTCGCCGATCTTGTGCGACTTGCCGGTATAGAACAGGATGCGTTCGGTAGTCGTCGTCTTGCCGGCGTCGATATGCGCGGAAATGCCGATGTTGCGATAGCGTTCGATGGGTGTCGTGCGTGCCACGTTGAGTACCTGCTGTGCGATGCGTTGGGTTTAGAAGCGGAAATGCGAGAAGGCCTTGTTGGCCTCGGCCATGCGATGGACTTCCTCGCGCTTTTTGACCGCGCCGCCGCGACCTTCGGCCGCATCCAGCAACTCGCCCGCGAGACGGGCACCCATGGATTTCTCGCCGCGCTTGCGCGCCGCATCCTTCAGCCAGCGCATGGCGAGCGCAGTACGACGGCTAGCACGCACCTCGACCGGCACCTGGTAGTTGGCGCCACCGACGCGGCGGCTCTTCACTTCGACCAACGGACGGGCATTGTTCAGCGCGGTGCTGAACACCTCCAGCGGGTCCTTGCCGGACTTGCTGGTGATCTGCTCGAAGGCACCGTAGACGATGCGCTCGGCGACCGACTTCTTGCCGCTGGACATGACGACGTTCATGAATTTGGAGACTTCCTGGTTGCCGAATTTCGGGTCCGGCAGAATCTCGCGCTTGGGGACTTCGCGACGACGGGGCATGGTTCCTGTCCTCTAAATATCTGGTTGAGCTTGCTGGCCGAATCAGGCCTTCTTGGGACGCTTGGCGCCGTACTTCGAACGCGCCTGCTTGCGATCCTTGACGCCCGCGGTATCCAGGCTGCCGCGTACGGTGTGGTAGCGCACACCCGGCAAGTCCTTCACACGACCGCCACGCACCAGCACCACCGAGTGCTCCTGCAGGTTGTGCCCTTCGCCGCCGATGTAGCTGATGACCTCGAAGCCGCTGGTGAGCTTGACCTTGCAGACCTTGCGCAGCGCGGAGTTCGGTTTCTTGGGCGTCGTGGTGTAGACACGGGTACACACACCGCGACGTTGCGGGCAGGCCTTCAGGGCCGGAACCTTGCTCTTTTCCACCGGCGCCTGGCGCGGTTTGCGGATCAGCTGGTTAATGGTTGGCATGTCAGAAAATTCCGAAAAATGGCGTAATCGTTTCTAAAACAAGCGGGACGGCGTCTCGCCGTCCCGGGCTACAGTGCAGCTAACCGGCCACGGCTGTGGCCGGAAAAAGACGCGTGATTCTAGGAGAGTCCCCCCGCCCTGTCAAGCAACTTCCTGATTCTCGGCGGGATTCGCGTCCTCCCCTCCGACGATCAGCCGCTCGGCGCCCAGGTCTTCCCCGGCAGCCTGGCGGCGACGGGTGTTGTGGTAGGCCAGGCCGCTGCCCGCGGGGATCAGGCGTCCGACGATGACGTTTTCCTTCAGGCCGCGCAGCTCGTCCTTCTTGCCCATGATCGCGGCCTCGGTGAGTACGCGGGTGGTTTCCTGGAAGGAAGCCGCCGAGATGAAGGAATCGGTCGACAGCGAAGCCTTGGTGATGCCGAGCAGGATGGGATCGTAGGTAGCGACCTGCTTGCCCGCCGCGACCATTTCGTCGTTGATCTGGAGCACTTCCGACTTCTCGATCTGCTCGCCGGGGATGAGGCCGGTATCGCCCGGATCGGCCACCACCACGCGCCGCAGCATCTGGCGCACGATGACTTCAATGTGCTTGTCGTTGATCTTCACACCCTGCAGACGGTAGACGTCCTGGACCTCGTCGGTGATGTAGCGCGCCAGGGCCTCGACCCCCTGCAGGCGCAGGATGTCGTGCGGGTCGACCGGACCGTCGACGATCATCTCGCCCTTCTGGACGATCTGGCCGTCGTGCGCGGTGACGTGCTTTTCCTTGGTGATCAGGTACTCGTGCGCCACGCCGTCGAGGTCGGTGATGACCAGACGCTGCTTGCCCTTGGTGTCCTTGCCGAAGGACACGGTGCCGGTGACTTCCGCCAGCACGCCGGCATCCTTGGGCGAGCGGGCTTCGAAGAGTTCCGCCACGCGCGGCAGGCCGCCGGTGATGTCGCGGGTCTTCGACGACTCCTGCGGAATGCGCGCAAGCACGTCGCCCACCGCCACGTCCTGACCGTCCTTCACGGTGATGATGGCGCCGATCTGGAAGGTGATGTTGACCAGCGTCTCGGTACCGGCGATCTTGATTTCCTTGCCGGTTTCGTCGAGCAGCTTGACCTGCGGACGCACGCCCTTGGCGCTGGTGCCCTTGCGCTTCGGATCGATGACCACCAGGGTCGACAGGCCGGTGACCTCGTCGACCTGCTTGGCCACGGTCACGCCTTCCTCGACGTTTTCGAAGCGCACGCGACCGGCGTACTCGGTGATGATCGGACGGGTATGCGGGTCCCAGGTGGCCAGCACGGCACCGGCCTTGATCTTGGCACCGTCGGTCACCATCAGGGTCGCGCCGTAGGGCACCTTGTGGCGCTCACGCTCGCGACCGCTGTCGTCGGCGATGAGGATCTCGCCGCTACGGGAAATGGCGACCAGTTCCTTGCGCGCGTTGGTCACGTAACGCATCGCGGCGGTGTACTGCACCGTACCGTTGGACTTGGCTTCCAGCTGGCTGGCTGCCGCCGCACGCGACGCCGCGCCGCCGATATGGAAGGTGCGCATGGTCAACTGCGTGCCCGGTTCGCCGATCGACTGCGCGGCGATGACGCCGACCGCCTCGCCGGCGTTGACCAGATAGCCGCGGCCGAGATCGCGGCCGTAGCACTTGGCGCACAGGCCGTAGCGCGTTTCGCAGGTGAGCGGGGTACGCACCTTGACCTCGTCGATGCCCAGTGCCTCGATGGTGTCGACCACGTCCTCGGACAGCAGCGTGCCGGCCTCGTAGACGGTCTCCTGCGATTCCGGGTTGACGATGTCGGATGCCGCAACGCGGCCGAGGATCCGTTCGCGCAGGGGTTCGACGACTTCACCGCCCTCGACCAGCGCCTTCACGGCGAGGCCGTTCTTGGTGCCGCAATCGTCCTCGACCACCACCAGATCCTGCGTCACGTCGACCAGACGACGCGTCAGGTAGCCCGAGTTCGCGGTCTTCAGCGCGGTATCGGCCAGGCCTTTGCGGGCACCGTGGGTCGAAATGAAGTACTGAAGCATGTTCAGACCTTCGCGGAAGTTCGCCGTGATCGGGGTTTCGATGATCGAGCCATCGGGCTTGGCCATCAGGCCGCGCATGCCGGCGAGCTGACGGATCTGCGCAGCCGAACCGCGCGCACCGGAGTCGGCCATCATGTAGATCGCATTGAAGGATTCCTGCGAGACTTCCTTGCCTTCGCGGTTGGTCACCTTCTCGCTGCCAAGCTGGCCCATCATGGCCTTGGCCACGGCGTCGCCGGCACGGCCCCAGATGTCGACCACCTTGTTGTAGCGCTCGCCCTGAGTCACCAGACCCGAGGTGTACTGCGATTCGATTTCCTTCACCTCGGCCTCGGCCGCATCCAGGATCTGGTCCTTCTCGCCCGGGATCAGCATGTCCTTGATCGCGATCGACATGCCGGCGCGGGTGGCGAAGGTGAAGCCGGTGTACATCAGCTTGTCGGCGAAGATCACCGTCTCGCGCAGACCGCAGCGACGGAAGCTGGCGTTGATGAGCTTGGAAATTTCCTTCTTCTTCAGCGCCTTGTCGACATGGCTGAACGACAGGCCGGGCGGCAGGATCTCGGACAGCAACGACCGGCCCAGCGTGGTTTCCACGCGTTTGATCGTCTCGACGCGATTCTTGTTCTCGTCGAGCGTCACTTCCTTGATGCGCACGGTCACGCGCGCGTGGAGGTCGGCCACGCGGTTGTCGTAGGCACGGCGCGCCTCGGCGACGTCGGCGAACACCATGCCTTCGCCCTTCGCGTTCACCATTTCCCGCGTCATGTAGTACAGGCCCAGCACGATGTCCTGCGACGGCACGATGATGGGTTCGCCGTTGGCCGGCGACAGCACGTTGTTCGAGGCCAGCATCAGGGTACGGGCTTCGGTCTGCGCCTCGAGCGACAGCGGCACGTGGACAGCCATCTGGTCGCCGTCGAAGTCGGCGTTGAACGCGGCGCACACCAGCGGATGCAGCTGGATCGCCTTGCCTTCGATCAGCACCGGCTCGAAGGCCTGGATACCCAGGCGGTGCAGCGTCGGCGCACGGTTCAGCATCACGGGGTGCTCGCGGATCACCTCTTCGAGCAGGTCCCAGACGATCGGTTCTTCGTCTTCCACCATCTTCTTGGCGGCCTTGATCGTGGTTGCCAGGCCCAGCACTTCGAGGCGGTTGAAGATGAAGGGCTTGAACAGCTCGAGCGCCATCTTCTTCGGCAGGCCGCACTGGTGCAGTTTCAGCGTCGGGCCGACCACGATGACCGAACGGCCCGAGTAGTCGACGCGCTTGCCCAGCAGGTTCTGGCGGAAACGGCCGCTCTTGCCCTTGATCATGTCGGCCAGCGATTTCAGCGGACGCTTGTTGGCGCCGGTCATCGCCTTGCCGCGACGGCCGTTGTCGAGCAGCGAATCGACGGCTTCCTGCAGCATGCGCTTCTCGTTGCGCACGATGATCTCGGGCGCCTTCAGTTCGAGCAGGCGCTTGAGACGGTTGTTGCGGTTGATGACGCGGCGGTACAGATCGTTGAGGTCCGAGGTCGCGAAACGGCCGCCGTCGAGCGGCACCAGCGGGCGCAGTTCGGGCGGCAGCACCGGCAGTACTTCGAGGATCATCCACTCGGGCTTGATGCCGGACTTCTGGAAGCCCTCGAGAATCTTCAGGCGCTTCGACAGCTTCTTCAGCTTGGTGTCGGAACCGGTCTTGCTGATTTCCGAGTGCAGGCTCTCGACCTCGGTATGCAGGTCGATGCCGCGCAGCAGTTCGCGCACGGCCTCGGCCCCCATCAGGGCCCTGAATTCGTCGCCGTATTCTTCCAGCTTGGCGAGATAGTCTTCCTCGGTCAGCAACTGTCCCTTGTTGAGGGGCGTCATGCCGGGCTCGACCACGACGAAGCCCTCAAAATAGAGCACACGCTCGATGTCCCGTAGCGTCATGTCGAGCACCATGCCCAGACGGCTCGGCAGGCTCTTGAGGAACCAGATGTGGGCAACCGGGCTGGCCAGTTCGATGTGGCCCATGCGCTCGCGGCGCACCTTGGACAGCGTGACCTCCACGCCGCATTTCTCGCAGATCACGCCGCGATGCTTGAGGCGCTTGTACTTGCCGCACAGGCACTCGTAGTCCTTGACCGGGCCGAAGATCTTGGCGCAGAAGAGACCGTCGCGCTCGGGCTTGAAAGTCCGGTAGTTGATGGTCTCCGGCTTCTTCACTTCGCCGTAGGACCAGGAACGGATTTTCTCCGGCGACGCCAGGCCGATCTTGATGGCGTCGAACTCTTCCTCGTGGGTGGCCTGCTTGAATAGATCCAACAGTGCTTTCATGGCTGCGTCCTCACCCCAAAATTAATAACGTTCCAGATCGATGTCGATGCCCAGCGAGCGGATTTCCTTCACCAGCACGTTGAAGGATTCCGGCATGCCTGCCTCGATCTTGTGGTCGCCCTTGACGATGTTCTCGTAGACCTTGGTCCGGCCGTTCACGTCGTCCGACTTCACCGTCAGCATTTCCTGCAGCACGTACGATGCACCGTAGGCCTCGAGCGCCCAGACTTCCATTTCGCCGAAGCGCTGGCCGCCGAACTGCGCCTTGCCGCCCAGAGGCTGCTGCGTGACCAGCGAGTACGGGCCGGTCGAGCGGGCATGCATCTTGTCGTCGACCAGGTGATGCAGTTTCAGCACGTGCTTGTAGCCCACCGTCACTTCGCGATCGAAAGCCTCCCCCGTGCGGCCGTCGTACAGCTGCACCTGGCCACCCTCTGGCAGCCCGGCGAGTTTCAGCATGCGACGGATTTCCGCCTCGGATGCGCCGTCGAACACCGGCGAAGCGAAGGGCACGCCCTTGGTGAGGTGTCTTCCGAGTTCGATGATTTCGTCGTCGCTGAAGCTGTCGAGGTCTTCGGTCTTGCCGGACTGGTTGTACACGTCCTTCAGGAAGCCGCGTAGATCCTTGACCATGCTCTTGGTCTGCGCCGCCAGCATGCGGCCGATCTGCTCGCCCAGTCCCTTGGACGCCCAGCCGAGGTGGGTCTCCAGGATCTGACCGACGTTCATCCGCGACGGTACGCCGAGCGGGTTCAGCACGATGTCGACCGGGCGGCCGTCGGCCATGAAGGGCATATCCTCGACCGGCACGATCTTGGACACCACGCCCTTGTTGCCGTGGCGACCGGCCATCTTGTCGCCGGGCTGCAGGCGACGCTTCACTGCCAGGTAGACCTTGACCATCTTCTGCACGCCGGGCGGCAGTTCGTCGCCGGCGGTGAGCTTTTTCTTCTTCTCCTCGAACATGGCGTCGAACTCGACGCGCTTCTGCGCAAGGCTGTCCTTGATGGCTTCGACCTGGCGGCTGGCTTCGTCGTCGGCCAGACGAATGTCGAACCAGTCGTGACGATTGAGCGACTCCAGATAGTCCTTGGCGATCTTGCTGCCCTTGGCGAGTTTCTTGGGACCGCCGTTGGCGACTTTCAGGTGCAGCAGCTTCTCCAGGCGCGCGAAGGTATCGTCCTCGACGATACGCATGCGGTCGGTCAGATCCTTCTTGTATTCGGCCAGCTGGGTGTCGATGATCGACTGTGCGCGCTTGTCGCGTTCGATCCCTTCGCGGGTGAACACCTGCACGTCGATGACCACGCCCGACATGCCCGACGGCACCTTGAGCGAGGTGTCCTTCACGTCGGACGCCTTCTCGCCGAAGATCGCGCGCAACAGCTTCTCTTCCGGCGTGAGCTGGGTCTCGCCCTTGGGCGTGACCTTGCCGACCAGCACGTCGCCGGCCTCGACTTCCGCGCCGATGGCGATGATGCCGGATTCGTCCAGACGCGCGAGCTGACGCTCGGCCAGGTTGGAGATGTCGCGGGTGATTTCCTCGGGCCCGAGCTTGGTGTCGCGCGCGACCACCGACAGTTCCTCGATGTGGATCGAGGTGTAGCGGTCTTCGGCGACGACCTTCTCGTTGATCAGGATCGAGTCTTCGAAGTTGTAGCCGTTCCAGGGCATGAAGGCGACCAGCATGTTCTGGCCGAGCGCGAGTTCGCCCATGTCGGTCGAGGCACCGTCGGCGATGACGTCGCCGCGCGCGATGATGTCGCCCACCTTCACCAGCGGACGCTGGTTGATGTTGGTGTTCTGGTTCGAACGGGTGTACTTGATCAGCGAATAGATGTCGACGCCGACCTCGCCGGAACGCGCTTCCTCGTCATGGACACGGATCACGATACGGCCGGCATCGATGTAATCGACCACGCCGCCGCGATAGGCGGTGACGACGGTGCCGGAGTCGACCGCCGCGGTGCGCTCGATGCCGGTGCCGACAAAGGGCTTTTCCGGACGCAGGCAGGGCACGGCCTGGCGTTGCATGTTCGAGCCCATCAGCGCGCGGTTGGCGTCGTCGTGCTCGAGGAAGGGAATCAGCGAGGCGGCCACCGACACGATCTGTGCCGGAGCCACGTCCATGTACTCGATCTTGTCGGGCGTCGACAGCGTGAATTCGTTCTTGTGGCGGCAGGAGACCAGGTCGTCCTTGAACTTGCCCTTGGCATCGAGCTCGGCGTTGGCCTGCGCGATCACGTACTTGGACTCCTCGATCGCGGACAGATAATCGATCTCGTCGGTCACGCGGTTGTTCACCACCTTCCGGTAGGGCGTCTCGATGAAACCGTACCAGTTGGTGCGTGCAAACAGGGCGAGCGAATTGATCAGGCCGATGTTCGGGCCTTCCGGCGTCTCGATCGGACAGACGCGGCCGTAGTGCGTCGGGTGCACGTCGCGCACCTCGAAGCCGGCGCGTTCGCGGGTCAGGCCGCCCGGACCGAGCGCGGAGACGCGTCGCTTGTGCGTGATCTCGGACAGCGGGTTGGTCTGGTCCATGAACTGGCTCAACTGCGATGAGCCGAAGAATTCCTTGATCGCGGCGCTGACCGGCTTGGCGTTGATCAGGTCGTGCGGCATCAGGTTGTCGGACTCGGCCTGCGACAGGCGCTCGCGCACGGCGCGCTCGACGCGCACCAGTCCGGCTCGGAACTGGTTTTCCGCGAGCTCGCCGACCGAGCGCACACGGCGGTTGCCAAGGTGGTCGATGTCGTCGATCTCCCCGCGCCCGTTGCGCAGCTCGACCAGAATCTTGATGACCGCGACGATATCCTCGGTCGACAGGGTGCCAGCGCCGGTCAGCTCATCGCGACCGATGCGGCGGTTGAATTTCATACGACCGACGGCCGACAGGTCGTAGCGCTCTTCGCTGAAGAAGAGGTTGACGAACAGCGCATTGACGGCGTCTTCCGTGGGCGGCTCGCCGGGGCGCATCATCCGGTAGATCGCCACCTTGGCCGCGTATTCGTCGGTGGTGTCGTCGGTGCGCAGAGTCTGCGAAATGAAGGCACCATGATCGAGGTCGTTGGTGTACAGGGTCTGGAACTTGTCGATGCCGGCACCGGCCAGCTTCTTCAGCAGATCCTCGGTGATTTCGTCGTTGGCGCGCGCCACCAGCTCGCCCGTGTTCTTGTCGATCACGTCATGCGACAGCACGCGGCCGACGACGAACTCCGCGGGCACCGCCCACTTCTTGACCCCGGCCGCATCCAGCTCGCGGATGTGCTTGGCGGTGATGCGCTTGTCCTTGGCGACGATGACGTGATCATCCTTGCCGCAGATGTCGAAGCGTGCGATTTCACCGCGCAGACGCTCGGGTACCAGTTCGAACTGCACGCCCTGGCTGTTGATGTAGAAGGTGTCCTTGCTGAAGAAGGCGTCGAGAATGCCCTCTGGCGTATAGCCCAGCGCCTTCAGCAGGATGGTCACCGGCATTTTGCGACGACGATCGACGCGGAAGAACAGGATGTCCTTGGCGTCGAACTCGAAGTCCAGCCAGGAGCCGCGGTAGGGAATCACCCGCGCCGAGAACAGCAGCTTGCCTGAGCTGTGCGTCTTGCCGCGGTCGTGCTCGAAGAACACGCCGGGCGAACGGTGCAGCTGAGAGACGATGACGCGCTCGGTGCCATTGATGACGAAGGAACCGGTCGGCGTCATGAGCGGGATTTCGCCCATGTAGACTTCCTGTTCCTTGACTTCCTTGATGGTCGGCTTGGACGCTTCCTTGTCCATGATCACCAGGCGCACCTTGGCGCGCAGCGGCGCGCAAAAGGTGAGGCCGCGCTGCTGGCATTCCTTGATGTCGAACACCGGCTCGCCGAGCGTGTAGTTCACATACTCCAGGCGGGCATTGCCGCTGTGGCTGACGATGGGGAAGATCGAGGTGAACGCGGCCTGCAGGCCTTCGTTCAGCCGCTCTTCCTTGGAACGTCCTTCCTGCAGGAAAGCGCGATAGGACTCAAGCTGGGTCGCCAGAAGAAACGGCACCGGAAGGGTGTTGGTCCGGCTAGCAAAGCTCTTGCGCAGACGTTTTTTCTCGGTAAAGGTATAAGCCATGGGATCTCCTTGACGATCAGGTGCCAACGGACACGTGGGTAACGGCCTGGCGATGTAGGGCACACGCAAAAAGCAAACGACCCGGAAGCCGATTCCGGGTTCCGGGTATGTGCTGCTTGCGTGTGCCGCGGGTTTCCCCGCGGCGGGCAATCGAACTCAATCTGTCTCCGGAAACGGGCGGCACACACGTGCGCCGCCCTGCATGCCGATGACTTACTTGACTTCGACCTTGGCGCCCGCTTCTTCCAGCTGCTTCTTCAGGGCCTCGGCGTCGGCCTTGGACACGCCTTCCTTCACGGGCTTCGGTGCGCCGTCGACCAGGTCCTTGGCTTCCTTCAGACCCAGGCCGGTCGCCGCACGCACGACCTTGATGACTTCCACTTTCTTCTCGCCAGCGGCAGCCAGAACGACGGTGAACTCGGTCTGCTCTTCGGCAGCGGCAGCGGCACCGCCACCGGCAGCCGGGGCAGGCTCGGACAGCTCGAGGACGGTCATGTTGGCGATGGCGTCCAGAATGTCAGCTTTTGCAACAGCCATGTTTGTTACTCCTGTCAAATGTGCTTCAGATTAAAAAAACAATATCGTCGATTCGGTTGTCGGCAGACCGCGCGCCCGTAGTGCGGGTTTACGCAGCCTGCTTGTCGCGCACCGCAGCCAGGCCGCGCACGAACTTGGTCGGCACCTCGTTGAGGGTGCGAACAAATTGCGCGACCGGCGCCTGCATGGTGCCCAGGAGCTTGGCGAGCAGTTCCTCACGGCTGGGCATGCTGGCCAGATTCCCCACGTCCTTGGCGGACATGACGAAGTTGGGCATGGCACCGGCCTTGACGACGAACTTCTCGTTGCCCTTGGCGAACTCGTGCATCACCTTGGCAGCGGCCACGGGATCCCTGGAAATGCCATAGGCGAGCGGGCCGACCAACTGGTCGGCGATGCCCGCAAACGGCGTGTCCGCGATCGCGCGACGCACCAGCGTGTTTTTCAACACGCGCAGATAGACGCCCTCCTTGCGGGCTTTCGCGCGCAGCTTGGTCATGTGGACACCTCGGCAACGACGGCTTTCTTCTCTTCAAGATTCAGACTCAAGGTCTTACCTCCTTCTCAGTTACGGGGCGTTGCCCGCCCCGGCTGGCGACCTTGACAGGAAAATCCTGCTCGGGAACGCCATCTGCGTAGGTGCCAGCTGACGGGAAACAGAGGACGAATCACCCATTTCCCGTTCGCCGGAATTAAACCCCTGCGAGTGCCTACGGTCTTTGACAACCCGCCGCATCCGGAATCGCGATGCAGCGGCCCAAAGTTCTTACTTCCGGCCCGCGCGCGGCGGGCCGGATTCACAATCACGCGTTGACGCTGGCCTGATCGACCCGCACGCCCACGCCCATGGTGGAAGACACCGACAGGCGCTTGAAGTAGATGCCCTTGGAGTTGGCAGGCTTGGCGCGCTGCAGCGCATCCAGCAGGGCTGCCAGGTTTTCCTTCAGGTCATCCACGCTGAACGAGGCGCGACCGATGGTGCAATGCACAATGCCGCCCTTGTCGGTGCGGTACTGCACCTGGCCGGCCTTGGCGTTCTTCACCGCACCCACGACGTCGGGCGATACGGTGCCGACCTTGGGGTTCGGCATCAGGCCGCGCGGACCGAGCACCTGGCCAAGCTGGCCGACGACGCGCATCGCGTCCGGCGTGGCGATGACCACGTCGAAATCCATGCGACCGCCCTTGATCTCGGCGGCCAGATCGTCGAAACCGACGATGTCGGCGCCGGCGTCCTTCGCCTTCTGGGCGTTGTCGCCCTGCGCGAACACGGCGACACGGACAGTCTTGCCGATGCCCTTGGGCAGCACCACGGCACCGCGCACCATCTGGTCCGATTTGCGTGCATCGACGCCGAGGTTGACGGCGACGTCGACCGACTCGTCGAACTTGGCGGTCGCGGTTTCCTTCACCAGCTGCAGGGCGTCAACTACCGGATAGTTGCGGCTGCGGTCGATCTTTTCCTTGATTGCGCGCATGCGCTTGGATACGTTGGCCATCTCAGACACCCTCCACGATGATGCCCATGGAACGCGCGGTACCGGCGATGGTGCGCACGGCGGCATCCATGTTCGCAGCGGTCAGGTCGGGTTCCTTGGTCTTGGCGATTTCTTCCAGTTGTGCGCGGGTGATCGTGCCGACCTTGTCGAGATGCGGCTTCGCACTCCCCTTGTCGAGCTTGATCGCCTTCTTGATGAGCACCGTTGCGGGCGGCGTCTTCATGATGAAGGTGAAGCTCTTGTCCGCGAAGGCGGTGATCACGACCGGAATCGGCAGACCGGGCTCCATGCCCTGGGTCTTGGCGTTGAAGGCCTTGCAGAATTCCATGATGTTCAGGCCGCGCTGACCGAGCGCGGGACCGATGGGGGGCGACGGGTTGGCTTTACCCGCCGGCACTTGCAGCTTGATGTAGCCGACAATCTTCTTTGCCATGATGGCTCCTTAACGTGAGTACCAACGCGCGTTCGGTTGCCCTACTTGCGCTCCTCTCCGGTCGCCCGGATCTTCAACGCTGCTCCGCCGTAGCGGAATTCAGCTCTTCTCGACCTGGCCGAAGCCCAGCTCGACGGGCGTTGCTCGCCCGAAAATCATGACCGACACGCGCAACTTGCTCTTGTCGTAATTCACTTCTTCCACCGCACCATTGAAATCGGTGAAGGGGCCGTCGATGACGCGGACCACCTCGCCCACCTCGAACAGCACCTTGGGTTTGGGCTTTTCCACGCCTTCGCGCATCTGGTCGAGGATGGCCTGCACTTCCTTTTCGCTGATCGGCGCCGGCTTGGTCGCCGTTCCACCCACAAAACCGGTGACCTTGGGCGTGCTCTTCACCAGGTGCCAGGTGTCGTCGTCCATCTCCATCTGGACCAGCACGTAGCCGGGAAAGAACTTGCGCTCGGCGGTCTTTTTCTGCCCCGCCTTCATCTCGACCACTTCTTCCACCGGCACCAGGATCTCGCCGAAGCGATCCTTCATGCCGGCGCGCTCGATGCGCTCGGCCAGGTTGCGCGCCACGCTTTTCTCGAAGCCGGAGTAGGCATGAACCACGTACCACCGCATACTCAACTCCCCCGTCCCATGGCCAGCTTCACCAGCCACAACAAAATGCCGTCAACCGCCCACAGAAACAGCGCCATCACCACGACGAAGGCGACAACCACCCCCGTCATCTGCAGGGTTTCCTTGCGGGTGGGCCAGACGACCTTCTTGGCCTCGTCGCGCGACTCCAGGGCAAACGCATAGAAACGCTTGCCCGGCGCAGACAGCCCCGCCACCACCCCGCCCAGAACCAGCCCGCCAATCACGGACAGAACGCGCACCACGACCGGCGCGTCCGCAAAAAAATAAAAGCCGGCCACCCCTGCGATGACCAGCAGCACTGCAACCAGCAGCTTGATTTTGTCAGCCATGAATGCTGTGCGCGCTACGCGCTTATCCTGTGGCAGGCCAAGAGGGTCTCGAACCCCCAACCTTCGGTTTTGGAGACCGACGCTCTACCAATTGAGCTATTGGCCTGTATTGCTACAGGCGGGCAACCGCCCGCCTTTCGACTACAGCCTTACTCTTCGATCTTGGCCACGACGCCGGCGCCGACGGTACGGCCGCCTTCGCGGATCGCGAAACGCAGGCCTTCGTCCATCGCGATCGGCGCAATCAGCGCAACCTTGATGCTCACGTTGTCGCCAGGCATCACCATCTCGGTGCCCGCCGGCAACTCAATCGCGCCCGTGACGTCGGTCGTGCGGAAATAGAACTGCGGACGGTAGCCGTTGAAGAACGGGGTGTGACGACCACCTTCGTCCTTCGACAGAACATAGATCTCGGCCGAGAACTTGGTGTGCGGCTTGATGCTGCCCGGCTTGGCCAGCACCTGGCCGCGCTGGACTTCTTCGCGCTTGGTGCCGCGCAGCAGAACGCCAACGTTGTCGCCCGCCTGCCCCTGGTCCAGCAGCTTGCGGAACATCTCGACGCCGGTGCAGGTGGTCTTCAGGGTGGGCGTGATGCCGACGATTTCGATTTCTTCGCCAACCTTGATGACGCCGCGCTCGACACGACCGGTCACGACGGTGCCACGACCGGAAATCGAGAAGACGTCTTCGACGGGCATCAGGAAGGGCCTGTCGATGGCACGCTCGGGCTCGGGAATGTAGCTGTCAAGCGCGTCGGCCAGCTTGAAGATGCTGGGCTCGCCAATGTCGCTCTGGTCACCCTCGAGGGCCTTCAGGGCGGAACCAATGATGATGGGGGTGTCGTCGCCCGGGAAGTCGTACTTGGACAGGAGCTCACGGATTTCCATTTCGACGAGCTCGAGCAGTTCGGCGTCGTCGACCATGTCGGCCTTGTTCATGTAGACGATGATGTAGGGGACGCCAACCTGACGGGCAAGCAGGATGTGCTCGCGGGTCTGCGGCATGGGGCCGTCGGCAGCGGACACAACCAGAATGGCGCCGTCCATCTGGGCAGCACCGGTGATCATGTTCTTGACGTAGTCAGCGTGGCCGGGGCAGTCGACGTGGGCATAGTGACGGCTGGCAGTCTCGTACTCGACGTGTGCGGTGTTGATGGTGATGCCGCGCGCCTTCTCTTCCGGCGAGCTGTCAATCTCGTCGTACTTCTTGGCCGCACCGCCAAATTTCTTCGCCAGAATGGTGGTGATCGCAGCGGTCAAGGTGGTCTTGCCGTGGTCAACGTGACCAATGGTCCCTACGTTTACGTGCGGTTTGGTCCGCTCGAACTTTTCCTTAGCCATTTTCTACCCCTCGATTCGATTCAAGTAAAAGGTGCGTCGACTTCGACAAGCGCCAATCAACCATCAAAACAAGATGCCGCCAGCCGGCGACACCCTAACCTGGTGCCCATGGGCAGGATTGAACTGCCGACCTCTCCCTTACCAAGGGAGTGCTCTGCCACTGAGCTACATGGGCCTATGGACCAACAACGCCTAGCCCATACAAAAAACTGGAGCGGGTGAAGGGAATCGAACCCTCGTCTTAAGCTTGGAAGGCTTCAGCTCTACCATTGAGCTACACCCGCAAGGAGTGGGCCGTGGTAGTAAAGCCGCTAAAGCGTCAACAACCACGCTCCACCCGCTTCGCCCTGCTCGAACTGCAAAAATCTGGTGGTGGGGGAAGGATTCGAACCTTCGAAGGCAGAGCCGTCAGATTTACAGTCTGATCCCTTTGACCGCTCGGGAACCCCACCCAAACGAAGCGCGAGATTATAGGGGGCTAGTGGAAAGCCTGTCAAACACCGCCTTACACATTGAAGAGGAAATTCATGACGTCGCCGTCGCGCACGACGTATTCCTTGCCTTCGGCGCGCATCTTGCCGGCTTCCTTGGCGCCCGCCTCGCCCCTGCAGGCAACGAAATCCTCGAAAGCGATCGTCTGGGCACGAATGAAGCCCCGTTCGAAGTCGGTATGGATGACGCCGGCAGCCTGCGGCGCGGTATCGCCCTTGTGGATGGTCCAGGCACGCACTTCCTTCACCCCGGCGGTGAAATAGGTCTGCAGCCCCAGCAGATCGTACGCGGCCCGGATGAGGCGGTTGAGGCCCGGCTCATCCCACCCCAGCTCCCTGAGGTATTCCACCCGGTCTTCCTGCGACAGCTCCTGTAACTCGGCTTCCAGTGCCGCGCACACCGGCACGACCGGCGCCCCCTCCCCCGACGCGTGGTCTTTCAGCGCATCGAGCATGGGGTTGTCGTGGAAGCCGTCTTCGCTGACATTGGCCACATACAGGGTCGGCTTCAGGGTCATCAGGCACAGCGGCTTGATGGCCGCCAGCCCGTCCTTGTCGAGACCGGCCGCGCGTGCAGGCCGCCCCTGATTGAGGGTATCGACCACGGGTTTCAGCGCGGCGACCATCTTCTGCGCCTCCTTGTCGCCAGCACGGGCTGGCTTTTCGTAACGTGCGAGCGCCTTTTCGGCACTTGCGAGGTCCGCGAGCGCCAATTCGGTCGCGATGGTCTCGATATCCGAGAGCGGGTCGACCTTGCCCGCAACGTGGATGACGTTTTCGTTGTGGAAGCAGCGCACGACATGACAGATCGCGTCCGTTTCGCGGATGTTGGCCAGAAACTGGTTACCCAGTCCCTCACCCTTGGACGCGCCCGCGACGAGGCCGGCGATGTCGACGAACTCGACGATGGCCGGCACGACTTTCTGCGGCTGGATGATGTCCGCCAGTTGCGCGAGGCGCGGATCGGGCACCTCGACCACGCCGGTATTGGGTTCGATGGTGCAGAAGGGATAGTTCTCCGCCGCGATGCCCGCCTGGGTCAGCGCGTTGAAAAGCGTGGACTTGCCAACGTTGGGCAATCCGACGATGCCGCATTTGAGACTCATGGGGTTTCCTGTGTGGGTTTGGCCGGAGCGGGCCGAGGGGAGGTATTGGCGCGTTGCGTCGCCGCGTTCCAGTCGCCCTTCTCGATCAACGGCCAGAGCTGCAACGCACGCACGATGGCCGCGTCGATCTCGGACTGTTCTTCTCGGCGCGGGGGTTTGAGCACGAAATTCGCGACCTCGTTACGGTCGCCCGGATGACCAATACCGATGCGCAACCGCCAGTAATCCTGCGTGCCAAGGTGGGCGGTGATGTCCTTGAGGCCGTTGTGGCCGCCCATGCCGCCCCCGAACTTGAGCCGCAGCTGTCCGGGCGGAATATCGAGTTCATCGTGCACGACGAGGATTTCGTTCGGCGCGATGCGGTGAAAGCGCGCCAGCGCACCCACAGCCTGCCCCGAACGGTTCATGTAGGTCTGCGGCAAGAGCATCCAGAGCGGGCCGTGGCGACCAACGATGCCGTGAAAGCGCGACTCGGGACTCAGGGGGATGCGCGAGTCCTGCGCCAGGCGCGCGCAAAACCAAAACCCGGCGTTATGCCGGGTTTCTTCGTAGTCGCGCCCCGGATTGCCGAGACCGACGATGAGGCGAGGCGCAGGCGCAGTCATGCCGCACGCGACACGCGCGCCAGCCCCAAGGCCGGCGCGCAGCCGCTTCAGGCAGCCGGTGTGGCAGCCGGCGTTTCTTCAGCCGCACCGCCCTTGGGCGCATTGATCGACGCGACCGCCGGGTTTTCGGCCTTGATGTGCGGCACCAGCTCGACGCCGGCGGGCAGCACGAGGTCGTTGGCGTGGATGGAATGACCCACTTCCAGCTTGCCCATGTCCACCGCGATGAATTCGGGCAGGCTGCCGGGCAGGCACTGCACATCGAGTTCCGTCACGATGTGGTGGGGCTTGCCGCCGCCGGTCTTGACGCCGGGCGCCACGTCGGCGTTGAGGAAATGCAGCGGCACCTTGACGTGGATCTTGTGATCCTTGTCGACGCGCTGGAAATCGACGTGCAGCACCTGCTGCTTGTACGGATGCCACTGGGTATCGCGCAACAGGACCGATTCCTTGTGCCCGTCGACGGTGAGCGTCAGCACGGACGAGTGGAAGGCCTCCTTGCGCAGGGCATGGTAGAGCGCGTTGTGATCCAGCTCGATCTGCATCGGGGCGGCGGCTCCGCCATAAACGATGCCCGGGACCTTGCCGGCATGGCGCAGGCGGCGGCTCGCACTCGATCCCTGCGCATCACGCTTGAAAGCAATGACTTCGATTTCCATGAAATTTCTCCAAATGGTTACTTCAACAGTGCGTTGCCGGAATGGGTCAACGCACGACAAAAGCCCCCGCGACCAGGGGCATTCAACCGGTTCGCTATTCGATGAACAGCGAACTGACGGAATCCTCATTGCTGATGCGGCGAATCGTCTCCGCCAGCAGTTCTGCCACCGACAATTGCCGGATCTTGCTGCACGCGCGCGCGTCGTCGCGCAGCGGGATGGTGTCGGTCACCACCAGTTCGTCCATCGCCGAGCCGGCGATGCGTTCTGCCGCCGCGCCCGAAAGCACGCCGTGCGTGCAATAGGCCATGACTTTCTTGGCGCCATGCTCCTTCAGGGCATTGGCGGCCTCGCACAGCGTGTTCGCGGTATCGACCATGTCGTCCATGATGATGCAGGTACGATCCTTCACGTCGCCGATGATGTGCATCACCTTGGCGACGTTGGGCTTGGGACGCCGCTTGTCGATGATCGCCAGGTCGCATTCCAGGCGCTTGGCAATCGCCCGCGCCCGCACCACACCGCCCACGTCCGGCGACACCACCATCAGGTTCGGATGGTTGCGCTTCCAGATGTCGCCCAGCAGGATCGGGCTGGAATAGATGTTGTCGACCGGGATGTCGAAGAAACCCTGGATCTGGTCCGAATGCAGGTCCATCGTCAGCAGGCGGTCAACACCCGCGCCCTGCAGCATGTTGGCGACCACCTTGGCCGTGATCGCGACCCGCGCCGAACGGGTGCGGCGGTCCTGCCGCGCATAGCCGTAATACGGGATCGCGGCGGTGATGCGACCGGCGGAGGCGCGCTTCAGCGCATCGACCATCACCATCACTTCCATCAGCGTGTCGTTGGTGGGCTGGCAGGTCGACTGCAGCACGAACACGTCCTTGCCGCGCACGTTTTCCAGTATCTCGACCATCACCTCGCCGTCCGAGAAGCGCGACACCGTGGCGCGCCCCAGATGGATGTTGAGATGGCGCACCACATCGCTGGCCAGACGGGGATTGGCATTCCCCGTAAACACCATCAAATTGTCTATGGACACGCGAGTCTCCGGCGGTTGGGCGAGACAACAACAAAAACAGCCGCCACCGGCGGCTGTCCATTCTCTCTTGGCGCCGCCTTCCCGGCGGCTGCTCGTTCAAACTTGGCTGGGGAGGTAGGGATCGAACCTACGAATGTCGGAATCAAAATCCGATGCCTTACCACTTGGCGACTCCCCAACGGGCACTACCCGGCGCAGAAATCGTACAGGGGATGCCTGTCCAGGGCCTGCGCCACAAAGCCTCGCATCGTACCGGGCAATCGACGGAGCACGTCGCGCGCCGCCTCTTCCGTGTCGAACGATGCGAACACGCAGGCGCCGGAACCGGTCATTCGCGCCTCGCCGAATTGCCCCAGCCATGCGAGATGACGGGCCACTTCGGGATACCGCTTGACGACCACCGGCTCAAGGTCGTTATGACCCATGCCTGCGGAAAAGGGCGCTATTTTGAGGGGCGGCGTGTCGCGTGTCAATTCCGGCGCAGCAAAAATCGCCGCCGTCGGCACGTGCACCGGCGGCGTCAATACCACATGCCAGGCGGGCGGCGCCTCCACCGGGTGCAGAATTTCCCCCACGCCCTCGGCGAAAGCCGTGCGCCCGAACACGAACACCGGCACGTCGGCCCCCAACTGCAAGGCCAGATCCTGCAAGGCGCCGCGCGGCAGGTTCACCCCCCACAGGCGGTTGAGCGCCAGCAGCACGGTGGCGGCGTCCGAACTGCCACCGCCCAGCCCCCCGCCCATGGGCACAAGCTTGTCCAGCCGGAGGTTCGCGCCTGCGCCATCCGGAGCACGGGCTTGCAGCAGGCGCGCCGCCCGCACAGTGAGATCCTGCGCCTCCGGCACGCCGGGCACGTCGCCCTGGCGGGCAATCACGCCGTCGTCGCGCAGTTCGATGTGCACGGTATCGGCACGGTCGATCAGCCTGAACACGCTCTGCAGCAGGTGGTAGCCGTCCGCGCGACGGCCGACGACGTGCAGGAACAGGTTGAGCTTGGCGGGTGCGGGAAAGGACAGGCTCATTCGGCTTGCCACGCATCGGCGACGAGGCGGATCTCCAGGCCGTCGCGGTGCAGTGTCAGTTTGCGCGGACGCGCCTCGACGTACTGCAGATAATCGATGGTCCAGCCGTCCTGCTTCAGGCGTTCCAGACGGCCCGACGCGTCACGGCTGGCCTCGAACGGCCGGGCGGGGTCGGGCAGGGCCTGCACCCACCAGACCAGGCCGGCGACCGGCAAGGCGTAGCCCAGTGCATCGTGGGTCAGGGTTTCGGCGTCGGGTGCTGCGCGCGGCGCTTCCCCTGGCATCTCGAGCGTCACGCCGCCGGGGCGACGTTCGATGCGCGCCACGCCTTGCCCCAGCGGTGAAGTCAGCAGGAGCGCGTCGAAATCGGGTCGATGTTGCCAGCGCAGATTGCCCGACAGGCTTTGCGCCTCGGCCTGGATGCCGATGCGGCCGCCGAGCGTCCAGGCGGACACCGGACCGGCAGGCGGCAAGGGTGGCGGTGCCGGCACGGATGCGCACGCCGCCAGCAGGGCCGCCGGCAGCCACGCCGCCAGGAAACGGCGCATCAGGGCTTCAGCCGGTGCAGGGTTTCCAGCAGCACTTCGTTCTGCGGGTGCGTCTGCAGGCTCGACTGCCAGAGTTTGCCGGCCTCGTCGCGTTGGCCGCGCGCCCACAGCACCTCGCCCAGATGGGCTGCAATCTCGGGGTCGGGCCGCATCTTGAAGGCACGTTCAAGGTATTCCTGCGCACGCGCCAGATTGCCGCTGCGGAACTGCGCCCAGCCCACGCTATCGAGGATGAAGGGATCGTTCGGTGCCAGAGCCAGCGCCTTGTCGAGCAGGGCCACGGCTTCGGCCAGACGATCGGTGCGATCGGCCAGCGTATAGCCCAGCGCGTTGTAGGCCTGGGCGTCGTCCGGCCGCAAGGCGATCACCCGGCGTAGATCGGCCTCCAGCACATCCAGTTTGCCGATCTTTTCCGCAGCCATCGCATGGTCGTACAAAAGGTCCGGCGCATCCGGGAAACGGCCGAGGCCCGTGCCCAGCACGGCGAATTCGTCGGCATGCTGCCTGTTGTTGCGGAACAGTTCGGCCTGCGCCTGGATCAGGCGGATACTCTGCGCGTCGCTTTCGCCCTCCGTCGCACTCAACAGCGCCCGGGCCTCCTCCATTTTTCCTGCGCGGGCCAGAATGGCAGCCTGCCGTGCGCGTGCCGCCACCAGATAGGTGCCGCCCTGGACCTTGGCATAGTAAGCCGCGGCGACATCGGCCTGTTTCAACTGCTCCGATGCCTGCCCGAGATAGTAGTACACGGTATCGGGCTCGCGCGGGTTGTACTCGAGTGTCTGCATCAGCAAGTCCCGCGCGGCTGCCACGTCGCCCATCTGCAGGGACAGCAGTCCAGCCGCGAAACTGACTTCGGCATTGCGCGGAAAGTCCTGCGTCAAACGGGTGAACTCGGCCTGGGCCTCGGGGAACTGATTGGCATTGACCAGCGTGCGCGCATACGCGAGTCGCACCTCGCGCGCACCGGCGTGGGCCGCCAGGAAATCGCGCATGAAGGCCAAGGCGTCCGCCCGCGACGTCTTCGCCAGGACCTGGGCGCGCAGGAGCGCTGCCGGCTCCCAGCCAGGGCGCAAGGCGTCAGCCTGCTTCAGCGCGTCGATCGACGCATCCAGCTTGCCCGCATTGGCCGCGGCCTGCGCCACCGCGAAACGCGCCTCGGGCAGAGTCGGATAGCCTGCGGCCAGACGCTCCACCAGGGCCTGCGCCGCCTGGGTGTCCTGCGTCTTGCCCATCAGGGCGGCCAGATGCAGGAAAGCATTCGCGCTGTCCTGCTTGACCAGCTCGCGCAGGATGGGCTCGGCCTCGTCGAGCTTGCCTTCGTTGAGCAGCAGTGCCGCCAGCGTCTGCTGGGCACGGTCCGAGTCGGGCTCGGCGCCCGCCCACAACCGGGTGGCTTCCAGCGCACCGGCCTGGTTGCGCGCAAACAGTGAAATCTCGGCGGCGCGGCGCGCTATGCGCGGATCGCGGGTCTGTCGCGCCAGATCGAGGTAGGTCGACTGGGCGATGCCGATGGCGCCGCGCTGTCCCGCCACTTCCGCCACGAGGAATTTGAACAGGATATCGGGCGTCAGCGGCACCTTGGGCAGGGCCGCTTCCGCCCTGGGCTTGGCGGCTTCCGCCTCCGCAGCCCCGGAAGCCGGGACCGCTGCCTGGGCAGCGGCGGGCGGAGTGGTCTCGGCAACCGGCTGCGAGGCCCGGACGGCATTCTGGCTACACGCGCTGGCGCACAGCAGCGCCGCGTAGAGGGGAAGGAGTTTGAAAGCTTTCATGTGTGGCCTGGATGGGTTGCTGCCTCGATTCTAAGCTTTCGAGAGCGCCCTGCAAGCAAGGTTCAAAGTCCCGGACCCGTCCGATATAGAATCCGCCGCATGCCCGAATTGCCCGAAGTCGAAACGACCCGTCTCGGACTGGTGCCCTCGCTCGTCGGGCGCCGCGTCGCGCGCGTGATCGTGCGCAACCCGCGCCTGCGCTGGCCTGTGCCGGACGATCTGCAGACCCGCCTGGCGACGCACCCCCTGGCCGCGATCCGACGTCGCGGCAAGTACTTGTTGTTCGACTTCGGCACCACGACGCAGATCGTGCATCTGGGCATGTCGGGAAGCCTGCGCCTGATCGCCCGGGACGAGCCGCCGGGCGTGCACGATCATGTAGACTGGGTGTTCGACGACGGCACCATCCTGCGCTTGCGCGACCCCCGCCGTTTCGGCGCTGTGCTGTGCACCCGCGACCCGGCCGTCCATCCTCTGCTGGCGCACCTGGGGCCGGAACCGCTGAGCGAGGCCTTCGATGCCGCCTATCTCCACGCGCAGTGCAAACGTCGCGCCAGCGCGATCAAGCCCGTCATCATGGATGCGCAGGTGGTGGTTGGCGTTGGCAACATCTATGCTTCGGAATCGCTCTTCCATGCCGGCATCCGGCCGACTACCGCGGCGCGGCGCCTGTCCCGCCCGGCATGCGAACGCCTGGTTACCGCTATCAGGAAGGTATTGGCCGCCGCGATCGCGGCGGGCGGCAGTTCGCTACGCGATTACGTCGCGACCGACGGCGAACTCGGCTATTTCCAGTTGCAGACACGCGTCTACGACCGCGCAGGCCGGCCCTGCAAGGTCTGCAGCACGCCTATCCGCCGCATCGTCCAGGGGCAGCGGGCCACGTTCTTCTGCCCGGTTTGCCAGCGCTAGACGGCACCTGCCCCCTGCGGTCGCGTCCGATCAAGAATGACATTACCATGTCGTTAAATATCCGGAACTTACCCGCGAGTCGGCCCATGACCTCCTCCACGCTGGTTGACGAATTCGAGCATTACAGCGCCTGGCGTGATGCGCTCTTCGTGCGCGTGGAAGCCCTGCGCGCGTGGCTGGCCGGCCAGGAGCTCGACGACGGCGAATCCGACCAGCGGCTCGCCCAACTGCTGGGACGATTGCAGGAAGACACCCTCAACGTCGCCTTCGTGGCCGAATTTTCCCGCGGCAAGTCGGAGCTCATCAACGCCATCTTCTTCGCGGATTACCGGCAGCGGGTGCTGCCCTCGTCCGCCGGGCGCACGACCATGTGCCCGACCGAACTGTATTTCGATCCGCGCCGGCGTCCTTCTCTGCGGCTCTTGCCGATCGAGAGCAAGTCCTCGGCCGGCACGATCGCCGATTTCAAGCGCACTCCCGAAGCCTGGACCGAATTTCCGCTCAATCTCGACTCGCCGGAAGAAATGAGCAGCACGCTGATGCGGCTGGCCGATACCCAGACCGTCGATGCGGCCACCGCGGAAACCTACGGTCTGATCAATCCGCAGGACGAAGAAACGGCACGCGCGCTCAACCGGGACGGCAACATCGCCATTCCGCGCTGGCGCCATGCGCTGATCAATTTTCCGCACCCCCTGCTGCAGCAGGGCCTGGTCATACTCGACACGCCCGGGCTCAACGCCATCGGCACCGAACCCGAACTGACGCTGAGCATGCTGCCGAGCGCGCATGCGGTGCTGTTCCTGCTCGCGGCGGACACCGGCGTCACCAAATCCGACATCGAGATCTGGCGTCATCACATCGCCCCGGTGCACGGCGCCAGCCGGGCGCGGCTGGCAGTGCTGAACAAGATCGACGGCCTGTGGGACGAACTGAAAACCGACGCGCAGGTCGACGCCGAAATCGCCAAGCAGGTCGCCGCGAGCGCTGCGCTCCTCGACCTGCCGGTCAGCCAGGTCTATCCGGCGTCCGCGCAGAAGGCCCTGGTCGCCAAGGTCCGCCAAGATGCCGCCCTGCTGGCAAAGAGCCGCCTCCCCGAGCTCGAGGCCGCCCTGTCGCAGGAGTTGATCCCGTGCAAGCAGGCACTGGTCGGGGAATCCACCCAGTCCACCGTGGAAGACGTGGTGGTCAGGATCACCGAACTGCTCGAGGCCCGGCTGGCCACGATCCAGGATCAGGCGGACGAGCTGGAAGGCCTGCGCGGCAAGAACCGCGACGTCATCCAGCACATGATGACGAAGGCGAACGAGGACAAGCTGCAGTTCGAACGCGGACTGGAGCAGTTCAATGCCCTGCGCAACGTATTCGCCGCGCAGGTGGACGTGCTGCGCAGGCATCTGGGCATGGAGACGCTACGCGAAGCCGTCAGACGGACCCGCGTGTCCATGGAGAAAAGCCGCTTCAGCAGCGGGCTGCGCGAATCGATGACGGATTTCTTCCAGCAGCTCAACGACAATCTGGACCGTGCCGCGACGACCACCCAGGAAATCCGCGCCATGATGACGGCGATGTACCAGAAATTCAGCGACGAACACGGACTCGCCATGGTCAATCCGCCGGATCACAGCCTGACCAAGTACCGCAAGGAAATGGCCCGGCTCGAAGGGATTTTCAACGAGCGCTTCAACACGCTGTTCAGCATGCTCACCGTCGGCCAGCAGCAACTGACTGCACGTTTCTTCGAAACGCTTGCCAGCAAGGTGGTGCAGGTGTTCGAGATCGCCAACGGCGAGACCGAATCCTGGCTCAAGGCGCTGATCGCTCCCATGGAAACCCAGGTACGCGAACACAAGATCCAGTTGAAGCGTCGCCTCGACAGTGTCAGTCGCATCCACGCAGCAACCGAGACGCTCGACGAACGCATCGCCGAACTCGACGCCGCCATGGGTACGGTGAGCGACCAGATCGAGCAGCTTGCCCGCATCAATGCGCGCATCGCCGACGCGCTGGCCGACAATCTCGGCGGCGCGCGCCTGGCCAAGACGGCCTGAGGTCCGCCCTTATTTGCCCGTGGTCAGCCGCAGGAATTTCTCCTGCAACTGATCCTTGTTTTCCGGGTAATCCGGGTTCAGGGGGATGCAGTCGACCGGGCACACCTCGACGCATTGCGGCGTATCGAAATGACCGACACATTCGGTGCACTTGTTGGGGTCGATGATATAGATCTCGTCGCCCTGGGAAATGGCGTCGTTCGGGCATTCGGGCAGGCAGACGTCGCAATTGATGCACTCGTCCGTGATCATCATGGCCATGGCTTTCTCCGGGTCATATCAGTTTTTGCTTATTTTCTCACTTAATCGTGCGGCGACCAACGGGTGAACGAAGGGCGACACGTCACCGCCCAGCTGCGCGATTTCGCGGATCATGCTGGCGGAAATGAACATGTACTGGTCGGACGGCGTAAGGAAGAGGGTTTCGATATCCGGCTTGAGATTGCGGTTCATGCCCGCAAGCTGGAATTCATATTCGAAATCGGAAGCGGCACGCAGGCCGCGCAGCACCGCAATGGCCCCCTGCTGCGCCACAAAATCGATCAGCAGGCCGGAAAACCCTTCCACCTGGACCTTCGGCACGTCGGCCAGCACCTCGCGCGCCATCGCCACACGCTCCTCGACGGCGAAGAATGGCTGCTTGTTGCGCGATTCCGCGACGGCGACGATCACCCGGTCGAACAGGCGTACCGCCCGTCGTACCAGATCCTCGTGGCCACGGGTGATCGGGTCGAAAGTGCCGGGATAGACAGCGGTCAGCATCAGGATTCTTCCTTGCCCAGCAGGGCGAAATGCGAACGCCCCGCGCGTCCGCTCCGATGCATGATAAACCCGGCCGGTGCGATCACCGGCGTGCCCTGCTCGACGTACACCCGGCCGCCTTGGGCAAGATGCGGTCCGAGCGTCGGCAGCAGGCTGGCGGCCAGGCCGCTATCGAAAGGTGGGTCGATGAAAATCAGATCCCAGGCCGTGTGATCGTTCGCCAGCCAGCGCGTCGCATCGACACGCATCACCTCGATCGCCGCGGCCGCCAGCGCGATCCGATTCCGTTCCAGGGCCGCATACGCCCCAGCCTCCCGTTCGATCATCACGACCCGTGATGCGCCGCGCGAGGCCGCCTCGAACCCGAGCGCGCCGCTGCCGGCAAACAGGTCGAGGCAGGCCCAGCCCGGCAGATCCTGTCCGAGCCAGTTGAACAGGGTCTCACGAACCCGGTCCGGCGTCGGCCGCAAGCCGGCGGCATCCGGAAACTCCAGCAGTCGCCGCCGATACTGGCCACCGATGATGCGTACGCGGTTGGAGGTGCCGTGCGCCCGCCGCGGCGCGGCCTGCTTAGCGCGCATGCCTGCCGACGATCACCGTCGTCAGTCGATCCGGATCGAGCCGGGCGGCGAATGCCCGTTTCACCGCAGCCACATCGACGGCGTCGACCTTGTCGACCCAGGTGTCGAGGTAATCCAGCGGCAGCTTGTAGAAACCGATCAGCGACAGGTAATCGAGGATTTTTCTGTTGCTGTCGATGCGCAGGGGGAAACCGCCGGTCAGATTCGCCTTGGCCTGTGCCAGTTCGGCCTCGCTGGGCCCTTCTGCGACGAAGGTCCGCAAGGTATCGGTCGCCACCTTGAGCGCATCGTCGGTCTGCTCGGCCTTGGTTTGCAGGCCCATCTGGAAGGGCCCGGCCTCGCCCATCGGCAGGAAATAGCTGTACGCGCTGTAGGCGTAGCCGCGCTTGTCGCGCACCTCATGCATCAGGCGCGAATCGAAGCCACCGCCGCCCAGCACGTAATTGCCGACGTACAGCGGAAAGAAAGCGGGGTCGCTGCGCGCCATGCCGACCGTGCCGACCAGCACGTGGCTCTGCGCGGAGGGATGCTCGACACGCACGATGCCGCCCGCCCCCGCCACCGGCCTGGGCAATGCCGGCAAGACCTTGCCGGGCGGAAGGCCGGCGGCGATGCGCGCCGCGATCCGCTCGGCCTCGGCGCGGTCGATGTCGCCGATCAGCGCGATCACGGCATTCGATGCGCTGTAGTGGGTACGATAGAAAGCCTGCAGGTCGGCGCGGGCCAGGCCCGCGACGGCCGCCGGCTCGCCCGACTCGTCGTGCGCATAGGGCTGGGTTCCGTACACCGCCCGATAGAAGGCCTTGTCGGCAACCGTCCCCGGGTCGGCCTCGGCTTCCCGAATGGCAGCGATCAGGCGTTTCTTCTCGCGCTCGACGACGGCTTTCGGGAAATCGGGCTGCTGCAGTACGCGCACGAGCACGTCGAGCGCCCTTTCCTTTTCGCGCTGCGATGACAGGGTCCGCAGCGTGACGCTGGCACGATCGCGGTCGAAATCCCCGCCGAGCTGCGCCCCCACGTCGGCAATGCGATGCGCGATTTCGGTGTCGGACCACCCGCCCGCCCCCTGGTCGAGCAGGCCGTGCGTCAGGTGCGCCAGGCCCGGTTTTGCCACCGGATCGCGCGCGCTGCCGGCCGGAAAATTCACTGCGATGTCGAGCATCGGCAAGGCATGCGTCTCGACGAACAGGACCTGGGCGCCCTGCGCGGACTGCCAGTGCTGGATCGCGAGCGCGGCCTGCGCCGGGAACGGCAGGCACAGCATGGCCCACGCGACGAAACGTTTAATTGACATGATTGGCTCCCGGCATGGCGGCACGCGTCTGCGCCTGAACCGGCAGAGGGTCCAGTTCGGCGATGCTCAACTGGTCGTCGACCAGCCATTTGCGCGCCACCTCGCGCACCTGGTCGGCGGTCACCGCACGCAACTTGTCCACGCGATGCGTCAGCGCGTCGGGCGGCAGGCCGGCCGTCACGTATTCACCCAGTTGCATCGCCTGATAGAACAGCGAGTCGCGCTGGTAGACCTCGCCCGCAATGACCTGCGCCTTCACGCGCGCCAGTTCGGACTCGCTGATACCGTCCTTCTGGATGCGCGCGATCTCGGCCCGGATCGCCAGTTCCAGTGCCTCCAGTTTTTTTCCCGGCGCGGGCGTCGCGTCGATCAGGAACATGCCGGGGCCGCGCGCAACGCTGTCGTAGCCCGCGCTGGCATCGATGGCCAGCTGGCTGGTCTTCACCAGCGTTTTCTGCAGGCGTGCCGAATCGTTGCCGGACAGCACGCCGGCCAGGATCTGCAAAGCATAGGGCTCGCCGTCCTTGTCCCAGTCGCGCAGGACCGGGGCATGCCAGGCCATCAGCACATAGGGCAGTTTCGCGGGCGTCTTGACGACGATGCGCTTGTCGCCGACCTGCCTGACCTCCGTCTGCGGCTTGCGCACGGGCAGCGGCCTGGCCGGAATCACGCCGAAGTATTTCTTCGCGAGCGCGATCACGTCGTCGGATTTCACATCACCCGCCACCACCAGGGTGGCATTGTTCGGCACATACCAGCGCGCATACCAGTCGCGCGCGTCCTGCGCCGTCATGTGCTGGAGATCGTCCATCCAGCCGATGATGGGGCGGCGATAGGGATGCGTCTGGTAGGCCGTCGCCATCAGGCGTTCATACACGACCGCCTGCGGCTGGTCGTCGGTGCGCAGACGACGTTCTTCCATGACGACCTGGATTTCCTTGGCGAAATTCGCGTCGCTGATGACCAGATTGGCCATGCGGTCGGCTTCGAGCTTCATGGACAGCTCCAGCCGGTCCTTCTGCATCTGCTGGAAATACGCGGTGTGATCGCGACTGGTGAAGGCATTCTCGCGTCCGCCCGCCGCCGCGATGCGTTTCGAAAACTCGCCGGCCGGAACCTCCCGTGTCCCCTTGAACATCATGTGTTCCAGTACATGGGCCACGCCGGTCGTTCCGTTGAATTCGTCGATGCTGCCGGCGCGGTACCACACCTGTGACACCATGACCGGCGCCCGGTGATCTTCCTGCACGATCACGCGCATGCCGTTGTCCAGCGTGACGTCGCTTATCCCCGCGTGTGCGGCGTTCGCCGCCACGACAAACAGGATTGCCCATAGGCTTCGCATGTTTTCACCTCGGTTGGTTGGTGTACGAATGATAAGATAAGGCCGTTAGTCGAACAGCTGTCCTGACCTCCGGAATCCGTGTTTAGTTTCTTCAAGTCCAAGTCGCCCGTTCCCGACGCGACTGTCCCCGCCTCGCCGACGCCTGCACTCGACCCCGTGGCGCCCTCCCCGTCCGTCCCGAGCAAGCCGGGCTGGGCCCAGCGCCTCAAGCAGGGTCTCGCCAAGACGCGCGACCGGCTCGGCGGCCAGCTGGCCGGGCTGTTTGGCGTCGGCCGCAAGATCGACGCCGAATTGTTCGAGGAACTGGAGACCATCCTCCTCACCGCCGACGTCGGCGTGGAGGCCACCCAGGCGCTGCTCGACACCTTGCAGAAAAAGGTGCGCCGCGAGGGTCTGACCGAGGCCGCCGATCTGCAGGCCGCACTGAAGCAGGCCCTGGTCGACCTGTTGCTGCCCCTGCAGTCGCCGCTCGACGTCACGCCGCACAAACCCTTCATCCTCATGCTCGCCGGCGTCAACGGGGCAGGCAAGACGACGACCATCGGCAAACTTGCCAAGCTCTACCAGTCACAGGGGCTTTCAGTTTTGCTGGCGGCCGGGGATACGTTCCGCGCGGCCGCGCGCGAGCAATTGCAGGTCTGGGGCGAACGCAATGGCGTCACCGTGATCAGCCAGGACAAGGGGGATTCGGCTGCCGTCATCTTCGACGCCATTGCCGCCGCCCGCGCCCGCAACATCGACGTGGTGCTGGCCGACACGGCCGGCCGCCTGCCGACGCAATTGCACCTGATGGAAGAAATCAGGAAAGTCAGGCGCGTGATCGAGAAAGCCATTCCGGGCGCGCCGCACGAAGTCCTGCTGGTGCTCGACGCCAACACCGGGCAGAACGCGGTCACACAGGTGAAGGCCTTCGACGATGCCCTGCAGGTGAGCGGACTCGCGCTGACCAAGCTGGACGGCACCGCGAAGGGCGGCGCGATCGCCGCCATCGCGCATGCCTGCGCCGCACGCGCGCATCCCATCCCCGTACGCTACATCGGGGTAGGCGAAGGCCTCGAAGACCTGCGTCCCTTCGATGCGCGCGAATTCGTCGAGGCGATATTCAATGTCTGACCCGGCCATCGCATGATCCAGTTCAGCCAGGTCACCAAGCGCTATCCCGGCGGGCATGAAGCCCTCACCGCCGTCGATCTTGTCATCGAGAAGGGCGAACTGGTGTTTCTCACCGGCCATTCCGGCGCGGGAAAATCCACGCTGCTCAAACTCGTTGCCGCCATCGAACGCCCCACCAGCGGGATGATCACGGTCAGCGGACAGAACGTCGGACGTCTGCCGCCGCGCGCGATTCCCTACCTGCGGCGGAATATCGGCCTGGTATTCCAGGACCACAAGCTGCTGTTCGATCGCAACGCGATCGAAAACGTCGTGCTGCCGCTCGATATCGCCGGCATCGAGCGGCGCGAATCCTTCAAGCGCGCGCGTGCGGTGCTCGACAAGGTCGGCCTGCTGGGGCGCGAAAAGGCCAATCCGATCAGCCTCTCCGGCGGCGAGCAGCAGCGTCTGTGCATCGCCCGGGCGCTGGTCAGCCGGCCCGCGCTGCTGCTGGCGGACGAACCGACCGGGAATCTCGATGCCGGATATGCCGCCGACATCATGGCGATGTTCCGCGATTTCCATCAGGTCGGCACCACGCTGGTGATCGCCACCCACGACGACCGCGCCATCGCGGCCCTGGGCGGACGCATCCTCCATCTCGACCACGGCCACGTCGGGGAAGCGGCATGAGAACCTGGCTGCGACACCAGAAATCCGCGCTGCGCAGCGCCCTGACGCGACTGGCCGTCCAGCCGCTCACCGGCTTGCTCACCGCGCTGGCGATGGGCGTGGCCATCAGCCTGCCGGCCGGGCTCTATCTTGCACTGGGCGATATCGATCGGCTGGCCGGAGCGCTGCCTGCGCAACCCGAAATCAGCGTGTTCGTCGCGGACGAAGCCACGCCGGCCCAGGAGGCCGCGCTCGCCACGCGCCTCAGGCAATCCGACATCGCGCACGCACGCCGGGTGGACAAGGATACGGCGCTGGCGACGCTCAGCGCTGCCCAGGACATGGCCGACGTGACCGCCGGCCTGCCGGCCAATCCGCTCCCCAACGCCTGGGTCGTCCAGCCGAAGGACCGCTCGCGGAGCGCGCTGACGCAACTGGCCGCCGAACTCAAGCAACTGTCCGGGGTGGACGAAACCCATGTCGACAGCCAGTGGGCAGAGCGCCTGACCGCCTTGCTCGCCATCGGGCAGACCGGGGTCTGGCTGCTGGCTGCGCTGTTTGCCGTTGCCCTGGTCGCCATATCGGGTAACGCAATCCGTGCCCAGGTGCTGACCCGGCGCGACGAGATCCTGGTGAGTCGCCTGATCGGCGCGACCGACCGCCATATCCGCCGGCCCTTCCTGTACGTCGGCGCCTTGCAGGGCCTGCTCGGCGGACTGGCGGCGGTCGGCGTACTCGCCGCGGCAGGCGCGTTGCTGCAGGCGCCGGTCGCCCATCTCGCCAGCCTGTATGGGTCTGCCTTCCACCTGGGCACACCCACCCCCGGCGATTTCGCCCTGTTTCTGGGCCTGCCCACCCTGTTCGGCTGGATCGGTGCGTGGCTCTCCGTGGCCCGTGCCCTGACCCAGGTTCAGGGCTCCCACTGAACCTCACCTTCGCCGGGAACCCGTGGCGGGTTTAGCACTCTTACATCACGAGTGCTAAAATGAACCACAAAGGGGGTAATGCAAGCATGAACCAAGCAATGACTTTGCCCATTCCGGCAGCCTACAGTCTGGACAGCTATATCCAGACCGTGAACCGCTACCCCATGCTCAGCCTGGAAGAAGAGCAGCGGTATGCGCGCGCCTGGCGCGACACGCAGGACGTGGACGCCGCACGGCAACTTGTCCTGTCCCACCTCCGCGTCGTCGTGAGCGTGGCACGCCACTATCTGGGCTATGGCCTGCCGCACGCCGATCTTATACAGGAAGGCAATGTGGGGCTGATGAAGGCCGTCAAACGCTTCGACCCGGAGCGCGGCGTGCGGCTGGTCTCGTTCGCCCTACACTGGATCCGTGCGGAAATCCACGAATACGTCCTGCGCAACTGGCGGCTGGTCAAGGTTGCGACGACCAAGTCGCAGCGCAAGCTCTTCTTCAATCTGCGCAGCCTGAAGCAGTCGCTGAATGCCCTGACGCTGAAGGAGGCCGATGCGGTTGCGCGCGAACTCAACGTGTCGCGCGAAGACGTGCTGGAAATGGAAACCCGTTTGTCCGGCCACGACCTGTCGATCGATCCGGTACCCGACGACAGCGAGGATAGCTACAGCCCCATCGCCTACCTTGCCAGCCCGGACGAGAATCCGGCCCAGAAACTGGAACGCGAACAAACCGAGCATCTGCGCCACGCCGGGCTGAACGCCGCACTGGAAAATCTCGACGCGCGCAGCCGGCACATCATCAAGGCCCGCTGGCTGACCGAAGGCGAGGCCGCGACCCTGCACGAACTGGCAGCCGAGTACGGCGTGTCGGCAGAACGCATCCGCCAGATCGAGGCGCGCGCGCTGCAGAAAATGCGCGCCGCCATGCCAGGCTGACGCGTTTGGCCTGAACAGCAAAAAGCCCCGCCTAGCGGGGCTTTTTGCTGTTCAGGCGCGGTCGATCAGAAGAACGAACCGATGAGCACGGAAAGAATGCTGATCCAAGCCCACACGATCATCCCGACGACGACGACCATCGGAAATCCCTGGAAAGTCAGTAGCTGTTTCATGCTGTGCACTCCTAATGTTTAAGCGAATTCTAATTTAATCGTCGGAACGGCTCAAGCGCCGCGTCGGCAGGCGCGGATCGTCATCGTCCATGAGGATGCGCTCGGCCGGGCCTTCCAGATCGTCGAACTGCCCGCTCTTAATCGACCAAACCACGCCCACGACGATCAGCAGCACGAAAACGCCGGACAGCAGGAACAGGAATCCCATGATGCCGCTCACGGCACGCTGACCTCCTGGGTGCTGTGATAGCGCAGGGCCCCTTCCCGGCTCAGCCGCACGTCGACGAGCCATCTACCGCTCGCGGGCAATTGCAATTCCCCCTGGTACACACCGGGGGCGGTCATGCTCAGGACCTGCACCCGGGGCGCCGTCGGTGCCCCGGGCCGCGTCAGTTGCAGTTCGGCCACGGCATCGTCGACCGGCAGCCCGGTCCGGTTCTGCACGCGCACCAGCACCGGCAGCATCGTCGAGCGAACGTCGAAACCTTCCACCTCGACATGCCAACCCAACTGGCTTTCCTTGTAGGCTTCGGAGAGTTCAGCGGAAACCGCGCGCGCCGCCCCCTGGTCATGCGGAACGACGCCCGAGAATCCACTGTATACGGCATGGCCGTTGCTGCCGCCCAGCCACCAGGTACCCAACGTGACAGGCAGGCCCGACGTGGCGACGTAGAGCAGGCCGGCGTTGAAAAACACCAGCCCGACGAAGAACGCGATCAGGATTCTGGGCGCCCAGTGCAGGCGCGTTCCCCTCCGCCGGAACAGCGAAATGGCATGCAGCACGAGCGCCGCCGCGAGGAATACCGAGATGTGGATGGCCACGACGTCGAGGCCGGGCCAGCGCCCGATCATCAGCACGAAATAGCCCGTCAGCGGAATCAGCGCAGCGAGTACGGCTCGCAGGACCGGCGGCAAGCCGCGCACGGCGCCGCCAAGCGCGTAAAGCAGCAGTACTGCTGCCAAACCACCAAACAAGGTAACGAAAGTACTCATGAATCCTGTCCCGGCCTGTCGAAACGCACGCTTTCGCTGCGCGCCTCGGCAGGCCGGCTCTCCGGGGTGATCGTCAGGTCGAAATGCCGGATGCGCGCCGCCTCGGCAGGCGACAAACGTACGCTGGCCTGCACTAGACCGCTGTGCCCGGGTTTGATTCCGATCTCGGCGAAATTTCCCAGGTCCAGGGCGTTCGGGGGCACGCCGTGCGCCGAAATGCGGTAGTGCTCTTCTGCGCCCGACTTGTTGGTGATCCGGATCTGGTAGCGATTGCGGATGTCGCCATTCGACAGTACGACATACAAAGGCTGCCGGACCTGATTGACGCTACGATCGAAGGTACTGCGCGTGGCAATGCTGTAACCCAGATAGCCTGTCATCAGGACCAGCGCGACGCCGTAGCCGACGATCTTCAGCCGCTTCCAGTGGAGCTTCGGCGGCGCGGGTTCGGGCGAAGCCAGGTTTTTCTCGGAATCGTAGCGAATGAGACCACGCGGGAAACCGAACGAATCCATGATGGTGTTGCAGGCATCGATGCACAATCCGCAGGAAATGCACTTGTATTGCAGACCGTCGCGAATATCGATGCCGACCGGGCAGACCTGGACGCAGAGCCCGCAATCCACGCAGTCACCGTAGCCCTGCGCATGGCGTTCCGCCAGGGCACGCTCGGCATTCGACAGCCTGACCCGTCGCCGCTCGGCCACGGTCCCGTCGGCCGGCAGTTCGCCGCCGCGGCGGCGCTCCATCGCGATGCCGCGCCCTGCACGCACGACCGCACGTCCCAGGCTGCCTTCCCCGCGCTTGGCGTCATAGTGCACGGCCAGTGTTTCGGCCTCGTACATGACGCTCTGAAAACGGCCGTAGGGACAGACATAAGTGCAGACCTGTTCGCGCATCAGTCCGGCCGCGACATAGGTGGACAGGGTGAGCGTAACGGCAGTGATATACGCTGCGGCCGCCGCCTGCCCCGTGAAGAAATCCTCCAGCAGTTGCGGCGCATAGGCAAAGTAAGCAACGAAGGTAAAGCCAGTCCAGAACGCTGCCAGCAGCCACAGGCCGTGGGTTGCCCCGATCTTGAGGGTTTTTTCGCGATCCCACGGCTGGCGATACAGACGCACGCGCGCAGGCCGTTCGCCCTGGATGCGCTGTTCGATCCAGATGAAGAAATCGGTCCACAGCGTCTGGAAGCAGAAGTAGCCGCAGAAGGCCCGGCCGACCAGGCCGGTGACAAAGAAAAGCAGGATGGCCGCAATGAAAAGCAGCAGGGCGAGCCAGATCACGTCCTGCGGATAGACCGTGAGGCCAAATATCAGGAAGCGGCGCCCCGGCAGGTCGAAAAGCACGGCCTGCGCCGGCGCGTCGTGACGCGACCACGGCAGCCAGGGCAGCAGGAAGTAGATGGCATAGGCCAGCACCAGCACCGAAGTCTTGAACTTGCGAAACGTCCCCTTCACCGAGCGGGTGAAAATCGGGATGCGTTTCTGGTACAGGGCGAGCTGATCTTCCAGTCCGGATTGCATGATGTCTTCGATAAGGTACGCGGGAAGCAAAAGCCCCCGCGAACGGGGGCTTTGCGTTTCGAATCAGTCGAGCTTACTGCCCGCCGCCAAGTTCATGAACGTAGACCGTCAGAACCTTGATCTGTTCAGGCGAGAGACGGCCGGCCCACACCGGCATCACCCCCTTGTTGAGGCCGTTGGTGATCACACCGCGGATCGCTGCGACCTTGCCCTCGGCGGCATCGCTGCCCGGAACGTTGGCCCACAGCCAGATGTTGTCGGTGAGGTTGGGCGCACCGATGTCCTTGCGCCCTTTCGCATCGGGGCCGTGACAGTAGAAACAGGCCGCCGTCTCGCTGTGGAACAGGGCGTTGCCGGCCGTCGCCTTGGCGCCGTCGTGTGCGATGCCGGACAGGCTGGCGACGTAGTTGGCGAGCTGGTCGATCTGCTCGCCGGACAGTACTTCACCGAAGGTCGGCATGTAGCCACGGCGACCGCCCATCAGGGTTTCGTGGATCTTGTCATAGGTACCGCCGTACAGCCAGTCGTCGTCGGTCAGGTTGGGGAAGAAACCGAGCTTGCCCTGGCCGCCAGCCTGGTGGCAGGGTGCGCAGTTGTCCGAGAACAAGGCCTTGCCGGCAGACAGGATGAAACCGTTCATCTCGGGATCCTTGGCAATCTGCTCGTAGGACATCGCCGAAATCTTGTCGAAATAAGGCTTCTGTTCTGCGCTGGCCTGGTTGAGCTTCTCCATCAGCAGCGCGCGCGTATTCCAGCTGTGGGTCTTGGTCTCGCCGGCGCTGTTGACGTAGGTGATGCTGGTCGCCCCGCCCAGCCAGCCCTTGCCGAACGGCCAGGAGGGATAGATGCTCCAGTAGACGATGGCGAAGACGACGGTCGCATAGAAGGTATACACCCACCACACCGGTAGCGGGTTGTTGTATTCCTGCAGGTCACCGTCCCAGGCATGGCCGGTGGTCTGTACGGTTTGGGATTGTAATTTTTGCTCGCTCATTGCTTGTCCTTCGTGCCTTCCTGATCGTCCAGAAACGGTATGTCGCGGTAGGACTCGAGTGTCTCGCTCCGCTTCTTGTTACCGTAGGCGTAGATCACGATGCCGATAAAGGTGACGAAAAAAATGACCAGTGCCAGGGGCTTGGTGTTTTCCGGTTTCGAAAACCACATCAACCATTCCATGCTGGAGTGCCCCGACATCCGGCTCAGCGGTTGTCCACGAAAGCGTCGTCCTTGTACTTGCTGAAGTCGACCATGGTGCCGAGCACCTGCAAGTAGGCGACGAGCGCGTCCATTTCGGAGATGCCCGAGCGGTCGCCATCGTAGTTGCCGAAGTTCGCTTGTTCGATCAGGTTCTTCTGCGCATCGGGAATGTGCAGTTGCTTGGCCACGGTTTCACCGAACTTGGCCACGTTGGCCTTGTATTCCGCCTCGGTCAGCGAATAGGGCACACCCACCTTGCGCAGTGCCTTCATGCGATCCGTCACGTCGGAAATGTCGAGCGGCGTGCTCAGCAGCCAGGGATAGTTCGGCATCACCGATTCCGGCACCATCGAGCGCGGCGCGATGAGATGCTGCACGTGCCATTCGTTCGAGTACTTGCCGCCGACGCGGGCAAGATCGGGACCGGTGCGCTTGGAGCCCCACTGGAAGGGATGGTCGTACTGCGATTCAGCCGCCAGCGAATAATGGCCGTAACGCAGCTTCTCGTCGCGGAACGGACGGATCATCTGCGAGTGGCAGAGATAGCAACCTTCGCGCTGATAGATGTCGCGGCCGCGCTGCTCGAGCGGCGTGTAGGGACGTACGCCGTCCACTTTCTCGATCGTCTTGTCGAGGAAGAACAGCGGCGCGATTTCCACCAGGCCGCCGACGCTGATCGCCAGCATGGTCAACACCGCCATCAGACCGATGTTGGTCTCGATCCATTCGTGTTTGAAGTTGAGGTTCATTTAATGCGTTCTCCGTATCAGGCGTGGGCCATCTTGGCGGCCAGCTTGGCTTCCAGAGCGGCGGCTTCCTGCTTGCCCTGACGGATGGTCATGAACATGTTGTAGGTCATCAGCACGGCGCCGGTGAGGAAGAACATCCCGCCGATGGCCCGCATCGCGTAGAAGGGGTGCATCGCCGCAACCGACTCGACGAACGAGTACTGCAGGTTGCCGAACTCGTCGAAGGCGCGCCACATCAGACCCTGCGTGATGCCAGAAATCCACATCGCGACGATGTACAGCACGATGCCGATGGTGGCGAGCCAGAAGTGCCATTCGACCATCTTCTGGCTGTATATCTTGGTGTCCCAGAGCTTGGGCATCATGTGATACAGCGAACCGAAGGAGATCATCGCCACCCAGCCCAGCGCGCCGGAGTGCACGTGGCCGACGGTCCAGTCGGTGTAGTGGCTCAATGCGTTGACTTCCTTCAGCGACATCATCGGGCCTTCGAAGGTCGACATGCCGTAGAACGACAGCGCGACGATCATGAAGCGCATCACCGGGTCGGTGCGCAGCTTGTCCCAAGCGCCGGACAGCGTCATGATGCCGTTGATCATGCCGCCCCACGAGGGCATCAGCAGCAGGATCGAGAACGCGGCGGCCAGCGACGAGGTCCAGTCGGGCAGCGCGGTCCAGTGCAGGTGGTGCGCACCGACCCACATGTACATGAAGCCCAGCGCCCAGAAGTGGACGATGGACAGGCGGTAGGAATAGATCGGGCGACCGGCCTGCTTGGGCACGAAGTAGTACATCATGCCGAGGAAGGCGGCGGTGAGGAAGAAGCCCACCGCGTTATGGCCGTACCACCACTGCGTCATCGCGTCCTGGGTGCCCGAGAACAGGCTGTAGGACTTCATCGAGAACAGGTTGATCGGCATCGCCAGGTTGTTGAAGGTGTGCAGCAGCGCCGTCGCCAGGATGAAGGCCAGATAGAACCAGTTCGCCACATAGATGTGCGGCTGCTTGCGACGCATGATGGTGCCGATGAACAGGATCATGTAGGTCACCCACACGACCTCGATCAGGATGTCGATCGGCCATTCCATTTCAGCGTATTCGCGGGACTGGGTATATCCGAGCACGTAGCTGATGTCGGCCAGTGCGATGACGGCCATCCAGCCCCAGAACGTGAAGCTGGCCATGCCATCGGCGATCAGTCGGGTCTGGCAGGTCCGCTGGACCACGTAATAGGAAGTGGCAAACAGGGCAGATCCGCCGAAGCCGAAGATCACCGAGGTGGTGTGGACCGGACGGAAGCGTCCGAATGAAAAATAGGGACTATCGAAATTGAGGAAGGGCCACGCCAGTTCGGAAGCGATGTACACGCCCACGAACATCCCCACCACCGCCCACACCAGCGACATGACGGCAAATTTCTTGACGATGTCGAAGTTGTACTGCTCTGTCCCGGAATAAGTGCTTACCGCCATCGACCGCTCCTGATTGTATCGAAACAACGGAGTTGTCGCCTGACAACGACAGCCCCGCTCGAACAGCATATGCTTATATTAAAAACTGCGGGATTATATTCCATTCGCCCCCCAGGCCGCAAGACGTACCGGCCGCCTCAAGCGCCGCCCAGCAAGGACTTCAGGTCGCTTGCGATCGCCTCCGGCGGGCTGCCATAGGGCATGAGCAGCCGCAAACGCCCTTGGGGATCATAAACATAGGTGCCGGCACTGTGGTCGATCAGATAATCGTCAGGCCCTTTCTGGGCCGTTTTCTGAAAAACCACTTTGTATTCTTTTGCCAACGCCTGCAGCGAAACGGCATCGGTGTACATGCCGAGGAAGGTCGGATTGAACGCCGGCACGAACTGCCGCAGCATGGCCGGCGTATCGCGCGCGGGATCGACCGTCACAAAGATGACCTGCACGCTTGTCGCCTGCGGACCCAGCATTTTCAGCGCAGCTGCGAAATCGGCCAGCGTGGTCGGGCAGACGTCGGGGCAATGCGTGTAGCCGAAGAAAACCGCCACTGCCTTGCCCCGGAAGTCGGCCAGCGTGCGCACCTGTCCATTGTGATCGGTGAGCCGGAAATCGCGGGCAAAGGCCGCTCCCGTGATATCGGTCGCCTGGAACGCAGGCGGCGCGGACGCTGGCTTGCAGGCAGGCAGCACCACGCAGAGCGCAAGGGCGAGTGCGAACAGCCCCCGCTTCACGCCTTGATCTGTTCGAAGAGCTGCCCGGGCACGTCGGCCAGCCGGTACTTGCCGGACTCGACCGCCTTGGCCAGTTTCTCGAGCGTGGTTTCCTGCAGCAGATCGATGATTTTCTTTTTTACCGGCACCCAGCGAAAGTGCAACGGGCAGGCAGTTTCATCGCTGCACTTCTTCAAGCCCAGCAGGCAACTCTGGGTGAACGCCGGGCCTTCGGTCAGCAGCAGGATCTGCATCAGCGTGATCTTGTCGCCCGACTCACGCAGACAGAAGCCGCCGAGACGACCGCGGAAGGAAAACAGCAGATTGCCCTTGGCCAGGCTTTGCAGGATTTTGGCCAGATACGGCGCCGGCACGCCGAGCTGGGCCGCGATGTCCTTGTTCAGCACGGGCGTGGCACTGGGCTGGGTGGCCATGTAGATCAGCGCCTGCACGGCATACTGGCTGGTTCGGGAGAGAATCATCTCTTGCCCCTTAAAACGGACTGGCCCCAAATATAAAACAATCCAGTCCGAATATCCAGATAAGGACTCAATTACCCATACAAATCAAATCGGTATTTGCCAGTAATGGTCGACGAGCAGAATGGCAAACAGGAGGCTCAGATACCAGATGGAAAAACGGAAGGTCTCCCTGGCGAGCGCATCGCTGTAGCTGCGCCAGAGCCGCCACCCGTAGTGAATGAAACGCCCGCCCAGCAGAACCGCCCCGGCCAGGTAGACCCAGCCGCCCATGCGGGTCGCCACCGGCAGCATCGATACCGCAAACAGCAGCAGGGTGTAGAGCAGAACCTGCAGGCGTGTGTAGGTCTCGCCATGGGTCACCGGCAACATCGGCAGGCCGGCCTTGGCGTATTCTTCGCGCCGGTAGAGCGCCAGCGCCCAGAAATGCGGCGGCGTCCAGGCGAAGATGATGAGAAACAGCAGGAGGGCGTCATGATGGAGTTCACCGGTCGCCGCCGCCCAGCCGAGCACGGGGGGCATCGCGCCGGACGCGCCGCCGATGACGATGTTCTGCGGCGTCATCGGCTTGAGTATGGCCGTATAGATCACGGCGTAGCCAACGAAGGTCGCGAGGGTCAGCCACATCGTCAGGGGATTCACGAAAGTGTCGAGCAGCAGCAGGCCGATACCGCCCACCACGCCGGAAAACACCAGGGTCTGCACACTCGTGAGTTCGCCGCGCGGCAGCGGACGGGCTCGGGTCCGCGCCATCAGCGCATCGATCTTCTGCTCGATGAGACAATTGAAGGCGGCCGCCGCGCCCGCGACGAGCGCGATGCCGAGCGTGCCCGCCAGCAGGACATGCCACGCGGGCCAGCCCGGTACCGCGAGGAACATGCCGATCACTGCCGTGAAGACGATCAGGCTGACGACACGCAGCTTGCACAGCGCCAGAAACTGCTGGCAGCGGCAGGCCGCCCCCTGGATCATCAAGGATTCCATGTCTAACTCCGCCGTATCCTGAAATTCAGGAATACGAGGCCGGCCAGCAACAGGGCCGCCCCCGTGTTATGCGCCACCGCAACCGGCAGGGGCAGGCTGTACACGACGTTGCTGATACCGAGCGTCGCCTGCACGGCGAGCAGGCCGGCAATGGCCAGGCCGGTGCCGGCAAACCCCGGCGTTCGCAGCAGCCGCCACGCCAATATCAGCAGATACAGCACGACGACCAGCGCCATCACGCGGTGCGTCCAGTGGATCGCGACCAGCGCATCGAAGGGCAACAGGTCGCCGGCGGCTGTTTCGCCCAGCTCCCTGCGCAGGGTAAAGCCGTGCGCGAAATCCATCGCGGGAACCCAGGTGCCGTGACATTGCGGAAAATCGGCGCACGCCAGCGCAGCGTAGTTGGTGCTCACCCAGCCGCCGAGGGCGATCTGCGTCGCCACGAGCACCAGCCCGCCCAGGGCAGCCAGGCGCAAATGATCCGCACGCGCATGATAGGCCAGTCCCGATGGCGGGCGTTCCCGCAGCCACAGCCAAACCAGCAGCGAGAAGGTCGCCATGCCGCCCAGCAGATGCGCGGTCACGACAAACGGCTTCAGCAAACGCGTCACGGTCCACATGCCGAGCAGGGCCTGGAACACGATGAGGGCCAGCAGGATGAGGGGCAGGCCCGCGCCATGCCGCACCGCCCGCTTGCGCCAGCCGAAAAACGCGATCGCCAGCACCAGCAGTCCCAGCGTGCCCGCGAAATAGCGATGCACCATTTCCTTCCAGGCCTTCGCATGAGAAACCGGCCCCCCCGGATTTGCGGCGTGGGCGGCGTCGATCGCGTCGGCAGCATGATGCGGCGTCAGTTTTCCGTAGCAACCCGGCCAGTCGGGGCATCCCAGGCCGGCATCGGACAGGCGCACGTAAGCCCCCAGACTGACGACACCCAGCGCAAGCAACAGGGCCAGCAGGATCAGTTTCCGGTATCCGTTCATCGCGTTCAACCGATTTGCGACGCCTTGAGCAGCAACCGCAGGTCTTTCATCATCCGTTTGGGGTCGGGCTCTACGGGAAATCGCATCATGAGATTGCCGAGCGGATCGACGAGATAGATCTGGTTTGCCGCGCCGGCACGGGGAAATTGCGCCAGAAAATTCCGGTCGACCGGACGCCAAACGATCAGGCCCGGATGCATTTTCATCAGTGCAGCGTCGGGAGCGCGCCCATCGCTGAGTATCCACAAGCGCTCGATGCGCGACTGGTCCTTGCCCTGGGCCGTGCGGACCTGGCGCGACAGATACAACTGGTACGCGCAGGCCGCATCACAGCCCCCGCTGCCGATATGCACCATCAGCCATTTGCCGCGCAGGCTGTCCATGTCGAAGGCCTGGCCGTCGAGCCGCATGCCGGTGGTTGCCTGCAGCGGCTTCACCTCGAGCAACTCGCCGTAGTTGCCGTGCGCAGACGGCCGCCACCCTAGATAGGCGATGCCGGCCGCAATCACGGGCAACGCGAACACGCCGATCAGGAGAAGGAGTTTGCCGCGCGATGTGAGTTTCATGTTGGAACCAGGGTGCGAAGATTCAGTCGTTTCCGTCATGGCGACGTTTGAAATTCAGGCCCAGCCACAGTACGACCAGTGTCGTCGCCAGACTGTACCACTGGAACGCATAGCTGACATGCATGTCGACCCCCGTATCCGGGCGCGGCCAGTCGCGCGCCAGGCCATCGTGCCCCGGGCTGGTCTGCAGTAATACCACGGGCTGCAAGCCCAGCGGATAAGTACGGGCAAACCGGTCGAAATCGAGGTTCTGCCAGACGCGTCCCTGCGGTTCGGCATGGCCGAATTCCACGTAGCGGCTGTAGGGATCGCCCGCCATGCCCACGACACGGATGCGCCCCGACGGGACCGCCGGCGCCGGCAATTGCGCGCGCGAGGCGCCGGCCGCGACCCAGCCCCGGTTGACCAGGATTGCGAGCCGGCCGCCATCGACGACCAGTGGGGTCAGCACGTGGTAGCCCGCGACACCGGCATGGACACGGTTATCGATGAATATCGTGTGCGCCGCATCGAACGCGCCGGAGACCTCGAGCTTGCGATACAGCACGCTGTCGCGATCCAGCACTTCATTACCGACGTGCACCGGCGCTTCCCGCAATGCGGCATCGTAGCGTGCCTGCAAGTCCCGCTTGTATTCGGCGCGTCCGCTCTGCCAGTGCCCCAGCCACAGGGTCAGCGCCACGAAGAAAATGGTTGCGAACGTGGGCCAGGCACGCGGCGCAAAACGCCATCCGCCCAGCCGCAGATTCAGCACATGCATGGCCTGGCCAATCCGGTTAGACTGGGATTTTGCCGAGCGGGCCCCGCCATGCGCATCCTCGTCCTGTTCTTCATTTTCTTCATACTGGCCAGCCTGGGCAGTGCGCTCTACTTTCTCATCAAGGACAAGGGGCAGTCCGATCGCACCGTCAAGATGCTCACCGTGCGCGTTGCGTTGTCCCTGGGGCTGTTCATCCTGCTGATGGCGGGGTATTACTTCGGACTCGTTCCCCAGCAGGGCCTGCGCTGAGCCGTCGTCCGTGCCGCTCCGTCAAGCAAGAAGCCGCGCAGGGCGGCTTCTTGCTGATGGATTTCTGAGCGGGTCAGATCAACCAGTAAACCAGGACGAAAAGCAGCACCCACACCACGTCGACGAAGTGCCAGTACCAGGACACGGCTTCGAATGCAAAATGGTGGTCGGCGGTGAAATGGCCGGCGATCGAACGCCCCAGCATCACGATCAGCATGGTCGTGCCGACCAGCACGTGAAAACCGTGGAAGCCGGTGAGCATGAAGAATGTGGCGCCATAGACGCCAGCGCCGAGGGTCAGTCCCATCTCGGTGTAGGCATGGTGGTATTCGTAGGCCTGCAGGCTGAGGAAGACCAGGCCCAGCGCCACCGTCAGCATCAGCCCCAGGATCAGCTGGCCACGCGCCCCCTTTTTCAGCCCCCAGTGTGCCCAGGTCACGGTCACGCCGGAGGACAGCAGAAGCAGCGTATTGATCGCGGGGATGCCCCAGGCATGCATCGGCGTGAAGCGCGCTTCCTCGCCCGACAGCCCCGGCCCCGCGGTCGGCCAGGCCGCCTGGAAATTCGGCCACAGCTGCTGCAAGGTATCTCCCGATCCCAGCCAGGGCACCGACAGCACGCGCGTATAGAAGAGCGCACCGAAGAAGGCGGCGAAGAACATCACCTCGGAAAAGATGAACCAGCTCATCGACCAGCGGTAGGAGGTGTCGACCTGCTTGTTGAAACGCCCGGCCTCGCTGTCGCGGATGACCTCGCCGAACCAGCCGAACATCATGAAGAACAGGATCGCCACGCCGGTCAGGAGAACCCAGCCGCCGTGGTCGACCTCACGCATCACCATCGTTCCTCCCACTGCCATCAGCAGCAGTGCGAGCGAACCGACGATCGGCCAGATGGACGGTTGCGGCAGATAGTATTTATCGGTTTGCGCCAGACTCATGACTCTCCTCCTCCATATCGAATAGTCGCTACTTCAGAAACCGGTTCACTGCAGGAAATGCAAGGCCAGATACACCACCAGCAACATCGTCAACACGAAAGCCAGGCCGCCGATCAGGCCGGCAATGATGACCTGGGCCGGGCTCAGGTTCTTCGCGTCGGCATCGTAGTCCCGCCGCTTGCGCACGCCGAAGAAGCTCCAGAACACGGCAAGCGCAGCCTTCACGTTTTTACCCGCCATCGCCTCAGCCTCCATGCGCCGTCGCCCCTGTCGCTGCCACATGCTTTCCCGTGTCGAAGAAGGTGTAGGACAAGGTCACGGTCGGCAGGTCGCGTTCCATTGCAGGATCCAGCACGAACAGAACGGGCATGCGCCGTGTCTCTCCCGCCGCCAGCGTCTGCGGCGTAAAGCAGAAACATTCGATCTTCTTGAAGAACCCCGCCGCGCGCGCCGGACCGTAGCTGGGGACGGCCTGCCCGACGATGGGCTTGTCGCTGATGTTGCTCACCTCGTATTCGACCTGTACCAGCTGACCCGGGTGGACCTTCATCGTCTGCTGCAGCGGCTTGAAACGCCATGGCAGCGCTTCGTTGATGTTGGCGTCGAACTGGATCGTGACCCAGCGCGAGGTGTCGACCTGCGTGTTCTTCACCAGCGCCTGCTCGTCGCCCGCGTTGACCCCGGTCACGTCGCAGATCTTGTAATAGAAGGGCACCAGCGCAAAGCCGAAGCCGAACATGCCGAGTGCCGCGACGGCCAGCTTGGTCAGCATCTTCGCGTTGCCGGCCGGCATGGCTATTTCAGCCCCGTATACAGGGTGAACAAAAACAGGCCGAGCGCAAACAAGGCGAGCAGGCCCGCCGTCAGGAACTTGCTGCCTCGCTTTTCCGTCACGGCATGCGCCTCGCTCACTTGATCACCGGCGCCGTTTCAAAGGTGTGATACGGCGCAGGCGAAGGAACCGTCCACTCCAGGCCTTCCGCCCCTTCCCATACCTTGCTCTCCGCCTTCTTGCCGCCCTTGACCGCCTTCAGCACGACCGTCAGGAAGATGAGCTGGGAAAGCCCGAAGACGAATGCACCCACGCTCGCAATCTGGTTGAAGTCGGTGAACTGCAGCGCATAGTCGGGAATCCGTCGCGGCATGCCGGCCAGCCCCAGGAAGTGCATCGGGAAGAAGGTGATGTTCATGCCGATGACCGACAGCCAGAAATGCCATTTGCCGAGGGTTTCGTCGTACATGTGGCCCGTCCACTTGGGCAGCCAGTAGTAGATGCCGGCGAAGATCGAGAACAGCGCGCCCGACACCAGGACGTAGTGGAAATGGGCGACCACGTAGTAGGTATCGTGCAACTGGATGTCGACCGGGGCGATGGCGAGTACCAGGCCCGAGAAGCCACCGATGGTAAACAGGCAGACGAAGGCGATGGCGAACAGCATCGGCGTCTCGAAGGTGATCGAGCCGCGCCACATGGTGGCGACCCAGTTGAAGACCTTCACGCCCGTCGGCACCGCGATCAGCATGGTCGAGAACATGAAGAACAGCTGCGCCGCCGCCGGCATGCCGACGGTGAACATGTGGTGCGCCCACACGATGAAGGACAGGATCGCGATCGACGCCGTGGCGTAGACCATCGATGCGTAGCCGAACAGTGGCTTGCGGGCGAAGGTCGGGATGACCTGCGACACGATGCCGAAGGCCGGCAGGATGAGGATGTAGACCTCGGGATGCGCGAAGAACCAGAAGATGTGCTGGAACATCACCGGATCGCCGCCGCCTGCCGCGTTGAAGAAATGCGTGCCGAAATTGCGGTCGGTCAGCAGCATGGTGACGGCACCGGCGAGCACCGGCATGGTGGCGATCAGCAGGTAGGCAGTGATGAGCCAGGTCCAGCAGAACAGCGGCATCTTCATCAGCGTGAGGCCGGGTGCCCGCATGTTGAGGATGGTCGTGATGATGTTGATCGAGCCCATGATCGAGGACAGGCCCATGATGTGCACCGCCAGGATGGTCAGGTCGTACGAGATGCCGCCCTGGATGTAGAGCGGCGGATACATCGTCCAGCCGCCGGCCACCGCGCCGCCCGGCAACAGGAACGAGGACATCAGCAGTATCCCCGCCACCGGCAGGATCCAGAACGCCCAGTTGTTCATGCGCGGGAACGCCATGTCGGGCGCCCCCAGCATCAGCGGCACCTGCCAGTTCGCGAACCCAGAGAAGGCCGGCATGATCACGCCGAAGATCATGATCAGGCCATGCATGGTGGTGAGCTGATTGAAGAAGTCCGGATGCAGCAGCTGCAGTCCCGGCTTGAACAGCTCGGCCCGGATCAGCAACGCCATCGAGCCTGCAGCGAACAGCATGATCAACGCGAAGATCAGGTACAGGCTGCCGATGTCCTTGTGGTTGGTGGTGGTCAACCAGCGCATGATCCCGCTCGGGTGCGCGTGATGTCCGTGATCGTCGTGGCCGTGAGCGTGTGCAACATCAGACATGGTTGTGCTCTCCTCTCGATGGTTCATTGCGCAGCAGGTGCGGCGGCTTCGGCAGCGGCGCGGTCTGCGGCGACCTGGGCAGGCTGCGCGGCATCGCCCATCTTGTTGTTCCAGGCGTTGCGCTGATAGGTCACGACGGCGGCGATGTCGGCATCCGACAGCTGCTTGCCGAATGCGGCCATCGCCGTTCCCGGGCGCCCGTTCAGGACGGTCCTGATGTGTTCGTCGATGGGGCCGGTCGCCACTTTCGATCCGTTGATCGCAGGGAAGGTGCCGGGCAGGCCCATGCCGTTCGCCTGATGGCAGGCTGCGCAATTCGCCGCGTACACCTTCTCGCCGCGTGCGGTCAGCTCCGCCAGATCGAAGGTCTTGCCGTTGTCCGCTGCGGCGCTTGCGGCGGCGCCTTTCTTGCCGGCCACCCAGGCCTTGTAGTCGGCTTCCGACACCACCTTGACGACGATGGGCATGAAGCCGTGATCCTTGCCGCACAATTCGACGCATTGTCCGCGGAAGGTGCCGATGCGGTCGGCCTCGAACCAGCTGTCGCGGATGAAGCCGGGAATGGCATCCTGCTTTGCGCCGAGCGCCGGCACCCACCACGAATGGATTACGTCGTTGGCGGTGATCAGCAGGCGGATGCGCTTGCCGACGGGAACGACCAGCGGTTCATCGACCTCCAGCAGATAGTGCTCGCCCTTGGCCGCGCTGTTGTTGATCTGCTCGCGCGGCGTGGAAAGGTTGCTGTAGAAGCTGATGCCCTCGTTCAGGTAATCGTAGCCCCATTTCCACTGGTAGCCGGTGATCTTGATGGACATGTCGGGATTGCTGGTGTCCTTCATCGCGATCACCACTTTCGCGGCAGGGTAGGCCATGCCCATCAGGATGACGAAGGGGATCACCGTCCAGATCACCTCGACCGTGGTGTTTTCGTGGAAATGCGCCGCCTGGTGGCCGACCGATTTGCGGTGCTTGATCAGCGCATAGAACATGGTGCCGAACACCACGACGAAGATGCCCAGGCACACCAGCATGATGAGATTGTGCAGGTGGAACACCTGGGTGGCGATGGGACTCGCCGGTTCCTGCAGGTTGTAGGCGTATTCGGCGCAGGCCGACTGTGTCGCCCCCCATGCTGCTGCGATCAGCCCTGCTTGTTGCCACTTGCTCTTCATCGCGCTTCCCCGTCCTCTCTCATGTTGGTTGGTATTCGGTTCTTCGTTCGACGCTTGGTCTGGCTATGTCTGCAATCTGCTGCGCAACGTGGCGGCCAGTTGCAGGCGCGCTTCGTCGCTCAAATACACTCCTATCTCGGTAACACGACCGTGCGAACGCACGCTGATTCTGCAATTCCGGCCCGGTGCACTGCAGTCGGATTCGACCCGGGTCCACTGACGGTTCAATTCGCGGCGTCCCTGCTGGCGCCCGTTGCTCCATTCCAGCACCACCGCATCGCCGTCGATGGTGAGGGTTTCGAAATTGCGTTCGCGATCGCGCATCGCTTCGAACGCCCAGGCCAGCAGGCCGACTTCCAGGCCGGCAAACGGCAGGACCAGCCAGTAACCCAGTGCGGAAAACGCGATCGCCACGCCAAAGCACACCGACGCCAGCGCCCAGAAGACCCGGTGCGCCTGCCGGCGTGTCAGCGAACAACAGGGGCGCGAGTGAAAGATGAACGCGTCCACGGCCCCGTGTGTTACCCCTTCCATCTCAATCCGCTCCTTGAGGAGAGTTGAAGGACGTGCGGCAATCTGTCGCAACCGTAACACGCGGCCGCGCGCCAAGGCAAGCCGGGCCGGGCCAATAAGCGATTGATTTATATGCAGAATATCGTTATTAACGATTATTCTAAGATGCTAATTCTTCAGGCAGCGTCAGCCACTGCGGAAACATTCCGGCCTGCGGGGCCGGCCCATGAGGCTGGATCCCCAGGCAGGGCGCAGGCAGGCGCGCCAGCAATGCGGCCTGGTTCTCGCCCAGGAACGCCATGTCCGCATCCATGCAATTGGCAACCCAGCCTGCGAGCCGCAAGCCGCGCGACCGGATCGCCTCCGCCGTGAGAACCGCATGGTTGAGACAGCCCAGCTTCATGCCGACCACCAGGATGACAGGCAGGCGCAGGCGCGCCGCCAGATCAGCCATGTCCGCCTGCGCGGACAGCGGCACGCGCCAGCCGCCAGCGCCTTCCACCACGACCACGTCGGCTGCCGATTCGAGACGCGCATAGGACGCGGCGACGCGTTCGACTTCGATGACCGTGCCCTCCAGTTCAGCCGCGATATGCGGCGCGATCGGCAAATCGAAGGCATAGGGATTCAGGTCAGACAGCGGTACGTCGACATTGCAGGCCGCGCGCAGCGCCGCCACATCCTCGTTCATCTGGCCCGGCCCGGCACCCGCCGCGACCGGCTTCATCGCCGCAACCCGGCGTCCGCGCGCGCGCAGCGCCTGGATGAGCGCGACGGCGACGCGGGTCTTGCCCACGCCGGTATCGGTACCGGTGACGAAGACGCCGCGCGCGCTCATGCCAGCCCCGCACGGCGGCGACGCGCACCGATCTGCATCTGGATCACCTGCCGGCCATCCTCGCGCCGCAACTTGTCGCCGGCCCAGGCGTGACCGTAGATCACCTCGAAGGTCGCCGGCAGGCGGCCGTCATGGCGATACCGTTCGTAGGCCTGCTGCACCTGTGTCCAGGCGGCTTTGCCCAGCAGGCCGCGCTTGCGTGCCGTCGCTGCATTGTGCGCCCCGATGCCCTTGAGATCCGCCATCAGGGATTTGAGGTCGGCGTAGGTCAGCGTGAGCATTTCCATTTCCATCACGGGATGGGCGAAGCCGGCATGCACCAGCATGTCACCGATATCGTGCAGGTCGACGAACCGATTGACGTGCGGCGCGGCGTCCAGCGCGGCAAACGCGCTGCGCAGTTCCTTCAGCGTGTCCGGGCCGAAGGTGGAAAACATCAGCAGGCCGCCGGGCGCCAGCACACGATGCAGGCCTTTCAGCGTGGCTTCCAGATCGGGGGCCCACTGCAGGGCCAGGCTCGACCAGGCGAGTTGCAGGCTGTCGGCTGCCAGCGGCAGGCGGTCCATGTCGGCACAGACATAGTGCGTGCGCGGCGCAGCGTCGGCCGCAAGACGCGTCAGCGTGCGCTGCATCCAGCCCGGCTGCGGAAGCCGCTCGCGCGCCGCGTGCAGCATGGCCGGCGCGATGTCGAGCGCGAGCAGTTCGGCCTGTACGAAGCGCGCACGCAGACGCTCGAGCCCGTAGCCGGTACCGGTGCCCAGGTCGAGCACGCGCGCCGGCTGCACATTCATGAAATCGAGCCGGCCAAGCAGGCGTTCGCACACCTCGCGCTGCAGCACGGCATGGGCATCGTAGCTTGTCGCCGCACGGTCGAACGCACGGCGCACCTCGGCCCGGTCGAGCGTCTCATCCATGCAGAAAGGCCCCGACGGCCGCGGCCACCGCTTCGGGGTGCGATAGATGCGGCGCGTGGGCGGCGCGCGGTAGCGTGTGCAGCAGCGCGTCGGGCAGGCCCGTCGCCAGCGCCTCGCCTGCCGCGGCCGGTGTCAGGGTATCGAGCGCCCCGTGCAGGACCAGGGTGGGCAGGCGCAGCGACGGCAGTTCCCCGCGCAGGTCGGATTCGCGCAGCATCGCCAGCCCGGCTGCCAGCGCATCGGCGTGCGGCAGGGGCGTTGCATGCAGATTCTGGCGCAGCGTCTGCAGCAGCGCCTTCTGCCCGGGTGCCCCGCGCGTCTGCAGGCTCAGGAAACGCAGCAGCGTGGCGTGCGGATCGGCCAGCAAGGCCTCGCCGAATGCGGCCAGATCGTGCATCGCCATGGCGTGCGGCCAGTCGGGCGCCGCGACAAATTTCGGGGTGCTCGCCAGCAGGATGAGATGCGACAGCCTGCCCGGCTGATCGAGTGCCGCCCGCATTGCCACCTGCCCGCCCAGCGACCAGCCCAGCAGCGCGCTGCCTGCCGGCACCCGCTGCAGCAGGTCCGCGGCCCAGGTCGAAAGCGTATTCGCGGCCAGCGGCGCGCGGCCGCCGTGGCCCGGCAGCGCATGCACGCGCACGTCGAAGCGCGGTGCAAGCCGTTCGGCGAGCGCGTCGAACACGCGCGCGTTCATGCCCCAGCCATGCACCAGGGTCAGCACAAACCTAGACGACATCGCGCAGGGCCTCGACGAGTTGCGCGATGTCGTCCGCGCCATGCGCAGCCGAGAGCGTGATGCGCAGGCGCGCCGTCCCGGCCGGCACCGTCGGCGTGCGGATGGCCGGCACCAGCAGGCCGCGCGCCAGCAAGGCCGACGACAGGCGCATCGCCTCGGCATTGGCGCCGACGACGAAAGGCTGGATCGGCGTCCCGGATGCGAGGAGCGTCCCCGCCTTGATCCCGGCGAGGCCGTCGCGCAGTTGCACGACGTGCGCGGCCAGTCGCGCGCGCCGTGCGTCGCCCGCCTCGATCTGGCGCAGGCTTTCAAGCAGGCAGGCAGCGAGCAGCGGCGGCGATGCCGTGGTGTAAATGTAGGGGCGCGCCTTCTGGATCAGCCAGTCGATCACACTTTCGTGTGCCGCGACTGCTGCGCCCGCCACCCCAGCCGCCTTGCCGAGGGTCGCCAGATAGATCACGCGATCGCTGGCGCGGGCGCGTTCGGTGAGGCCGCCGCGCCCGCTGTCGAGTACGCCGAAGCCGTGCGCATCGTCGAGATACAGCCAGGCGTCGAAGCGCTCGGCCAGATCGAGCAGCGCATCGACCGGCGCCAGATCGCCGTCCATGCTGAACACGAGATCGGTGACGATGAGCCTGTCCTGTGCGCGACTGGCCGCAAGCTGACCCTCGAGCTGCGCCAGGTCGGCATGGCGGTAGCGGGTGAAGGTGGCGCCCGACAGCTGCGCGGCGTCGACCAGCGAGGCATGGTTGAGCTTGTCCGCGAACACTTCGCCGCGGCGCCCGGCGAGCGCACTCACCGCACCGAGATTGGCCATGTAGCCGGTGGAAAACAGCAGCGCGGCGGGCTTGCCGACGAAGCGCGCGAACGCGGTCTCGAAATCGTGGTGCAGGCGATGGTGGCCGGTGATGAGATGCGCCGCCCCCGCGCCGACGCCGCAGGTGTCGAGCGCGGCGTGCGCCGCCGCGACCAGCGCCGGGTCGGCAGCCAGACCGAGGTAATCGTTGCTGCAGAACGAGACGACGCGCTGGCCGTCGATCTGGATATGCACGCCCTGCGCGCTCTCGAGCAGGCGCCGCTGGCGTTCGAGATGATCGGTCCTGAGCGCCGCCAGCCCGGCCTGCAGGCGGGACAACGCGGGGAGGGTCACAACGGCGTCAGTCCCAGCTTGTTGAACAGCGCCTGATCGCGTTCCCACTCGGGGTTGCCGGTGGTGAGCAGTTTCTCGCCGTAGAAGATCGAATTGGCGCCGGCGAGAAAACACAGCGCCTGGACGGCGTCGCTCATCTGCTGGCGCCCGGCCGACAGGCGCACGAAGCTCTTCGGCATGCAGATGCGCGCGACCGCGATGGTGCGCACGAACTCCAGCGGATCGAGCGCCTCGGTGCCGGCGAGCGGCGTGCCCTCGACCTGCACCAGCAGGTTGATCGGCACCGATTCGGGCTGAGGATCGAGCGAGGCCAACTGCGCGATGAGACCGGCGCGCTGGGTGCGCGATTCGCCCATGCCGACGATGCCGCCGCAGCAGACATGCAGATCGGCGTGGCGCACGCGCTCCAGCGTGTCGAGCCGGTCCTGGTACTCGCGCGTGGTGATGATCTCGCCGTAGAACTCGGGCGCGGTGTCGAGGTTGTGGTTGTAGTAGTCGAGTCCGGCTTCCTTCAGCTGCTCGGCCTGGCCGTCCTTCAGCATGCCCAGGGTGGCGCAGGTTTCCAGCCCCAGCGCACGCACCGCACGCACCATGTCGAGCACCGGCTCGAGGTCGCGCTGCTTGGGCCCGCGCCAGGCCGCCCCCATGCAGAAGCGCGAGGCGCCGGCGGCCTTCGCGGCTTTCGCGGCTTTCAGCACGTCGTCGATATCGAGCAGGCCCTGGTTCTCGACGCCGGCCTCGTAACGCGCCGACTGCGGGCAATAGCCGCAATCCTCGGAGCAGCCGCCGGTCTTGATCGACAGCAGGGTCGAGAGTTGCACCCTGTTGGGATCGAAATGCGCGCGATGCGCCGTCTGCGCCTGGAACAGCAGGTCGGAAAACGGCATGGCAAAGAGCGCGTCGATCTCCGCGACCGAACGGCGCACGGGCGGCTGTACCAGATCATTCATTGATTGCAACCTCGATGGTGATGTCCTGCCACGTCTCGCGCGCAGCCTTGAAAATGTCGTAAAGCGCCCAGGGCACGATGATCGCCACCGCCAGCCCCAGCACCAGCATCAGGCCCTTCCAGCCGTCGAGCAGGCCATAGATGGGCTGGCCGATGACGACCAGGCTGCCCATCACGCCGTAAAACCGGTAGCCTGCCCACTTGTTGTAATGCGCGGTACGCGGATTGGGATGGTGGGCGATGCTGGCATAGACGAAGATGGACGCCCCCAGCCAGATCATCACCGGCGGCAGGCTCAGCACGAAGGGCAGGAAACCGATCTTGTGGCTGGCCAGCAGCTTGCCGAGCGTAAGCGCGGACAGCGAAGTCATCAGCGCGACCACGGTGATGATGTTGAAAATCTGCGCGGCGAAACGGGAGGAAGCGGCGGAAATGACACGTTTTGCTTTCATGCCGCGGATTGTCGGGGCTCGCCTCGCCACTGTCAAACACAGATCCGGTCAGAATTGAACATCAGGTCAATTTTTAATCACATGCTGCCGTCCGCCTGCCTGCTGTGCGGCAGCGCCAGCCCGCGCTCCCCCTGTGTCGCGTGCCAGCGTGACCTGCCCTGGCACACGGCCCCGCAATGTCCCGTTTGCGCCACTCCCACGCCCGGCGGCCAGGTGTGCGGCCCCTGCCTCCGGCGTCCGCCCGCCTTCGACCGCACGTGCGCGGCGCTGGCGTACCGCTTCCCGGTCGACCGCCTGATTCCCCGGCTCAAGTACCACGGACGCCTCGCCATCGCGCCGGCGCTGGCGCATTGCATCGACCAGGCGCTGGGCGACGCACTGCCCCCCGACTGCGTCGCGCCGATGCCCCTGCACCCCGCCCGCATCCGGGAACGGGGGTTCAATCACGCCGCCGCGATTGCGCGCGAACTCGCCCGCCTGCGTACGCTGCCGCTCGCGCTCGACGTCTGCCGCCGGGTACGCGACACGCCGCCGCAGATGCAGCTCAAATACGACGCGCGCCGGCGCAACGTACGCGGTGCGTTTGCCTGCGACGACAGCGTACGCGACCGGCACGTGGCCATCATCGACGACGTGATGACGACCGGCACCAGTCTCGACGAACTGGCCGCCACGCTGAAACGGGCCGGCGCCTGCGAAGTCAGCTGCTGGGTGGTGGCGCGTGCGCTGCCGCCCGGCGACTGAGCGCTCAGGCCGCCTGTGCGTAGCCCGGCACGGCCACCCTGGGGAACCCCTCCTCGATCGGCAGGGCGGGATCGCGCGACCATTCGTTCCAGGAGCCGAAGTAGATCTTCACGTTGCGGATGCCCGCCTCCTTCAGGATCAGGTAGGTGTTCGAGGCGCGCGCCCCCTTGAAGCAGTAGACGATCACCGGCGTATCCGGCGTGATGCCGACGGTGAGACATTCCGCACGCACCTCCTCGGCCGACTTGAAAACGGGGCCGTCGGCGCCGGGTTTCATCAGGCGATACCATTCGATCCAGCGCGCTCCCGGGATGCGCCCCTTGCGCGGACAGAAATCCGGGCCATAGGGCGAGGAGCTCGCGCCGATCCATTCGTCGACGTCGCGCACGTCGAGCAGGGCCGTACCGCCTGCCTTCACCGCGGCCAGCATCATGTCCTTGTCGACCAGCACATCGCCCGCCGGCAGCGCCGGGAACTGCGCCGCCGCCGGCGTTGCCGCCACGGCATCCAGCGGCAGGCCCGCAGCGCGCCAGGCCTGGTATCCGCCGTCCAGCACCCTGATCCGGGGATACCCGAGATAGCTGAGGATGAAATAGCCCCGGCACGACTGGCCGAATCCGGTATTCAGCGCGTCTTCGTACAGCACCGCGGTCTCCCGGCCCGAGAGGCCGGCCGCACCGAACAGGGCGGCAAACCTTTCCTTCATGGCCTCGATGCCGTCGGGGTCGGTGGTGGCGAGATAGGTGAAGATGTCGCGCACGTTGACCGCGCCGGGCAGGTGCCCTTTGGCATAGGTGTCGGGGTCGCGGGTATCGATGACGACGACCGGTTCAGTCGCCATCAGGGTCTGCAGGTCTGCGGGTTCGATCAGCACGCTCATGCGATTCTCCTGGGGTGGGGGATACATTGGCAGTGCAGTGTGCGTGCCAGCAGGCACATGTCGTGCATCGCACGGAAAGACGCGGCCCGCGGGCCTGCGCCCCCCGCATCGGGTACGCAATGATCGACAAAATGCTTACAGAATGCGGGCCCTGCGCGATGCGGCCGGGTCGGGGCGCGCGTTACCGGGGCTAGATTTCCTCGACCGCGAAGATGCGCCGGTGCTCGCGCATGGCGTAACGGTCGGTCATGCCGGCAATGTAGTCGGCCACCGCGCGTGCGCCTTCCAGCGATTCGCGCGCCTGGTGCTCCGGCGGCAGCAGGCGCGCGTCGCCGATGAAGGCGGTGAAGAGATCGGTGACGATGCGCGTGGCCTTGGCGCTCATGCGCTGCACCCGGTAGTGCCGGTAAAGGTGGTGCAGCAGGAAGCGTTTGAGCTCGCGATGCTCCTCCAGCAGCGCGGGGCTGAAAGCGGCGAGCGGCGGCGCGGCACGCACCGCGTCCAGCGAGGCCACGCCGGCGCGTTCGATGTTGCCGCGCGTGGTCTCCACCAGGTCGATGATCAGGGTGTTGATGATGCGGCGAACGGTTTCGGTGACCACGCGCCGGCCGGTGAGGCGCGGATATTTCGTGCGCACTTCGTCGAGGTGACGGGCAAAGATGCGCACCTCGGCCAGTTGCTCCAGGGAGATCAGCCCGGAACGCAGGCCGTCGTCGACGTCGTGGTTGTTGTAGGCGATCTCGTCGGCCAGGTTGGCGACCTGTGCTTCCAGGCCGGGCTGGCGCTTGTTCAGGAAGCGCTCGCCCAGTTCGCCGAGTTTCGCGGCGTTGCCGAGCGAACAGTGCTTGAGGATGCCCTCGCGCGCCTCGAAGGTGAGGTTGAGGCCGTCGAATTCGGCGTAGCGCTCCTCCAGCAGGTCGACCACGCGCAGCGACTGCAGGTTGTGCTCGAAGCCGCCGTGTTCGCGCATGCAGGCGTTGAGCGCATCCTGCCCGGCGTGGCCGAAGGGCGTGTGCCCCAGATCGTGCGCCAGCGCCACGGCCTCGACCAGATCCTCGTTGACCTTCAGCAGGCGCGCGATGGTGCGGCCGATCTGCGCGACTTCCAGGCTGTGCGTGAGCCGCGTGCGGAAGAGGTCGCCCTCGTGGTTCACGAACACCTGGGTCTTGTACTCCAGCCTGCGGAACGCGGTGGAATGGATGATGCGGTCGCGGTCGCGCTGGAATTCCGAACGCGGCGCCGCCGCCGGTTCGGCATGAACGCGGCCGCGCGTTTGCGCGGAGTGCGCGGCGTAGGGCGCGAGGCCGTCCATCAGCGCGGCGCCGCCAGCACCCCGGTCAGCACGTCCTTCGGCACGTCGCCGGTGACGACCGCTTCGCCCAGTTTCTTCAACAGGACGAAGCGCAGCTTGCCGGATTCGACCTTCTTGTCGTGACCCATGTAGTCGAGCCAGGTCTCCACGCCCAGGTCCGGCGCCACGTCCGGCAGGCCGGCCGCGCGAACGAGGGTACGTGCCCGCGTCACATCGTCTTCGGTGATCCAGCCCAGCCTTTGCGAGGTCTGCGCGGCGAGCACCATGCCCGCTCCCACTGCCTCGCCATGCAGCCAGTTGCCGTAGCCCATGCCGGTCTCGATCGCATGACCGAAGGTGTGGCCCAGGTTGAGAATGGCGCGAATGCCGCCCTCGCGTTCGTCCTGCGCCACGACCTGCGCCTTGATCTCGCACGAACGGTAGATCGCATGGGCGACGGCGGCCGCATCGAGCGCGCGCAGCCTGTCCATGTCCGTCTCCAGCCAGGCGAGGAAATCGACATCCCAGATCAGGCCGTACTTGATCACTTCGGCAAGCCCCGCCGAGAGCTCGCGCGGCGGCAGCGTCTTCAGCGTGTCGGTGTCGGCCAGCACCGCCTTCGGCTGATAAAAGGCACCGATCATGTTCTTGCCGAGCGGATGGTTGATGCCGGTCTTGCCGCCCACCGAGGAGTCGACCTGCGACAGCAGCGTCGTCGGAATCTGGATGAAGGGCACGCCGCGCTGGTAGCACGCCGCCGCGAAGCCCGTCATGTCTCCGATCACGCCGCCGCCGAGGGCGATCAACGTGGTCTTGCGTTCGGCGCGCCAGCCCAGCAGCGCATCGAAGATCCGGTTCAGCGTTTCCCAGTTCTTGTAGGCCTCGCCATCCGGCAGCACGATGGGCTGCACGGTCACGCCCGACGCGGTCAGCGTTGCGGTCAGCCGCTCCAGATACAGCGGCGCCACCGTGGTGTTGGTGACGATCGCCACGCGTTTCTGCGCCAGATGCGGCACGATCAGGTCGGCGCGGTCGAGCAGGCCGGAACCGATGTGGATGGGATAGGCGCGGTCGCCGAGGTCGACGGTAAGGGTTTGCATGACGCAGGCAAGGGAGAGCGCTATGAACTGCGCCATTGTAACCAAAGCGCGGTCGTCGCCTCCGGACGCCCGCAACGCACTGACGATTGCGCGTGCGGCCCGCCAGCCGTTACCCTTGCGACGTCCCCATGTCGGTGCCGTCCTGCAGCCGGTCTTCACGTCCCATTCGCCCGCCCATGAATCCGCGCATCCTGCTCGTCACGCCCGCCTCGCCGTTCGAACCCCGCTCGGGCGCGCAGCAGCGCAGCGCGTTGTTGTACGACGCGCTGCGTGCGCTGGGCGAGGTCGACGTGTTGCTGCTGGAAGCCGATCGCGGTCCGACCCGGCTGGTGCCGCCTTCCCCCGGCCTGAGCGCCCACGCCTACTGGCAGACGCGGCCGCTGGGCCTTGGCAAGTATCGCCCCAGCGCCGCGCTCTCCCGCCTGCTGGCCCAGGCAGGCGTCGCTCCTGACAGCTACGACCTGATCGTCGGCCGCTACCTGAACCCGATCTGCAAGCTGCGCCTGCCCCGCACCCTGCGCAGCGTGGTCGATCTCGACGACTGGGCGTATCACTATTCAGCCCCGATCGCTTCGTTCGGCGCACGCCTGAAATCCGCTTACGCGGCCTGGCTCGCGCGCCGCCAGCTCGGCCGTTTCGATGCCTACTTCCTGGTCAGCCAGCGCGATGCCGCCACGCTGTCCGGCCACCGGTCAGCCGTCCTGCCCAACATTCCCTTTGCCCCGCCGCCCCGGCCGCTGGCGGCACCCGACTCGACCACCCTGCTCTTCGTCGGCTCGCTCTGGTACGCCCCGAACCGGGAGGGTATCGAGCGCTTCCTCGCCCGCAGCTGGCCATTGATCCGCGCGGCCCGTCCGGACGCACGCCTGTGCCTGGTCGGTGCGGCCCCCGAACCGGTGCGTCGTGCCTGGGCGCAGCATGACGGCGTCAGCGCTCCCGGTTTCGTCGACGACCTCGAGGCCGCCTATCGTGACGCCGCCTTCAGCATCGCACCGATCCGGTCGGGCGGCGGCACCAACATCAAGATCCTCGAATCCCTGGCCTACGGCCGCGCCTGCGTCACCACGCCGCACTGCGCCGCCGCGTTCGAGGCGGAACTGCGGGGAGCCGGCCTGGCCGTCGCGGAGACCGACGCGGACTACGCCCGGCGCTGCGTAGCGTGGCTGGACGCCCCGCAGGCCTGCGCGTCCAGCGCCGCGGCGGGATACCGCGCCCTGCAGTCCAGCTTCACCCGTGCCCGTTTCGACACCGAAGTCAGGAAACTCTGTGCCGTCCGCCCCTGAGCCCTTGCCGCTTGCGCGCCCGCCGATCGATCTCGCCATCCTGGCGCACCATGCGCTGCATATCCGCCTGCCCCTGCGCACCCTGCGCACACTCCGCCGGCAAACGCAGCCTCAACCCGGCACCCGGCATTACGCCATCATTCCTGCCGATATCGGCGACCCCGCCGGCTCGCTGGGCGACCTGGCCATGCTCGCCGGACTCATGCAGGCGCTGCGCGCGCGCGACGCCGACGTGCGCTTCACCATCATCGGCCAGGGCAATCACGCCATCGAGGTACCCGGTGTCGGCAAGGTCCCCGTGGTCGCCGCCTGGCGGGGTATCGGCGGCACACGCGCATTCGACCGCCTGATCCGTGCCCATCATGGCCTCTTCGTGATGGGCGCGGATATCCTGGATGGCAAATACGGTGCTGCGCAGGTGGCCCGTATCGCCGCCTATTGCAATCACAGCGTCAGGCTCGGCATCCCTGCCACCATCCTGGGCTTCAGTTTCAGCCAGCGTCCGCGCTGGCCCGGGGTACGCGTCCTGTCCCGCCTGCACCCCGCCGTATCGGTCCATGTGCGCGACGCTCACTCGCTGGCACGCTTTACCCGGCTGGTCGGCATTCCGGCCCGTCTGAGCGCGGACTGTGCATTTCTCATGCCGGCCGCGGCCGATCCGTCCGATGCGGAATCCGAGACCTGGATTGCCGTACAGCGCGAAGCGGGACGCACCCCCGTCGGCATCAATCTGGGCAGCCATGCGCTCGCCACGGCACGCCGGCGAACCGACACGGCGCAACTGGTCGAAGCCATCGCGGCCCAGCTCGCCCAGGCGGCCCGGCAGCACACGCTCTCCCTGCTGCTCATCCCCCACGATTTCAAGCCGGAATCCGGCGACGTGTCGATACTGCACCTGCTCGAACAGCGCCTCCGCGCAGCGGGATTGCCGCATGTGCGCCGTGTCGAGCTTCGCCGCCCCGACCGCATCAAGCATCTGGCCGGGCTACTCGATCTGGTGCTGACCGGACGCATGCATCTGGCCATCGCGGCGCTGGGCGCCGGCACGCCGGTCCTGTCCGTCACCTATCAGGACAAGTTCGAGGGCCTGTACCAGCACTTCGGCTTGTCCCTCGATGACACCCTGCAGGCCGAGGACTGCCTGGACGCCACCCTCGCTGCTAGGCTCGATGCGGCGCTGGCATTGCGGACCGAGAACCGCGCGCGGATCGTGGCCCGCCTGCCCGAGGTCCTGGCGCTGGCAGCACGCAATCTCGAACTGCGCAGCCCGGGTCCTGCCCGCCACGATTTATCCGTCCCCCGTCCCGCCGAATAGCCGACATGATCATTCGCAACATCCGTGCGCACCAGGAAGGTGATACCTACCGCATGCTGGCCGACGTGGCGTACGAGACGCGTCCCGTCACGGAAACGCTGGTCATGTCGGTCCCGGCAGCGCATGCCGGCTGGTTCCATCCTTCACCGCACGCCTTCCTCGCGGCCAGCAGCATGGCCGCCCTGTGGCACGGCGAGCCGCGCATTGCGCTCGACGACACGGTCGATGCGCAACTGGGCGAACGGCTCGGGCTCGCCATGCGCTACCTCCGCCATGGACACCGATCCGCTGGCCCCGTCCCGCAGATCGAGGCCCCCCGGACGCCTGCCGGCTGGAGAACGCCGACCCAGACCGCCACGGCCATCCTGCTTTCTGGCGGCGTGGATTCGACTGCGGCATTGCACCGGAATGCGGCAACCCATGCACCCGACGATCCGCGCAGGATCCGCGTCGCCTTTTTCGCGCACGGCCTGGACGTGGGCGATCCCAACAAGAAGGACCGCCCGGATGTCTGGGCCCTGGGCATCGAACGGCTCGACGCGCTCTGCCGGACACTGGGGATCGTCCTGGTGCCGGTCTCCGTCAACTTCAGGAATCTGGAAAAGCACTGGCATTTTTATGCGGAGTGGCAATTCGGCTCCCTGCTTGCGGCCATCGCGCATGCCGCCGGCACGCGGGTGTTCCGTTGCATCATTGCGCCGGACAACGACCTCGAACACACCCAGAGCCCGCATGGCTCGCATCCCTGGATGAACAGCTACTTCGGGGCGGACTGCCTCGAGATCGTCACCGGCGACATGGAACAGTTCAGCCGTCTCGACAAGATCCGCATGCTGGCCCGACACCCCGTCCATCTCAGCGCCCTGCGCGTATGCTGGAACGCCGACGGCATTCCGGCCGGTTATCTGAATTGCGGGCGCTGCGCCAAATGTGTCCGCACGATGGTCGAGTTCCTGGCCTGCGGACAGCCGGAAGGCCTGCGGGCCTTCCCGGTCAACGCCGTCACCGCCGACATGCTCAAGGTCCTGCGCATTCCCACGCGCGGCGAACTCGAATATTTCGCGGAGCTGCCCGCCCCGCTCGAAGCCGCGGGCCGCCTTGACCTGGCGCGCCCGATCCGGCGCAAGGTGCAGGCGTTCAAGCTGTCGCGTCGCCTCGGCCTCGACCGGCTGCGCCCGGTCGCGAAGAAACTTCTGGCTCTGCCCTGAAGTCATCCCTGTCCCTTCCGGCCAGAACCCTGCCCGCCGCTGAACGATGACCGCCCCGACCGCCCCGACCGCCTGCCATCTCTGCGGAAACGAAACGCGCCCGCTTTTCTCGGCAACCCTGCTCGGGCAATACAGCGCGCCCACCCTGTACTGCCCGGAATGCGACCACGTCTACGTCGACGCGCCGACCTGGCTTGACGAAGCCTACACCGAGGCCATTGCTGCCGAGGACACGGACATCGCCGCGCGCAACGTGTTCACGGCACTGCGGCTGGCCGCGTTCCACTACCTGGTACTGGGCGACCGCGGGCAGGGCCGCTACGTCGACGTGGCGGGTGGCTACGGCCTGCTCACCCGCCTGATGCGCGATCTGGGCTTCGACTACTTCTGGGCCGACCCTTATGCGCCGAATCTCTTTGCCCGCGGGTTCGAATATCCCGCCGGGTCCGGCCCCTGCCTTGCCGTCAGCGCCATCGAGGTGCTGGAACACACGCCCCATCCGCTCGAATTCGTCCGCACCAGCCTGATCACGCACGCATCCGATGTGTTCGTGTTTTCCACGGAAGTCTTCCCTGACGGCCAGCCGCCCCGCCCGGAACAATGGGGCTATTACGCGTTCGGCACCGGCCAGCACATCGCGTTCTTCTCCCGGCGCGGCCTGCGCCGCCTGGGCCAGCGTCTGGGCATGCACTACTACCCGCTCGGCCGCCTGCACGTCTTTTCGCGTCGCCCCTTGTCCGCCTGGCGCAGGCAGCTCGCCAGCCACAAATTCCTGATCGTCCCGCTGGCGCTGTTTGCAGCCTTTCGCCTCGGATCGCGGCGCGGACGCGACCAGTCGAGTCTGCGCAAACGCAACGCGAAAGCCGGCGCGCCCTGAATCCTGCCTGGCGATCCGCAGCCGACAGTTTCCGGCTGTCGAACCATCCGCATCATTGCCCTGACCTCGTTCAGGTCGCCCGGTGGGCAAGCCGGATCCGGACGGGCTGTGTGTCCGGCGCGATCTGCAGTACGCTTCGCGCTGGCGACCCCGCAGGCATGAAGCTTGCTGGACTCTTGCCCGAAATTTGACCGAACCCCATGCCGCCTTCCTTCGTCCACGTTCTCAATCCCTTCGTCTGCCCGCCCGACTCCGAACACGGCATCGCCAGCCGCGTGACCTGGGCCAGCCTGGGCCAGGCGATCGCGCGCGCCCACGCCCACGGCCTCGACGTCGCGGTCAACGCCGTCGTGAAGCCGGGCGACGAAGCGGCCGTATTGCCCCCGGCGCGCCTTGCCGCTCACCTGGACCGTACGGTGCAGGATGTTCGCCCACTCCGGCCCGTCCGCCCCTTGCCCCTGATCGGCGACATCCTGCAGGCCGGCACCGCGGGGTCGGATGCAAGCCATGTGATCTTCACCAACATGGATATCGCCGTACAACCCGATTTCTACGTCCGGCTCGCCGGGTTGATCGAACAGCGATTCGACCCAGGCACGCCCTTCATCGTGTACCGGCGCAACATCCCGGCGCATTACACCGACCCCGCGCAATTGCCCGCCATGTACGCCGAGCCCGGCGAACGGGCCTACGGCTTCGACTGCTTCGTGTTTCCGGGGCCGTTGCTGGCTGCACTGGACCTGGGCGCGAGCTGCATCGGCGCGGCCCACTTCGATTACCTGATGTTCATGGCGCTGGACGCCGCCAGCGGTTTCCGCATCCGTCGGGTCGACGACCTGCCGCTGACCTTCCACCTCGGCAACGACATCGCCTGGAGCGGGCAGATCGACTACATCGAGCACAACCTGGGCGAGGCGCTGTCGGCCATCGCGCGCATGCGCGCCCGCTTCGCCGTTCCGGACGACAGCCAGTTCGCCCGGCTCGAACGCGGGCATTTCAGGCCGAATGCGCGCTTCGACAGCGTGCTGCTGCGCAAGCTGAAGCGCTTGCCGGGTGTCGCGTCGGCGAGCGTGCACGCAAAACGCTGGCTGGGCCGGAGCCACTAGCGCCATGAGTCTCGGTGACAGCATCCGCCATGGTGCGAAATGGGTGTTCATCGGCAACACCGGCAGCCAGGTCCTCAATTTCGCGCTCGGCCTGATCCTCGCGCGCCTGCTGATGCCGGCGGAATTCGGCATGGTGGCGACCATCCTGATCTTCACCAACCTGGCCGGCTTCGTCGCCGGCGGGGGCATGGGACAGGCCATCGTGCGCGCGAAGGAAGCGACGAAACGCGATTTCGATCTGCTGTTCACGCTGCAAAGCCTGATCGGCCTCGTCATCGTCGGTTTCTTCTTCGCGGTCTCGCCGGCGTTCGGCCGCTGGTATGGCGACCCGCTCTACGCCGACCTGCTGCGCGTGTCGGCCCTGTCCTTCCTGATCCGCCCCTTCTTCAACGTGCCCAGCAACATGCTGCACCGCGACATGCGCTTCAAGGCCAAGACCGCAGTGCAGCTCACCAACCTGTTCGTCTACAACGGCATCGCGCTGTCGCTGGCATGGGCGGGTTACGGCCCCTGGAGCCTGATCCTGGCGAGCATCTTCAGTTCGGTGGCCGGCGCGGCGCAGTTCGCCTGGTATGCCCGCTGGCGGCCCGGCCTGTGCTTCGATTTCGCGCGCGCAGGCGAACTGATGCGCTACGGTTTGCTGGCCTCCAGCAACAACATCGTGGGTTACGTGCGCAACCAGCTGCCGACCTTCATCCTGTCGCGCAGCCTCGGGCCGGCCGGCGTGGGCCTGTACAACAAGGCCGAAAGCCTGGCGGCGCGCCCGCACGGCTTCATCACCGGCTCGGTCTACGAGGTGCTGTTCCGCGCGCTGGCCAAGGAACACGACAACCTCGATACCTCGCGCTACCTCTTCTTCCGCAGCCTGACCCTGGTGCTGGCGTACGCGTTGCCCTTCTACGTCGGTTTCGTCTGGGTGGCCGAACCGCTGGTCGTGCTGCTGTTCGGCCAGCGCTGGGCCGATTCGGCCGCGCCGCTGGTGATCCTCAGTCTCGCCGCCCCGTTCATGATCGTGGAAAACCTTTCCGGTGCCGTGCTGGCGGCGCGCAACTGGCTGGACAGGGAACTGGTCGCGCAGGTCGTCATGATCGCCGTCGCCGGCGCGGGCATCGTGCTCGGCCTGCCCTACGGCATGGAGGGCGTGGCCACGGGCATGGCACTCGCCCTGCTCTACATGAGCATCCACATGTTCTGGCTGGCCAGGCAATGCCTGCGCGCCCGCTGGCGCGATCTGGGGCGCGCCTTCGCGCCGGCCCTGCTGCTCAACGGCCTCCTCGTCGCCGCACTGTGGCTGGTCGACGCCGGCCTGCCGTCCGCGTTACGCTCGAACGGGCCGCTGTATGTGATACTCATGGCGGCAGCCGGCGGGCTGGTCTATGCCCTGTGCTTCCTGTATCTGCCGATCCCCGCGCTCGCCTCGGAGGCCGCCCGCTGGAAAACCAAACTCAGACTATCGCCTTCGCCTGCAGCATGAGCCGGATCGACCCCCTTTCCCGCCTCCTCCACCGCCAGGCCGGCCAGCACGGTCCGGTGATGCTGATGTATCACGCCGTCGCGCCCGGCGCCGGCCACCCGGCCTGGCCGTGGGCGGTGTCGATGCAGCAGTTCCGCGCGCAGCTCGATTTCCTCGCGGCCTCGGGCTACGCCACGCCGACCATGGCCGAACTGGCCGCGCCCGGCCGAATCTGGCCCGGCCGCACCGCCGTCATCACGTTCGACGACGGCTACGTCGACAACCTGGCTGCCTGCGCAGAACTCGAACAGCGCGGCATGCGCGCAAGCTGGTTCATCGTCTCCGGCTCCGTCGGTCGATCGCCGGCATGGCAGGACGACGGGCGACCTGTCGGCCGCATGCTGAACGCCGCCGAATTGCGCGACATGCGCGCCGCCGGCATGGAAATCGGCTCCCACACGGTCAGCCACGCACGCCTGACTGAAACGGACGATGCGCAACTTCAACGCGAGCTGGTCGACTCCAGAACCGCACTCGAAGACCTGCTTGGCGCACCCGTGTCCAGCTTCGCCTACCCCTATGGTGCCTGGGACGCGCGCTGTGCCGCGGCCGTCGCCGCCGCCGGCTACGCCGCCGCGTGTACCACGCGTACCGGCTGGGCGTTGCGCGACAACGACCCCTACCGCCTGCGCCGCCTGACCGTGTTCAACGCCGACACCGCTGGCAGCCTCGCGCGCAAGCTCTACTTCGGCAGCCACGACGTGCGCTGGCGGGACATCGCACGCTACGCCCTGCGCCGGTTGCGGCGCACCTGACCGCCCATGCGCCCCGCCGTTTCCATCGTCATGCCCTGCCACGACGCGCTGGCCCACCTGCCGGCCAGCGTCGGCAGCGTGCTGGCGCAGACCTTCGGCGACTGGGAACTGATCGCGGTCGACGACGGCTCGCGCGACGGCACGCTCGCCTGGTTGCAGGCCCAAACCGATCCGCGCATCCAGGTGCACAGCCAGGCCAACCAGGGCGTCAGCGCCGCGCGCAACGCCGGCCTGCGCCTCGCCCGCGGCGACTGCATCGCCTTCCTCGACGCCGACGACACCTGGTCGCCGGATTTTCTGTCCCGCATGCATGCCGCGCTCGCGGCGGCGCCCGTAGCCGCGCTGGCCTACTGCGGCTGGCAGAACCTCGGCCTGCCCGGCGGGCAGGGCGAGCCCTTCGTGCCGCCGGATTACGAGAACGCAGACAAGGCGGCAACGTTGTTCGCCGGCTGCCGCTGGCCGATCCATGCCGCGCTGGTCCGCCGCGCCGCGGTCGAGGCTGCGGGCGGCTTCGACACGCGCCTGCGCAACGCCGAGGACTACGCGCTCTGGTTGCGCGTCGCCGTTCCCGCCCCCATCGTGCGCGTGCCCGAAGTGCTCGCTTACTATCACTTCCACGGCCATGCACAGGCCTCAGCGAACAAGGCGCGCGCCGCGCTGCAGCACCTGCTCGCGCAGCAACGCTATCTGGACGCGACCCCGGCATTCCGCGCCAGGCTGGGCCGGCACCGGGTGCGCGAGCTCACCCTCGGCATCCTGCTGGCGCAGGCCTACGCCAGCTACTGGAAACGCGATCTCGCCACCGCGCGACGCCTGTTCCGTGCCGTGATGCGGCACGGTTATGGCACACTGCGCGACTGGACCTACATGCTGCCTGCGCTGCTTCCGGAATCCTGGCATCGCGCGTTGCTGCGCCGGCGAGACAAGAACAACCCGATATCCGATGGATAGTTTCGATCCCACGCTCATTTCGGTCGTGATGCCGTGCTACAACGCCGCCCCCTATGTGGAGGCAGCGATGGCCAGCGTGCTCGGACAGAGCTATGCGCGCGTCGAACTGGTCGTCGTCGACGACGGCTCGACCGATGGCTCGGACGCGATCATCGAACGCATTGCGAACGCACACCCCGGCCGTGTCGCCGTTTTCCACCAGATCAACAGCGGCCCTTACGCGGCGCGCAATCACGGGCTCTCGCACGCACACGGCAATTTCGTCGCCTTCCTCGATGCGGACGACAGCTGGCACCCCGATGCCTTGAAGCAACTGCACGACGCGATGCAGGAAACCCACGCCGACGTCGCCTACTGCGGCTGGCAGAACGTCGGCGAGCTCGCCCAGAACACCCAGCCTTTCATTCCGCCCAACTATGCGGCCGCGGATGCCGTCGCGCTGTTCCTCAAGTCCTGTCCCTGGCCCATCAATGGCGTGCTGCTCCGTCGCCAGTTGCTGGATGCGCTGCGCGGCTTCTCGGAGCGGCGTCCCACCGCCATGGACTACGACCTGTGGCTGCGCATGCTCGCCGCCGAACCGGTTGTCGTGCGCGTCCCCGAGGTGCTCGCCTACTACCGTCGCTATCCGCGCGGCGTGTCGCAAATTCCACGCTGGCGTCAGGTATTCGACGCCGTCGCGGTGCGCGAGGATTTCGTCCGTCGCCACCCGGAACAGGTCGCCCACCTGGACCGCGCCGGGCGCGACGCCAGTCTCTACGGCCCGCTGCTGGCCGAAGCCTACCGCTGCCACTGGCGGCGCGATCTCGACTCGGCACGCCGGCTGTTCCGGCGCGCCGCCCGCAAATCCGACTGGAAGGCGCGCGACGCCAAGTACATCCTGGCCAGCTTCTTGCCTGCATCCCTGTTCGATTCGCTGATTCGGATGGTCGATGCCCGCCGCCGCGCGCGCGACCCGTTATGACTTCATGCCCACCCTCACTGTCGCCTTCTGCACCTACAGACGCGCCGACCGCCTCGACAGGCTGCTTGCCGCCCTGCGTGCGCAGGACTGCCCGACAGACTTCGAGATCCTGGCGGTCAACAATGCCAGTCCCGACGACACCCTCGATGTACTCGCGCGCCTGCAGGCCCTGCCCGGCGCACCGCTGCGCGTCGTCACGGAACCCGCGCCCGGCATCGTCCCGGCACGCAACCGCGCCCTGAGCGAAGCGCGCGACCGCGACATCCTGGTCTTCATCGACGACGACGAACTCCCGGAGCCCGGTTTCCTGCGGGCCGCCCACGATGCGATCATGCGCGAAGGTGCGCACTGCGTGGGCGGCCGCATCGAGATCGATTTCTCGGTGCACGCACGGCCGGTCTGGCTGGACGACGAGATCGCCGGTTTCCTCGGCCGCCTCGACCACGGCACGACGCCGCGCTGGATCGAGAGCGACCAGACGCCGGTGTGGAGCGGCAACACCGCCTACGCCATGGCGTTCTTCCGCGCCCACCCCGAACTGCGCTTCGATGCGCGCTACAACCGCGCGGGCGCCGATGTCGGCGGCGGCGAGGATGCCGCGATGCTGCGTGCCCTGCTCACGCTGGGTGCACGCATCCGCTATCGGCCGGACATGGCCGTGCTGCATGCGGTCGACGCCTGGAAACTGTCGCGCGGCTATTTCGTCAAGCTGCATTACCGCGCCGGGCTGCGCCAGGGCCAGTTCCGGCTGCCGGATTTCCCGCGTACGGTGCTGGGCATCCCCCCCTTCCTGATCGCGCAGTTCGTCCGCCACGGCCTGAAAACCCTCGGCCTCCTGCCTGCCGGCCGGGCCGCCCTGGTCCGCCAGGCCATGAACGCCGCCAATGCGCTGGGCGTCATCGTCGGCTACCGCCGCCGTGGCGTCCGGACCTGAATCCCGCTATCGTCCTTCCGATGTCTTCCACTCCCGCTCCCCAGACCGGCCCCGTCTTCATCGTCGGCGCGCCCCGCTCCGGCACGACCATGCTGCAGTACATCCTCGACGACCTGCCCGGGCTGTCGATGCCGACCGGCGAATCGCACTTCATCGTCCCGCTCCATCGCAACCAGGCCGCCTATCCGGACGTCGCCACCCCTGACGGCATGCGCCGCCTGTTGCGGACGCTGCACGATTTCAACGCCGAATTTCTCGACACCGACCTGCACGGCGTGAAGTTCGACGTCGAGACGCTGGCCGAGGCTTTTCTCGCCGAAGGCCGCGCCAGCGTGCGCGACGTGGTCGCAGGCATCTTCGAGCACAACGCGCGCGGTCAGGGCAAGTCGCGCTGGGGCGACAAGACGCCGTATTACGCGCTGCACCTCGACATCCTGCTCGAATGGTGGCCGGACGCCCGCATCATCCATCTCGTGCGCGACGGCCGCGACGTGGCGCTCTCGCTGTTCGGCCGCGCGCACGACTTCAGCGCCTACAACATCTACTATGCCGCGCAGTACTGGCAGAAGTACGTGGACGTCTGTCGCGCGAAAGGCCGTACCCTGCCGGCGGGCCAGTACCTCGAACTGCGCTACGAGGACGTGCTGGACGACAAGGACGCGGCGCTGCGCACCGTGTGCGCCTTCCTCGGCGAACAGCCGCCCGCGCACGACGCGGATGCGCTGGCGGCGCACCCCGACATCACGCGCCAGATGAAGACCGTCAAGCAGGACAACCAGGGAAAGTGGCGGCGCGCATTGAACCGCTGGCAGGTCCGGGTCTTCGAGAGCGAAGCCGGACCGACCCTGGCCGCCTGCGGCTACCCGTTGGAGACCGTACCGCGCCGCCTGCCGCTGCCATTGCGCGCCCTGTATCGTCTCCACAACGCGTTGTCGATCCGGCTGCATCGCTGGCGCGGCCGCAACCGCAGCAAGCTCAATTTCGTCGTCCCGTCTTCCGCCTCCACGCCCGCCTCGCCCAAGCCATGAACGCTGCCGTCAGTTTCACCGTCAACGTCTGCAACTCGGACGCACCCTATCTGGAGTCCACGCTCCGGCACATGCTGCGCCAGCTGAACTTTCCCTTCGTCGAGCGCATTGCCACCTACGACCCGGGCCGCCAGGAAGGCAAGTACGCCGAACGCATCCAGGGCACGCAGAGCGAGGTCGAACGCATCCTCGACCGCCTGCTCGCCGACGGCGTCATCGACCGCGTCGACGTGGTGCCCTGGACCGAGGACGAGCAGCAGCGCATCCTGCAGAAATACTTCGGCGGGCGCCAGGTCGACCTCAAGGATTTCTCGGGCGCGCCCATCTACCAGTATCTCTACGCGATGGACGCGTGTCGCGGCGATTATCTGTTCCACGTCGATTCCGACATGCTGTTCTACCGCGCCGGCGAGCGCTCGTGGATTCATGACGGCCTCGACCTGCTCCAGCGCGAGAGCCGGGTCATCGTCGCCACCCCGCAGGGCGGGCCGCCGCAGGCGCGCAACTGGCTGGAGCGCCTGACCGGCCGTTCGTTCGAGCCCAGGCCGAAAAGCGACTGGCACCATGCGGACTTCGTCTCGACGCGCTACTTCCTGATGGACGTCGCACGCTTCCACGCCTGTCTGCCGCTGGAGCAGGCCAAGCCCGGCGAACCGCTGGAAAACAGCTTTTCCTACACGTTCTCGCGCAAGGGTTATGCACGCTGGTCGATGAACGGCTACACGCACTGGGCGATCCACCCGTGGCGCCACGATGAGAACTACGTACGCCACCTCGACGACCTGATCTGGGCAGTGGAGAACGGCCTCTATCCGTTCAGGCGCACCGGCTTCCAGTGGGACATGCGCACCGAGGGCGAGCACATCGAGGAATGGCTCGCCGTACTGCGCAGGCACGGGCGCGGCCTGGGCTGACCCGCACGCCATGTCGTCCGTCCGCCTCGCCGTCGTCGTCTGCACCTACAACCGCAGTGCCTCGCTCGTCGAAACGCTGCGCTCGATCTATGACTGCGGCTACACCGGCGACGCAGTCGTCGATGTGCTGGTGGTGGCCAACCACTGCAGCGACGATACGCTCGCACGGCTGGCCGATTTCCGCGCGGCGCACCCGCGCGCCAACCTGTCGCTCGACTGGATCGAGGAACCGCAGGCCGGCAAGTCCTACGCACTGAACGCGGCCATCGCGCACACCACGCACGAGGCGCTGTGTTTCATCGACGACGACCAGACGGTCGAGGCCGGTTTTCTCGAACAGTTGATCGCCGGCATGCAGGCGCACCCGGATGCCGCTCTTTATTGCGGTCGCATCTGGCCCGCCTGGGACGGCAGCGAGCCCTCCTGGGTCCACGCGCAGGGCGAATACGCAATCCCCATCCGCCCCTTTCCCGAATTCGACCTGGGACCGGATTCGTTCACGCTCGGCCCGCACGACCGTTTTCCCAGCGGCGGCAACATCGTCGTGCGGCGTTCCGTGTTCGAAACCGTCGGCGGCTTCGCCGTCGAACTGGGACCGACCGGACACAATCTCGCCGGCGGCGAGGACCACGATTTCCTCAAGCGGGCCGTCGCCCGCGACTGCACGATCCGCTACCTGCCCGGGGTGCGCCAGCTCCATGCGATCGACGCCGAGCGCATGAGCACACCCTACACCCTGCGCAAGAGCTTCCTGCGCTCGCGCGCCAATTTCCTCATCCGCCGCGACGAACGCCGCCCCCGCCTCTACATGCTGCGCAAGATCCTGGGGCACTTCGGCAGCGCTGCCTTCACCCTCAACGGCGACCGGCGCTTCTTCTATCTGGTGCGGCTGGCGGCCAGCCTCGGCGAACTGACCGGCGCAGTCGAAAGCCTGCGCGGCCCCGGTCGCCGGTCCACGCTGTCGCTGCCGCCCGACCGCGGCATGCTCCAGGTGGAACTGCTTGCGATCACGACCGTGGCGTGCGCCCTGATCGCATGGTTCGCCGCAGGGCACGCTCGCTGGAACGGCCTGCTGCCGGCGATGGCGGTGGCCGCGATCGGTGCGCTGGCCCTGCTCGCCAAATCGCTGCTCGATTTCACGCAGACCGGCCCGCGCATCCGCGAGGAAGTGCTCACCCACTACCGGCGCTACACCCTGTATGCGCTGGCACGGCTCACCGCCTGGGCATTCGTGCTGATGCTGTTCACCGGCGGCATCGGCGTCCTGCTGTATTTCATGCTGGCCACGATTCTCCATGCGGGCTGGTCCGGCGGGCTGGCCTTCATCGCCGCCCTGCTCGGGGTACTGGGCGGCTTCGGCCTCCAGTTCGTCCGCATGCTGCGCTACAACCCGGGCCTGCTGGTGGCCTCGATGCACTACCGCACCAGCCGTCTCTACGCACTGTGGCAGTTCATGACGCCGGCCCGGATCAGCGCCTTGCAATGGCTGGCCGCTGGCAGCGTGGCCGGTCTGTCCGTGCTCGCCAGCATCGCGCTGGCGCAGGCCAACCGGCCCGGCGGCCTGATCGCGCTGTGGGCCAGTCTGCTGGGCATCGCAGGCACGCTCGTCTGGTCCGCCTGGCAACCGCCGGCGCGCCCGTTGCGGGCCGCACCCGCTCGCACCGCGGGCTCTCCGCCCAACATCCTGATGATCGGCTCGGACACCCTGCGCGCCGACCGGCTGGGCGCACTCGGCTACCGGCGTGCGCTGACGCCGAACATCGATCGCCTCGGCGAAGCCGGCACCCTGTTCGCCAACTGCTACGTCCCCTGCGCACGCACCGCGCCCAGCCTGATTTCGATGCTGACCGGCACCTGGCCGCACACCCACGGCATCCGCGACAACTACGCCAGCGACGACGACACCCGGTTGCGCGTCGATGCCCTGCCGGCGCAACTGAAGAAGGCGGGTTACCGGACCGCGGTCATCTCGGACTGGTGCGGCGCGGACATGGGCAAGTATTCGTTCGGCTTCGACCATGTCGACCTGCCGGACGACCAGTGGAATCTGAAATACCTGATCCGGCAGGGGCCCAAGGACCTGCGCCTGTATGTCTCGCTGTTCACGCACAACCGCCTGGGCCGGCTGCTGCTGCCCGAACTCTACTATCTCGGCGGCGTACCGCTCACGCGGCCGCTCGGCAACCGCGCACGGCGCCTGCTGTCGCGCCTCGCGGCCGGCGACCCGCCTTTCCTGCTCAACGTGTTCTATTCCACGACGCATCCGCCCTTCGCTTCCGAATGGCCGTGGTACACCCGCTACGCGGACCCCGCCTACACGGGCGAATCGAAGTTCGCGATGGCGCGGCTGACCGATCCCTTCGAGATCATCCGCCGCCAGGGCGCGCCGCGCGAGGAATTCGACCTCGACCAGATCGTCGACCTGTACGACGGCTGCGTGGCCGCTTTCGACGATGAGGTGGGCAGGATGCTCGCCCATCTGGCGGATTGCGGTCTTGCGGACAACACGCTCGTCGTCGTCTATTCCGACCACGGCATGGAGTTCTTCGAGCACGACACCTGGGGACAGGGCAATTCGGCGGTAGGGGAAGCCAGCCCGCGCATCCCGCTGCTGATCCGCGATCCGCGCTGTCCGGCGCGCGGACGGATCGACAACGTCGTGCGTTCCATCGATCTCGCCCCCACGCTGCTCGAACTCGCCGGCCTGCCGGTTTCCGCGGGCGCGGACGGCGTATCGCTGGCCCCCTGCCTGCAGGGCGACACGGATTGCCCGGATCTCGATGCCTTCAACGAAACCGGCATCTGGATCGCCGATATCCCGGGGCTGCCGGAGTCGCACCTGCGCTACCCCGATCTGCTGGAACTCATGGAAGTGCCTGACCGGGAGCGCGGCACGCTCGCGATCAAGACCGAATACAACGGCGTCGTCCTCGCGGCGAAGGACCGCATGATCCGCCACGGCCGCTGGAAACTGGTCTACCAGCCGCTGCGCGATGGCCACGTCTTGCGGCTGCACGACCTGGACAACGACCCTGTCTGCCAGCACGACGTGGCGGATGCCCATCCCGAGGTCGTCGCCGAATTGTGGCCGCGCCTGCGCGCGTTCGTCGACACCGCGCACGCCCCTGGCGAGGCGCCGCTTCAGTCCGGACAGAAACGGCAGTAGGGGTTCTTCGGCGAACCGATCTTCGGCGCGGCTTCGGCGGGTTGAGCCGGCGCCGCTTCTGCCGGCGGCTTCGGCGCTGCAGACTGTTCGGCCGCTTGTGCAGGCGCGGCGGGCACAGCCGCCGCCTGAGGCGTTTCGGCCGGCGCCGGCTTGATCGGTTCCGGATACGGCAGCTTGCCGCCCAGCTCGGTGTAGCGGCGTTGCAGGCTGCGCGTGCCGGGGCTGTGACGCAGGCCCTCGGTTACCGTTTCCAGCGCCTTCGCGCGCAGCTTCTGCGCATCGTAAATATCCGCCAGCGTCATGTAGGCGCGCGGCAGGTCGGGGCTTTTCTCGATCGCCTGGGTCAGGTTGGTGATCGCCTCACCCTGACGCTTCAGCAGCGACAGTGCGACGCCGCGGTTCATCAGGATTTCCGCACGCAGGCTGAAATCGGGGCTGGCATGCGTGAGCACGTAGTCGAATTCGCGCACGGCGCCACCCAGCGTGCCCTGTCTGTCCTTGGCGGATGCCATGCCGTAGGACCGGTTGAGGAAGTTCAGGCCGGCGCAGTAGTGATGGATGTGGATGAAGTCCCCGCCCATGCTCGAGCGCCAGGTCTTGAAGGCTTCCGAGCCTTCGTTGAAACGGGCTCCGCAATAGGGCGGCAACGCCGCCATCTCGGCGGGGCTGGGTTGCCAGGCGGCCATGGCCGGCGGCACCGCAAGCAGCGCCATGAGGACGGACCATCCATATGCTTTCGACAGGGTCATCGCTACGATTCCTTCCGGTTCAGTCGGTGGCGGGTCCGGATTCCAGCTTCGACCGGATCTCGCGTATCGCAAGCCAGTCGAACAGGGTGTCGGCACCACGCCATTTCATTTTCAACAGATCAGGATAACGCGGATAGAGTTCACGCACCTGAGGCGGCAAGACCTCGAAACCGGCCGGCTGGATCGCCAGGCCCAGCATCTTGTTCTGGTAGCCGCGCACGCTGTAGCGCACGCGGCGGCGAAAATACTTCTTCCACTCGCGCAGCCGCCAGGGCGATACCGAATCGAATTCGAAACCGGCCTCGCGTGCAATCGCGACCCGGCCGTCGTCCCAGCGCGTGTCGCCGCGCAGGTCCCATTTCAGCATCGCCCCCATGAGCGCATCCTCGCCGATGGTGCCCACAGGCATATGGATGCCCTGCGCGCGGATACGTTCCACGAAGGCGCCGCGCAGACCGTAAAGATTGCCTGCGACCCCCCTGTCACGCAGCATGTCGCGCTGGAAGGCCTCGACGCCGCGCCCGCTCATCGGCAGCGCCGACACGCCGTTGGCATGCGGCTCGCCTTCGAGCGTGCGCGCCATGACATCGAGCGAACCGGGCGTGGCGCGCACGTCGCCGTCCATGAAGAAATACAGGGCCTGGCCGGCCGGCGCGGCCTCGTGGACGAAGACGTTCCAGGCATTGGCCTTGTCGCCCACGACGATGGGAACGAGGTGCACGTTGGGATGCGTACGGGCATATTCGCGTACCAGCGACTCGGTGGCGTCGGTGCAGGCATTGGCGAGGACGTAGCACGCCGGCGGCACCGCGGATGCGGCCTGCAGGCTGTCGAGGCAGGCGACGATGTTGCGCGCCTCGTTGTGCGCGAAGACGGCGACAGGCCATGAAGCAGGAGTATTCATGTTCGGGGACTATGCCTGATTCGCATGCAGTTGTCTGGTCTTGTCCGCCACGCGTTCCCAGGCGAATTCATTCTGCACGCGTTGCAGGGCGGCCGCGGCCAGGGCGCCACGGCGGTCGGGCTGCGTGATCAGCGTGCGCAGCCCGTCGGCGATCGCGTCAACCGAGGTTCCGTCGACGCGCAGGCCGGTGACGCCGTGCAGGACCGCAGAACCGGTGCCGCCTGCCTCCCCGGCCAGGCTGGTACGGCCGCAGGCTGCCGCCTCGATGAACACCATGCCGAACCCCTCGTTGTCGCCGTCGATTTCGCGATTGGGCATGACGAAGGCATCGCAGGCACCGAACCAGCGCGGCAGGTCGGCTTCGGCGATCGCGCCGATGCGGTGCACCGCCGACTGCAGGCGGTTTTCGTCGATCAGCGCGTCGAGATAGGCCGTGTCCTCGCCGATGCCGCCGATCACGTACCGCACCGGCAGACCTTCCGCACGCAAGCGTGCCACTGCGCGAATCGCCTGGTCGAAGCCCTTGCGGCGCGACAGCCGGCCCACCGAAAACAGCAGGGCCTCGTCCGGCGCAATGCCGAGGACTGCGCGCAATCCGTCGCTATCGAGGCCGGGGCGAAAAAGCGCGATGTCCACCCCGGGGTAGATCACCGCGATGCGCGATGCATTCACCCCCATGTCCAGCAGCGTCGCGCGCGTGTGCTCGCTGTTGGCGATCACGCGATCGGCGTGGCGCAGGGCAAAGCGCATCGCCTTGTACTTGCGGCCGCGTCCCCAGGTCGTGAGCTCCTCGCCATGCGCGTAGAGCACGACTGCATGGAAAGTCAGCCGCGCCACGACCCAGGCAACCAGACCTTCGGGCAGCGCGCGAAAAGCATGGATCGCCTCGAAGCGCTGCGTCGCCGCCAGCCGCAGCGCGCGCAAGAAGAAGCGTGCATACATCGCCAGCGACTCCGGTCGCAGCCAGGGCACGCGTCGCAGGTCGAGCCGGTGGATGGTGTTGGGATGCGTCGCGTCGACGACCGCCGCCCCCGGCACGTCGGCTGTGACGATATGGATTTCCCTGCCGCCGAGGCGCTTGTAGACCTCGGCCGCCCACACTGCGGTGCCGCCCTTGGTGGGCAAAAAAAGCTCGGACAGCACCAGAAGCTTCATGCCACGCCTTTCAGCATCGACAGCACGTCGCGCACGCCGCGCCAGCCCGGGGCCTCGATCAGCGAGGGCAGTACCGCGCGGGCCGCCGCCACGCGCTGCCCCTGTTTCGCGAGCGCGCAGCCGAGGTTGTAGCGCGCGGCGCGCATGCGATCCGCCACGCCGGCCCGCACCGGCGCGGGGAAGTTTTCCGCCAGGCGTTTCAGATCGGCGAGCGTACGCACGTTCTCGCGCTGCGCGGCGACGGGGTCGCGCCGCGTGGCACTGCCGGGGTGGATCAGGTACACGCCCAGGTTCGCGCAGACGACGCCGATGCGCCGGCTGTGCGCGACCAGCCGCGCCAGGAAATGTACGTCCTCGCACACCTTGTAGCCGGTTGGATAGCCGCCCAGTTCGACGAAGCGGGCGCGCGGTACCGACAGCGTATGCGTGTCGCCGAAGTGATCGGCGACAAAGGCGGCGATCTCGGCGGGCGTCTCCAGCGTCGTCCGGACGGCGCCGCCCGCTTTCGCCAGCACGGCGCGCCCCGAGGCATGCTGTGCCATCGACGTGCCGAGCAGGCGACCGTCGGGGTCGCGGTATTCGTAGTCGCCGGTCAGGAAATCGAGTCCGGCGTCCTCGGCGATCCATTCGGCGTGCAGCCGCAGGCGGTCCGGCGCATACCAGTCGTCGGCGTCGAGAAAGGCCAGCCAGTCGCCGGTGGCGGCCGCGGCGCCGGCATTGCGCGCGACCGACACGCCCCGATTGGTCTGCTGAATCAGGCGTACCGGGGCCCCGAAGCCGCGCGCGATCTCGGCGGTGGCGTCGCGCGAGCCATCGTCGACCACGAGGATTTCGTGCGCCGGCCAGCTCTGGCTGCGTACCGATTCGATCGCACGCGCCAGCGTGGCCGCCGCGTTGTAGGCGGGGATGACGACGGAGAAACGCGGGGCAGTCATGCCAGCATCCAGCCCAGGCCCGCCAGGCGCGCCAGGCGCGCAAAGCGGGGAATTTCGGCGAGGCGGGCACGCCAGGCAGGCAGACGCGCAGCGAACCGCCGCTCGATCCAGGCCGGATCGTTCTGCCGCACGGCGCGCGCCAATGCCTGCGGCGACAGGAAGCGCAGCGCGGGGCAGCGTGCACGCGCCGCGTTGAGGCCCGCCTCGAGTGTCGTCAGGCTGGCCTCCGTCTCGTTGAGAAAATTGAAACGGTGCGTCTCGGCCAGGCAGGCACGGCCCTGGCGCGCGCGCTCGGCCAGGCCGTCGGCGAGGCGCTGCGGCGCATGCCCCAGCGCGGGCTCGAAGTAGACGTCGCGCACCAGGTACAGCAGGCCGTCGGGCGACATCCTGCCCGCCAGCATCGTGCGGTCGACGCAGGCAGGCAGGCCCTGCGCATCGCGGCAGGTGGCGCGTTGTCCCGGGGTGATCACGGTTTCGACGCCGGCGTCGCGCCAGGCTGCCTCGACCGCGTCGTTCCAGACGAAGGTGGTCGCCACCGCAACGGCGGGCGCTCCGCCGAAAAGTGCGCGCCAGGTGTCCGCTTCGGCCGCCACGGCCTGCCGGATCGCCGCGTCGGCCAGCGGCTTCGACGGCAGCGAAGCGGCATCGACCCAGCGGCTCTGCACCGGCGAGGGCAAGGCTTCGGTACGTGCCGGTCCGGCCGACACCAGCCAGTCGCGCACCGCGGGGTCACGCGCCGCGACGGCCATCAGCGTGTCCGGCCAGTAATGGCACTGGCCATGCAGCTGGGGCACGAAGACGCCGGCTTCGCTCCCCGCACGCAGGGCCGCACGAACGGCATCGAAACGCGGATCGGCCAGCGTCAGCCCGTGGTAATGCGCGCCCCCGCCGGCCGCGATGCGCGGTCCGTCCGGCACTTCCAGCACCACGCCCAGCGTCATCACGGCCGGACGGCCATCGGCATCGCGCACGCGTTGCAGGCAGGCCGCCAGTCGCATGAGCAGCTCGGCCTGCTGCAGCGGCCCCGCCCCCCAGTCATCGCTCTCGATGGCCAGCACGGGGTATTTGAGCACGGGTTCGCGCCAGCGTGCGGCGAGCGGACGCGCGAACGCGCCGAGCACGCCGGCCCACAGGCAGGCCAGTGCGGCAGGCAGCAGCCAGAACAGCGTCATCGATACCCCATGCGCGCCGCGACCTCGGCCACGCGCGGCATCACGCGTTCGATCCGTTCGCGGTTGCGGCCGTCCTTCCATTTGTCCAGGCGAATCTCGGAGAAGGCGTTGTAGGGTACGTCGAGCGCGTCCGTGCAGCGCGCCTGCGTGGCCGCGTCGAAGGTGAGGCCGCAGCCCTCGAACAGGCGTCTGAAGGTGGCGGTCGGGTCGCGCAGGAAATCCTCGTAGAACACCTCGACCCATTGCCCTGGCGGGATGGTCGCCCTGGCGTCGAGGATGGCGCGGTTGATCGCCGCGTACTGGAAGGCGGCGACGTCCTCCACCGGCACCTCCAGGTAATCGCGCCAGCCCTCGGCGAGGAAGAAGCACCACTGGTTCAGCGTGCCGTTCTCGACCGCCACGCGCTCGGGCAGGGCCTTCGACCAGGTGGCGAATTCGCCCGGTTTCTTCCAGCCCTCGATCAGCGAATTGAGGTTGTCGCCCGGACTGCGCTTGACGAAGACGAACACCGCATCCGGAAACAGCGCGTGCAGATACGGCACGCACAGGCCGTTCTGGTTGTTCTTGTCGACCCAGCGATGCTTGCCGGTCCAGGCGTAGAAATAACGGCTGGCCGTGTCGCGATCCGCCGGACTGGCGTCGGCTGCATCGAGGGCATGGGTGTCCCAGTGTTTGTCGGCAGGCGGATGCAGGTCGCTCCACCAGTCGTGGGTTTCGCGCTGCAGGCTGCCGATTTCGCCGGACTCGGACAAGGTCTTGTAGACCAGCGTGGTGCCGGCCCTCGAACAACCGACGACGATGATCGGCCGCTGTGCCGGCCGCCGCGACAGCGACCAGGCCCAGCTTCGCCAGGCCCGCTGCGCCCGTCCTGCATGCCAGGCCAGCGTTTTCTTCACCTTGTCGAGGAATTCGCTCAAATTCATGGGGATTCTGTCGTTATCATCCGGGCACCCTTCCGGGCTTGCGTAGGCCGAACCGGAGCACGACATACAGGATTCGTGCCAGACACGGCGCTCGTTTATAGTTTGCGACATTATCCCGCATCACTCCGACACGACACACCATGGACGGCATTTTCGGCTGGCTGGGCGACCACGGCGCACATCAGGAACTGATCCGGCATATGGCAGGCGCCGGCTGCCTGTCTCCCGAAAGCCTGCTGCATGCGCACAGCAGCCAGCTCCTTGGCGTGGCCGCCTGTTCGCGCTTCGGCAAGGCCGACATCCACGTCGAGAACGGCCTGGCGGCGGCGCTGATGGGGCGCCCGCATTTCACCGACGACGAACTGGCCTTCATCGCCCGCGACCGCAGCCCCGTCGTCGCCATTGCGCATGGCTGGATGCGCCACGGCGACCACCTGCCGACGCTGATGCGCGGCAACTTCGCCTTCGCGGTGCTGGAACCGATCAAGAAACGGGCCTGCCTGGTGCTCGACCGGGTCGGGGCAGAGCGTCTGTGTTTCGCGCACCGGGGCGGTCAGCTGGTCTTCGGCAGCAGCGTCCAGCAGGTTGCCGCCCACCCGGCAGCCGGACGCAACATCGATCCGCAGGCCATCTACGACTACCTGTATTTCCATACCATCCCGGCGCCGCGCAGCCTGTATCAGGGCGTGCACAAGCTGCTGCCCGGGCAGATCGTCACCCTGAAGAACGGGCAGCTCGATACGCGCTTCTACTGGCAGGCCGACTATGCGCCGGCCGACGCCGGATTCGACCAGCAACGGACGAATTTCCGCGGCCTGCTCGACCAGGCCGTGCACGAGACCGACGCGCCGGCGACCGCCGCCTTCCTCTCCGGCGGCACCGACAGCTCCACCGTGGTCGGCGCCCTGACCGCCGTCCGCGGCGGGCCGGTCGACACCTTCTCGATCGGCTTCGACGCCGACGGCTTCGACGAAATGGAGTACGCGCGCTGCGCCGCCGAACGCTACGGCTGCCGTGCGCACGAGTACTACCTCAAGCCCGCGGACATCGTGACCGCGGTCCCCCTCATCGCGCGCGAATACGACGAGCCTTTCGGCAACAATTCCGCGGTGCCGACCTATTTCTGCGCCAGGGCGGCCCGCGAGGCCGGATTCGAACGCATGCTGGCGGGCGACGGCGGCGACGAGATCTTCGGCGGCAACGCCCGCTACGCGAAACAGGGCCTGTTCGAGCACTACGCACGGCTGCCGGCCCTGCTGCGACACGGGCTGATCGAACCGGTCGCCCACCTGCCGGTGCTGTCGCGGCATTTCCCGCTGTCCAAGCTGCGCAGCTATGTCGACCAGGCGAACGTCGGCCTGCCGCTGCGCATGGAGAGCTACAACTTCCTGCACCGCACGCCGCTCGACCAGATCCTGGAACGGGATTTCATCCATGCCGTCGACCCTTCGACAGCGGACGCGGCCCTGGTCGAGGTCTACGAACGCACGGCGTCGGACCATTACATCAACCGCATGATGCATCTCGACCTGAAATTCACCCTGGCCGACAACGACCTGCGCAAGGTCGGCACCATGACCGAGGCCGCCGGCATCGAGGTTCGCTATCCATTGCTCGACGATCGCCTGGTCGCCTTCGCCAACCACCTGCCGGTCGACTACAAGGTGCGCGGACAGAAACTGCGCTGGTTCTTCAAGGAAGCCCTCACCGACCTGCTGCCCGAGAAAATCATCCACAAGAGCAAGCACGGCTTCGGCCTGCCCTTCGGCGTGTGGGCAACGCAGCACGCTCCGCTCGGCGAACTGGTGAACGACAGTCTGTCGGATTTCAAGAAACGCGGCTGGATCCGGCCGGCCTATCTCGACCACATGCTGGCCATGCAGCGCGGCCCCCACGCCAGCTACTACGGCGTGATGATCTGGGTCACGATGATGCTGGAGCAGTGGCTCGCCGCGAACGGCTAGCTTCCAGCCGTTCGCCGGCAGCCGGACGCCGCCGGTTCAGTTGAACTGGCGCGTGGCGGCCGCCTGCGACGCGAACGTCACCACCGGCACCGGCTCCTTGTGAAGCACGCCGGCGAACTTGGCGGTCAGCACCAGGATGATCATCAGGTGGTAGGGCAGGTCGAAGTAGCTCATGCCCAGGAAGGCGCCGCCGGCAGCATAGCCCACCAGGCTGACCTGGATCATGGCCGCGAGGTCGGCCGCCCATTTCCTGTCCGGGTCCTTCCGGCATCGCTGGATGATCTGCCTGGCGCGGATCCAGGCCATCACCCCGAGCAGCATGAACAGGCCGAACCCGATGAAGCCCTGCTCGCCCATCTGTTCGAAATAGATGCTGTGCACGTCGTGCACGTTGTAGGGGTTGGGCGCGTACTGGCGGAAGGTGGGCGGGCGGAAGGTTTCGAAACCGCCGCCCGTGATGCGGTCCTTCGCCACGTTGAAGGCCGTGTACCAGGCATTGATCCGGCCCTGCGCCGACTGGTCCTCCTGATAGGTCTTGATCGTGTTCATGCGGTCGTACCATTCCTGCGGCATGACCGAGGCCATGATCGCCACGGCCACGGCCATGTAGATCCCGGTGACAAACTTGTTGCGGCTCTTGAACCACAGGAAGAGTCCCATCGCCAGCATCGCCACCAGACCGCCGCGCGACTGGCTGCCGATCGCGGCGACGCCGGTCAGGACCATGGCGCTGGCCAGCCCGAGCTTCAGCCATTTCCGTTTTTCCTGCAGGTGCAGGTAGCGGATCAGGGGAATCGTCATGACCAGCGCCAGCGCCAGTTCATTGTTGCCGCCGATGAAGGTTTCGCTCGGCCCCTGCACCCGATAGGCGCCGCCGTGGGTGATGGTGAAGATCCCGCCCTTGACGCCGTAGAACGCGAACGACAGCACGATGACCCAGATCAGCCAATGGAGCTTCTGGCGTTCGGTGATGATCAGCGCGGTGAGCAGAACCATCATCTGGATCTTCCAGACCTTGTTCCACTGCAGCCAGGCCGCATCCGGATAGAAGGCGAACAAGGTCGTGAACAGCATCCAGCCGACGAAGATCAGCAGGAAGACCGTCTCCCGCGTCCACGGCATTTCCTTCTTTTCCTTGGACATCATGAACGCCAGGATGGTGACCCCGCCGACGAACATGGAGAACGGAAAATTGAAGGCAAAGCCCCACGCCAGACGGTGCGGGTTCATGTAGCCGAGCCAGGACCACAGCAGGATGCCCATCCAGGGCCGCTTGAACACGAAGGGCAGCAGCCCGAAGATCACGCCGGTAACGAACAGGTCTCTCATGGGGGTCCCGCCTTCTGCGCCGCCTGGGGAATGGCGATACCCACCATATCCATCATCAGCGCATCTGCAAAATATTTCAGGGTCAGGGCATCGAGCCGGAATGCGGCGGGACCGGCCCAGATGGGCGCCGTGCTGGGCAGCGCATCGCGTACGGCCAGGTCGTCGCCCTGCCTGCGCTGGCTGCGCTTGATCCAGGCCAGCGCCCGCCAGGCCGTATCGCGCCAGTCCTGTCCGCCTTCGATCTGCGCGAGGCGCATCCAGGCCGCGCTCAAACGGGTCAGGCCGGCAATGCAGACATGGTCGGACGCCGGTGTCCAGCCGTCGTCGTGCGCGCCCGGCAAACGGCCATCCGCCTGCAGTTGCCGACCGAGATCGCGCGCGCCCCGACTCGCGGTGCGCAACAGCGCCGGATCGCCAAGCCAGCCTGCCGCCTCGATCAGGCTGCGCAGCGTCGTCGCCAGCGCGGTCGTCGATACCGGCAGGTGGTCGTCGCGAAACCAGCCGCAGGGCGTTTGCAGGGCGAGCGCCTCCACCAGATGGCGATGCGCGGCGGCGACGATGGCGGCATCGCCGCTGAGTTTTCCGAGCATGGCCAGCGCCCATCCCGCTTCCGCCCGCCGGGCCGGACTGTCGTACCCGGCCTCGCAGAGAAGGCGTCCGCACGCCAGCGCGCGTTGCAGCCCGTCGGCGGCATCGAGATGCACATGGCCGGCAATCAGGCCCATGATGCGGGCGGCCGACGCCGTATCCGGCTGCGCCAGCAGGGCGGCGTGCATCGCGTGCGCGCGGTCCTTCAGTTCAGGCCAGACGAGGTAGTCGGCCGCCGGCACGAAGGTCTCGATCAGCCGTGCCGTCGCATCCGGGCTGGGCGGCAGCCAGCCCGTCCTGAACGACCAGCCGGCCGCGACGCTGCCCGTGGCCGTCGCCAGGCAGGTGTCCTGCGCCCGGCACAGCCATTCGAGGGAGGCGCGCAGGTGCGTGCGGTGATCCTGTTCGGGCTGGCGCGCCACGCCCGCAAGATCCTGCATGACCCAGCGCATGGCGACCGGGCGCCAGGCTGCGCGCAGGGGCGATTCGGCGTGGAACCAGGCAGCGGGTTTCATGCGGTCAGGCGGCCGCCTGCGCCAGCGCGGCGGCGAGCGGCACATGGCTGACGACATAACGGTGTTTGCCCGAAGCCTCGGGTGCGATGGCATCGCGCAGCTGCAGGTCGATCTCCAGCGTCGGCCCCAGCCGTGCCCGCAGCCCCTCGTGCACGGCCGCCACGGCGGATTCGCCCCAGCGGCTGTCCGGCACGACCTGGACTTCCACGCGATCGACCGCGTGCTGGATGAGCTTGAACTGGCCGACGCCGGGGATGGCGCGCAATACGTAGATCACGGCCAGGGCATGCATGATGCGGCCGTCGGCGGCAACGATGAAATCGGTCTGCCTGCCGATCACCGCATCGATCACCGCCAGTCCGCGCCCGCCGGGGTCGGCGCGCCCGGTGCGTCGCACGACGTCGCCGGTACGGTAGCGGATGAAGGGCTGCGCTTCGGACACCAGGCTGGTGATGACCGCTTCGCCCTCCTCCGCCGGCCTGCCGGCTTCGTCGAGCACCTCGACGATATGGGTTTCGCTGGATTGCAGCAGCACGCCCTCCGGCGATTCCAGCGCCATCAGGCCGGCGTCGCGCGCGCCATACTCGACCGACACGGGAACGCCGAAGACGCGTTCGATCAGTTCGCGCTGGTGCGGAAAGAGCGGTTCGCCGGTGGTGCTCACCACGCGCAGCGCGGGCGTACGCAGGGTCCGGCCGCGCGCATCGGCATGGGCGGCCAGCAAGGCGAGGCTGCTGGCATAGCCGTAGACTGCCCTGGGATTCCAGCTCCGGATTGCGGCCATGTAGGCATCCATGCGTGCGGCCGACATCTCGAAGGCATTGAGCAGCAGCTGGTTGACCAGGCGGTCGCGCAGGGTCTTGACGCGGTCCGTTTTCGACAATTCGACCGGCGCCCCCCACAGATACACTTCGCGTTCGCCGGGTTCGACACCCCACCAGCGGCGCGCGCGCAGACGCCCTGCCGCATCCGCGGCCTGCCTTGCGCGACCGAAATGGAAAATCAGGGGTTCGCCGCTCGACCCGCCGGTGGTGTACCTGAACACGCCGCCCGGCGCGTCGCGCCAGACCAGCTGCTCGGCGTTCTCGCGGGCGTCGCGCTTGTCCATCGTCGGCAGCTCCGCCAGGTCGGCTAGCGTCAGCGCGCCCTGCCTGACCGCGTCCTCGAGTCCCGCCGCGCGTATGCGCGCCGCATGCCAGGGGCTATGCAGAAGCGCGCTGGCCATGAACCCGTTCAGGCGCACCCGCTGGTATTCGGCCATCGCGTCGCGCGACAGCCATTGCGTCCTTTCGAGTTCCGCCAGCACGGCCCAGGTGGGTCGATGCATGGCCCATTCCTGGACGCGGAACACGCCGCGGGCAAACCAGGCCGGCACGCTCATCCCGCCGCCCCCGCCACAGCATCCCTGCTGCTGCCCAGCAGGCTATCGAACGCACGCACGAGACTGTCCACCCGCCGCTCCCATTGATGCTCGCGTGCATACGCCAGGATCGCCGCCTGATCCCAGTCCTGCACCAGGGCGGCATCGAGCGCCTGTTCCAGCGCGGCCGCATCGCCGAACGGCACGACCGTGCCAAGTCCTGGACGGCACACGACTTCGGCATTGCCGCCGACGTCGGTCGTCACCACCGGCAGGCCGCAGGCCATGGCCTCGAGGAAGACGTTCGCCCAGCCTTCGTTGCGCGTCGCCAGTGCGAATACATCCGCCGCGGACAGCGGCCACTTGAGCTCGGCGGGCGGCAGGTTGCCGAGGAAATGCACGCGTTTCTGCAGCCCCAGCCTGGCGACCAGCGCATCCAGCTCGGCCCGCATGTCCCCCTCCGGTCCGGCGCCGCCGACGATCAGGTAATGCAGTCCGGGGTGACGCGCGACGAGCGCGGGCAGGCAGGCGATGACGCGGTGCATGCCCTTGCGTTCGACCAGTCCGCCCACCGAGACCAGGACTTTCGCGTCGACAGGCAGGCCGTAGCGCGCGCGCGCTGCCCCGCGCTCGACGGGATGAAACACGCCGGTATCGACGCCGTTGCCGACGACTTCGGTCTTCTCCGGCGCCGCCCCCAGTTCGAGTGCCAGCCGGCGCAGCGAGTCCGACACCGAGAACACGCGCGTTGCCGCTTGCAGCGCCCGCTCCAGGTGCGGACGCAATGCCGGATTGCGGCTGTGCGGCACTTCGGTGCCGCGCAGCGTGATCGTCACCGGCAGGTCCAGCCAGCGGCCCAGCCGGGTCGCCGCCTCGCCGTCGGGATAGGCGAAATGCGCATCGATGAGGCGGGCGCCGCCGGCCTTGAGGCGGCGCAACAGGAAGTAGGTCGCCACGGCCATCGCCCAGCCGTCGAGACGGCGCAGTACGCCGGGCAGGGACAGGAAGCGCGGATGATGCACGGCGATGCCCTGCTGCATTTCCAGCGCGGGCGCCATCGGCCGGTAGCCGGGGCGCAACAGGCGGATCAATCCCTGCCCGGGAAACCAGGGCTGCGGCGACACCACGACGAGCGGACGCCGGCGGGCAACGCGGAACATGCGCTCGCGGATGAAGAGCCCGGCCGCGGGCCGCACCGCGCTGGGGAACAGGGAGCTGAAGACGACCAGTTCAGCCAACGACGGCCTCCCGGATCGGCTGCACCAGGCTGCCGTAGACGCCGCGGTAGCGCGCGACGCTGGCGGCCCAGTTGCGTTCGGCCTCGACGAACTGGCGGCCGTTCCGCTTCAGCGCGTCCCAGCCCTGTTCGTATTTCAGCAGGGCCACCACCTTGCTGGCGAGGTCGCCCGCATTGCCGGCCCGGAACAGCACACCGGTCTTGCCGTCCTGGATCAGTTCCTTGTGCCCGCCCACGTCGGACGCCACCATTAGCCGGCCCTGCGCCATCGCCTCCAGCGGCTTCAGCGGCGTCACCAGGTCGGTGAGGCGCATGGGGTGGCGCGGATAGACCAGCACGTCGACCAGGTCGTAGTAGCGGTTGACGTCGTCATGCGGTACCCGGCCGGCAAACACCACACGGTCCTTCAGGTCGAGCGCCATCACCTGCTGCCTGAGCGCGACATCCTGCGGTCCGCCGCCGACCAGCAGGATCTTCACGTCCGGCATCTGCTTCAGGATCGCGGGCAGCGCGGCGATCAGGAGATCCAGCCCCTCGTAGGCGTAGAAGGAACCGATGAAGCCCAGCACGCGGCTGTTGCCGAGGCCGAGCTTCAGTTTCAGCTCGGGGTCGGGGCGGCCGCCGACCTCGAATTTTTCGATGTCGACCGCGTTCGGGATGACGGTGATCTTGCCGGCCGGGATGCCGCGCGCGACGAGATCGCCGCGCAGGCCCTCGCAGATGACGGTAACCGCATCGGCCCGCTTCACGGCCCAGGTCTCGAGCGCGCGCGTGAGCCGGTAGCGCAGGCTACCCTCCTGCGTGCTGCCGTGGTCGACCGCGGCGTCCTCCCAGAAGGCACGAATCTCGTACACCACCGGGATGCCGAGTTTCCGGCCGACGCGGATCGCGGGCACGGCGTCGAGCACGGGCGAATGCGCATGGATCACGTCGGGCTGCAGTTCGCGCGCGAGGCCCAGCAGCCGTTTCTCGATCGCCGCCATCACCGCGAAGGGATCCCCGCCCGGCAGCCGGGCGAGCAGGCCTGCGGGTTTGGGCGTGCGGTAGAAATGCAGGCCGTCGGCGTCTTCTTCGGCCACGCTGCAATCGATCTGCTTGGGCCCCGAGAGCTGGAAGGTCTCCCAGCCCAGCTTCTTCTGGTTGCGCAGGATCGCCGCGCTGCGGAAGGTGTAGCCGGAATGCAGCGGCAGGGTATGGTCGAATACGTGGAGGATCTTCATGCGGCTTGCCGGGCGTCGGCGTCGAGCCCCAGCACCTTCTCGAGAAAGGCATCGAACATCAGCACCGTCCACAAAATCACCGAGTAGTCGCGGCGCCCCGATTGGTGCGCATCGACCACCTCGCGCAGGTAATCCTGGTTGAACATGCCGGTCGATGCCAGCCGCTCGCCCAGCACCACGCTGCGGATGGTGGCGGCGAGCGGGCCGCGGAACCACGCGGCGAGCGGCACCGAGAAGCCCATCTTCTTGCGGTACAGCACGTCATGGGGCAGGTAGGGTTCCATCGCCTTCTTCAGCAGGTATTTGCCTTCGGTGCCGCGCAGCTTGAGATCGGTGGGCAGGCCCGACACCCAGCCCATCAGTTCGTGGTCGAGCAACGGTTCGCGCACTTCCAGCGCGTGCGCCATGCTGGCACGGTCGACCTTGGTCAGGATGTCGCCGACGAGGTAGGTCTTCATGTCCAGATACTGCACCAGCGAGAGCGGGTCGTCGGTCGGCGCCACCGCCGCGTGCCGGCGCAGCACTTCGACTGCCTGGTAGCCCTGCAGTTCACGCCTGAAGGCGGGCGAGAAGAGCTGGCTGCGTTGCACATCCGAAAGCAGGGAAACGCCATGGAAATAGCCCTCGACCGTGTCGCGGGCGAGCGCCTCGAACGTCGTCTTGGCGCGGAACACCTTTGGAGCCCAGTCGGCCTTGGGATAGAGGCGGCCGAGCGTGCCAAACAGGGGGCGCCGCAGCATCAGCGGCATGACCGAACGCATGCGTTCTTCGTAGCGGAACCAGCGATAACGCCGGTAGCCGGCAAAATGCTCGTCGCCGCCGTCGCCCGACAGCGCCACCTTGACGTGCTTGCGCGCCAGTTCGCAGACGCGGTAGGTCGGCAGCGCGGAGGAATCGGCATAGGGTTCGTCGTAGACTTCGGCCAGCTTGCCGACCAGGCTGAAGTCGCCGGACGCGACGGTTTCGACGTGATGCGCGGTCTTGTAGCGGTCGGCAACCTGCTGGGCAAATTCGACCTCGTTGAAGGCCGGGTCGTCGAAACCGATCGAGCAGGTGTTCACCGGCGTCTTCGACTGCGTCGCCATCATCGCCACTACCGCACTCGAATCGACGCCGCCCGAGAGGAAGGCGCCCAGCGGCACGTCGGCGATCATGCGCAGGCGGATCGACTCCTGCATGCGCGCGACCAGTTCGGCCTCGGCCGCGGCTTCATCCTGCACCGCCACCGGCGTGAACGGCATGTCCCAGTACTGCCGGGGCAGGGCGCGCGGTTCGCCGCGCTTCAGGGTGAGCGTGAAGCCGGGCGGCAGCTTGTAGACGCGCTTGAAAATGGTGCGCGGCTCGGGCACGTAGCCGTAAGCGAAATATTCCTCGACCGCCAGCGGATCGATCTCGCGCAACAGGCGCGGATGCGCCATCAGCGACTTGAGTTCCGAACCGAAGAGGAATTCGCCGGTATCGAGAAAGGCGTAGTACAGGGGCTTCACGCCGAAGCGGTCGCGCACGACGAACAGGGTGTTGCGGTTCCGGTCCCACAGCGCGAACGCGAACATGCCGCGGAAGCGCGCCACGCAGGCCTCGCCCCAGGCCTCCCAGGCATGGACGATGACTTCGGTGTCGGAGTGGGTGCGGAAGACATGCCCGAGCTTTTCCAGCTCCGGCACCAGTTCCTGGAAGTTGTAGATCTCGCCGTTGAACACGACGACGACCGAACCGTCCTCGTTGAAAAGCGGCTGCTGGCCGCTGGAAAGGTCGATGATGGACAGGCGCCGATGGCCGAGGCCGAGGCCCGGTTCCAGATGCAGCCCGCCCTCGTCCGGACCGCGGTGAAACTGGGTCTCGTTCATGCGGTCGAGCAGGGCGCGCGGGATCTCGCTCGCCTCGCGGGTATCGAAAATGCCGGTGATGCCGCACATGATTGGTGTTTCCCTTGTCCCTGTCGAATTATCAGGCCGATCGACGGCCGGCCAGCGTTTTGTCGTACACGGCGGCATAGGCTGCGGCCATGGCCGGAATGCTGTAGCGCTGTTCCGCCTGTTGCCGCGCCCGGCGCCCCTGCATGGCCATGCGTTCCGGCGCGTCCAGATAGTCCAGCAAGGCCTGTGCCATGTCTGCGGCCGCGCCGGCCGGCACCAGAACCCCGTTGACGCCCTGCTCCACCAGTTCGACGTTGCCGCCGACCGCGGTGGCCACGACCGGCAGGCCGCTCGCCAGCGCCTCTAGTATGGTATTGGAGATGCCCTCGTTCTTGGACGGCAGCACGAACACGTCGAAGGTCCGCATCAGTTCCGGGATATCGTGCCGCTCGCCCGGCAGCCAGGCCAGATGCGACAGGTCCGCCGCGTCGAGTAGGCGCTGGCAGTCGGCGCGCGCGCCGCCTTCGCCGACGATCACCAGCCGCGCGCGCGCGGCGCGCTCGGGTTGCTGGCGGATCATCCGGATGAACGCCTGCACCAGGGTCGGGTAGTCCTTGACCTCGACCATGCGTCCCACCGAACCGAAGACCACGCACGCGGGGTCGGCAAAGCCGCGCGGCAGCCGGTCCGGCCGCGCGCCCGCACGGGGATGGAACCTGACGCTGTCGACGCCGTTGTAGATCTGGTGGAGCTTGCGGGCGGGCACGCCCACCGTCCCGCGCAGCCAGGTTTCGAGATCGCGGCTGACCGCGATGTAGTTCGACACGAACGGCCGGGCGGCGCGGCGCAGCAGGTTGTATTTCCGGTTCTGCCCGTACAGGTCGAACACGTCGCGGCCGTGCTCGCCGTGCACCGTGGCGCGGACGCCGGCGGCGGCGGCGACGAACTGCGCCTCGAGGGCGGCCAGATTGCGCGTGTGCACGAGATCGGGCCTGAGCGCGCGTAGCTGCTTCCACAAGGGCCGGACCCAGCCGAGGCCGCCGCCGGGCGGGTGCCGCAGGGCATGGAATGCGACCGGCTGGGCCACGATGCGCTGGCGGAAATCGCTGAAGTCGGTGAGGGCCACCACGGTATGGCGGAAGCGGTCCGGCGGCAGGGTGTTGAACAGGTTGACCATGCCGTTCTCCATCCCGCCGGTGTCGAAACGGTGGACGACATGCACGATGTGTGCGGTCACGGCCCGTCGACCCGGTCGAGCGTCTCCCCGATGGCCGGCCCCATGTCGGCGGCGAACTTCGCCAGCGCGGCCTGCGCCCCGGCGAAGTCGGTTTCGTCGTAGGACGTGGCGATGAGGACCGACATGCCGTCGTCGCGCCTGAGGCGTATCCGGTCGAGCGCCAGGACCAGCTTGGCGTACTGGTCGTTGACCACCGGCTGCTGGTTGATGAGGTTCCATTGCCAGACCAGCAGGCGCTGGCCGTCGCGCCCGCGCATCTTGGCCTGGCGCACCTGGCGGCGCTGGCCGCCGATGTCGACGGTCGCGATCGTCTCGCCGACGTTGGACCAGAGCGGGTCCTTCTGCTTGATCATGTAGTTCTGCGAATTGACGAGTTCGGCGTCCTGACGCTGCGTGGCGTAGTAATCGAGTTCCAGCATCACGCGCCGGTCCGCCTGCGCGAACGTCCGTTGCAAGGTGCGGTCGGCGCCCACCCAGTGCGGCTGCCAGGTCGTGAAGGCGGCCCCCGCCTGCCAGCCCCCGCGCGCCTCGACCCCGAGCTCGGGCATGACCGGTAGCGGACGGGCCTCCAGCCAGGCGGCGTAGGCGGGCCACAGGCTCGCGATGGCCAGGGTCGCTATCGCCATCGGAACCGGCTTGCGCGCGGGAATGGAGGCCTGTCCCGCCTGCGGCGCGGCGTTGGAAGGCGCCAGATGGGGCTGGTCGTCCTCGCGCCAGAAACTGCCGATCCAGAACAGCAGCAGCATCACGATGCCGAAGAAAACCCAGCCGTAGATGTAATGGTCGATGCCCAGCGCATATTTCATCTGCGAAAGGTGGGCAATCATCACGATCATGAAGGCGCGGCCGCTGTTGGCAAAGACCGGCACCACGACCGCGGCGACGGAAAACAGCAGGCGCCGCTTCCACGAACGGTAGGTGAGGTAGGCGTAGAGCACGCCCAGCGTGATCGAGGCGATGAGGTAACGCAGGCCCGAACACCCCTCCACCACCGACCAGTCGCCGCTGGGAATGCTGAAGAACGTCCCTTCGCGGTACACGGGGATGCCGACGAACTGCAGCATGGCGACCGTGAAATCGGCCGTCACGTTCATCAGCGGCGGGATCAGGAATTCGCCCACCGGCACGGCAAAGAACAGGAACATCAGCGGAAAGAAGGCGGCCCGGACGAAGGCGCGCCCCAGCAGGGTCCACACCGCCGCGATCAGCATGGCGACGAAGGCGTACTGTTCCACCACGTTGACGCTGCCGGCGTCGGCCAGCAGCCAGCCTGCGCCGGCAGCGGCCAGCAGGGCCAGGCCCCGGGGATCGGGACGCGGCGCGAGGCGCACCAGTTCGTCGCGCATGCGCCAGATCAGCCAGATGGAAATCGGAAAAATCAGGTAGCCGTGCGCGAAGGTCTCCGAACGTTCCCACACCGACTCCATCGAGCGGAAAGTCGGCCAGAACAGGACGAAGAGCCCGAGCAACGCGGCGATCGCGACCAGTGCCGGCTTCAGCCAGACGGCGCGTGCGGAGGCAGGCGGGGAATCGGTCAGGGCATTCATGCGGGACAGGTCTCCAGGGCGGCGGGCACCGCCGGCGCGGTGTCGAACAGCGGATCGATGGCGGCGAGATTGCGCGCCCAGTCGTAGCAGGTCAGGATGCAGCCGCGTGCGTGGGCATTGCGTTCGCCCGCGCGCACGCGTGCGATCACGAGCTGCGCGAATGCGGCTTCATCGGGCGCCAGCCAGAAATCGCGTCCGGGCTCGGCCCGGATGCCCTCGGCCGCCTGCGCGCTCGCCACGACCGGACACGCCATCGCCATCGCCTCCAGCACCTTGTTCTGCACGCCGCGCGCGATGCGCAGGGGCGCAACGGCGCAGGCGGCGTGCGCGACATACGGCCGCACGTCGGGCACGCCGCCCGTCACGACGACCCCGGGCTGGCGTGCCAGCTGCAACACGGCCTCCGCCGGCCGGCTGCCGACGATGGTGAATTGCGCCTGCGGCAACGCCTCGCGCACGGCGGGAAAGATGCGCTCGGCGAACCAGGTCACCGCATCGACATTGGGCCAGTAGTCCATCGCCCCGGTGAAGACGATGCCCTGCACACCGCCCGGGTAGGGATTCGGGTAATCGCGATCGGGCGAGAAATACCCGGCGTCGACGCCGTTCTCGAATGCACCAATGCGCGCCGCCGCGTCGGGTACGCGCTGCTTCAGGAGCGCCGCCTCGTCGGCGGACACCAGCAGCGTGGCATCGAAGCTCCGCGCGACGCGCGCCTCCCAGGCGCCCAGGCTGCGGCCTTCGCGGGCGTACACCCAGGACAGCGGCCAGCGCCGGGTCGGCGCGTATTGCGTCCACTTGTCGGAGTCGACGTCGACCATGTCGAGCACGCGGCGCGCCAGCGCGGCCGGCATGAACTGCGCCATGGCGGAGGAGAAGGCGAGGCCGCGCGTCACGGTGCCGTCGCGCGCCAGCGCGGCCGCCCAGGACTTGAGGGCGGCGCTGCGGTAGTACGGCAGGGTGAGCGCTTCGCCGGTCAGGAGGCCGGACAGGCTGGCGAGCTTCGCGCGACGGGGCCTGAGCGGCACCAGTTTGAGCGAGGCGCAATAGGGTTTCAGCGCGTCGGCGTATTGCCAGTCGTCCGGATCGTCGACGAAGGCGCCGAGGTGCACGTCATGGCGTTCGGCCAGGTGCCGCAGCAGATGGAACGAGCGGATCTTGTCGCCCTTGTTGGGCGGGAACGGGATCCGATGCGCCAGGAACAGCAGGCCTTCCTTCACGCTTCACCCGAGGTTCTTGACGATGTGCGGGCCGATCGCATTGGCCAGCGCGAGCGGCATTTTCTTCCAGGCCTGGATGAACAGCCGGTATTTGGGGTTGAGCGGATTGATCTCCGGCACCTCGCGGTCGCGCACGAGGAAATACTCATAGTGCAGCGGGGCAGGTTCGAAACCCCAGTTCTTCTTGAAGTCGAAGGCGCCGGTGCCACGCTTGCTGCGGCCGAAATCGAAGATCTTGAGCCCGCGCTCGCAGGCGCGACGCATCAGGTCCCAGTACATGAAATCGTTGCCGGCCACGGCGCGCGCGGCGTCGGTTCCGCCGCCGTAGTAGGGCAGCACCTCGTCGCGGAAGTAGAAGGACAGGACGCTGGCGATGGTCTGGCCGTCGAGCACGATGGTCAGCACTTCGCAGTCGTCGCCGAATTCTTCCTTCAGCAGACGGAAATATTTCTTCGAGAACACCGGCGTGCCCAGGCGGTGCACGCTGGCGGAATAGGCCTGGAAGAAACGCTCGACGTCGGCATCGATTTCGCCGACGAGACCGGCCTTGATGCCCTTCCTGACCATGGCGCGCTGCTTGCGCGGAATGGCGTTCATGTTGGCCTCGACTTCGGGCTCGATGGCCTTCCTGAAGGTGACGTACAGATCCTTGGTCGGCCAGTCCGGATGCTGCGCGGCGAGATTGCGGTATTCCAGCGCACCGACGCCGAGCCGGGTCGCCAGCGCCTGTGCAGCCGCGTCGAGCGCACCCGCCGCCGCGGCGTCGTCGGCGACGATGCCGCCGTAAGCGCAGAACGGCAATGCACTCAGGCTGTGGCCGAACAGGCGGCTCCGGACTTCGGCCAGCGGCAGGATGCCGACGATGTCGCCCATGCGCTCGGCCAGCAGGAAGTGCGTGCGGTGCCCGAACGCTTTCTCGATCACGCGCTTCCAGCCGGCGCGATGGAAGAAGGTGGCGTCCGGGTGCGTGACCGCGAACGCATCCCAGCGCAGGCAGTCCGCATCGGTCAACGCGCGTACGCTGACGTCAGCCAGCGCGCTGTCGGGGAGGGCGAGCGGTTCGGCCTGCATGTTCATTGTTCTGCAAGGAACACGCGATCGACGCGGTCCCACGCGAAGTCCCTGAGCAGGTGGCGCAGCCTGCCCGGCATGCGCCGCAGGTTGACGTAGTGCCGGAAGCGCGTCCTGGCGGAAAGTCCGGACTGGCGGGGCTGCCCGGCATCGACTTCCCAGGGATGGAAATAGAACATGCAGGGTGCGCGGTCGTACTCGTTCACCCGCTGCAGCATCCAGCGCGAAACCGCGTAGGGCAGCAGGCGGAACCAGCCGCCGCCGGCCGCGGGCAGATTGCGCCCCATCAGCGGCACCGTCGTCGGCGGCAGCTCGAGAATGCCGGATTCGCCATTCGGCCGATGCGGAAACCGGGGGGCATCAGGCATGCCGTAGTGATCGTGCTTCACGGGGTAGATGCTCGAACTGTAGACGTAGCCGGCGTTCTCCAGCTCGCCGACCGCCCACCAGTTGCTCCGGTTGATCGAGAAACTCGGCGCCCGGTAGCCGCGCACGGCGACCCCGCCCAGATCCTCGAGTATGCCCTTGGCGCGGACGATGTCCTCGCGGAATTGTGCCGGTGTGAGCTCGCTCGCGCGCTGGTGGCCGTACCCGTGGCTGGCAAGCTCGTGGCCGCCGTCGACGATGCGGCGCACCACCTGGGGATAGCGTTCGGCGATCCAGCCCAGGGTGAAGAAGGTGGCCTTGGCCTGGGCTTCGTCCAGCAGGTCCAGGATCAGGTCGACATTGCGCTCGACGCGGCAGGGCAGGCTGTCCCAGTCCTCGCGCCGGATATGGGGAGCGAACGCCGACACCTGGAAATAATCCTCGACGTCGATGGACATCGCGTTCTTCATCATGCCCGATGCGCTCATGCCGCCCGGCTTCCCATTTGCGCCGGCAGCCAGCTCTTGAGACTGTGCGCGATGCGCATCGCGGCACGGCCGTCCCAGAATTCAGGAATGCGTCCGCGCTTGCCGCCGCTCTCCATGACGTCGGCGAAGGCGGCACGGATGGCCGCAGGATCGGGGCCGACCAGGGTATTGGTACCTTCCTCGATGGTGATCGGACGTTCGGTATTCTCGCGCAGCGTGAGACAGGGCACGCCGAGCGCGGTGGTCTCTTCCTGGATGCCGCCGGAATCGGTCAGCACCAGTCTGGCGTCGCGCATCAAACCCAGCATTTCCAGGTAGCCGACCGGCGGCAGGATGTGCAGGCCGTCGAGTTTGGCCATGAGCCCGAACTTCTCGATATTGCCGCGCGTACGCGGATGCAGCGGCATCACCACCGGCAGTGTGCGGTTGATGTCGCCGATGACGTCGAGCAGCGCCGCCAGCGTGACCGGGTCGTCGACGTTGGACGGCCGGTGCAGCGTCAGCACGGCATATTGAGCAAGTGCGGTCCCGAGCGTCGTGCTCGCGGGGACTGCGCGTTCCAGATTGCGATGCAGCGTGTCGATCATGACGTTGCCAACGAATTCGACACGCGACGCGGCTATGCCCTCGCGCTGCAAATTGGCCAGCGCGCTTTTTTCGGTGGTGAACAGCAGGTCGGAAATCTGGTCGGTCAGCACGCGGTTGATTTCTTCCGGCATGCCGCGGTCGTAGCTCCTCAGTCCCGCCTCGACGTGGATCACGCGCACGCCGCGCTTGGCGGCCACCAGCGCGCAGGCGATCGTCGAATTGACGTCGCCCACCACCAGCACGGCCTGCGGGCGAACGTTTTCGAGCACCGGTTCGAAACGCTTCATCACTTCGGCGGTCTGCACCGCGTGGCTACCGGAGCCGACTTCGAGATGATGATCCGGGCGCGGAATGCCGAGGTCGGCAAAGAAGCTGTCGCTCATCGCCGCGTCGTAATGCTGGCCGGTATGCAGCAGCTGTGCGGCGATGCCGGTTTCGGCCAATGCCGCCATCACCGGAGCGATCTTCATGAAATTGGGACGCGCACCGGCGACGCACAAAACCTGGGTCATGGCGGTAGTGGAGGTTATTGCATGGGAATCAGTGCGTGATGCCGCGCGCGTCGGGCACTTCGCCCTCTTCGCCTGCCGCGTGCCGCTCGCTGACGGTATAGAGGATCTTGCGCACGATCGGCAGGATGCGGTTGACCGAGCGCTCGAGCTGCTCGATGCGCTGCGACAGGCGCGCGGCATCCTCGCCGAGCGACGCGTTTCCGGACGACGCCGCGTGCGCGTTCAGGCCGGTGGCGCCGTGAAAGTCCTGATGCGCCACTTCGTTCTTCAGGTCGGCGATCACTTCGTTGACTTCCGCCTCGCCGAAATGGCTCTTCTCTTCCAGGAATCCGAACAGCATCAGGCGGTCGCAGGTGGTGTTGATGCGACGCGGAATGCCGCCGGTGAAGCGGTGCAGCGCCGAGAAGGCCGCGTCGTCGAAGCTCGGCATGCCCTGCCAGCCCACGGTGCGCAGGCGATGTTCGATGTAGCCACGGGTCTCGTCCGGGTCGAGCGGCCCCAGGTGATACGAGGCCACGACGCGCTGACGCAGCTGCTGCATGTCCGGGCTCTGCAGGATGCCGCGGAACTCGGGCTGGCCGAGCAGGAAGGTCTGGATCAGCGAACGTTCGTTGTTCTGGAAATTGGACAGCATGCGCAGCTCTTCGACCGCGCGCGGCGTCAGGTTCTGCGCCTCGTCGACCACCAGCAGCGCGCGCTTGCCCTGGCGCGTGGCGGCACCGAGGAAATCTTCCAGGTTCTTCAGCAGCGCGGACTTGCTCAAGCCTTCGTGCTCGAGACCAAAGGAAGCCGCCACGCTGCGCAGGGTGTCTTCCGCGTCGAGCTGGGTGGAAACCAGCTGCGCCGCGATCAGGTTGTGCGCCTCGAGCTGGCGGAACAGGTTGCGCACCAGCGTGGTCTTGCCGGCGCCCACTTCGCCCGTGATGACGATGAAGCCTTCGCCCAGCGACAGGCCGTAATCCAGATAGGCCATCGCACGCTTGTGCCCTTTCGACCCAAAGAAAAAGCGCGGGTCGGGATTGAGCTGAAACGGCTTGGCACTGAAACGGTAATAGTCTTCGTACATGGGCGATCCGTTGTCTGGGGGAAGCGCGCAGGCGCGCGCAGGATACGAAGCAATGGCTATGCCATTGAAGCCGCGGGCTAGAAGCGCATGGTGGCCGTGGCCGTCAGGCTGTTTTCGTCGAAATTGGCGTTCGCATCGTTGGAATCCCGTTGGGTATGACGGAATGTCAACGCGCCGTTCAGGTCCTTCGAGAAACGACGATTCAGGCCCAGAATGAACGATACGATGTCGTCTTCTCGCGCCGCCCCCCCCGTGGCCGCCGCATCCAGACTGTTACGGGTAAACGACAGGTCGCCGTTCGCGGACAGGGTCGGAGAAAGGCGGTAGTTGATGCCGGCCGTGGCGGTCTGAACCTGGTCCTGGCCCTGGGTGGTCAACTGGAATTCCCGCGTCATGTCGGACAGGCGAACCGAGAACCGGGTCCGTGCGGACATATCCCACGCCATCCCGGCTGTCAGCAGCTTGTAGACGAATACGCTATTGCTGATCGAGGTGCCGAAGAACAGGTCCACGCTACAGCCGGCATTGATCACGTCGATCAAGGTAGGGTTGGGCGGCAGTACCGTACCCGCAGGGCAGGAATTGATCAGCGCACCCGTCAGCTTGCTGTAATCCGTCGTCAGATGCGACATATCGCTGACGTCTTCCGAATAGCGCAGTTCCCACCGGGTCTGCCGTGTCTTGAGACTGGCCGCCAGGCTGTAGGTGGGCCCGAAATAGCTCTCCCCGCCAGAGGCCTCGATGCTCGTCCGGCGCGTCGGCGTCCAGCCGAAACCGGCACGATAGAAGCTGCCACTGGTGTCCGTCGCGCTCAGGTACTCGTTCTTGTCCTCGCCGAAGCTACCGAATACGCGAAACTTGCGGGACAGTGCATAGCCCAGCGTGGCGCTGGTCCGCTCGAAAGTGGTATCGGGGCCACGTTTGTACTCGGTCTTGCTGTTGTAATAGTCCAGCGACCAGCTCAGATCGTTGAACTGGGTCCCGCTGCTCAAGCCTGCCGAGAACGTGTTGGTGCTCGAGTCCGAGGCCGCATTGCTGTCGAAGATCGACCCGCTGGCGGTATAGCGTGCCTGTGCCTGGGCGAATGTGCCCAGGCGCTTGAGGATGTATGGGCTCAGCGAATACGTACCGACGGTCGTACGGTTGCTTCCGTTCACCGTTGCATCGGCAGGTGAACCCAGCAGCGAAATCAACTGCTGCGAAACATTGGCCGTGCCGTCGACAAACAGGAAGTCCTCGACCAGCTCCGCCTTTCCTGCGGCACTGAGGTTGTGATACAGGTCGTCACTGGTGTCGTTCCCGCCGAAGCGGCTCACCGCAGTCAGGCCGTATTGCACGGTGGCCTGCACACGACGCGACCCTTCCGAACGCAGGCTGAACCCCGGCGTCACGCTCAGGCTCAGGCCGCTGTCCTTGTTCGTCGCGCTCTGGTTGACGTTGTCGCTATAGGTCGCCGAGCCGCTCACCCTCGGTTCGAAGCGCCAGTCGATGGCATGCGCAGGCAGGGCAAAAGTCATTGCCATGAAAACAGAAAAAGCTCCCGCCAGGGGAGCTTGAGCAACATGCCCACCACTTCGCACGACTGGATATGGCTCAGCGCTTCGCGCACGGCTTCCTGCGATGTCTTCTCGGCCTCGACCACCATCACGATCTGGCCCATGTGCGTCGCCAGCACGCTCGATTCGCTGGTCGCCAGCAGCGGCGGGGAATCGAAGAGGATTATACGGTCTGGATAGCGATTCCCGATATCCTCGATCAGCCGCGTCATCGCCGCGCTGGCCAGCAGTTCGGTCGCCCGCTTGTAGGTGCGGCCGGCCGGCAGCACGGTCAGCTTCGCGATATCGGTCTTGATCAGCACGTCGGACAGCTTGAGATCCTTGTCCTGCAACACGTCGAGCAGGCCCTTGTCGGCGTGGATGCCGAGGTATTCGGGCACCCGCGGCTTGGCGACGTCGGCGTCGATCAGCAGCACGGTGCGGTCCATTTCCATAGCCATGGAAATCGCCAGGTTGATCGCGCAGAAGCTCTTGCCCTCGCCCGGCAGCGAACTGGTCACCATGATGAGGTTGCCGTTCTTGACGCGCGCCGCCCCCTGGCCGAACGCATTGGCGATCAGCGGGCGCTTGATGATGCGGAATTCTTCCGCGATCTGGCTCTTCTCGGCGTCCGGCGCCACCACGCCCATGCGGTGAAGGCGCGCCAGATTGATCGACTGCACCTGGCTGCAGCCTTCTGCCGCGGCATCGAAATCCGGTGCACTGAACACCGGTTCGACCGGCGTGGCGACGAACGGGGCTGCGTGCTTTTCGCGCTGCTTGGCAAGCGCGCCCTCGACCAGGCTGGTCTCCTGCGGCTTGGCGGGTTCAAGCGGGGCTGCCGGCGGATGCGCCGCCCCTGCGCCAATCTTGCCTGCGGCTTTTTCGATAATGCTCATGAGTTCTCCTAGCCGGCACGCGACATGATCAGTTGCACGATCATCACGCCACCGTAGGCGGCAATCAGACTGCCCAGTGCCGCCAGATAGGTCAGCAGGCCCTTGCGCTTGCGGCGTTTGGTTTCGTCGGTCTCCACGCGGGACACCGCGCCCAGCAGCGGCAGGCCGGTCAGTTCGCGCAGGGCACGGCGATCGGTCACGGTACGGCGCAACTGGCTCAGCAGGAAGGCCACCGCGACGCCGGCCGCCAGTCCGGCCAGGGTCACCAGCGACAGCAGCAGGGGCCGGTTGGGCCACGCGGGCTGGCTTGGCACGAAGGGCGGGTCGATGACGCGGAAGTCGACGGTGTCGGTCTTGCTTTCGACCTCGCCCGACATGGTCACCGATTCGCGACGTTTCAGGAGCGCATCGTAGTTCTGCTTGTAGACGTCGTAATCGCGCGTGAGCTGGGTGAATTCCTGCTCGACCTGCGGAATCATGTTGGAGGCGTTGCGCAGCTCGGTAAAGCGGCGCTGGTATTCCGCCACGCGCGCATTGAGCGAAGCCACGGTGGCGTCCGCCTCGGCGATCGCGATGGTGAGCTGCTGGTAGACCGGGTTCTGGATCTTGCTACCGGCGGGGTCGGCCTTGCGGGCGGCCAGTTCGGCCTTCTTCTGCTGTTCCAGCTTTTCGATCAGGCGCTTGGTCGCCTGAATGTCCGGATGCAGATCGGTGTACTGCAGGCGCAGCTGGTCCATCTGCTTCTGCAGCGCCTGGATGCGACCGTCGATCTCGCTGTTCGTATCGCTCACGGCCGCAGCGGCGCTCAGTTCGGGTTCTTCGTCGGCCAGCTGGCGCTTGAGCTGGTTGCGACGGTTGATCGCTTCCTGCTGGTCGAGCTGGGCCTGCCGCATCAGTCCGCTGGTATCCGCCAGCTTGGCGTAGTAGTCGCCTCCCTGGCCCGGCATCATGCCGATGTGCTTCTGCTTGAATTCCTTGAGGGCGTTTTCCGCATCGGTCAGCTTCTGCTGGTACTGCTGCAACTGTTCCTCGATGAAACGCTGCGAACTGGAAATGTCCTGGCGCGTCTTGCCCAGGCTGCTCTCGACGAAGATGGTCAGCAGCGACTGCACGACCTTCTTGGCCAGGTCGCCGTTCGCGTCCTGGTAGCTGATGGTGTAGAGATTCTCGCGCCCGGCGTCGGCAATGGAAATCTTTTCCGCCAGGTCGTTGAGCATCTTCTCGGTCTGTTCCGGCGTCTTGGCCTTCACGTCGAGGTCGGTCATGCGGGCGACCTTCTCGAGGGTCGGTCGGCTGACGAGCTGACGGGTCATCAGCTTGATCTGCTGTTCGACGTTGGGCTCCGCCGCCAGCCCGGACAGCAGCGGCTTGAGCAGGGTCTGCGTATCCACGTAGACGCGGGCGGACGCCTGGTAGCGATCCGGGATGATCATCACCCAGGTCCAGCCGACGATGCAGACCAGCCACGCCGTGGCGACACCCCACCAGCGGCGGCGCCAGGCGGCTTTCGCGTATCCGAGAATTTGCTGCAGTACTTGATCCATGCGGAACGATCCATCAAAAAGCGCTGCCCGGGGGCAGCGCGTTTACTCGTCTCAGAACAGGCTCTCGGGCACGACCAGGACGTCGCCGGGGCGCATGTCGACGTTGGCCGCGATGTCGCCGCCCTTGAGCAGGTCTTCCAGGCGCACGCCGAGGCGCTGCTGCTTGCCGTCCACGGTGCGCAGGATGTAGGCCTTGTTGCCGGCCGCGAAGTCGGTCAGGCCGCCCACCTGGATCATCAGATCGACCAGGCTCATGTGCTCGCGGTAGTTCAGGGCCTGCGGCTTGGCCGCCTCGCCGACCACGCGGATCTGCTGGTCGAAGGGACCGATGCCGCCGGCGACGATCACGGTGACGATGGGTTCCTGGATATATTTGGCCAGCGCCTTCTCGATGTCGCGCGCGAGCTGGGTCGGCGTCTTGCCGGAAGCCTGGATGTCCTCGACCAGATTCATGGTCATCTTGCCGTCGGGACGCACCGGAAAGGCGCCCGAGACTTCGGGATTGCGCCAGACGAACACGTTGACCGAGTCGCCCGGTCCGATCAGGTAGTTCCAGTCGTAGCTGCCCGTCTGGGCGGGGGCAGGCGGATACGTCGGCGTGCTGGAGCAGCCCGCCAGCAGGGCAACCGCCAGCGCCACGCCGGCACGCGCGAGATGCTTGTTGATCGTGAACATGTCCATCCTCCCTTATACAGTTGACCTGCGGGGCATTATGCCAGACAGGCCCGAAAATCCGGTTTCAGCGCCCAGCATAGCAAGCAAACTGCGGGCCAGGATGACAAGGCGATCCGGGCCCCGGCAGCGCCCCGGGACCGGGTGCGCCGCACAACCGGGACCGTCGGCGTTTCGACAGCGCTGTCGTAAGGCCGACGCAGGCCGGGGTATCATGCCGGGCATGCCTGACCCTGCCCTCGACAGCCTGGACGACCTCCGGCACCGCATCCGCGAATTCGCCGAGGCGCGCGCCTGGGAGCGCTACCATACGCCCAAGAACCTGGCGATGGCGCTTGCCGTGGAAGCCGCCGAGCTGCTGGAACCCTTCCAGTGGCTGACGCCCGGGCAAAGCCAGGCCCTGGACGCGGAACAGCACGAGGCGGTGCGCCAGGAAATCGCCGACGTGCTGATCTACCTGACCCGCCTGGCCGATCTGCTGGACATCGACCTGCTCGACGCCGCCGCGCACAAGCTCGAGATCAACGCGCGCAAGTACCCGGTCGAGAAGGCGCGCGGCAATGCCCTCAAATATTCGGACCTGCCCCAAGATGACTGACCCGTATTTCTCGCACCACGTCTTTTTCTGCACCAACCAGCGCGACGACGGCGCCAGGTGCTGCGGCGAGGCCGGTGGCCAGCGCATGCGCGATTACCTGAAGAAGAAGGTCAAGCAGGCGAACCTGAACGGTGAAGGCAAATGCCGCATCAACAGCGCGGGCTGCATGGACCGCTGCGACGAAGGCCCGCTGCTGGTCGTCTATCCGGAAGGCGTCTGGTACACCTATGTGGACGAGGCCGACATCGACGAAATCTTCGAGCAGCATCTGAAGCAGGGCCGCATCGTCGAGCGCCTGCGGCTGAAATGAGCCGCTGCAGCGCCGGCCCGATGAAACGCTACAAGCTGCGCATCCCGGTTTCCGTCGGCAAGCTGGAAACCGTGGTCGACGATCCCGAAACCGAGCGCCGCGGCCTGCTGCTGGTCGCCCACCCGCACCCGCTGCACGGCGGCAGCCTCGACAACAAGGTGGTGACGACGCTCGCCAAGGCGGCCAACGAAGCCGGCTGGGTGAGCGTGCGGCCGAATTTCCGCGGCGTCGGCATGAGCGACGGGGCCTTCGACGCCGGGGTTGGCGAAACCGACGACCTCCTCGCCGTCGCCCGTTTCGTCGAGGCAAGCTACCCCGGCCTGCCCTGGGTGCTGGCCGGCTTCTCCTTCGGCGCCTTCGTGCAGCACCGCCTGCGCCAGCAACTCGACGCCCGCCGCCTGATCCTGGTCGCCCCGGCCGTGACGATGTACGAATTCGACCCCGTGCCGGAAGACACGGTCGTCATCTTCGGCGATGCCGACGAACTGATTCCGCCCGCCGCGATCCAGCTCTGGGCGCAACGGCAGGGCCTCGCCACGAAAGTCGTCCACGAGGCCGGCCATTTCTTCCACGGCAAGCTGGCCGAACTGAGGCAGGCCTTCGAGGAGGCCTGCCCGTGCTGAAGGTCGCCGGCCTGACCAAGCGCTACGGCGACACCGAGGTCGTGCGCGGCCTCGACCTGCACGTGCGGCGCGGCGAATGCTTCGGCCTGCTGGGACCCAACGGCGCCGGCAAGACCACCACGCTGCGCCTGCTGCTGGGCCTCGTCGACCCCGACGCCGGCAGCATCGAGATCGCCGGCATCCCGGTCCCGGCGCACGCCCGCGAAGCGCGCATGAAAGTCGGCGTGGTGCCGCAGATGGACAACCTCGACCCGGACTTTTCGGTGCGCGAAAACCTCGTCGCCTACGGCCGCTATTTCGGCATGCGCTCGCGCGACATCGAGGCGCGGGTGCCCGAACTGCTCGACTTCGCCGGCCTCGCCCACAAGGCCGACGCGCAGATCGCACAACTGTCGGGAGGCATGAAGCGTCGCCTGACGCTGGCGCGCGCGCTGGTGCACGACCCCGACATCCTCTTTCTCGACGAGCCGACCACCGGCCTCGACCCGCAGGCGCGCCACCTCATCTGGCAGGGCCTGCGGCGCCTGATCAACGCCGGCAAGACCATCGTGCTCACCACGCATTTCATGGACGAGGCCGAGCGCCTGGCCGACCGGCTCGCCATCCTCGACCATGGCCGCCTCGTGGTCGAGGGTGCGCCGCGTGCGCTGATCGAATCGCACATCGAGCCGGCCGTGGTCGAGGTCTACGGCGAGGGCCTGGACGACTGGACGCGCGAAGTCGCCGGCGGCGTCTGCCAGCGTTCGGAAACCGTCGGCGAGACGCTCTTCTGCTATACCGACGACGCCCAGCGCGTGATCGACGCCCTGAAGCAGGCGCCCGCCCTGCGCTACCTGCACCGGCCGTCGAACCTGGAAGACGTGTTCCTCAAGCTTACCGGGAGGGATCTGCGTGATTAGGCACCTGCGCCTTCCCCGGCTGTCCTGGCGTTTCGTCCCGGTGTGGCAGCGCAACTACCTGGTGTGGAAGAAACTCGCCATCCCGTCCATCCTCGGCAATCTCGCCGACCCCATGCTCTACATGCTGGGGCTGGGCTACGGCCTGGGCAGCCTGCTGCCCGAAGTCGGCGGCATGTCCTACCTCAGCTTCCTCGCCGCCGGCACCGTCGCCTACAGCACCATGAACGCGGCGACCTTCGAGGTGCTGTATTCGAGCTTCTCGCGCATGCACGTGCAGCGCACCTGGGACGCCATCCTCAACGCGCCGATGACGCTCGACGACGTGCTGTTCGGCGAATTGATCTGGGCGGTATCGAAGAGCCTGCTCTCGGGGCTGGCGATCCTGGCGGTGATCTGGGGGCTGGGGCTGTACGGCAACTTCTGGCTCACGCTCGCCATCATCCCGGTCGTCGCACTGGTCGGCTTCTGCTTCGGCGGCATGGGGCTGGTGATGAACGCGGTGTCGCCGAGCTACGACTTCTTCCTCTACTACTTCACCCTCGCGATCACGCCCATGGTGCTGCTGTGCGGCGTGTTCTTCCCGGTGTCGCAGCTGCCGCCGATTTTGCAGGCCATTTCGGCCTGGCTGCCGCTGACCCATGCCATCGACCTGGCGCGACCGCTGGTCGTGGGCCAGATGCCGGGCAGCGTCGCCCTGCATGGGTTCGCCCTGCTGGCGTACGGCGGCATCGGCTACGTCGTCGCGCTGGCGCTGACGCGCCGGCGCCTGCTCAGGTAATCAGACGCCCGCCGCCTGCTGGTCGGCGTGATAGCTCGAGCGCACCATCGGCCCGCAGGCCGCATGTTTGAAACCCATCGCCAGCGCTTCCTGCTCGAACCGGGCGAATCGCTCGGGGGTGACGAAACGCAGCACCGGCAGGTGATGTTTCGACGGCTGCAGGTACTGGCCCAGCGTGAGCATGTCGACGTCGTGCGCGCGCAGGTCGCGCATCACCTGCAGGATCTCGTCGTCTTCCTCGCCCAGGCCCAGCATCAGGCCGGACTTGGTCGGCAGGTCGGGATGCGCGGCCTTGAAATCCTTCAGCAGTTTCAGCGAGTGCGCATAGTCGGCGCCGGGACGCGCGGCCTTGTACAGGCGCGGCACGGTTTCGAGATTGTGGTTCATCACGTCCGGCGGCGCGCTGCCGAGGATGTCCAGCGCCTTCTCCAGCCGGCCGCGGAAATCCGGGGTGAGGATTTCGATCCGGGTCGCGGGCGAGGCTTCGCGCACGGCGTGGATGCAGTCGGCGAAATGCTGCGCGCCGCCGTCGCGCAGGTCGTCGCGGTCGACGCTGGTGATCACCACGTATTTCAGGGCCATCGCGGCGATGGTGTCGGCCAGGTGGCGCGGCTCGTCGGCGTCGGGCGGCAGCGGCGTGCCATGCCCCACGTCGCAGAACGGGCAGCGTCGGGTGCAGAGGTCGCCGAGGATCATGAAGGTGGCGGTGCCGTGGCCGAAGCATTCGCCGAGATTGGGACAGGAGGCTTCCTCGCACACCGTGTGCAGCTTCGCCTCGCGCAGGATGCCCTTGAGCCGGCCGACGTTGGGCAGGCTCGGCGCCTTGGCGCGGATCCACGGCGGCAGGCGCATGCGTTCCTGCGGCACGATCTTGATCGGAATGCGCGCGGTTTTGGCCGCGCCTTTGTGCTGGATGGGGTCTGCCATAATGCTCGCCTGCGATTGAAACCGGATTCTAGCCCATGCGCCGATTCGTCCTGACCCTGCTCGCGGCATGGCCGCTCGCCGCGCAGGCCGCCGCCCCCAGCCTCGACCCCGAGACCGGGCTTGCCACCTGGCAGGCCGAAACCGACGGCATCCAGGTACGCCTGACGCAGATCAGCCCCGACCAGGCGCGCGCCTTCTACCGGGCGCGCGGTTTTTCCGCCGTAGCCGCGGAACGCTATGCATCCGAATGCGTGTTCATGACCGTGGTGCGCAACGTCGGCGACGCATCCATCCGGCATCGCCTGGCCGACTGGCGCTACGTGCATGCCGGCAAGACCCTGCCGATCCGCAGCAAGACCGAATGGGAACGCCTATGGAAAAAGCTCGGCGTGAACGAGGCTGCGCGCATCGCCTTCACCTGGGCGCAGTTTCCCGCCACCCAGACCTTCGAACCCGGCGACTGGAACCAGGGGATGACGACTTACCATGTGCCGCGCGGCGAGCGCTTCAACCTGCGCTTCGTCTGGCGTGCCAACGGCAGGACATTTTCAGGAACGCTCGACGAGGTGCAATGTGCTGCTGAAACGCCGTAATCCCCTGCCCGCGTGCCTGGTGGCGCTGGGTCTTGCGCTCGCCCTGCCCGTCGCGGCGGCCGACCTGCCGCCGCTGTCGCACAGCCTCAGCACGCAGGCGCCCAGGCCCGCGCCGGCACTGCAGCTCAAGGACCTCGACGGCCGGACGCACGATCTCGCCGCACTGCGCGGCAAGGTCGTGCTGGTGAATTTCTGGGCGACCTGGTGTCCGCCCTGCCGCCGCGAAATGCCGTCGATGCAGCGCCTGAAGGACGCGCTTGCCGGCGAACCCTTCGAGGTGCTGGCGGTGGACGTGGGCGAGGATCCCGACACCATCCATGCCTTTGCCAGCCAGCTCGATGCCAGCCTCGCCTTCCCCATCCTGCTCGACACGCGCAGTCGCGCCATGCAGGCCTGGAAGGTGGCCGGCCTGCCGACGACCTATCTGGTGGACAAGCAGGGACGCATCATCGCGAACGCCGTCGGCGGACGCGAATTCGATCATCCGGAAATGATTGCGGCAATTCGGGCTGCGCTGGCGAAATAGCGGCCGGGGGCAACCGCCCTAGACCTTCACCCACACCTGCCCGCCCTCGACCTTCACCGGATAGGTGCGGATCGGCGTGTCGGCCGGGTCGCAGGTGGGCTCGCCGGTGGTGAGATCGAAGTAGCTGCCGTGCAGCGAACACTTGATCCTGCCGTCCTTGATGCAGCCCAGATACAGCGAGTAATCCTCGTGGCTGCACATCTCGTCGACGACGTAGTGCGTGCCGTTCGAATTGCACAGCAGCAGTTTCTTGCCGTCGACGGCGACGCGCTTCATCTGCGCCGGCTTGAGTTCGTCGGCAGCCGCAATGGCGACATAGTCTCCCATCACTTCACCCGCGCGACGGCCTTGCCCGAATCGAGCACGGCGCGAATCTGTGCAGCGGCCTCGGCTACGCTGGCCGCCTTGCCGACGTGACGCAGGATGATGGAACCGGCCAGCACCAGCGAATCGTAGGTCGGCCCCCGGTCGCCCTTGAGCGCGAGGATGCCGGCTTCGGCTGCGGCACGCGCGGTGGCCTGGATGTCGATGGCCGCGACGATCTCGTCCTCGCCCGCCTCGCCCGCCACCGAACCGGGCAGCGGCACCGCGCGCACCGGCTGGTCGATGCCGAGCGCGACCGGGTCGATCTTCGCTTCGGTCTCCTCGCCGCGGTCGTGGTAGTGGAAGTACTTGCCTTCCTGGCGCAGGCTGGGGATCACCCCGCCCTCGACGCCGCGCACGATGCAGGCGGTGTCGAAGCCGGCTTCGCGCGCAAGGTCGGCATACACCGGCGGATAGGGCTTGTGCACGTAGCCTGTCACGAAGTGGGTCAGCTTCCTGCCCTGGATGGGCTTGGACAGCACCTCCACCGTGGTCAGCACCTGGCGCTTGATCATCTGCGCGCGCAGGCGGGTCAGGTTGTGCAGGCCGGGGTTGGACTGCGCCTGGTCGACGTAGGTCCAGCCGATGGCGGGGTCGGCAAGCCGCGCGGCGGCCTGCGCGGGCGACAGGTCGACCGGCACCCCGGCGGCGGCGAGCACGTGGCGGGCCGTCACGCCGTACTTGGGGCCGACCTTGTCGAGGCCGTGCGAGACGACGTGCACATCGAACTCGGCCAGGAGCGGACCCAGGAAAGGGGCCGCCGGCAGGCAGCGGTTGTAGCCGTCGTAGGGATCGCCGACGTCGACCACCTCGTCGACCTCGGCGGTCACGCGCTGCGTGGTTTCCAGCACCGCGTCGAGCACGCCGCGGTTCTCGTCCTGGGTTTCGCGCTTCATGCGCAGGGCGATGAAGTAGATGCCGACCTGCACCGGGTCGATGATGTTCTCGATGATCGCCTTGGTACCGAGATGCGCCTCGGTGCGGCTGATGTCCTTGGAAAGGTCCGGGCCGGTCGCGATGCGCTGGATGATGGAGCGCATCAGCAGCTTGGGATCGGACGGCAGGGTGTCGGTGCTCATCAATAACTCCTATGTGAAGCGCAAGAATACTAATATCCGAGTAAATCAGTCAACTATAGTGTCGCCTGCAAGGCCAGGGTGAGCGCCCGCTCCGCCTGCGACATCGACAGATCCAGGCCGAGGTCGCGGCACTGCGTGACGGCCATGCCGGCATAGCCGCAGGGATTGATCGCCGCGAAGGGCTTCAGGTCCATGTCCACGTTGAAAGCAAGGCCATGATACGTGCAGCCGTGCTTCACGCGCAGTCCCAGCGCAGCGATCTTCGCGCCGGCGACATAGACGCCGGGGGCGCCCGCCCGCCGCTCCGCCGGCACGCCCTGCCCGGCCAGCAGGTCGATCACCGCCTGTTCCATGCGCGTCACCAGTTCGCGGATGCCGTAGCCGCGTCGCCTGAGATCGACCAGCAGGTAGGCCACGAGCTGTCCCGGCCCGTGGTAGGTGATCTGTCCGCCACGGTCGATGGGCACCACGGGGATCGCGGTCGGCGCGATCAGGTGTTCCGGCCGGCCGGCCTGCCCCTGGGTGTAGACCGGCGGGTGTTCGAGCAGCCAGAGTTCGTCCGGCGTATCGGTCCCGCGCCGTGCAGTGAAGTCCTGCATTGCGCGCCAGGTGGGTTCGTATTCGACCCGGCCCAGATGGCGCTCGATCAGCCCACCGCTCACCGCTTGCCGCTCACCGTTCACCCTTAGAGCGCCATCTTCACCCACGGATGCGCCGTGATCTCGCGATAGAGATTGTCGAGCTGCGCCTTCGAAGTCGCGCGCACGATGCAGGTGACCGAGAGATAGTTGCCGCTGGAAGATGCGCGCATTTCGACCGTCTCCGGACGAAAATCGGGTGCGTGCTTCAACACCACCCCGACCATGGTCTGGGCGAAATCGTCGCGCCGCTCGCCCATGATCTTGATGGGGAAGTCGACGGGGAATTGCAGCAGGGTTTCCTGTTCGCTCATGGCTATGTCTCGTTCGTCACCCGCGCATCACGTCCTGTTTGAACTGCTGGTACAGCGCATCCATGCGGCGCGCCAGCGAACCCGGCACGCCGGTGCCCACCGCAACGCCGTCGAGCCGTACGACGGGCATGATTTCCCGGGTCGAGGAAGTCATCCAGATTTCGTCGGCAGTACGCAGCTCGGCTTCCGTCACCGGGCCGACCGCATGCGCAATGCCGTGTAAGGCTGCCAGCTCAAGCACCACGTCGTAGGTGATGCCAGTCAGCATATGTGGGGACGGCGCCGGCGTACGCAAGAGGCCATCCTTCACCATGAAGATGTTGCTTGCGGCGCCCTCGGTCAACAGGCCGTCGCGCAGCAGGATGGCCTCCGCGCAGCCCGCGTCCACTGCCTGCTGGCGCATCAGCACATTCGCCAGCAGCGAAATCGCCTTGATGTCGCAATGCTGCCAGCGCGGGTCGGGCACGGTGATCGCGCACACGCCGGCGGCCTTCTGCTCCGCCGTCGCCGTTACCAGCGGCTGCGCGTAGAGGAACACCGTGGGGGCCACATCGCGCGGAAATGCATGGTCGCGCGGCGGCTGGTCCGGGCCCGGCACCCCGCGCGTCACCTGGATGTAGAGCGACTGATCCGAAAAATCCTGGCGGGCGACCAGTTCGCCGAGCAGCGCATGCCACCGGTCTGCACTCTGGGGATTGGCCAGCCGGATGCCGTCGAGGCTCCGCTGCAACCGGTGCAGGTGCGCATCGAGGCGGAACGGCCGCCGCGAATACACCGGCACGATCTCGTACACGCCGTCGCCGAACGTGAAGCCGCGATCGAGCACGGACACGCGCGCTTCCGCAAGCGGCAGGAAGCGGCCGTTCAGCCAGGCAATCATCGTCCGAACATCAGCCGGATCGAGTCCCAGCCGCGCCCGAGCACGCCGGCCACGCTGACGTCGTGCAAGGCCACCAGCGGATAGGTGCCGAACAACTGGCCGTCCAGGGTCAGTCGCAGCGTCCCGAGCTCCTGGCCACGACTGATCGGCGCCACGACCGGCTGACGCGTCACGACTTCCGCCTTGATGCGCCCGAGCGCACCGCGCGGCGCGAGCAGGTGGAAATCCTGCAGGAAGCCGAGGCTGACGGTGGCGCGTTCGCCGCGATACAGCTTCACCACCTTGACCGGCTGCAGGGCGCGGTACAGCAAGGCGCTGTCGAAATTCTCGAAGCCGTAGTTGAGCAGCTTCAAGGCATTCTGCGTGCGCTGCGCCTCGTTGCGCGCGCCCAGTTCCACGGCAATGCGGCGCTGGTCGCCCCGTTTCGACGAGGCCGCCAGACAATAGCCGGCTTCCGCGCTGCGTCCCGCTTTCAGCCCGTCCACCGTGGCATCGCGCCACAGCAGCTGATTGCCGTTGAAGAAGCTGAGCCCCCCGTGGACGAACTCCCGCTGGGTGAACCAGGCCAGTCGATCAGGGAAGTCGCGGATCAGGGCGCGCGCCAGGATCGCCAGGTCGCGCGCACTCGATTGCTGTCCCGGGGCCGGCAGGCCGGTCGCATTGACGAAACGGGTGCGCGTCATGCCGAGGCGTTTGGCCTCGCGATTCATGCGGTCGACGAACGCCGTCTCGCTGCCGTCCGTCGCCGTCACCAGCGCCAGCACGGCATCGCTGGCGGACGCCACCAGCATCGCCTGCATCAGGGTATCGACGCTGGGCGCTTCGCCCGTCTTCAGGAAAATACGGGCGCCATCGGCCCTGGTCGCAGCTTCGGGCACGTTCACCGTCGCGGTCAGCGAAAGTCGCTTGCCCTTGAGATCGCCCAGCAGCACATAGGCCGTCATCAGTTGCGTCAGCGACGCCGGCGGCAAGGGCAAATCGGCCTGAGAGGCCGCCAGTTCGCGACCGCTCGACTGGTCGATCAGCACCCAGGCCCGTGCGCTCACGCCGGACGGCGCCGCCCACGCCGAAGCGGAAAATGCCAGCAACACCGCCAGCCAGACTCGTTTCATGCAAACCCTTCCCTGAAATCAATCGCGTCTGACGAGGACGGCATTCATGTCGAGACGTTCCCGCAGTCGCTCCCGGTCGGCCCGGGCCGCATCGTCGGTCGGGTAAGGCCCGAGCTGCACGCGATGCAGCGCGCCGGCCAGGACCACGCGCGAGCGGTCGGTGCCCAGGTCGAGTGCCCGCGTCAGCCTGTCCTGCAGGGCGCGGGCATTGTCTTCGCGCGAGAACGCTCCCACCTGCAGGTAAACGCCTTCGCGCAGGGCCTCGCCGCGGGTATCGTAGGCCGCCGGGTCGAGGCTTTCCACGCGTACGCGCGTGCTGCCGCTCCCGAGAAAGCCGAGCTTGTAGGCGGCGGTGTACGACAGGTCGATGATGCGGTCGCTATGGAAGGGGCCGCGATCGTTGATGCGCACCACCACGGACTTGCCGCTGGCGAGCGAAGTCACACGGGCATAGCTGGGGATCGGCAGGGTGGGATGCGCGGCGGTCATCGCGTACATGTCGTACATCTCGCCCGACGCCGTCTTCTTGCCGTGGAAGCGGCGACCATACCAGGACGCCAGCCCTTCCTCGGCGTAGGCACCGCGCTCGGTCTGCGGCGTATAGGTATTGCCGAGCGCCACATAGGTGCGGTTGGCGAAACGATGCAGCGGCTCTTCGCGCGGCACGGCATCGGGCACCGCGTCGAGGTTGGCGGGCGGGTTGGCCTCGGGACCGTCGTCGAGGTAATAGCCCCCCGGCTTGACGGCGGCCGTCGGCGCCGGCCTGGCAGACGCCGACGGCCGCGACGGCGCCGGCGGATTGACCCCGCAGCCGACCAGCAGCAATACCAGTGCGCCCGGAAGGAGGGAAGACTTCATGCGCGTATTCTAGCCGTCTCAGGTTTTGTTGAGCTGGCGGTGCGTCGCCACGCTCATCAGGATGCCCACGCCCAGCAACAGGGTGATCAGTGCCGTGCCACCGTAGCTCATCAGCGGCAGCGGCACGCCGACCACGGGCAGGATGCCGGAGACCATGCCCATGTTGACGAACACGTAGGTAAAGAGATTCAGCGAAATCGTCGCCGCCATCAGGCGGCCGAACTGCGTGGGCGCGCGCGCCGCGATCGCCAGCCCGCGTGCCACGATGGCGAGGTAGAGGGCCACCAGCAGTATCGCGCCGACGTAGCCGAACTCCTCGCCGAACACGGCAAAGATGAAATCGGTCGTCCGTTCCGGAATGAAGTCGAGCTGGTTCTGCGTGCCTTCCATCCAGCCCTTGCCGAACATGCCGCCCGAACCGATGGCGATGGTGGACTGGATGATGTGGTAGCCGGCGCCGAGCGGATCGGAAGCCGGGTCGAGCAAGGTCAGCACGCGCTGCTGCTGGTAGTCGTGCATGAAACGCCACGCCACCGGCAGGCTGGCCGCAACCGCCACGGCGCCGGCCGCGATGACTTTCCACGACAGGCCGGCGAAGAACAGCAGATAGAACCCCGAGGCCCCGATCAGCAGCGCCGTCCCCAGGTCGGGCTGGCGCAGGATCAGCAAGAACGGCACCACCAGCAGGGCCCCGGCAACCAGGAAATGTTTCGTGTTCAACTGGGCCTCGTTGCGCTGGAAATACCAGGCGAGCATCAGCGGCAAGGCCAGCTTGAGCAATTCGGACGGCTGGAAGGCCATCACGCCGAAATCCAGCCAGCGCCGCGAGCCGTTGCGGATTTCGCCGAACAGGGCCACGCCGATCAGCAGCACCACGCCGAGCGCATACAGGGGCGGCCCCACCTTGGACAGCAGATGCGGCGGCACGTTGGCCATGACGATCATCAGCGTCAGGGCAAGGCCGATATTGACGAGGTGGCCGCTGATGCGCACCGGACTCTGGCCCGACGCGCTGGTCACCACCGCCACGCTGACGGCCAGCACCGCCAGCACCAGCATCAGCAGGATGGGGTCGAGGTGGCGCACCAGACGCAGGATTCCACGATCAGTCCGCGGCATTGTCCGCCTCCAGCTTCATCGAGCCCGGCCGCTTTCCGGTCAGGTAGTAGTCGAACACCGCGCGCGCAATGGGGGCCGCGGTGGACCCGCCATGCCCGCCGTTCTCGACCAGCACCGCGATGGCGATTTTCGGGTCGTCGACCGGCGCATAGGCGATGAACAGCGCGTGGTCGCGGTGCTGCCGCGCCAGCCGCCCTTCCTCGTAGCGCGCTCCCTGCTTGATGCCGACCACCTGCGCAGTCCCCGTCTTGCCCGCCATGGTATAGGCAGCGCCAGCCGCAGCCGCCGACGCCGTGCCACCCGGCCGCATCACATCCATCATGCCTTCGCGCACCACGGCAAGATTCTCCGGCTTGATCGCCACTTGTCCGCGTACCACCGGGGGCAGTCCCTGCCATACGTGGGTAAGCGGATCGCGCACCGCCTCGACCAGCCTCGGTTCGATACGCCTGCCGCCGTTGGCGAGCATCGCCACCGCCGTCGCCAGTTGCAGCGGCGTGGTGAGGTGGTAGCCCTGCCCGATGCCGGCGATCACCGTCTCGCCCATGTACCAGGGTTTCTTCCAGCGCCGCTGTTTCCAGTCGCGCGACGGCAGCAGGCCGGGCGATTCGCCGTCCAGGTCGATGCCGGATTTCTCGCCGAAACCGAACTGCGCAAGGTAGTCGTGCATGCGGTCTATGCCCATGTCCACCGCCAGCCGGTAGTAATAGGTATCGCAGGACTGGGCGATCGACTTGCGCATGTCGACCACGCCGTGGCCGCCCTTCTTCCAGTCCCGGTACTGGTGACGGCTGTTGGGCAGGCTGTAGTAACCGGGGTCGAGAATGCTGTCGCCGGGCTTGCGCACGCCCAGTTCCAGACCCGCCAGCGCCATCAGCGGCTTGATCGTCGAGCCGGGCGGGTAGATGCCGCGTAGCGCACGGTTGACCATCGGCCGCTCGGGCGAATCGTTGAGGGCCTTCCAGGCCTCGGGGTCGATGCCGTCGATGAACAGGTTGGGATCGAAGCCCGGCTTGGACACCAGCGCCAGCACCCCGCCGGTTTTCGGGTCGAGCGCGACCAGGCCGCCCTGGAAATCGCCGAAGGCATGCTCGGCCACCGCCTGCAGGTCGAGATCGAGATACAGCCGCAGGTCCTTGCCCGGTACCGGCGGAATGCGCGACAGCATGCGCACCGCACGGCCGCTGGCGTCGGTTTCCATCTGGTCGAAGCCGGTGCGGCCGTGCAGCAGGGTTTCGTAGCTCTGCTCCAGCCCGGTCTTGCCGATGTGCACGCTGCCCTTGTAGTTCTGTTCGCGCCCGCTTTCGCGCAGCGATTTCAGATCGCGGTCGTTGATGCGGCCGATGAAGCCGACCACGTGCGCCATGCCGGGGCCGGCCTGGTAATTGCGAAACAGGCGCGCCTTGACCTCCACACCGGGGAGCCGGTAGCGGTTGGCAGCGAGGATGGCCACCTCCTCGTCCGTGAGCTTGCTCTTGAGCGGGACGGTCTCGAATTCGTGCGACTCGGCCAGCAATCGCCGGAAGCGACGCAGTTCGCCCGGCGTGATCGAGATCAGCTTGCCGATCTCGGCCAGCGTGCTGTCGAGATCGTGCGCCTGCGCCGGCGTCAGTTCCAGCGTATAGGCCGAGTAGTTCTCCGCCAGGATGCGCCCCTTGCGATCCAGGATCAGTCCGCGGTTCGGCGCGGCCGGCACCAGCGAAATGCGGTTGCTCTCGGCGCGCTGGGTGTAGTAATCGTGCTGCACGACCTGCAGGTAGAAGCCGCGAGCAAGCAGCGCCGCCGCCAGCAGCGCGACGAAGACCGCGCCCGCCTTGAGCCGGCCATGGAAGCGGGCCAGCTCGCGATCGAGATTCTTGAGCGGCGTGGCGAGGCTCATTCGCTGTCCTGCAGCCCCTTGCCGTGCCACGCCCGCTGGAACAGGGCGATACCGAACCACAATGCCGTGCTGCTCAGCACCGGCAGCAGGATCGCCAGTCCCGCCGGCGGATGGACCGCCAGCCAGCCGACCAGCATCACCGTCAGTTGCACCAGAAGCAGAATGGGGAAGAGCTGCGCCGCCTGCCGCAACGGGTCAAACTGCAGCAGGCGCAGGCGCAGGAACAGCACCATGTACACCCCGACCGCGTAGGCGATGGCGTGCTGCCCGAACACCGCGCCATCCTGGAAATCGGCCAGCAGGCCCAGCAGGAACGCGGTGCCGAAACCGATGCGCGCGGGTTGGTGCAGAACCCAGAACAGGACGGCGATCAGCAGGAAATCGGGGCGCAGCAGCAAGGCCCACCCCCCCCAGGGCAACTGCGTCAGCAGCACCGCAAGCCCCAGCGTACCGATGATGCGGCGCCACCTGCCGGTTTCGCGTACGACCGTGCTCATGGCTTCTTCTCCTGCGACGGCCCTGCTTTCAGCACCAGCACGGCGCGCGCGCGATCGAGGCCGGCCAGCGGCAGGCAGTCGATGCGCAGGTAGGGGCTGGACTGCGACCGCGTGATACGGCCGACGCGCGCCACCGGCAGGGCCGCCGGATAGACGCGGTCGATGCCGGAGGTCAGCAGGCGATCGCCGACACGCACGTCGGTCTGGGTCGGCATGTAGCGCAATTCGAGCCGGCCATGCCCGATTCCTGCGGCAAGGCCGCGCTGGCCGGTACGCTCGACATAGACCGGCGTCAGCTGCTCCGGGCTGGTGACCAGCGTGACCTCGCTCGTGCCGGCATACACGCGGCTCAGTTGCCCGACCAGACCGGCGGCATCGACCACCGGCAGCCCGTCCGCGAGGCCGGCTGCCGTCCCCTGGTCGAGCAGGATGCGCTGGGCGAACCAGTCGTGTCCCTGGTACAGCAGCGCCGCGTGCACCACCTGGAGTCCCAGTTGCGAACGCAGGTCGAGCAGCGTGCGCAGTTCGGCGTTTTCACGCGACAGGTCGCGCGCCTTGTTGGCGTCGATCAGCAGTTGCGCGCGCTCGGCCAGCAGGGCATCGCGTTCCCGCTGCAGCAAACGGTGGCGGGTGAAGAAGCCGTCCAGCTCGACCGCCACATCGGACGGTGTGCGCAGGGCGACACGTACCGGCCGGAGCACCAGGGACAGACCGCCGCGCAGTGCGTCCATCGCCTGGTAACGCACGTCGAGCACCACGCAGGCGACGCCGATGAGCAGCCAGATTGCCAGGCGTGTCGCCGGTCCGAGCCGGCGGGCGAACATGAGCTGACCGGGCATGGCCATCAGTATCCCCAGTCAGCGATAACGCCGCTCACTCGTTGGTGAACACCGTGGCCAGCTTGTCCATTTCCTCGAGCGCCCGTCCGGAACCGCGCACCACGCAGGTCAGCGGATCGTCGGCGACGATCACCGGCAGGCCGGTCTCTTCCATCAGCAGGCGGTCAAGGTCGCGCAGCAGCGCGCCGCCGCCGGTGAGCACCATGCCCTTCTCGGCGATGTCGGCGCCGAGTTCGGGCGGCGTCTGTTCCAGCGCCTGCTTGACCGCGCTGACGATGGCATTGAGCGGCTCGGTCAGCGCCTCGAGGATTTCGTTGGACGACACGTTGAAGCTGCGCGGCACGCCTTCGGCGAGGCTGCGGCCCTTGACCTCCATCTCGCGCACCTCGGCACCGGGAAAGGCCGAGCCCATCTGCTTCTTGATCTGCTCGGCGGTGGCTTCGCCGATCAGCATGCCGTAGTTGCGGCGGATGTAGTTGATGATCGCCTCGTCCATGCGGTCGCCGCCAACGCGCACCGAATTGGCGTAGACCACGCCGCCGAGCGAGATCACGCCCACCTCGGTGGTGCCGCCGCCGATGTCGACCACCATGGAACCGGTGGCGTCGGCCACCGGCATGCCGGCGCCGATGGCCGCCGCCATCGGCTCCTCGATCAGATACACCTGGCGCGCGCCGGCGCCGATGGCCGATTCGCGGATCGCGCGTCGTTCCACCTGGGTCGAGCCGCAGGGCACGCAGATGATGATGCGCGGGCTGGGCCGGAACATCCGCGTGTCGTGCACCTTCTTGATGAAGTACTTGAGCATCTGCTCGGTGACGGTGAAGTCGGCGATGACGCCGTCCTTCATCGGCCGGATCGCCTGCAGGTTCCCCGGCGTGCGGCCCAGCATCTGCTTGGCCTCGGCGCCCACCGCCTGCACCGTGCGCTTGCCGCCCACGGTCGCATCGGTGCGGATCGAGACCACCGAAGGCTCGTCCAGCACGATGCCGCGGTCGCGCACGTAGATCAGCGTGTTGGCGGTACCGAGGTCGATCGCGAGGTCGGTCGAAAAATAGCTGGTCAGGAACTTGAACATGGTGGCGGCAACGCCCGTGGGTACGGGCGAAAGGGCAGAAAAAACAAGGGAGCCATGATACCCTAACGGGCTTGTTATCCAAGCCATCCGGGTGCTTTCATGTCCCTCTCCCAGGACGACGTCAAGCGCATCGCGCGGCTGGCACGCATCGAGATCGACGATGCGCAGGCCGCCGCCACGCAGGGCCAGCTCAACAACATTTTCGGACTCATCGCCGCCATGCAGGCGGTCGACACCGCGGGCGTCGAGCCCATGGCGCACGCGCAGGAGGTCACCCAGCGCCTGCGCGAGGACACGGTCAGCGAAACCGACCGCCGTGCCGCCTTCCAGGCCATCGCCCCCGCGGTGGAAGACGGCCTCTACCTCGTGCCCAGGGTGATCGAATGAGTCTCACCGACGCCTCCCTCGCCACCCTGGCCGCGCAGCTGGCCGGCAAGGCCTTTTCCAGCCGCGAACTGACGCAGCACTTCCTCGACCGCATCGTCGCGCTCAACCCGGCGCTCAACGCCTTCGTCACCGTCGACGCCGACAAGAGCCTCGCCGAGGCCGCCGCGGCCGACGCGCTGATCGCTTCGGGCCAGGCCGGCCCGCTCGCCGGGGTGCCCGTCGCACACAAGGACATTTTCTGTACCGAAGGCTGGCTCACCACCTGCGGTTCCAGAATGCTGCACAACTTCGTCGCGCCCTACGATGCCCATGTCATCCAGCGTTTCAAGGCAGCGGGGATGCCTTCGCTTGGCAAGACCAACATGGACGAGTTCGCCATGGGTTCGTCGAACGAAACCTCGTATTTCGGCCCGGTGAAGAACCCCTGGAACACGAGCCGCGTACCGGGCGGTTCCTCGGGCGGGGCGGCGGCCTGCATCGCCGCGCGCATGGCGCCCGCCGCCACCGGCACCGACACCGGCGGTTCGATCCGCCAGCCGGCGGCCTTCGCCGGCATCACCGGCCTCAAGCCCACTTATGGCCTGGTGTCGCGCTACGGCATGATCGCCTTCGCCTCCAGCCTCGACCAGGCGGGGCCGATGGCGAAATCGGCGGAGGACTGCGCCCTGCTGCTGAACGTCATGACCGGCTTCGACCCGAACGACTCGACCAGCCTGGAGCGCGACAAGGAAGACTATGCGCGCGATCTCGACCGGCCGCTCGCGGGCCTGCGCGTCGGCCTGCCGAAGGAATTCTTCGCCGACGGCCTCAACAGGGAAGTCGCCGCCGCCGTCGACGCCGCCGTCGCCGAACTGCAGAAGCTCGGCGCGACCACCGTCGAGGTCTCGCTCGCCAACGCCGGGCTGGCGATCCCGGTCTACTACGTGCTCGCGCCGGCCGAGGCCTCGTCCAACCTGTCGCGGTTCGACGGCGTGCGCTACGGCTACCGCGCGCCGGAGTATGCCGACCTCAACGACATGTACGCCAAGACGCGCGCGCAGGGCTTCGGCGCCGAGGTCAAGCGCCGCATCCTGATCGGCGCCTACGTGCTCAGCCACGGCTACTACGACGCCTACTACCTGCAGGCACAGAAGATCCGCCGCCTCATCGCGCACGACTTCGCCGAGGCCTTCAAGGTCTGCGACGTGATCCTCGGCCCCACCGCGCCGGGCACGGCGTTCAGGCTGGGCGAAAAATCCGACGACCCGGTCGAGATGTACCTGAACGACCTCTACACCATTCCCGCCAACCTCGCCGGCCTGCCCGGCATGAGTCTGCCCTGCGGCTTCGATTCGCAGAACCTGCCCATCGGCCTGCAACTCGTCGGCAACTATTTTTCCGAGGCGAAGATGCTCAACGTCGCCCACCAGTACCAGCGCGCCACCGACTGGCACGTCCGCCGTCCGGAGGGCCTGTCATGAAGTGGGAAACCGTCATCGGGCTGGAGGTCCACACCCAGCTCGCCACCCGCTCGAAAATCTTCTCGGGCAGCAGCACCGCTTTCGGCGCCGCGCCCAACACCCAGGCCAGCGCGGTCGACATCGCCCTGCCCGGCGTGCTGCCGGTATTGAACAAGGGCGCGGTGGAATGCGCGATCAAGTTCGGCCTGGCCATCGGCGCCACGCTCAACCGCGTGAACATCTTCGACCGCAAGAACTACTTCTACCCCGACCTCCCCAAGGGCTACCAGATCAGCCAGCTGGCCAAACCCATCGTCGAGGGCGGCGCGCTGAGGATCGTGGTGGACGGCGAGGAGAAGACCGTCCGCCTCACGCGCGCGCACATGGAGGAAGACGCCGGCAAGTCGCTGCACGAGGACTACCACGGCATGAGCGGCATCGACCTCAACCGTGCCGGCACGCCGCTGCTGGAAATCGTGTCCGAACCCGACATGCGTTCCTCTGCCGAGGCCGTGGCTTACGCGAAGGCGCTGCACACGCTGGTGACCTGGATCGGCATCTGCGACGGCAACATGATGGAAGGCAGCTTCCGCGTCGACGCCAACGTCTCGGTGCGGCCCGTCGGCCAGGCCGAATTCGGCACCCGCCGCGAGATCAAGAACCTCAACTCGTTCAAGTTCCTGCAGCAGGCCATCGACTACGAAGTCCGCTGGCAGATCGAGACGCTGGAAGACGGCGGCCGCGTCCAGCAGGCCACGGTGCTGTTCGACCCCGACACCGGCGAGACGCGCATGATGCGGAGCAAGGAAGACGCGCACGACTACCGCTACTTCCCCGACCCCGACCTCCTGCCGGTGAAGCTCGACGATGCCTGGATCGCCCGCCTGCAAGGCGAACTGCCCGAGCTGCCCGCCGCCATGCAGGCGCGCTTCATCGAGCAGTACGGGATTTCCGCCTACGACGCCACGGTGCTCACCGGCTCGCGCGCGCTCGCCGCCTACTTCGAGGGGGCGGCCCGGCAATCAGGCCAGCCCAAGCTCGCCGCCAACTGGGTGATGGGCGAACTCGCCGCTGCGCTCAACCGCGCCGAACTCGATATCGCGACCAGCCCCGTGTCGGCGGCGCAGCTCGGCGCACTCATCCAGCGCATCCAGGACGGCACCCTCTCCGGCAAACTCGCCAAACAGGTGTTCGAAGGCCTGTGGGAAGGCGCCGGCGAGGTCGACGCGATCATCGAGGCGCGCGGCCTCAGGCAACTGTCCGACTCTGGCGAACTCGAGAAGATCATCGACGACGTCCTGGCCGCCAACCCGAAATCGGTCGAGGAATTCCGCGCCGGCAAGGAAAAGGCCTTCAACGCCCTGGTCGGCCAGGTCATGAAAGCCTCGAAAGGCAAGGCCAACCCGGCGCAGGTCAACGAACTGCTGAAAGCCAGACTCGCCTGATTCCGGCGTGCCCGCCGGAAAACAGAGCGGGGCCGCTGGCCCCGTTCTGTTTTCCCGGCCTCACGGCCTGGCTGTCAATTCGCGGAAGCGCTGCTTGTCGGTCTCGTACTTGGCGCGCACCGCCACCATGGCATCCTGGTTCTTCTGGATCGTGCGCTGCAGTTCGTCGTTCTCGCGCTCGGTCTGCTGCAACTGGTCGAGCACGTTCTGACCGGGTTTGCGGCCATTTTTCTGGATACGGGCGATGCGTTCGCGCAGTTCGGCCAGGTTGGCCTTGACCGCACCGACCCGCGTTTCAGCGCTCTTGATCGCCAGCTTGTGGTATTCCAGCGCGCGATCGCGCGCCAGATCGATCTCGGCCTCGCTGGTATAGGTTTGCGTCAGCGCCCGGTCCTGCTGCGCCTGCTTCTCCTGCGCCTCGCGCTGGCGCTGGGCTTCCGCCTGGCGCTCGGCATCCGCACGACGTTCCTCTTCCGACTTGGTGCGCTTGATGACGTTGCCCTGCTTGTCCATCTCGGACGCGCCGCTCTTCTGGTAGGTCGGCGGCAGGGTGTCGCCGTAGTGCACGCGCCCGTTGCCGTCCACCCAGCGGTACATGGCGGCGTGCGCTGCGCCCGCCGCCAGCAACAGCGCCATCAATGCGCTAGACGCCGTACGTCGCACGGTAGGCCGCCACGGCTTGCAATTCTGCTTTTCGGTTTGCATCGCGCCCCAGATATTCCACCAAGTTGTCCAGCGTGACTACCGCCACCACCGGAATGCCATACTGCGCCCGCACTTCCTGCACGGCCGATTGTGCACCCGTGCCGCGTTCCATGCGATCCAGCGCGATCACCACGCCCGCCGGTTGGGCCCCGGCCGCGCGGATCAGTTCCACCGATTCGCGCACCGACGTACCCGCCGAGATCACGTCGTCGACGATCAGCACCCGGCCCACGAGCGCCGCGCCGACCACCGTTCCGCCTTCGCCGTGATCCTTGGCTTCCTTGCGGTTGAACGCGAACGGCACGTTGCGCCCCATCCCGGCCAGCGCGATCACGATCGCGGCCGCCAGCGGAATGCCCTTGTACGCCGGCCCGAACAGCACGTCGAATTCGATGCCCGAGTCGAGAATCGCTTTCGCGTAGAATTCGCCGAGCCGTTTCAGCTTGTCGCCGTCGTTGAACAGCCCGGCGTTGAAGAAGTAAGGGCTCATTCGCCCCGCCTTGGTCTTGAATTCGCCAAAGCACAACACCTTCGACGCCACGGCAAACTCCACGAAATCGGCTCTGTAATCGGACATCTCTTCACTTTTCTTTAATAATCAAACGCGATGCGCATTATATCGGCCAACCTCAACGGCATCCGCTCGGCGGCCACCAAAGGGTTCTTCGACTGGCTGCCGGGGCAACACGCCGATTTCGTCTGCGTGCAGGAACTGAAGGCCCAGGACGCCGACATGCGCCCCGAATTCCGTGCCTGCGACGGCCTGGCCGGCCACTTCCACTACGCCGAAAAGAAGGGCTATTCCGGCGTCGGCCTCTACACCCGCCACGCACCGGACGACGTCGTCGTCGGCCTGGGCAACGCCGAATTCGACGCCGAGGGCCGCTACGTCGAAGTCCGCCGCGGCAATCTCTCGGTGATCTCGCTCTACCAGCCCTCGGGCTCGTCCAGCCCCGAACGCCAGGAAGCCAAGTTCCGTTTCATGGACGCCTTCTATCCGCACCTCGAGGCGCTCATCCGGAGCGGCCGCGAGATCGTCGTCTGCGGCGACTGGAACATCGCGCACAAGGAAGCCGACCTGAAGAACTGGAAGTCCAACCAGAAGAACTCCGGTTTCCTGCCCGAGGAACGCGCCTGGATGACCCGCCTGTTCGACGAACTCGGCTGGGTCGACGTCTACCGCAGCCTCTACCCCGAGCAGACCGGCGAGGCCTACACCTGGTGGAGCAACCGCGGCCAGGCCTGGGCCAACAACGTGGGGTGGCGCATCGACTACCAGATCGCCACGCCGGGCATCGCGGCAACCGCGAAATCCGGCTTCGTCTACAAGGACCGGCGCTTCTCCGACCACGCACCGCTGATCGTGGATTACGACGCCGCGCCATGACCGCCCATCCCTGGCTCGCCGCCCTCAAGGTATACACCCACCCCCGCGTCGTCGGCATGCTCTTCCTCGGCTTTTCGGCCGGGCTGCCGCTCTTGCTGGTGCTGGGCACACTGTCGTTCTGGCTGTCGGAGGCGGGCATCGACCGCGCGACCATCGGCCATCTCTCGTGGGTGGGGCTGGCCTACGGCTTCAAGTTCCTGTGGTCGCCGCTGGTCGACCGGCTGACGCTGCCGCTGCTGACCCGCGCGCTGGGCAAGCGGCGTGCGTGGCTGCTGCTGTCGCAGGTATGCATTGCGCTGGCGCTGCTGGGCATGGCAAACACCGACCCGGTGGTGAATCTCACGCACACGGTGTTCTTCGCACTGGCGGTGGCCTTCGCCTCGGCCACGCAGGACATCGCGCTCGACGCCTACAGAATCGAAGCAGTGGAAACCGAGAAACAGGGCGCGATGGCTGCGACCTATCAGGCCGGCTACCGCATCGCCATGATCACCGCCGGCGCCGGCGCGCTGTGGATCGCGGCCGCCGCCGCCCCTTCCGAGGCCACCTACGACTTCCATCCCTGGCAAGTGGCGTACACGGCGATGGCGGCATTGATGGCAGTGGGCATCCTCACCACGCTCGTCATCCGCGAGCCCGCGCACGCTGCGCCGTTGCCGCGCATCGCCGAACAGGGTTTCGGCGCCTGGATGACGACCAGTTTCATGCAGCCCTTCGTGGACTTTTTCGCGCGCTACAAGTGGCAGGCGCTGCTGCTGCTGGCGCTGATCGCCGTGTACCGCATCTCCGACGTGGTGATGGGCGTGATGAGCAACCCCTTCTACCAGGAAATGGGCTTCACCAAGGACGAGGTGGCGACGGTGTCCAAGGTCTACGGCGTGATCATGACCATCGCCGGCGCCGGCCTGGGCGGCCTGCTCACCGTGCGGCTGGGCGTGATGCGCACGCTGTTCCTCGGCGCGCTGCTCTCCGCCGCGACCAATCTGCTGTTCGTCTGGCTGGCCGGACGCGGCCACGACGTGGGGGCGCTGATCTTCACCGTATCGGCCGACAACCTCTCCGCCGGCATCGCCTCCTCGGCCTTCGTCGCCTATCTCTCCAGCCTGGTGAACCAGGCCTATTCGGCCACGCAGTACGCGCTGTTCACCTCGGTGATGCTGCTGTTGCCCAAGTTCATCGCCGGTTTCTCGGGCGAGTTCGTCGATGCCTATGGCTGGGCGAATTTCTTTACCGGCACCGCGGCCATCGGGGTGCCGGTGCTGCTGCTGGTGTGGCTGGCGTCCCGGCACCAGGGGGCAGGAACCGGGGACCAGGAAAAACCATGATCGAGCTTTCCCTGCTCACCGCCCTGCTGGCCGGCCTGCTCGGCGGCGTGCACTGCGTCGGCATGTGCGGTGGCATCGTCGCGGCATTCTCCTTTCGCGCCGACGGCAGCGCACCGCCCTTCCGGCTGCATCTCGCCTACAACCTGGGCCGGGTGGCGTCGTACGTGGTCTTCGGTGCGCTGGCCGGCACGCTGGGCGCCTCGCTGAAACTCGCCGACTTCATGCCGGTGCAGACCGCGCTGTACGTGCTGGCGCAGGGGGTGATGATCCTGCTCGGCCTCTATCTCGCCGGGTTCAATCAATGGGTGCTGGTGTTCGAGCGTGCCGGCGGCGCCCTGTGGAACCGGGTGCGGCCGCTGTTCCAGAAACTGCTGCCGGTGAAATCCGTACCGCAGGCGGTACTGGCCGGCATGGCCTGGGGCTGGCTGCCGTGCGGACTGGTGTATTCGGTTCTGGTTTCCGCGCTGGCGGCGGGCAGCGCCACCTCGGGGGCGGCACTGATGCTGGCGTTCGGCCTGGGCACGCTGCCCAATCTGCTGGGCATGGGCCTGTTCGCGCGACAGCTCCAGCCCTTCATGCAGAACCTCTGGGTGCGTCGTGCAGCTGGGCTGACGGTGGCGGCCTTCGGACTGTGGGGACTGGCGACGCTGGTCTGATCCGCGCTGGCGCGCGGCCCCGCCTGAGCCCCGGGTCCTATTTGTAGAATTTCTGTTCGAACGTGATTTCCCGCCTGGGCTCGCCGGCGACTTCGACGGTGGCGGTGAACTTGAGGGTGTCGGGCAGCGCCATGCGGAATTCGCCGAGATAGTAGACGGCGGTGCCTTCCTTGATCTCGCGCAGGTCGATGTTGGCCAGTTGCTGGGTGAGGGTGGTGGCATAGACCGAGATCCTGGCGGGCACCGGGGTCAACGCCCCGACCTGGTTCTTCTTCAGCACGGACATGGTGAGCAGGCCGCGCGTCTTGCTGCGTTCGATCCTGTATGCACGCGCGACGTCGGGCAGCAGTTCGTCCGTGGGCAGGGCGTTGTAGTGGATTTCGATCGAACCGAATTTCTGTGCGATCTCGGCATGGGCCGGCACGGCCGCCATGCCCAGTGCAAAAGCGAGCAGCAGGGCCTTCATGTCTCTCTCCCTTTGTTGTTGTGGGTGACCTCCACTATAGGCGCTTATCGCGGCGACGCCAGCCAGGCGGTGAGCGCGTCGAGCGTACGCGCCACCGCCTGATTGGCGGCCTGCGCGGCCCCGGCGGCATCGTAGCTTGCCAGCGGTACGCTCTGCTCGAAGGTCTGCCGGCCGACCAGGCTGCGTTGCCTGAGATCGACCAGTTCGGCGCGCAGCACCATGCGCAGGCTGCCGGGCGTCGTGCTGGCGTCGTGGTAGAACTCGACCAGTTCGGTGTCGAGCATCAGGTCGCCGCGCACGTAGCCGCCGGCGCCGGCGACGCGCCAGTTGCCCTGGCGATCGAGGCGGGCACGCAGCAGATCGGCGAGGCGCTTGCCCGGCCGCTCGGTCCAGCGCGCGAACTGATACTGGCCGCGGGTGCCCGGGGTACGGCTGAAGACGAGCTGGTCGGAATCGTAGAACCCGCTCGCCGTGGTATCGAGCACGAGCAGGACGGGTGATGGCGGCCCCGCCGGCGGTGCGCCGGCGCCCTTCGGCGCATCCGCCTGTGCAGACCCGGCATCGTCGAGCACGTAGTACGTCGGGGCCGGGCTGTCGGGCTGGTCGCCGAAATTCACGCAGCCGGCAAGCATGCCGGCGAACGCGGCCAGGACAAGCTTCTTCATCATGGGAGTTTCTCTCCGGGACCCAGCTGCTGTTTGACGGGGCCGAACAGGATGGCGCGCGGGTTGGACAGACGCTGGCCGGCCGTGGTCAGCACGTCGGCGCTGGTGCGCACGTCGCGGCTGACGTTGGTGATTTCGAGGGTGCCGGTTTCGCTGAGCTGCTGGATACGGCTGGAAATGTCGGTGGCATCCTGCTGCAGCCTGGTCATGGCGGCGGTGGCTTCCTTCAACGCGGCGTCGGCGTTCCGGCCCACGCCGACGATGCTGCCCTCGGCGCGCGTGGCCGCCTGGCTGATGCTGGCCCCGGCGAAGCGGAATTCGTCCGAGGCGTCGCGGATGCCCTGTACCGCCGCATCGAGACCGGCCTTGTTGGCGGCCAGATGGCCCGACAGTTCGTTCAGGTGCGCAAGCGTCTGGCTGAGCGCACGCTGGTTCTCGTCCGACAGCAGGGTGTTCATCTTCTCCAGCACCTGGGCGCCGTTGACGGCCAGCCGCGACACGGCGGTGGCCACTTTGTCGATGTCGGAACTGCCCTCGGCGATGACGGGATAACGTTCGCCGGTCGGCGCCTTGTCGAGCAGCGGCCTATCGGACGGGCCGTTGTCGATTTCGACCGCCGCGATGCCGGTGACCAGGTTGCGCTTGATGTAGGCCGCCGCACCGGCGTGCACCGGCACGCCCTCGTCGATGCGCGCGGTCACGCTGACCGCCTCCTCGCCGCCCTGGGCAAAGCGATAGCCGTCCACCACGCCGATCTTGATGCCGCGCATCTTGACCGGGCTGCCGACCGCCAGGCCATCGAGCGATTGCTGCTTGAAGTAGATGGTGTAGGTCTGGTAGGCGATGGTGTCGGCCGCGCCGGCGAGCCAGACGATGGCCAGCGTCATCAGCGCGACCACGGCCAGCACCAGCGTGCCGACCAGGGTATAGCGACCTTCAGTTTCCATGCGAACCAGCCTCCTCCGGAGCGCGCGCCGCAAAATAGGCGTTCAGCCACGGATCGTCGATGTGTTTGAGTTCGGCCACGCTGCCGCTGCCCAGCACGCGGCCGTTCGACAGGACGATGACGCGGTCGATGATGGAAAACAGTGTATCCAAGTCGTGGGTGACGAGAAATACGGTAAGCCCGAGGCTGTCGGCGAGCAGGCGGATGAGCTTGTCGAAGGCGCGCGCCGAGATCGGATCGAGGCCCGAGGTCGGCTCGTCGAGAAAGAGCAGTTCCGGATCGAGCGCCAGCGCGCGCGCCAGCGCGACGCGCTTGCGCATGCCGCCCGACAGTTCGCTCGGACGCTTCTTCGCGGCGTCGGCCGGCAGGCCGGCGAGGCCGAGCTTGAGCCGCGCCAGCTGGCGGCAGGTGCCGTGCGGCAACGCGGTATGCTCGAACAGCGGGGTGGCGACGTTGTCCTCCACCGTCAGCGAGGAAAACAGTGCGCCATCCTGGAACAGCACGCCGAAACGGCGACGCAGCGCGTTCATCTGCTCCGGCGTGCAGTCCCATACCGACTGGCCGAACAGTTCGATGCGCCCGGCCTGCGGTTTCAGCAGGCCGATGATTTCGCGCAGCAGCACCGATTTGCCGGTACCGCTGCCGCCGATCAGGGCAACCACCTCGCCGCGGGCGACCGACAGCGACAGGCCGCGGTGAATGGCGTGGCCGCCCAGCGTCGTCGACACCTCGCGGACGTCGAGTATGGTGTCCGCCATCAGATGTCCAGCCTGACGAACATCACCGCGAAGATCGCGTTGAGGATGATGATGGCGACCAGGCTCTGCACCACGGTCGAGGTCGTGTTCGCGCCCACGCTGCGGGCGTCGCGCGTCACCGTCAATCCCATGCGACAGGCGATCAGCGCGATGAAGACGGCGAACACCGGCGCCTTGCCGAGGCCGACCAGCAGGGTCTTCAGCAGCAGCACGTCGGCCGTGCGGTCGAGAAACATGTGATAGGAAATGTCGAGCTGTTCGTGCGCCACGACCATGCCGCCGAGCAGGCCCGCGATGTCGCCGATGAAGACCAGCAGCGGCATGGCGAGCAGCAGCGCGAGCATGCGCGGAATCACCAGCACCGCCAGCGGCGACAGGCCGAGCGTGGTGATGGCGTCGATTTCCTCTGTGACCTTCATGGTGCCGAGCTGCGCGGTGATGGCGGCGCCGGTACGGCCGGCGATGAGGATGGCGACGATGACCGGCGAAATCTCGCGCAGGATCGCCATCAGCATCCCGTCGACGACAAAGATGTTGGCCCCGTACTGCTGGGCCTGCGAGCCGAGCAGGTAGGCGAATACCACGCCGAGAAGGAACAGCATGCCGACCACGATGGGAATCGCGCCGACGAAGATGTCGCGCACCTGCGCGGCGAATTCGCGCCAGCGCCAGCGACCGGGATTGCGCAGCAGGACCAGGATTTCCACGAACAGGCGGCCCACGAAATCGAGCAGGCCCGCGAGGTGTCCCCACATCGCCAGCGTACCGCGCCCGGTCAGCGCGCGCACGCCCGCGCGCGCGGGCGCCGGCTGGGCCAGGGTGGCGTCGCAATGACGGGCCACCAGGTCGATCATGGCCCGGTGCGCCGGCTGGAAACCGTGCAGTTCCGGCATCGGCGTACCCGCCTGCGGACGCGCGGCGGCCAGCAGCAGCCAGGCGCCGTTGGTGTCGAGCTGGGTCAGGCCGGCCCCGTCGATCACGCGCACGCTCTGTCCGCCCAGGTCGGGCAGGGCGCGCGCGGATTCGGCGTGCCAGTCGCCGCTGGCGACGAGTGCGCCCACGGCGGCATCGAAGCGCGCGCTGGCCTGCGTCACGCCAGGCCCAGCGGATTGTCGGGGTCGACGCCCGGCATGAACGGCAGGCCCCGCTCGCGGTGGGTGACCTGGTAGACGCAGCCGATCCAGTTGCCGACCACGCCCGCCGCGGTGTCGTGCCAGGTATTGTCGAGATGCGGGACGACCAGCGCTTCGGGGAATTCCAGCATTTCGCCCGCGCGCAGGCGGCTGACGAATTCGGCCAGCAGGGCCTGCGTCGGCAGGTCGAAGGTGCGTGCCGGAAAGGGCGGGTACGCCGGCAGCGTACCCGCGGCCGCCAGCAGCACGTCGCGCTTGTATTCCTTCAGCAGCGACACGGTGTCGTATTCGGGGTGGCCCTGGAAGAACACGGTGCGCAGGCCGTCCTGGCTGACCGCGAGGTGCACCCCCGCCTCGGCGCTTTCGGCCAGCACCTTGACGCCCGCGGCCTCGAACTGCGCACGCGAGACGTCGTTCCAGCGCGAATGCGGGACATCGAACCGGGTGTTGATGTCGGCCACCAGCGGATGGCGCGCGTCGGTCACGCGGTGCTCGAACACGCCCCAGACCTTGCGCGGCTGTTTCACCCGCGTCTGGCCGTAGCGAAACTGCATCACGGCATGGGTGGCAAGACAGGAACACAGCGTCGAGGTCACGTTGTCGCGGGCCCAGTCGATGACCTCGATCATGGGCTTCCAGAAGGCCTCGTCGGCCAGATTGGGCTGGCTGACGTTGGCGCCGGTGATGATGAGCGCGTCGAGCCCCTTCCCGCGGATGGCGTCGAAGCTTTCGTAGTACGCCGCGATGTGGGCGCGCGCCTTGTCGCCGCGCGGCAGCGTCGGCAGCGTGAAGGGATGCATGTAGAACTGGGCGATCGGGTTGGATGCGCCGACCAGGCGGTAGAACTGCCGCTCGGTCGCTTCCAGCGCCGCGTCCGGCATCATGTTCAGCAGGCCGACGTGCAGTTCGCGGATTTCCTGGTTGGCCGCGCGCTCGGTCGACAGCACGGTCAGCCCGTCGCGACGCAGGCGTTCGAAGGTCGGCAGGGCGTTATGCGCAATCAGCGGCATTTCAGCGTTCCTTGCGCGCCACGGCCGCTTCGACCAGCGCCACGAAATCCTGCTCGTCGCGCACCTGCGCCACTTCCTGGGAAGTCACCGTGTAGCCGTGCGGCTTCGCGATGGCCTCGTAGCGCGGCAGGCGCGAATGGAACAGGCGCGGAAACACCCAGCGCGCGAAATCGTCCGGCTCGATCTGGGCGACGAATTCGACCCCCTTTTCCCTCAGATACACCGGCAGCTGTTCGGCGAGGAAGGCCGGGCGGAAATACAGGGGCTTGGGGTCGGACTGCGCGCGGCGGATGAGGGTGTCCTCTTCCTCGCGCGTGGTGGTCTGGATATAGAGGATGAGGGTATGTTCGGCCAGCAGTTCGATCACCCCCGGCTCGTCGAGCTCGCACAGGCTGCCGCCGACGTCGTTGACGAAATGCGGATAGCCGTAGATTTCCTGACCCTTGCGGATGAACGCCGGCACGTCCTTCATGGCGGCGATTTCCGCCTCGCGGTAGGCGGCCTGCCGGCGCGTGAATTCGTCGAGCGACAGCCCGCCCCATTCCGGCCCGCCGAGCTTGCCGACGAAGGTGAGCACCGGACCCAGATCGTGGATCTTGATGTTGTTCTTGATGTCGATCCAGTCGTTGCGCAGCAGGTCGCGCAGGAAGGGCACCTGCATCGCCTGCTGCTTGATGAGGTCGAGTATGGGTTCGTCCAGGTAGCGCGTGCCGATGCGGTAGTCGCCGGAAAAATGGAACCAGTCGTGGCCGCGCAGCATGGACGAGATATGCGTCTTGCCGACGCCGGACATGCCCAGCAGGGTGATGCGCTTGTTCGGCCAGGCGCGGAAGGATTCGGGCGTGAAGTGCATGCTTGGACTTTCAGTAGTTAGCCGAAGCCTACCGAAAAGCCTTGCAATTAAAAAGGGCGCCGCTGTCCATTTCGGGGCGGCCTGTCCGGAAATGGTGCACCCGCGATCCGGCACGCCGCGGCAGATCCGGGGGTATCCCCGCCTTCCCGCCGGTCGCGCGGCTGTCCGCCCGCGCGCACGCGATCCGCGCCATGGCACGGCTATTGCAACACCTCGCCTGTCCTTGTCCGTGACAGGCCATTGCACGCCTGCCCCGCCTCACCCGAACCCGCCACGATGACATGAAACGCGCACCCGGCCAGGTAGCTTCCGCAGCCAGACCGCCTGCCCCCCGCGAAGGGGGGCGCGATTCCGGCATTGCGCTCGACGTCACCCGGCTGCTCACCACCATCACCGACAACCTGGTCGGCATGATCTACCGGTGTCGCGTCGACGCCGACTGGACGATGGAATACGTCAGCGATGGCTGCCACAAGCTGACCGGCTATCGTCCCGAGGAACTGATGCTCAACCGGCGCATTTCCTACGAACGCCTGACCCTGCCGGACGACCGGGAGCGCGTGGCCCGGGTCATCCGCAGTGCGGTCGAATCCGGCCTCCCGTTCGACGTCGAGTACCGCATCCGCCGCGCCGACGGCTACCTGTGCTGGGTACTGGAGCGCGGCGTCGGGGTGCGCGGCGAGGACGGCCGGATAGACCGGATCGAGGGTTACATCCAGGACATTTCCGAGCGCATGGCGGTCGACGAGATGCTGCGCGAGGCGGTGCGTCGCTACGAAAGCCTGTTCGAGCACGCGACCGAGGGCATCTTCCAGACCACGCCGGACGGCCACTACCTCAGCGCGAATCCCGCGCTGGCCCGCATCTACGGCCATGCCTCGCCGGAAGACCTGATCGCGCACCTGCGCGACATCCAGCGCCAGCTCTACGTCCAGCCGGCGCGGCGCCTGGAGTTCGTGCGCCTGATGCAGACCCAGGGCGGCGTGCGCAATTTCGAATCGCAGGTCTACCGGCGCGACGGCAGCATCATCTGGATCTCGGAGAACGCGCGCGCCGTGAAGAACGCCGACGGCAGCGTGCAGTTCTACGAGGGCACGGTGGTGGACATCACCGAACGCAAGCAGCACGAGGCCGCCCTCGAATACCAGGCCAACCACGACAGCCTCACCGGCCTGCCGAACCGCTCGCTGCTGCGCGACCGCATCGAGCAGGCCATCGCCAAGGCGCAGCGCGATCGCAAGCAGGTGGCGGTCGTGTTCGTCGACCTCGACCACTTCAAGCTCATCAACGACAGCCTCGGCCACCATGTCGGCGACCGCCTGCTGCTCGAGGTGGCGGCGCGCCTGACGACCTGCGTGCGCAGCAACGACAGCGTGGCGCGCCAGGGCGGCGACGAATTCGTGCTGGTACTCACCGAGCAGCACGACGACGACGAAATCCTGGCGGTGGTGAGCCGCCTGCTCGACGCCATCTCCCAGCCCTGGGTCGACAACGGTCAGGAATACGGCCTCAGCTGCAGCATCGGCGTCAGCTGCTACCCGCGTGACGGCCTGGACCCGGACGCCCTGCTGCGCTGCGCCGACGCCGCCATGTACCAGGCCAAGGCTTCGGGACGCAGCACCTACCATTTCTACACGCCCGAGCTGAACGAGGCGATCAGCGAACGCCTGGAACTGGAAAACAGCCTGCGTCACGCACTGGAACGCGACGAATTCCGCGTCTACTACCAGCCGCGCATCGACATCGCCAGCGGCCGCATCGTCGGCGCCGAGGCCCTGATCCGCTGGGATTGCCCGGGCAAGGGCATCGTGCCACCCGACAGCTTCATCTCCATCGCCGAGGAAACCGGGCTCATCATTCCCGTCGGCCAGTGGATCCTGCGCGAAGCCTGTCGCCAGAACAGCGCCTGGAGGCGCGCCGGTCTGCCGCCGATCGCCGTTTCCGTGAATCTCTCGCCCATCCAGTTCCGCCACACCGGGCTGGTGCAGTCGGTGGCGGATGCGCTGGCCGAGGCCGCGCTCGACCCCGCCAGCCTGGAACTCGAGGTCACGGAATCCTTCGTCATGCACGACGCCGAGCGCATCAACGTTGCGATGCAGTCGCTGAAATCGCTGGGCGTCGACATCGCCGTCGACGACTTCGGCACCGGCTATTCCAGCCTCAGTTATCTCAAGCGCTTTCCGGTCGACCGCCTGAAGGTCGACAAGAGTTTCGTGCGCGATATCGACAGCGACCCCGACGATGCCGCCATCGTGCGCGCCATCATCACCCTGGGCCATGCGCTGGGGCTGCGCGTGGTCGCCGAAGGCGTGGAAACCCGCGCGCACCTGGACTACCTGCGCCGGCACGACTGCGACGAGGTGCAGGGCTACTACTTCAGCCGGCCGGTGCCGGCGCAACACATGGAGCAACTTCTGCGCGACGGACTCGACCGGGGCGACTGAAGCGCGGCGTCAGCCGGCCTGTTCCAGCTGCCGATACGCCGCGTCGGCCAGGCTGCGCATGCGGGCGGGATCGATCGCGCCCGAGAGGGCGTAGCCGAAACCGCGGTCGACCCAGTAGAACACCTCGAGCCCGTTCTCGCGCGCATGGCGGAAAGCGGTTTCCCGGTTGCCCGCCATGTCGCGGCGCACGTAGAGCGTGACCCGTTGCGCGCCGGCATCCTGGTACATGAACTGCGCCACCGGGCCGGTTTCGCCGGCCAGCAGGCGCCCACCCATCAATTCAAAGCCCAGCGCCCCGAAGTCGGGCGCGACCAGCGGCGTCCCCAGCCGCTTGGACAGCCAGCCGACCAGGTGCGCCGCATGCGCGGCATCGACCTCGACCGGATGCCGCATTTCCGGGCTGAACACCGCGTGCGCGAGGGCCGCGTCCCGCGCCAGGCCCGGCGGCATGGACGGCGGCGCGGCGGACGTGTACACGCCCACCCCGTAGCCGGCGAGGCCGCTGGCGACCAGCGCCAGCATCGCCGCGGCCGCTTTCAGGGGCAGGCCGGACGGCCTGCGCCGCGCCGCACGCACCAGGGCAATCGGCAGGGGTTCGTTGAGCACGGGGTCGAATGCGGCGTGCAGGGCCCGGTTCTGCTGCATCCAGGCGCGCACGCGTTCGGCGTCGGCCGGGTGGGCCGCAAGCCAGGCCTCGACTTCGAGACGCCGGGCTTCCGGCAGCATGCCATCCACGTAGGCATGCAGGTCGTCTTCGTGCACGCTGTCCGTCATTTCACCACCTTCAAGTGCGCGGCGGGCTCGCCCGCCAGGATGTGCCGCAGCCGCTCGCGTGCGCGCGCCAGCCGCGACATGACCGTGCCGACCGGCACGCCCAGCACCTGGGCCGCCTCGGCGTAGCCGAACTGTTCCAGCCCCACCAGCAGGATGACCGCGCGCTGCTCCTCGGGCAACCGCAGCAGCGCGGCATGCATGTCGCGTGCCGCCAGCGCCTCCATCTGGCCGCCGCTGACCGGCACCTCCAGCGCTTCGTCGAGCGCGGTCTCCGCTGGCCGGGGCGTGCGTATCTGGTTCACGAACAGATTGTGCATCAGGGTGAACAGCCAGGCGCGCAGATCGCTGCCCGGCTGCCACAGGTCCAGTTTGACGAGCGCGCGTTCGAGCGTGTCCTGCACCAGGTCGTCGGCGCGTGTGACGTCGCCCGTCAGCGCACGCGCGTAGCGGCGCAGACGGGGCAGGTGCCCGATGAGGTCCGGCTCAGGGCTTAGCCGCATGCCACACGTTGTTGACGCCGTCGCCCGTCGTGTCGCCCGGCTTCTGGTCCTTGAACCACAGGTACAGCGGCTTGCCCTTGTAGGCCCACTGCCGGCTGCCGTCGTCGCGCGTCACGATGGCGTAGTCGCCCTCGGCCTTGTCGCCGGCGGCGGCGGCCAGCGGCGGCCACTTCACGGCGCATTCGCCGTTGCACGCACTTTTGCCTGAACCGGCACTGTCCTTGTCGAACACGTACAGCGTCATGCCGGACGGACTGGTCAGCACGCCGGACTGAACGGCGACGGGTGCCGCGCTGGGCGTGGCGCATGCGGCGAGCAACGCCAGGCTCGCCAGGAGGGAAACGGTTGGATTCTTCATGGTGGGGTCCTTGTGGAAAATGAACGGTATGCAGGCCTGCATGCACGCTAACAGCGGCGCACCCCGTTTTATTCCCGGCCCCGCGCAATTCTACCCGTCGCGGGCGGCCAGCCAGGCACGCCAGCCGCCGTACGCGGTGATGTCGCGTGCGTCCGCGATGCCGATGGGCTCGCAGATGAATCCGCTCACCCAGCTGCCGTCGGCCAGTTCCAGCCTGCCGATGCCGAGCGGCGCTGGAATGCCGGCGACGAAGGAGCCGAAATGTTCGAGCGGCATGTCCCAGACCTCGCACGCGATGGCGGCGCCGTCCCCGTCCACCCGGACCAGGCCCGGACGCCTGCCGTCCGCCAGCGCGTACAGGCGGTAGGCCGGGGCGGTCGCGGTCGTCGCCACCAGCCGCGCCCGCCGTTCGCGCAGCTGGCCGTTGAGCGGCAAGCCGCTCAGGTGCGCGCCGACGACCGCCACCCGGACCTGCCCGCTGGGCAAGCCGGCCGTTGTCGCGGCCGGCGGCAGCGCCGCGTCGCCGGTGCCCAGGCGCCCGCCGGACGCCCGCTGCATGCGGTCGGCCAGGTGCAGCAGCGGGCCATCCTGGTGCGGCGGCGCAAACAGGGTGACGCCGAACGGCAGGCCGTCGCGCTGGAATCCGGCCGGCACGGCGGTGGCCGCCAGATCCAGCAGGTTCATGAAGTTGGTGTAGTAACCGAGACTGGAATTGAGACGGATGGGGTCGGCCTCCATGTCCGCAATCCGGTAAATCGTCCCGGCGGTCGGCGTGAGCATCACGTCGACGTCTTGCCACACCGCGTCGCACACCCGCTTCAATGCGCGCAACTTATAGAGATGGGCGAAGGTGTCGGCGGCGCCGATGGCGCGGCCGCCGCCGATGATTTCGCGCACCGGCGGAAAGACCTTGTCGGACTGCGCGTCGAAAAACGCCCGGATCGCGAGGTAGCGCTCGGCCACCCACGGGCCGTCGTAGAGCAGGCGCGCGGTGTCGAGGAAGGGCGCGAAATCGATTTCGACGGCCACACCGCCCAGCGCGCGCATGCGCTGCACGGCCTCGGCGAACAGCCGTTCCGCTTCGCCGTTGCCGAAGAATTCGAGATCTTTCGCCATCGGCACGCCGAAGCGGAATTCCCCTGCGCGACCGAAATCGAAGCCCGAGGGCGCGAGCTGACGCGAATACGCATCCGCGGGGTCGAAGCCGGCGGCGACCGCGAGCACGCGCTCGGCGTCTTCGGCGGTGAGCGCGAAGATCGACACCGCATCGAGCGAGCGGCAGGCCGGCACGACGCCGCGCGTGGAGAGCGCACCGCAGCTTGGCTTGTGCCCGATCAGGTTGTTGAACGCCGCCGGCACGCGGCCCGAGCCGGCGGTGTCGGTGCCGAGGGCGAAGCTCGCGAGGCCGAGTGCGACGGCGACCGCCGAGCCGGAGCTGGAACCGCCGGAAATGAAGTCGGGATCGAAGGCGTTGCGACAGGCGCCGTAGGGCGAGCGCGTGCCGTTCAACCCGGTGGCGAACTGGTCGAGGTTGGTTTTTCCAAGCGGGATCGCGCCGGCATCGATCAGGCGCTGCACGACGGTGGCGTGGCGCTCGGGCGTGTAGGCGAATTCGGGGCAGGCGGCGGTGGTCGGCAGGCCGGCGAGGTCGATGTTGTCCTTGATCGCGAACGGGATGCCGTAGAGCGGCAGCGCGGCAACGTCCTTGCCTTCGAGATTTCCCGCATAGGTACGCAACGCGTCGGCGGCGAGGCGACTGATCCAGACGTGGTGGCTGTCCTCGCCGCGCATGCGGGCGAGCAGTTCGTCCACCAGCGCAAGCGGGGTCAGTTCGCCGGACTGATACAAGCGGCGCAGGCTGGCGATGTCGAGCGAGATGTTCATGCGAGATGCCTCAGTCGCTCACCAGTACCAGCAGGTCCTGTCCGGCGCTGACCTGCCCGCCTTCGCGGCAGAACACTTTGTGTATCCGCCCATCGCACGGCGCCAGCACGGCGAACTCCATCTTCATCGATTCGACGATGACGAGCGCATCGCCCTGCTTCACCTCCGCGCCATCCTCCACTTCGACTTTCCATACGTTGCCGGCGACGTGGCTGGCGATGGCGCGGCCATGCTCGGGCAGGTCGAGTTCGCTGTCGGGCGCGGCCTCGGCCACGGTCAGGTCGCTGGCGTAGTCGGCCTGGCCGCTGGCACGCCAGCGTTCTCGCTCGGCGTCGAACGCGGCCTGCTGCCGCGTCTTGAAGGCGGTGATCGATGCTGCGTTTTGCGCAAGGAAGGCGTTGTACTCGCGCAGGCTGAACGTCGTCTCCTCGATCTTCAGCGGATAGCGGCCGAGCGGAAAATCCTCGCGGATCTTCAGCAACTCGGCCTCGCTGACCGGGAAGAAGCGCACCTGGTCGAAGAAGCGCAGCAGCCACGGCTTGCCGTCGGTGAATTCCCGCGTTTCGCGCCAGCGGTTCCACATCTGCAGCGTGCGGCCGACGAACTGATAGCCGCCTGGGCCTTCCATGCCGTAGACGCACAGGTAGGCACCGCCGATGCCGACGGCGTTCTCCGGGGTCCAGGTGCGCGCGGGGTTGTACTTGGTGGTGACCAGTCGATGTCTTGGGTCGACCGGCGTCGCGACCGGCGCGCCGAGATAGACATCGCCGAGGCCCATGACGACGTAGCTTGCCTCGAAGACAACGTTGAACACGTCCTCGATGCGGTCGAGGCCGTTGATGCGGCGGATGAACTCGATGTTGCTCGGGCACCAGGGCGCGTCGGGACGCACCGACTGCATGTATTTCTCGATCGCAAGTTTGGTCGCGGGGTCGTCCCACGACAGCGGCAGGTGGACGATGCGCGACGGCACTTCCATGTCGTCGAGCGGCGGCAGGCCGTCTTCCAGCGCCACCACGCGTTCGAGCAGCGCGTCCTGGTCGACAACGCGCGGGTCGAAGTGCACCTGCAGCGAACGGATGCCGGGCGTGAGATCGAGGATGCCCGGCAGGCCCGCGTGCTTGACGGCTTCCATCAGCGCCTGGATGCGGAAGCGCAGTCCCATGTCGAGCACCAGCGGACCGAGCTCGAACAGCAGGTTGGCGTCGCCCGACTGGCGCACGACGAGGTCGGGCTTTTCGCCTTCGGAGTGCAGGTGCCGCAGCACCGGCGTGCCGAGCGGCGCGTGGTCGGGCGGCAGCGTGGCAAAAGCCGGCGCGTCGAGCGCGGCGATGGCGGCGTCCTGCGCGCGCTGCAGGGCGTTCGCGTGTTCGCGCGTCAAACGCTTGAATCGCACGGTGTCACCCGGCTTCAGCTGCCCCATCTTCCACAGCTCGGCCTGCACGATCGTCGCCGGGCAGACGAAGCCGCCAAGGCTGGGACCGTCGGGCCCGAGGATGACCGGCATGTCGCCGGTGAAGTCGACCGCGCCGATCGCATAGGCGTTGTCGTGCAGATTGGACGGATGCAGGCCGGCTTCGCCGCCGTCCTTGCGCGCCCATTGCGGGCGCGGACCGATCAGCCGCACGCCGGTGCGGTTGGAGTTGTAGTGCACCTCCCACGCGGTGGCGAAGAAGGTCTCGATGTCGGCGTCGGTGAAGAAATCCGGCGCGCCGTGCGGGCCGTACAGCACGCCGATTTCCCAGGCGTGGGTGTGGTGGGGAATCAGTGCGGCGGGCAGCGCATTCTCGATGGCCGCATCGTTGGCCGCATAAACATGCAGCACGTCGCCAACCCTGAGCGTGCGTCCGGCGTGGCCGCCGAACTGGCCGAGGGTGAAGGTAGCCTTGCTGCCGAGATAGTCCGGCACGTCGAAGCCGCCGCGCACCGCGAGATAGGCGCGGCAGCCGGTATCCCTGATCGCGCCGAGCTTGAGGATCGCTCCGGCCTTGACCGACTGCGCGGCCCAGTTGGCGATCTGGACACCATCGAGTTCGGCGCCCATGTCGGCGCCGGCGAGCGCGATCACGGCGTCGCAGTTGAAACGCAGCGTGGGGCCGGCGACGGTGAGTTCGAGCGCGGCCGCGCCTTCCTCGTTACCGGCCAGGCGGTTGGCCAGTCGCAGCGCCAGCGCGTCCATCGGCCCCGAAGGCGGCACGCCGACGTCCCAGTAGCCGGTGCGGCCCGGCCAGTCCTGGAGGCTCGACTGCACGCCGGGTTCGATGACGTCGATCGTCGCCGGGCGGTAATGGAAGGCGTTGAGATAGCGCGTGGTCTGCCGGCCTTCGGCGAACACCGCGTCGCGCACGATCTGCCCGAGGTAGCCGAGGTTGGTCTCGATGCCGGCGACACGCGTCTGCGCCAGCACCTGCCGCATCTTCACCAGCGCCTCGACGCGGTCGCGGCCCTTGACGATGAGTTTCGCCACCATGGGATCGTAGAAGGGCGGCACGTCGGAACCGCGCTCGACCCAGGTCTCGATGCGCGCGTCGGCCGGAAACACGACCTCGGTCAGCACGCCGGCGGCCGGCTGGAAGTCCTTGCCCGGGTCTTCGGCATAGAGGCGCACCTGCATCGATGCGCCCTGGGGTTCAATTCTGAAAGCGGACAGATCGAGTTCACCCGCCGCTTCCTTCACCATCCATTCCACCAAATCCACACCGGTGACTTCTTCGGTGACGCCGTGTTCGACCTGCAGGCGGGTGTTCACTTCGAGGAAATAGAATGCGCCGCTCTGCGTGTCGTAGACGAACTCGACGGTGCCGGCCGAGCGGTAACCGACCGCCTCGCCGAGCCGCACCGCGGTGGCGAGCAGATTCGAACGCTGCACGTCGGTGAGGCCGGGCGCCGGCGTTTCCTCGATGACTTTCTGGTTGCGCCGCTGCACCGAACAATCCCGTTCGCCCAGCGCGACGACGTGGCCCTGGCCGTCGCCGAAGATCTGCACCTCGATGTGGCGTGCGTGCTCGACGTATTTCTCGAGGAAGATGCCGGCCTCCTTGAAGTTGGCGCGCGCCAGCCGCTCGACCGACTGGAAGGCCTCGACCAGTTCGTCGGCGCTCCAGATCAGGCGCATGCCGATGCCGCCGCCGCCGGCGGTGCTCTTCAGCATGACCGGGTAGCCGATGCGCGCGGCTTCGGCCCGGGCGTGGCCGGCATCACTCAAGAGGCCGGAGCCGGGCAGCAGCGGAACGCGGTTCGCCTCGGCCAGCTCGCGCGCCGTGTGCTTGAGACCGAACGCGCGCATCTGCGCCGGGCTCGGGCCGATGAAGGCGATGCCGGCGGCGGCGCAGTCCTCGGCGAAGCCGGGGTTCTCGGAGAGGAAACCGTAGCCGGGGTGGATAGCCTGGGCGCCGGCCTGCTTCGCGGCCTCAAGGATCTTGTCGGCGCGCAGGTAGCTTTGCGCCGCCGGCGCGGGCCCGATCTCGACGGCCTCGTCGGCCATGCGGACATGCAGGCTGTGGCGGTCGGCCTCGGAATACACGGCGACCGATTTCACGCCGAGGGCGCGCAGGGTGCGGATGATGCGACAGGCGATGGCGCCGCGGTTGGCAATCAGGACCTTGTTGAACATCTTCTTTCCTTGGGGGTCGTCCCCCATGCAGTCTCCGCGGCGAGTCGTCCCGCCGTCGGTTGTTATTGTTGCGACGCGTCCCACAGCAGAAACCGCGCCGGTGTCGGGTTGTAGGCGTTGCACGGGTTGTTGAGCTGCGGGCAGTTGGAGACCAGCATCCACAGGTTCATCTCGGCGCGCAGCTCGACATACTTGCCGGGCGCCGAGACGCCGTCGGCGAACGTCAGTTCGCCCGCCTCGGACACCGGCACGTTCATGAAGAAATTGACGTTGGGCACGAGGTCGCGCTTGCCGAGGCCGATGTCGGCGTGCTGCAGCGCCGTCAAATAGTTGTCGCGGCAGCTGTGCATGAACTTCTTCTGCAATGCGTAGCGCACGGTATTGCTCTCGGCCGCACAGGCGCCGCCCAGGGTGTCGTGGCGGCCGCAGGTGTCGGCGACGATGGTCAGCATCGGATTGCCGTCATCGCTGTAGAGCACCGAGCCGGTGGTGAGGTAGATGCCGCCCTGGCGCAGCAGCGTTTCGGTCGCGCTGTAGTGCTCGGCGCCGTCGTCGCGGTTGTAGAAGATCACGTCGACGGCCTGGTTGCCTTCGAGGTCGACGATGCGCAGGGTCTGGCCCTTTTCGATGGCCAGCAGGTAAGGCTCGCCGGCCGGGACGGTGTGGTCGAGCACGGCGCGCGCAGGGTCGAGCGCGCTTGCCTGGATGCGTGTGGCGGTGGCGGTCATCGCGGTCTCCTCAGGCCAGGTACAGCAGGTCGGTGTTGTGCAGCGCACGCGCATTCTCGGGGCGGAAGGCGCGGCAGTAATCGTCGGCCGGCGCCGGGCCGGAGCGCCAGACCGCGAGCCCGATGCGGCCCGGCGCGTAGTCCGGGTCGGGGTCGAGCGGATGCGGCGCGGTCGAGAACGCGACCAGAACGTCCATGTCGAGGCGCAGGTCGAGGTGGTCGCCGGCCTGCGCGTGGCCGGGCACGAAGTGGAAGCCCCCGTCGTCGTCCACGGTCACCTTGCTGAAGAAGTTCACTGGCGCCACCAGATCGCGCTTGGCGAGACCGTATTTGCCGATCTCGATCAGCAGGCCGTCGCGGCCCGAGCGATACATGCCGTTGCGATAGCGCTGGTAGCCGTGATCACCGTATTTCTCGTGCAGCAGGCGCCTGTCGAGCAG
>JBGAFM010000013.1:0-26201 GCA_044227225.1 Thiobacillus sp. | reverse complement strand
TGGCAATTCCACCCCACCGGCATCGCCGGCGTCGGTTGTCTCATCACCGAAGGCGCGCGCGGGGAGGGCGGCTATCTGCTCAACCGGCACGGCGAGCGCTTCATGGACCGCTACGCGCCGCATGCCCGCGACCTGGCCGGACGCGACGTGGTCGCGCGCGCCATCGCCGTCGAGATTGCCGAAGGGCGCGGCTGCGGACCGCGCGGCGATTACATCGATCTCAAGCTCGACCACCTGGGCGAGGCGACCATCGCCGCAAAGCTGCCGGGCATCCGCGACCTGTCGATCCGCTTCGCCGGCGTCGACCCTGCGCATGCCCCCATCCCCGTGGCGCCGACCGCGCACTACATGATGGGCGGCATCCCGACCAATCTGCACGGCCAGGTCGTCGCGCCTGCGCGCACCGGCCCCGAGGAAGCCGTTCCGGGGCTCTACGCCGTGGGAGAATGCGCCTGCGTTTCCGTGCACGGCGCCAACCGGCTGGGCGGCAACTCGCTGCTCGATCTGGTCGTGTTCGGCCGTGCCGCCGGCCGGCACATGCTCGACTATCTGCGCGACAACCCGTATCCGCGTCCCATGCCGGCCAACGCGGCGGATGCCAGCGCGGCCCGGCTGGCGCGCTGGGATCGGCCGTGCCGCGAACGCGTTGCCGAGATCGCCGACGATCTCCGGCATACCATGCAGGCGCACTGCAGCGTCTTTCGCACCGACGCCTCCCTGCGCCAGGGCCTCGCGCAGCTCGACGCGCTCGAGGCCCGTCTGGCACAGGCCGGGCTGCGGGACACCAGCCGCGTCTTCAACACTGCGCGCATCGAGGCGCTGGAACTGGACAATCTCGTCGGCGTCGCCCGGGCGACCCTGGTCTCGGCCATCCACCGCACCGAAAGCCGCGGCGCGCATACGCGGGAGGACTTTTCCCAACGCGACGACGAACGCTGGCTCAGGCACACGCTGTACGCGCGCGCGGAAGATCAGGTCGATACCAAGCCGGTTCGCCTCAAACCGCTCACGCTGGAATCGGTGAAGCCGAAGGCGAGGGTGTATTGAGCATGAAATTCCGCCTCTACCGCTACAACCCCGAGACCGACGCCCAGCCTTTCATGCAGGACGTCGACCTCGACATCGATCCCGCCGGCAAGATGCTGCTGGATGCCCTCATCGCGATCAAGGCGCAGGACGAGACCCTGTCGTTGCGGCGCTCCTGCCGCGAGGGCGTGTGCGGGTCGGACGCGGTGAACGTGAACGGACGCAACCGCCTGGCATGCATCACGCCGCTGTCCGAACTGAAGCAACCGGTCGAGGTGCGGCCGCTGCCCGGACTGCCGGTGATCCGTGACCTGATCGTCGACATGGAGCCGTTCTACCAGCAGTACCGCTCGATCAAGCCCTGGCTCGTCAACGACGAACCCGAGCCGGAGGTCGAGCGCCTGCAGAGTCCGGAAGAACGCGCACAGCTCGACGGCGCCTACGAATGCATCCTGTGCGCGTGCTGCACGACGGCGTGTCCGTCGTACTGGTGGAACCCGGACAAATTCGTCGGACCTGCCGGGCTCCTGCAGGCCTGGCGCTTCATCGCCGATACGCGCGACGAGGCGACGACCGCGCGGCTGGACAACCTGGAGGATCCGTACCGGCTTTACCGCTGTCGCGGCATCCTCAATTGCGTGGACGCCTGTCCAAAGGGGCTGAATCCCGCGGAGGCGATCGGCCGCATCCGCGCCCTGCTGGTGAAGCGCCGTGTCTGAGCGAATCGCGGGCGACAGGATCGCGTGGCGTTGCCGGCGCGGCCTGCTCGAACTGGATATCGTGCTGGGTGGCTTTTGGGCCGCCCACCGCGCTACACTGGAGCCTCACGAGACAGCCGCCCTGGAGCGGCTCCTGATGCTGTCGGACATGGAGATTGCAGACCGGCTGCAAGGCGGTCCGCCCGCGGGCGATGCCGACCTTGAAGCGCTTGTTCAACGCCTGCGATATTTTCGGAACACACGATGAAAAAAACCGTCACCCTCACGTTCAGCGACGGCAGCCCGTCCATCGAACTGCCCGTCGAGCAGGGCACCTACGGCAAGCCCGTGATCGACATCCGCGCGCTCGGCGCGCAGGGCTATTTCACCCACGATCCCGGCTTCACGGCAACCTCCAGCTGCACCTCGGCGATCACCTACATCGACGGCGACGAAGGCCTGCTCTACTACCGCGGCTACCCCATCGAGGAACTGGCCTACAAGTCGGACTTCATGGAGGTGTGTTACCTGCTGATCCACGGCAACCTGCCGAGCGCGGACCAGAAGCAGGCGTTCGAAACCTCGATCCGCCACCACACCATGCTGCACGACCAGATGGAGAACGTATTCCGCGGCTTCCGGCGCGACGCGCATCCGATGGCGGTGATGATCAGCGTGACCGGGGCGATGTCGGCCTTCTACCATGAGGACATGAACATCTTCGACCCGCGCCAGCGCGAGATCGTGGCGCACCGGCTGATCGCCAAGGTGCCGACGGTGGCGGCCTGGTCGTACAAGTACAACGAGGGCCAGCCCTTCGCGTACCCGAAGAACCGCCTCTCCTACGCCGAGAACTTCATGCACATGATGTTCTCGACCCCGTGCGAGGCCTACGAGCCGAATCCGATCCTGGCGCGCGCGCTCGACCGCATCTTCATCCTGCACGCCGACCACGAGCAGAACGCCTCGACCTCGACCGTCCGACTGGCCGGCTCCAGCGGCGCCAATCCCTACGCCAGCATGGCCAGCGGCATGGCCTCGCTGTGGGGACCGCTGCACGGCGGCGCCAACGAGGCGGTACTGAAGATGCTGGACGAGATGGGCGACATCTCGCGCATTCCCGAATTCATCGCGCGCGCCAAGGACAAGTCGAGCGGCTTCCGCCTGATGGGTTTCGGCCACCGCGTCTACAAGAACATGGACCCGCGCGCGCGCATCATCCGCGAAACCTGCTACGAGGTGCTCGACGAGCTCGACCTGCGCGACGACCCGCAGTTCAGGATGGCGATGGAACTGGAGCGCATCGCGCTGGAAGACGACTACTTCATCCAGCGCAAGCTGTATCCCAACGTCGACTTCTACTCCGGCATCATCTTCCGCGCCATGGGCATTCCCACCAGCATGTTCACCGCGCTGTTCGCGCTGGCGCGCACCGCGGGCTGGGTAGCGCAGTGGAACGAGATGCTGTCCGACCCCGCGCACAAGATCGGCCGCCCGCGCCAGCTCTATACCGGCCATGCGCGGCGCGAGTACGTGCCGATCGACCAGCGGGGCGCCTAGCCGCCGTCCTGCCGCATGCGCGCATCCGACTGGCTCCCGAGTTCGCCGCTGTACGCCGGCAACGCGGCCTATCTGGAACAGTTCGGCGACGCGGCGCTGGCGCCCTGGCTGGCCGAGCCCCTGCCGCACGCGGGGGAAGGTGCAGGCGACGCGGCCCAGATCGCCGTGCTGCGGCTCATCAATGCCTATCGTTACCTCGGCGTGCGCCGGGCCGATCTCGACCCCTTGCGCCGCTTCGAGCCGCCGCCCACGCCGGAGCTGGACCCGGCGCACTACGGCCTCGCCGAAGCCGACCTGTCCCGCGAATTCGACTCCGGCTCGCTGTTCGGCGTGGGCCGCGCCACGCTCGCCGACATCCTGAAGCGTGTACAGGGTGCCTACTGCGGCCGCGTCGGCTTCGAGTACATGCATCTCACCGACGTGGCGCGCAAGCGGTGGCTGCAGGAACGCATCGAGTCGGCGCGCGGCCTGTACGGCGCGTCCCCGGAACTCAAGAAGCAGTTGCTGAAGCGGCTGACCGACGCCGAGACGCTGGAGAAATTCCTCCATACCCGCCACGTCGGACAGAAGCGCTTCTCGCTCGAAGGCGGGGAAAGCCTGATTCCGCTGCTCGACCTGACGATCTCGCGCTGCGCCCGCCACGGCGCGAAGGAGATCGTCATCGGCATGGCACACCGCGGGCGCATCAATGTGCTGGCCAACATCATGGGGCGGCCGCTCGAAAGCCTGTACGAGGAACCGGCGCTGAACGACGCCCATTCGCCGCTGTCGGGCGACGTGAAATACCACCAGGGTTTTTCCACCGACGTGCTGCTGCCCAACGGTCCGGTGCACCTGGCGCTGGCCTTCAATCCCTCGCATCTGGAGATCGTGCATCCGGTGGTGCGCGGCTCGGTGCGCGCGCGCCAGGACCGGCGCGGCGACGTGCTGGGGCGCGAGGTCATTCCGGTGGTGCTGCACGGCGACGCAGCGCTGTCGGGACAGGGCGTGGTGATGGAATCGCTCAACATGTCGCAGACGCGCGGTTTCCGCAACGGCGGCGCGATCCATGTGGCGATCAATAACCAGATCGGCTTCACCACCTCCGACCCACGCGACGTGCGCTCCACGCTCTACTGTACCGACGTCGCCAAGATGGTCGAGGCGCCGGTGTTCCACGTCAACGGCGACGATCCGGAGGCGGTGGCCTTCGCCGTGCGCACCGCGGTCGATTTCCGCTACACCTTCCGCAAGAACGTATTCATCGACCTGGTGTGCTACCGCCGCCACGGCCACAACGAGCAGGACGAGCCGCTCGCCACCCAGCCGCTGATGTACCGTCGCATCCAGGCGCATCCGACCACGCGCACGCTGTACGCGCAGAAGCTGGTGGAAGAGGGCGTGGTGACGCAGGCCGAGGCCGACGACCTCATTGACGCCTGCCGTGCCCGGCTCGATGCCGGCGCATCGCTGTCGCCGCCGGCGCTGTCCAATTTCAAGGAAATCTACAGCGTCGACTGGAGCCGCTTCAAGGGCGCGCTGGCCGAGACGGAGACGCGCGTGCCCGCCGCCCGCCTCAATTTCCTCGGCGACCGCATCACCACGCCGGCGGTCGACATCGAACTGCATCCGCGCGTGCAGAAGGTGCTCGACGACCGCCGCCGCATGCGCGCAGGCGAGCAGCCGCTCGACTGGGGCTATTGCGAGACGCTGGCCTACGCCAGCCTGCTCGACACCGGCGTCAACGTGCGCGTGTCCGGCCAGGATTCGGCGCGCGGCACCTTCTTCCATCGCCACGCCGTGTGGCACGACCAGAAGCGCGAACGGCGGCAGAGCGGCGTCTACATCCCGCTGGAGCACCTGCACGAGCGACAGGGCGATTTCACCGTCATCGATTCGCTGCTGTCCGAGGAGGCCGTGCTCGCCTTCGAATACGGCTACGCCACCGCCGATCCCGATACGCTGGTGGTGTGGGAAGCCCAGTTCGGCGATTTCGCCAACGGCGCGCAGGTGGTGATCGACCAGTTCATCACCAGCGGCGAGGCGAAATGGAACCGCCTGTGCGGCCTCACGCTGATGCTGCCGCACGGTCTGGAGGGGCAGGGACCCGAGCATTCCTCGGCCCGGCTCGAGCGCTGGCTGCAGTTATGCGCGCAGGACAACATCCAGGTCTGTGTGCCGACCCTGCCGGCCCAGGTCTTCCATCTCCTGCGCCGGCAGATCGTACGGCCGCGCCGCAAGCCGCTGGTGCTGTTCACGCCCAAGAGCCTGCTGCGCCATCCCGAGTCCGTCTCCACGCTGGCGGACCTGTCGGAGGGCAGGTTCCGGCCGGTGATCGACGACCCGCGCGCGCCGCACAGCGCCACGCGCGTGATCGCCTGCAGCGGGCGCGTCTGGTTCGATCTCGAAGCCGCGCGCGTTGCGCGCGGGCTGGATGACGTCGCGATCGTGCGCGTCGAGCAGTTGTATCCCTTCCCCGAAACCCTGTTCCGCGAGACGCTCGCCGCCTACCCGCAGGCGCAGACCTTCGTCTGGGCGCAGGAGGAGCCGATGAACCAGGGCGCCTGGTACCAGACCCTGCACCACCTGAACCATTGCGCACCTGCCGGGCGGCGCTTCTGCTACGCCGGCCGGCCGGCCGCAGCCGCCCCCGCATCCGGCTATCCCTCGCGCCACCGCGCCGAGCTCGATGCGCTGCTGGACGATGCGCTGGAGAAATCCCATGAAGATTGACGTGCGCGTGCCTGCGCTGTCCGATTCGGTGGCCAGCGGTACGCTGCTCGTCTGGCGCAAACAGCCGGGCGAGGCCGTCGCCCGCGACGAAACCCTGGTCGATCTGGAAACCGACAAGGTCATCCTCGAAATCCCCGCGCCAGCCTCCGGCACGCTGGTCGAAATCCGCCAGCCCGAGGGCACGGTGGTCAAGGCCGACGAGGTGGTGGCGGTGATCGAATCCGGCGAGGCCGCCGCGCCGCGCGTGGCGCCTGCGCCCGTTGCGGTCCCCGCGGCGCGTCCGGTTGCCGTTTCCGAACCGGCCCGGGTCGCCGCACCGGCTCTGCCGCTGCCCGCCGCGCCGCCGGCCGAAGCCTCCGCTTCGGGCGTGGACCGCCGCGAACCCATGTCGCGCCTGCGCCAGCGCGTCGCCGAACGGCTGGTCGCGGCACAGCACACCGCCGCCATGCTGACCACCTTCAACGAGGCGAACATGCAGCCGGTGAACGAGCTGCGCCAGCGCATGAAGGCCGAGTTCGAGGCCAGGCACGGTGTCAAGCTGGGCTACATGTCCTTCTTCGTGCGCGCGGTGTGCCGGGCGCTGGCACAGTTCCCGGTCGTCAACGCCGCCATCGACGGCGACGACATCGTCTGGCATGCGGACGCCGACATCGGTATCGCCATTTCCACGCCGCGCGGACTGGTGGTCCCCATCCTGCGGCGCGCGCAGACGCTGGGCGCGCCGCAGATCGAGTCGGCCATCGCCGATTTCGCCGCGCGCGCGAAGGAAGGCAGGCTGGCACTGGAGGAACTGGCCGGCGGCAGCTTCTCGATCACCAACGGCGGCGTGTTCGGCTCGCTGCTGTCCACGCCCATCCTCAATCCGCCGCAATCGGCCATCCTCGGCATGCACGCCATCCAGGACCGGCCGGTCGCCGAGCACGGCCAGGTCGTGGTGCGGCCCATGATGTACCTGGCCCTGACCTACGACCACCGCCTCATCGACGGGCGCGACGCAGTGCAGTTCCTGGTCGCCGTGAAAACCGCGCTGGAAACCCCGGACAGTCTGCTGGACTGAAGCCGTTCGTACCGGGTTCAGTTCGGTCCGGCACAGCCGTTACTTGCCTTATCTCCTTTTCCGGACGGAACCTGGCCGCGCTGTCTGCCGGCCCAGAACCTCGTGAACGCGCCTTTCGAACACGAAGCTTCCCCTGTCGACTACAAGAGTCTCCGCGCACTGGTGGTGGACGATTATCCGGGCATGCGCAATGCATTGCGGCTCACGCTGTCGAATTTCGGCATCACCAAGATCCAGATCGCCTCGAACGCGGCCGAGGCCCTGTTCCAGATCCGCAACAAGGACTACGACTTCATCCTGTGCGACTTCAACCTCGGCGAAGGCCGGGACGGGCAGCAACTGCTGGAAGAACTGCGCCACGCCAACCTGATTCCGCTGGAAACCGTCTTCATGATGGTCACCTCCGAATCCTTCTACGAGAAGGTCGTGGCGACCGCCGAACTCGCGCCCGACGACTACATGATCAAGCCCTTCAGCGCCGAAGCCCTGTGCAGCCGGCTGGAAACGGTGCTGCTGCGCAAGCGGGCGTTTCGCGAGGTCTACCGGCATTTTGCCGCCAACGAGCTCGAGGCCGCGATCGCCGCCTGCGACACCCTGATGCGCGATCAACCGCGCTATCTGGTCGACGCACTGCGCTTCAAGGGTGAGTTGCTGGTCACGCTGGGACGCTTCGAGGAAGCCGAGGCCCTGTACAAGCAGGTGATCGAGATGCGTGCGATTCCCTGGGCGCGTCTCGGCCTCGCGCGATCCCTGCACCTGCAGCAGAAGGACGACGCGGCCGAGGAAGAACTGCGCGACGTGCTCGAACGGGCGCCCGAGATGGTCGCCGCCTACGACCTGCTGTCCGACGTGTGCGCGGCGAAAAAGGACACTGCCGGCGCGCAGCAGGCCCTCGAACGCGGCGTCGCGGTGTCGGCCCGTACCGTCAGGCGGCAGCAGAAACTCGGCGAACTGGCCTACGCCAACGGCGACCTGGACGCCGCGCGCAGCGCCTATGCCACCGCCATCGACAAGGGACGGCATTCGATCTTCGTCAGCCCGGATGACTACGGCAATCTGTGCCGCGTGCAGGCCGAGCAGGGCGACTACAAGGCGGTGGCCGACACGCTCAAGCGCAACAAATCCATATTGCAGGCGACCCCGGAAGGCCGCCTGGTCAGTGCGGTCACACAGGGCATGCTGCATGTCGAGGCCGGCCGCCAGGAAGACGCGGCCAGATCGATCGACGAAGCGGCCGCGCTGCGCGCCGCAGGGACCCGCGGGGACGCACGGCTCATGCTCGATCTGGCAGGCGTGTGCATGGCCAGCGGCCGCAACGACGAAGCGGACAGCCTCGTCGCCGAGGTGGCGCGCAATGCGCACGACAGCGAAGCCCTGCTGGCAAAGGCCCGCAAGCTCTACGATGAGGCCGGGCGCGGCGACGTCGGGGCGTCGGTGCTGTCGTCGGCCACCGCCGACGTGCGCCGGCTCAACAACGAAGGCGTGGTGCTGGCGCAGAAGGGCGATTTCCGGACGGCGGCGGAAAAGCTCCTGGTTGCCTGCGAATCGGCTCCGTACAACCCGCGCATCGCCATGAACGCGGTGTGGGTGATCCTCAAGCACATCGACAGGAGCGGCATGGACGAACCCATGATCGAATCGGCGCGACGCTATCTGGCTTCCGCCGAAGCCCAGGCCCCGGGCCATCCGCGCCTGGCGGGGCTGCGGCTTTCCCTGAAGGAAATGGAAAGCCGCTTCGGCATCCAGAGGAAGGCGGAATAATGGACTTCGACAATGCCGACTTCCAGGCCGCCCTGATACACGAGGTGAAGAACCACCTCGGACTGCTGGGGATGACGCTGGAGCGCATTCCCCTGAATGGCGATGCAGGGCACGACGAACCGGTCGATGCCGCGCGCCTGCTCTGCCAGGGCGTCGCCGACCGCCTGCAGCAGGCGTTGTGGCTGTACAAGGCCGATCGGGGACCGCTCACCCTCAATATCGATGCCTACTCGCCCCACGACCTGATCCATGCCCTGGCCGCCCGCACTAAAAGCCTGTCGCACGGCCGCTTCGTGGTGGAAACACGGCTGGATGCCGGCTTGCCCGCCGTCGCCTTCTTCGACCGCGATCTGGTCGAGATGGCCATGATGAATGCAATCCAGAATTCCCTGGCCTACGCGCGTTCCAGGATCACGCTCGAGGCCGCCGCGCAGGACGGCTGGCTGGTGCTGGGCGTACGCGACGACTCCCCCGGCTATCCGCCCCACGTGCTCGAGAGCGTGGCGGCCGGCACACCCTACAAGTCGCGCGGTACCGGGCTGGGCCTGCAGTTCGCGCGCCTCATCGCGCAGCTGCACGAGAACCGGGGACGCAGCGGAAACCTGTCACTGAACAACGATCGCGGCGCGCTATTCCGCCTGGCGTTACCCTGAGCGCGCATTCAATCGGGTTCGCGCGGCAAGACCCGCTCGATGCGCCGGTCCGGTACCAGCCAGAGCAGGGCCACCAGCACGTAGAGCCCGATCGCAATTCCCCGCTGCGGAACGGCGAGCACGATCGCCAGGGCATAGAGCAGCGGTGAGAGCCTGCCTTTCCAGTCCGACCCGATGGCCTTCCTGAGCAGGGAGTCGGGCCCCTGTGCCTTTACGATCAGTCGTTGCAGGATCCAGTAGGCAATGGCGGCCATCAGCAGGACCACGCCGTAGACGGCCACCGGGACCGGCGCAAAATGGTTTTCGCCCATCCAGCCGGTGGTGAAGGGAATCAGCGACAGCCAGAACAGCAGATGCAGATTGGCCCACAGCATCGGGCCGGTCACGCTGTGCACGGTGTGCAGCATGTGATGGTGATTGTTCCAGTAGATGCCGAGATAGACGAAGCTCAGCGCATAGCTGGTAAATACCGGCCAGAGCGGCGTCAGCGTGTTCAGGGCCACGCCATGCGGTACCTTCATTTCCAGCACCATGATGGTAATCAGGATGGCAATCACACCGTCGCTGAAGGCTTCTAGCCGGTTCTTTCCCATGCAAGCTCCTTGAAATCGGAAAGGTATCGTCCAGCCATTTCCTGGTACAGGACGCAGGTGGTACTTTCATACCGTTTCGTTCTGGCGGTATTGACGGTATTCATGACGGCATGCCGTCCGTAATATCCCCTTACTATCCCTGATTTCCTGGTCCATGTCTGCCCGATGGCCCGTCCCGTCAAACCCTTAAGCGAAGCGCGCATCGCCAGCCTCCAGGCGGTCGACAAGCCCATCAAGCTTGCCGATGGTGGCGGCATGTACCTGCTGGTGCAGCCCGACGGTGCGCGCTACTGGCGCATGGATTACCGCTATGGCGGCAAGCGCCGGACCCTCGCGCTCGGCGTGTACCCGCAGGTGTCGCTGGACGAAGCGCGAACGAGGCGCGAGACGGCGCGGTTCCAACTGGCGTCCGGACTGGATCCGGTGGCGGAGAAAAAGGCGGCCAGGGCAGGGCGACGGCCGGCGGGCGACGAACAGACCTTTGCGCTCGAAATCATCGGCGAGGGAGTATGGGACTGGGAACTGGGCAGCGGGCGGGTGCGCCACAATGCGCAATGGGCCCGGCTGATGGGGCTGGATGACGGCCACCTGCAGCGTGACTGGCGCGAAGCGCTGGCCTGCCTGCCGGAAGAGGAACGCAGCATGGTGATGGGCGCGATCGCAGCCTGCCAGGCGGGCAAGGCCGTGTTCGCCTGCGAACATCGCATCCGGCACCGCGACGGTCGCGAAATCTGGGTGCACAACCGGGGTGACGTGGTGGAACGCAATGCCGACGGCACCCCGGTGCGGATGGTGGGCAGCCTGCGCGACGTGACCCAGGAAAAGCAGACCGCACTGGTCATGCGGCGGCGCAACCGGATTCTCCAGGCCATCGCCGAAGTCAACGAAATGCTGATGGCGGACCTGTCCGAAACCGAACTGATGACACGCATCTGCGAGGAACTCGTCAGGGACGACCTGTTCCGCATGGCCTGGATCGGCAAGCTGGACGCCGACGGCGTGCGCGTGCTCCCGGTGGCGGAAGCCGGCTTCAGCGACGGCTACCTGAGCGGAATACCCATCCGCTGCGACGATTCCGCGTTCGGGCAAGGCCCGACCGGTTCGGCGATCCGCAACGGCACCACCGTCATCAGCGACGATATCGAACGGACGGAAACCTTCACGCCCTGGCGCGAGCAGGCGCGCAAGCTGGGCTATCGGGCCTCGGCAGCCACGCCGCTGCGCGTGCACGGCAGGGTGGTGGGCGCGCTCAACGTCTACGCCGGGGATCCATACGCCTTCGGCCCCGACAAGGTCCTGCTGCTGGAAAAACTGGCGATCGACCTCGGCGTGGCCATGGCGCAGCGCGCCTCGCTGGCGGCGCTGCGCGCCAGCGAGGAGCGTTTCCGGCTGTTGCTCGACGCCTCGCCGGAGGCGATCTTCGGCGTGGATCAGTACGGCATTTGTACCTTCGTCAATCCCGCCTGCCTGAAGATGCTGGGATATACGCGCGAGGAGTTGCTGGGACAAAGCATCCATCCGCTGATCCACCATACCTATCCGGACGGGCGGCCCTATCCGAAGGAGGCCTGCCGGGTCAGGGTCTCCACGCTGGAAGGACGGCCCACGCACGCCGACGACGAGGTGCACTGGCGCAAGGACGGCACCAGTTTCCCGGTCGAGTACTGGTCGCATCCGATGTACCGCGATGGCGAACTGGTCGGCGCGGTGGTCAATTTCGTCGACATCACCGAGCGCAAGCGCATGGAAGACGCACTGCGCGCCAGCGAGGAGCGCTACCGGCTGATCTCCAGCGTGGCCACGGATTTCCTGTATGCCTATTCCCGCAAGGAAACGGGCGAGCTTTCGCTCGACTGGGCGACGGCCTCGCAGGAAACCGTCTTCGGCTACACCCCCGACGAGATCGTGGCGCGCGGGTGCTGGCGCAGTCTCGTACACCAGAATGACATGGCGGAATTCGACCGCACGGTACTGCATCTGCCGGCCGGCGGACGCGGGGAGTGCGAACTGCGCGTCGTCGGCAAGACAGGCGATCTCCACTACATCCATGTCTACACGCTGTCCGTGGCAGGCGAGGGCGGTCGTCAGCGTCTCTACGGCGCCTGCCAGGACATCACCCGCCGCCACCAGGCGGAAGAGGCCCTGCGCGAGAACGAGGCGCGCTTTCGCGCAATGGCCGAACACTCGGTCGACTGGATCTGGTCGATGGATGCGCAGGGGCGTCACACTTATTGCAACCAGCGCGGCGTGCAGAACCTGGGCTACACCCTCGATGCCTTCCTGGCGCTCAATCCGGCCAGCCTCATCCACCCGGAAGACCGTCATTTCTACCGCGAAATCTGGCGCCAGGCCCGCGCCAGCGGCACCGGCTGGAAGAACGTCGTGCTGCGCTGGCGGCACCGCGACGGCAGCTACCGCACCATCGAGTCGAGCGCGTCGGCGGTATTCAACGCGGCCGGCACGCTGACCGGCTTTCAGGGCGTGGACCGGGACATCACCGAGCGCAAGGAAGCCGAGGAGCGGATCGAATTCCTGGCACAGCATGATGCGCTGACCGGCCTGCCGAACCGCGTACTGCTGCGTGATCGTTTCGCCCAGGCCGTGGCGCGGGCCGGCCGTACGCACGCCCGGGTGGCGATGCTGTTTCTCGATCTCGACAATTTCAAGATGGTGAACGACACCCTGGGCCATGCGGCAGGCGACCAGTTGCTGCTCGACGTGGTCGGCCGCCTCGCCGGCAGCACCCGGGAAAGCGACACCATCAGCCGGCTCGGCGGCGACGAATTCGTCGTGCTGCTCAACGACATCCCCGAACTGGAGACGGTCGAGCGCATCGCCGGCGACATCCTGTCCCGGGTGAGCGAACCCATGCAGGTCGGCGGCCATTCGCTGAACATGTCGTGCAGCATCGGGATCGCGGTCTACCCGGATGACGGCAACGACTTCGACACGCTGATGCAGAAGGCCGATGTGGCGATGTACAACGCCAAGGACGCCGGCCGACGCACCTACCGCTTCTTCGACGAACAGATGAACCGCCAGGCGCACGAGCACCTGCTGCTGCAGAACCGTCTGCACCAGGCGCTCTACCGGGCCGAATTCCAGCTGCACTACCAGCCCCAGATGGAGGTGGCCAGCGGCCGGATGACCGGCGTCGAAGCCCTGCTGCGCTGGCGCAACCCGGAACTGGGCGACGTCGTCCCCGCGCGCTTCATTCCGGTGGCCGAGGATTCCGGCCTGATCGTGTCGATCGGCGCCTGGGTGCTGGAAGAGGCGTGCCGGCAGGCCCAGCTGTGGCGGCAGACGGGATGGCCGGATCTCGGCATGTCGGTCAATCTCTCGGCCCTGCAGTTCCGTCGTCCCGGCCTCGTCGAAACGGTGGCCGGTGCGCTCGAACGGAGCGGTCTGCCGCCGCATCTGCTCGAACTCGAGCTGACCGAATCGATCCTGCTGGACGACGTGGAGAAGAACCTCGAAACCGTGCGCCAGCTGAAAGCGCTGGGCGTACGCCTCTCGATCGACGATTTCGGTACCGGCTATTCCTCGCTCAGCTACCTCAAGCGCTTTGCCGTGGACCGCCTGAAGATCGACCGCAGTTTCGTGCGCGACATCCATACCGATCCGGACGATGCCGCGATCGTGCGGGCGGTGATCCAGCTTGCCCGCAGCCTGCGGCTCGGCATCATCGCCGAGGGGGTGGAAACCGAGGAACAACTGGCCTTTCTGCGTCGCGAGGGCTGCGAGCAGGTACAGGGTTACCTCTACAGCCGTCCGCTCAACGTGGCTGCGCTGAGAAGTTTCATGAGCGGGCACAGGTCGACGACGTAAACCATTCGCGTCATGCCCGGCGACGCCTATGCTGTAAGCATCGCCTTGCCTGGAAACGGCCATGAGCCACAAACACGAGAGCCTGCTGCACACGATCGCGATGGGGCCTTTGAGCGCCAACATCCACTGGCGCGAGGTGGAATCGATGCTCGCCCACCTGGGCGCCAGCGTGGCGCCGCATCACGGCGCCAGCTTCCACGTGGTCCTGAACGGCGTCGAAGGCTTCCTGCATCGACCGCACAACAGCAATACCTGCACCAAACAGGATCTGCGCCATGTGCGCGATTTCCTGCTGGCCGCCGGGGCGATCGCCCAGACCGGATCCAACCCGGAAGAAGCCTGACGGCGGAAGACAGGCCCGACGCCGTCCCACCGGCCGGCGGGACGGGACTGCGCCCTCCAATCCCGGTACGGCGACAAGGTTATGTGGCCTGCGAACAGGCCGCGACGTGGAAACCATTTGTATCGGCCCGGTTTGTTCCTATAGTTTTCCAATACAACGACCGAAGCAGGAGGCTGACATGCACGTGACGCGTAGGCAGTTCTTCAGAATCTGTGCGGCGGGGGTCGGCAGTTCCAGCCTTGCCGCGCTTGGATTCGCTCCGGCGGAGGCGTTGGCGGAAGTACGCGAATTCAAGCTCGCCCGCACCACCGAAACCCGCAACACCTGTCCCTACTGCTCGGTCGGCTGCGGTGTCCTGATCTACAGCCTGGGCGACCGTGCGAAGAATGCCCACGGCGAGGTGATGCACATCGAGGGCGACCCCGACCATCCGGTCAATCGCGGCACGCTGTGCCCCAAGGGCGCGGCCCTGCTCGATTTCGTGCGCAGCCCCAACCGGCTCACCCGGCCCGAGTACCGCGCGCCGGGCAGCAAGGAATGGCAGCCGATTTCCTGGGACGATGCCTTCACCCGCATCGCCAGGCTGATGAAGGAAGACCGCGACCGGAACTTCATCGCGAAGAACGACAAGGGCGAAACGGTCAACCGCTGGGTCACCACCGGCATGCTCGCCGCATCCGCCTCCAGCAACGAAACCGGCTACCTGACGCAGAAGATCGCGCGCAGCCTGGGGATGCTCGCATTCGACAACCAGGCGCGTGTCTGACACGGTCCCACGGTGGCCAGTCTGGCCCCGACGTTCGGCCGCGGAGCAATGACCAATCACTGGGTCGATATCAAGAATACCGATCTGGTTCTCATCATGGGCGGCAATGCCGCCGAAGCCCATCCTTGCGGCTTCAAGTGGGTGACCGAGGCGAAGGCCCATCGCAAGGCAAGACTGATCGTGGTCGATCCGCGCTTCACGCGTTCGGCCGCGGTGTCGGACTATTACGCGCCGATCCGCGCGGGCAGCGATATCGCCTTCCTTGGCGGGGTCATCCATTACCTGCTGAGCCACGACAGGATCCACCATGAATACGTGAAGAACTACACGGACTTCAGTTTTCTGGTGAAGGACGAATTCGCGTTCGAGAACGGCCTCTATTCGGGCTACAACCCCGAGAAGCGCAGCTACGACAAATCCAGCTGGGGGTACCAGACCGGGGCGGACGGCTACGTCGTCACCGATCCCACGCTGCAGCACCCGCGCTGCGTGTACCAGATGATGAAGGCGCATTATTCGCGCTACACGCCCGAGATGGTATCAACCATCTGCGGCACGCCCAGGGAAGCCTTCCTCAAGGTGTGCGAGATGATCGCCACGACCGCGGCGCCCGACAAGACCATGACCATCATGTACGCGCTCGGCTGGACCCAGCATTCGCAGGGTTCGCAGATGATCCGTACCGGCGCCATGGTGCAGCTGCTGCTGGGCAATATCGGCGTCGCAGGCGGCGGCATGAACGCGCTGCGCGGGCACTCCAACATCCAGGGTCTCACCGACCTCGGGCTCCTGTCCAACCTGCTGCCGGGCTACATGACGCTGCCCGGCGATGCCGAGCAGGACTACAAGGCCTATATCGAAAAGCGCGCCTTCAAACCCCTGCGTCCCGGGCAACTGTCGTACTGGTCGAACTACGGCAAGTTCTTCGTCAGCAACATGAAGGCCTGGTGGGGCGACGCCGCCACCGCGGAGAACAACTGGTGCTATGACTGGCTGCCCAAGCTCGACAAGGGCTACGACCTGCTGCAGGTGTTCGAGAACATGAACCAGGGCAAGATGAACGGCTACCTCTGCCAGGGTTTCAACCCGCTCGCCTCGGCGCCCTGCAAGATCAAGGTGTCGACCGGCCTGTCCAGGCTGAAATATCTGGTGATCATCGATCCGCTGGCCACCGAGACCTCGGAGTTCTGGCAGAACCACGGCGAATACAACGACGTCGATCCGGCGAAGATCCAGACCGAGGTGTTCCGCCTGCCGTCGACCTGCTTCGCCGAGGAAGACGGCTCGCTGGTGAATTCCGGCCGCTGGCTGCAATGGCACTGGAAGGCGGTCGATCCGCCCGGCGACGCCAGGGGCGACCAGGAAATCATGGCCGGCATCTTCCTCAAGCTGAAGGCCATGTACCAGAAGGACGGCGGCGCCTTCCCCGACCCCATCCTGAACCTGACCTGGAAACACAGGCAGCCGCAGGCGCCGTCGCCGGAGGAACTGGCCCGCGAGTTTTCCGGCAAGGCGCTGAAGGACGTGACCGATCCCAAGGATGCCGCCAAGGTACTGGTCAAGGCGGGCGAACAGCTGAACGGCTTTGCCGAACTGCGCGACGACGGCAGCACGAGCTGCGGCTGCTGGATTTTCTCTGGCGCGTGGACGGAAAAGGGCAACATGATGGCGCGGCGCGACAACAGCGACCCCTTCGGCATCGGACAGACGCTCAACTGGGCTTTCGCCTGGCCGGCCAACCGGCGCGTGCTTTACAACCGCGCTTCCTGCGACCCGGCCGGCAAGCCTTACGACCCCACGCGCAGGCTCATTGCCTGGGACGCCGCCAGCGGCAAGTGGGGCGGCTCGGACGTCCCGGATTTCAAGCCGGATTCCGCGCCGGAAGACGGCATGAGTCCCTTCATCATGAACCCGGAGGGCGTGGCGCGCTTTTTTGCCGTCGACAAGATGGCGGAAGGGCCTTTCCCCGAGCATTACGAACCCTTCGAGTCGCCTATCGCGAACAATCCGCTGCATCCGGCGAACGAAATGGCACGGGCCAATCCGGCCGCGCGCGTGTTCAAGGACGACTGGGCCACCTTCGGCAAGCCGGACAAATTCCCCCATGTGTGCACGACGTATCGCCTGACCGAGCATTTCCATTTCTGGACCAAGCACGTGCGGCTGAATGCCATCGTGCAGCCGGAGCAGTTCGTGGAAATCGACGAGGAGCTGGCGCAGCAGAAGGGGATCAAGGCTGGCGACCACGTGCGCGTGAAATCCAATCGCGGTTTCCTCGTCGCGGTGGCGGTGGTCACCAAGCGCCTGCGCGCACTCGATATCGCCGGCAGGAAGGTACACACCGTGGGCGTGCCGATCCACTGGGGTTTCATGGGACTGGCGAAAAACGGCTACATCACCAATACGCTTACGCCCTTCGTCGGCGACGGCAATACCCAGACGCCGGAATTCAAGTCCTTCCTCGTGGACCTGGAAAAGGTATAGGAGACGGCCATGGCACTGCAATCGCTCGACATCAAAGCCCGCTCCGCCACGACCACGCCCGCGCCCGGCGCGCGGGAGGCGATCCCGGTCGCCAAGCTGATCGATATTTCAAAGTGCATCGGCTGCAAGGCCTGCCAGACGGCATGCATGGAATGGAACGACCTGCGCGACGAGGTGGGGCATAACCACGGTGTCTACGACAACCCGCGCGACCTCACCGACCAGTCGTGGACCGTGATGCGCTTTTCCGAAGTGGAAATGGAGCAGGGCAGGCTGGAATGGCTGATCCGCAAGGACGGCTGCATGCACTGCGCCGACCCGGGCTGCCTCAAGGCCTGTCCCTCGCCGGGGGCCATCGTGCAGTACGCCAACGGCATCGTCGATTTCCACGAGGAACACTGCATCGGCTGCGGCTACTGCATCACCGGCTGCCCGTTCAACATTCCGCGCATTTCCAAAAAGGACCACAAGGCCTACAAGTGCACCCTGTGCTCGGACCGGGTCGCGGTCGGCATGGAACCGGCCTGCGTGAAAACCTGCCCCACCGGCGCCATCGTCTTCGGCACCAAGGCGGACATGATCCATCATGCCGAGGGGCGCATCGAGGACCTGAGGGAACGGGGCTTCAGCAACGCGGCGCTGTACGACCCGCCCGGCGTCGGCGGTACCCATGTGATGTACGTGCTGCAGCACGGCGACCAGCCCGAACTCTACGCAAACCTGCCCAGGGACCCGCATATCAGTCCGCTGGTCGGCCTGTGGAAGGGCGTGGCCAAGCCGCTGATGAACCTGGGCATCGGCCTCGCCGTGTTCGCCGGGTTCTTCCATTACGTCACGGCCGGTCCCAAGGAGGTGGAGGAAGACGAGGAGAAGCAATCATGAACAGCCAGATCCCGCGCTACACCGCACGCGAACGGAGCAATCACTGGGTGGTGGCCATCGCCTTCGTCCTGGCGGCCCTGTCCGGGCTGGCGTTGTTCCATCCGGCCTTCTTCTTTCTGGCCAACCTGTTCGGCGGCGGGCCCTGGACGCGCATCCTGCACCCCTACATCGGCGTGGTGATGTGCTTGTTCTTCGTCGCGATGGCGGTGCGATTCTGGGGTTTCAACCGCATCACTTCAGCTGATCGCCAGTGGCTGGGGCGCATCAAGGATGTCCTGTGCAACCGCGACGCCAATCTGCCCGAACTGGGCAAGTACAACGCCGGACAGAAAATCCTGTTCTGGACGATGGTCGTGTCCATTCCCGTGCTTCTGCTCACCGGCATCGCGATCTGGCAGCCCTGGTTCGCGCCTTACGTCCCGATCTGGCTCATGCGCGTGGCCGTCGTGCTGCACGCCCTGGCGGCCTGGATCATGATTCTCGGCATCATCGTGCACGTGTATGCCGCGATCTGGGTCAAGGGCACGATACGTGCCATGACGCGCGGTACGGTGTCCGCAGCCTGGGCCAGACACCATCATCGTGCCTGGTATCGCGAAATGACCGGCAAGCAATAGCAGGCCCGGGCCATTCATGACGACGACACTCCTGCAACCTGGCCAGATCGAAGCGGCTGCCGGCAGCATTCCCGAATTGCGCCTGCCGCCGGCCGATCTTTTCCTGGCGCGTGCGCGCCGTCTGGAACAGCTCGCCGAACGCACGCCAGGCCTGGCCGGCTACCTGCGTTTCGTCGCCGCGCTGGCGCACGCGCAGCAGGCGCGGGCGACGGCCCTGCCGGATGCGGAACTGCCATCACGGACACACCTGGCCCAGTGCCGGGAATACGGCATGCCGCCGCTGTCGCCGGCCGGGCTCGACTGGCCCGCCGGGTGGCACGCCACGGTGCGCCAGCTGGTGCGGGACATACAGGCTGTACTGCCTGAATCGGGGCAGGCCGCCTTGCAGGGCCTGCTTGCCGCACCGGAAAGCGGGCTCGATGCCCAGGCCCGCGCCCTGCTCGAAGGTGGCGACGGAATCGATGCCGCCGCGGCCCCTGTGATCAGCGCCGCCCTGCAGGTGCACTGGAGCCGGCTGGCGCGCCAGCTCGATCCGGCACAGGTGGCACGCCCGGCGCATCCCAATCTCTGTCCGGTGTGCGGCGCGCATCCGGTCAGCGCGATCCTGCGCATCGGCGGCGCCGGGAATGGCCTGCGCTATCTGCATTGCGCACTGTGCGCCTCCGAGTGGCATGTGGTGCGCGCCAAATGCAGCAACTGCGACAACACCCGAGGGATCGCCTACTACCATATCGAAACGGGCGACGGCGCGGTACAGGCCGAGGATTGTCCCGAATGCGGCAGCTACCTCAAGCTCATTCGCCAGGACAGGGACCCGCTGGCCGACCCGGTGGCCGACGACCTCGCCACGCTGGCGCTCGATCTGCTGATGGACGAGCGCGGACGCGCCAGGAGCGGCTTCAACGGGTATCTCGTCCCAGGCCTCAGCCCGACAACGTGATCGGCGCGCAAGCCAGCTTTTTATTTATAAACAATACGCTGGACAAAATTCTTCCTGCTTCTGTTCATTCCACATCGGGGTCTGCGTCGCAATGTGCGCGCAGGCGGACCGCGTCCCCGGCCTCGTCCGCGCCCAGGACTTCGGCCGTTTCCAGCTGGTGTTGCAGCACGTCCAGACCGGCCTCCGAGGCATCGGTGCCGGCCTGGGCACGCCGGAGCACGCGCGCACGCAGGACCGGGACTGGCACCTCGAAGTCGAGGATGCGGAATGGCGCAGCATGGCGATGCGCCAGCGCGCGCATGCCGTCGCGTTGCCAGCGCGCGAGAAAGGCGGCGTCGACGATCACGGGCCAGCCCTCCGCCAGGAGTCCGTCGGCGCATTCGGCAAGATGCCGGTAGGTCTGCCGGGTGGCCGCCCCTGCATAGAGTTTCTCGCCGACGCCGGAATCGCTGTGGGCCAGCGCCTCCAGGCCGGCCAGCCGCTTGCGTTCCACATCCGACCGTACCCGGATCGCGCCTGGATGCTGCATCAGGTCGGTGCTGGCCGTGGTCTTGCCCGACCCCGACAGGCCGTGCGTGATGTCCAGGCGGACGGGCAGGGGATGGGTCAATTGCGCGGCCAGGGCAAGGTGGGCGCGCGCGTCCCGCAGGGCCGCATCCTGTGACAGCCCATCGGTCTGACCGGCGCGCAGCAGCGCAATCTTGCAACGCACGAGGGCACGATAGACCGCGTAGTAGCGCAGCAACGCCAGCCCCGCATAGTCGCCGGTCGTTTCCAGCCACAGATTGAGGAAGAGCCAGGCCCAATCGGCATGGCCGCGCTGCAGCAGGTCCATGTAACAAAAGGCGATTTCGGACACCGTGTCGATCCAGCGCAGTTCGGGATTGAATTCCAGGCAGTCGAAGATCAGCAGGCGACCGTCGGCCCAGGCCAGGTTGCCGAGATGCAGGTCGCCGTGGCATTCGCGGATATCGCCGTCGCGCTTGCGGCTGGCCATGCGCGGTGCGAGACGCGCGTGCTCGTCGATGGACCAGCGCTGCAAGGCATCGAGTCGCACGCGATCGTCGGGTGCATCCAGGCGCGGACCGATCTGCAGGAAATTCTGTTCGACCGGCAGCCAGATCCGTTCCGGACTGCCCCACGGACTGTCCGCAGCAGCCCGTGCGCAGCCATGGAGGTGAAAGCGGGCAAGGGTGGCCGCAAGGATTTCGATGTGGTGGCGCGTCAGCTTGCCGTCCTCGTCCAGCCGGTCGAGCGTGGCATCGGGCGGAAACTGGCGCATCTTCACCGCATACTCGAAGGGCGCGCCGGGGCCTTCCAGCTGCGGCCACGCGGGCGTACCTGTAATCGCCACCACATCGAGATAGAGATCGGGCGCGAGCCGGCGGTTGAGGCGGACTTCCTCCCTGCACGCGGCCAGGCGCTTGTCCAGCGTACCGAAATCGAGAAAGCCCAGGTCGAGCGGCTTCTTGATCTTGTAGGCGAATTCGCCGGTCAGCAGGATCCAGGAAATGTGTGTTTCCACCACCCGGGCGGGCTTGCCGTCATGCAACCGGGCTGCCAGCGCCCGGATGAACGCAGGCTCCTGCAGCATTTCCGCAATCGGCGGACCGGGCGGCACCGGACTAGAGCTTGGGGTGGCCGGCCTGGGCGTATTCCCGTTCATGCTTTTCCTGGCAGGTGATGCACCGCCTTGCCGTCGGATAGGCATGCAGGCGCGCATAGCCGACCTCGTCGCCGCATTCGATGCAGACACCGTAATCGCCAGTCTTCATGCGCTGCATGGCGGCTTCGATATCCCGCAGGCCCTGGATGTAGCGGTCGAATCGCACCACATTGAAATCTGCCAGGGCATTGGCCAGCGACTCGTCGCCGCTGTCGCCCGGCTCGCGATTGAGGAGATCGATACGGTGCTGTTCCCCGGCATTGTCGAACTCCGCGCGGACCTCGCGCTGCACATCCTGGTAAAGCGTATTCAGCAAGGCGTTCAACTCGCGCAACTGAGTCGGGTTCAAGACTGGCATGGTGACTCCCTGGGATTGACGGGTAACGATATAGCGTGCCATTTAATATTAGGACTGAATTATCCTGTTTCAATGCCTTCCCGATCCCTTACTTACTTCGCATAATGTATAGCCCAGTGGAATCAATGGATTACATCGCTTTCGGAGAAACTCGGGGAGGTTTTCGGGCAGGAGGTTGCGGGGAACGAATTTCGGCGGCGGGCAAAAAAACGCGGGGGCAGTTTCAGGCATCGTAGGGGCTCCATCGAGACAGGACAAGGCCACCAGCCGGGGGAATGGCTGGCAGCCGCTCAGGACTGCGGGGGTTTGGCTTGCAGGGTGTTGAGGGTGGCGAGGTGCTGCCGCCGGCTTGCTGGGCGCAATTCCGCTACTTGCCGACAGCACGGCCCAAGGCCGGGCGATGGCCGGTGCTCGCGCGCGAGCCGCGCGCGTCTGGCAGCGGGGTTCGTCTACCAGCACGGCAGCGGCTCGTGGCGTGGGCGCGGCACGCCGCGCCTCCCGCCACGTTGCCGCGTGCCAGGTGGCGGGACTCATGCGACGGCCCGCAGGGGCACGACCTTGCGGGCGTGCGTGCGGTCCTCGACGTAGCGACGGGCGAGACTCAGGACGAGCTCGAGCTGTTCGAGCTCCCAAGGGTGGAACGTGCGGCCCGTAGGCGTCACCAGAGCCCCGTCACGGGCAAATCGCCAGCCCTCCCAGCCCTCGACGTGGACGATGGCCCGTGCACGCATCCTGACGAGCTTGAAGGCGGGATACGGGATGCGGTTGGCCCCGCTTTCCCAGTTCTTGACCGTGCGGACAGAGACGCCCAGGTATTCGGCGGCCTGCAGCTGGGTCATGCCGGCGGTCTTGCGCTCCCGGTGGAAGCGGTCGGGATCGCCGCCGGGATAGTGCGGCGGGCGGCGCTTGGCCTTCCTGCGGCGGTGTTTCTCGATCATGCGGGCACCTCCTCGGGAAACGGGCAGGAGGCGACGAGCTCATCGAGGCGCGTGCGCAGGACGTAGGCAGTGGCCGAGAGGCCTTCGGGCTCTTCGACCTCCTGCAGGACGTGGCCGATGGCGTCGGCGAGGATCGCAAGCTGCAGATGCCAGGTGGCGAGGCGGTCGGCGTGGTCAACCATGGCGGGCTTCCTTGCGGGCGAGATCGGGGAACGCGGCCCAGCCGTGGGCGGCGAAGTCGCGGCGGACGATCTGGGCGACCCGCAGGCAGTACGCCTGCATGCCGTGGGCGTAGGGCGTGCCGTTGACGGTCAGGACCCAGCCGAGGCGACCTGCCGGGCGGATGGTGAGGGCGAGATTCCGGAGGCTCATGCGACACCCCCAATCCGTGCACCATTTTGGGGCGGGATAGTGTCACCGGCCGGGATTTTGCGGGTTTGGGCCTCGATTGGCTGGAAAGCCTTGCCGGGCTTGGGTTTGCGGGGTGCGGAGCACACCGGGCCTGTGACATTTTTGGCACTTATTCCGGGTGTTACTGGGAACCCGGAATCAGGGCCGCCGACGAGGGACAGCCGGGGGCGGTTTTGCGAACGATCGGATGCGGCTTGCCGAGGGGGAACGGATTGCACCTCCGCGTTTCTTACTTCGCATAATGTATATTATGTTAAATAATAGATTGGCCTGAATAGTCCGTCTGCAAGACTGATCCCGCCCTTCACATCCCGACAATCTGGCCATGCAGACCCTGGGCTTCGACCCGCTGCAGCAAGTGCGCGGCCCGGGTCGATTCGGAATCGTAGACGACCATGAGCATGTGCGCCTGTCCGGGATTGTGGCCGACCGAGACCACGCCGGCATCGGCGCGCATGTCTTCTTCGAGTCGATGCATGCTGAATTCGTCCAGGAACTCGTCGATGTGCAGCAGGATTTCGTTCAGGTTTGCGCTCATGGTTGGCTCCTTTTGCGCACGCATGATTACGCCTTTATAGACGTCGCCGGCGTTTCAGGCGGCGGTCGCGGCTATTTTTTCGCGCGCAGCAGGCGCACCTGAAACAGGGTATTCCGCTCGTCTTCCTCAAGCAGGCTGCCGATGTGCTCGACGGTCGCACGGTAGCGCGGAATGATGTTGTATTTCAGCGCGTTCACCCGCTTTTGCGTCTTGCGGCTGGCCGCCAGCAGGCGCCACAGCGCATTCTCCGCCTCGCCAAGGCGGGCCAGGGTCACGCTCAGCTCGCGCAGGCGCAGGCGGGCCTCGTCGAAACTGACATCGGTCCACATCAGGCCCACCGGCTGCAGCGGCAGGGGCTCGGCCGTCACGCTGGGATATTCGACGCCGACACTGGAACGGCTCACGACCCGTATCGCCACCGCAGGCTGCAGCCCGACCGCGACCTGCCGCAGCATCTGCTCGCCCATGCGCATCTGGACGATGCCCAGCCAGCGGTAGGCCTCGGCCAGCTCGCGCTGGGTCTGGGCGCGCAGTTCGCGATATTGCGCCAGCCGCTCGTAGACCAGACGCGTCAGCAGATCGCGCTTCTTTTCCAGCATCTGCCTGCCCTGCTCCAGGAAACGCGCCTGCCGGGCGACCTGCAGCAGCGCGCTTTTCGTAGGCGGGACGGGGAGGCGCTTCTTCATTATCGGTGCGCAGCGCGCGGTGAGCGGTAAGCGGCAAGGGCGGCGGCGGGAACGGGGTTTCCGCTCACCGCTTCCCGCTCACGCTTCACCCGTTTCACGCCATCCCCCTGTGATACTCCGCCAGCTCCGCTTCCGAAATCCGGGTCAGCGATTCGGGCGGCAACATGGAAAGCAGTTCCCAGGCGAGGTTCAGCGTTTCGTGGATGCTGCGGTCCTCGTCCTCGCCCTGGCCGATGAAGCGGCGTTCGAACGCCTCGGCGAATGCGAGGGTGCGACGGTCGGCGTCGCTCAATTCCTCCGCGCCGATGATGGCGGCCAGTCCCCGCACCTCCAGGGCCTTGGCGTAGCTCGCGAACAGCTGGCTGGCGACGTGCGGATGATCCGCGCGGGTGTAGTTCTTGCCGATGCCGTCCTTCATCAGGCGGGACAGCGAAGGCAGCACGGTCACCGGTGGATACACGCCCTGGTTGGCGAGTTCGCGGCCGAGCACGATCTGCCCTTCGGTGATGTAGCCGGTGAGATCGGGGATCGGGTGCGTGATGTCGTCGGACGGCATCGACAGCACCGGAATCAGGGTGATCGAGCCGCGCCGGTTCTTGATGCGCCCTGCCCGCTCGTAGATCTCGGCCAGATCGGAATACAGATAGCCCGGATAACCCTTCCTGGCGGGCACGTCGCCGCGCAGCACCGCAACCTCGCGCAGGGCTTCGGCGTAGGCGGTCATGTCGGTCATCACCACCAGGACATGATGATCGAGATCGAAGGCAAGGTATTCGGCGGCAGTGAGCGCGGCGCGCGGGGTCAGCAGGCGTTCGATCACCGGCTCGTCGGCGAGATTGAGGAACATCACCACCTTGTTGAGCACCCCGCTTTCCTCGAAACTTTCCTGGAAGAAGCGCGCGTCGGCATGCGAGGCGCCGAAGGCGGCGAACACGATGACGAACGCGCCCGCCTCCTCGCCCAGCAGCCGGGCCTGGCGGACGATCTGCGCCGCCACCCGGTTGTGCGGCAGCCCGCCGCCGGAAAAAACCGGCAGCTTCTGCCCGCGGGTGAGCGCGTTCATGCCGTCGATGGCGGAAATGCCGGTCTGGATGAATTCGCGCGGATAGGCCCGGGCCGCCGGATTCAGCGGTTCGCCGTTGACGTCGCGGCGGTCGGCGGAAACGACGGGCGGGCGGCCGTCGCGCGGCAAGCCCGCACCGTTGAACACGCGACCGAGAATGTCGCGCGACACGGGCAGCTTGAACGGCTCCCCGAGGAAGCGCACCCAGGTGCGTTCGAGGTCGAGTTCGTCGGTACCTTCGAACACCTCGACCACGACGGCGTCGTCGGCCGCGCGGATCACCAGGCCGGCGCGGATGCGCCCGGCGTGGTCGCGCAACTGCACCCGCGACCCGGCTGCCACGCCGGGAACGCCGGCCATGACGAGCAGTCCGCCCTGGGCGGAGGCGGCGGTGCGGAATTCGACGTTCTTCATGCCCTGGCCTCCTTCCCGGCGGACGAGGGGGCGAGCATGTATTCCTGCAGCAGCGGCTCGAAGGCAGCGGGGATCGCGGCGATCCTGGCCTTCAGTGCGGCCACGTCGTCCGAGCGGTGCTGGCTTTTCCAGCGCCGCGCCTGCGCCAGCAGGGGCAACTGGATCAGGCGCCGCGCCGGCGCGCCCAGTTTCAGCAGCTTCATGCCC
>JBGAFM010000012.1:0-37038 GCA_044227225.1 Thiobacillus sp. | reverse complement strand
ATCCCGAACAGGACGGTGAAACGCTCCCGCGCCAATGATAGTAGGCTCCCGCCTGTGAAAGTAGGTCATCGTCAGACTCCTTACAATGCGCTCAACACGCAGCCAAAACCCCTCCCTCAACAGGAGGGGTTTTTTATTGCGCGTATGAAAGGAAAAACGACGGGTCTGTAAAATATTTTCATTCAAAATCAATAACCTGCCTTCAGGCTACAACTAAAGTTGTATGGCGGAACGGGGCCGCTGGGCATAAGTTGATTCCGTGACCATGTGGTCACATTCAACTTGAGGAGAGGAAACGATGAAAAAACTGATCAGTGCCCTGCTGATGGTGTTGCTTGCCATGCCGGCATTCGCCGCGGTGAATGTGAACACCGCCACCCAGTCGGAGCTCGAGGCAGTCAAGGGGCTCGGCCCTTCCAAGGCGAAGGCGATCATTGCCTATCGCGAGGCGAACGGCAATTTCAAGAGCCTGGACGATCTGGACAAGGTGAAGGGTTTCGGCAAGTCGTCCATCGACAAGCTGAAGGATGAGCTCACGGTCGGGACGGAGAACGCCAAGAAGAAATAAGCGTTGTGCCATGCGTTCGCAATGCGGGCGCATGGCGTTGTAGCCTCTGCGCCTGCAGAGAACAGGTGCACGCGTTGACGGGGTGCCCGGTATAATCCGGGCTTTTCCGCCGCCACGAAATTTTCATGTCCACTCTTGTAGTCATCCTGATCGCGACGGCCGCAGGCAGTGTACTGAGCTTGGGCCTGGCTGCAGTATTGGCCTTTTCGGCACGGCCGAGCTGGGTACCCATCCTGGTGAGCTATGCGATCGGCGCTCTGCTGGGCGCTTCGCTGCTGGAAGTCCTGCCTGAAGCGGTCGAGATGGGCGGGAATGTCGTGACGGTTGCGAAGTCGGTGCTGGTCGGCATCCTGCTTTTCTTCATGCTGGAGAAACTGGTGTTGTGGCGACACTGTCATGAGGAAATATGCGAGGCCCACGGGGGGCAGGAGCATGTGCATGATCACGGCCGCTCCGGCATGATGATCACGGTGGGCGACACCTTCCACAATTTCGTCGACGGGGTGATCATCGCCGGCGCGTTTCTGGCGGATTTCCGGCTGGGGGTGGTGACCGCACTGGCGATCATTGCGCACGAAATCCCGCAGGAAATCGGCGATTTCATGATCCTGCTGCATTCCGGTTATACCCGCACGCAGGCACTGCTGCTGAACTTCGTTACGGGGGTCGCAACGCTGTTCGGTGCGCTGTTCGGCTATTTCTCGCTGAAGGCGATGGAAGGCTGGACGCCCGTGCTGCTGGGGCTGGCCGGCGCCAGCATGCTCTATGTTGCCATGTCGGACCTGATTCCGGGTTTGCACAAACGCGCGGAAATTCGCGCGACCGTGCAGCAGGTCGTGCTAATCGCGCTGGGAATCGGTACCGTCGCGCTGACCGGCTACCTGATCGATCATGGCCACTGAACGCTTGCCGGGCCGGCGACGGCCGAAGGCATAGACGAAGAGGCCGAGCGGCAGCACGCCGAGGAAGAACAGCACTGCCAGACCCTTGCCGAGGCTGCTCGAGGTGATCGCCATCATCAGGATCACGTAGGCCCAGCCGATCGCCACGATATACATTTGATGCTCCAACCGTATCGACGCACATGGTAACCAAAGCCAGTTCCCGCCGCACCCCGACCGTAGGATTCGTATCGCTCGGTTGTCCGAAGGCCACCGTGGATTCCGAACGCATCCTGACGCAGTTGCGCGCGGAAGGCTACGGCATCGTCGGGACCTATGACGATGCCGACGTGGTCGTGGTCAACACCTGCGGCTTCATCGACGCCGCCGTGCAGGAATCGCTGGAGGCGATCGGCGAGGCGCTGGCGGAAAACGGCAAGGTGATCGTGACCGGCTGTCTGGGGGCGAAGGGCGACGTCGTGCGCGAAGCGCACCCCAAGGTGCTTGCCGTGTCCGGACCGCACGCGCTCGACGAGGTGATGACGGCGGTCCATGCCGCATTGCCCAAACCCCACGATCCGTTCGAGGATCTGATTCCCCCCGGCGGGATCAAGCTGACACCGCGTCACTATGCTTATCTGAAGATATCCGAGGGTTGCAACCATCGTTGCAGTTTCTGCATCATCCCGTCGATGCGCGGCGATCTGGTTTCGCGGCCCGTCGGCGATGTGATGCGCGAAGCCGAGGCGCTGGTCGGGGCCGGGGTGCAGGAGTTGCTGGTCGTTTCGCAGGACACGTCGGCGTACGGCGTGGACGTGAAATACCGCCCGGGTTTCTGGAATGGCCGCCCGCTGAAAACCCGCATGACCGAACTGGCCGGCGCGCTCGGCAGCCTCGGCGCCTGGGTGCGCCTGCACTACGTCTATCCCTATCCCAGCGTGGATGATGTGATCCCGCTCATGGCCGACGGCACCATCCTGCCGTATCTGGATATTCCATTCCAGCACGCGAGCGCACGGATCCTCAAACTGATGAAGCGCCCGGGTGCGGTCGAGAAGACCCTGGATCGCATCCAGGCCTGGCGTGCCGCGGTACCCGACCTGACCCTGCGTTCGACCTTCATCGTGGGCTTCCCCGGCGAGACGGATGCCGAATTCGAGGAACTGCTGGCGTTTCTGAAGGAAGCGCAGCTCGATCGGGTGGGCTGTTTCAAGTATTCGCCCGTCGAAGGCGCAGCGGCCAATGCCTTGCCAGACCCCGTTCCGGAAGACCTCAAGGAGGAGCGGCTGGAGCGCTTCATGGAGGTGCAGGCCGAAATCTCGGCGGCAAAACTGGACGCCAGGATAGGCCGCGAAATCGAGGTCATCGTGGATGAAGAGGATGAGGTCGGCACGCTTGCGCGCAGCCATGCCGATGCGCCCGAAATCGACGGCGTCGTCTATCTGGAAGGCGTGTTCGGTCTGCCGCCCGGAACGCGCCTGAAGGCGGTGGTCGACAGCGCCGACGAACATGACCTGTGGGCCACGCCGGTCGAGACCTGAATCAAGAGAGTGCGGCATGCACGCATCGGGTGCATGCATCCCATCCCCGACCACGGTGATCCCCGCGTTTCCCGCATCCTGCAAGGCGTAGCGGCTGGCAGCCAGCATGGCACGTCTCCTGCTTCCTGTCATGGAGCCTTCATCGTCCCGTCGCATCATGGCGGGACATACAAGGGAGACGACATGAATGCAGGTGTGATGGGGATGGGCATGATGCTGGCAGCCGGTCTGGCCCTGGCGGACGGGAAAGTCGCCACGCCGGATGAACGGGCGTGCCAGGGTGCGCAACCGGTGATGCTGATGACCCCCCTCGAGTGCCGGACGTATGTCCAGCAGGTACGCCGGCTCGAGGCGCAGGGCAAGACCGAGACCCTGGCGGAACTGAAGCGCCAGCATGAACGGCTGCTGGAGGAACGCGCCACTGCCTGCCCCTGCGTCATTCAACCCCATGTACGGGAACCCACCCTCGTGGTGGCCGGGGATTGCTGAGGCGTTTGCAAGTCGACAGACGCTGTCGAGAATTGAACGGAATGCGCCGCTCGTCCATGTTTCGTGCATTGATATAAAAGGATATTTTAGACACGCGCCGCAGGTATGCGCGTTGCAGGCTCCTGCGGGCGGCCTTGCCGCTCGACAAGATTGGAGACACGCATGAAAGCAAGACAGCGCAATGTCGTGATGGGTCTGCTCGGTTGCATGGCCCTGTTTTCGGCGCACGCCGCACGCGCCGAGAGCGATCTGGAAGCCTGCCGGGGCGGCTACCAGGTCCTGTTGATGACGCCCGGCGAATGCCGGGCTTACCTGCACGACCTTGGCGTGGCCAGGGCGCACGCGGATTACGCTGCGGTCATGGACCTGCAGGAATGGCACACGAGCTTGCTGTTCGAGCGCTCGCAGAGCTGCCCCTGTCGTCCGGGCGGTTCGGGCGATCAAACCGAGCGTGCCGCCGGCCTGCGCCTGCCGGCCCAACTCGCCAGCTCAGGCAATCCGTGAAAGCAGGTCGCGCGGCCGGCGCCAGAATTTCCAGGCGTCGGCCGGCCGCAGTGCCAATCCGCGGCCGTTGACCGGGTCGACGATGCGCAGGCCGCGGTTTCCGGTCCTGCGCAAGTCGCGCGCCAGCGGCGCAAACCAGTTCTCCTCGAGCGCCAGCATGGCGGCACGCCAGGCGAAGGCGTCGCCCATGCAGGCGGGGCCTGCTAGTGTGTCCAGCAACAGGACGGCCGGCGTGCCGGGCAGGGCGACGTCCAGCCTGGCCGGAAGGGGCTGGACGCGGGCCCGGCAGGCGTGTGCAAAGGCGCGGACCTCGTCGTTCTCCGCGTAAAGCGTCACGCCACCATTCGTGATCGCGGGCTGCACGCCGCCCCCCCAGACCCATAGCCCGTTCACCGGCAGGCAGCCGCGTGCCTCGCGGGCTTCGTTGACCGGGTGGGCATGCAGGAGCATCTGCAATTCGTTCAGCTGGACGCGCAGGGCTGCCGCATCCCGCCCGCTCGGCAACAGCGTATCAACGGCCCGCCCGATGCCCAGCGAGGGTGGCGTCGTGACGAGTTCCAGCGGGGCGGGGAAGCGCAGGTACCCGCGCTGCGGATGCGGCGCGAGCAGGGGTAGCGCGGCGCCGAAATGGCGGCCGATGGCATCGGCCAGGGCATGCGCTTCTTCGGGCGTCAGGTCGGCCGGCCCGGTCGCAGCGAGCACGATGCGGTCCCGCATCAGTTGGAAGCAGGCCGGGTCGGCGCGCAGCCAGTAGGCGGCGCCCGCCTCGATGCCGTCGGCCTCCAGGGTGAGCGGCGCCCAGGGGCAGTCGGATTGCCGGGCAATACCCAATTCATCGCACAGCGCCGCTTCCGTGCCCGCGGCCGGGGCGGTGCCGTGGGTACCGCGCGCCAGCAGGGTTTGCAGGCCGGGCAGCTGCAGGCCATGCGCGGCGACTTCCAGCAATCGTGCGTCGGCGAACAGATGGGGAACGAGCCAGAGCATGCGCCGAGTGTAGCAGGCCGTAGAATGCACGCATGCGCCAGATGCTCACCCAAATCCGCGTCGCCACCCGGGGCAAGGGGCTCTTCGCCATGACCGCCGGCGTGACCGAGTGGGTGCGAAACAGCGGCATCCGCGAAGGCCTGCTGACGCTGTATCTGCAGCATACTTCGGCCAGTCTGCTGATCCAGGAAAACGCCGATCCCAGCGTGCAGACCGACCTCGAACGTTTCTTCGCCCGGCTGGTGCCGGAAGGCGATCCGCTCTATGAACATGTGATCGAGGGTCCGGACGACATGCCGGCGCACGTGCGTGCCGCGCTGACGCAGACGCACCTCGTCATTCCCGTCGTCGACGGCCTGCCTGCGCTCGGCACCTGGCAGGGCATTTACGTTTTCGAACACCGCTGCGCCGCGCAGTCGCGGCAGGTCGTGCTGCATCTCCTGGGCGAGTAAGGGCCTGTGGCATACTCGCGCATTCTTCAAGCGAGTCGCGCCTTGCTTCCCTTCGAACTCTTTGTCGGCCTGCGCTACACCCACGCCAAGCGCCGCAATCATTTCATCTCCTTCATTTCCATCGTGTCGATGGCGGGGATCGCGCTGGGCGTGATGGCGCTGATCGTGGTGCTGTCGGTGATGAACGGATTCCAGGAAGAGCTGCGTGCCCGCATCCTCGGCGTGGCGGCGCACCTCGAGATCAGCGGCCCCGGGGATCGACTCGCCGACTGGCGGGGCGTCCTGGCCCAGACCCGGCAGAACGACGAGGTCGAGGCCGGCGCACCGTACGTGAATACGCAGGGCATGCTGGCCAACGGCGACATGGTTCGCGGCGCCATCATCCGCGGCATCGCCCCCGATCTGGAAAGCCGGGTCGCGGATTTTTCCCGCCACATGAAGGCGGGACGGCTCGACGACCTGAAAGCGGGCGGCTTCGGCATCGTGCTCGGCGCCGAGCTCGCGCGCGCGCTGAACGTCTTCCCCGGCGACAAGGTGGTGCTGCTCACGCCGCAGGGCAACATCACGCCCGCCGGCGTGATGCCGCGCATCAAGCAGTTCACCGTCGTCGGCATCTTCGAGGCCGGCATGTTCGAGTACGACTCGGGGCTGGCCCTGATCCATCTGCAGGATGCGCAAAAACTGCTGCGGCTGGGCGACGACGTATCCGGCGTGCGCCTCAAGCTCGACGACATGCTGCGCGCGCCCTTCGTCACGCGCGCGCTGACGCGCAGCCTCAAGGGCGACTTCTACCTGACAGACTGGACGCAGAGCCACGCCAATTTCTTCCGCGCCGTGGCCATCGAGAAGCGCATGATGTTCCTGATCCTGCTGCTGATCGTGGCCGTCGCCGCGTTCAACATCGTGTCGACGCTGGTGATGGCGGTGACCGACAAGCAGGCGGACATCGCCATCCTGCGCACGCTGGGAGCGCGGCCCGGCTCGATCATGAAGATCTTCATCGTACAGGGCGCGTTCATCGGCGTGTTCGGGACCCTGCTGGGCTTCGTCAGCGGCGTCCTGCTCGCGCTCAATCTCGAGACGGTGGTGCCGGTGATCGAACGCATCGCCGGGGTGGACCTGTTCCCGGCCGACGTCTACTACATCAGCAAACTGCCTTCCAAACTGGTGTGGAGCGACGTGGCCATCATCACCGGCGTGTCGCTGCTGATCAGCCTGTTGGCGACGCTGTATCCCAGCTGGCGCGCCTCGCGCATCCAGCCAGCGGAGGCACTGCGCTATGAGTGAGACGGTCTTGCGCTGCGCGGGCCTGGGCAAGACCTTCCGCCAGGGGAAAAGCGATGTACCGGTGCTGACTGGCGTAGACCTCGAAGTGCGTGCGGGCGAATCGCTTGCCATTGTCGGCGCTTCGGGCTCGGGCAAAAGTACCTTGCTGCATCTGCTGGGCGGGCTCGATAGCCCGAGCGCGGGGCGAGTGGAACTGCTCGGTCGCGATCCCTTCGCGCTGTCCGAGAATGCGCGCTGCGACCTGCGCAACAGTGCGCTGGGCTTCGTCTATCAGTTCCATCATTTGTTGCCGGAATTCACTGCGCTGGAGAACGCGGCCATGCCGCTGATCGTCCGCCGCATGGCACGCAACGCGGCGCTGGCGCGCGCGGCCGAAGTGCTCGGCAGCGTCGGGCTCGGCCACCGGCTCGGCCACCGGCCCGGAGAACTGTCGGGCGGCGAGCGCCAGCGCGTGGCGATCGCGCGCGCGCTGGTCACGCAGCCAGCCTGCATCCTGGCCGACGAACCCACGGGCAATCTCGACCGCCAGACCGCGGATGCCGTGTTCGACCTGATGCGCGAACGCAATGCGCGGCAGGGCGCCAGCCTGGTCGTGGTCACGCACGATGCCGCACTGGCTGCCCGCATGGATCGCCAGTTGCGGCTGGTCGACGGGGTGTTGCAGGCGCCCTGATCCGTCCCGGGAATGCGAGCCTATCTCATCGCATTCTGTCTGGGCATCGGCCTGCTGCAGGTGCAGCCGGCCCTGCCTTCGGCCCGCTGGCTGGTCCTGCCGGCGTTGCTGTCGATCGTCCTGCTGCTGCCGCGTCGACCGCACGCTGTCCACGACACGCTGCGTCGCACCGGCGTCGCCGCGCTGTGTCTGGTGCTGGGCCTGGCCTGGGCCGCCTGGCGGGCTGACCAGCGCCTGTCCGTGCGTCTGCCCGAACACTGGCAGGGCGTCGATATCGTTCTGATCGGCGTGGTGAGCGACCTGCCGCAGACCGATGTCCGCGGCGAGCGCATCCTGTTCGACGTCGAGCAGGTGCTGACCCCGCGCGCGCCACGGCTTGCGCGCATCCAGCTCGCGCGCTACTGGCCGGCGGACGGGGCGCACGCCGCGCTGTTCCATGCGGGCGAACGGTGGCAACTGACGGTGCGCCTGAAGCGTCCCTACGGTACGCACAACCCGCACGGATTCGATCTCGAAGCCTGGATGCTCGAACGCAACATCGGCGCGGGCGGGTATGTGCGCGCGCAGCCGGCGCCGTGGCGTCTCGATGCGCGCGCGGCCGGCCCCGCGGCATGGCTGGCGGCTGCGCGCGAATCGCTGCGCAGCCGCATTCGTGCCACGCTGGGCAACGCCCCCTATGCCGGGGTGATCGCGGCGCTGGTTCTGGGTGACCAGAACAGCATCCCGCACGACCAGTGGCGGGTCTTCACGCGCACCGGCGTGAACCATCTTCTCAGCATCTCGGGACTGCACGTCACCATGATCGCGGTCCTGGCCGGCTGGGGCGTCGCCTTCTTCTGGCGCCGCCTGCCGCGCGTTGCGGAACGCTGGCCCGCGCGCCAGGCAGGACTCGTCGCGGCGGTGGCGGCCGCACTGGCTTATGCCCTGCTGGCGGGCTTTCAGGTACCGGCCCAGCGCACGTTCTTCATGCTCCTCGTCGTGGCGGCGGCGTTCTGGGGACGGCGCGAAACGCGGCCGTTTTCCGCCCTGGTCTGGGCGGTGTTCGTGGTGTTGCTGATCGACCCCTGGGCGGTGCTGTCGGCGGGTTTCTGGCTGTCCTTCGGCGCGATGGCCGCGATCGTGTGGGCGAGCTTCGGCCGGCTCGCCCTGCCCGGCAGCCTGCGCGGCTGGGCGACGGTGCAGCTGGCCGTGACGCTGGCGCTTGCCCCGGCGCTGCTGCTGCTGTTCCAGCAGGTGTCCCTGGTCTCGCCGTTCGCCAATGCCGTCGCGATTCCGGTCGTGAGCTGGCTGGTGACGCCCCTGGCGCTGCTCGGCGTGATCGTGCCGCCCCTGTGGCATCCGGCCGCCTGGCTGATGGCGCAGCTGGGCACGGTCCTGGCCTGGGCGAGCAGCCTGCCCTGGGCCAGCCTGGCGCGACCTGCGCCGGAAGCCTGGGCTGTCGCGCTTGCCGTCGCAGGTACGCTGTGGGCACTGTTGCCGCGCGGTTTCCCCCTGCGCCCGCTGGGCTGGCTGCTGTGGCTGCCGCTGGTGCTGCCGGTACGTGCGGACATCGCGCCGCGCGATTTTGTCGCGGACGTGATCGATGTCGGGCAGGGCACGGCGGTGCTCGTCAGGACGGCACGCCATGCGCTGCTGTACGACACCGGCCCGGCCTTCGCGGACAGCGACGCGGGCGAACGCATCGTGGTGCCTTACCTGCGCGCCGCGGGCGTGGGCGCACTGTCCGGCGTGATCGTCTCCCACGACGACAACGACCACAGCGGCGGCTTGCGCTCGGTCGTGCGCGACATGCCGACCGGCTGGCTGCTGCATGGCCTGCCGGCCTCGAGCCCGCTGCTGGCGCAGGCGCCCGCGCCGCGCCGGTGCGTCCGCGGCCAGCGCTGGGTCTGGGACGGCGTGCTGTTCGAGATCCTGAATCCGCCGCCGCGCGCCTGGACCGAGCGCGGGCGGCGCGACAACGACTTCAGCTGCGTGCTCCGGGTCAGTCGCGGACAGGCGCAGTTGCTGATCACCGGCGATGCCGAACGTCGCGGCGAACTGGAACTGCTGGAGTCCGGCGCGGATCTCGACGCCAGCGTGCTGGTCGCGGGACACCACGGCAGCCTGACGTCGTCGATGGCCGAATTCGTCGCGCGCGTGCGGCCCGCCCGGGTGGTGTTCACGGTCGGCTACCGGAACCGCTTCGGGCATCCGCATCCGCAGGTTCTGGCGCGCTTTCTGGACAGCGGCAGCACGGTGCTGCGCAGCGACCGCGACGGACTGATCCGGCTCCGGTTTGGCGAAGCCGGGGTCGAGGCCTCACAATACCAGGCAGTCCAACGCCGTTACTGGCAATCCGCTTTTCTTCCATGAACGAAGCTGTCCGTCCGCGCTGCATCGAGCTTGTCGATCTGGAATCGGCACGGCAGACCTTGGCACGCGCCCTGCCGGTGGCGGAGAACGACCTGCCGTGGCGGGCGCTCGAACATGCACACGAAAAACTGGGAGAGACCCCCGCGTTCAGCCACGCCGTCGGCGCCGCGCTGATCGTCGCCGAATTGCGCCTGGGGGCGGATGCCGTTGCGGCGGCGCTGCTGCAGGCCTGCCTGGACGACACGCCCGAATTCGACCAGCGCTTCGGAACGGCGGCGAAGCTGGCGCGCGGCGTGGCCGCCATGGTGCGCATCGAGGCGCTGGCGACGAGCGCCACCGACCGCCGCCTCGACCCGCATGCGCAGCTCGAGGCCCTGCGCCAGATGGTGCTGGCAATGGTCGAGGACATCCGCGTGGTGCTCGTGAAGCTGGCCGAACGCACCCACGCCCTGCGCTGCGCAGCGAAACAGGACGACGCCACGCGCGTACTGCTGGGCCAGCAGGCGCGCGAACTGTTCGCGCCGCTGGCGAACCGCCTCGGCGTGTGGCAGATCAAGTGGGAAATGGAAGACTGGGCGTTCCGCTTTCTCGAGCCCGAGGCCTACCGCAACATCGCGGCCCAGATCGACGAGAAGCGCGCCGACCGCCAGGCCTACATACTCGGCATCATCGAACGCCTGCAGGCGGAACTTGCACTGCACGGTATCGAGGGCGAGGTCAGTGGACGGCCCAAGCACATCGCCAGCATCGTCAACAAGATGCGGCGCAAGCATCTGTCGTTCGAGCAGCTCTACGACATCCGCGCCGTGCGCGTGCTGGTGAAGCACGAGATCGACTGCTACACCGTGCTCGGCATCGTGCACAACCTGTGGCAACCGATCCCGGGCGAGTTCGACGACTACATCTCCAAGCCCAAGAGCAACGACTACCGTTCGCTGCATACCGCCGTCATCGGGCCGGAAGATCGCGCGCTCGAGGTGCAGATCCGCACCTTCGACATGCATCGCCACGCCGAACTGGGTGTGGCCGCGCACTGGCGCTACAAGGAAGGCGGCAAATCCGACGCACAGTATGAAGAGAAGATCGCCTGGCTGCGCCGCATCCTCGAATGGAAGGATGATGTTGCCGACAGCGGCGAATTCAGCGAGCAGTTCAAGACCGAACTGTTCCAGGACCAGGTCTACGTGCTGACGCCGCAGGGCCGCGTGGTGGCGCTGGACCGTGGCGCCACGCCGGTCGATTTCGCCTATGCCGTCCATACCGACCTCGGCCATCGCTGCCGCGGCGCCAAAGTCGATGGGGCGATGGTGCCGCTCAACACGCCGCTGGAAAACGGCCAGCGCGTCGAGATCGTCACCGCCAAGGAGGGCGAACCGAGCCGGGACTGGCTCAATCCCGCCCTCGGCTATCTGGCCACGCATCGCGCGCGTTCCAAGGTGCGCACCTGGTTCCGCCAGCGCGACGTGGGGGAGCAGGTGGCGCTCGGGCGCAGCCTGCTGGAGAAGGAGATCAAGCGACTCGGCGTGATCGAGCCCAATCTGGAGAAGGTCGCGCAGCGGCTCAAGTTCGGCAGGCTGGACGAATGCCTCGCCGCGCTGGGGCGCGGCGACGTCGGCCAGCGCGATCTCGTGCAGGCCCTGCAGGAACCGGGCCGGCCGGCGCCTTCGCTGCTGCTGCCGACGGCGAAGCCGCGTACGCGGCCGAAATCCGGCAACCCCATCGTCATTCCGGGCCTGGGCGACGTGCCGCTTGCCCTTGCGCGCTGCTGCAGGCCGACGCCGCCCGATCCCATCGTCGCGTACACCACCGTGGGGCGCGGCCTGACTGTGCATCGCACCGACTGTGCCTCGCTCAAGCGCGCCAACCCGGCGCGCGTCCTGCCGGCGCAATGGGTGCTCGATGCCGGCGCGGCCTTCGAGGTGGAGATCGCCGTCAAGGCCTTCGACCGCCAGGGCCTGCTGCGCGATGTGTCCGACGTCATCGCCAAGGAAAAACTCGACGTGCTGCGCGTCAACACCGAGAGCCGCGGCGAATACGCCACCATGCAGCTGACCGTGCGCGTGCGCGAATTGCAGCAGCTCTCGCGCTTGCTCGCGCGCCTGCAGCACGTGCAGAATGTGATCGAGGCGCGCCGCGCCTGAACCCGACCCGTAACCGATTCCGCCATGACCGCCCCCGTAGCCATTTTCGAACCCATCCCTGACCATGGCCGCCATCTGTTCTTCGAGCTCGGGACTGCGGGCGATCTTCGCGCCACGCTGAAGAGGCTGGCTGCCGAATGCGACGGTCAATCCGTCGTGCTTGGTCTGGGCGAACCCGTGGCGCAGACCCTGAACGTTTCCATTCCCGGCTTGCGCCACTTCCCGCAGTTGCCACAGGCGAAGCCCCCGATTCCCGCCACGCAGCACGCCCTGTGGCTCTGGCTGCGCGGCGACGAGCCGGGTACGCTGCTGTTGCGCGGCCATGCGCTGGAAGCGCTGCTCTCGCCCGCCTTGGTGCTGAAGCAGGCCATCGTGAGTTTCCGTCACCAGGATTACCGTGATCTCACCGGTTACGAGGACGGCACCGAGAATCCGGAAGGCGCCGCCGCCGCCGAGGCGGCCAGCGCGATGGGGCAGGGGCCGGGCCTCGACGGCTCGAGCTACGCGGCCGTGCAGCAGTGGCTGCACGATTTCGGCAGGTTCGACGCGATGACGCCGCCCGAGCAGAACGATTGCTTCGGGCGCGACCGCGTCAGCAACGAGGAACTGGATGCGGCTCCCGCGTCGGCGCACGTCAAGCGTACCGCGCAGGAGGATTTCGAACCCGAGGCCTTCGTCGTGCGCCGTTCCATGCCCTGGGTCGCGGGCGCAGACGCCGGGCTGGTGTTCCTCGCCTTCGGCAAGTCCTTCGATGCCTTCGAGGCGCAGCTGCGCCGCATGACCGGGCACGACGACGGCGTCACCGACGCGTTGTTCCGTTTCACGCGTCCGCTTACCGGCGGCTATTACTGGTGCCCGCCGATCGAAGGCGGCATGGTCGACCTGACCGCCCTCGCTTGAACGTGCCGGACGTCCCCCCGCCGGTTGCGGAAGAAACGCCGGCCGCGCTTCCGGGCCGGCTGCCCTGGTGGCGCAACTGGAAGATCATGCTGCCGTTGTGGTGCGTCATCGGCGCGCTGGTCTGGCTGGGGGTGCGCTACAACGTCGACAGGAGCGTGATCGCGGGCAGCGTCGTCGCGGTCGGCCTCGTGTCCAACGCCTTCGTCTGGCTGATGGGCGTGGTCGCCCTGGTGCCGGTCATCGGCCCGATCATCGTCAAGGTGCTGTCGATCGGCTTCATCTGGCTGCTCAATGCGCTCGGTTACTTGGTGTCCTTCATCGCCATCCGGCGCGGCTATTCCAAGGACGTATTGACCTACCGCGGGCTGACCGTCGCACTCCTCATCGGCATCGTCATCGGTTTCGTGATCGGCAAACTGGTCTAGGACCGGCCAACGCGCTTCCCCCGGCATGTCCGGCATTCCGGACCGGCGTGATCGTTGCTAACGCGAGAGGATTTCGGCGGCCAGCGTGCGCAGATGCGCAGGTGTCAGGCTTGTAGCCTGCACGGTCAGGTCGCGTTCGCTTGCGGCATAGTTGTGTGCCAGCGATTTGCGGTAGGCCGGGTCGTAATGCTGTTCCAGCAGGGCCGCGACCAGTTCGGGCCAGGCATGCTCCCGTGCCCGCGCCTGCCAGGCGGCGACGGTCTCGCTGCCGCGCAATTCGGCCAGATGCGCCAGTCGCGCATTGAGCGATTCGGGGTCGGCGAGGAAGTGCGCGTAATCCTCGGTCAGCAAGGCGACGCGGGCCTCGAGCGGCGCCTCGATGCGCACGCAGGGACTGGCACGCATGGCGGCAATGAGGGCATCGGGCACGCTCAGCGCGCCGATGCGCTTGCTTTCAGACTCGACATAGACCGGATACGCGGGATCGAAACGGGCCAGGGCCGACCATACGGCGCTTTCGAAGCCCTTCTGCGCCGGCTGCGGCGCATCCGGCAGGGCGCCGAGCAAGGAGCCGCGGTGCGCGGCCAGTCCTTCGAGATCGAGCACCTGCGCGCCGGCGTTGGCGAGCTCGGCCAGCAGGCGGCTCTTGCCGCTGCCGGTCGGGCCGCAGACCACACGGTAGTGCAGGGTGGCGGGCAGGCGGGCGAGCTCGGCGACGACGTGGCGACGGTAGGCCTTGTAGCCGCCGTCGAGCTGGATCGCGTGGAAGCCGATTTTCTGCAGGATGTGCGTCATCGCGCCGCTGCGGCTACCGCCGCGCCAGCAATACACCAGCGGCTGGTAGGTTTTCGGTTTGTCGGCAAACCAGGTGTCGAGATGATGGGCGATGTTGCGCGATACCAGCGCAGCGCCGACTTTTTTCGCCTCGAAGGGCGAAACCTGCTTGTACAGCGTACCGACGCGTGCACGTTCGGCATCGTCGAGCACGGGAAGGTTGATCGCGCCGGGCGCGCGGTCTTCGGCGAACTCGCCCGGGGAGCGGACGTCGATAATCTCGTCAAAGGTGTTCAAGTCTGCTACGGTGGCGACGCGCAAAATCCGGTACCTGCTCAATGAATGCAATCAAACTCACGCAATTTTCCCACGGCGGCGGCTGCGGCTGCAAAATCGCGCCGGCCGTCCTGAAGGATATCCTGGCCCAGGCCGCGCCCATGGGCGGTTTCGCCGACCTGCTGGTGGGGACCGAATCGAGCGACGACGCCGCCGTGTACCGGCTCAATGCCGAGCAGGCCATCGTCGCCACTACCGATTTCTTCATGCCCATCGTCGACGATGCCTTTGATTTCGGGCGCATCGCCGCGACCAATGCCCTGTCGGACATCTATGCCATGGGCGGCAAGCCGCTGTTCGCGCTGGCCATCGTCGGCATGCCGGTGGGCAAGCTGCCCGTCGAGACCATACGCGAGATCCTGGCGGGCGGCGAATCCGTCTGCCGGGCGGCGGGCATCCCGGTTGCCGGCGGGCATTCCATCGATGCGCCGGAGCCCATCTACGGTCTGGTCGGCATCGGTGTCGTGCATCCCGACCGGATCAAGCGCAACAACGCCGCGCACGCCGGCGACGTGCTGGTTCTGGGCAAGCCGCTGGGCGTGGGCATCCTGTCCGCCGCGCTGAAGAAGGGGACCCTGAGTGCGGACGGCTATCGCCGCATGGTCGAAACGACGACCCAGTTGAATGCCGTCGGTGCCGAACTGGGCCAATTCGAGGGCGTGCACGCAATGACCGACGTCACCGGCTTCGCCCTGCTCGGCCACCTGCTGGAAATCGTTCGCGGTTCGAATCTGGCGGCCCGGGTTGAGTGGGGACGCGTCCCCAGGATCGACGAAGCCGTTGCGTTCGCCGAGGCAGGCGTTGCGACCGGCGCGGCCGATCGCAACTGGGCGAGCTACGGCCACGAGGTCGATACGGACGCGGGTATTGCCGAGTGGCAGCGAAAATTCCTCTGCGATCCGCAGACCAGCGGGGGGCTGCTGGTGGCCTGTGAGGCGGGAATGGAAGCGAAAGTACTGGAGACGTTCCGTCGGCACGGTTTTGCCGAGGCAGGAACGATCGGTGCGCTGGCGGCAGGGGCGCCGCGCGTACGGGTGGTCTAGACGACCTTGAGCGTTGCCGCTTTGCGGTCTTCCGCGCGGCGACCGGTGATCTTGCGGCGGTCGGCCGTCACGCCTTCGGGCAGGGCCGCGCCGCGCGGGGCCACCCGGCGATCGCCCAGACGGCGTTCCAGCGGAATGAATTCAACGTGATAGACGGGTAGGGCAGCCATGGCAGCGGTCTCCGTGTCGAGATGTTGACGATTCTAGTCGGAATTTCAACAAATTTACAATCGCGTGGACTGCCGGCTGGTCCAAAAATTCCACCGCCGGTCGGTTTTTTTACGACACTCAGCGTTGCGCGGTGCGTACCAGGCGCTGTTTCTCGCGCTGCCACTCGCGTTCCTTCTCGGCGGCGCGCTTGTCGTGCTGCTTCTTGCCCTTGGCCAGGCCGATGCTCAGCTTGATGCGGCCGCGCGTGTAGTGCAGGTCGAGCGGCATCAGGGTGTAGCCGGCGCGTTCGGTCTTGCCGATGAGCTTGCTGATTTCCGCCGCATGCAGCAGGAGCTTGCGCGAGCGGGTGGGGTCGGGATGGATGTGCGTGGAAGCGGTGGGGAGCGGACTGATGTGGCAGCCGATCAGCCAGATGGCGCCGTTCTTGACCACGACGTAGGCCTCCTTCAGCTGCACGCGTCCGGCGCGGATCGACTTGACTTCCCAGCCTTCCAGCACGATGCCGGCCTCGTATTTTTCCTCGATGAAGTAATCGTGGAAGGCTTTTTTGTTATCGACGATGCTCATGTCTGGCCGGCTTGCGTACAATTCTTGATTTTACAAGCCTTTGGGTCGCGATGGCGCGTGTGGAAAAGAGTGTGCTGGTGGCGCACACCCCGGAACGCATGTTCGAGCTGGTGGACCGGGTCGAGGACTACCCGGAATTCCTGCCATGGTGCGGCGGCACCGATTTGAGGCTGCGCGACGCAATGCGCACGGTGGCGACGATCCATATCGCCTACCTCGGCATTCACCAGAGCTTCACCACGGAAAACACCAAGACCCACCCGGGCGAGATGCGGATCCGCCTGCAGGATGGCCCGTTCTCGGAACTGGAGGGGGACTGGCGTTTCATCCCGCTCGGCGAGGCCGCCTGCAAGATCGAATTCCGCCTGCAGTACGTGTTCTCCAGCCGGCTGCTGGAGACCGTGCTGGCCCCGGTGTTCAGCCATATCACCAATACCTTCGTCGACGCCTTCGTGCGACGTGCCGATGAGGTCTACGCGACATGAACGACCGGACGATCCGTGTTGAAGTCGTCTACGCCCTGCCGCACCAGCAGGCACTGCGCATGGCGAAGCTGGAAGAAGGGGCCACGGTGGAAGCGGCGATCCGCGCCTCCGGCGTGCTCGATGCATTTCCCGAAATCGATCTGGCCCGCAACAAGGTGGGGATCTTCAGCAAGCTGGTGAAGCTCGATGAGAAGGTACGCGACCGGGATCGGGTGGAAATCTACCGCCCCCTGATTGCCGATCCCAAGGAAGTGCGCCGCAAGCGGGCCGAGGAAGGCAAGGTCACCCGGAAAGGCGGCGGGGACGCCGTCGAAAAGGCGGCCGCCGATACGACGGACGCGGGCTGAGACGTCTACTTGCAGTTTTCCGCGACGACCTTCTGGCTGCTGGCGATCGCGCTGGCGCGTGCGCTGTCGTCCAAGTAGGTCCGCTGGCCGGCGGCATCGGTGGTGTAGACGCGCGGCTTGTTCTGCAGGGTGGCGAGATTGTTGCGCGCCTTGTCGCAGTTTTCCCGTTTGACGCGTGCCTGCTCGGCTTCCTTGTCGGCCTTGGCACGCGCATCCTCGGCGTCCTTGCGGCGCTTCTGGTATTCCTGGTCCCTGGCGTTGAGCGCCTGCGTCGCCTCGCTGGTGGTGGCGGCCTGCCCGGACGAGACGCCCTTCAGTGTTTGTGCTTCGGCAGTGGGGGGCTGGTCGGTGTAATGCACCTTGCCCTGGCCATCCGTCCATTTGTAGAGATCGGCCTGGACAGGCAGGGCCAGCATCGCGGCGCCCAAAAACAAAAGCCTTCCGGCGTGAAACCGGAAGGCTTTTTTGCGTGAAGGGCTGGTGGGTTTAGTCACCGACTTTCAGCATCGGATAGTTGAGCTGGACGAGGCCCTTGGCGACATGGTCGCTGGCCAGCTTGGCCTGTTTCATCACGGCGGCGCTGTCACCCTTTTCGGCGGCGGTTTCGGCAGCCTTCAGCGCGTTCTCTGCCGTCGTCCACAGGGCGTTCTTGGACTTGGCGTCTTTGACATCCGCCTTAGCCTTGTCCAGGGCAGCCTGCGCTTCGGCACTGATCGTGGGCTTGGCGGCTTCGGCCGGCTGGCTGCTCGCCGTATTGGCATTCATGCCGGCACAACCGGACAGACCCAGCAGGGCGGCGGAGGTCAGGGCAAGCAGAACTTTGGACATTGTGTTATCTCCTCGAATTATGGCGTTCACTAGATCGGGTACGTCTAACCGTGCCCCGGCAACTGCAATGCTTCCGCAAAGTTAGCCGCATCGACGGGATGAGTCAACCGCCCGCGTAAAAATTTGCCTTGGTAGATTACGACCAAGCGGCGGCGGGCCCCCGCGGCCGGTTTGTAAGGGGTGGGGCGGCCGCGTATAATCCGGCTTTGCGTTAAGGAAAGCCCATGCGTGTTCTGCAAAAAGCGCTGACGTTCGACGACGTCCTGCTCGTTCCCGCCCATTCCGCCATTCTCCCCCGCGAAGTCAGCCTGTCCACGCAGTTGACGCGCTCCATCACCCTGAACCTGCCCCTGCTGTCGGCCGCCATGGATACGGTGACCGAGGCCCGCCTGGCCATCGCGCTGGCGCAGGAAGGCGGCATCGGCATCATCCACAAGAACATGAACGCCGAGATGCAGGCCGCCCAGGTCGCCGCGGTCAAGCGTTTCGAGTCCGGCGTGGTCAAGGATCCCATCACCATCACGCCGCAGATGACGGTGCGCCAGGTGCTGGAGATCACGCGCGCCAAACGCATCTCCGGCCTGCCGGTGATCGAGGGCAGCAAGGTGGTCGGCATCGTCACCAACCGCGACCTGCGCTTCGAAACCCAGCTCGACCAACCCATCGCCAACATCATGACGCCGAAGGAGCGGCTGGTGACGGTGAAGGAAGGCGCCAACCGCGACGAGGCGATGGCGCTGCTGCATAAACACCGGCTCGAACGCGTGCTGGTGGTGAACGATGCCTTCGAACTGCGCGGTCTCATCACCGTCAAGGACATCCAGAAATCCAGCGAGCATCCCAACGCGTGCAAGGACGCGATGGGCCGCCTGCGCGTCGGCGCTGCAGTCGGCACCGGCGAAGGCACCGAGGAACGCGTGGCGGCCCTGGTCGCCGCAGGCGTTGACGTGGTCGTCGTCGACACCGCGCACGGCCATTCCAAGGGCGTGCTGGACCGCGTCAAGTGGGTCAAGCAGACCTTCCCCGACGTGCAGGTCATCGGCGGCAACATCGCCACGGCCAGCGCAGCCAGGGCGCTGGTCGACCATGGCGCCGACGCGGTCAAGGTCGGCATCGGCCCCGGTTCGATCTGCACCACCCGCATGGTCGCCGGCGTCGGCGTGCCGCAGATTTCCGCAGTGGCCAACGTGGCCGATGCCCTGGCCGGCAGCGGCGTGGGCGTGATCGCCGACGGCGGCATCCGCTATTCCGGCGACATCGCCAAGGCCCTTGCGGCCGGCGCCAACTGCGTGATGCTCGGCGGCCTGCTCGCCGGCACCGAGGAAGCGCCGGGCGAGGTCGAACTGTTCCAGGGCCGTTCCTACAAGTCCTACCGCGGCATGGGCTCGCTGGGTGCGATGCAGCAGGGGTCGAGCGACCGCTATTTCCAGGACAACGAGAAGAGCGCGGAGAAACTGGTGCCCGAAGGCATCGAAGGCCGCGTGCCCTACAAGGGCAGCGTGCTCGGCGTGATCCACCAGATGATGGGCGGCCTGCGTTCGTCGATGGGCTACCTCGGCGTGGCGTCGATCACCGAGATGCATGCGAAAGCCGAGTTCGTCGAGATCACCGGCGCCGGCATCCGCGAGTCGCACGTGCACGACGTGCAGATCACCAAGGAAGCGCCGAATTATCGCGTTGAATAGTGGTCAGGGGGCAGGACTCAGGGGTCAGGGGAAGTCGCGCAATGCGCGGCTTTTTCTTTATGAATCCCATGGCCTGCACCCCTGAATCCTGATCCCTGAATCCTGACCCCTGACACCATGCACCAGAAAATCCTCATCCTCGATTTCGGCTCCCAGACCACCCAGCTCATCGCGCGCCGCGTGCGCGAGGCCGGCGTCTACTGCGAACTGCATCCCAACGACGTGACCGAACAATTCGTGCGCGATTTCGCGCCGGCCGGGATCATTCTCTCCGGCGGCCCGAATTCGGTGTACGAGGACGAGACGCCGCGCGCGCCGCAGGTGGTGTTCGAGCTGGGCGTGCCGGTGCTGGGCATCTGCTACGGCATGCAGACCATGGCGGCGCAGCTGGGCGGCCAGGTGGAAAGCGCCGCCAAGCGCGAGTTCGGCTACGCCGAAATCCGCGCGCAAGGCCACACCGCATTGTTGCGCGACATCCAGGATCGCACCAATGATGACGGCCATGGCCTGCTCGACGTGTGGATGAGCCACGGCGACAAGGTCACGGTGCTGCCGGACGGCTTCAAGGTGATGGCGTCGAACGCGGCCACGCCGCTCGCCGGCATGGCCGACGAGGCGCGCCGGTTCTACGGCGTCCAGTTCCATCCCGAGGTCACGCATACGCTGCAGGGCAAGGCATTGATCGCGCGCTTCGTGCACGACATCTGCGGCTGCGGCAACGACTGGAACATGCCGGATTACGTCGAGGAAGCGATCGGCAAGGTGCGTTCCGAAGTCGGTGGCGACGAAGTCATCCTCGGCCTGTCGGGCGGCGTCGATTCCTCGGTGGTCGCGGCGCTGCTGCATCGCGCGATCGGCGACCAGCTCACCTGCGTGTTCGTCGACAATGGCCTGCTGCGCCTGAACGAAGGCGAGCAGGTCATGGCGACCTTCGCGAAGAACCTCGGCGTCAAGGTCATCCACGTCGATGCCACTGAGCGCTTCATGCGCGAACTCGCCGGCGTCACCGATCCCGAGCAGAAGCGCAAGATCATCGGCCGTGAATTCGTCCATGTGTTCCAGGAAGAAGCCGAGAAACTGCCCAGGGCCAAGTGGCTGGCGCAGGGCACCATCTATCCCGACGTCATCGAGTCGGCCAGCGCCAAGACCAAGAAGGCGCACACCATCAAGAGCCACCACAATGTCGGCGGGCTGCCCGACACGCTGCACCTCAAGCTGCTGGAACCGCTGCGCGAACTGTTCAAGGACGAGGTGCGCGAGTTTGGCATCGCGCTGGGCCTGCCGCACGAGATGGTCTACCGCCATCCCTTCCCGGGCCCCGGCCTCGGCGTGCGCGTCCTCGGCGAAGTGAAGCGCGAATACGCCGACCTGCTGCGTCGCGCGGACGCCATCTTCATCGATGAACTGCGTGCCGCCGGCTGGTACGACAAGACAAGCCAGGCCTTCGCCGTGTTCCTGCCGGTGAAGAGCGTCGGCGTCATGGGCGACGGCCGCACCTACGACTACGTCGTCGCCCTGCGCGCCGTCGTCACCAGCGATTTCATGACCGCCCACTGGGCCGAATTGCCCTACACCCTGCTCGGCAAGGTCTCCAACCGCATCATCAACGAAGTGCGTGGCCTCAACCGCGTCGTCTATGACGTGTCGGGCAAGCCGCCGGCGACTATTGAGTGGGAGTAACGTTCTTGAGCCGTTGGGCGAGGGCCCCCGCGCAGCGGGGATCGACCCGGCGAAAGAACGTGCCCGCGACGCGCGGAAAGCTGTCCTGAGCGAACCTGGCGGAGCGGGCTGCGTGATGGGGCCGTTGGGCGAGGGCCCCCGCGCAGCGGGGATCGACCCGGCGAAAGGACGTGCCTGCGACGCGCGGAAAGCTGTCCTGAGCGAACCTTGCGGAGCGGGCTGCGTGATGGGGCCGTTGGGCGAGGGCCCCCGCGCAGCGGGGATCGACCCGGCGAAAGGACGTGCCCGCGACGCGCGGAAAGCTGTCCTGAGCGAACCTGACGGAGCGGGCTGCTGATGGGCGCAAACCGCGCACCATCCGTAGCCATCGTCGGCGCCGGCCCGGCGGGGCTCATGGCCGCCGAAGTGCTGGCGCAGGGAGGGGCGCAGGTCGACGTCTACGACGCCATGCCCTCGGTCGGCCGCAAATTCCTGCTGGCCGGCGTGGGCGGCATGAACATCACGCACGCCGAACCCTATGCGAGCTTCGTTACGCGCTACGACGGGCGCGCGACGGAACTCCGGGCGTGGCTGGACGCCTTTCCGCCCGATGCCCTGCGCGCCTGGATCCATGGCCTCGGCATCGACACTTTCGTCGGCTCGTCGGGCCGCGTTTTCCCCGCGGACATGAAAGCGGCGCCGTTGTTGCGCGCGTGGCTGCATCGCCTGCGCGCATCCGGCGTGCGGCTCCATGTGCGGCATCGCTGGCTGGGCTGGACCGACGACGGCGCGCTGCGTTTTGCGAGCCCGGCAGGCGAAATGCGCGTACAGGCCGGTGCCGTCGTGCTCGCGCTCGGCGGCGCCAGCTGGCCGAAGCTGGGCTCGACCGGCGCCTGGGTGCCGCTGCTGGCGGCGAGCGGCGTGGACGTCGCGCCGCTCGTGCCCGCGAACTGTGGCTTCGACGTGGCGGGCGGCTGGAGCGCACACCTGCGGTCGCGCTTCGCCGGACAGCCGCTGAAGAGCGTGGCCTTGCGGTTTACCGATGACGCGGGCCGGCTGCATGAACGCCAGGGCGAGCTGATGCTGTCCGATACGGGTATCGAAGGCAGCCTGGTCTACGCACTGTCGGCGCCCTTGCGCGATACGATCCTGGCGCAGGGCCCGGTGACGCTGCAGCTCGACCTGTTGCCCGACAAGTCGCCCGAACGGGTGCGGAGCGAAGTCGCCCACCCGCGCGGATCGCGTTCGCTCGCCAGCCACCTGCAAAGCCGAGCCGGACTCAGGGGTGCAAAGGTGGCGCTGCTGCACGAATGCTTGCCGAAAGAGGCACTGAACGATCCGGCGCGGCTTGCGCAGGCGATAAAATCGCTGCCGCTGACCGTGGTCGCGCCGCGCCCCGTCGAGGAAGCGATCAGCAGCGCCGGCGGCGTGCGCTTCACGGCGCTCGATGCGAACCTGATGCTGCGCGCGTTGCCCGGCGTGTTCTGTGCTGGCGAAATGCTCGACTGGGAAGCGCCCACCGGCGGCTACCTCCTGACCGCGTGTTTCGCCAGCGGACGCGCGGCGGGACAGGGCGCGCTGCGCACCCTGATGGCTTCAACCTGAAGATCCGACATGCTGCGACTGACCGAACTCAAACTGCCGCTCGACCATCCGCCGGACGCCCTGCGCGCCGCCATCCTCGCCCGCCTCAAGCTGGCCGATGCGGCGCTCCTCGGCGTGCGCATCCACAAGCGCGCCTACGACGCGCGCAAGAAGCACGCGCTGCTGCTGGTCTACACGGTCGACGTGACGGTCGGCGACGAGGCCGCGCTGCTGAAGAAATTCCGCAACGACCCGCACCTCGCGCCCACACCGGACATGGACTACCGCTTCGTCGGCCGGGCGCCGGACACGCTCGACGAACGTCCGCTCGTCGTCGGCTTCGGTCCCTGCGGCATCTTCGCGGCGCTGGTGCTGGCGCAGATGGGCTTCAAGCCCATCGTGCTCGAACGCGGCAAGGCGGTGCGCGAGCGCACGCAGGACACCTGGGGGCTGTGGCGCAAACACGTGCTCGATCCCGAATCCAACGTGCAGTTCGGCGAGGGCGGGGCGGGCACGTTTTCCGACGGCAAGCTGCACAGCCAGATCAAGGATCCGCGCCATCTCGGCCGCAAGGTGCTCACCGAGTTCGTCAAGGCCGGCGCGCCGGAGGAAATCCTCTACGTCTCCAAGCCGCACATCGGCACCTTCCGCCTCGTCGGCATGGTCGAGGCGATGCGCCACGAGATCGAATCGCTGGGCGGCGAGATCCGCTTCCGGCAACGCGTGACCGACGTGCTGGTCGAAGACGGCCCGGGGGACAGCAGACGCATTGCCGGCGTGCAGCTCGCCGGCGGCGAAACCCTGGCCAGCCGGCATGTCGTGCTCGCGCTCGGCCACAGCGCGCGCGACACCTTCGAAATGCTGCACGCGCGCGGCGTGTTCATGGAAGCCAAGCCCTTCTCCATCGGCTTCCGCATCGAGCATCCGCAGTCGCTCATCGACCGCGCGCGGCTGGGGCCGAACGCCGGCAATCCGCTGCTCGGCGCCGCCGACTACAAGCTGGTGCACCATGCGAAGAACGGCCGCGCCGTCTACAGCTTCTGCATGTGTCCCGGCGGCACCGTGGTCGCGGCCACGTCGGAAACCGGGCGCGTTGCCACCAACGGCATGAGCCAGTATTCGCGCAACGAGCGCAACGCCAATGCCGGCATCGTCGTCGGCATCACGCCGGCCGACTTTCCGGGGGGCGTGCTCGGCGGCATCGCACTGCAGCGGGCGCTCGAATCGCGCGCCTTCGAGCTCGGCGGCGGCAACTACGACGCCCCCGCGCAACGCGTCGGCGACTTCCTCGCCGGGCGGGCGTCCACCCAGATCGGCAGCGTCGAACCTTCGTACAAGCCCGGCGTGCAGCTTACCGATCTGGCGACCGCGCTGCCCGCCTACGCCATCGAGGCGATCCGTGAAGCCCTGCCCGCGTTCGACCGGCAGATCCAGGGATTCGCCATGGACGACGCCGTGCTCACCGGCGTCGAGACGCGGACCTCGTCGCCGGTGCGCATCACGCGCGGCGACGACTTCCAGAGCCTCAACGTGCAAGGCCTGTATCCGGCGGGCGAGGGCGCGGGCTACGCGGGCGGCATCCTCTCCGCCGGCGTCGACGGCATCAAGGTTGCGGAGGCGGTGGCGCGGGACATGCTGGGGCTGCCGGCGGCAGACTCAGGCACGCGGCCAAACCCGGATTGCGGTTACTGAGGTCGAGGCGGCCGCCAGCCTGGCGGGCGAAGCGCTCGACGATGGCGAGCCCGAGCCCGGTCCCCTGGGCGCCGGTGCGCGCCACATTGCCGCGCCAGAAGGGGCGCTTGGCGGTTTCGAGTTCGGCGTCATCCAGCCCCGCGCCCGCGTCGACCACGCAGAAGCGGAGCGCGTCTGCCGTGCGCTCGAGCTCCAGCGCCACCGGCGGCGCACCGTGGCGATGGGCGTTTTCCAGCAGGTTGGCAAGACTGCGCCGCAGGCCCTGCGCCGGCACCGTCCCCGTACCCAGCGTGCCGCGCAGCGTTACCGGCAGGTCGCGTGCCGTGAAGCCCGCGACGAGCGCGCGGCACAGCGCGTCGAGGTCGACGGGTGCTGCGGTTTCCACGCCGCTGTGCGCGAAGGCGGCGAACTGGCGGGTCAGCGCTTCCATGTCGTCCATGTCGCGGATCATCGCGTCGCGTTCGCCGGCGTCGTCGACCTGCATTTCGACCGCCAGGCGCAGGCGGGCGAGCGGGGTGCGCAGATCGTGCGAGAGGCCGGCGAGCAGCAGCGCACGGTCGGCTTCCTGCGCGCCGAGGTCGGCGCCCATGCGGTTGAAGGCGCGCGCCAGCGCGGCCAGTTCGTCCGGCCCCGCCTCATCCAGGCGGGCCGAGAAATCGCCGCGGCCGACGCGACCGGCGACTGCGGCCGCCTCGCGCAGCGGGCGGTTGATGCGTTTCACCACCGCCCAGCCGCCGGCGAAGGCCAACAACAGGGTCAGCGCGCCCCAGCCTATCCATTGCCAGGGCAGGCTGTCGCGGTGCGCCGCGCGCGGCAGCACCAGCCAGTATTCGTCGGGGCCGAGCGGAAAGCTGATCCACAGGGCCTCGTCGTCGTGCGGATCGGCGATCAGCAGCGTGTCCTCGCCCAGCTGCGCCTGCAGTGCCTTCCAGATGCGCCACTGCATGCCGTGCTCGGGCGGCGGCAGGGTGAGCTCCTCCGGTTCCATCGGCACGACGCGGATGCCCTCGCGCTGCGACAGTTCCTGCAGCAGCGCCAGACGGCGTTCGGGCTGTGCGGCCAGCAATGCTGCGCGCGTGAGCTTGACGACGGCGGCGGCGCGGGTGGCGATCTGGCGCGCGCGCGGTTCCTGCTCGGCCAGCGTGAACAGCGTGAGCCAGGCCGCGAGGCTGACGACCAGCAGGCTGCCGATCAGGACGACGGTGCGCGCCAGCAGGGAATTCGGCGCGCGCAGCATCAATCCGGAATGAACACGTAGCCGAAGCCGCGCACGGTCTGGATGTGATGCGGGGCGGCGGGGTCGGTCTCGATCAGCTTGCGCAGGCGCGAGATCTGCACATCGATGCTGCGGTCGTAGGCCTCGTGGTCGCGGCCGCGCGCCAGCGCCATCAGGCGTTCGCGCGACAGCGGGTGCCGCGGGTGTTCCACCAGCACCTTCAGCACGGCGAATTCCCCGCCGGTCAGCGGCTGTTTCTCGCCGTCGCGGAACAGCTCGCGCGCGCCGAGCCTGAGCGTGCAGGCGCCGAAGGCGATGGCCTGGTCGTCGACGGCCGGCGCGCCGGGGGGCGGCGCCACGCGGCGGCGCAGCACGGCCTTGATGCGCGCCACCAGCTCGCGCGGATTGAAGGGCTTGGACAGGTAATCGTCGGCACCCATCTCGAGGCCGACGATGCGGTCGATCTCGTCGGACTTGGCGGTGAGCATCACGATGGGCAGTTCGGGGTGCGTGGTCTGCAGGCGGCGGCAGATGGAAAGTCCGTCCTCGCCCGGCAGCATCCAGTCGAGCACCAGCACGTCGTAGCGGTCGCGTTCGAGCGCGGCGTCGAGCGTGCGGGCGTCAGCCACGGCGCGCACCGTCATGCCCTGTTCGGCCAGGTAGCGTTCCAGCAGATCCCGCAGGCGCAGGTCGTCGTCGAGCAGCAGGACTTTGGTCTGGGCAGTGGTCATGGCGCGAGCTTAAAACCGGATCGGGCGGCGTGTGTTTCGGAATGTTTCCGATACCGCATCGGACACAAATCCTTACACTATTCCCCTGGACGGACAAGCGCGGTTTACACGGGGTGCCGAGAATGCCAGCGTGGACGAGGCGTCCACGCACATTCACACTTTGGGAGACAAACATGAGGCACACTGCATTTTTCGTCACACGGGCTCCGGCGACGGCATCCTGCCCCCCCGATTCGGCCTGCGACCGCAATCCGCTGCCCGGTTCCGCCGGCACGCCGGATCGCCGTTGAACCCAGCGATGAGGAACCGATGCGCACCGTGTTGTTCAGCCTGCTGATCGTCCTGGCCGGATGGGGCACGGGCCTTGCCCATGCCGAGGCCGGCAGCGACGATGCACCCGACTGGGGGCAGTTGCGTCGCGACGTCGATGCCGGCGCCCGCTGGCGCGACGACGACTTCGAGGCACGGCGCCAGGCGATCCGCGAGCGCGCCCGCGCCCGCTTCGCCGAAGCCGACCTCAACGGCGACGGCTTGCTGAACCGCGACGAAATGGCGCGCCTGCGCCCCTTCCTGGCGCGACACTTCGATCGCATCGATACCAATCACGACGGACAGGTCAGCGAACAGGAGCTGGCCGACGCCCTGCGCCGCCTGCAGGCCATGCGACGCGACACCTTCAATCGGCCCGGCATGCCGGGCCTGCCCAGATAAAGGAAATACCATGTCGACCCTGAAACCCGTAGTGGCCGCCCTCGCCGGCGCGCTCGTCCTCGCTTCCTCACTGCACGCCGGCGACGCCGCTGCGCGTGAACGCATGCGCAGCGGCACCTGGCAGAACAGCCACGGCGGCAGCGGCACCTGGCAGCGCGACACCGTGCGCGAACCCGGCAGCCTGTCGCGCGACACCAGCTGGCAGAACGCCAACGGCCGCAGCGGCTCGTCCTCGCTCGACCGCAGCGTCGACCGCGAAAACGGCACCTGGTCTTCGGGCCGCAGCGTCACGAACGGCAATGGCAACACCGCCACCTGGAGCAAGTCCGGCCAGAAGACCGACATCGGCGCCGTCGTCCACGGCGAGGGCAGCAACTTCCGCGGCCAGGACGTGAGCATGGATCGCAGCATTACCAGGAATGACGATGGCAGCCGCTCGGTGGAAACCACCCGGATCAACGAAACCACCGGCAAGAGCCTCACCACCGACAAGACCGTGACGCCGACGGCCGATGGCCATGCCAGTTCGGGCAGCTACACCACCGGCAGCGGCAGGACCGGCACCACCGCGGGCAGCCTGACGCGCACCGACACGGGCTATACCCGGACGAACAGCGCGACCAACAGCGAAGGCGAGACCGCGAGCCGCAGCATCGAGGTGAACCACGGCGACGGCAGCGTCACCCGTACGGTCACGGGCACCGGATTCAACGGCAACACCGGCACGCACAGCACCACCGTCACGCCGAATCCGTGAGCGCATGCGCGATCTGCTGATCGTTGCGGCGCTCTGCCTGATCTTTGCCTGGGTGCTGGGCCTGGCGTCCTGAAACGGGACGCCAGGCTCAGGCGCTGCCCGACGCCAGCCAGCGCGCGCAGTCCGCGCCCAGTTCGGCCTGGGCGCGCGCCTCGTATTCGGCGCATTCGTCCGCCGTGAGGGTATCCGCCCAGCGGCCGTTGGTGCCCTTGTGGATGAAGGTATCGGCGCCGCCGTCCCAGAACGCGCCGCCGAGCGGCACGCTCTGCGCCGCGTTCCGCTTCATCCAGTCGAAGCTGCAGTATTCGACGATGGCCGGCCAGCGCGCCTCGTCGAGCGGGATGTCGAGAAAGGCGGCGATGCGCCGCATCTCGCCCGGCATGTCGCGCTTGAGATCGGCATAGTGCAGTAGCAGCACGTTGGGCAGCGTGCGGGTCGTCCACCAGCCGCGTACGTTTTCCCAGAACGGCCAGAAGGGGTGGCCGTCGCCGTCCAGCCAGTCGCGCCAGTACTGGCGGATGTCGCCGGGCGGCGGTTCGATCGGCGGGCCCACCCGCCCCGGGGTGTCGTTCAGGGCCGCATACCAGGCGGCGTTGGCGTTGGCGTGGTGGTTGTACAGGCTCCACAGCACGTCGCGGCCGTCGCGCGCGATGTAGAGATATTTCGCACGCGGCGAAAAGCGCAGCGCGTCCAGCGGCAGGTGCGTCTTCATCAGGCGCCGGTGCGCCTGCGCTTCGAGCGCGGCGAGCTTCACCGCCCTGGGCGGCACGCGCAGGTCGAGCCAGGGCGAGATCGATGCCACCGCCAGCGCCGGATCGCCGCCGAAGAGCATCTGCGCCACGATCTGCTGCAGCCAGGTGGTGCCGGACTTGGCATAGCTGGCGATCACGATGTCGTCGTCGCGGAAGACGAGCGCGTTCCAGATGGTCGAATCGAAATGGTGGCTGTGCAGCTCGCGCGTCTTGCGCGGCCATGCGGGCGTGGCGGACATGTTCCCTCCTGGGGTATTTCTCGGTCGTTTTTCGTCATGGTAGGCGAAGAGTTTTCCCCTGGGGCTTGCTTTTGCTTTGATATTTCAAATATCATAAAAACATGGAAACAAAAGACGCCGTCACCGCCCTTGCCGCCCTGGCCCAGGCTTCCCGCCTGGCCGTGTTCCGCATCCTCGTCCAGGCGGGGCCGTCCGGCCTGCCGGCAGGGCGCATCGCCGAACTGGCCGGCATCGCGCCGTCCTCGCTGTCCTTCCACCTCAAGGAACTCAGCCACGCCGGTCTCGCCGACTCGCGCCAGGAAGGGCGCTTCGTCATCTACACCGCTCGCTACGCAACCATGAACGGCCTGCTCGATTACCTCACCGACAACTGCTGCGGCGGCAATCCCTGCACGCCTGCATCCCCGTGCGCGGTCAAACCCGCGACCCAGAAACCCGCATCCCGAAAGGAGCCCGCATGAAACGCCTGCATGTCCACGTCGCTGTCGACGATCTCGCCGCCAGCATCCGGTTCTATTCCACGATGTTCGCCAGCGAACCCACCGTGCTGAAGCCCGATTACGCGAAATGGATGCTCGACGATCCGCGCGTGAACTTCGCCATCTCGGCGCGCGGCGCCACGCCCGGCCTGAATCACCTGGGCGTGCAGGTGGAAAGCGCCGAGGAACTCGCCGAAATGAATCAGCGCCTGCAGAAGCTCGAAGCCGACGTGGTCGAGGAAATGGGCACCGCCTGCTGCTACGCCAAGTCCGACAAGTACTGGGCCACCGACCCCACCGGCATCGCGTGGGAGACCTACCACACGCTCGACAGCATTCCCGTGTTCGGCGCCGCGGAAGAAGGCGCGGCGCGGGCGGGCGGCTGCTGCGTACCGGAACCCGCTGTCGTCAAGGTTGCCGGCTGCATTCCGGTCAAGGGCAAGGCTCCGTCCGGCTGCTGCTGAATCCCATTCAAACCAGAAGGAAGCCACGTTGTGAACCAACCCTACACCGTGCTGGTGCTCTGCACCGGCAACTCCTGCCGCTCGCAGATGGCCGAGGTGCTGCTGAACCATGACCTCGCCGGCCAGGTGCGCGCGCTGTCCGCCGGCACCCGGCCGCAGCCCAAGGTCGCCGACGGCGCGATCGCGGCACTGAAGCTCGCCGGCCTCGACACCGACGGTCTGCACCCCAAGGACATCGACGCCGTGATGAACGAGTCGATTGATCTGGTGGTGACCGTGTGCGACAACGCGAAGGAAGCCTGCCCCATCTTCCCCAAGCCGATCCCGGCCATCCACCTGCCGTTCCACGACCCGCACGGCGAGCCGCTGGAAAGCTTCCTCGCCGTGCGCGACGACATCCGCAACCGGCTGGTCGGCGCCGTTCGCGAGAAATTCGGCCTCCAGGCGGCGGCCTGATCCGAGATTGCAACATAGAGACCATGGACCAAACGACCTACAACGTGCTGTTCCTCTGCACCGGCAACTCGGCGCGTTCGATCCTCGCCGAATCCCTGCTCAACCAGTTGGGCAAGGGGCGCTTCCAGGCCTACAGCGCCGGCAGCCACCCCGCGGGGCAGGTCAACCGCTTCGCGCTGGAACTGCTGGCGAAGAACCATTACCCGACGGCAGAACTGCGCAGCAAGCCGTGGGATGAATTCGCCCAGCCCGAGTCGCCCCGGCTCGACTTCGTCATCACGGTGTGCGACAACGCGGCCGGCGAAGTCTGCCCGGTGTGGCCCGGCCAGCCGATGACCGCGCACTGGGGCGTTCCCGATCCCGCCGCCGTCGAAGGCAGCGGCGATGAGAAACGCCGTGCCTTCCTCGACGCCATGAACCAGATGCAGCGTCGTATCTCCCTGTTCGTCAGCCTGCCGTTCGCCACGCTCGACGGCATGAAGCTCGAGCAGGCCGTGCGCGAGATCGGGAAGACATCATGAAAATGCCGGCATCCAGACGGGGGGCGCGATGAGCGCGCAGTGCGAAGTGACGGCCAAGCGCGCCGCGGGTGCGCCGATGAGCGGGTTCGAACGCTGGCTCACGCTGTGGGTGGGGCTCTGCATCATCGCCGGGGTACTGCTCGGGCAGGTGTTCCCCGGGCCGTTCCAGGCGCTGGGCCGCATGGAAGTCGCACAGGTCAATCTGCCGGTCGGCCTGCTGATCTGGATCATGATCATCCCGATGCTGATGAAGATCGACTTCGGCGCGCTGCATCAGGTGAAGGCGCACTGGCGCGGCATCGGCGTCACGCTGTTCGTCAACTGGGCGGTGAAGCCGTTCTCGATGGCGCTGCTGGCGTGGCTGTTCATCCGACACGTGTTCGCGCCGTATCTGCCGGCCGAGCAGCTCGACAGCTACGTCGCCGGCCTGATCCTGCTGGCGGCGGCGCCGTGCACGGCCATGGTCTTCGTCTGGAGCCGGCTGACCGGTGGCGACCCGTATTTCACGCTGTCGCAGGTGGCGTTGAACGACACCATCATGATCTTCGCTTTCGCGCCCATCGTCGGCCTGCTGCTCGGGCTGTCGGCCATCGTCGTGCCGTGGGACACGCTGTTCACCTCGGTCGTGCTCTACATCGTGGTGCCGGTGATCCTCGCGCAGCTGTGGCGCAAACGGCTGCTCAGGCGCGGACAGGCCGCGCTAGACGCCGCCCTGGCGCGGCTGGGCCACGCCTCCATCCTCGCGCTGCTCGTCACGCTGGTGCTGCTGTTCGCGTTCCAGGGCGAAGCGATCATTGCCCAGCCGCTGGTCATCGCGCTGCTCGCCGTGCCCATCCTGATCCAGGTCTTTTTCAATTCGGCACTGGCCTACTGGCTGAACCGCAAGGTCGGCGAAAAACACAGCGTGGCCTGCCCGTCGGCCCTGATCGGGGCGTCCAACTTCTTCGAGCTTGCCGTCGCGGCCGCGATCGCGCTATTCGGTTTCGAGTCCGGGGCGGCGCTCGCCACCGTGGTCGGCGTGTTGATCGAAGTACCGGTGATGCTGCTGGTGGTGAAACTGGTGAATCAGAGCAGGGACTGGTACGAAACCGGTCGGGTAACCCAATAAAGGAAAGCGCATGCTGCAACGACAAATATGGATTCTGGCCGCGACCGTGCTCGCCTTCTTTGCGTTGACAGCCCGCGCGGAGTATCTGCCCAGGGCAGAGCGGGTGAGCGACGACGTCTATGCGCTGGTCGGCCCGCTGAGCCAGCGCAGCGCAGACAACGACGGCCTCAACGCCAACTTCGGGTTCATCGTCACCCCGGCCGGCGTGATCCTGATCGATTCCGGCGCCAGCCGTCAGGGTGCCGAAAAAATCGCCGCGGCCATCGGCAAGGTCACCGACAAGCCGGTGCGCTGGGTCGTCAACACCGGCAGCCAGGATCATCGCTGGCTCGGCAACGACTATTTCGCCGGCAAGGGCGCCGAAGTGATCGCGCTCGCACGCACCGCCGCCACCCAGGCCGAATACGCGGCGCAGCACATGGAAGGCATGAAGCGCTTTCTTGGCGAGCGCATGCAGGGCACCCAGGCGCTGCCTGCGCCCAAGGCCATCGCCGGCGATTCGGCCACCCTGGAACTGGGCGGCGAAACCCTCATGCTGGCCTACACCAATGCCCATTTCCCGGGCGACGCCTGGATCTGGCTGCCGAAACGCGGTGTGTTGTTCAGTGGCGACCTGGTCTACGTCGACCGCATTCTCGGCGTGCTGCCGTGGTCGAGCGTGAAGAACGGCCAGCGCGCCTTCCAGGCGCTGGTGCAGCTGAAACCGGCCCATATCGTCCCGGGCCATGGCCGAGTGTGCGATCTGGCGCAGGCCCAGCGCGAGACTGGCGATTACTACGACTTCCTGGCCGGGAAAGTGGGCGCAGCCGCCAGGGAGATGGAGCCACTGACGGCCACGCTCGACCGCTATCAGGACATGCCGCAGTTCAGGCATCTGTACAACTACGACGAACTGCACCGGGCCAACATGAGCCGCGCGTTCACCGAATTCGAGTCGCAGTGACGGATATCGGCTGGGGCAAACAAAAACGCCGCTCAAACGAGCGGCGTTTTTTTACATCTGGTGCCGGCGATCGGAATCGAACTGACGACCTTCGCATTACGAATGCGCTGCTCTACCAACTGAGCTACGCCGGCGAAAAACAGGGCGCATTATAGCCAAAACCCTGCGGCTTGTGGGGGTGGCGTCGATGGCGGGGGTTTGCGTTTCGCCGGTGACGAGCACGCGCACGGGCATGGCGAGTTTGGGCATCTTCAAACTGTGGGCAGCCAGGGTTTCCTTGAAGGCGGCGGCAATGGCGGCGCGCTCCCAGGCGATGGATTCGAGTCTGGCGGTGAGTTCGGCCAGCGCCGGCAGCACGTCGGGGGTGACGTGCTGGGCCAGCAGTTCGGGCGTGGGGTGGAGGGTACGGTAGAAGAGGGTGGCGGCGTCGGCCAGTTCCTCGATGGTGGCGGCGCGCTCCTTCACCAGCGCGACGACGGCGGCGGGCGCGGGGCCGGCGTCGGGATTGGCGCCGTTGCGTAGCAGGAAGGGGCGCATCAGATGCGCCAGCCGCGCGTCGTCGGCGGCCTTGATGTACTGCTGGTTGAGCCAGCGCAGCTTCTCGGTGTTGAATTGCGCGGCGGAGGGCGTGATGTGGTCGAGATCGAACCACTGCACGAATTGCTCGCGGCTGAAAATCTCGGCGTCGCCGTGCGACCAGCCGAGGCGCGCGAGGTAGTTGATCACCGCCTCGGGCAGGTAGCCATCGTCGGAATACTGCATCACCGACACCGCACCATGGCGCTTGGAGAGCTTGGTGCCGTCGTCGCCGAGGATCATCGACAGGTGGGCGTACTGCGGCACTTCGGCGCCCAGCGCCTTGAGGATGTTGATCTGGCGCGGGGTGTTGTTGACGTGGTCGTCGCCGCGAATCACATGCGTGATCTGCATGTCCCAGTCGTCCACCACCACGCAGAAGTTGTAGGTGGGCGTGCCGTCGGCGCGGGCGATGATGAGGTCGTCGAGTTCGGCGTTGGAAAATTCGATGGTGCCCTTGACCAGGTCCTTCCAGGCCACGCTGCCCGTGGTGGGGTTGCGGAAGCGGATCACCGGCGCGGCGCCGGCCGGCGGCGTGGGCAGGGTCTTGCCGTCTTCGGGACGCCAGCGGCCGTCGTAGCGCGGCTTTTCGCCGGCGGCGCGCTGGGCTTCGCGCATCGCGTCGAGCTCTTCCGGGCTGCAGTAGCAGCGATAGGCCAGGCCCTTGTCCAGCATGTCCGCGATCACCGCCCTGTAGCGGTCCATGCGCTGCATCTGGTAGTACGGACCTTCGTCGTGCGCGAGGTCGAGCCAGGCCATGCCGTCGAGGATGGCCTGTACCGCCTCGGGCGTGGAGCGCGCCACGTCGGTGTCCTCGATGCGCAGGATGAACTGCCCGCCGTGATGCCGCGCAAAGGCCCACGAGAAGAGGGCGGTGCGCGCGCCGCCGATGTGCAGGTAACCGGTGGGCGAGGGGGCGAAGCGGGTGCGGATCATGACGGAGCGGTGCGGAAAAAGCCGCCATTTTACCCGCCATCCCCCGATACGGCCGGCCGGCCACCGCCAAATTGACCTTGGCGGCCGGGTTGTGGTTTAATTCGCGCCGCTTCGGGGCAGTTAGCTCAGCGGTAGAGCATCGCCTTCACACGGCGGGGGTCACAGGTTCAAACCCTGTACTGCCCACCACCCGAACATTCTCCGTTTGGCCATTCCGGCCGGACCGCCCGCTTCCACCAATCGATGCGGGCTTTCCTGACGATCTCGCGATCTTCACTTCGTCTGCCTCGATTGGTGTTGCCGCATGCGCAACGGGCCGTCGCAGGAAACCACATGACTATTGAAACGACACCGGCCGCCCCGGCATTCTCCTCGCTCGGCCTGGCCGAACCCATCCTGCGTGCGGTAGCCGAAACCGGCTACACCACGCCCACCCCCATCCAGGCGCAGGCGATCCCGCAGGTGCTGGCCGGCGGCGACCTGCTCGCCGCCGCGCAGACCGGCACCGGCAAGACCGCCGGTTTCACCCTGCCGATCCTGCATCATCTTTCCACGCGCGCCGCGCAGGCCAAGACGGGCCGTCCGCGCTGCCTGATCCTGGTGCCCACACGCGAACTCGCCGCGCAGGTCGAGGAATCGGTGAAGACCTACGGCAAATACCTGTCGCTCAGCTCGATGGTGATGTTCGGCGGCGTCAACATCAACCCGCAGTTCAAGGCGCTGAAGTCGCGTGTCGACATCCTCGTCGCCACGCCCGGTCGCCTGCTCGACCACCTGGGCCAGAAGACGGTCGACCTCTCCGGCGTCGAAATCCTGGTGCTCGACGAAGCCGACCGCATGCTCGACATGGGCTTCATCCGCGACATCAGGAAGGTGCTCGCGGTGCTGCCGAAGCAGCGCCAGAATCTGCTGTTTTCGGCGACCTTCTCCGACGAGATCCGCACGCTCGCCAACGGCCTGCTGCACAACCCCAAGAGCGTGGAAGTCGCGCGCCGCAACACCACGGTCGAGGTCGTCGAGCAGTCGATGCACCGCGTGCCGCAGGCGCACAAGCGGGATTTGCTGGTGCACCTGGTGCGCAAGAACGACTGGCAGCAGGTGCTCGTCTTCACCCGCACCAAGCACGGCGCCAACAAGCTCGCCGAAAAACTGATCAAGGACGGCATCACTGCCGCCGCCATCCATGGCAACAAGAGCCAGTCGGCGCGCACCAAGGCGCTGGCGAGCTTCAAGGACGGCAGCGTGCGCGTGCTGGTCGCCACCGACATCGCCGCGCGCGGCATCGACATCGACCAACTGCCGCAGGTGGTCAACTTCGAGCTGCCCAACGTGCCGGAAGACTACGTCCACCGCATCGGCCGCACCGGCCGCGCCGGCGCCACCGGCTGTGCGCTGTCGCTGGTCGATGACGAGGAAATGGGCTACCTGAAGGACATCGAGAAGCTCATCAAGCGCAGCGTCGTGCGCGTGGAAATCGACCCCGCCTTCGTTCCGCCGGCGAAACACGAGCTGATGTCCGACGAGCGTCCGCCGCGCCCGCCGCAGGGCCGTGGCGCGCCGCGCCAGAACAACGGGCCGCGCCAGGGTCAGGGACAGCGCCAGGGGCAAGGGCAGGGCCAGCGTCAGGGCCAGCCCGGCAACCGCAATGCGCCGGGGCGTGGCGCACCGGGCCAACCGGCCGCCGGTGCCAAACCGGCAGCCAGGCCCGCCCCCAAGCCCGGTCCGCAACCCGCCGCACATCCGAAGAAGCCGCGCCCGCAGGCTGCGCTGTTCACATCCAAGCCGGGGACGCGCGGGCATTGATTGGTGGTGAGCGGGGAGCGGTGAGCGGTGAGCGGTAAGCGGTAAGCGGTAAGCGGTAAGCGGTAAGCGGTAAGTGGTGAGTGGTAAGTGGTAAGTGGTAAGTGGGGGAGCGGGTTGGGGTTATCCGCTTACCGCTTACCGTTCCCCGCTTACCGCCCACGCTACAATCCGCGCGATGGACACCCTCGCCAGTTACGACGAACTCCCTTACGACAGCCTGCCGCTGCCGGAAACGCAACCGGATGTTCTTGCCGCGCTGGCGAAGCTGCACGGCTTCGACGCGCCCGATCCGCGCCGCGCGCGCATTCTCGAACTCGGCTGCGCGCAGGGCGGCAACCTGATCCCGCTGGCCTGGCGCTGGCCCGAATCCGACTGCGTGGGGGTGGAACTCTCGCGCGTGCAGGCGGAGGCGGGCGCGGCCTTCATACAACGACTGGGTCTCGCCAACGCGCGCATCGTGCACGCCGACCTCGCCGCGCTGCCGGCCGATCTGGGCAGCTTCGACTACATCGTCGCGCACGGCGTGTTCTCCTGGGTGCCGCCGGCGGTGCAGGCGGCGTTGCTCGACGTGTGCCGCCGGCATCTGTCGCCGCAGGGCCTGGCCTACGTCAGCTTCAACGTCGCTGCCGGCTGGCAGCGCCTGCGCCCGCTGCGCGAGGCGCTGCTCGAACGCACCGCCGCCGAACTGCCCGCGCCCGAGCGGCACCGCCAGGCGCTGCGCGTGCTGGACGACCTGGAAGCCGAGTGGAGCGATCCGCTGCTGCGGAAGGAAATCGCCTATCTGAAAACCGCTGCGCCTTCGTACCTGTTCCATGAATACCTGGCCGACACCAACGCAGCCATGGGCTTTGCCGACTTCGCCGCCGCGCTCGACGCGCACGGCCTGCGCTACGTGGGCGAGGCCGGCCCGCGCCGCGCGCGCGTGGCGCTGGAAGACGCCTGGGGGCTGATTCCGGAAAGCATGGCCGGGCGCTGGAT
>JBGAFM010000005.1:0-308560 GCA_044227225.1 Thiobacillus sp. | reverse complement strand
TATGTATGGCTGTTCGGCCCCGGCATCCTCGTCACGCTCGCGCTCGCCACCGTCACCGCGGTCGCGGCCGAAGCGGCGATGCTGAAGGCGCGCGGCTACCCGGTGCGGCCGTTTCTGCTCGACCTGTCCGCCATCGTCACGGCCTGGCTGCTGGCGCTGTCGCTGCCGGCGCTGGCGCCCTGGTGGCTGATCGTCACCGGCACGCTGTTCGCCATCGTGGTCGCCAAGCATCTCTACGGCGGGCTGGGGCAGAACATCTTCAATCCGGCGATGGTCGGCTATGCAGTGCTGATCGTGTCGTTTCCCGCCCAGATGACCCACTGGCCGGGCCCGCTCGAACTCACCCATGCGCACCTCACGCTGGCGCAGAGCGCGTCCGTGATCTTCGGCGGCGAGGTGCCGCGCGCCACGCTCGACGCGGTGACGATGGCGACCCCGCTCGACACCCTGCGCACCGGCCTGCTGCAGCAGTTCACCGTGGACGAGGTGATGCGGCAGCCCATCTTCGGCCGCTTCGGCGGCACCGGCTTCGAATGGCTGGCGTTTTCCTTCTGGCTGGGCGGGCTGATCCTGTGGGCACGCCGCATCATCGGCTGGCATGTGCCCATGGCCTTCCTGTTCGGTATCTGGCTGACCGCAGGCCTACTGCATTTCTTCGACGCCGGACGCTTCGGCTCGCCGTGGTTCCATTTCTTCGCGCCTTCGGTGGCGCTGGGCGCCTTTTTCATCGCCACCGACCCGGTATCCGGCGCCACCACGCCGCGCGGCAAGCTGGTCTTCGGTTTCGGCGCCGGTGCGCTCACCATCGTGATCCGCACCTGGGGCGGCTATCCCGACGGGGTGGCCTTCGCCATCCTGCTGATGAACGTGTGCGCGCCGCTGATCGACCAGTACACGCAACCCCGTGTCTACGGCGAGGTGCGCGCAAACAAGGGTACGCGGCCATGAAACGCGCCGCTGCCGGCCGCAATGCGGCGCGCACGGGCGCGATCCTGCTCGTGTTCGCATTCGTCGGTACCGCGCTGCTGGCCTACACCCACGACAACACCGAGCCGGTCATCGAGAAAAGCCGGCAGGCCGAAAAACTCGCATTGATCAACCAGGTGCTGCCGCCCGCACGCTACGACAACAATCTGCTCGCCAGCCAGCAGAACGTGCCGCCGGACGATCTGCTCGGCACGCGGCAACCGTCGGCGCTGTGGATTGCGCGGCACGGCGGCGCGTTCGCCGGCGCGGTGCTGGAAGCCGTGGCGCCGGACGGCTACAGCGGCGACATCGCACTGCTGATCGGCATCGATGCGGACGGCACGGTCACCGGCGTGCGCGTCACCGCGCATCGCGAAACGCCCGGCTTGGGCGATTACATCGACCGCGCCAAGAGCCCCTGGATCGACCAGTTCATCGGCAAGTCGCTGCTCACGCCCGAACCCGGGCACTGGAAGGTGAAGAAGGACGGCGGCGCGTTCGATGCACGCGCCGGTGCCACCATTTCGCCGCGCGCCGTGGTCAAGGCCGTGAAGAACGCCCTGGAGTACTACGCGCGCCACCGCGCCGCGCTGGCCGCCACGCAGGAGAACCAACCATGATCACGCTGAGCGAAATCCGCACGCTGTTCCATAACGGCGTCGTCAGGCAGAACACCGGTCTGGTGCAGTTGCTGGGCCTGTGTCCCCTGCTGGCCATCAGCAGCAACGTCATCAACGCGCTGTCGCTGGGGCTGGCGACCACGCTGGCCATGGCCGCATCCAGCGGCGCCGTGTCCGGCATACGCAATTTCGTGCCGCACGAGATCCGCATTCCGGTCTTCGTGCTCATCATCGCGGTTCTGGTCACGGTGATCGATCTGGCGATGAACGCCTTCGTCCACCCGCTCTATCTGGTGCTCGGCATCTTCATCCCGCTCATCACCACCAACTGCATCGTGCTCGCACGCGCCGACGCCTTCGCGTCCAAGAACCGGCCGCTCCACAGCGTGATCGACGCCATCGCGATGGGGCTGGGACTGACCCTGGTGCTGGTGGTGCTCGGCGCGATCCGCGAACTCGCCGGCCAGGGCACGCTGTTCTCGGGGATCGACCTCGTCCTCGGCCATGACGCGAAGCGCCTGGTACTGCACGTACTGCCCGACTACCGGGGCTTCCTGCTCGCCATCCTGCCGCCCGGCGCCTTCATCGCGCTCGGACTCCTGATTGCGGCCAACAACTGGGCCAGGGCACGTGCGGAGCATCGCGCCCGCGCAGCGGTGCCCGCCGCCGCATGAAACCGCCGCTGAAGAAACGCGTGCCCAAGCCGCGCAATCCCTTCGTCGCGCCGGCGATGCAGCGCAGCGCGGGCGTGCACGACAAATCCGCCGGGGCGAAACGCCAGGCCGAGAAGCGCGGTCTGCAGAAGCGCCTGGTCGAGCAGTGAGCCGGCCATGCGCGCCGCCGAACCATGAACCCCGCCAAGCGCCACGAAATCTTCCGGCGGCTCGCCGCGGCCAATCCCCACCCCACCACCGAACTGGAATATTCGACCCCGTTCGAGCTGCTGGTGGCGGTGACGCTGTCGGCGCAATCCACCGACAAGGGCGTGAACCTCGCCACCCGGCGCCTGTTTCCGGTCGCCAACACGCCCGAGGCGATCCATGCGCTGGGCGAGGACGGTCTGGCGGACTACATCAGGACCATCGGCCTCTACAAGAGCAAGGCGAGACACATCATTGCCGCGTGCAGGATGCTGATCGACCTGCACGGCAGCCAGGTGCCGCACGACCGCGCTGCGCTCGAAGCCCTGCCCGGCGTCGGCCGCAAGACCGCCAACGTGATCCTCAATACCGCCTTCGGCGAACCGACGATGGCCGTCGATACCCACATCTTCCGCGTGGCCAACCGCATCGGCCTGGCCCCCGGCAAGACCGTGCTGGCGGTGGAGAAGAAGCTGCTGAAGCACGTGCCCGCGGCCTATCTGGTCGACGCCCACCACTGGCTGATCCTGCACGGCCGCTACGTCTGCCAGGCGCGCAAGCCGAAGTGCGCCGAATGCATCATCGCCGATCTGTGCGAGTACAAGGACAAGACCTGGCCCGTCTCGGCGACGCCCGCCGCCGCGCCGCGTCAGGCTGCGAGGCCGGGCCGGCGTTCGGCCACCGCGGCGCCCCGGACCGGGCCCAAGCCCCGGACAGCCTGATGTTCAATCCCAGCCGCGAGCAGGTCCGCCGCTTTTTCTTCGACGTCTGGGCCAAATACCGCGCCGGCCAGCCGCTGGCCGGCGCGGAACAGCCGGCGCTGGAGGCGGTGCTGGCCCATCCCGAGTATCACGCCCTGCTGGAAGACCCGGAACGTTACCGGGACCGCGATTACCCGCCCGAGGCCGGCGAAACCAACCCCTTTCTGCATCTTTCGATGCATCTGGCCCTGGCCGAACAGCTCGCCATCGACCAGCCGCCGGGCCTGCGCGCACGCTACCAGCGCCTCCTGGCGCGCCACGGCGAGCCCATGCGCGCGCAGCACGCGGCCATCGACTGCCTCGGCGAGACGATCTGGCGCGCCCAGCGCGATCAGGCTCCGTTCGATGCCGCCGTCTACCTGGACTGCCTCGACCGGCAACTCGGCACCTGAACCCCGGCGCGTCCCGGCACAAAATTTAGGCAAGAGCGGCCTTCACTTTCCCGCCCGGCGGTCGATAAACCTGTTGATACCCCGGCAGACGCGCCGATTTTCCGGCGCCTGCCCTTGTCCTTTCTGCAGGTTGCCCGATGTCCCAGGTGGAACAGCTCAAATTCAGCGACCAGTTGCCCAGCCCGCGCGGCGTGGCCCTGGCCGTGCTCGAGCTGTCGCGGCGCGAGAACGTCACCCTTGGCGAGATCGCGCGGGTGGTGCAGACCGATCCCGCCCTGTCCTCGCGCCTGATCAAGCTCGCCAACACCGGCTCGATGATCTCGCGGCCGGTGGTGTCGCTGCAGGAAGCCGTGGTCCGCATGGGCATGGCCTCGGTGCGCCAGCTCGCACTCGGTTTTTCCCTCCTCGACCAGTATCGCGCCGGTGCCTGCCCGTCCTTCGATTACCAGAACTACTGGTCGCATTCCCTGCTGATGGGGCTGTCCATGCAGGCCCTGGCCGACCGGGTGCGCGTCGCCGCCCCCGACGAGATGTTCATCTGCGGCCTGCTGGCGCAGATCGGCAGTCTGGCGCTCGCCACCGCCTACCCCGCCGAATACGATGCCGTGCTCAAGGCGCATGAGGCCGATCCCGCACAACCCCTGATCGCACGCGAACGCGAAGCACTGGAAACCGACCACAACGAGCTCGGCACGGTCATGCTGTCGGAATGGGGCATCCCCAAGGTCTTCACCGAGCCGCTCGCCCACTACGAGGACGCCGAGCCGCCCAGCTACCCGCACGATTCCCGCAGCAACAGCATGGTCCTGATGCTGCGCCTGTCGCACAGCCTGGCCGACCTGGGCCTGGCGAGCGACGACCGGCGGCCTGAACTGGCCCACGAATGGGTGAAGCAGGCGGCCACGCTGGACGTGAAACCCGACCTCGCCGGCCCCTTCATCGACGAAGTCATTGCCAGCTGGCGCGAATGGGGCGCCCTGCTGAAGATTCCCACCGCGGTCCTGCCGCCGTTCGAGGAAATCACGCGGGGACAGGAAGCGCCCCAGCAGGACGAAGCGCCCTTGCGCATCGTGGTGGCCGACGGCAATGCCTTCAGCCGTCGCAAGACCATGGCGTTGCTGGTCGAGAACAGCGCCCACATCGTCTACCCGGCCGACAACGGCAACGCGGCGCTGGCGCTGGCGATGGAGGTGCTGCCGCACGTGATCATCGCGCACTACAACCTGCCGGGCCTGGACGGCGCGGAGCTGTGTCACGCGCTGCGCGAGACCGAAGAAGGCCGGCGCATGCACATCCTGCTGATGTCCGACGAACACGGCGAGGAACAGCTGACGCGTGCCTACGAAGTCGGCGCCGACGGCTACGCGCCCAGCACCATCAGCGCCAAGGCCCTGCGTACCCGCCTGTTCGCCGCCCAGCGCCTGGTGCAGCTGCAGAATGCCTGGGAAAAGGACCGCGCACAGCTGCGCCAGATTGCTGCCGAGCTGGCGGTGGCCAACCGCCGGCTGGCGAACGCGGCGCTCACCGACCTGCTCACCGGCCTGCCCAACCGCCGTTCGGCGATGGACCAGTTGCAGCAGGCCTGGAGTGCGGCATCGCGGTCCGAACAGCCGCTGTCGGTGATGGTGATCGACGTCGACCACTTCAAGCACATCAACGACACCTATGGCCATGCCGCCGGCGACATCGTGCTGCGCGAGGCGGCCGAGGTGCTGCGCCAGTCGGCGCGCCGCGGCGACAGCGTGTGCCGCATCGGCGGCGAGGAATTCCTGGTCATCTGCCCGAACACCGACCTCAAGGCCGCGGTGCTGTCCGCCGAACGCCTGCGCACCACGATCGCCGCACGCAACATCGCCATCGGCGACGCCACCCGCAACATCACCATCAGCATCGGCGTGGCCATGCGCCACGAGAACACGGCCGACATCGACGCCCTCGTGAGCCTGGCCGACCAGGCGCTCTACGCCGCCAAGCAGGGCGGCCGCAACCGTATCAGCGCCCGCTGAACGCGTCCTCCGCAAACGAACGGGGCGGCCCTTGGCCGCCCCGTTCGCTTTCCGGCTTGCGTCAGTATTTCAGGTAAAGCCCGTGCTGTCGGGAAAAATACAGGGCGAGGTCGTCGATGTCCTGGTTGGACAGGTTCTTGGCCTGCTCCGCCATGATCGGGTTCTTGCGATCGCCGCTCCGGTAGGCGTGCAGGGCGTGCACCAGATAGTCCCGGTTCTGCCCGGCCAGACGCGGGAAGGACGGCACCGTACTGTTGCCGTCGGCTCCATGGCAGGCGGCACAGACCGTGGACTTGGCCTTGCCGGCTTCGGCGTCGCCCGCGGCGTGCGCCGTGGCTGCAATACCGAGGCCGGCGACGAGGAGGAGGGGAAGGGCTTTCATGGTTTCTCCTCTCAGTTGGCCGGGCCGCTGTACGACGACTCGTAGTAGGCCGCGAGATCCTGCATGTCCTGTTCCGACAGGCTGCCGGCGATGCCCTTCATGCTGGGATGGCTGCGCTCCCCGCTTTGGTATTCCTTCAGGGCCGCCACGATATAATCCGCGTGCTGTCCGCCCAGCCTGGGTACGCTGTAGACGCTCGGATAGGCCGTCCGCCAGCCCGGGATGCCATGGCAACCGGCGCACATCGAGGTTTTGAGTTGTCCGGCCTTGGGGTCGCCCGCTGCCTGAGCCGGCAGGGCCAACACCATCAGGACGGACGCGCACAACGTCGTCGTGATGTATTTCATCTTCCTCGCTCTCTCTGGTTGGTTGTCGTCTGGCCCCGTCTGACGCAGGACTCGAAAACGATTATAGAGCCGAGAGGCCGCCCGGGAGCAGGAAGAAAGCCCAAATATTCCTTTGAAGTCAATAAGTTATAAGTTATTCACTAATATGCTACTGGAGTCCGCGTGATCAATCTGCAAGCCTGTCCACTCTGGCTTTACCGCCTGCTGCCCTTTCTGCGCTGGTGGCCCGAAGTCACGCCCCGAAGCTTCAAGGCCGACGCGATCGCCGCGCTGACCGGCGCGATGATCGTGCTGCCGCAGGCCGTGGCGTTCGCCACCATCGCCGGCCTGCCACCCGAGTATGGCCTCTATGCCGCCATGGTACCCGCCGTCGTCGCCGCATTGTGGGGCTCGAGCTGGCATCTGGTGTCCGGACCGACGACCGCGATTTCCATCGTGGTGTTCGCCTCGATCAGCCCGCTCGCCGAACCGGGCACCCCCCATTTCATCGGCCTCGTCCTGACCCTGACCTTCCTCACCGGACTCATCCAGCTGGTGATGGGCCTGGCGCGCCTGGGCATGCTGGTGAATTTCATCTCGCACACGGTCATCATCGGCTTCACGGCGGGCGCGGCGATCCTGATCGCGAGCAGCCAGATCAAGAACTTCTTCGGCCTGGACATCCCGCGCGGCGCCCACTTCCACGAAGTGCTGATCCACTTCGGCACGCACATCATGGATATCCAGCCCTGGGTGCTGGCGGTGAGCCTGATCACCCTGGTCTCGGGCGTGGTCGCCAAGCGCTACACGCCCAGGCTGCCCTACATGATCGTTGCCATGGTGGTCGGCAGCGTCGCGGCAGTCTGGATCAACCAGCAGTACGGCGCCGGGAACACCGGCATCAGGACCGTCGGCGCGCTGGCCGCCTCCTTTCCCCCGCTCTCGCTGCCCGATTTTTCGCTCGCGGCCATCAAGCAGACCCTGTTTCCCGCCACCATCATCGCCGTGCTGGCGCTCACCGAGGCCGTCGCCATCGCCCGCTCGGTGGCCATCAAGTCCGACCAGCGCATCGACAGCAACCAGGAATTCATCGGCCAGGGCCTCTCCAACCTCGCCGGCAGCTTCTTCTCCAGCTACGCGTCGAGCGGCTCGTTCAACCGCAGCGGGGTGAACTACGTCTCGGGCGCCAGGACGCCGCTGGCCGCCGCGCTCTCCGCCGTGTTCCTGCTGCTGATCGTACTGCTGGTGGCGCCGCTCGCCGCCTACCTGCCGGTGCCGTCGATGGCGGCGATCCTCTTCATCGTGGCCTGGGGCCTGATCGATTTCCACCACATCGGCGAAATCGTCAAGCGCCACCCGCGCGAGCGCATCGTGCTCGCGCTCACCTTCTTCGGCACCCTGGTGGATCTCGAAAAAGGCATCTTCCTCGGCATCCTGGTGTCGCTGATGTTCTATCTCTACCGGACTTCGCGGCCGTCGATCCGGGAACTGGTGCCGATCGCCGAGGACTTCGACGACCCGCGCCGCAAGTTCGAGCCGCGCGAAGGCGACGCCCCGACCTGCCCGCAGATGACGATGCTGCGCATCGAAGGCTCGATCTTCTTCGGTGCGGTGGAATACGTGCAGCAGCATTTCCGCAACGTCGACGAAGCCGATCCGCAGAAGAAACACCTGATCCTGACCTCGCGCGCGATCGGCTTCATCGATCTGGCGGGCGCCGAACTCCTGGCCAAGGAAGCCGCGCGCCGGCGCAAGATCGGCGGCAGCCTCTATCTGGTCGGCGTCCAGCCGGACCTGTGCGACATGCTGCAGCGCAGCGGCCAGGTGGAAACCGTGGGCGAGGAACAGATCTTCCGCCACAAGGGCGATGCCCTGCGCGCGATCTATCCGCGCCTCGACAATGAAATCTGCCGCAACTGCACGGCCCGTCTCTACCACGAGTGCCGCACGGCACTGCCTGACGGCACGCCGCGCTAATTCTGGATATGCGCATGCCGCCATTGCGACGGCGGCATCGGCCCGGGGTCGGCCCACAGGCCGCGTCCCGCCGCGCGTGCGGCATCCTGGAGGCCATGCAGCGCGTCGCGTCGCCCGCGTGTCGACGCCCAGGCGTCGCCGCGGCGCACCAGTTCCGCGTTCACCTGCAGGCCATCCACTTCGAGTACGCCCAGCTTGCGGCCGTACACGTCGGTCGCGACGATCTCGAGCTCACCGCGTCGCCGCAGGGCAAGGGCCTTCAGCGACTGCGTCGCGGCATCGCCGTGGGGCTGGCGGCTTTCCGGCGCGTCGATGCCGGCCAGGCGCACCTTGAGGAAGGCGCGCGACGCCGGCGCGTAGTGATCGGGCCTGAACAGCAGCGTGTCGCCGTCGATCACGACGATGACCACCCCGGCCAGCGTCTCCGCCCGCACGGGTACGACAGCCAGCAGGAACCACAGCAACAGGATTCTCAACTGGCGAGCATTTCGGCTGCGTGCTGACGCGTGGTCGCCGTGATCGTCCGCCCGCCCAGCATGCGGGCGATTTCCTCGACGCGTGCCGGCGCATCGAGCGGCTCGATGCTGGATGCGACGACGCTGCCGTTGGCCTGCTTGGCAACGCGCAGGTGCTGCGTGCCGCGTGCCGCGACCTGCGGCAGATGCGTGATCACCAGCACCTGGCGCGTCTCGCCCAGCTTCGCCAGGCGCCGGCCCACCGCCTCGGCCACGCTGCCGCCGATGCCGACGTCGACCTCGTCGAAGATCAGCGTGGGCACGCCGGCCGCGCCGGACAGCGCCGTCTGGATCGCGAGACTGATGCGCGAGAGCTCACCGCCCGAGGCAACCCTGGCCAGGGGCCCCGCCGGCAGGCCTGGATGGCTTGCAACCAGGAAGGCGATTTCCTCCAGCCCCTGCGCGCGCGGTTCCGCCGACGCTTCGAGCCGCACTTCCAGCTGGCCGCCGGCAAGCGCGAGTTCGTGCATCGCTGCCGTCACCTGTTCCGAGAGTGCGGCCGCGCCCTTCCGGCGCAACGCCCCCAGCGCAGCGGCCGCGGTCCGGTAACGCGCCAGCGCGGCAGCCTCGGCGGCAGCCAGGGCAGCCTGGTCCTCGCTGGCCGCCAGTTCGGCAAGTCGCGTCTCGAACCGGCCGAGCAGGCCGGCCAGCGCATCCGGCTGCACGCGATGCTTGCGTGCGAGACGGTGCAGGTCGCCGAGCATGCGGTCGAGTCCGGCCAGACGTTCGGGATCGGAATTGAGATGATCGGCATAGCGACGCAACGCATGCACCGCTTCGGCGAGATCCGCACTCGCGGCATCCAGCAGGGACGCGATTTCCCGCAGGCTGTCGTCGACCGCCAGCATGCTGTCGAGGCGGCCACGCAGCGCGCCCAGTTGCGCCGACACCGCGGTCTCGCCCTCGTCCAGGCCTTCGATCAGGGCGTGGCTGCCTTCCAGCAGGGTGGTGACGTGCGCCAGCCTTGCGTGCTCGATCTGCATGTCCTCCCAGCGCGCGATGGCGTCGCCGGGCGCGCGCAGTTCCTCGACAGCGAGCCCCAGGCCTTCGCGCTCGATCTGCTGCGCCTGGCTGTTCGATTCGGCCTCCAGCCTGCGCTGATGCGCGCGCTGCCATTCCTGCCAGGCCGCACGCGTCGCCGCCGCCTCGCGCGTCGCGCCGGCATAGGCGTCGAGCACCTCGCGCTGCGTCTCCGCGCGCAGCAGCGCGTGATGCGCGTGCTGGCCATGGATGTCGAGCAGGGATTCGGCCGCTTCCTTCAGCTGCGCGAGCGTGGCCGGGCTGCCGTTGACGAAGGCGCGCGAGCGTCCGCCGGCATCGATGACGCGACGCAGGATCAGCCGGTCGTCGTCGACGGCGAACCCGCCGGCCTCGATCCAGGCCACGAGATTCGGCAGGCCGGCGATGGCGAATTCCGCCGCGATCTCGGCGCGCGGCGCACCCTGCCTGACCACGCCGGATTCGGCGCGGTCCCCCAGCGCCAGCGCCAGCGCGTCGACGAGGATGGATTTGCCGGCCCCGGTCTCGCCGGTCAGCACCGTCAGGCCCGGCGCGAAGTCAAGGTCGACGGATTCGACCAGCAGGTAGTTGCGGATGGACAGGTGCGACAGCATGGCGCCGCTGCGCTTCAGAGTTTCTTGCCCCAATGCAGCTTCTGCCGCAGGGTGTCGTAGTAGCTGTAGGAATGCGGATGCAGCAGCGTGACCGGGCGGCTGGCACGGGTGATCCATACGTGGTCGCCGCTCATCAGGTCGAAGTGGTGCTGGCCGTCGAAATGCACGCGCGCATCGTCCGCATAGGTGAGGTGCAGTTCGATGCGCGACTGGCTGCTGACCACGATGGGACGCGCCGACAGCGTATGCGGACAGATCGGCACCAGCGCGACGGCCTCGAGCGTGGGGTGCACGATGGGCCCCCCGGCCGACAGGGCGTAGGCCGTGGTGCCGGTGGGGCTGGTGACGACCAGCCCATCGGCGCGCTGGCTGTAGACGAATTCGCTGTTGATGGCGATTTCCAGGTCGATCAGGCGCCCCGATCCGCCCTTGCCGACGACGATGTCGTTGAAGGCGGTGGTCTCGAACACGCGTTCGCCGTCGCGGCGTATCTGGCCGTTCAGCAGGATCCGCTCTTCCGCCACGTACTGCCCGCTGAGAATCTCGGCGATGGCGTCGTACATGTCGTCCACGGTGATGTCGGTGAGGAAGCCGAGCCGGCCCTGGTTGATGCCGATCAGCGGCGCATTGTGTCCGGCAAGCTCGCGTGCGATCGAAAGCATGGTGCCGTCGCCGCCAAGCACCACCACCACGTCGCTCTCCCTCGCCAGGTCGTGGAGATTGCGGTGCGGGCAGTCCTGGATGTTCAGGCGTTCGGCGGTCTGGCTCGCCAGCATCACCGCATGTCCGCGCGCACGCAGGAATTCGGCGAGCTTGCAGACGGAGTCGTGCATGCCGGGGTTGTCGTATTTGCCGACCAGGCCGACGGTATGGAATGGCGTTTGCATGGACGCCGATTATAAAGACAGATGCGGGATTCAAGTTGCAAGATGCAAGGCCGCCTGTCTGGCGGACATTACTTTCCTTGCGACTTGAATCTTGTGTCTTGTCTCCTGTATCTGTCTTTATAATCAGGCCATGCTGACCGATCGCGCCCGCATCCTGCTGAAAACCCTGGTGGAACGCTACATCGCGGACGGCGAGCCGGTGGGCTCGCGCACCCTGTCCAAGCACGCCGGCCTCGACCTGTCGCCCGCCAGCATCCGCAACATCATGGCCGACCTCGAGGAAATGGGCTTCGTCGCCAGTCCGCACACGTCGGCCGGCCGGATCCCCACGCCGCGCGGCTACCGCGTCTTCGTCGACACCCTGCTCACCGTACGCCCGCTTGCGCAGGTGGAAGTGAGCCAGCTCGAAGCCCATCTCGCGCCGTCCGACCCGCAGCGCCTCATCACCTCGGCCTCCGCGCTGCTGTCGGACCTGAGCCAGTTCGCCGGCCTGGTGATGACCCCGCGCCGCAATCCCGCCTTCCGGCAGGTCGAGTTTCTCGGCCTGTCGGAGAAACGCATCCTGCTCATCATCGTGACGATGGAAGGCGAGGTGGAGAACCGCGTCATGCTCACCGAGCAGCCCTACTCCGCCTCGGCCCTGGTCGAGGCGGCCAATTTCTTCAACCAGCACTTCTCGGGCCTCACCTTCGACCAGGTACGCGTCAAGCTGCGCGACGAACTCGGCCGCATGCGCGACGACATCACGCAGCTGATGAACGCCACCGTGGACGCCGGCAGCCAGGCCCTCGATGTCAGCCAGGAAAATGTCGTCGTCTCCGGCAGCCGCCGGCTGCTCGACGTCGAGGAACTGTCCAGCAACGTGGGCAATCTGCGCCGCCTGTTCGATGCCTTCGAGAAGAAGACCGGCCTGCTGCAACTGCTCGACCAGTCGCGCAGCGCGGCCGGCGTGCAGATTTTCATCGGCGGCGAATCCGAACTCCTGCCGCTCGACGAATGCAGCCTCGTCACCGCGCCCTATTCCGTCGACGGCCAGGTCGTCGGCACGCTGGGTGTCGTCGGTCCCACGCGCATGGCCTACGAGCGCGTCGTGCCCATCGTCGACATCACCGCCAAGCTTCTGTCCAGCGCCCTGTCGCACCACTGATGGCCTATCTTCCCTCCCCGCCCCACACGCACGGCCAGCCCGCCCGGGTCGGCATCCTGCTCGTCAACCTCGGCACCCCCGAGGCGCCGACCGCGCAGGCCTTGCGCCCCTATCTCAAGCAGTTCCTGTCCGACCCGCGCGTGGTGGAAATCCCGCGCGCGCTGTGGTGGCTCATCCTCAACGGCATCGTGCTCAACACGCGACCGAAGAAGTCGGCGGCGAAGTACGCCGCGATCTGGACGCCGGACGGCTCGCCGCTCAAGGTCCATACCGCGAAGCAGGCCAAGCTGCTGAAGGGCTGGCTGGGCGAACACATCGCCACGCCATTGCAGGTCGAATACGCCATGCGCTACGGCCAGCCCGCGATTCCCGACGTGCTGGCGCGCATGCAGGCCGACGGCTGCGACCGCATCCTGCTGCTGCCGGCGTATCCGCAGTACGCGGCGTCGAGTACGGCGACCGCGTGCGACGCCGCCTTCGACTGGCTGAAGCAGACCCGCAACCAGCCGGCCCTGCGCACCGTCAAGCACTATCACGACGACCCCGGCTACATCGAGGCGCTCGCCGCCAACATCCGCGGCTACTGGCAGATGCACGGCCGCCCGGACGTGCTGGTGATGAGTTTCCATGGCGTGCCGAAATACACGCTCGACAAGGGCGACCCCTACCACTGCGAATGCCGCAAGACCGGCCGCCTGCTCGCCGAGGCGCTCGGCCTCGACGAGAAGCAGGTCCGGCTCACCTTCCAGTCGCGCTTCGGCAAGGCCGAGTGGCTGCAGCCCTACACCGACAGGACGCTGGCCGCGCTCGGCCGCGAAGGCGTCGGACGGGTCGACATCGTCGCGCCCGGCTTCACCGCCGACTGCCTGGAAACGCTGGAGGAACTGGCCGTCGAGGGACGCGAAACCTTTCTTACCGCGGGCGGCAAGGCATTCCACTACATCCCCGCGCTCAACGAGCATCCGCAATGGATAGCCGCACTCGGCCGGATCGCCCTCGAACATCTCGGCGGCTGGGTGGACGCATCATGGAATCGCGAGGCGGACGCGCAGGCGCGCGAGGCCGGCAGGGCACGCGCACTGCAGCTCGGCGCGCCGGCCTGAACCTTTCCGTTCGAAAAGCGTGATGACCGTCCGCAAGCGGCGCTATATAAGCGTCCGCTTGTTGACAGTATTTTTATGCTACCCAATCATGGTCAAAGAAGCGGGAAACCAAGAAGCCCGCCGGTGAAATCGGACGATTCAGGTCGGGAAACCCAGGAAGCCCGTCACCATCGTTACATCCGGAACCCTGCGGTTCCTGTTCTCAACTGTTCGGGAGGAGCACCTATGAAAAAATCCCTCATCGCAACCGCGATACTGGCCGGCACGCTCGGCGTCGCCCTGTCCGCCCACGCCGACCCGCGCGCACGCTTCATGGCGGCCAACTGTTCCTACTGCCACGGTCCCGACGGCAAGAGCCGCGGCGCCATCCCCAGCCTGGCCGGCGTCGATCCCAAATACTTCGTCGAGCAGATGAAGGCCTTCCGCGCCGGCACCCGCCCGGGCGCCACGGTCATGAAGAAGCACGCTTCCGGCTATTCCGACGCCGAACTCGAGACGATGGCGCAGTACTTCGCCGCCATCAAGTAATCGCGATCAAGGAGAAAACACATCATGACCATCAATCGTCGCGACTTCCTCAAGGTTTCCGCCGGTGCAGCCGGCGCCGCGGCCGTCGGCACCCTGGGCGGCTGTGCCACCTACTATTCGGGCAACTACGCGCCCAAGATCGTCGTCGTGGGCGCCGGCTTCGGCGGTTCCACGTTCGCCCGCTACATGAAGGCCTGGTACCCCAAGGCCAACATCACGGTCATCGAACCCAACGACCATTTCACCTCGTGCCCGTTCTCCAATACCGTGCTCGCCGGCATCAACAAGATGCAGGACATCGAGATGCCCTACACCTACATCAACAAGGTCGTCGATGCCTGGGTGAAGGACACCGTAACCGCCATCGATACCGGCAAGCAGACCGTCACCACCGCGGGCGGCAAGACCTTCCCCTACGACCGCCTCGTGCTGGCCGGCGGCATCGAACTCCTGTTCGACAAGGTGCAGGGCTACGACGCCGAGGCCCAGAAAACCATCAAGCACGCCTGGAAGGCGAGCGCCGACCAGACCGGCGTGCTCCGCGAACAACTCGAAGCCATGCCCGACGGCGGTACCTTCGTGATGTCGGTGCCCATGGCCCCGTACCGCTGCCCGCCCGGCCCCTACGAGCGCGCCTGCATGGTCGCCAGCTACTTCAAGCAGGCCAAGCCCAAGTCCAAGGTCATCATCCTCGACGGCAACCCCGACATCGCCTCCAAGAAGCCACTGTTCGAGGCCGCCTGGAAGAAGCATTTCGGCTACAAGACCGACAACAGCATGATCGACTACCGTCCCAATAACCAGCCGCGCGCGGTCGACGCGAAGAAGATGACGGTCAGCACCGAATTCGACGACGTCAAGGCCGACGTGATCAACGTGGTGCCGCCGATGCGTGCCGCTGCCGTGTGCGGCCTGGCCGGCGTGCGCGACGGCAACAGCGGCAACTGGTGCACCATCGACTACCGCACCTTCGAGTCCAAGGTCGTCAAGAACGTCCACATCCTGGGCGACTCCGCGCTGACCAACTTCCCGAAGTCGGGTTCGGTTGCCAACAACACCGGCAAGATGTGCGCGTACGCGCTGTCGGAGCTGTTCTCGGGACGCGGCGTCGATCCGGCGCCCGTGGTCACCAACACCTGCTATTCCGGCACCGGCATGGGCACGGCCTTCCACGTCGCCACCGTGTTCCGCTGGAACGAGGAAAAGCAGTCGATGATCCCGCCCAAGGATGCCAACGGCATTTCCGCCGAGGAAAGCGAACTGGAAATGGCCTACATGGAATCCTGGGCGAAGAACGTCTGGGCCGACACCCTGGGCCTGCCGATGGAGTACAACTTCACGGCCAAGGGCTGATCCGGCCCACGCCACGCCGGAACGGGGCTTCGGCCCCGTTTTTTTTTGCCCGCCTTCCGCTCCCACGCGCCGCTGCCCCGGCATGCCGGCCCCCTGTACAACGCATAAGAAGAGTCTAATATCGTATTAAACGCGATGCCTCCCAGGATCGCGGATGAAGACCACGATACGTTGTGTCCCCCTGTCCGTCGAGGAGCCCTCATGCAGCCCCGCACGCTATTTCTTTCCCTGTTGATCCTGTCCGTCCCCGCCCTCGCCCGATCGGCCGAGCCCATCCAGCCCGTACCGGCCGTCAAGGTGAAGAATGCCGCCATGGTCGAACTCGGCAAGAAACTCTATTTCGACCCGCGCCTGTCGAAATCCGGGTTCATCTCCTGCAACGCCTGCCACAACCTCTCCATGGGCGGTAGCGACAATCTGACGACGTCGATCGGCCACAACTGGCAGCAGGGGCAGCTCAACGCGCCCACCGTGCTCAATTCCAGCCTGAGCCTGGCGCAGTTCTGGGATGGCCGCGCGAAGGACCTGAAAGCCCAGGCAGGCGGTCCCATCGCCAATCCGGGCGAGATGGCGCTCACACACCGGCTCGCCGTCGACGTACTGGATTCGATCCCGGACTACAAGGCCGAATTCCAGGCGGTGTTCAAAAAGCAGGAGATCGATATCGACATGGTCACCGCTGCCATCGCCGCCTTCGAGGAGACGCTGGTCACGCCGGACTCGCGCTTCGACAAATGGCTGAAGGGCGACAGCAAGGCCCTCAGCACGATGGAATTGCGCGGCTATCAGCTGTTCAAGAGCAGCGGCTGCACGGCCTGCCATTACGGTCCGGCCGTCGGCGGCACCTCGTTCCAGAAGATGGGCGTGGTCGCGGAGTACGATACCCCGAACAAGGCGCAGGGCGTCGCCGGCCTCACCGGCAAGGATGCCGACCGCATGAAGTTCAAGGTTCCCACCCTGCGCAACGTGGAGCTCACCTATCCCTACTTCCACGACGGCGAAGCCGGCACGCTGGAAAAGGCCGTGGACGTCATGGGCCGGCTGCAGGTGGGACGGGCCTTCAGCCAGGAGGAGATCGACGACATCGTCGCCTTCCTGAGAACGCTGACCGGCAGGCAGCCCGACATCAGGCTGCCCATCCTGCCACCGTCCAACAACACCACGCCCAGACCCAGACCCTTCGGCTAAGCCGTTTCCCACAGCAAAAAAAAAGCGCCCGCAGTGCGGGCGCCATTTCCTGTTCGGGTACTCAGGCTTTCCTGACGAATTCCGACTTCAGCTGCATGGCGCCGATGCCGTCGATCCTGCAGTCGATGTCGTGATCGCCCTCCACGATGCGGATGTTCTTCACCTTGGTGCCGACCTTGACCACCAGCGACGAGCCCTTGACCTTCAGATCCTTGATCACGGTGACCGTGTCGCCATCCGCCAGTGCGTTGCCGTTGGCATCGCGCACCACACGCACCGCGTCGGCGACTGCGACCGCTTCCTGCGGCCATTCGTGCGCACACTCGGGACAGATCCACAGCCCGCCATCCTCGTAGGTGTAATGCGAGCCACATTGCGGGCAGGGGGGCGCAGCCGGCGTATCGGTCATGGGTTTTCCTGTTTAACTACGGTCGTAGACGACGAAATCGAAGCGCAGCGGGTCGCCTTTTTCCCCGGTGTGTGCGGCGCGCGCCGTTTCGCGGAAGGCCGCGCGCTCGAAGTCGGGGAACCAGGCGTCGCCCTCGGCTTCGATATCCACCTCGGTCAGGTACAACCGGTCGGCCAGCGGGATCGCCTGGGCATAAAGCTCGGCGCCGCCGATGAAAAAGATCTCCCCGGCGTCCCTGCACAGGGCGAGGGCGTCCGGGATCGAACCAGCCACGACACAGCCATCGCGGCAATAATCCGGATTGCGCGTGATGACGATGTTGGTGCGCCCCGGCAGGGGACGTCCCAGCGATTCGAAGGTCTTGCGCCCCATCAGGACCGGATGGCCCAGCGTGAGCGCCTTGAAATGCGCAAGGTCTTCCGGCAGCCGCCACGGCAGCCGGTTCTCGATGCCGATCACGCGGTTCTTCGCCAGCGCGGCGATGACGCTGACGCGCGGTCTGTTCTGGGTCATGCCATCTCCGCTCACTGCTTGCCGCTCGCTAAACTGCCACCGGCGCCTTGATCGCGGGATGCGGATCGTAGCCTTCGAGCGTGAAGTCCTCGAAGCGGAACGCGAAGATGTCCTGCACGCCGGGGTTCAGCCGCATCGTCGGCAGGGCGCGCGGCGCCCGGCTCAGCTGCTCGCGCGCCTGGTCCAGGTGATTGAGATACAGGTGGGCGTCGCCCAGGGTATGCACGAAGTCGCCCGGCTTCAGCCCCGTCACCTGCGCCATCATCATCGTCAGCAGGGCGTAGCTCGCGATGTTGAACGGCACGCCGAGAAAGATGTCGGCGCTGCGCTGGTAGAGCTGGCAGCTCAGCTTGCCGTCGGCAACGTAGAACTGGAAGAAGGCATGACAGGGCGCCAGCGCCATGCGGTCGAGGTCGGCCACGTTCCAGGCGGAAACGATGATGCGGCGCGAGTCCGGGTTGGTCTTGAGCGTCCTGACCGCTTCGCTGATCTGGTCGATGGTGCCGCCGTCGCGCGCCGGCCAGCTGCGCCACTGATGACCGTACACCGGGCCGAGGTTGCCATTCTCATCCGCCCATTCGTCCCAGATCGAGACGCCGTTTTCCTTGAGGTAGCGGATGTTGGTGTCGCCCTGCAGGAACCACAGCAGCTCGTGGATGATGGAACGCAGATGGCATTTCTTGGTGGTGACGAGCGGAAAGCCGGCGGCGAGGTCGTAGCGCATCTGCCAGCCGAACACGGACAGCGTGCCGGTGCCGGTGCGGTCGTCTTTGCGGGTGCCGTGCTCGAGCACGTGGCGCATCAGGTCGAGATAGGGTTTCATCGTGGATTCGGGGCGGCTGGCGCGGCCAGGGTGTTGCCATTATCGCCGAGAACGCCGTCGTAGAACCCGGCCAGCCGGGTGGCGGGGGCCTGTCCATAAATGTCCCAGAAGGCGATCTCGAAATCGGTGTTGTCCTGCACGGCCAGCGCCAGCTGGCGGAAACGGGATTCGTCCAGCGCCTTCAGCCAGCCGACCAGCATCAGGGACTGGCGGTAGAAGTCGTGGATGCCGAGGTTGGACGCCGCAGCGCGATGACGCGTATCCGGCGTGTCGCGCAGTGCCAGATTGACGCGCCGGCCGGCGCGAATGCCCTCGACCGCCTGCGCTTCGGACGCGTATTCCGCGCCGCCTCCGTCGGCGGTGAGCGTGGCCCAGCCCTCGTGGAACCAGACCGGCAACGTGCAGTGGTAGTGCCCGATGCGCTGTCCCAGATGCAGGTGCGCCAGTTCGTGCGTCAGCAGCGCGGGCAGGCGCGCGCTTTCGCGTCCGTCGAGATTGGGCGACAGGATGAGCCGGTTGTCCGGCACCACCGCGGCCGAGAGCTTCGGCGTCCTGACCCAGCGGGCGAAGCAGGCATCGCTGCCGCACACGTAGACCCGCGGAGGATGCAGAAATGGAAGGTAGTGCGCCGCTTCGACCCGGGCGATCGCCGCAGGCAGCGCAGTGGCGACGCGGTCGCCGTAGGCTTCGTAACCGGGTTCGACCCACACGCGGGCGTCGCCGGGCAGCGGCGCGAATCCTTCCATGGGGACGAGCGCGCGCGGTTCGCTCACGGTGAGCGCGCAGCCCGACAGCAGCGTCAGCGCAAGCACGCCCCACCAGCTCATGCCGGGTCGAGCGTCTGCCAGCGACCGTCGATCAGGCCTTCGAGTGGCGCGTACTGCGTCTTGTACGCCATCTTGCGGCTCTCGCCGATCCAGTAGCCGAGATAGAGATAGGGCAGCTCCAGCCGGCGGGCCAGCTCGATCTGCCACAGCACGCCGTAGACGCCGAGGCTGTCCTGCGCGCGGTCGGGATCGAAGAAGGTATAGACGGCGGACAGGCCGTCGTCGATCTGGTCGACCACCGCGATCATCGCCAGCGCGTCGCCGTCGCGGAATTCGACCATCACTGTGTCGACGTTGGACGACAGCAGGAACTGCGTGTACTGGTCGGGACCGTCGCGGTCCATGCCGCCGCCGGCGTGGCGGCTGCCGAGATAGCGGCGATACAGCGCGTAGTGCTCTTCCTTGAAATCGAGCGGCAGGAAGCGCGCCTCCAGCTGCCGGTTGCGCTTGAGGCAGCGGCGCTGGGTGCGGCTGGGCACGAAGCGCGCGACGTCCACGCGCACCGGCACGCAGGCGCGGCAGTGCTCGCAGTGCGGGCGATAGGTGAACTGGCCGCTGCGACGGAACCCGGCGCGGATCAGCGCGCTGTAGGCATGCCGGTCGATCAGGTGCGTGGGGGTGGCGACCTGCGAACGCGCACGCCGCCCCTGCAGATAGCTGCAGTCGTAGTGCGCGGTGAGATAGAACTGAATGCGCTGGAAAGGCGGTTCAGTCGGATGCATCGAAGCTCCAGGGACCGGGTCGATGCGGCAAGTGTACCAACTCCGCCACCCGCGCCGCGAATGCCGCGCGCGGCAGGGTCTTCGCGCCCATGCTGGCGAGATGCGGCGTCTCCATCTGGCAGTCGATCAGGCCGAAGTCCCAGCGCGCGAGCTGGCGGCACAGGCGCACCAGCGCGACTTTGGAGGCGTCGTTCTCGCGACTGAACATCGATTCGCCGTAGAACATGCGGCCGATCGCTACCCCGTAGAGCCCCCCCACGAGACGCCCCTCGCGCCAGCTTTCGATCGAATGCGCATAGCCGGCCTCGAAGAGGCGCGTGTAGGCCGCGATCATCGCCGGCGATATCCAGGTTCCGCCTGCCCCTTCGCGCGGCGCGGCGCAGCCGCGCATGACCTCGACAAACGCGGTATCGACGCGCAGTTCGAAACCGGCATTGCGCAGGCGCTTGTCCAGCGAACGGGTCACCCGGACTGCGCCCGGCAGCAGCACCATGCGCGGATCCGGGCTCCACCACAGGATAGGCTCGCCCGGGTTGAACCAGGGAAAGATGCCGTGCCGGTAGGCGTCGAGCAGGCACGGCAGGGAAAGATCGCCGCCCATGGCCAGCAGGCCGTTGGGATCGGACAGCGCGGTTTCGAGCGGCGGAAAGGCAGAGGACGGGTCGTGCGGGGCCGGCATGCCGCCATCTTAGCCGATCGAAAAAAGCACTTGATTTTCCCTGTGCGCATATTATGATATGCATATCTTCAATACTGTTGTGCACCCCGCCGGCCTGCACCATGTCCCGGTGGCTGTCGAAGCGCTCCGTATAATGCGGACATGAGACCAGTCCCCGCAGACGCCCCCGTCGGAGCATGGCAGTAGCGAAGTATGGCTAGAGCAAACCCAAGGATTTACCCAGCCGGACCGGCATCGGCGCCACAAGCCTCGTTGCCGCCCTTGCCGACCCAGGCGCTTACCCTGCGCCTGGGCATTTCGGTAAACCCCCCGTTTGCTTGCGCCGTGCACGGTATGACGTTTGCGGCAGGTGCACTATCTCTCCTGGGCCTGCCGTGCTGTAGCGTCCTCCTCTGGGGCGTTTCACGGGCGGTTCTCCTGGACGTCTCGTGAACGCCCCTTCTTTTTTGCCGGTCGAGCGGACCGACGCTCCCTGTTTCCACTGCGGCCTCCCGGTCCCGCCCGGCGCGCACTATCCGATCCGCGTCGATGGCGACACGCGCGAAGCCTGCTGCCGCGGCTGCCAGGCCGTGGCGCAGACCATCCTCGACAGCGGACAGGGCGCCTACTACACCCACCGCACCGCGCTGCCGGCGACGCCGCAGCAGGCCGAAGCCGAACTCGCGCAACTCGGCCTGTACGACCTGCCGGAAATCCAGGAGAGCTTCGTCCGGGTCGAGGCGGAAAATATCCGCGAAGCGGCACTGATCCTGGAAAACATTGTCTGCGCCGCCTGCATCTGGCTGAACGAGCGCCATATCGCCGCGCTGCCGGGCGTGCTCTCGGTGGAGATCAACTACGCCACGCGCCGTGCGCGCGTGCGCTGGGACAACAGCCGCATCCAGCTCTCGGCCATCCTCAAGGCCGTATCCGACATCGGCTACATCGCGCATCCTTTCGATCCGGGCCGCTCGGACGACATCCACAGGCGCGAGCGCAACACCGCGATCAAGCGGCTCGCCATCGCCGGCCTCGGCATGATGCAGGTGATGATGTACGCGCTGCCGACCTACACTGCCACCGACATGACCGACGAGATCCGGCGGCTGATGGGCTGGGCCAGCCTCGTGCTCACCATCCCGGTGGTGCTGTATTCGGCCTGGCCCTTCTTCCTCGGCGCCTGGCGCGACCTCAGGCGGCGCATGCTGGGCATGGACGTGCCGGTGGCGCTGGGCGTCGGCACGGCTTTCCTCGCCAGCGTCTACAGCAGCTTCAGCGGACACGGCGAGATCTACTACGACTCGGTCACCATGTTCATCTTCCTGCTCCTGACCGGGCGTTTCCTCGAGATGAACGCGCGTCGCCGCGCCGGCGCGGCGGTGGAGGAACTGGTCAAGCTCATCCCGGCCGCCACCACGCGCCTGCCCCACTGGCCGGCGCGCGACGAGGAACAGGTGCCGGTCGCGCGGCTGGCGGTCGGCGAACACGTGCTGGTGCGCCCGGGCGAAACCCTGCCCGCCGACGGCGTGGTGGTCGAGGGCGACAGCGCCGTCTCCGAAGCCATGCTCACCGGGGAATCGCTGCCGGTGTCGAAGACGGCCGGTGCACGCGTCGTCGGCGGCAGCCTCAACCAGGCCAGCCCGCTGGTGATCCAGATCGAACGCCTCGGCGCCGATACCCGGCTCGCCTCCATCGTGCGCCTGCTCGACCGCGCGCAAAGTGAGAAGCCGCGCATCGGCCAGCTGGCCGACCGCGCCGCCGCCTGGTTCGTCGGCCTGCTGCTCTTCGTCACCGTGCTCGTCGGCGCGGCCTGGTATGTCATCGATCCGGGCAAGGCGCTGTGGATCGTCGTCTCCGTGCTCGTCGTCACCTGCCCGTGTGCGCTGGGGCTCGCCACGCCCGCCGCGCTCACCACCGCCACCGGCCGGCTCACCCGCCTGGGCCTGCTCACCACGCGCGGGCACGCGCTGGAAACGCTGGCGCGCGCCACCGACCTGGTCTTCGACAAGACCGGCACCCTCACCCTGGGCCGCCTCTCGGTGCGTCGCGTGGTGCCGCTCGACGGCCACGGCGCAGCCGAAGCCGGCGCCCTCGCCGCCGCGCTCGAGGCCGGCTCCGAACATCCGATCGCCCGCGCGCTGCGCGAGCACGCGACCGCGACCGAGCCCGCGCACGCCATCCGCAACACGCCGGGGCTCGGCGTCGAGGGCACGATCGCCGGCCACGTCTACCGCCTCGGCACGCCGCAGTTTGCCGTGGGCGATGCCGCGCCGCCCGTCGCGCCCGATGCAAACGACGGGGCAAGCTGGATTTTGCTCGCCGCATCCGGCCGTCCCATCGCCTGGTTCGCCCTCGCCGACACGCCGCGCCCGGATACCGCGTCGGCGCTCGACGCCCTGCGTGCGCAGGGCCTGCGCCTGCACCTCCTGTCCGGCGACGCCGAGGCCGCGGTCGCCGCCACCGCGCGCCAGTTCGGCATCGCCGACTGGCACGCCGGCGCCCTGCCGGAAGCCAAGCTCGCCTACGTGAAAAGCCTGCAGGCCGAGGGCCGCATCGTCGCCATGGTCGGCGACGGCATCAACGATGCACCCGTGCTCGCCGGTGCGCAGGTCTCCATCGCCATGGGCGAAGGCGCCGACGTCGCGCAGGCCGCCGCCGACATGATCATGCTCGGCAGCCGCCTCGCCACCCTGTCGGAAGGCGTGGCGCTGGCGCGCAAGTCACAGAGGATCATCCGCGAGAACCTCGGCTGGGCGCTCGGCTACAACCTCATCGCCATCCCCGCCGCCGCGCTCGGCCACGTCACCCCCTGGATCGCCGGCATCGGCATGTCGGCCAGCTCGCTGCTGGTCGTGTTGAACGCCTTGCGGCTGTCGGAATTCAAGATGGGGGGTGAGCGGGGAGCGGGGAGCGGGGAGCGGTAAGCTGCAAACCCCAACTCCCCACTTACCACTTACCACTCACCACTCACCACTTACCACTCACCACTCACCACTTACCACTCACCACTCACCACTCACCACTCACCACTCACCGCTCCCCGCTCCCCGCTTACCCCTTACCGCTCACCCCCAATGGACATCCTCCTCCTTCTCATCCCCGTCAGCCTGCTCATCGTCGGCGGCATCGCCTGGGTGATGCTGTGGGCGGCGAAAAGCGGCCAGTTCGACGATCTCGAAGGACCGGCGCACAGCGTGCTGATGGACGACGACACGCCGCATGTCCCCAAGGACACAGCGACGCCATCGGATCGCGAGCCGTAGCGGCGGCGCCCATGCTGCGAACCGATCCATCCCGTTTCCCCGCGCCATGACCCTGCCCATCCTCTGGTATTTCGCCGACCCCATGTGTTCGTGGTGCTGGGGATTTGCGCCTGCGATCGACAGCCTGCGCGCCGAGACCCGCGAACGCCTGAAAATCGCCCTGGTGCTGGGCGGCCTGCGCCCCGGCGAAACCGCCCCCATGACGACGGCCGCGCGCGCGGAAATCCTGCATCACTGGCATGACGTGCATGCGCACACCGTCCAGCCCTTTCGCTTCGGGGACGCACTGCCGGACGGCTTCGTGTACAACACCGAGCCCGCCAGCCGCGCCGTGCTGGCAGCCGCTACGATCGACCCCATCCATACCTTCCCGATGTTCAAGGCAATCCAGTCCGCGTTCTACGCCGAGGGACGCGACGTCACGCAAGGCGATTGCCTCGCACAGCTGGCGGAAAGCCTTGGCCTCGACGCGGCACGCTTTGCCTCGATCTGGGCGAGCGAGGCGGCCCGGGACAGGACGCGCGCGCATTTCCGCCAGGCGCGTGCCGCCGGGGTACGCGGCTTTCCCACGCTGATCGTGCAGCAGGGCGAGCGCCTCGACACGCTCGCGACCGGATGCGAAGCCCTGGACACGGTGCGCGCACGGCTCGCCGCCTGCCTCGACGCATGATCCGGCTGAACGCAATGCTGGGGCTGTGGCTGCTGGTCACGCCCGCCGGCGCGGAAGAGACGCCGCCCCCCATGATCGACGCACACGCGCATTACACGCTCGCCGACCAGCTGGCGCTCCCACCAGACGACCTCCTCGCCCGTCTCGACGCAGCCGGCATCTCGCGCCTCGTCGTGACGAGCCAGCCCGCCGGACTCGCGCAGTCGCTCCACCGTCGTGCGCCGGGACGCATCCTGCCCCTGCTCGGCATCTACGGCCACGGTCTCGCCAAGGCACGCTGGGTACACGATACCGACCTGCCCGCGCGCATCGCTGCGCAACTGGATGCAGACCACTGGGCCGGGCTGGGCGAACTGCATCTGTTCGCGGCAGATGCGGATCAGCCCGTCTTCGCCGCGCTGGTGCGACTCGCTGCCGCACGCAAACTGGTCCTGCTGCTGCACGGCGACGCGGCAGTCGTTCGTCAGGCCTACGCGGTCGCACCCGACGCACGCATCCTGTGGGCACACCTCGGCACCGACCCCCGGCCCGAGGTGCTCGAACCCCTGCTGGCCCGGCATCGCGATCTCTGGATCGATACCTCGGTACGCGACGAACGCATCGCTCCCGAAGGACGGCTACTGCCCGAATGGCGCGCACTGTTCGAGCGTCACCCCACGCGTTTCGTCGTCGCGGTGGACGCGTTCAGCACGCACCGCTGGCACCGCTACGGCGAGGTTGTCGCTGCCATCCGCGGCTGGACCGGCGGTCTTGCACCCGAGCTCAGGCGCGCCCTGCTGCACGACAACGCGGTGCGTCTGTTCGAGGCGTTTCCGCTGCCGGCAGCGCACCCGTAGAATGCTCGCGTTTCCCCCTCGGAGTTGCGCAATGCCCCGCCCGCACGCCCTGACTGCAAGAATCGTTTCCAACGCCCTGTTCGCCTGCACACTGACGCTCGGCATCGCCGGCTGCAGCGCCGGCGAACCCGGCAAGCAGACCGTTTCCACCGCCCCGGCGCCGGACCAGCCGCCCAATCCGCGCGTGCTGCTCGAAACCAGCAAGGGCGACATCACCGTCGAACTGTTCCCGCGCAATGCACCGCAGTCGACGGCGAACTTCCTCGAATACGTCAACAGCGGTTTCTACGACGGCCTGGTGTTTCATCGCGTGATTCCCGGCTTCATGATCCAGGGCGGCGGCATGACACCGGACATGGCCGAGAAGGCCACGCGGGCGCCGATCCGGAACGAAGCCGACAACGGCCTGAAGAACCTGCGCGGCACGCTGGCGATGGCGCGCACCATGGAACCGCACTCGGCTTCCTCGCAGTTCTTCATCAACGTCGCCGACAACTACGCGCTCAACCACCGCGGCAAGAGCGTCGAGGGCTGGGGCTATGCCGTGTTCGGCCAGGTGGTCGCCGGCATGGACGTCGCCGACGCCATCGTCGCCGTGCCGCGCGGCCGCGTCGGGCCATTCGACGACGTGCCGACCATACCGGTCGTCATCCGCCACGCCCGCCTGCTGCCCGCTGCCGTGCCGGCCGCAGCCGGACAATAGGCCGGCCGCTGGACGTCCGCGCCAAACTGCTGCTGCTCGCCGTGGCCGCCCCTGCGGCCATGGCGCTCGGTCTTGCCGCCGGCAGCCTGCCCGACGACCGCGCGCTGGCACAGCAGATCCTCGTCGAACTGCGCGGTCCGCGCGTCGCCGCCGCCTTCGCCTGCGGCGGCCTGCTCGCGCTGGCCGGCGTGCTGATACAGACGCTGTTCCGCAACCCGCTCGCCGAACCCTACCTGCTCGGCGCGTCGGGCGGCGCGGGCCTCGCCGCCCTGCTCGGGATGGCCGCCGGCCTGGCCTGGCCCTGGGTCTCGCTCGCCGCCTTCGCCGGCAGCCTCGGCGCGCTCGCGCTCGCCGCCGCGCTTGGCGGCCGCCTGCTCGCGCGCGACCACACGCCGCTCCTGCTCGCCGGCGTCATGCTCGCCGCCGGCTTCGGCGCGCTGATCTCGCTGGTGCTGTCCATCGCGCCGGCCGAACGTCTGCCCGGCATGCTGTTCTTCCTGATGGGCGACCTTGCCTGGGCCGACCGGCCCGGCCTGTTGTGGGCCGCATTCATCGTCGCCAGCCTCGCCGCGTTCGGCCTCGCGCGCCGCCTCGACGTGCTCCAGCTCTCGCCGCTCAAGGCCGCCTCGCTGGGCGTGTCCGTCGCGTCCACGCGCTGGCTGCTGTTCGCGCTCGCTGGTGCCTGTACCGCGCTCGTCGTCGCCCAGGCCGGCAGCATCGGCTTCGTCGGTCTCATGGTCCCGCACGCATTGCGCCGCCTCGGCCTCGCCAGCCACCGCGTCCTGCTCCCGGCCGCCGCCCTCGCCGGCGGCAGCCTGCTCGTCCTCGCCGACGCCCTGGCCCGTACCGTGCTCGATCCGCGCGAACTGCCTGTCGGCGTGCTCACCGCCCTGATCGGGGTGCCGGTGATGTTGTGGCTGCTGCGCAGACCAGGATGAACCACGACATGGTTCTGGCTACCCGGCATCTCACGCTGCGCAGCGCAGTGCGCATCCTCGCGGAGGTCCTCGATCTCGCCGTTTCGCCCGGCGAAGTCCTCGGCATCCTCGGCCCCAACGGCGCCGGCAAATCCACCCTGCTGGCGACGCTGGCCGGACTGCACGACCCCGCCGACGGCACGGTCGAACTCAAGGGCCTGCCGATCGCGCAGCTGGCCCCGCTCGAACGTGCGCGTCACCTTGCGCTGCTGCCCCAGGACGACGCCGGCGGCTATTTCGGCAGCGTGGCGGAGTACGTGGCGCTGGGGCGCTTTCCGCACGGCGACGCGCATCGTGACATCACGCCCTGGCTGGCGGCCTGGGAGCTGTCCGCCCTGGCGCAGCGTCCGCTCGCGACCCTGTCGGGCGGCGAACGCCAGCGCGCGCGGCTGGCGCAAGTGGCGGCGCAGGAAGCGGGCTTCGTGCTGCTCGACGAACCGCTGACGCACCTCGATCCCGCGCACCAGGCGGCGCTCCTGCGCTGGGTGCGCGCCGAAGCCGACGCCGGTCGCGGCGTGGCCCTGACCCTGCACGACCCGAACTGGGCGGCCTGCCACTGCGACCGCCTGCTTTTCCTCTACGGCGACGGCCGCTGGCAGCTGGGTCCGCCCGCCGAACTGCTCGAACCGGCTGCGCTGGAAGCGCTGTACGGCCCTGGCACGGCCGCGCTGTGGAAGCGGAGCGCCGCGGTCCAGCCTGTATAATCCCGGCTCACCGTTTCACCCCGTCCACGCGTATTTCATGATCCGCCGCATCATCAGCAAGGTCTTCGGCCGCAAGCGCCCCGCTTCCGGTTCGGGCGCGCGCATCCTGTCGCAGGCCGAGCACGGCATCGCCCGCAAGGGCATCGACGACTGCGCGCTCAAGGTCTGCGAGACGCTGGCGGGGGCCGGCTACAAGGGCTACGTGGTCGGCGGCGCGGTGCGCGACCTGCTGCTCGGCAAGCCGCCCAAGGATTTCGACGTGGCCACCGACGCCACGCCCGAGCAGGTGCGCCGGCTGTTCCGCCGCTCGCGCCTCATCGGCCGCCGTTTCCAGATCGTGCATGTGATGTGCGGCCGCGAAACCATCGAGGTCACGACCTTCCGCGCCAATGGCCAGAAGGAAGCCGAAGAGGAAGACGAACGCCCGACCGACGAACATGGCCGCCTGCTGTCCGACAACGTGTTCGGCAGCATGGCCGACGACGCCGCGCGGCGCGACTTCACCATCAACGCGCTGTACTACGATCCCCTGCGCGAGGAAGTGCACGACTATTTCGACGGCGTGGCCGATTGCAAGAAGCGTGTGCTGCGCATGATCGGCGAGCCCGAGACGCGCTACCGCGAGGATCCGGTGCGCATGCTGCGCGCGGCGCGCTTCGCCGCCAAGCTCGAATTCCGCATCGACGAGGCCACGCGCGCACCGGTGGCGAAACTCGCGCCGCTGCTGGCCAACATTCCGCGCGCGCGCATCTTCGACGAAGCCTTGAAGCTGCTGCTGTCCGGTCACGCGCTGCGCGGCGTGCACCAGTTGCGCGCCGAAGGCCTGCATCACGGCATGCTGCCGCTGCTCGACACCATTCTCGACGACCCGACCGGCGAGCGCTTCATCACCGCCGCGCTGAGGAGCACGGACGAACGCATCCAGTCCGACCGTCCGTCCTCGCCCGCCTTCCTCTTCGGCACCCTGCTGTGGCCGCAGGTGCTGAAGCGCTGGCAGGAAATCGAATCGGGCGGCGAGAAACCGCAGCCGGCGCTGTTCCAGGCGATGGACGACGTGCTCGATGCCCAACGCGCGCAGTTGTCGATTCCGCGCCGCTACGACGGCATGATGAAGGAAATCTGGGCATTGCAGCCGCGCTTCGAGCAGCGCGGCGGGCAGCGCCCCTACCGCCTGATGGAGCATCCGCGCTTTCGCGCCGCCTACGACTTCCTGCTGCTGCGCGCCGAGTCCGGCGAGGTCGAGGCGGAACTCGGCGACTGGTGGACGCGCTTCCAGGACGCGGACGAGGCCGAGCGTACCGACATGCTGATGGCCGACAGCGGCCCGAAGCCGCGTCGCAAGCGCCGCCGGCGCAAGTCCGGCGACGGCCCGGGCAGCGAGGCACCGCCGGCATGAAGGTCGTCGCCACCATCGGGCTGGGGGCCAATCTCAACGATCCCGCGTCGCAGGTGGAGTACGCGCTGGGCGAACTCGATCGCCTGCCCGACACCCGGCTCGTCGCCCATTCCAGTCTCTATGCCTCGGCGCCCGTCGGCTACGTCGACCAGCCGGATTTCGTCAACGCCGTCGCGCAGGTGGAAACGGCGCTGTCCCCGCGTACGCTGCTCGCCGCGCTGCTGGACATCGAACATCGCCATGGCCGCGAGCGCAGCTTTCGCAACGCACCGCGAACGCTCGACCTCGACCTGCTGCTCTACGGCAGCGCGCGCTTCCACGAAGAAGGATTGACGCTGCCGCACCCACGCATGCACGAACGCGCCTTCGTGCTGCGCCCGCTGATCGAGATTGCGCCGGAAGCGACCATTCCCGGTCGCGGTCGCGCCGCCGACTGGCTGGCGCACTGCGCGGAGCAGTCCGCTGCGCCCCTGCCGCCCCCTGCCGCCGTGGTCAACGCATGAGCCTCGACCGTTATCGCTACGTCGTTGTCGAGGGGCCGATCGGCGCCGGCAAGACCAGTCTCGCCTACAGACTGGCCGAAGAACTGGACGCCGCCACCTTGCTGGAAAACGGCATCGACAATCCCTTCCTCGCCCGTTTCTACCAGGAGCCGCGGCGCTACGCGTTGTCCACGCAGCTGCATTTCCTGTTCGACCGCACGCGCCAGCTGCGCGATCTCGTGCAGGGGGACCTGTTCCGCGCCAGCACGGTGTCGGATTTCCTCATCGACAAGGACATGCTGTTCGCCCGCCTGAACCTGGACGACGACGAGTTCGAGCTGTACCAGAAGATCTACGCGGACCTTGCACCGCAGGCGCCCACGCCCGACCTCGTCATCTACCTGCAGGCACCCATCGACGTCTTGCAGGAGCGCGTGCGCCGCCGCGGTATCGAGTTCGAGCGCGGCATGGACGCGGGTTACCTGCAGCGGCTGGCCAACAGCTACAGCGAATTCTTCCATCGCTACGACGCCGCGCCGCTCCTGATCGTCAACACTGCGAACTTCAATTTCGCGCAGGGCGACGAGGACTTCCGTCTGCTCATCGAGCGCATCGGCAAGATGCGCGGCCCGCGCGAGTTCTTCAGCCGCGCCGCCTGAGATGCGCGTCACCCTCACCACCCTGAAGGCGATGCGCGAACGCGGCGAGAAGATCGCCGTGCTCACCTGTTACGACGCCAGCTTCGCGCGCACGCTCGACGCCGCGGGCACAGAGGTGCTGCTGGTGGGCGATTCGCTCGGCATGGTGATCCAGGGCCACGCCTCGACGCTGCCGGTGAAGCTGGCGGAGATGAGCTACCACACGCGCTGCGTCGCCGCCGGCACCGAACGCGCCTTCCTCGTCGCCGACCTGCCTTTCGGCAGCTACCAGCCTTCGCCGGCGCACGCCTTCTCGGCGGCGGCGCGGCTGATGGCGGCGGGCGCGCACATGGTCAAGCTCGAAGGCGGCGCACCCATGGTCGAGACCGTGGCCTTCCTCACCGCACGCGGCATTCCCGTCTGCGCCCACCTGGGCCTGCTGCCGCAGTCGGTCAACCAGATCGGCGGCTACCGGGTGCAGGGCCGCGAAGCCGACGCCGCCGAACGCCTCGTCGCCGACGCGCGCGCACTGGAAGCCGCCGGCGCCGGCCTCCTGGTGCTGGAGATGGTGCCGGCCGCGCTGGCGAAAATCGTGACCGAATCCGTGCGCATCCCCACCATCGGCATCGGCGCCGGCGCAGATTGCGCCGGCCAGGTGCTGGTGCTGTACGACATGCTGGGGCTCTACCCGCGCGCACCGAAATTCTCGAAGAACTTCCTCGCCGGCCAGGACGGCATCGAGGCGGCCGTGCGCGCCTATGTCGCCGCGGTGAAGGACGGCAGCTTTCCAGCCGCCGAACACAGCTTCTGATGCAGGTCGTTCACACTTCTGCCGACCTGCGCGCCGCGCTCGCCGGCGCACGCGACACCGCCTTCGTGCCGACCATGGGCAACCTGCACGCCGGCCATGTCTCGCTGGTCGAGCAGGCGAAGCAGCTCGGCCAGCCGGTCGTCGCCAGCATCTTCGTCAACCCGCTGCAGTTCGGCGCAGGCGAGGATTTCGAGCGCTATCCACGCACGCTGGCCGCCGACTGCGAGAAGCTCGCCGCGGCCGGTTGCGAGCTGGTGTTCGCCCCCGACGTCGCCGAACTGTATCCCGACCCGCAGACGTACACGGTGCGCGTACCGGATACGCTGGCGAACGACCTTTGCGGGGCCTTCCGCCCCGGCCATTTCGATGGCGTGGCGACGGTGGTGCTGAAACTCTTCAATCTCGTGCAGCCGCGCACCGCCGTGTTCGGCCAGAAGGATTTCCAGCAGCTCCGCGTCATCCGCGATCTGGTGCGGCAATTCAACCTGCCCATCGACATCGTGGCCGGAGCCACGCTGCGCGAGCCCGACGGGCTGGCGATGAGTTCGCGCAACGGCTACCTCAGTGCCGCCGAGCGCCAGCAGGCGCCGCAACTGCAGCGCGAACTGGCGACACTGGCAGCCGCCATGCAGGCCGGCGAGCGCGATTTCGAGGCGCTTGCCGCCACGGCACGCCGTCACCTCAACATGGCCGGCTGGCGCGTCGACTATGTCGCGGTACGCGACACCGCCACGCTGGCGCCCCCCGGCCCTGACAGCCTGCATCTGGTGGTGCTGGGCGCAGCCTGGCTGGGCTCGACGCGTCTGATCGACAATCTCGATTTCGTCTTGGGCGATTGCCGCTGACGTTTTATAATATGCGGCCTTACTTATGGAGGGCACCGTCATGCAGAGAACGATGCTCAAGTCCAAGCTGCACCGGGCGACCGTCACCCATGCCGAGCTGCACTACGAAGGCTCGTGCGCCATCGACGAGGCCCTGCTGGACGCGGCCAACATCCACGAATACGAGCAGATCCAGATCTACAACATCACCAATGGCGAACGTTTCACCACCTACGCCATTCGTGCCGCGCGCGATTCGGGCATCATCTCGGTAAACGGCGCGGCGGCGCACAAGGCGAACCCCGGCGACCTCGTGATCATCGCCACCTACGCCACCTACAACGAGATCGAACTCGCGCGTTATGCGCCCGAACTGGTGTACGTGGATGCAGGTAACCGCATCATGGATACACGCCACGCGATTCCGGTGCAGGCTGCGTAGACGAGATCACGAACAAAAAAGCCGGGCAAGCCCGGCTTTTTTCATTGGTGCTCCGTGACGTCGCGGACACCAGCCGCAATCAGACCCTGCGACGACGAATCAAGGCAAGTCCTGCCAGGCCGACGCCCAGCAGCGCCAGCGCGCCGGGTTCGGGAACAGACGCGCCGCCTACGGTGAGATCATGCTGGATCAGGTAGTCGCCCGAAATGCGGAAATAGGCGATGTCGGCGCTCGTGCGCGCAATGCCGCGGAACGCGCCGCCATTCGTCGCGCCCGGCGTGACGATCGGCGCATCGGCAAACAGGTTGTAGGACTCGAGCACGGTGACGCCATCCGCTGCCAAGGCCTCGATCAGCGGGTTGCCCGCCGCAGGGGCGCCGCCGGAGACGGCATAGTTCATGAAGCCCCCCACAGCCGCATACAGGCCGCCGAGATCGAAGGTCGCGGTACAGGCCCCGGAAAAGCAGTAGCCGCCGACCCAGGCGAAATTCCCCCAGCCGCCGTTATCGTTCAGGCCATACGCGGCATCGCCATACCAGACGTCGGAGCCGGCCGGCGCGAAGACGTTGTACCCGCCCGCGACGACGGACGCCGCATTGGTCCACGTACCGCTCACCGTGCCGAGCACGGTCGTGGTACCGACCGGCGCCGTTGTGATGAGCGAAGCCTGGGCCGGAGCGCCGGCGAAGGACAGCACGGCAGCGGCCAGTGCGGCGGAGATCTTGTTCGAGTACATGGATTTGCTCCCTGGAGGGCGAATGTCGGGGTGACTTTCCAAGTTCATGCAAACTTTGTTCCAGGGAACAAAGCCCATTGATTTCATTCGGTCTTGTGTACGGCAGCCAGGTGACGTGTAAGGAAATCCGACAGCCATCCGGTCGTGGCCGGGCATCGTGGCCCGGGTACGCGCACAAACAAAAAGGCCGGGAGAACCCGGCCTTTTGCATGTGCGCCAGCGTAGCGCAGACAGTGCTTACTTCTTGGCGCCGGTGACTTCGATCTCGACGCGGCGGTTCGGTGCGAGGCAGGCCTTCAGCGCGTCCTTCGGCTGGTTCATGTCGCACTCGACCACGGGCTTGGCATCGCCCAGGCCGGCGGTGGCGAAGGTCTTGGCCTTCACGCCCTTGGACTTGAGGTAGGCAGCGACGGCCTTGGCGCGCGCCAGGGACAGTTTCTTGTTGGCATCGGCCTTGCCCATCTTGTCGGCGTGGCCGGTCACCTTGATGCTGTCGATGGCGCCGAAGGCCTTGACCTTGGCGACCAGGTCGTCAAGCTTGGCGCGGCCTTCGGGCGTGAGATCCTTGACGGAGGACTTGCCGGTCTTGAACAGCGCGTCGCCGCCGATGCTCAGGGTGGCAGGCGCGCCGGCCTGGACGGCGAAGGGCGCGGGCGCGGCCGCGGCCGGTGCGAACGGCATCGCGGGCGCAGCGGCGTAGGTTGTGCCCGCGGGCGCGGCGAACGGCATGCTCATGGTGGGCATGGTCGGCATGCCGCCGAACATGTTGAGCATGCTGAACCAGGTGCTGGGGTCGAACACGTTGATCGGGCTGGCGACCGGCGCGGCGCCCTGCACCGAGACCACCGGCTGCTTCGGATACATGAAGGTGCCCCAGGTCGAGTTGGGGCCGCCCATCATCTGCGGATTGAGCACGCCGCCCATCATGCTGCCGTAGAGCTGCGGGTTCATTGGCGCGAACATCAGGGACATGGCGCGCGGATCGGTCGGCGTCATCATCCACTTCATGTACAGATTGGGGTTCATCGCCTGCATGCCCATGCTCCACATCTTGGGATCCATCGGCATCATCACCCAGCGCATCATCTTGCCGGGGTCGGCCATGCTGGTGGCCATCTGGGTGTACCACATCGGATTCATCATGGCGCCGCCCCACTTCATGTAGATGCTGGGGTCCATGAACTGCATGTAGTTGCCGGTGGTGCCGGGCTGCACCATGGTCGTCATCGAGCGCAGCAGGTTGCCGGGTTCCATCATCTGCATGCCCATCGCCGGCACCATCGAGGGATCGGTCATGGCATTGGCCCAGGCGGCGAAGGCGGCCGGGTCCTTGAATGCGGAGGCGTTCTGGGTGAAGTCGGTCATGCGGCCAACCCACTGGTCGGCGGTCTTCGGCGTGCCCGGAGTCGCGGCCTGCGGCAGCGGGGACGGCAGCGGCGCCGGCTGGGCCACGGGGTAGGACTGGGCCTGGGCAAGGCCAGCGGCGAACACGGCCGTCACGGCGAACACGAGCGGTTTGATCTGCATGGAAAACTCCGGTTGGGGTAGGGGAAGGTTTTGGGTACACCCGAGCGGCATAAACAGGCTTGATCGGGATGCATACAAAATATTAGGGTTTAATTATATACCTAAACCCTTCCAGCGGCCCGCGCCGTCCGTCGGTCACGCCATCCGGCCGCCCCCGCCCGTTGCCTATCCGCGACAGTACGAATGGCCCAGCCGGGTAGCGGTACGCGGGCACCGCTGCACTTTGCAGGGGTCTTCTAGCGTTTCAGTTTCCAGATGTCCTCGTTGTATTCGAGCATGGTGCGGTCGGTCGAGAAGAAACCGGACGAAGCGGTATTGAGGATGCTCATGCGCGTCCATACCGCCTGATCCTGCCAGGCATGCGCCACCCGCTCCTGCGCCTCGACGTAGCTGCCGAAATCCGCAAGCACCATCCAGGGATCGTGCGGGCTCATCAGCGCCCCCAGGATCATGTCGAAAATGCCGGGCTCGCAGGCATTGAAATGGCCGGACGCGATGAGATCGATCACCTCGCGCAATGCCGGGTCGTGTTCCAGGTAGGAAAGCGGCTGGTAACGCGGGCGCAGGGCCTCCACCTCCTCGGCGCGCAGGCCGAAGAGGAAGAAATTCTCCCCGCCCGCCGCCTCGAGGATCTCGATGTTGGCGCCGTCGTAGGTGCCGATGGTGACGGCGCCGTTCATCATGAATTTCATGTTGCCGGTGCCCGAGGCTTCCTTGCCGGCGGTCGAGATCTGCTCCGAGAGGTCGGTTGCCGGCGCGATGATCTCCATGCTGGACACCCGGTAGTTGGGCAGGAAGGCGACCTTGAGCCGGCCGTCCACGTCCGGGTCGCTGTTGATCACCTCGGCCACGCTGTTGATGAGCTTGATGATGCGCTTGGCCATGACGTAGCCCGGCGCCGCCTTGCCGCCGATGAGCACGCAGCGGTCGGCCCAGCCGTCGAGCCGTCCCTTCTTGATGCGGTTGTAGAGATGGATCACATGCAGCACGTTGAGCAATTGCCGCTTGTACTCGTGGATGCGCTTGACCTGCACGTCGAACAGCGCGTCGGTATCGAAATCCACGTTGCATTCGGCCTTGACCAGCGCCGCCAGGCGTTCCTTGTTCGCGCGCTTCACCGCATGCCAGTCGGTCTGGAATTTCTTGTTCCTGGCGGTCGACGCCGCCAGCGGCTTGAGCTTCTCCAGTTGCGACAGGTCGGCCACCCAGCCATCGCCGATCTTGCTGCTGATGAGCGCACTCATGCCGGGGTTGGCGTGCGCCACCCAGCGGCGCGGCGTCACGCCGTTGGTCTTGTTGTTGAATTTCTCCGGCCACAGGTCGACGAAATCACGGAACAGGCCGTCCTTCAGCAATTGCGAATGCAGCGCGGCGACGCCGTTGATCGAGAAGCTGCCGACGATGGCGAGCCAGGCCATGCGCACCTGCTTGCCGTGGCCCTCCTCGATGATCGACATGCGGCGCTGCCGCTCGATGTCGCCGGGCCATTTCATCGACACCTCGCGCAGGAAGCGCGCGTTGATCTCGTAGATGATTTCCAGCGGACGCGGCAGCAGGCGCTCGAACAGCGCGACCGGCCAGCGTTCCAGCGCCTCGGGCAGCAAGGTGTGGTTGGTGTAGGCCATGCAGTGGGTCGTGATCGCCCAGGCCGCCTCCCACTCCATGCCTTCGAGATCGACCAGGATGCGCATCAGTTCCGCCACGGCGATGGTCGGATGCGTGTCGTTCATCTGGAACACGTTTTCCCCGGCAAACTTCGCCAGATCGCCGTTGCCGGCGGCGCGCCACTGGCGCAGGGCATCCTGCAGGCTGGCCGACGCCAGGAAATACTGCTGGCGCAGGCGCAGCTCCTTGCCGTTCTCGCTGCTGTCGTTGGGATACAGCACCATCGAGATGTTCTCGGCGGTGTTCTTCGCGGTGACCGATTCGGAATAGCTGCCCGCGTTGAATTCGTTGAGGTCGAATTCGTCGGTGGCCGTCGCCTTCCACAGGCGCAGCGTGTTCACCGCATGGTTGCGGTAGCCCGTGATCGGCATGTCGTAGGGAATGGCGAGCACGTCGTTGGTGTCCACCCAGCGCACGCGCTGCGCGCCGGTTTCGTCCAGGTAATGTTCGGTACGTCCGCCGAAAGGCACGCGGCGGGTGAATTCGGAGCGTTCCACTTCCCAGGGATTGCCGTCGCGCAGCCAGTTGTCGGGCTCTTCCACCTGATAGCCGTTCTCGATGTGCTGGCGGAACATGCCGTATTCGTAATGCAGGCCATAGCCCATCACCGGCAGGTCGAGCGTGGCGCAGCTGTCCATGAAGCAGGCGGCGAGCCGGCCGAGGCCGCCATTGCCCAGACCGGCATCGGGTTCCTCCTCCGCGATGTCCTCCAGCGTGTGCGAGAAACCCTCCAGCGCGGCGCGTGCCGGCTCGTCCAGGTCCAGGTTCAGCACGTGGTTGGACAGCGCGCGGCCGATGAGGAATTCCAGCGACAGATAGTAGGCCCGGCGGTTGCCCGGCACGTCGCGGCGCGCATAGGTATTCATCCAGTTGGTCATGATGCGGTCGCGCAGCGTCCAGGCCAGCGCCTGGTAGGTGTACACCGGCGGACACCCCTGGAAACGGCCCAGATGGTAATACTGGTAGCGCTCGAAATCCTGGACGACGCTGCGCGCGTCGCCGGGCAGGGGCGTGAGCATCGGATTGGGGCAACTCTTGGCGGATTTCCTGGACGACATGGCGAAGCTCCCTGGGTGCGTTTACATCGAATACAGCGATAGGTAGTGGCCGGCGCTTTCGTGCCAGTCGAACGAGCGGCCCATGCCCGCCTGCTGCACGCGACGCAGCACGGCGGGCTGCGCGAACACGGCCAGCGCACGGCGCAGGGCATCGAGAAAGGCGCCCACGTCCGGCTGCTCGAACACGAATCCGTTGGCGCTGGCATCGGCCAGCGTCGCCTCGCGGGTATCGACCACGGTGTCGGCCAGGCCGCCGGTCCGGAACACCACGGGCGGCGTGCCGTAGCGCAGGCTGTACATCTGGTTGAGACCGCAGGGCTCGAAGCGCGACGGCATGAGGAAGAAATCCGATCCGGCCTCGATCAGGTGCGCCAGCGGCTCGTCGTAGCCGATCTCGACGAACACCCGTCCCGGATGCTGCTTCGCCAGGCGCGCGAGGCGCTGCTCGTAGATCGTCTGCCCGCTGCCCAGTACGACGAAGCGCGCCTGCGTTTCCGCCAGCATGACGGGCATCGCGGCCAGCACCCAGTCGATGCCCTTCTGCTCGACCAGGCGCCCCACCAGTCCGAACAGCGGCGCCTGGACAACCGCGTCGTCGACGCCGGTCAGGAAGCGCTCGAGCAGGGCCTGCTTGTTGCGACGCTTGCCGGGGTTGATGCGGCTCATCGAATAGTGCGCCGGCAGATGCGGGTCGGTCGACGGATTCCAGATCGAGGTGTCGATGCCGTTGAGGATGCCGTGCAGCTTGTATTGCCGCGACTGCAGCAGGCCGTCGAGTCCGTAGCCATACTCCGGCGTGCAGATCTCGGCCGCGTAGGTCGGGCTCACGGTGGTCACCGCGTCGGCGTAGACGATGCCCGCCTTCAGCATGGAAAAGCCGCCGTGGAATTCGGCGCCTTCGGGCGACCACCAGTGGCTCGGCAGTTGCAGGCGCACGAAGTCGCTGTGCGAGAAATACCCGCCGTAGGCCAGGTTGTGGATGGTGAAGACCGTCTTCGGGCGCACCGGGTGGTCCGCCAGGAACGCCGCGACCAGGCCGCTCTGCCAGTCGTGCGCATGCACCACGTCGGGCTGCCAGCCGAGCTCGAGCGCATCCTGCCCGAGCAGCGCCGCGACGCGTGCGAACACGGCGAAGCGCTCGGCATTGTCCGGCCAGTCCTGCCCGCTGGCGTTGACGTAGGGATTGCCCGGCCGGTCGAACAGGGGCGGGCAATCGACCAGCCAGAGCGGGAAGGTGAAATCGGGATGGCGCGTCTCGAGGATGCGCGCCGACACGATACCCTCGGCGCCGCGCACGTCCAGCCAGCCCAGGATGCGCACCTGGTCCAGCTGCCGTAGCAGGGCACGGTAGCCCGGCAGCAGCAGGCGGATATCGGCCCCGCGTCCGCGCAGGGCATGCGGCAGGCTGTAGACCACGTCGCCGAGGCCGCCGGTTTTCACCAGCGGGTAGGCCTCGCTGGCCACGAACAGGATTTTCATCGCTCCGCGTTTCATCTTTATCAAGCTGTCATTGTTATTGGCAAGGTTTCAGGAAGATCGCACCCAGCGGGGGCACGGTCACTTCGATGGAGTGCTCGAAATCCATCCACGGACGCGCTTCGGCCTGCAGGGGCTTGCCGTTGCCGAGGTTGCTGCCGCCGTAATACATGGAGTCGGTGTTGAGGATCTCGCACCAGGCGCCCGGGGGCACGCCGATGCGGTAAGCCTGTCGCGGCACCGGCGTGAAATTGAACAGGGCGACGACGGGCGGCGCGCCGTCCCTGCCCATGCGCACGAAGCTCAGCACCGACTGGTCGGCGTCGTGGCAGTCGATCCAGCGGAAACCGCGCGGGTCGTGATCGAAGTCGTGCAGGGCGGGTTCGTCCACGTACAGGCGGTTGAGGTCGCGCACCAGGGCACGGATGCTGTCGTGGGCCGGAAATTCGGTCAGCATCCAGTCGAGCTGGCCGGCTTCCTTCCATTCGTTCCACTGGCCGAATTCGCCGCCCATGAAGAGCAGCTTCTTGCCCGGATGCGCGTACTGCCAGGCATAGAAGAGACGCAGGTTGGCAAAGCGCTGCCAGACGTCGCCCGGCATCTTGTCGAGCAGGCTTTTCTTCATGTGCACGACCTCGTCGTGCGAGAGCGGCAGCACGAAGTTCTCCGTCCAGGCATACATCTGGCTGAAGGTCAGCTGGTTGTGCTGGTACTTGCGGTAGACCGGATCCTTTTCGATGTAGGACAGGCTGTCGTTCATCCAGCCCATGTTCCATTTCATCGAAAAGCCCAGGCCGCCGAGCTCGACCGGCCGCGACACCGCCGGCCAGGCGGTCGATTCCTCGGCGACCGTGAGCACGCCGGGGAAGCGCGCGTGCACCGCGGTGTTCATCTCGCGCAGGAAATGAATGGCCTCGATGTTCTCGCGCCCGCCGTACTGGTTGGGCAGCCATTCGCCGTGCTTGCGCGAATAGTCGAGATAGAGCATCGACGCGACCGCATCGACGCGCAGGCCGTCGATGTGGAACTCCTCGATCCAGTAGAGCGCGTTGGCGATGAGGAAATTGCGCACCTCGTTGCGGCCGTAGTTGAAGATCAGCGTGCCCCAGTCCTGGTGCTCGCCGCGGCGCGGGTCCTCGTGTTCGTAGACCGCCTCGCCGGTGAAACGCGCCAGCGCCCAGTCGTCCTTGGGAAAGTGCGCCGGCACCCAGTCGAGCAGCACGCCGATGCCGGCCTGATGGCAGGCGTCGACGAAGGCACGGAAATCGTCGGGCGAGCCGAAGCGCGCGGTCGGCGCGTAGTAGCCGGAAATCTGGTAGCCCCACGAGGCGTCGAGCGGATGCTCGGCCACCGGCAGCAGTTCGATGTGGGTGTAGCCGAGGTCGCGCACGTAGGGAATCAGCTCGGCGGCGAGTTCGTCCCAGCGATAGAAGCTGCCGTCGTCGTGGCGTCGCCACGAGCCGGCGTGCAGTTCGTAGATGGAGACGGGACGATGCTGCCAGTCGAAATGCGCGCGCGCCGCCAGCCAGTCGCCGTCGCTCCAGGCATGCGCCGACGCACCGACGACGCGGCTGGTGGTTTCCGGACGCAGGAACATCTGGCGCGCATAGGGATCGGTCTTCTTCGCAAGCTGGCCATGGCTGCCGAGGATCTCGAACTTGTACGCCGCGCCCGCGCCCAGGCCGGGCACGAACAATTCCCAGACGCCGGAGCCGCCGCGGCAGCGCATGGGATGGCGGCGTCCGTCCCAGTCGTTGAAATCGCCGACCACGCTGACGCGCTGCGCTGCCGGCGCCCACACCGAGAACAGGCAGCCCGCGATGCCGTCGATCGTGCGCAATTGCGCGCCGAGCACGTTCCAGATCTGGAAATGCCGGCCCTCGCCGAACAGGTGCAGGTCGACCTCGCCGATCTGCGCTGCGAAGGTGTAGGGACTGCGATCCTGATGCCAGTCGCCCGCCCGCTTGTCCTGCCACTTCAATACCGGATGCGCATCGAGCGCGGCACCGGCGGCCAGCACCCGTTCGAAGCAGTCGGTGCCCGCCACCCGGGCCATGCGGCCACCCGCCACCTCGACCGCTTCGGCCTGCGGCATGAATACGCGCACCACGGTCGTGCCGTCGGCCTGGGCGTGCACGCCCAGCACCTCGAACGGGTCGTGGTGGGTACCGGTCTGCAGGCGCATGATGGGTGCGCTGATGGCAGGCGGGCCGCCCGCGACGGGCGACTTCGGGGGAACATTCACGGTCTGGCTGTCTCGCATCGATGGGCTTTCTGTAGTTTTTTTAGCAAACGGGGTGCCAGGTCCGCCGGAACGCCGGCCCAGTCGAATCGCCACGTCCAGTTGCCGGACCCGGTACCCGGCGTATTCATGCGCGCCGCGCTGCCCAGGCCCAGCAGGTCCTGCATCGGCAGGACGGCCAGCGCCGCCGGGCTTTCCAGCACGGTGTCGATCATCGCATCCAGCATGGCCTCGGGCTCGTGCACGTCCAGCTGCCGCATCGCGTGCCGGCGCGCGTCCTCGGACAGCGCGGACCACCAGCCGAGGGTCGTGTCGTTGTCGTGGGTGCCGGTGTAGTACACGGTGTCCGGCGTCACGTTCTGCGGCTTGTGCGGGTTGTCCGCGTGGTCGTCGAAGGCGAATTGCAGCACGGCCATGCCGGGAAGGCCAAACCGGCGGCGCAGGACGACGACGTCGGGCGTGATGATGCCGAGGTCTTCCGCGACCAGGGGAAGATCGCCCATCTTGTCGAAAAGCGCCTGCAGCAGGGCCTCGCCCGGCGCCGCCACCCACTCGCCGCGGATGGCGGTCGGCTCGCCGGCGGGGATCGACCAGGCCGCGGCGAGACCGCGGAAGTGATCGATGCGCACCAGGTCGAACCATTCGAAATGCGCGGCCAGCCGCTGTCGCCACCACAGAAAGCCGTCGGCCTGCATGGCCGCCCAGTCGTAGTGCGGATTGCCCCAGCGCTGACCGGTTTCGGAGAAGTAATCGGGCGGCACGCCGGCGACCACGCGGGGATGCCCGTCCGCGTCCAGCAGGAAAAGATCGCGCCGCGCCCACACGTCAGCGCTGTCGTGCGCGACGAAGATCGGCATGTCGCCGAAGAGCCGGATGCCGCGCATCCGCGCGTCTTCGCGCACGGCCTGCCATTGCACTGCAGCGGCATACTGCGCCGTTTTCACCACCTGCAGCGCCTCGGCGTGCGCCGCGTCGAAAGCCGCGAGCGCCGCCGCGTCGCGGTCGCGTAGCGGCGCCGGCCAGTCGGTCCACGCCGCGCCGCCGAACTGCGCCTTGATGACCATGAAGCGCGCGAAATCCTCGAGCCAGTGCTGCTGGCGCGTACACCAGCCGGCGAACCCGCGCAGGTCGGGCGCGTCCGGGGCGAACAGGGCGGTGTTGGCCGCGAACGCCGAGGCGCACTGGTAGGGCGACAGGCCCACCAGCGGCAGTCCCAGCGGCAACACCTGCCACACCCCCACCCCCGCGGCCTGGAGCAATTCCAGCCAGCGCGGGGCATCCGCGAGCGTACCGGTGGGCAGCGAAGTCGGATGCAGCAGGATGCCGGCGCGGCGCGTGTCGAAATTCATGGACGGTTTTCAGGCAAACGGGAAAAGGGGCTTCAGGCGTTCCTGCGCATGGTGCCGGCGTTCTCGACCCAGCCGCCGCCCTGCGACAGCGGCACGTCGAGCAGTGCCGGCGGCGCGACGCCGATCAGACGGTAGAGCTCGCGCAACTGGGTGCGGTAGAGCTGCTCGAAATCGGACACGCTGCCGGCGGGGTTGTAGTCGCCGAACCACCAGAACCAGTCGGAGCCCTCGCACACGGCGAGCTGGTGCGTGGCGAAGTTCAGTTGCTCGGCGCCGAGTTTGCCCGCAGCGACGACCTTGTCGTAGGCGGTCTTGGCGGCGACGAGATAATCCCAGCCGCGATTCTTGTCGTCGGAACCGATCCAGGTCGAGAAGCTGCCGTAGACCCAGCTGCCGGCCGCCAGCCGCTGCATCGGCCGCGCGGGCGCGCGCGCGGCCTGCTCGGAAAAGACGCCGGGACGCACCAGCTTGCGGCTGGACAGCTGCGCATACAGGGCATCGAGAAAGTGGTGGCCGTTGTCCGGGTAGTACTCCCAGGCGTTCTCGCCGTCGAGGATCACGGACACGACGTGGTTTCCCGCCTCCTGCACGAAGAAGCCGGCGATGTTCTCCAGGTGCTGCACGAAATCCGCAGCCGCGTCGTCGGCGTGCCAGTCGCTGTACTTGAAGCCGATGAGGTCGGACAGGCCGTCGTCGCGGAAGAACACCCGGGTCTGGTAGCCGTCGATCTTCGCCGGCGCGAAAAGCCCACGCTTGGATTGCACGTCCTCCTCGCGGCAACCCGACTTGGCGCAGCTGCCGCGCCACACGCCCTCGCCCGTCGCCGTCCAGGCGAAACCCATCTCGTCGAGCTGCGCCAGTGCATCCTCGCTGACCCCGCCTTCGGACAGCCAGACACCGGCCGGCCTGATGCCAAAGTAGCGCTGGAACACCTCGACGCCGTGCTGCAGGTGCCAGCGCGAACGCGCGGGGCCGCCGGGATAGGCCGCCGCCTCGGGCGCCGGTGCGTCGGGCAGGGCGTCGCGCATGTTGGCGAAGTCGTTGAGCAGCGGCACGATGGGGTGGCAGTACGGCGTCATCGACAGCTCGACCTGGCCGCGTTCGGCCAGCGTGCGATAACGCGGAATCAGCCCCGCCATGCAGCCTTGCATCAGGTGCAGCAGTTCGTGTCGGTCGGCTGCGGAGTAATCCTTTTCCTGCGCCATCAGCCGCTGCGCCAGCGGCTGCTGCTTGAGCGCGTGTCCCAGCCAGGCCAGGTGGTACCAGGTCAGCAGATCGAGGAAATACTGTTCGGACAGATAGCGCAGGTGTTCCTCCAGCCCGGCGCTACCGACACCGGCGGCATCGGTGGCGCCGACCATGCGCAGCAGGCGATGGAAGGCGGGATGCGGGTGGATCATGCGCGGCGCGTGGCAGCGCTGGCAGTCCTGCACGATGCGCAGGCGGCTCGCCACGTCCGATGGAATGCGCTCGATGCCGGCCAGCAGGTTCAGCATGTGGTCCTGCGTCGGCTTGCCGTGCTTCAGCAGGGCGTCCATCTGCTGCGCATAGTCGTCGAGCTGCTCCAGCAGCACCGGCGCGAAGTTGACCACCACTCGCATCGCGGGATGGCGCTCCAGATGCGCCGCCATGTCGCTGTAGTCCTTGATGCCGTGCAGGTACACCCAGGGCAGGTGATAGGCGCCCTTGAGGCCTTCGCGGTAATACGGCTGGTGCATGTGCCAGCACAGCACCACGTTGATCGCGGTGGGCGGGGAGGGTTTAGCCGTCATAGTCGTTGTGCAGTCGTGCGTAAAGGTTCTGCCCGAGCATGGCCGGCGTCACCAGCACGATGCCTTCGGGCGTGACATGGAAGCGCTTGGCGTCTTCCTCCAGGTTCTCGCCGATCACCGTACCGTCCTCGATCACGCAGCCCTTGTCGATGATGGCGCGCGAGATGCGGCAATTTCGGCCGATGCTCACCTTGGGCAGGATCACGCTGTCCTTGATGAGGCTGTAGCTTTCCACCGTGGTGGCGAAGAACAGCACCGAGCGCTTCACGCGCGCGCCCGACAGGATGCAGCCGCCGGCGATGAGCGAATCGATGGCCTCGCCGCGCCGCCCCTCGTCGTCGAACACGAACTTGGCGGGCGGGTACTGCGGCTGGTAGGTCCAGATCGGCCAGTCGCGGTTGTAGAGGTTGAGCTCGGGTTCGACCGAACACAGTTCCATGTTGGTCTGCCAGTAGGAATACAGCGTGCCCACATCGCGCCAGTACGCCGGGCCGCCCTTGTCGTTGCGGAAGGGATAGGCCATCGCGCGCGACTCCGCGATGTTGGCGGGGATGATGTCCTTGCCGAAATCGTGCGAGGAACCCGTCTTGCCGGCATCCTCGATCAGCGTCTTGTAGAGGAAATCCTTGGAGAAGATGTAGATACCCATCGACGCCAGCGCGACGCCGGGCTTGCCGGGAATGCAGTCGGGATGCTTCGGCTTCTCGGTGAACTTGGTGATGCGCAGGGACTCGTCCACCGACATCACGCCGAAGCCGCCCGCCTCCGCCGCCGGCACCTCGATCGCGCCGACGGTGAAATCGGCGCCGGTCTGCACGTGGTGCAGCAGCATTTCCGAGTAGTCCATGGTGTAGACGTGGTCGCCGCCCAGCACCAGCACGTACTCGGGGTGATGGCGCTGCATGATGTCGATGTTCTGGAACAGCGCGTCGGCCGTGCCCTGGTACCACTCCTTCTTGTGCGTGCGCTGCTGCGCCGGCAGGATCTCGACGAACTCGCCGATCTCGGCGCGCATGAAGCCCCACGCGCGCTGCAGGTGCCGGATCAGCGAATGCGACTTGTACTGCGTCAGCACGCCGATGCGGCGGATGCCCGAGTTCACGCAGTTCGACAGCGGAAAGTCGATGATGCGGTATTTGCCGCCGATGGGCACCGCCGGCTTCGCCCGCCACGCGGTCAGGTCCTTCAGCCGCGAACCTTCGCCGCCGGCCAGCACCAGCGCCAGCGTCCTGCGCGTCAGGTCGGTCACCATCTTGGGTTCGGTGTAGTAGCGGTAGAGCCGCGCCTGTTCTTCTTTCGATAGGGTCATGTCCCACTCCTCGTCACAGCCGTATTGGAATTGAATGTCTTCTTGTTTGGCCGGGCCCGCGCCATTGCCACGGCGCCCTGCACGCCCAGCCGGGCGCAGGTGATCAGGTGAATCGGGGTACGCTCGACCACGCCGCGCATGCGGCCCTTGTCGAGCGCGGCCGCCATGAAGCGCGGGCCGTGCAGGCGCTCCGCCCAGTGCACCGCCACGCCGCCGGCAATGTAGAGACCGCCGAAGGGCTGGTACAGCAAGGCCACGTTGCCGACCCAGGCGCCGTAGAGATCGACGAAAAGTCCGATCGCCGCGCCGGCCGCCGCCTCGCCCGCATTGGCGCGGGCGCCGAGCGCGGCCCCGTCCACCGTCGTCTCGGGCAGCGGCTGGCCCCGTTCCATGCAGCAGAAGCGATACAGGTCGTCGAGCGCCGATCCCGACAGGGCGCGCTCCCACGACACATGGCCATGGCGCGCATGCAGGAAGTCCAGCAGGCGTCCCTGATGCGGATTGGCCGGCGCAAAGTCGGCGTGACCGCCCTCGGTGGCGTGGGTCAGCCAGCCGCCCGCGCCGTCCGGGGTCATGAACGCCAGGCCGAGCCCGGTGCCGGCACCGGTGATGGCGCGCACACCCTCAGGCTGCGGGTCGCCGGCATTGAGAACCGCAAGGTCGTCCCGGCCGAGCGTGGCCACGCCGGCCGCGGCGGCCTGGAAATCGTTGACGAAACGGACCTCGGGCACGCCGAGCGCCGCGCCCAGCTCGGTCGCGTCGAGCGTCCAGTCGAGATTGGTGAGGGTGACCCGCTGCGCATCCAGCGGGCCGGGCAGCGCCAGGGTCAGGCGGTCCGGGCGGACATCCTGGCCTGCATCGGCGATGAAGCGCTGCAGCAGCGCCGCACCCGACGCGAATTCGCCGCTGGGATAGATTTTCTCGTAACGCAGGCGCGTACCGTCGGTATGCGATTCCATCCAGACCAGCCAGCTTTTCGTGCCACCGATATCGCCTGCGATCAGCTCCATGTGCGCACTATAAATCAGATACCGCTATCCGGTTGACTCATGCGACGGTAGTAGTTGATGAGCGCGTTGGTCGAGGCGTCGTGCCCGGCCACCTGCGCGTCGGCATGCAGTTCGGGCAGGATGCGGCTGGCCAGCTGCTTGCCGAGCTCCACGCCCCACTGGTCGTAGGAATCCAGGTTCCAGATCACGCCCTGCACGAAAATCTTGTGCTCGTAGAGCGCGATCAGCATGCCCAGCGCGTGCGGCGTCAGTTTCTTCAGCAGGATCGCGTTCGAGGGATGGTTGCCTTCGAACACCTTGTGCGGCGCGTCCTGCCCGGTCTGCTGGCGCGTCTCTTCCGGCGTGCGCCCGCGCATCAGCGCCTCGGTCTGCGCCAGGAAATTGGCGATGAGGATGTCGTGGTGCGCCTGCATGTCCGGCGTCTGCGGCTGCAGCGACACGATGAAGTCGGCCGGGATCAGCCGCGTGCCCTGGTGCAGCAGCTGGTAGAACGCATGCTGGCCGTTGATGCCGGTGGCGCCCCAGATGATCTGTCCGGTCGCATAGTCGACGTGATTGCCGTCGCGGTCCACCGACTTGCCGTTCGATTCCATGTCGGCCTGTTCGAGATAGGCCGGCAGGCTGCGCAGATAATGGTCGTAGGGCAGGATGGCCTGCGACTCGGCGCCGAAGAAGTTGTTGTACCAGACACCCAGCAGCGCCAGGATCACCGGCATGTTCTGCGCCAGCGGTGCGCTGCGGAAATGATTGTCCATGGCGTGCGCACCGGCCAGCAGTTCGACGAAGCGCTCCGCCCCCACCGCCAGCACGATCGACAGCCCGATCGCCGACCACAGCGAATAGCGACCGCCGACCCAGTCCCAGAACTCGAACATGTTGGCCGGGTCGATGCCGAAGCCGGCCACCGCGTCGCGGTTGGTCGACACCGCGACGAAATGCCTCGCCACGTGCTTGACCGCCTGCGACTGCGCCAGGAACCAGTCGCGCGCAAAATGCGCGTTGGTCATGGTTTCCTGCGTGGTGAAGGTCTTGGACGACACGATGAACAGCGTCGTCTCCGGGTTCAGCGTCTCCAGCGTTTCCTTCACGTGCGCGCCGTCGACGTTGGAAATGAAGTGCACCCTGAGGCGCGGATGACGATACGGCTTCAGGGCCTGGTAGACCATCTGCGGGCCGAGGTCGGAGCCGCCGATGCCGATGTTCACCACATCGGTGATGCGCTCCCCGGTATAGCCGCGCCATTCGCCGCTGCGCACCCGCTCGGCGAACGCCCCCATCCTGTCGATGACCGCGTTCACCCTGGGCATCACATCCTCGCCGTCCACCACCACCGGCGTATTGCCGCGGTTGCGCAACGCCACGTGCAGCACCGCGCGGTTTTCGGTGTGGTTGATCTTCTCGCCCTGGAACATGCGCTCGCGCCAGCCCGCCACGTCGGCTTCCTCGGCCATGCGCACCAGCAGGGCCAGCGTCTCGTCGGTGACGCGGTTCTTCGAATAATCCAGCAGCAGATCGCCCACCTGCAGCGAAAACCGCTCGAAGCGCGCCGGATCGGCGTCGAACAGTTCGCGCATGTGCACCGCCGCCATCTCCAGCTGATGCGTTCGCAGACTGCGGCACACCGGCCGGTGTAACGGGCCCTGTGCCGTCTCTTCGCGCATCGCCTGTACCGCCGACATAGCTTTCTCCTCGCCCCTGCACGGGGTCATCATCACGTCATAAAGCAACGGCTGTGCCATTCTCGGCAGCCCATACGATAACTATAGGAAATGCCTGTGTTTCGCTTGTGACAGACCGGGGAGAAATGGCTTTTCCCCTGGTTTACGGGGGATTTCCCCCGCGCTGCGGGGTCGAAATGCACCCGAACGGTGCCGCAACGCCAAAGCAGTGCACGCGGCACCAAAACGGGCAGCAGTACGAAAAATCAAAGCGGGTGGTGCCAGGGGGGGACTCGCATGAAATGCCGAGAACCGCTTGTTTGCTTGGTTTCATGGCATTCGCAATGCTGCGGTACCCTCAGATATACCCACGGGATTGCGGTGTGACTGCTTTGCAACACCGCCTCGCGACCCTTGTCCTGGGTGATCTCGGTGCGCGTCTACCTGGCCTTCATGAGCTCAGCAATGGCGGCCTGAACACTAACATTCGCTAACAGGCGGGCGGCTTGCTCGTTCGCCGTCTTGGCGCTGTACCCCGCCCGGATCGCCGCCTGGGTCGCGTTCAGACTCGAAGTGCTGTTTTACCCCCCGTGTTTCTTCATCATGGAAGTTCGTTGGCAGCAGGACAACGAGGTTCATTTAAAACTCGCAAGCGCAGACAGCGCGCGCGAGTTCGTTGCTAGTTTCAAGGACGACAGCCTGGAACATGGCCAGATTGGGCTGCTGAAAGATGCCGAGTGGAGCCGCGACACTGTCTATCTCTCGATCAATGCCACTGAGCTGCGCGGGCAGATCACCACGGCTGTTGTGGTGGGGGTCGGAGCATCCCAGTAACCCACTGATCCGCTTCCATAACGCGAATTCGCGCTTAGCCAGGCTGAATCGTCAATAGGACACCAGGGCTCGCAACGCCTCTCTCCCACATCGCGCGCCGTGTTTCGTGAGTGCGCGATAGAGGAGAGTTGTTCAGCTTGCACATGGCTTCGTCGGTGAGTTTACCGACATCGGCAATCGTCGCATCGGAATGCCAACTTATCGAGTTCGCGAAGGAATTCTCGAAGGTACGGATCTGATGCACGCCTGCCTTGAAGCCGCTTTCGGCCTCGGCGGGAGTAACACCGTGCGACTCGATGAACGGTCGGATGTCGGGTTCCATTTGCTCAACCGTCTTCGGTACGAGCGTCACGAATGGTAGGCCGTGGAAGAAGTGGTCTTCTTTTTTCCGCCAAGCCCTGAGCAGAAAATCATTGGCGGCTGGAAGCCGGCGGCAGGAATGAACCTCAGCATAGAACGCAGAGCTGCAGTGATCCGCCAACAGGAAGTAAACGAGGTGCTCCCTGTCCGAGCTCGATATTTCCCGCAGCTTCACTTCCATTGGCTTGTCTTGCCACTTGATCCGGCCATCTTTGAGAACGTGCAGGTGCTTGGACGGAGTGACGAACAAGAGATGGAGATAGTTTGGGTGCGGCGTCCGGTAGCTGGCAATCATTGTCGAAGCGTCCTCCTGGTGACGTGATGCATTGTTCAGATGAGACTACCGCCATGTCTTTCGCCTACGCAAGGACGAAAAAAATCCCGGCACGCGGCCGGGACAGGTGGGGGGGCCCATGGGTTTGACCACCCCCTAGGAGCGCACCTTGGTATTCAGTTCAATCGCAGCGGCCTACTCTTTTTAGGGCTTCTCGCTGCTCCCGCATTAACGCATTGATGCGCCTGAGGCTTTCTCGCCGCTCTACAGAGCACCCACCGTGCTTCAAAGAATTGCCCGAAGACTGCCGCCGGTGACGGCCCCCTTGATCCGCGATCCCATCAGGACTCTCCCGTGCGGCTTCCCGTACGGTTGTTCATCCCCGGAAGATGGGTGTTCAAGGCCGCGGGCACGCTTGCATTGGTCAAAGCTCCTGCAGAAGAAAACCACCCGTTTTGCACCAGGTAGCTTGTAATCGAGGCCGTACCAGCCGGGAAATCGGCTTCGAAGTAGCGATTCATGAAGATCGGCCCTCCAGGAAGAGGGGCGTTGTTGCCGCCGAGTTCGTGGATATGGGGGGCCTGAATCTCACACCGGACCCTGCACTGCAGATCAAAGCCCAGAACGGAGTCGCTGACGGGAGCCAATTCAGCCGGCATTGAGAAAGATCCCGTCGACGGGTTGATCAGGTCTCTGAATACCAGTCCGGAGATATGGCCAGTTACGACAGAATCCCCGGGGGTTGCATTGTCGACCGCGGCGTTAACGACAAAGGCACGCGAGGGAACGCGCCCGGTCATGATGCGGTTGATGAGTTTGGCGGTTGCGCGATAGAGGGCCATTTCGTTTTCCTTTCAGTTCAGACTCGGGCCGCCGCGGCGATCTCAGCCAGCAGCGCTTGCTTGTGGGCCCGGCGGGCTTCCGGGTCGGGGTGAGGTTGGTGTTTGCAGTACACGGCCTTGGTCTCTTCTTCTTGCCAGCCGACCGTGCCCCCGGTCTGCCGTCTCCGCTCCTCGATAAGTTCGCGGGTGGCGTTGGCCTTGTCCTGTGCCGCTGTCCATTCGGCCGCCAAGCGGTTCGCCTCGACGACCTCGGCGTGCAGCTGCGCGAGCAGTTTTTCGTTCAGCTGCGCATTGAGCGCTGCCAGAGCCTCCCGCTGCTTGTCGGCTGCAGCCAGAGCCAAGGCCCCCAACTTCTCGACCAGCAGATCGCTCACTCGGATCTTGTGCCGGAGATCGGGCGCCGCATCGGTCAGGGCCTTGCGTGCCGTGTCGAGTGCGGCCTGAGTAGCTTCCAGATCGCTCGATTCGCCCAGCTGCTGCGCTGCGTCCGCGTTCGCGTGGGCCTGCTCGGCTGAGGCGACGTTGGACTCCAGCGCTGCCAGCGCGGCCTTGAGTCGGTCGCGCTCGCGTTCAGCCGCGAGGTTCTTGTCGTGCGTCTCGCTGGCCGCCTGCGCGGCCTGCCGGTGGTCGGCGATGGCTTGCTCCATAGGTGTCATGGTTCGTTTCTCCTTTGGTGGGTGGTTTGGATTTCCGGCATCGCAGCTGCCGAAAGGCTGTCGTGCTGCCCGGCATGCCGGCGCATCACCGACAGCAGGTTTAGCAGGTCGAGGGGGTGGGTGATTTCCATGGCGCGCGCCGCATCCAGCGCAGCGGCCTCGGGGCTCATGCCGTGGCGCCAGAAGCGCCAGGGCGGCACGTCTTCGATGCGGCCGGGAAAGGTGGCCTGGACGCGCTTAGTCATCGAATCCGCCTCTCTGACGGGCCGGGCGTGAGCCATTCGCTGCATAGGCGGTGGCGCGGACTGCGCGCAGTGCATCGTGGTCGGCGTCGCTGAAGCGCGCATACTCGGACGAAAACGCTAGCGGAACGATTCCGGTGGGGCCGTTGCGCTGCTTTCCGATGATGCACTCGGCAATACCCTTGTGATGACTGTCGGGGTCGTAATACTCGTCGCGGTGCAGCATCAGGATCAGGTCGGCGTCCTGCTCGATCGCGCCCGACTCGCGCAGGTCGGAAATCAGCGGCCTCTTGTCGGTGCGCCCGGTCACCTGGCGATTCAGCTGGCACAGCAGCAGCACAGGGACGGCAAGCTCGCGCGCCATCGATTTGATGTTTCGGCTGATCTCGCCCAGCACCGTCGCCCGGTTATCCCCGCCGCCACCGCCAGCGATCAGGCCGATGTAGTCGATCACGATCAGGCCCAGGCCGTACTTACGCTTGGTCTGGCGAGCGCGTGCGCGGATCTGGTGGACCGACAGGCCGGAGCGGTCGTCGATGTACATCGGCCGGCTGTGCAGACGTCCCAGCGCATAGGTGAGAGACTTCCAGTCACCCTCGCTCATTTGCCCGCTGCGCAAATTCATTAGGTCGATCTTGCCGACGCTGGCGGCCTGCCGCATCGCCAGCGCCTGTGCGGGCATTTCCAGGCTGAACACCTGGACCGTCTCGGTTTCCGACACGTGCTCGGCGATCTGCATGGAGAATGCCGTCTTGCCCATGCTCGGACGCCCGGCCACCACCACCACATCTCCAGGCTCCAAGCCGACGATCTTCGCGTCGAGGTCGGTAAACCCGGTCTTCGTCACTTTCGCCGTACCGTGGTAAGTGGCGTCAACGCGCTCGACCATGTCGCGCAGCGCGTCACTCAGGCTCACCGATTCCTGGGTTGCAGCGGTTGCGTCTAATTCCATCACCACCTGCTGTGCCTCGGCAACCGCCATTCCTGCGTCGCCGTTGGCGTAGGCAAGCCCGGCGATCTGCTCGGCTGCGGCGGCCAGGTTGCGCAGCATCGCACGTCCCTTCACGGTGCCGGCGTAGTGCTTGAGGTTCGCCGCCGCCGGCGCATTGGAGGACAGTTCCACCATGTATGGCAGCCCGCCGACGCGATCGAGTTCAGCCCCCAGCGCCTCGGCCACTGTGATGACGTCGGCCGGCTTGTTACGGTCTATCAGGCCGACGATGGCGCGCCAGATCAGGCGGTGATCGTGGAGGTAGAAATCCGCCTCGGCCACGTTAATTTCATCGGCCACGGCGTTGTTGCGCAGCAGGCAGCCCAGCACCGCCTGTTCGGCTTCGACTGAGTGCGGGGGTTGATTCACCGATGCCGGGATTCCGATGTCGGGCAGGGTGCGGGCGTTCATGCTGCGACCTCGCACCGGTGATACGCCCCTTCGACGATCTTCACGAACTTGGCGGGGGTGACGATCCACTCAAGATCGATCTCGAATGGCGGTCGTCCCGTGGTGGTCGTTTGGCCCGTCAGGAATTCGCTTTCAGCGATGTAGCCGAAGAACCGTTCCCACCAGTCGAGCGACTGCCGCTTGGCATCCTCACGCCAGCGAGCGCGCAACTTGGCACGTCTGGCCTCGTTCCAGACTCGAACCTGTCTGCCCATCGGCAGGATGCGGTGATACAGATCGATGATTTCCTGGTGCGGGCAGGCGTCGGTCGGCTTGCCGGCGACAACCGGTGCGCCAGCACCGGAACCCTGTAAGGGGGAATCAGGATTCAGGTTAAGGGAATCAGAGAAGAGGGAATCAGCCGGGCAAGTTCTGTTCTTGTCCGGTGCTTGCACCTGACTTGCACCGTGCATGTCTGGTGCTGGTATGGTGCTAGCCTGTTCCTTGCAGTGCGGATTCTGGTGCTTCCCGAAGTTCACCACCTGGATGAAACGCCCGCCCGCTGCGGCATAGCGCAGGATGAACCCGGCTTCGTGCAGCTCGGTGAGCAGGTCGTCGACGCTGCCATCGTCATAGGGCAGCAGCTCGGCGCGGATCCGTTTCGGCCGGTCTTCCATGCGGCCTTCGCGATCAGCGAGACACCACAGACCGGCGAACAGTAGCCGCGCGAGCGGCGAGCATTCGGCCAGCGCCTCGTTCTTGAAGAAACCCGGCTTGAGGTTCCTGGCGCGCATCAGGCGTTCCCCCCGTCCTGGTACCGACGCAGCCAGAACATGAGGTTGGCCTGGTGCTCGCTCTTCTCCTCGGGGCTGGTCGCGCGCTTCATCAGCCAAGCCGAGCAATGCGCGAGCAGGAAGTCGGTTTTCTCCTGCTCGCTGCGCTGCTTCGCGGCGTGATCGGCTGCCCGGTACATGTCAGGCGGGCGGATCATGTCTCAAGCTGCTTTCTGCGCAAGGGCCGCGCGGATCTCGGAAATTTTCCAGCGAACTGCTCTGCCGAATTTATGTGGTTGAGGGAACCTGCCGCTACGCGCCCATTTGTAAGGCGTCAGCGGATGTATGCCGAGCGTGGCAGCGAGTTGTGCTGTGGTGATGAAGCTCCCATCCGGGAGCGCTTCAAGGTCTACGGGGGCGCATGCTGTCTTTTCGTCCATTCCTGTCTCCTGTATGCCTAGCGCGTATGGGCTAAGCTGGAATGGATTATCGGGGGACAGGTTCGCGCTGCATGCCGCTATCTAGGTTGAATAATTCGCGACGGCCTTGAAAAACTCTTTAATCAGCTCGGTGAGCCGCGTCTCGCCCGGAATCCGCAGTCCGCGGAGGGCGGCGAGGTGTTTAACCTCGCTGCGGTAGTCTCGCTTTGGCGTATCTTTTTTCCGAAGTTCCAGGCAGATTCTATAGACATCGATGCGGTACTCCTTACCCGCCTCGAATCTGGTCAGAAGTGCCTTTTTCCGCGCTTCTGGAAGCCTGACGGCCTTGTGATGCAGCATCCTCAGTGGTCGCCGTCTTTCGGCCCACTCTTCGTACTGTGTCATCGGGCGTTTGCGTGGTCTGCCGCGTTTTTTCCGGCTATTAAGTGAGCAAGGGCGCCCCAGGTACATCGGGCGGGAAAGAGCATCGAGCAGCGCAGCAGGATCCAGAACATGACGTGTGTCTCGGATGCCCTCCACCTTTCGAAGCTTGACCCTTTCCGCTTGCAACGCCTTGGCGAATACCTTCACATCATCGCTCGCCTCGGGGTGCGCGATGACGTCACCCTCCAGGAGGATGGCCCGGATCAACGACGCGGCTGCTTCCGGATCGTGTTCAGGATAATCACTCACCGCCGCGACTCCCTCCATGCATCCGCAACCTTGCTGCCGACGTACCGCGCCTTCCAGGGTTGGCGCAGCATTTCGACGGGGACAGATCGATACTGCCCGGCCGGCAAGGGCTGTCGGGTGAACGTGCTGGTGTGCACTGCATGCTTTCGCAACGTCTCCAGGCCTGCCACGATTCCATCCTGCTGGCGCTTGCCGTTGTCGCTCAGCGGGAGCGACTCGCCCGGCCTGATCTTGTTCCAGGCGTAGCGATCAGCCAACACCTCGTTCACCCCAGTGACGTAGCGCTGACAGACCGAGCGTGCATCCAGATCCTGCAGCATGGCAACCGAGAACGCATCGAAGTTGTCCTCCCGATGGCCGATCTCATGCCAGAACAGGAAGGGGAAGATTTCGTGGTCTTCCAGCCGCCCCCAATCGAGTTCGGGGCGACCCGTCGACCGGAAATAATCCGCATCGATCGAGCGTGCAAGCGTGATGGCAGCCTTCTCGACCAACCCTGACCGGCTATCAGTTGCATCCCGGACAACCCCGATGGCCATGAATGAGAAATTCCCGAAGCATTTCATTTCCTCGACGGTGCTCAGGGCCAACACGCAGCCGTTCGCTTTCGCGATCTCTGCGAAGCTTCGATATTGCCCTCGGGTAATATTCACGACAGCCATGATGTGACTCCTATTCACGTTATGGTCAGGGCCGGTCGAGTGTTGCCGCACTCCCCCGGCCCGCTTTGCCACCGTCAGGCGGCGGCGGTTTTTCCGTGCAGCGGGATTACCTCCGCCCCTGCCTTCAACTTGTCCAGGTAGTCCGCCCACGCCTGCATCATCTTGCGGCGCTCGCCCAGGTGCGCGGTGCGGTTGTATGCCCGGCCGTTGGGATCCCGCACGGCGTGCGCGAGCTGGTGCTCGATGAAGTCGGGCCGGAATCCAAGCTCTTCGTCCAGCAGCGTACGCGCCAAGGCCCTGAAGCCGTGGGCGGTCATTTCGTCCCGCGTGAAGCCCAGCCTGCGCAGGGCGCCGTTGACGGTGTTCTCGCTCATCGGACGCGAGCCGCCGCGCTCGGAGGGAAACACGTAGCGCCCGCGGCCGGTGAGTTTCTGCAGATCGAGTAGGATCGCCACGGCCTGCGTGGACAGCGGCACGACGTGCGCGTTGTCCATCTTCATCTTTCCGGCCGGAATGCTCCAGGTCGCGCCGTCGAGGTCGATCTCTATCCACTCGGCATGCCGGAGCTCGCCCGGGCGCACGAAGGTCAGGGCGGACATTTTCAGGGCGCACAGGGTGACGAACCCGCCGGTAAACCCATCGATGGCACGCAAGAGGCCGCCCACCGCCTGCGGGCTGGTGATGGCGGCATGGTGGCGAGTTTCGCGCCGGGTGAGCACCAGGCTCAGATCGATGCTCGCCGACGCGTCACGGTCAGCCATGCCAAGCGTGACGGCGTAGCGCAGCGCCCGACCGGTGTAGTTGAACACCCTGCGCGCCAAGTCGATTGCGCCGCGCTGCTCGACACGCCGGATCACGTCGAGCACGTCGGCTGCAGTGATTTCCGATACCGGCCGCGAGCCGATCCATGGGAAAACGTCCTGTTCCAGCCGGGTGAGTGTCTTCGTGCGCGTGGTTTCGGCCTTGTCGGCGTAGGCCTTGGCAAACCACGAGCGCGCCACGGCTTCGAAGCTGTTGGCCGCGCAGGCCGCCTCGCGGGCCTTGTCGGCCCTCCTGAGTGCGCCGGGGTCGATTCCGTCCGCCAGTTGCCGGCGGGCCTCGGCGTGCTTCTCACGGGCACGGGCAAGGCTGACGTCAGGGTAACGCCCCAGAGCCAGCGTTCTGTATTTGCCACCGAAGCGGTAGTTGTACCGCCAGTACTTTCCATTTCCGGCGACCAGAAGGCACAACCCGCCGCCGTCAGCCAGTTTGAAAGGCTTCTCCGACGACTTGGCTTTCTTGATTGCGGTGTCAGTCAACGACATAGCTGCCTCCTGAATTGTGGGTATCAGGCTTCCCGGAACTGAAGATACCCTCAGCCGTACCCACGTTTTGTGGGCATTTCAAGGCTAACCCCGGCTAATGCTGGCGTCAACGAAAACCGCCGATCACCGCTCTGTTACACGGTTTCGGCTAATCGTGGCATATCATGGCTAATTGTGATTGGTGCCCAGGGGGGGACTCGAACCCCCACACCTTGCGGCGGCGGATTTTGAATCCGCTGCGTCTACCGATTCCGCCACCTGGGCTACAGAAGCCGGGCGCGAACGCGCCGGCACGGAAGCCGCGCATTATCGCCCAAGCCCAAGGGGCCGGGCAAGGCGACGGCTATAATCGCGGCCCATGCGCGTCGCCGATTTCGATTTCGACCTTCCCCCCGAACTCATCGCCCAGTTCCCGCCCGCCGCGCGCGGCGCGAGCCGCCTGCTGCACGTGGATGTGGGCGGCGCCTGCCACGACCGGAAGTTCGCCGACCTGCCGGCGTTATTGCGCCGCGACGACCTGCTGGTGCTGAACGACACCCGCGTGATCAAGGCGCGGCTGTTCGGGCAGAAGGATTCCGGCGGCAAGGTGGAACTGCTGGTGGAACGCGTGACCGGCGAATACGAGGCGCTGGCCTTCATCCGCGCCAGCCATGCGCCCAGACCCGGCAGCCGGATCCTGCTGGCCGACGGCTCGGCGATCGAGGTGCTGGCCCGGCAGGATGACCTGACGCGGCTGCGCTTCGCCCGCCCGGTGCTCGACGTGCTCGACGCGCTCGGCCGTCTGCCGCTGCCGCCCTACATCGAGCACGACCCGACGGCCGACGACGAGGCGCGCTACCAGACGGTGTATGCCGACGCGCCCGGTGCCGTGGCCGCCCCCACCGCCGGCCTGCACTTCGACGACGCGATGCTGGCGCGCCTGCACGGCCAGGGCATCCGCACCGCCCGCGTCACCCTCCACGTCGGCGCCGGCACCTTCCAGCCGGTGCGGGTGGATGCCGTCGCCGACCACAAGATGCACAGCGAGCGCTACACGATTCCGCAGGCGACGGTGGATGCCATCGCCGACACCCGCGCGCGAAGCGGCCGCGTGGTCGCCGTGGGTACGACCAGCCTGCGCGCGCTGGAAGCCGCGTCGCAATCCGGCACGCTCGCCGCGGGTTCGGGCGAAACCGACATCTTCATCACGCCGGGCTACGTCTTCAGAACCGTCGACGCGCTCGTCACCAACTTCCACCTGCCGAAATCCACGCTGCTGATGCTGGTGTCGGCCTTCGCCGGTTTCGACGTCATCCGCGCCGCCTACTCGCACGCCATCCGCGAAAAATACCGTTTCTTCAGCTACGGCGACGCCACCTTCATGGAAAGAAACCCGGAAGCAGCCCGCCTGGAAAGACCCGCCTCCTCATGAAATTCGAACTGCTCGCCACCGACGGCGCGGCCCGCCGCGGCCGCCTGCACCTTGCGCACGGCACGGTGGAAACGCCGGTCTTCATGCCCGTGGGCACCTACGGCACGGTGAAGGCGATGTCGCCGGCCGAGCTCACCGGCATCGGCTTCGAGATGCTGCTCTCCAACACCTTCCACCTGTGGCTACGCCCGGGGCTGGAAGTGATCGAAACCTTCGGCGGCCTGCACCGCTTCATGGGCTGGGACAAGCCCATCCTCACCGACTCCGGCGGCTTCCAGGTCTTCAGTCTCGGCAAGCTGCGCAAGATCACCGAGGAGGGCGTGAAATTCGCTTCGCCGATCAACGGCGACAAGCTCTTCCTCACGCCCGAAATCTCGATGCAGATCCAGCGCACGCTGAATTCCGACATCGTGATGATCTTCGACGAGTGCACGCCCTACCCCGCCACCGAACGGGAAGCGGCGGATTCCATGCGCCTCTCCCTGCGCTGGGCCGAACGCTCGAAGGCAGCGCACGCCGGCAATCCGAACGCCCTGTACGGCATCGTGCAGGGCGGCATGTACGAAGGGCTGCGCGACGAATCGGCGCGCGCGCTGATCGGCCTGGACTTCGACGGCTACGCCATCGGCGGCCTCTCGGTGGGCGAACCCAAGGACGACATGCAACGCATCCTCGCCCACACCGCGCCGCAGTTGCCCGTGAACAAACCACGCTACCTGATGGGCGTCGGCACGCCGTCCGATCTGGTCGCCGCAGTGGCCCGGGGCATCGACCAGTTCGACTGCGTGCTGCCCACGCGCAACGCGCGCCACGGCATCCTGTTCACCCGGCGCGGCGAAATCCGCATCCGCAACGCACGCTGGAAGAACGACCCCCTGCCGATCGACCCGGAGTGCGACTGCCACGCCTGCCAGAATTTCTCGCGCGCCTATCTGCACCACCTGATCCGCGCCAACGAGATCCTCGGCGCGCGGCTCGCCACGACCCACAATCTGCACACCTATCACCGCCTCATGGCCGACATCCGGGCCGCCATCGAAGCCGGTCGTTTCGACGATTTCGCGGCGCAATTCCGGACACTGCAGGCGCAGGGCTGGCAGGAGTAGGCCCGCGCCGGGACCGTCATCCCAGCGTGCTAGAATCGCAGGGTTTCAGACTCCAGGCCCAGACGCATGATTTCCTTCGCCCACGCCCAGACCGCCGCGCCCGCCGCCCCCGGCATCGCGGATTTCCTGCCCCTCATCGTCATCTTCATCCTGTTCTGGTTCATGCTCATCCGTCCGCAGATGAAGCGTGCCAAGGACCAGAAGAAAATGCTGACCGAACTCGCCAAGGGCGACGAGGTCGTCACCGCCAGCGGCCAGGTCGGCAAGATCGTCAAGCTCGGCGAGCAGTACGTTTCCCTCGAAATCGCCGACGGCGTGATCACCCACGTGCAGAAGCAGTCGATCCAGACCCTACTGCCCAAGGGCACGATCAAGTCGCTGTAAGGCGTCAGGCGAGAGGCGTGTGGTGAAAAGTCACCCCCGGCTCTTCCCTGCGCCTCACCCCTAACGCCTCACGCCTTACGCAAACATGAACCGCTACCCGCTCTGGAAATACGCGCTCATCGGCATCACGCTGGTGATCGCCTTTCTCTACACCCTGCCCAACTTCTTCGGCGAAGTACCGGCCGTGCAGCTGTCGCCGGTGCGTGCGTCGGAACAGGTCGATACGGCCTTGATGGGGCGCGCCGAATCGGCGCTCAAGGCGGCGGGCATCGTCTACAGCGAAGCTGAACTCGCCGGCAACACGGTCAAGCTGCGCTTCGCCAGCACCGACGTGCAGATCAAGGCCAAGGACGTGTTGCAGACCGCGCTGGGCGACGGCTACACGGTGGCGCTCAACCTGGTTTCAGCCTCGCCGCACTGGCTGTCCTCGATCGGCGCGCTGCCGATGTACCTCGGCCTCGACCTGCGGGGCGGCGTGCACTTCATGCTGGAGGTCGACATGAAGGCCGCGCTGGACAAGGCGGCCATCCGCTACCAGAACGATTTCCGCGGCGAACTGCGCAACGACAAGATCCGCTACGGCCGCATCGCGCGCGACGGCAACGCCGTGGTCGTGCACTTCGCCACCCGCGACCAGCGCGACGCCGCCATCGAGAAGCTGGGCAGCGTGTTCACCGATCTTGCCTACACGCCGGAGGACCAGGCGGACGGCTTCACGCTGACCGCACGCCTGAAGCCGGAAGCCGAGAAGCGCGTGCAGGATTTCGCCCTGCAGCAGAACATCACCACCCTGCGCAATCGCGTCAACGAACTCGGCGTGGCCGAACCCGTTATCCAGCAGCAGGGCGCCAACCGCGTGGTGGTGCAGTTGCCAGGCGTGCAGGACACGGCCAAGGCCAAGGACATTCTCGGCCGCACCGCCACGCTGGAAATCCGCATGGTGGACGAGCAGGCCGATCCGACCCAGGTCAGCCAGGGCCAGGTTCCCTTCGGCGACGACATCGTGCCGAGCCGCGAAGGCTTCCCCATCGCGGTGAAGAAGGACGTGGTGCTCACCGGCGACTCCATCACCGATGCGTCCCCCGGCTTCGACAACCAGAGCGGCCAGGCGGCCGTGCACGTCAACCTCGACGGCAAGGGCGCGCGCATCTTCAAGGACGTGACCCGCGAGAACGTCGGCAAGCGCATGGCCATCCTGCTGATCGAGAAGGGGCGCGCCGAAGCCATTACCGCCCCGACCATCCGCGAGGAGATCGGCGGCGGCCGCGTGCAGATCACCGGCATGGCCAACGCGCAGGAAGCCTCCGACGTGGCGCTGCTGCTGCGTGCCGGCGCGCTGGCCGCGCCGATGCAGATCGTCGAGGAACGTACCGTCGGCCCCAGCATGGGTGCGGAAAACATCAGCAAGGGCTTCCACTCCAACATCTGGGGCTTCCTCGCCGTGGTCGCCTTCATGACGCTCTACTACCGCGTGTTCGGCCTGTTCTCCTCGCTCGCGCTGGCCGTCAACGGCTTCTTCCTGATCGCCCTGCTGTCGATGATGCAGGCCACGCTGACCCTGCCCGGCATGGCGGCGATCGCGCTCACGCTGGGCATGGCCATCGACGCCAACGTGCTGATCAACGAACGCATCCGCGAGGAACTGCGCAACGGGGCCACGCCGCAGGCGGCGATCCACGCTGGCTACGACCGCGCCTGGGGCACCATCCTCGACTCCAACCTCACCACGCTCATCGCCGGCGTCGCGCTGTTCTGGCTTGGCTCGGGCCCGGTGCGCGGCTTCGCGGTGGTGCTGTGCCTGGGCATCCTCACTTCCATGTTCAGCGCCGTCACCGTCTCGCGCGCCATGGTCAACCTCACCTACGGACGCCGCGCACGTCTGTCCAAAGTCTCGATCTAAGGGCACGCCATGCTGGAATTCTTTCCCTTCAGGAAAACCATCCCCTTCATGAGCTGGGGGAAGCTCACCACGACGATTTCGCTGGTGACCTTCCTGTTCGCGATCTGGGCGCTGTGGGCCAAGGGCCTCAACCTGGGCGTCGACTTCACCGGCGGCACGCTGATCGAGGTGCGCACCGCCCAGCCCGCCGACCTCAACCGCATCCGCACCACGCTGGAAAAGACAGGCCTGCCGGAAATCTCGGTGCAAAACTTCGGCACCAGCCGCGACGTGCTGATCCGCCTGCCCGCCAGGGCCGGCAGCACCGCCGCGCAGACGAGCAACCAGATCATGGCCACGCTGCATGCCGCCGATCCCGGCATCGAGCTGAAAAGCGTCGATTTCGTCGGCCCCCAGGTCGGCAAGGAACTCTACGACAACGGCGCGCTGGCGCTGCTGGTCGTCGCCTTCGGCATCATGGCCTACCTGTCGATCCGCTTCGAATGGCGTTTCGCCGTGGCCGGCATGCTCGCCAACCTGCACGACATCGTCATCATCCTTGGCGTGTTCGCCTTCTTCCAGTGGGAGTTCACCCTCACCGTGCTGGCCGGCGTGCTCGCCATCCTGGGCTACTCGGTGAACGAATCGGTGGTGGTCTTCGACCGGATCCGCGAGAACATCCGCAAGATGCGCGGCGCCACCATCCCGCACATCATCGACGACGCCATCACCCGCACCATGAGTCGCACCATCATCACCCACGGCTCCACCCAGATCATGGTGCTGTCCATGCTGTTCTTCGGCGGCGAGGCGCTGCACAACTTCGCGCTGGCGCTCACCATCGGCATCCTGTTCGGCATCTACTCCTCCGTGCTCGTCGCCTCGCCCCTGCTGCTGATGTTCGGCGTCAAGCGCGAACACTTCATCAAGCCGGTGGAGAAGAAGGAAGAAGCGGTTGTGTGAGACGGCAAGCGGTGAGCGGTAAGACGGTAAACCCGCGCTCACCGCTCACCGCTCACCGCTCACCGCTCACCGCTCACCAAAATGCTGCATACCTTCATCGACTGGATCCTCGCCACCGTCCACGACTGGGGCTACACCGGCATCTTCATCCTGATGGCGCTGGAGTCCACCGTGCTGCCGGTCCCGAGCGAACTCGTGCTCATCCCGGCGGGCTATCTCGCGCACCAGGGCCACATGAACCTGGGCCTGATCATGCTGGCGTCCACTGCCGGCTGCCTGGTCGGCGCGTCGATCAACTATTTCTTCGCGCTCTGGGTGGGGCGGCCCTTCCTCGAACGCTGGGGCCGCTACTTCTTCGTGCGGCCCGAACTGCTGCACAAGACCGACGTTTTCTTCGCGAAACACGGCGCCGTCTCCACCTTCACCGGCCGCCTCATCCCCGGCATCCGCCACCTGATCTCGCTGCCGGCCGGCCTTGCACGCATGAATCTCGGCGCATTCGCCTTCTACACCTGCCTCGGCGCCGGCCTGTGGTCGCTGGTGCTCACCCTGTTCGGCTATTTCCTCGGCGGCAACGAAGCCCTCATCCGCGAATACCAGCACCTCATCACCGCCGGCGTCATCGCCTTCGTCGCCGCGATCATCGGCGGCTACGTCTGGTGGCAGCGCCGCAAGTGACACGCACCTGATTCCCGCCGTGTTCGCATTCGCCTTCCTCTGGGGCCTGGCCGAAGCGACGCTCTTCTTCATCGTCCCCGACGTCCTGCTTTCGCTGCTGGCGCTGCGCGACCGCCGCCGCGCCTGGGTCGCCTGCGGCTACGCCGTCGCCGGGGCCGTGCTCGGCGGTGCGCTGATGTACGCGTGGGCGGTCCACGATCCGGCCCAGGTGCGCAGCGTCCTGATCTCGATCCCCGCCATCTCGCCCGACCTGCTCGACCAGGTGCGCGCGCAACTCGACGCCCATGGCTACGCCAGCCTCTTCGCCGGCGCCTTCAGCGGCGTGCCCTACAAGCTCTACGCCAGCGAAGCCGGCGCCGCCGCGCTGCCGCTGGCCGGCCTGTTGACGGTGACGATTCCGGCACGCGCGCTGCGCTTCGTGCTGGTCGTGGCGGTGGTGAACGGGATTGCCCGGCGCTGGCTGGGCGGCTGGTCGCAGGCCCGGCGCGTGGGTGTGCTGCTGGCGGGCTGGACAATGTTTTATGCGTGGTATTTTAGTGTGATGTAACGTTTAAATTCAGCCGACGGCGGAAGCAGGCAAAACCTGGAGACGGAATACAACGTTAAGAATCACGATTATCTTACCTACGCAGACCAAGAGCGTCTGGTGTACGACCAAGCCACCAATAGAGCCGCCGGCCAAATTGCACCACCACCGTATCTTCACGACACACCCTAATGCGATCAAGACGCGATGGTGTAGCCAAGAAATCTATGCGATGGCGAACCCTCCCAACTATATGACGCTTTCGACGGGATTTCACAGTTACCACGCCCGATGGCTGAAGTAGAAATCGCTTTTTGATACCGCCGGCAGCAGCAAGGACTCGGCGCAGTTTTGCTAAGCGTGGAATATCCACCTTACCGGGTCTTTCCACACAGCCAATCACGAAAATTATCATGTTGATTCTGACGTCCATTCAATAGCAGAAACCCACATAACTAGACAAACAGGTGTCGCTTAGTAGCCGTCACTCAACCCGAAGCCTCCACCATCAACCGCTTCATCTCCGCCACCGCCTCCTTCCAGCCCACGAACAGCGCCTGCGCAACGATGGCGTGGCCGATGTTGAGCTCAAAGATGCCGGGCAGCGCGGCGATGGGCTGGACGTTGTGGTAGGTGAGGCCGTGGCCGGCGTTGACGGTGAGGCCGAGGCTGCGGCCGTAGGCGACGGCCATGCGGATGCGTTCGAATTCGACGCTGCGCGCGTCGTCGGTTGCAGCGTCAGCGTAGGCGCCGGTGTGGATTTCGACGACGGGGGCGCCGCATTTCAGGGCGGCGTGGAGCTGGGCGAAGTCGGGGTCGATGAAAAGCGAGACGCGGATGCCGGCGTCCGCCAGACGCTTGCAGGCGTCGCCGATCCTGGTCATTTGGCCTTTGACGTCGAGGCCGCCTTCGGTGGTGAGTTCCTCGCGCTTTTCGGGGACGAGGCAGACGTCCTGTGGCTTCGTCGCGATGGCGATGCCGAGCATTTCTTCCGTCACCGCCATTTCCAGGTTCATCTTGGTCTTCAACACCTGGTGCAGGATGGCGACGTCGGCATCCTGGATGTGTCGGCGGTCTTCGCGCAGGTGGAGCGTGATGGAGTCGGCGCCGGCGGTTTCGGCCAGGAGCGCGGCTTCGACCGGGCTGGGATAGCGCGTCTTGCGTGTTTGCCTGAGGGTGGCGATGTGGTCGATGTTGACGCCGAGATGAATGCTCATGGAGATAAATCAGTGAGTTCGCGCAATAGCTGGCGAGTATAAAGCGGCTTCGCGCCGAGGGTATGGTTGATGAGGGTGCGCATCAGGGCCTTGGCCTCGACCAGCGTGGCGGGGTCGTCGAAGCGGTCGGCGGCGAGGTCGAGCAGGGTCTGCCCGCTGACCGGACAACCGGGCTGGCCCTGCGCACGCAGGGCGCCGCGTTCTGGCTGGTAGACGTAGCGGCCAGCGGGCTCGATGGCCGCGCGGGTGTCAGCCTCGTGATCGAAGGTGGCGCCGTAGCCGATGTCGGCGAGCAGGTTCTTCTCGAAGCGGCGCAGGATCTTTTCGTAGTCGCCGCCCTCGCCCGCCAGCAGCGCGAGGGTTTCGGTGTAGCGGTCGTACAGGGTTTCGTGCGCGTCGCCGCGCGCCAGCACGCGCAGCAGCAGTTCGTTGAGGTAAAAGCCGCACATCAGCCCACGCCCCTGCGGCGCCGTCAGCCCGCCCTGCCATTCCGCGCCATGCAGGGTTTTCAGGTCGGCCTTGCCGAACCACGACAGCAGAAGCGGCGTGAAGGGCTGCATCAGCCCGCGCAGCGCCGAGGCCGGTCGGCGCGCGCCGCGCGCGATCAGCGCCACGCGGCCGTGTTCGCGGGTGAACACCTCGGCGACCACGCTGGTTTCCTTGAAGGGATAGGTGTGGAGCACGAAGCCGGCGGCGTTGTTGATGCGGGCGTCGGAAGACATGGGCGAACCTGCGGCGTGCGGGACGTCCGGATCAGTCGAGGCCGAGCGACTTCAGCACGCGGATGTCGTCGGACCAGCCGCCCTTCACCTTCACCCACACTTCGAGATACACCTTGCCGTCGAAGGCGCGTTCCATGTCCTGGCGGGCCTGGGTGGAGATGGTCTTGAGCTTTTCGCCGCCCTTGCCGATGACGATGGCCTTGTGGCTGTCACGGTCGACGAGGATGGTAGCGAAGATGCGGCGCAGCTTGCCTTCCTCCTCGAACTTGTCGATCTTCACGGCGACGGCGTAGGGAATTTCCTCGCCGCACAGGCGGAACACCTTCTCGCGGATGAGTTCGGCCGCGAGCTGGCGCTCGGTCTGGTCGGTGACATCGTCCTCGCCGAACAGCGGCGGGTTTTCGGGCAGATGTGTTTTGAGTGTTTTCAGCAGCTCGTCGAGGTTGTGCGCGTTCTTGGCCGACACCGGCACGATCTCGGTGAAGGCGCGCACGGCGGCGATTTCCTGCAGGTAGGCCATGAGTGCGGCCTTGTCCTTCGCGTAGTCGATCTTGTTGACGACAAGGATGACAGGACGGTCGGTGGGCAGCAGTTCCATCACCTGCTTGTCCTCGCGCGTGAGGCGGCCGGCCTCGACCAGCATCATCACCACGTCGGTGTCGGACAGGGTTTCGCGCACGCGCTTGTTCATCGCGCGGTTCATGGTGCTGGTGTGGCGCGTCTGGAAGCCGGGCGTGTCGACGAAGACGAACTGCGCGTCGTCCTCGGTACGGATGCCCATGACGCGGTGGCGCGTGGTCTGCGCCTTCTTCGAAGTGATGCTGATTTTCTGCCCGACCAGCTTGTTGAGCAGGGTGGACTTGCCGACGTTGGGCCGGCCGACGATGGCGACGAGGCCGCACCTGAATTCGCTTGCGGGGTGATCGCTCATTTTCGTTCGTTCTGGTTATGTACTGCCGTGCAGGCTTCGCGCGCGGCTTCCTGCTCGGCGGCGCGGCGGCTCTTGCCGACGCCGCGCGTGACGAGCGCGGGCCGGACCAGCACGCATTCGACGATGAAGCTCTGGTCATGCGCCTCGCCACGGGTATCGACGAGCCGGTATTCCGGCAGCGGCAGGCGGCGCGACTGCAGCACTTCCTGCAATTGCGTCTTCGGATCCTTGCCTGAAGCTTTTGGGTCGATCTGTGCCACCAGCGGATCGAACAGGCCGCGCACCACGCGCTGGGCGGCGTCGAAGCCGGCGTCGAGGAAGACCGCGCCGAACAGCGATTCGAGCGCGTCGGCGAGGATGGACGGACGGCGGAAGCCGCCGCTTTTCAGTTCGCCCTCGCCCAGGCGCAGCACGTCGCCCAGCTTCAGCACGACGGCGATCTCGGCCAGGGTCTCCTGCCGCACGAGGTTGGCGCGCAGGCGCGACAGGCTGCCTTCGGGCAGGTCGGGGAAGGCGTCGTACAGTGCACGGGCAACCGAGCAGTTGAGCACCGAGTCGCCGAGGAATTCGAGACGCTCGTTGTTGAGCGTGGCGTAGCTGCGGTGGGTGAGCGCCTGGACCAGAAGATCGGGGCGGGAAAACGTGTGCCCCAGCGCCTGCTGCAGGCGCTGGATGAGCAGGGGATTACTCAACGTCGGCGGCAGCGGTCGCGTTGGGATTGGAACTCGCCTTGAAGTCGATCACCAGGCTGACGTTGCCGATCAGCGTGGTGCGGAATTCGTAATCCGCCGTGATGACAGGCACGCCGTTCACGCGATCGATCGCGAGGTCGTCCGGTTTGACCACGGTCACGTAGCCGACGCTGGCGCGCTTCATGAAATCCTCGCGTATCGCCGCATTGCCCTTGGACTTGACGTCGCTTTCCTGCCCCATGGTGGCGAGGATCTTTTTCACCGAGAAGTATTCGATATAGGCCGGCACGACTTTCATGGCCAGCATCGCAATCAGGACCAGGAAAAACGCGACGAACAGGAAACCGAACATGGTCAGACCACGTTGGCGGGCAGGCGGGGCTGGTACGCGGTGCATGATGTCTCCTTAACGTATGGTCGTCCCGATGCGTCCGAGATCGTCGAAATTCATCCAGATGAAGAAAGCCCTGCCCACGATGTTCTCGTCCGGCACGAAACCCCAGTAGCGGCTGTCGTTGCTCTCGTCCCGGTTGTCGCCCATCATGAAATAATGCCCGGCAGGCACCTTGCACTTGAAGCCTTCTCCGTCGGCATTGTAGGAGCAGTTCTCGCGCTTGGGGAAGTCCATCACCTGCGGCGGATACACCGAGGCCTTGTCGGGTTCGACCATCATGGTGTGGTCCGTCGCGCCGAGCCTTTCCTTGTACACCGCCGCCGTAATGTAACTGAGTCCATTGCCGACGTAGCTGTAGCTGCCGCTCTGGCTGGCCGGCACCGGCTGGCCGTTCACGCTGAGCCGCTTGTTGCGGTACTCGATGGTGTCGCCGGGCACGCCGACCACGCGCTTGATGTAGTCGAGGCTCGGGTCCTCGGGGTAACGGAAGACCATGACGTCGCCCCGCTGCGGATCGTTCAGCTGCACGACCTTCTTGTTGATCACCGGCAGCCGGATGCCGTAGGTGTACTTGTTGACCAGGATGAAATCGCCCACCAGCAGGGTCGGCATCATCGAGCCCGAGGGAATCTTGAACGGCTCGACCAGGAAGGAACGCAGCCCGAACACGATGAGGATGACCGGAAAGAAGCTCTTGGCATATTCGACCAGCATCGGCTCGCGCGCCTGGCTGTCCCGATTGCGTTTCAGCACGACGGCGTCGAGCAGCCAGATGCCGCCGGTGACGACCAGCGCGACGAACAGGATGAGGGCAAAGTTCATGGATCTCGGGCCTGATTATTTATCGGAGACTTGCAGGATGGCGAGGAAGGCCTCCTGCGGAATTTCGACGTTGCCGACCTGCTTCATGCGGCGTTTGCCGGCCTTCTGCTTTTCGAGCAGTTTCTTCTTGCGGGTGATGTCGCCGCCGTAGCACTTGGCGAGCACGTTCTTGCGCATGGCCTTGACGTTCTCGCGCGCGATGATGTTGGCGCCGATGGCGGCCTGCACCGCCACGTCGAACATCTGGCGCGGGATCAGTTCGCGCATCTTGGCGGCGAGCTCGCGGCCCCGGTAGACGCTGGTGGCGCGGTGCACGATAAGCGAGAGCGCATCGACCTTCTCGTTGTTCACCAGGATGTCGAGCTTGACCAGGTCGCCGGCGCGATATTCCTTGAACTCGTAGTCGAGCGAGGCGTAGCCGCGGCTGGTCGATTTCAGCTTGTCGAAGAAATCCATCACGACCTCGTTCATCGGCAGGTCGTAGCGCAGCATCACCTGCTTGCCGTGATACTGCATGTCGAGCTGCACGCCGCGTTTCTGGTTGCACAGGGTGATCACGTTGCCGACGAACTCCTCCGGCACGTAGATCGTCGCCGTGATGATAGGTTCGCGGATTTCCTGGATCTTCGACAGGTCGGGCAGCTTGGACGGGTTCTCGACGTTGACCGTGCTACCGTCCTTCATCACCACCTCGTACACCACCGTCGGTGCGGTGGTGATGAGGTCCATGTCGTATTCGCGCTCGAGCCGCTCCTGCACGATGTCCATGTGCAGCAGGCCGAGGAAGCCGCAACGGAAACCGAAACCCAGCGCCTGCGAGACCTCGGGCTCGAACTGCAGCGCCGCATCGTTGAGCTGCAGCTTGGTCAACGCGTCGCGCAGGGCTTCGAAGTCGTGCGATTCGACCGGATACAAGCCCGCGAACACCTGCGACTGCACTTTCTTGAAGCCGGGCAGCGGCTCGGCGGCCGGGTTGTCCAGCAGGGTGATAGTGTCGCCGACCTGCGCCGACTTGAGTTCCTTGATGCCGGCGATGACGAAGCCGACCTCGCCCGCCGACAGCTGCGGCTTGTCCACCGACTTGGGCGTGAACACGCCGACGTGCTCGGTGAGGTATTGCGCGCCGGTCGCCATGAAGCGGATCTTGTCCTTGGGCCGGAGCGCGCCATCGACCACACGCACCAGCATGACGACGCCGACGTAGTTGTCGAACCAGGAATCGATGATCAGGGCCTTGAGCGGCGCATCCTCGTTGCCGCGCGGTGCGGGCACCTGCTTCACCACGACTTCGAGGATTTCCGGGATGCCGATGCCGGTCTTGGCCGAGGCGCGCACCGCCTCGCTGGCGTCGATGCCGACGATGTCCTCGATCTCGTCCGCCACGCGGTCGGGGTCGGCCGCCGGCAGGTCGATCTTGTTCAGCACGGGGATGACTTCGACCCCGAGGTCGATCGCGGTGTAGCAGTTGGCCACGGTCTGGGCCTCGACGCCCTGCGAGGCATCGACCACCAGCAGCGCGCCCTCGCAGGCGGAAAGCGAGCGGCTGACTTCGTACGAGAAATCGACGTGGCCCGGCGTATCGATCAGGTTGAGGCGATAGGTCTGGCCGTCCCGGGCCTTGTAGGTGAGCGCGGCAGTCTGCGCCTTGATGGTGATGCCGCGTTCCTTCTCCAGATCCATGGAGTCGAGCACCTGTTCCTCCATCTCGCGCTCGGACAGGCCCCCGCATTGCTGGATCAGGCGGTCGGCCAGCGTCGACTTGCCGTGGTCGATGTGGGCGATGATGGAAAAATTGCGGATCAGATTCTGCGACACAACAAAACGGGCACGTTTCCGTGCCCGGTCAGGGATGCGATAACTGCGCGAATTTTAACGGATTTCAGAGGCTTCCGGCGAGCCACGCGCGAAACCGGACCGGGTCGAGACGATGCCGGCAGATCTCGCTCTCCCCATCGAACAGCAGCGGCACATCCCAGCCGAAACGTGCCTTGAGCGCAGGATCGGCGTCGACGTCGATGCGCCCGAGTTCGACCGGCCGGCCGGCCAGCAGGCCGTCGACGGCGGCCTCCATTTCCTCGCACAGCGGGCAACCGCTCCGCGTGTAGAGCGTGAGCGCCCTAGTCACCGGATATCTTGAGCGGGACATACAGCGAGCCGTCGCCGCGACGCACCAGGATGGCCGCGCTCTTGCCGTTGGGCACGGCGGCGATGGCCTTGCGGAAGGCCTCGACCGTGGCAACCCTGGTGTTGTTCACCGCCAGGATGACGTCGCCGCTGCGGATGCCGGCGCGGGCGGCGTCGCCGGTGGCATCCTCGACCATCAGGCCGTGGTCGAGGTCCATCGCACGCCGCTGCTCGGCGCTGAGTTCGGACAGCGCCAGGCCGCCGCGCGAGAAGGCCCGGCTGCCGCCTTCCATCTGGGCGCTCTCGGTCGGCAGTTCGCCCAGCACCACGGTCAGCTGCTGGGCCTTGCCCTTGCGCCATACCGTCACCGGCGTTTGCGCGCCCGGCTTGGTCATGCCGACCATGCGCGGCAGGTCGCCCGAATTCTCGACCGGCCGGCCGTTGAATTCGAGGATCACGTCGGCAGGCTGCAGCCCGGCCTTGGCCGCCGGCGTGTCCGGCTGCACCTGCGCCACCAGGGCACCGCGCGGGCGGTCGAGCCCGAAGGATTCGGCGAGGTCGGCGCTCACCTCCTGGATCACCACGCCCAGCCAGCCGCGCGACACCTTGCCGCCGGCCTTCAGCTGGTTGACCACCTCCATCGCCACGTCGATGGGGATCGCGAACGAAACGCCCTGGTAGCCACCACTGCGGCTGTAAATCTGCGAATTGATGCCGACCACCTCGCCCTGCATGTTGAAGAGCGGTCCTCCCGAGTTGCCAGGATTGATCGGCACGTCGGTCTGGATGAAGGGCACGTAGTTTTCCGCCGGCAGCGAGCGTCCCTTGGCCGAGACGATGCCGGCGGTCACCGAATTCTCGAAGCCGAAGGGCGAGCCGATCGCCGCGACCGCTTCGCCGACCCGCAGCCGGGTCGGGTCGCCGATTTTCACCGTGGGCAGGCTGTTCGCCGTGATCTTGATGACGGCCACGTCCGTGCGCGTATCGGTGCCGACCACCTTGGCGGTGAACTTGCGCTTGTCGATGAGCTTGACCACGACCTCGTCGGCGCCCTTCACGACATGCGCGTTGGTCAGGATGTAGCCGTCGCTGCTGACGATGAAGCCGGAACCCGCGCCACGCGCCGGGATTTCCTGCATCGGCCCGCCCTGTCCGCCGGGGCCGCCGGGCGGAAAGAAGCGGCGGAAGAAGTCCTGCATGTCGTCTTCGTCGGGGATCGGGAAAGGCAGGCCTTCCTGGCCGCGTTTCACCAGTTTGGTGGTGCTGATGTTGACCACGGCCGGTCCCTGTTTCTCGACCAGGTCGGCCACGTCCACCACGTCCTTCGCCATTGCCGGGGCCGACAGGGTCGCCGCCAGCGCCAGCGTTGCCAAAGCCGCTCTCATCATGGCAGTCCTTTCCTCACTTGCATGACTTCAGTTGAATGGGTACGGGGCCCTCGTGACGCAGCACGACCGGGCGGCCGGGACCGCCGCGACGCCCGGCCAGCCAGCCCGCGATGCCGCCGGCCACGAGCCCGGCGATCGCCGGACCGTCTCCCGGCCGGATGGCCTGCGCGATCAGCGCACCGGCCAGCATCAGGGCCAGCGGCACGCCGTAGGCGCGCAAGGCGCCGGACAGCACGCTGCCGTCCTCGATCCCGACCACGACCCGGTCGCCCCGGACCAGCGGCAGGGAACTGTTCACCAGGAAACCGCGCGGCGTGCGCTGGAACACCTCGGCAATACGGCGCGTCGCGCAGCCGTGGCCGCCGCAGGTGCCGCAGCCGGACGATTCGACCGCACGCACCCACGCGCCTTCGGGTGCCACCTCAAGGACTTCTGCGGATTGCTCGAGCATGGAGGGGACGGGCTTATTTCCTGCTGACGGAATTGCCGGTCTCGATGAGCGCCGCACTCGGCACTTCGCCCAGCGTGGTCACGGTATACCCATCGACGTCGCGGGCATAGACGCCGATCGCGCCTTCGGCAGACAGGCCGTGCAGCCTTTGCGCCTGCGGATCGGCCGGTTCGACGAACATCGACAGCACGGACAGGCCGTCCGAGAACACCAGATGGGTCACCGGTGCCTTCTTGCCCGGCAGGGCACGGACCGCTTCCTGCACCCGCACGTAGCCTGGCGGCGGCTTGATGTTCCAGGCCGTCTGGGCGGGCTTGTCCAGGCTCGCATTGAGGATGCGCTTGCCTGCCATGTCGTTCTCGAACACCCGATCCTCCGGGGGCTTGCCGACCTGGAGTTCCGAGAACACGAACATCGATACGACGCCGCCGTTCTCGTTGACGATGCGCGATTTCAGCGGCAGGCCGGTTCGCTTGTCGAGCCACAGGCTGAAGGCATAGCGATAGCCGTCGCGCGGCTCCAGCATGACGATCTGGCAGGCCCGGCCGGCAACGCGTTCGGTGCCGCCGAGCCTGGCGTCGTAATAGGTCAGCAGGTCGGCTGGCCGGTCGGGCAGGAGTGCGGGGAAGAACCGCCGCGGCGCGTTACGCTCGAGACGTACATGGCGCCCGTCCGGCATGTGGCAGTAGACGTCGTTGTTGATGCGCAGGAACTGACGCGGGGTCCCGTCGAGGACTTCCACCTTTTCCTGCTCGCCCTGCGCGTCGGCCCGGTGCAGCACGCGCATGACCTCGATGTGTTCACCGTGGTGATAAACATAGACGCCGCTGTAATTCTGTTGCTTGGCGGCATCGGCGGCACGGTTCAGCCAGTCAAGTGCCGCATCGGCCTGCGCGGCCCCGGCTACCAGCAACAAACCCACAAGCAAAATGCCCCGCCAGCCGCAAGACCCGCGCACAGCCTGCATCAGCGCGGCTCCACCGCGACGGCGACGGCGCGCTGGTAGGGCGAGGCAACCGCCATCGGCGCAAACTCCTGGTGCGCCACGAGATACGGCGCGAGGCGCACGTCTTCCTCGGCTGCGGCATCCGACGCCAGCGCCACCTGCTCCGCCGCTGGTGCCTTTGCCATCGACGTGACCGCGGAGTCAGACGTGAGCATGCCATTGAGCGTCACCGCGCCCCAGGCGGCGAGCGAGGCGAACGAGGCGACGGCGATCCGTTGCGGCCAGACGCTTCTGCGAGGGGCCAGCACGGTCGGTTCGGCATCGAGACGCGCAGAGAAACTGCGCATGTAGTCCGGCGAAACGGACGTTTCCGCATCGCGCATCAGGTCGCCAATCAACTGGTAATCGGCCCAGTCCCGGCGCAGGCCGGCATCGCGCTTCAACGCGTCGAGACAGGATTCGGTTTCGGCATGTGCGGCCTCGCCGTCGAGCAGGGCCGACAGCATCGATAAACTGTCTGCATCGACATGGGAGGCTTCATCGGATTTGCGAAGTGCTGACATGGTTACCACCTTTTATCCTGACTCGTGCCCAGCATCGGGCGTATTTTCCCCGCAATCGCCTCGCGCGCGCGAAAAATCCGCGAACGCACGGTGCCAATCGGGCAATCCATCATCTGCGCGATCTCCTCGTAGCTCATGCCTTCGATCTCGCGCAAGGTAATCGCCGTTCTCAATTCCTCCGGCAGCGCATCCACCGCCTCGTTCACCGCTTTGGCGATCTGCTTGGTCTGGAGTTCCGCATCCGGCGTCGCGATATCGCGCAGCATCTCGCCGTCCTCGAAATTCTCCGCATCCTCGGCCAGCACGTCGGAGGATACCGGCTGGCGCTTGTGCGCCACCAGGTAATTCTTCGCCGTATTGACCGCGATCCGGTACAGCCAGGTGTAGAACGCGCTCTCGCCCCGGAATCCCGGCAAGGCACGATAGGCCTTGATGAAGGCTTCCTGGGTGATGTCTTCCACCTCGGCGGCATCCCGCACCATCCGCGACAGGAGCCGGCCGAGCTTGCGGTGATATTTGTTCACCAGGAGCTCGAACGCACGCTTGTCGCCCTTCTGGGCGCGTTCGACCAGTACCTGATCCAGTTCGCGGTCCGACATATCTCCCTGCTGCTTGTTGTTAGTTTTGAAAGTATACGTGACCGCACCTTCCGCCTGTGGGAGGCCGGCAAAGGGAAAAAGTTCAATCCCGACAGGGTTTCTCGGGGTCGGGTCAAGCCTGCTATCATCCCGCGACCACCATGCAGCACAGACACGACGTCCTCATCCTCGGCAGCGGCCTTGCCGCGCTGACCACCGCGCTCAAGCTCGCCGACCGGCGACGCGTCGCCATCGTGACCAAACGCGAAATGACCGACGGCGCCAGCGACTGGGCGCAGGGCGGCATTGCCGCCGCGGTGGACAACGGCGACTCGGTCGAGGCCCATGTGCACGACACCCTGGTCGCCGGCGCCGGCCTGTGCGACGTCGACGTCACCCGCCTGGTCGCCGGCCAGGCACGCGAGATGATCGCCTGGCTGACCGCCAACGGCGTCGCCTTCACCCCCGATCCGCAGGCGCCGGGCGGCCTGCACCTGGCACGAGAGGGCGGCCATTCGAAACGCCGCGTGGTGCACGCCGCGGACGCCACCGGCCACGCCGTGCAGACCAGCCTGCTGGACAAGGTTCGCGCCCATCCCAATATCGAGACCTTCGAACAGCACGTCGCCGTCGACCTCATCACCGGCAAGCGTGTCGGCGGGCAGGAACGCCAGATCCACGGCGCCTACGCGCTCAACAAGGGCACCGGCGAGGTCGAGACCTTCGCCGCCGGCCACACCGTGCTGGCGACCGGCGGCGCCGGCAAGGTCTATCTCTACACGACCAACCCCGACACCTCGACCGGCGACGGCATCGCCATGGCCTGGCGTGCGGGGTGCCGGGTGGCGAACCTGGAATTCGTGCAATTCCACCCGACCTGCCTGTATCACCCGCACGCCAAGTCCTTCCTCATCACCGAGGCGGTGCGCGGCGAGGGCGGTCACCTGCTGCTGCCGGACGGCACGCGCTTCATGCCCCTGCATGACGAGCGCGCGGAACTGGCGCCGCGCGACGTCGTCGCGCGCGCAATCGACTTCGAAATGAAGAAACGCGGCCTGGATTGCGTCTTCCTCGACATCAGCCACAAGCCCGCCGAGTTCGTGCGCGAGCATTTCCCGACCATTCACAAGCGCTGCCTGGAGCTGGGCATCGACATCACCCGCGAACCGATCCCGGTGGTCCCGGCCGCGCACTACACCTGCGGCGGCGTCGTCACCGACATGCAGGCGCGTACCGACCTGTGCAACCTGCACGCGGTGGGCGAAGTCACCTTCACGGGCCTGCACGGCGCCAACCGGCTGGCTTCGAATTCCCTGCTCGAATGCCTGGTGTTCGGCCACGCCGCCGCCGCCGACATCCTCGTTACGCCGCCCGCCCCTTCGTTCGACCTGCCGGCCTGGGATGCCTCGCGCGTGACCGATCCCGACGAGGAAGTGGTGATCTCGCACAACTGGGACGAACTGCGTCGCTTCATGTGGGACTACGTGGGCATCGTGCGCACCAACAAGCGGCTGGCGCGTGCCTCGCATCGCGTGCGCCTGCTGCGCGCGGAGATCGACGAGTTCTACCGCAATTTCCGCGTCAGCAACGATCTCATCGAACTGCGCAACCTGGTGCAGACCGCCGATCTCATCATCCGCTCGGCCCAGTTGCGGCAGGAAAGCCGCGGCCTGCACTACAGCCGCGACTACCCCGACGCGCTGCCGATCGCCGGCAACACCGTGCTCAACCCGCGTCCGGGGACGATGTGTCCGAGCGTGTGCGGGGTATCCAGCGAAGCGACACCCTGAGCCGCCGCCAGTCGTCCGGCGGCAGGCTGTCGGGCAGCAGGGTCAGCGCCTGCATCCTGCCCGTGCCCACCCGGTAGCGCACCACCACCAGCGCAGGCGAAACGAAACTCTCGTCCTGGACCGCGAGCGCCTGCCATTCGCCTGCATCGTCCAGTCCCTGCAGGCCGCCATCCGCACCGATGCGCAAGGCCGGCAGGGCCGCTGCCCGTCGCCGGGCTCGCACGCCCAGGCCCAGGACCATCGCGGCCAGGGCAAGGCGCAGCCAGACCGGCAGGTCGGCAAGCGCGATCGCCGCCAGGGTGAGGACCAGCAGGCCGGCCAGCCACAGCCCCAGTCGGCGCGAGGGTTTGAGTTCCAAGTCGCGCATCAGCGTGTACACTTTTCCGCCTGACGACCTACACCGGACTGCATCGTGATCGACTCCTGGATGACCTTCCTCGAAACGCAGGGCGCGCGCCTGGAAAATGGCGCCGTGCAACACTACGGCGATGCCGCAGCCGAACGTGCGGCGGCGGCGGACGGCACGATCGTCGCCGACCTCTCCCAGCTCGGCGTCCTCGCCTTCAGCGGCGAAGAGACCGCCGATTTCCTGCAGGGACAGCTTACCAACGACGTGCGCGCCCTGCACGCCGACGCCGCCCAGTGGAACGGCTACTGCAACCCCAAGGGCCGCCTGCTTGGCAACTTCCTCATGTGGCGTGACGGGCCGGATTATTGCCTGCAGCTGTCCGGCGACATTGGCGCCAGCGTGCTGAAGCGCCTGTCGATGTTCATCCTGCGCGCCAAGGTCAGGGGACGCGACGCCAGCGACGAGCGCGTGCGCCTGGTCGTCGCCGGGCCGGCGGCCCAGGCCGCCATTGCCGCTGCCATGGGCCCCCTGCCCGATGCGCCCATGCGCACCCTTGCGGGCGAGGCCGGCACCGTGATCCGCGTCGGCGCCGACAAGTTCGTGCTGGCCGTTATTCCGGACCGCGCGGCGGCAGTCTGGCAGACCCTGCGGCAGTCCGCGACGCCGGTCGGCGCGCCGGTGTGGGACTGGCTGCGCCTCAATGCCGGCATCCCGATGATCGTGGCCGCCACCCAGGAACAATTCGTGCCGCAGATGGTGAACTACGAAGCCCTGGGCGGCGTGAGCTTCCAGAAGGGCTGCTATCCGGGCCAGGAAATCGTCGCCCGCAGCCAGTATCTCGGCAAGATGAAGCGTCGCATGTTCCTGGCGCATGTCGATGCGCCCGCCGCTCCGGGCGACAGCCTCTACAGCGCCGACCTGGGCGAACAGGCGAGCGGTGCCGTGGTCAACGCCGCCCCGGCGCCGACCGGCGGCTACGATGTGCTGGCCGTCGCGCAACTCGAAAGCGCCCGCAGCCAAACCCTGCATCTGGGCCACCCCGCCGGGCCCGCCCTCGCGCTCAGGCCGCTGCCCTACGCCGTGCCGGAATAGTGCGCGCTGCCTACGTCTACTACCGGATCGACCCGCACCGCGCCGGGGATGCCTCCGCCTGCAGCGATGCCCTGCTCGCCGCGATGGCGGCACATTGCGCCCGCCCGCCTTGCCGCCTGTCGCGCTGCGACGACGCCGATACCTGGATGGAAATCTACGAAGGCATTGCCGACTGGCCGGCATTCGCAGATGCACTCGACCGCGAAACGGCGCGCCTGGATGCCCACCGCTACGCGGCAGACGGACGCCACCTTGAATGCTTCAGGATGACCGGGAAGCGGGCATGAAAAAAGCCGGGCAAAGCCGGCTTTTTTCTCGCTGCGACTGCGGCCTCACTTCTTGACCATCACCTTCTGTACCCAGCCCTCGCCGGCCTGGCCCTGGACGGAGATGAATTCGCCCTGTTCCTTGCCGGTGTAGATGACTTCTTCCCCGCGCGCCAGCGTGGAGACCACTTTGGACGCCTTGTCGGGCTGGGCGTAGACCTTCAGGCCGGCGATCTTGCCCACCACCGCATCGCCTTCCTCGAACACGGCGCCTGCCTTGGTCGGCTGGGCGGACTTGCCCTTGAGGCTGATGTCCTGGCGCTGCATCTCCGGGTTGCCGCGGATCGAACGCACGATGTTGTTCCAGTTGTCGAGATAGCTGGCCGCGATGACCTTGCCCTCCGGCGTGTTGGTATACGCGCCGAGTCCGCCCGCGGCCCCGCCGCCGACCAGCAGGCCGCCGACGCTCCAGTCGGTTTTCTCGGCATTGCCGGTGGCGGAGGCAAGTTGCAGGGAAGTGCGCGAATCGGACAGGATCATGGTGGTCTGCGCCGACTTGAACTTGAGTCCCGCCGCCACCAGGCCCGCGACCGCGCCGAACACGCCGAGCCCGCCCAGCGCGCCGCCGATGCCGCCGGAATCCTTGCTGGAGAAAACCGCGTCAGGCGTCAGCACGTAGTCGGCCGTCACCATCTGGCCCTTGCCCATGTTGGAGCCCTTGCGCAATTCGCCGGATTCGGCGAGCTGGCGCTCCTGCATCAGGTTCTGCATGGCCCGGCCGCGTTCGACCAGCACGAAGCAGTTGGACTGCTGGACCATCATGCGGATCAGCCCGGTCGGCGACTGCAGGCCGTATTGCAGCAGATGCGAGATCACCGCGTCCTGCGGTTCGACCACCGCCAGCGTACCGTAGGGCTTGTCGCACTTTTCCAGTTCCTTGGCCTCGCCCTGAGCGCCGTCGGGTCCGGCCGATCCGGAAGGCTGGCCTTCCTCCTTCTTGTCGCCGCCGAGCTTGAAATCGAACAGGCCGGCGTACACCGGGTTGATTGCCTGGGTCAGGAACAGACCGGTGACGAGCGCGCGTGCAATGGCTTTCATGGTGTGACTCCCTTGTATGAATGCGGGAAATTATAAACATATCGTGCGGGCCCCATGCTGTCGGACAGCGGCTTGGAATTCCCTGCCGGCCATCTATAAATCAGTCACCTCAAACCGGAGGAGACCATCATGCTCGACATCAACAAACTGGTGAGCCTGGAACACGCCGACCCGAGCACACGCGGGCACCTGTTCGAACTCGACCCATGGAGCGAGGCGCAGGCCGTCGAGATGGCACACCGCGACGGCATCGAACTCACGGACGCGCATCTCGGCATCATCCGCTACCTGCGCGACTGCTACGCCGACCACGGCGGCACGGTCAACGCCCGCTCGCTGGCCCACAGCCTGGAAGAGGAGTTTGCCGGGATGGGGGGACACAAATTCCTCTACGACCTGTTCCCGCACGGCCCCATCGCACAGGCAAGCCGCTATGCCGGTTTGCCGATGCCGCCGGGTACGCGTGACCCGTCGTTCGGCACGACCCACTAGCCGCCCTAGTCGATTTCCTCGACCGGCACCCGGGCCGCCAGCGCGCACACGAGTTCGTAGCTGACGGTTCCGGCCGCGCTCGCGACGGCATCGACGGAAACCGACTCCCCCCACAGTTCCACCGGGCTGCCCACACCGGCCTGGGGGCAGTTGTCGAGATCCACGCACAGCATGTCCATCGACACGCGCCCCAGGGTGCGCGTCGGCCGGCCGCATACGGCTGCCGGCGTACCGCTGGGCGCGTGGCGCGGGTAGCCGTCGGCGTAGCCGCAGGCCACGATGCCTACGCGCATGGCGCGTTCGGCACGAAAGCGTTGCCCGTAGCCCACGCCCTCCCCCGCCTGCAGTGTCTGAACGCCGATCAGTTCCGATTCCAGACGCATCGCGGGGCGCAGGCCGAGCGCGGTTGCCGTGACATCGGCGAAAGGCGAGCTGCCGTAGAGCATGATGCCCGGGCGGACCCAGCTTCCGCGGCTACCGGAGTGTCGCAGCAAGGCCGCGGAATTCGCGCTGCTCCAGGGCAGGGCGTAGTCCGAGAGTGCGTCGAGAAAGGGCCGCAACTGCCAGTCCACGCCCGCCGGTTCGTCTGCCTGCGCAAAATGCGTCATCAAGGTGATCCCGGCGATGCCCTGCATGCGCCGGACGCGCGCCAGGATCTCTGCATGGCGCTGCAGGGGAAACCCCAGGCGATGCATGCCCGTGTCGAACTTGAGAAAAACCGACAGCGGCCTGGCAGGTGGCGTCCGCTCGAGCCAGTCAAGCTGCGCGACGTGGTGCAGCACGGGCCACAGATCGAGCTCGACACAGGGTGCGATTTCATCCGCGCCGAAGATGCCCTCCAGCAGCAGGATCGGCTGCTCGACCCCCATCTGGCGCAGATTGGCCGCCTCTTCCAGCGTCAAGACGGCGAAGCCGTCCGCCGCCGCGAACGCACGCCGTGCGCGCGACAGGCCATGGCCATAGGCGTTGGCCTTCACGACCGCGAATACGCGCGCACCATCCGCGTGGCTGCGGGCCACGCGCAGATTGTGCGCGAGCGCGCCGATGGATATCCGCGCCTTGATCGGCCGCATGGGGTCAGTAGGAACCGGGCTGCGCCAGCGATTCGAAGCGCGTGTATTCGCCGAGGAAGGCCAGGCGCACGGTGCCGATGGGACCATTGCGCTGCTTGCCGATGATGATCTCGGCCGTGCCCTTGTCCTGGGTATCGGGGTTGTAGACCTCGTCGCGGTAGATGAAGAGGATGACGTCGGCATCCTGCTCGATGGCACCGGATTCGCGCAGGTCGGACATGACCGGACGCTTGTTCGGGCGCTGCTCCAGGCCGCGGTTCAGCTGCGACAGGGCGATGACCGGCACGTGCAGTTCCTTCGCCAGGCCTTTCAGTGCGCGCGAGATTTCCGAGATTTCCGTAGCGCGGTTTTCGCCTGTGCTGCTGCCCGACATCAGCTGCAGGTAGTCGATGATGATGAGGCCGAGCTTGCCGCACTGGCGCATGAGGCGCCGCGCGCGCGCACGCAGTTCGAGCACGTTGAGGCCGGGCGTCTCGTCGATGAACACCGGTGCATCGTTGAGCTTGCCGAGTGCGTAGGTCAGCCGCTGCCAGTCGTCCTCGCCCAGCTTGCCGGTACGCAAGCGGTGCTGGTCGAGCTTGCCGACCGAGCCGATCATGCGCATGACCAGCTGCGCCCCGCCCATTTCCATCGAGAACACGGCCACCGGCAAACCGGTGTCGAGCGCGACGTTCTCGCCGATGTTGATCGAGAATGCGGTCTTGCCCATCGACGGCCGCCCGGCGACGATGATGAGGTCCCCGGGCTGCAGGCCCGAGGTCTTCTGGTCCAGGTCGTGGAAGCCGGTCGGCACGCCGGTCACGCCGGAATCGTTGTCGCGATGGTAGAGCTCGTCGATGCGCTCGACGACCTCTTTCAGCAGCGGCTTGATCTCGCTGAAACCGGCCTGGCCGCGGCTGCCGGATTCCGCGATCTCGAAGATCTTCGCCTCCGCCTCGTCGAGCAGTTGCGTGGCCGGCCGGCCCGACGGCGCGTAGGCGCTGTCCGCGATGCCGGTAGCGACTTCGGCCAGCCGCCGCATCACGGCGCGCTCGCGCACGATTTCCGCATAACGCCGGATGTTCGCCGCCGAAGGCGTGTTGCTCGCCAGCGCGACGATGTAGGCGAGCCCGCCCACGCTTTCGAGTTCGCCCAGGCTTTGCAGGGCCTCGCTGACCGTCACCGCGTCGGCCGGGCGATTGTCCGCAATCTGCCGGACGATGGCCTTGAGGATCCGGCGATGATCCTGGCGATAGAAATCCGCCTCGGATACCACGTCGCCGATGCGGTCCCACGCACCGTTATCCAGCAGCAGGCCACCCAGGACAGCCTGCTCGGCCTCCAGCGAATGCGGCGGCAGGCGCATCTGCGCCAGTTGCGGATCGTTCTGGACGTTCAGGGGATGAATGGCAGCCATGGGCGGATTCTAGTCCCGGCCCTGTCCCCGACCAAGGGACAAGCCTGTGGATAAGACGTGGACGAACGGGAATAAAGGAAACGGAAAAGGGAGCCCGCGGGCTCCCTTTTCCAGGCAGTGCAAGCCGGCCGGTTTACTGCTCGCCGACCACCACCACGGTGATGTTGGCCACCACGTCGTGGTGCAGGCCCAGCACGACGGCATATTCGCCGGCCGCCTTGAACGGACCATCGGGAAGGCGCACGTCGGCCTTGGCGACTTCGTGACCTTGCGCCTTCAGCGCGTCGGCGATGTCGGCGTTGGTGACCGAACCGAACAGGCGACCGTCGACGCCGGCCTTCTGCGCGATGGTCACGCTCACGCCTTCGAGCTTCTCGCCGCGACGCTGGGCGTCGGCCAGTTTCTCGGCGGCGACGCGCTCGAGCTCGGCCTTCTGGGCAGCGAAGGCCTCCAGGTTGGCCTGCGTCGCGCGGCGGGCGCGACCGGTCGGAATCAGGAAGTTGCGGGCGTAGCCGTCCTTCACTTTCACCACGTCACCCAGGTTGCCCAGGTTGACGACCTTGTCCATCAGAATCACTTGCATGGTCGTCTCCTCAATGCAGGTCGGTGTAGGGCATGAGCGCCAGGAAGCGCGCACGCTTGATGGCGGTACCGAGCTGGCGCTGATAGTGCGTCTTGGTGCCGGTGATGCGCGCCGGGATGATGCGGCCGTTCTCGCTGATGAATTCCTTCAGCACTTCGACATCCTTGTAATCCACCTCGGCCACTTTCTCGGCGGTGAAGCGGCAGAACTTGCGACGCTTGAAGAGACCGCGGTTGCCGCTGTCGCGGCGCTTGTTGGCGAACTTGCCGCCGGATTTACCACCCATGGGACGGGCCATGATTCATTCCTTTTCGTATCGATTCAATATCAGGATCAGTTGCCGGCTGTTCACGCTGCGTCGGTTCAGCACGCCTTCCAGTTTCACCTGCGTCCCGTTCGGTTCGCCTGCCAGTTGCGCGGCGAGCGTTCCGCTCGCCTGTACCGCCAACTCGCATTCCACCTGCCGGGTCTGGCCTGCCACCGATTGGCTGCTGCGATGGGCTAACACCGCTTCTGCTATCGGTACGCCGGCCGGGCTGTAGCGCAGTGGGTCAATCTGGACGAGAACCCCGCTGATATGCAGCCGGTTCACGCATTCAACTCAGGCCGCAGCGGCCTGCTCGGCAGCCGCTTCCGGCTTGGCGCCTTCCAGCATGTCGCGCGATTTCTCTTCCTTCATCATCGGCGAAGGCGTGGTCACCGCGGCGTCGCGCTTGATGGTCAGGTGGCGCAGCACGGCATCGTTGAACTTGAAACCATGTTCGAGTTCTTCCAGCGTGGGCTGGTCGCACTCGATGTTCATCAGCACGTAGTGGGCCTTGTGCACTTTCTGGATCGGGTAGGCCATCTGGCGACGCCCCCAATCTTCCAGGCGATGGACGCTGCCGCCGTGGCTGGTGATATTGCTCTTGTAACGCTCGATCATGGCGGGCACCTGCTCGCTCTGATCGGGATGGACGATGAATACGATTTCGTAATGCCGCATCAGGTTTCCTTTCGGGTCAGCCCCCCGCTGCGGTGCGGTGGAGCAAGGGTTGAACAGCCCGCTTACGGGCAAAAAACAATCCCCGGCAGAGCGGGGAGCGCGAATCATACGCGATTTCCCTGAAAAATCAATCCTCAGGGACAGTCGGGGCGGGGAATCACATCACGCAATCCACGTAATACACGGCGCTACCGTCGACAACGGCCTCGACCAGGCCATGCACATCGGTCTCGAAACCCGGGAAGCGCTCGTTGAAATCGCGCGTGAACTGCAGGTAGCGCACGATGGTGGCGTTGAAGCGTTCGCCCGGGATCAGCAGCGGAATGCCCGGCGGATACGGGGTCACCAGCATGGCGGTGATGCGGCCTTCGAGCTTGTCGATCTCGACGCGCTCGATCTCGCGGTGTGCCATCTTGGCGAAGGCGTCGGCCGGCTTCATTGCCGGCGCCATTTCCGAGAGATACATCTCGGTGGTCAGGCGCGCCACGTCGTTGGCCTTGTAGATGGCGTGGATCTGCTCGCACAGATCCTTCAGGCCGATTTTCTCGTAGCGCGGATGCTTTTCCACGAATTCGGGCAGCACGCGCCACAGCGGCTGGTTCTCGTCGTAATCCGACTTGAACTGCTGCAGCGCGGTGACCAGGGTGTTCCAGCGGCCCTTGGTGATGCCGATGGTGAACATGATGAAGAAGGAATACAGCCCCGTCTTCTCGACGATGACGCCATGTTCGGCAAGGTACTTCGTGACGATGGACGCCGGGATGCCCCAGTCGGCGAATGCGCCGTCGACATCCAGCCCGGGCGTGATGATGGTCGCCTTGATCGGATCGAGCATGTTGAAGCCCGGCGCGATGCTGCCGAATTCGTGCCAGCGGTCGTTGGCGGTCAACACCCAGTCCTCGCGCTCGCCGATGCCTTCGTCGGCAAGTTTTTCCGGCCCCCAGACCTTGAACCACCAGGAGTCGCCGAACTCGGCATCCACCTTGCGCATGGCGCGGCGGAAATCCAGTGCCTCGACGATGGATTCTTCCACCAGCGCCGTGCCGCCCGGCGGTTCCATCATCGCCGCCGCGATATCGCACGAGGCGATGATCGCGTACTGCGGGCTGGTCGACATGTGCATCAGATAGGCTTCGTTGAAACGGTGGAAGTCCAGCTTGCGGTTCTGTGCATCCTGCACCAGGATCTGCGAGGCCTGCGACAGCCCGGCCAGCAGCTTGTGCGTCGACTGCGTGGCGAACACCAGCGCGTTCTCCGCGCGCGGGCGGTCGCGACCGATGGCGTGCATGCCGCGATAGAAGTCGTGGAAGGTTGCGTGCGGCAGCCAGGCCTCGTCGAAATGCAGGGTGTCGACGGTGTCGCCGAGCAGTTCCTTGATCATGTCGACGTTGTAGAGGATGCCGTCGTAGGTCGACTGGGTGATCGTCAGGATGCGTGCGCCACCCCTGGCCGCCTTGGCAAAGGGGTGCGCATCGATCTTCTTCTGGATGTTTTCCGGCTTGAATTCCTCGAGCGGAATCGGGCCGATGATGCCATAGTGGTTGCGCGTGGGCGTGAGGAAGATCGGAATCGCACCGCACATGATGATCGAGTGCAGGATCGACTTGTGGCAGTTGCGGTCGACCACCACGACGTCACCCGCAGCGACGTTGGCGTGCCAGACCATCTTGTTCGACGACGAGGTGCCGTTGGTCACGAAGAACAGATGGTCGCAGTTGAAAATGCGCGCGGCGTTGCGCTCCGACGCCGCCACCGGCCCGGTGTGGTCCAGGATCTGGCCAAGTTCGTCGACTGCATTGCAGACGTCGGCTCGCAGCATGTTCTCGCCGAAGAACTGGTGGAACATCTGGCCGATGGGCGACTTGAGGAAAGCGACGCCGCCCGAGTGCCCCGGGCAGTGCCAGGAATACGATCCATCGGCCGCGTAGTGCGTAAGCGCCCGGAAGAACGGCGGCACCAGCGAATCGAGATAGGCACGCGCCTCACGCAGGATGTAGCGCGCCAGGAACTCGGGCGTGTCCTCCAGCATGTGGATGAAGCCGTTCAGCTCGCGCAGGATATCGTTCGGAATATGACGGGCCGTACGCGTCTCGCCATGCAGGAAGATGGGGATCTCGGCATTGCGGAAACGCACTTCCTCGACGAAGGCACGCAACTTCTGCAGCGCGCTGTTCGTCTCCTCGTCGCTGCCGGCCAGTTCCTCGTCGTCGATCGACAGGATGAAGGCCGAGGCGCGTGCCTGCTGCTGCGCGAACGAAGTCAGGTCACCGTAGTTGGTCACTCCCAAGACTTCCATGCCTTCCTTTTCGATCGCCTCGGCGAGCGTGCGGATGCCCAGCCCGGAAGCGTTTTCCGAGCGGAAGTCTTCGTCAATGATGACAACGGGAAAACGGAAGCGCATGGCGGCTCCTGGAAAAGGCCCTGAAGAAAGCGCGGATTGTACGTCGGACGCAGGTTCCGGACGTCAAATTTTGGGCAGGGTCACGCCGAGCTGGCCCTGATACTTGCCGCCACGATCCTTGTACGAGGTTTCGCACACCTCGTCGGATTCGAGGAAAAGCATCTGCGCCACCCCCTCGTTGGCATAGATGCGCGCCGGCAAGGGCGTGGTATTGGAGAACTCCAGCGTCACATGGCCTTCCCATTCGGGTTCCAGCGGCGTCACGTTGACGATGATGCCGCAGCGCGCGTAGGTGCTCTTGCCGAGGCAGATGGTGAGCACGTTGCGCGGGATGCGGAAATACTCGACCGTGCGCGCGAGTGCAAAGGAATTCGGCGGAATGATGCACGAATTGCCCGCGATCTCGACGAAGGAATCCGGATCGAAGGCCTTGGGGTCGACCAGTGTGTGGTTGAGGTTGGTGAAGACCTTGAATTCGTTCGCGCAGCGCACGTCGTAGCCGTAGCTCGACGTGCCATAGGAAACGATGGGTTGCCCCCCGACCACCTTCACCTGGCCGGGCTCGAAAGGTTCGATCATGCCCTGGCTTTCCGCCATGCGGCGGATCCAGCGGTCGGATTTGATTGACATGTCAGCAGGCGGGGTCAGGGTTGTGGGGGCGGGGCCGGACCGCGTTCATGAATTCAGGGGCGCGGGATACATTGCCCGACCCTTCGATTCCGGCCCATGCCCCTTGCAAATCGCGCTCAGGTATTCGAGATCACGATGTTCGGGAACTTGGCCGAATGATCGACCGCGGTTTCCCCGATCTTCACGGCAACGCGACGCGCAATGGTCTTGTAAATGTCGGCCACGCGCCCGTTCGGGTCCGCCACCACCGAAGGCTTGCCGGTGTCGGTGTCGTGTCGGATGCTGCCGTCCAGGGGCAGGGCGCCGAGGAATTCGACGCTGTAGTCCTTGCACATGCGCTCGCCGCCGCCTTCGCCGAAGATGCGTTCCTCGTGCCCGCAGTTGGAGCAGATGTGCAGACTCATGTTCTCGACCACCCCCAGGATGGGAATGCCGACCTTCTCGAACATCTTGAGGCCCTTGCGTGCATCGATCAGCGCGATGTCCTGCGGCGTGGTCACGATCACCGCGCCGGTCACCGGTACGCGCTGGGCGAGCGTGAGCTGGATGTCGCCGGTGCCCGGCGGCAGGTCGACGACGAGGTAATCCAGTTCCTTCCAGTTGGTGTTGTTCAGCAGTTGCTCCAGCGCCTGCGTCACCATGGGGCCGCGCCACACCATCGGGGTTTCCACGTCAATCAGGAAACCGATCGACATCGCCTGGATGCCGTGGCCAACCAGCGGTTCCAGATTCTTGCCGTCGGTCGATTCCGGCTTGTCTGTGATGCCCAGCATGGTCGGTTGCGACGGCCCGTAGATGTCGGCGTCCAGCATGCCGACGCTCGCGCCTTCGGCTGCCAGCGCCAGCGCCAGGTTGACCGCAGTGGTGGATTTACCGACACCGCCCTTGCCCGAGGCCACGGCGATGATGTTCTTCACGTTGGGGATCAGTTTCACGCCGCGCTGCACGCTGTGCGAGACGATCTTGAAGCTGACGCTGGCGGTTGCCCGGGCAACGCCGTCAATTCCCCTGAGCTTGTCCTCGACTTGCTGCTTGATCTTGGCCAACTGGCTTTCGGCGGGATAGCCGAGCACGATGTCGACCGTCACGGCATCGCCGTCGATCTTGATGTTCTTGGCAGACTTGGTGGTGACGAAATCTTTGTGCGTATTGGGGTCGACCAGCTCTTTCAGCGCGGTTTGGACCTGAAGTTCGGAAACAGCCATGTTTGCTCCAGCAATTACTTGTACGTGGTCGCGCATTATCGTCGAATTCCCCCGCCTTGGGTACCACCCGATCTCTGCGGAATCCCAGACACGACGCGGGATTCCCTGCCGTCTGCAGGGTTTCGCAGGTTTATTTGCAGGGCGCGACGATACCGTTGCTCCAGCACATGCGCTTCCTGGATGACTGCGCGCTCGCGACAGGCTTGGCCGCCTTGTGCACGGCCGGCTGGCCGGTCCGCCTGGACTTGGCCTTCGCGGCAGGCCGGGGCGAAGCCGCGGCGGGCGCCGGTGCCGGGGTCACCAGCGTGACCACCGGGGTCGGGGTAACGGGACCGTAATCGACGGTGGGCGCGACGGGAAGCGCCTGAACGACCGCAGTCACGGCCTCCGCCGGGGGCGCGGTCGACGGCGATGCGCCTGCGGGTGATACGGACGCCGCCGCGGGGACCACGGTCGCGCCCGCTGTCGGTGTTGCCGGCTCTGCCGTGGCAGGGGCGACGGCCTCCGCTTCGGGCAAGGGCCATTCCACAACCGGCGTCTCGGCAACCGGACCGTAGTCGACTTCCGCCTGCGCAGACGCCGATACGGGGACTGCCACGTCGTCCGCGGGCAAGGTCACGACAGGACTGTCGGCAACGGGACCGTAATCCGGCAAAGCCGGGGTCGAGGCTTGGGCTTGGGCTTGGGCCTGGGCCTGGGCCTGGGCCTGGGCCTGGGCCTGGGCCTGGGCCTGGGCCTGAGCCTGAGCCTGAGCCTGAGCCTGAGCCTGAGCCTGAGCCTGAGCCTGAGCCTGAGCCTGAGCCTGAGCCTGAGCCTGAGCCTGAGCCTGAGCCTGAGCCTGAGCCTGAGCCTGAACAGGCACCAGCACCATCATGAACGGCACCCAGCCCGGGGGGATGGCTTGCATCGGCATCACGGCGGGAGACAGCGGCACCATCATCCAGGGCGTGGCAGCCTGCGGAACCAGATAGTAGGGACGCACACCGCCAACCGGCATCTGCCCCCAGAGCGGAGCGGGCGGCTGCGCAACGGGCGCGACATTCGGGCTGTCCGGGCCCGGCTCGGTCCCATTCGCCGAGGCAAGGCCAACACCCAGACATGCCACCGCAACCAGCGCGCGCGATAATCCCCTTGAACTCATGCAATCACTCCACGTGGTTTGTACTTATAAGGATAACGGAGATGCGCGACGAAACTACATCGCGAGGGGGTGATGCGCCACCAGTACCGCTTCGGGCAGCCGCAGGCGGATCGCCGCGACCAGTTCCGCAATCGCGCCGGGGCGTGGCCGCAAGGAGATCCACAGCAGGTTGAGCTTCAGGTTGAGATCGGCAAACACCACGTCCTGGTGCAAGGCCAGCAGCGACTGGATTTCGTGGGAAGCGCGTTCGATCTCGCCATGCGACCGCTCGCGCAGGCGGGGAATCAGCATCATGAAATCGGTCAGCCGCTGACCGCTCTGGTCGCGGGTAGGCGCGACCTGCCACAAAGGCCGGCCCGCTTCGGCGGTCGTCGTCGGGCTGAGCGTGGTCGATGCATAGATCCGTATCTTCATCACGCCTCCCGTCATCGAGTCAGACTTTCGGCAACGCGTCCTGCGGCGAGTTCCTGCGATCACACAAGCGACGCGCCCGCTGCCGCAAAAACCGGACGTCCTTGTGCAGGAAGCGCTCCAGTTCCTCCAGCGCCAACCGGTAGACCTCGCGCTTGAAGTCGACCACGGACTCCATCGGAATCCAGTAATCGTTCCACCGCCAGGCGTCGAACTCGGGATGGCCGCTGGCACGCAGGCATACATCGCAATCCCGGCCGGTCAGGCGCAGCAGGAACCAGATCTGTTTCTGACCGCGATAGATGCCCCGGTTGTCGCGCCGCGTCCAGTGTGCCGGCACGTCGTAGCGCAGCCATTCGCGCGTGCGCCCGAGGATGCGCACGTGTTCGGGCAGCAGCCCCACCTCCTCGTGCAGTTCCCGGAACATGGCCTGTTCCGGCGTTTCCCCGGCATTGATGCCACCCTGGGGAAATTGCCAGGCGTGCTGATTGACGCGCTTGCCCCAGAACACCTGGTTGCGCGCATTGCACAGAATGATGCCTACGTTCGGGCGGTACCCTTCTCGGTCGATCATGGCCGCCACCAATTCAATTAATCACTGCCTGCATTCTTTCACAGCCAGCAAAAATTGCAAACCGGACGGCGTCAGGAAAGCCGTCATTAGCCTTTGTTTTGATTAAGGAATCCGAATCGGGCCTGCAGCTCAATCCAGCAAGGGTGCCACCCCCTCGGCCCACTGGAAATCGCGGGCAAAGGTACGCAGGTCAAGCCCCCAGCGCTTCGACAGATCGGCAAGCTGCGGCTTCACCGCCTCCAGGCGCACCTGCGCCCCTGCCTCGGCAAAGGCGAAGACGATGACATTGGTCTTGTTCTGCACCGACAGCCAGCCGGTCTCGCCGTCGAAGGCGCGGGTCAGGCGCGCGAAATACTCGGCGAAGTCGCGGTCGCGCCCCCAAAGGTTGACCACCAGCATGCCGCCGGGACGCAGCACACGCCTGCAGGCATCGTAGAAGGTCTGCGTGGCCAGCGCGGCCACCTGATTACCGGCGTCGAATCCGTCGAGCAGGATAACGTCTGCGCTCGCCGGATGCTGGCGCACATAGAGCGCGCCGTCGGCCTCGATCACGCGCAGTGTGTCGTCGTCCGGCGGCAGCTCGAAGTGCGCACGCGCAGCGGCGATGACGCGCGGATCGATCTCCACGGCTGTAATGCGCGTCTGTTCACGGTGCCTGCGGATGAATTTGGCGAGCGAACCGCCGCCGAGGCCGATCATCAGGACGTCCTGCGGCATGGCGTTGAACATGACGAAACCCATCATCGCCCGCGTGTAGGCCAGTTCCAGATCCCAGGGGCGGCTGGTGCGCATCGCGCTCTGGATGGCGCGGCTGCCCAGATGCAGCGTGCGGACGCCGCGTTCCTCGGTCACTTCCAGCCCGTCGTCGGCCGACCGGCGTTTCCCCATTTTCAAGCGCATATCGCGTCACACCCCAGGCAATCGAGCGCGAAAGATTACCCTCGCACACGCTAAAATGCGCGTTTTCGTCCGAACGCCTTCGCCATGCGCGCCACCCGTTTCTTCATTTCGACCACCAAGGAAGCCCCGTCCGAAGCCGAGCTCGTCAGCCACAAGCTGATGCTGCGGGCCGGGCTCATCAGGCGCCTGGGCTCCGGCCTCTACACCTGGATGCCGCTGGGTCTGCGCGTACTGCGCCGGGTCGAAGCCGTGGTACGCGAAGAAATGAACCGTGCCGGCGCGATCGAACTCCTGATGCCTGCCGTGCAACCCGCCGAACTGTGGGAAGAATCCGGCCGCTGGGCGGTGTTCGGTCCGCAGATGCTGAAGATCAAGGATCGCCACGACCGCGATTTCTGCTTCGGTCCCACCCACGAGGAAGTCATTACCGACCTCGCCCGCCGCGAAATCAGGAGCTACCGCCAGCTGCCGCTGAATTTCTACCAGATCCAGATGAAATTCCGCGACGAGATCCGTCCCCGCTTCGGCGTCATGCGCGCGCGCGAATTCCTGATGAAGGACGCCTATTCCTTCCACAGCAGCCGCGAAAGCCTGATCGACACCTACCAGACCATGTACGACGCCTACGGCCGCATCTTCACCCGACTGGGCCTGACCTTCCGCGCCGTCGCCGCCGACACCGGCGCCATCGGCGGCTCGGGCTCCCACGAATTCCACGTGCTGGCCGACTCGGGCGAGGACACGCTGGCCTGGTGTCCCGATTCCGATTACGCGGCCAACGTCGAAAAGGCCGAAGCGCTGGCACCTGCCATGCCGCGCGCCGCCGCTGCCGAACCGATGCGCGAGGTCGACACGCCCAAGCAGACGACTTGCGAGGACGTCGCCGCTCTGCTCGGCATCGACCTCGCCCGCACCGTCAAGTGCGTCGTCTACGTCGCCGGCGGGCAACTCGTCGCCGTGCTGGTGCGCGGCGACCATGAAGTCAACGAAGTGAAGCTCGGCAAGCTCGACGGCATGACCGATTTCCGCCTTGCCAACGAAGCTGAAATCCGCGCCGCGTTCAACTGCCCGCCCGGCTTTCTTGGCCCGGTCGGGATCGACCGCACGCAAATCCGCGTGATTGCCGACCATAGCGTGGCGGCGATGAGCGACTTCGTGTGCGGCGCGAACAAGCCCAAGCTGCACCTTGCCGGCGTCAATTTCGGCCGCGACCTGCAGGAACCCGACCTCGTGGCCGATATCAGGAACGTGGTGGCGGGCGACCCGAGTCCCGACGGCCGGGGCCAGCTCGAGCTCTGCAAGGGCATCGAGGTCGGTCACGTCTTCCAGCTGGGCAGCAAGTATTCCAGAGCCATGAACGCGACCTATCTCGACGAAACCGGGCAGGCGCAGGTCATGGAAATGGGCTGCTACGGCATCGGCGTGTCGCGCATCGTCGCCTCGGCCATCGAGCAGAACCACGACGACAGGGGCATCGTTTGGCCCGCCGCGATGGCACCGTTCTTGCTGGTGATTGTCGCGATCGGCTACGGTAAGAGCGAAACGGTTAAAACCGCGGCCGATACCTTGTATGCTGAATTGAGCGCCGCCGGATTCGACGTGCTGCTCGACGACCGCGACGAACGCCCGGGCGTGATGTTCGCCGACGCCGAGCTGATCGGCATTCCGCACCGCGTGACCATCGGCGAGCGCGGGCTCAAGGACGGCGCGGTCGAATACCAGCCGCGGCGTGCCGTGGCAGGCCAGAGCGGCGACGCCCAAAAGGTCGCCGTTGCCGATGCGAAGGCATTTCTGACAGGATTGATGGAAGCTTGACATGAAGAGAACGATGCACCTGGGCCTGCTGGCCGCTACCCTGCTGCTGACGCAGCCCGCGTTCGCGGGCGCCCAGCGCGAGGAAGTGCTGTCGGCCAGCGTGCGTGCGTCGCTGCAGAAATCCCTTGCCGATACTGCGGTCACCCGTACCGCATTTCGCAATCCCGCCGACGAGGCGGCCTGGCTGAAGGACATGTCGCGGCGTCTGGCCAAGCGCATGCCCGACGAGGCCGAACGCCTGGAATTTCTCACCACGCTGCACTGGGAGGCCTCGCGCGCCGGCATCGATCCGCAACTCATGCTCGGCCTGATCCAGGTCGAGAGCGGCTTCCGCAAATACGCGGTGTCGCCGGTCGGGGCGCGCGGCTATACCCAGGTCATGCCCTTCTGGATCAGGGCCATCGGCAGTCCCGACCACAATCTCTTCCAACTGCGCACCAACCTGCGCTACGGCGCCATCATCCTGCGCCACTACATCGACATCGAACGCGGCGACCTCTACCGCGCACTCGGCCGCTACAACGGCAGCCTGGGCCAGCCGGAATATCCGACGCTGGTCGTCAACGCCTGGAAACGCAACTGGGACTACACGCCCGTCACCCGCACCGCCGCTACCGCATCGCTTTCGGTCGCCGACCGCAACTGACGAAAATCCGTCTACGCGTCGCGCCTTCGTCGCACTCGACCGGCCACACCCGTCCCACCCGGCCCCGGCAGAAAACGCCTGGATCCTTGGCGCACAAGGCCCGCGTCCCAAACCGGCAGTCCTACATTGCAGCTGTCCCGCACGCTCAAGGGACAGGAAGAAATCTTCAACCACGGCCACACCTTGCGGCCCAAGCACCGCCACATCCTCTTCAGCGTCGGCAACGGCATTTCCTTCGGGGAATTGCGCGGCAAACTGCCGAACTGCACCGAACTCGAATCGATGGTGAGCGAATTGCTGCAAAGCGGCTTCATCCAGGCCCTGCGCAGCCTCGCCGCTGCCCAGCCAGCCCCGGTGCAGCCCGGCATGCCGGCGAACCGGGACGCCAGCGCCGATTTCCTCTCGGCACAGGCCTATGTGCTCGAATACATGGCCGCGCTGGTCGGCACCAAGTCGCCGACCTACCGGAAGATGAGCGAAGTCCGCAATTTCGCGGATTTCAGGGCCGTGCTGCCGATGTGCCAGAAGGTCATCGCTGCCGTGGCCTCGCCGCATCAGGCCGCGGAACTGGAAACCGAGGTCGCCCGCCGAATCGGCAGCTAACGTGCCGGCGTCAGGACAACGAGCGGCCCGGGCTGGCAATCCGCCGCCACCACCGTGCCGGGCAAGCCCGGTATTGCGCTGACGCGCGCGTCGAACGGCGCCTTCAGTTCGGCATCGTCCAGGTTCTTCTGCGCGATGATGCGTCGTGCCTTCGCGGCCGTCACCGTCGCCTGCGCACGCAGATGACGCGTTCTGGCAGCGTCGAGTTCGCTGGTGGACGAGACGGTGCGATCGAACAGTTCCTGCGCGCGATCGAGATCGCGCTTCGCATCGGCTTCGTCGGCTTCGGCGCGTGTCAGTTCGGCTGCTGCTTCGTCGAGACGCGCGCGCAGCACGGTGGCATCCAGCCGCAGCAGGATCGCGCCCTTCCTGACCTGCTGGCCGGGCCTGACCAGCACGCTCTCGACCACACCCGATACGCGGGTCGTGAGCGCCACGCCATCCGCTGCCCACGACGCGCCCGCCCATCCCAGGCCGGCAGCCAGGCCGGCAGCCATCAGACGTTTCATTGCTTTGCTCCTTCAACGGGCGGCAGGCTGCCGCCGGACAATGCCTCCAGCCGCGCCAGCGCCAGCGCCAGCCGGTACTCGACCTGCTTGCGGCGCAATTGCGCCATCTGCGTCTCGGCCATGCTGGTCCCCAGATTGGTCTTCAGCTCAAGCTCGTATTCCGCACGTGCACGTTCAAGCGCCCAGTCGCGGTACTCGATCTGCTTGGCGGCCGCCGACCGGCTGCTGCCGCGCAGCCATTCGATTTCCTGCAGATTCGCCAGCAAGGTATCCGCAAGGTCGAATTCCAGCTTCTCCAGTTCGGCCTGCGTCCGCGTCTTCAGGGCGCGTTCGCGCGCCTCGCGTGCGTCGACGCGTTCGCCCTGATACAGGGGCACGTTGAACACCAGGCCGGCACTCACGTCGTCGCGCGTGACCGACTCGCGGCTATAGCCTGCGCCGATCACTTCCGCATCGAGGCTGGGCCGCCGCTCGGCGCGCGCTGCCGCGATACGGGCGTCCGCCGCGTCGATCTGCGCGCGCAGCGCGAGGAGGCGCAGATTGTGCGCACGCACCCAAGGCAGCAGGCTGGCGTAATCCGCTACCGGCCGGTTGTTGCCCTTGAGGACGGGCTCCTCCAACTCGGCGGGCAGCGTACCCGGGCGATTCATCGCCTGCCCAAGCCGCTGACGGGTCGCCTGCATGCGTTGCAGACTGGCGTTGCGGCGCTCGCGCGCATCCTGATAGGCCGCTTCCAGCTTCAGCAGTTCGGGCTGGCTCAGTTGCCCGACGTCGGCCCGGTCCTTGGCGTTGTCCCAAGCCACGTAGGCCACCGCCATGAACTCGTTGTCGGCGGCGTATTGCATATCGGCGAGCAACACGTCGAAATAGCGCGCCATGATGTCGAGACGGCGCAGATTTTCGGTGTTGAGCAAGGCCGCCTGGCGGGCGGCGACTTCCTGGTCGGCCGCCTCGATGCCCCCGCTGCTGCGGCCGAAATCGAACAGGGGTTTGCGCGCGACGATACGGCCGGTGTTATCCGGCTTCCAGTCGCCGTCCGGCCGCAAACCGGTGCGTAGGCTGCCGTCGATGTAGAGCGCAAAATCCTGCCGGCTGCCGGCCAGCGACCTGTCAGCCCGGGCCACGGCAAGATCGCTTTCCGCAATGCGTCGCTCGGGGTGCGGCGCCGTCGCGCTGGCCAGCGCCTCGTCCAGCGTCAGTTTCTCAGCCGCAGCCGGCCCGGCCAGGGTCAGGGCCAGCCAAGCGGCGCGAACGGCGCGCCTCATTTGCCCTGTTTGTATTTGGAGAAGGGCTGGCTGGCGTAGGCGCCATCGGCAACGTATCTGCCCAGCAGCAGGAACTCGTCCTTGTCGCGCGCCGGTCCGGTGAAGCGGGTCACCAGTTTGCCGTCCAGATCGAAGAACAGCATCGTCGGCGTGGCGCGCACGCGGTTCTCGAAGGCAAAGGCCTTTTCGGTCGTGGCCTTGCCCTGGAAATCGGTCATCTGGGTATCGCCGTTCACGTCGACGGGATAGACCAGGAACTGCGCGCGATAGGCATCCTGCACCTCGGCCTGGTTGAGGATGGTCGATTTCATGCGCGCGCAGAAGGGGCAATCGTCCATTTCGAAGAACAGGAAGATGCCCTTCTTGCCCTGCTGCTTGGCGGTGGCGAGTTCGGCCTGGAAGTCGCCGAACTTGGGTTGAAAGAAGTGGGTTGAAGGATCGCGCGTTTCCGCCCACGACGGCAGGGCCAGCAACAGCGTGAACGCAATGAACAACCGACGCATGAACATCTCCTCGGACAACACTTATTTCTGGGCGCGTGCGGATTTGCTCGCGATGTATTTTTCCACGGCTTCGCGGGTCAATGCCCCCACCTGCTGCGCAACCATTTTACCCTCGGGGTTGTAGAGATAGGTGGTAGGCAGGCCCTGCACCGGCCCGATCTGGTTCACGATCTTGGGCGTGCCGAGCACGACGGGATAGGTCATCATCAGGCTATCGGCAAAATCAGTCACCTGCTTGGGATTGCGATAGTCGATGGCCACGCCGATCACCACCAGATTGTTCTTCTTGTTGTCGTGCAGCGCGATCAGGTCGGGGATTTCCTCCAGGCACGGCGGGCACCAGGTCGCCCAGTAGTTCACCAGCACCCACTTGCCCTTGTAGCCCGCAAGCGAATGGACCTTGCCTGCGGTATCGGTGAGCTGGAAGCCGTCGGCCTGCGCCACGGCCGTTGCCAGCGTCAGTACCAGGCCGGCCAGCCACATCGGATAAAATCGCGCTTTTCGCGTAATTTGCATCGGTTTTCCCATCATGAATGAAATGCGCATCGAGAAAGACTCGCTCGGCGAAGTCCGGGTTCCCCAAGACGCCTGGTATGGAGCGCAGACCGCCCGTGCGGTAGCGAATTTTCCCATTTCCGGGCGTGGTCCGGATAGGGATTTCGTACTGGCCCATGTCAGGATCAAGCTCGCCGCCGCGCGCGCCAACTGCCAGCCGGGCTGGCTGCCGGCCGACAAGCGCGACGCCATCGCCGCCGCCTGCGAACGCATCCTCGCCGGCGAGTTCCTCGACCAGTTCGTCGTCGACCGCTTCCAGGCCGGCGCCGGCACCAGCCACAACATGAACACCAACGAGGTCGTCGCCAACCTCGCCAACGTCGCGCTGGGCGGCGAAAAGGGCACGTACAAGCCGGTCAACCCCAACGACGACGTCAACATGGGGCAGTCGACCAACGACACCATCCCCACCGCGATCCGCCTCGCCGTGCTGGCCAAGCTGCCGCGCCTGACCGCCGCCGTGCGCGCCATGGCCGCCGAATTCAGCCGGCTTGCCGAGCGTGAGAAGGACACGGTCAAATCCGGCCGCACCCATTTGCAGGACGCCGTGCCGACCACGCTGGGCCAGGAATTCGCCGGCTACGCGTGGACGCTCGCCCGCTGCGCGACCAGTCTCGAAGCCGTGCGTCCAGCGCTCGCCGAGATCGGCCTGGGCGGCTCGGCCGCCGGCACGGGCCTCAACACCTCGCCGGACTACCCGTCGAAGGTCGCCGCCGAACTGGCGACGCTCACCGGCGAGCCCATCCGCGTCGGCCAGCTGGTCGCGCAGATGCAGTCGATGAACGACCTCGCACGGCTGTCCGGCGAAATCCGCGCGCTCGCGCTGGAACTCACGCGCATCTCCAACGACCTGCGCCTGCTGGCGTCCGGCCCGCGCACCGGCCTCGGCGAAATCCAGCTGCCGCCGGTACAGCCCGGCTCGTCGATCATGCCCGGCAAGGTCAACCCGGTCATGTTCGAGATGCTGAACCAGGTCTGCTTCCAGGTGCTGGGGCAGGACGCCGCCGTTGCCTACATGGTGCAGGCCGGACAGATGGAACTGAACGTGATGATGCCGGCGCTGGGCTCCGCGCTGTTCGATGCGATGGACTGGCTGACCAACGCGATGAACGCGGCGACCGAGAAGAACCTCAAGGGCATCGTCGTCAACCGCGAGCGCTGCGCCTTCTTCATCCACCAGAGCGTCGCGCTCGCCACCCTGCTGAACACGCAGATCGGCTATGCGGCGGCGGCAGAAGTGGCGAAAGAATCGGAGAAATCCGGCCGCCCGGTACGCGAGATCGTCGCCGAACGCGGCCTCATGGACGCTGCTGCGTTCGACGCGCTGGTGCTCGCCGCCGCGAATGGCATCGGGTCGGGCGGCGGCGCGGGCTGATGGCCATCCAGTGGTTCCCCGGCCACATGACCGCCGCCCGCAAGAAGGCGGCGGAAACCCTGGCCGACATCGACGTGGTGATCGAAGTGCTCGACGCTCGCGTGCCCGAGGCCGGCAGCAATCCCATGATTCATGAATTGCGCGCGCACCGGCAGCGGCCCTGCCTCAAGGTCCTGAACAAGACCGACCTCGCCGACCCCGCCGCCACCGCCGCGTGGATCGCGTATTTCGAACGGCAGCCCGGCGTGAAAGCCGTCGCCCTCTCCGCCAAGAAACCCGGCGACGTGGCGAAGCTGCCCGGCCTCGCGCAGAAGCTCGCGCCGCACCGCGACGACAACTTCAAGCCGTTGCGGCTCATGATCATGGGCATCCCCAACGTCGGCAAATCCACGCTGATGAACGCGCTGGTAAAAAAGAAGATTGCCAAGGTCGGCGACGAACCCGCCGTCACCAAGTCGCAGCAGCGCATCAACCTCACCCCGCGCCTGACGCTGATCGACACCCCAGGCCTGATGTGGCCCAAGATCGAGCACGACTCAGACGGCTACATGCTCGCCGCCTGCCACGCCATCGGCAAGAACGCCGTCATCGACGAGACCGTCGCGGAATTCCTGGCGGGAATATTGCTCGCACGCTATCCGCAGGCGCTGGTCGATCGTTACAAACTGAAGCTCGATGGCCTGGATCCAATTGGCGTTGTCGAGGCCGTGGCGAAGAAACGCGGCTGCTTGCGCCAGGGGCGCGGCGGCGAACCCGACCTGGAAAAAGCCGCCAACCTGCTGCTCACCGATTTCAGGAGCGGGGCACTGGGACGGATCAGCCTGGAGACGCCAGGAACGCGGGTGGCAATGCTGGCCGCAGCGCGCGATACGCGACACCCGCAAGCCGAAACCCTCAATCCTGAAACAAACGATCAGGCCTAGACAACTGCCGTTCGCTCCATCCACAGCAGCGTCGTCAGGCGTCCCCTCACCGTCGCCGCCGGCAAGGGCTCGCCGGCATCCCAGCGCTGCAGGGCATCGCGCTTCCCCGTCCCCGTCACCACGAACCACACGGCCTGGCTGTCGGCCAGACGACCGGCCGAGAGGCTGACGCGATCCGGCGGCGGCTTGGGGGCGTCGTGGACGGCGAGTACCTGGGCGCCGGTGCTGGCGTGACCGGGAAAGAGGCTGGCGGTATGGCCATCCTCGCCTAGGCCGAGCAACACGAGATCGAAGCTAGGGACGTCGGCAAGCCGGCCGGCGTATTCGGTAGCGGCAGATTCCGCGCCGCGTTCGGCGGGAATGGGGCGGCGCTGTTCGGGCGGGATGTTGCTTTCGGCGAGCCAGGCGGTTTCCGCCATGACGCTGTTGCGCTCGGGATGATCGGCGGGCAGGCAGCGTTCGTCGCCGTACCAGATGTGCCAGCGGTGGTCGCCCGCGCCGCGCCGCGCAAGCTCCTCGTAGAGTGCGCGCGGCGTGGTGCCGCCGGCGAGCACGAGATGGAAATGACCATGCGCCGCGACGCTCGCCTGGGCCTGCAGCAACAGGGTATCGGCAAGCGTACGGACCAGGATTTCGGCGCTATCGAGGACACGGGTGGCAGGCAGCGGCATGATTCGCTCGGCGAGCTGTCAAGACAGATGCCCGGATTCTCCCCCAACACCAGCCCCGAGGTGGAGCCCCACGCTCACGCCCCCCTCACAACTCGTCCCGCCAGCTCTGGTCGTCGCTGTCGAACAGGCGGTTCGCCTCGGCCGGTCCCCAGGTACCGGCCGGGTAGGTGGGAATGAATTCGCGTTCGACGGTCCAGTGGCGCAGGATGGGATCGACGACCTGCCACGCCCATTCGACTTCGTCGAAGCGGATGAAGAGCGAACGGTCGCCCTCGATCACGTCGAGCAGCAGGGTCTCGTAGGCATCCAGCGTCTGCTCGTCGGTCTTGAGAAAGCTGGCATTCATCTGCATCACGCGCGTATCCATGTCGAGGCCGGGCTGCTTGACGTGGATTTCCATGCGCATGGATTCCTCGGGCTGGATCGAGAGCAGCACCCAGTTCGGCGCGATGGTTTCGATCGGCGTCTCGCGAAAGAGCTGCTGCGGCGGATGGCGGAAGCGGATGGCGATCATCGAGGTCTGCTTCGCCAGGCGCTTGCCGGTACGCAGGTAGAAGGGCACGCCGCGCCAGCGCCAGTTGTCGATGTAGAACTTGGCGGCAACGAAGGTCTCGGTGATGGAATTGGGCTCGACGTTTTCCTCCTGCTGGTAGCCGGCCACGCTCTGCCCCTTGACGTTGCCGCGTGCGTATTGCGCACGCACCGCATGGGCGTGGACGGCACGCTTGGAGATGGGTCGGATCGAACGCAGCACCTTCACCTTTTCGTCGCGCAGGGCATCGGCTTCCAGCGCGGGCGGCGGTTCCATCGCCACCACGGTGAGCAGCTGCATGAGGTGATTCTGCAGCATGTCGCGCAGGGCGCCGGCGCGGTCGTAGTAATCGGCGCGCTTTTCGATGCCGATCGATTCGGCCACGGTGATCTGCACGTGGTCGATGAAATTGCGGTTCCACAGCGGCTCGATCAGGGTGTTGGCAAAGCGGAAGACGAGAAGATTCTGCACGGTTTCCTTGCCGAGGAAATGGTCGATGCGATACACCTGCTCCTCGTCGAAATGCTGGTGCAGCAGGCGGTTGAGTCTCTGCGCCGATTCGAGATCCTCGCCGAAGGGCTTCTCGATCACCACGCGGTTCATGCCGCGCGGCTTGTTGAGCCCCACGGCCTCGAGGTTCTGGATCACCGCGCCGAATTCGGCCGGCTTGATCGCCAGGTAGAACACCGTGCTCGAGCATGCGGCTTCCGGCGGCAGGTTGGCCGCCAGCGCACGATAGGATTCGACGTCGTTGAGGTCGCCCTTCTGGTAGCGGAAACGGGCGAGAAAGCGCTCGAACACCGGGCCTTCGAGCGGGCCTTTGACCTTGTCCGCGAGTACCTCGCGCATGTGCGCACGCCAACTCTCGGTATCCCAGTCGCGACGCGAGAATGCGATCAGGGTGAGGTTCTCCGCCAGCCGCGCGGCGGCCTCCAGATGGAACAGCGCCGGCAGCAGCTTGTTCGACGCGAGGTTGCCGGTGGCGCCGAAAATGACGAAAGAGCATGGCAGGTTGTCGGTCGATGTCTGCGAGGCGAGATTCATGTCAGCCCTCCTTCACGGCGTGGCCGCCGAAGCCTTTGCGCATCATCGCCAGCATCTTGTTGCCGTAGTCGGCACGGCCCTGGCTGTCGAAGCGTGACATCAGCGCAAGCGTCATCACCGGCGTGGGAATACCCTGTTCGATCGAGGCCAGTGCGGTCCAGCGGCCTTCGCCCGAGTCCGACACGAAGGGCTCGATGGCCTCGAGCGTCTGGTCCTTCGCCAGGAAATCGGCGGTGAGGTCGAGCAGCCAGGAGCGCACCACGCTGCCGTGCTGCCACAACCCGGCGATCTGCGCCAGGTCGAGCTTGAAACCGGGCTTGTCCTTCATCAGCGCGAAGCCTTCGGCGAAGGCCTGCATCATGGCGTACTCGATGCCATTGTGGACCATCTTGGTGTAATGCCCCGAACCGACGGGGCCGGTGTGCAACCAGCCGGTCGTGGGCGTGGGCGCGAGCGCCTGCATGTAAGGCTGCACGCGCGCGGCGGCGGCATCCGAGCCGCCGAACATGATGCAGTAGCCGTTTTCCAGACCCCACACACCGCCGGACACGCCGGCATCGACGAAATCGACACCGCGTGCGGCGCAGCGGGCGGCACGCGGCGCGTCGTCGACGTAGTGGCCGTTGGCGCCGTCGACGACGAGATCGCCCGGACTCAAAAGCGGCAGCAGGGCATCCAGCGCCGCTTCGGTCGGCGCGCCCGACGGCAGCATCAGCCAGACGATGCGCGGTGCAGAAAGTGCGGCCACGAAGGCGGGGTAATCCGGGCAGGCCCGATGGCCGGTTTCGGCGGCGAGCGCCTCGGCGACGTCGTGGCTGCGGTTCATCACCGCGATCTTTCTGCCCTGTCGCGCGAGCCGTCGCGCCATGTTGCCGCCCATGCGGCCCAAGCCCACGATGCCGAATTCCATGCTGCCTCCTGTCGGTTCAAGTCTGACGGATAGTCGAATGGCGCATCAATCGTGCCAGCCAACTGCGCACGATACGACGCCGGAATGAAGCCCCGCCTGCGTCACGGCCGCCCCGTTGCGGTGCGCGACGCACTCGTTCAGGCCAGCAGGCCGGGAAAGAGTTTCCCGAGTCCGCTGGCGATCATTTCGATGGAAATGGCTGCGATGATGAGACCCATCAGGCGCGTGACGACGTGAATGCCGGTACGCCCCATGCGCGCCTGGATCGCCGGCGCCGCCCGGAAGGAAATCCACACCGACAGGGCGACCAGGGCCACGGGGATCAACAATGCGATCTGCTGCACGGGTTCGCCGCGGGCGGCCCCGGCCGCGACGATCATATGGGTGATCGCCCCCGGCCCGGCCAGCAGCGGCACGCCCAGCGGCACCACGCCGACCGCATCCCTTTCCTCGGCTTCGACGGCTTCCTCCTGCGTCTGCCGCTGCGGGCTGACGTGCGCCTGCACCATAGACAGCGCGAGCAGGAGCAGGAGCAGGCCGCCGGCAACCGCGAAGGCCGCCAGGCGGATGCCGAAGAACTCCAGTATCAGGTGTCCGCCGAAGGTGAACAGCGTGAGCACGCCGAACACCGTGATGGCGGCGAGGCGTGCGGCCACACGGCTCTGCAGTGGCGTGTAGCCGCGCGTGGCCAGCAGGAAAAGCGGAATGACGCCGACCGGGTCGACGATGGCGAAAAGCGCGAACGCCGACTTGGCGAGTACGAGGACATCCATGCCCAGCATCATAGCCGCAGCGCGGCTGCAGGCTCAAACGCGACGAAAGATCAGGTCCCAGACGCCGTGGCCGAGACGCAGGCCGCGCTGTTCGAATTTGGTGAGCGGCCGCGTGTCGGGACGCGGTGCGTAGTCGGCCACGGTGTTTTTCAGCTGGGGGTCGGCCGACAGCACGGCGAGCATCTGCTCGGCGTAGTCCTGCCAGTCGGTGGCCAGATGCATGAAGCCGCCCGGCGCGAGCCGGCTCGCCAGCAGCGCGACCAGCGGCGGCTGGATCAGGCGGCGCTTGTGGTGGCGCTTCTTGTGCCAGGGATCGGGAAAGAAGACGCGCACACCGGCGAGGCTGCCGGGCGCAATCATGCGTTCCAGCACTTCGACGGCATCGTGCTGGATCACGCGCACGTTGGCGAGTTCGCGCTCGCCGATCTGCTTAAGGAGCGCACCGACACCGGGCGTGTGGACTTCGACGCCAAGGAAATCGGTATCCGCATGCGCGGCGGCGGTTTCCGCCAGGCCTTCGCCCATGCCGAAACCGATTTCCAGCACGTGCGGCGCAGCACGCCCGAACACGGCATCGAGATCGACGATCTGCGGCTGGAAGGGCAACAGGCAGCGCGGGCCGACTTCGGCCAGCGCGCGCGCCTGTCCTGAGCCAACGCGGCCGGCGCGCAGCACGTAGGAACGGATGCGCGGATGCGCGCCGGTGTCTCCGCTCATGGCTTACTTGCCCGGGGTGATGAGTCCGGCCGTCGGCGAACTGGGGCTGGCCTGGTAGACCTTCTTCGGCATGCGGCCGGCGAGGAAGGCCTCGCGCCCGGCCTCGACCGCCTTCTTCATCGCCGAAGCCATCAGCACCGGATTGCCGGCGCCGGCGATGGCGGTGTTCATCAGCACGGCGTCGCAGCCGAGTTCCATCGCGATGGTGGCATCGCTGGCAGTACCGACGCCGGCATCGACGATCACCGGCACCGACAGGCGGTCGATGATGATCTGCAGATTCCAGGGATTCAAAATGCCCATGCCCGAGCCGATCAGGCTGGCAAGCGGCATCACCGCGACGCAGCCGATGTCTTCCAGCTGTTTGGCGGCAATGGGATCGTCCGAGGTATAGACCATGACCTGGAAGCCGTCCTTCACCAGCACCTCGGCCGCCTTGATCGTTTCGGCGACGTTGGGGTAGAGCGACTGGGGATCGCCCAGCACTTCCAGCTTGACGAGGCTGTGTCCATCCAGCAGTTCGCGCGCCAGGCGCAGGGTACGGATCGCGTCGTCGGCCGTGTAGCAACCGGCGGTATTCGGCAGGTAGGTGAATTTCGACGGCGGCAGCGCATCGAGCAGGCTGGGCTGGCTGGCGTCCTGGCCGATGTTCGTGCGGCGGATGGCGACGGTGACGATCTCGGCCCCCGATGCTTCGACCGCACGGCGGGTTTCGTCGAAATCCTTGTACTTGCCGGTGCCGACGAGCAAACGGGAAGAATAGGATTGGCCTGCGATGAGGAGGGGTTCCATGATGGGTGAGCGGTGAGCGGTGAGCGGTGAGCGGGGAGCGGGGAGTGGTAAGCGGGGAGCGGGGAGCGGGCGAGGCGCTGCGTCGTTTCAGCCGCCGCCGACGGCGACCACGATTTCGAGGCGGTCGCCATTCGCCAGGTGCGTCCCGGCATGCTGGCTGCGCGGCACGATCTCGCCGTTTCTTTCGATGGCGATACGCTTGCCGGCCAGGTCGAGCGTCTCGACCAGTTGGGCCAGTGTCAGCGGGACAGGGAAGGTACGGGCTTCGCCGTTGACGAGCAGTTCAATCACGGGGTTTTGCTATCGGGAGAGGCGTTTCGGTATGATGCGAATTCTACCTTGCGGGCGTCGTATAGTGGCATTACCTGAGCTTCCCAAGCTCATGAGGAGGGTTCGATTCCCTTCGCCCGCTCCAGTTCAGCTCCCGATTCAATTATTTCAGGCGCCCGTCCGTTAAGGCGTGCAGGCCATGAATACCGAATCCTCCCCCTTCGCTGCCCTCCCCCTCGTCCGCGAGACGGAAGCACGTCTGGCGCAGGCGCTGGACAATTTCTTCCAGCGTAGCCGCCCGGCCATCATCGACGGCGTCCTGCGGACCATCTCCAGCGAATTGACGCCTTCCATGCTGGCCACGGGCCAAACCTGCGTGGATTGGCTCAACGCCTACCCCGACAGGCTGTCCACCGCCTTCGCCGACCAGTTTCGCCTGCAGCTGGCCCGTCCGGGACACGCGGCGCTCGACGCCGTAAATCCGGCAACCGAATTGCGACTGGTCGATGACGACCTGTTCGGGCGGCAGCTGGCGGAAAACAAGGTCGCAACGCAAATAGCCGAGGCCCTGCGCCCCGAGATGCTCGCGCTGTTCCGCAGGCTGGCCAGCCTGCTCGATCCGGATGGCGGCATCGAGCTGCCGACGGTGCGCTACGGCCCGACTGCTGTCGTGCGCGCGCTTTCCACCGCACTCGATGCGCTGGAATTCGACGCCAGAACCGGAACCCTGCTGCTGCAAAACGTGCTGTTGCCGCTGCAGGACTCGCTCAGGCATACCTACACGGCCCTCACCCAGTACCTCATCGGGCAAGCGGTGCCGGAAACCGCCCTGGCAAACCCCGCGTCGCCGCCGCGTCGCCGTAGCGAGACCTCGACGGTCGGCAGCGAAATCCTGGCCCACATCCAGAGTACCTCGGCCCTGCCGGCCTCCCAGGCAAGCGGCGCAGGGGGAGTGGGCTCCGGACAACAGCACAGCGGACCGATCGACGCTCCGGACACCTCCCCGCCAGGCCTGCCGCCGACGCGTTTCATGGACAGCCTGGATTACTGGCAGGCCAATCTGCCGCACGTGTCGGAGATCGCGCCCGACGCCCCGGCCCGGATCCTGCGCCAGATCCAGCTGCACGCGCAGAACACCGACGCCGGCAGCTTCGACCTGGCAATGCTGGATGCCGTTGCCGGCCTGTTCGAGTTCATACTCGACGACCCGAACATCTCCCCCGGCTACAAATCCGAGATCGCGCAACTGCAGATCCCCACCCTGCGGGTGGCCTTGTCCTCTCCCGCCTTCTTCAGCGACGACAACCATCCCGCCCGGCAGATGATCGACCTGCTCGGCCTGTTCTCGCGCCGTTTCCCGGAGTTTCATCCCAGCCACGAACAGGCGCTGCAGCAAGTCGAGCGCGCCTGTGCCCATGTGATCAATACCCCCGGCCAGCAGCTCGATGCCTTTGTCGATGCACACACCAGACTGGCGGCCTGGCTGAGCGAGGAAAACGCGCGCGCCGATGCTGCCATGGCAGCCGAGGTCGCCTCGCTCGAACAGATCGAGCGCAATGAGCTCGGTACCTTGCTGGCACTGGAGAATCTGCAGGACCTGACCGCGCGCTACCCGGCTCCTGAATCGGTTCTGCGGCAACTGGAAATGGCCTGGGTCCCCCATATGGCCTCGCTGTATATCGAGGAAGCCGGCGAAGGGCCGGCCTGGCGCGCAGCCAGCATGACCCTGCTGCAGCTGTTTCTCAGTCTGCAGGCACCGGAAGACGCGGAGACGCGGGAAACGCGCCTGCAGTCGATCCCGCAGATCAATGCCGCCTTGCGCAAGGGCTTGCTGGCGCAGGGCGCCGAGGCGACACAGCTGAAGGATTTCTTCGGCGCCATCACGGCAACGCAGGAATGCTGGATCCGCCCCGAACTGGGCCATCAGGAGACGGCGGTCAGCCGTTTCGTACCGCAGCACGTTGCGCAATCGGATATCGAATCCCTCGCACAGCGCCTGTCGGGAACCCCCGCAGTCGATCCGGCGGAGGAACAGACCCGCTCGCTGATGGAAGGCGACTGGGTGGATTTCGACCCGCCTCACGAAGGTCTGGACACGGCCCGGGTCGCCTGGATTGGGGTGCACGGCTACATGCTGTTCTGCGACAGCGAGGGCGAAACCCGCTTTTCGCTCGACGCCGCCTGGCTTGCAGACGAAATCCGCGCCGGCCGGGCCTCGATACCGGAGCAGTCGCTCACCCGCAAGGCCATGCTGCGCCTGCACAGCCATCTGCAAGCCGGTTCCGGCTGATTTTTTCCGTCCCGGGCTCAAGTTCCCTCCGGCATTGCCGTATACACAGTTGAGCGGTGTTGCGTCTGCATCCCGGACCAGCCGCCGACTACCGAACAGGGCAAACCCGCCGCGAGGCGGGGACGCAAAGTTTCCGGTCTCGAACGCACCATCCCGAGATAGCGGGGCCGCCGGTCGTACCGGCTTTAGTGTCACCTCCCTTTCGTGTCGGCCAACCGCGTGGAACCCGCGAGGTGCCTCATGGAGCCCGAAATGCCTGACAACTCAGTCGTCGTCAATCTCAACCAGTTCGAACGTGCCCGCCGTGCGCAGGCTTCGGCCGAGACCCTGAGCCTGTTGCACGCATGCCGCGACATGCTGATCGACGGTGCCGCCCGGGCCCTGACCCGCAAGACCGAAGCCATGGAAAACACCCTGCTGGCCATGGCCGATCGTTCGCCCCTGCTGGAAACCCGCAACACCTATTACGGTGCCCAGGGCATCCTGAACAAACAGGCGAACGAACTGCTCAGCGCCTGCAAGGACGCCTACTACCTGACTTTCCAGTCCTACGCCCATCCCCACGACAAGCCGGCTGCGAGCGACCTGTCCGAACTGTCCCTGGTCGGCGACCAGGATTTCGAGATCACACTGGCGCTCGACAAGGCCACCTCGCGCCTGCGCTACAACTGCGCGGAGGAACTGGTCGCGCTGGACGCCCGCATCGCCAACCTGCTGGGACGCAAGGACCTCGCCGAGAACGACAACCCGCTGGGGCCGCGCGCCCTGTGCGAAGGCCTGATGGACGGCATCGCCCGCATGCAGCTCGAGCAGAACGTGCGCATCGTGCTGCTCAACCAGTTCGATCTGGTGCTGACGACCGAGCTCGCGCAGATCTACCAGTCCATCAACCGGCACCTGATCGACAACGGCATCCTTCCGGACCTCAAGGTCGGGGCAAAAGCCCGGGCCCAGGGCGGCCATGCGACCGGGGCGGCCGCCGGGCCCGCATCCGGCACGCCGGCCGCACCGGCCAACGACATGTTCAATCTGTTCGAGCAGCTGGCCGGCGGCGGTTTCGGCAATCACGCCGGGGGGAGCGCAGGCGGCGGCATGCCGGGAGGTGGGCTGCCCGGAGGCGGGGTGCCCGGACTCAATCTGCTGGAATCGCTCAGCCAGTTGCAGTTGGGCGGAATGACGCTGCCGGGCGGCGCGCGCTTCGAACTGCCGCCCCTGCTCGAAGCCAGTGCCATCCGGAACGTGCTGCGCAGCCTGCAGCAAAGCCCGGTCATGCAGGCTGCCAGCCCGCTGGACGCCGTGCTGGTGGACGCCGTCGCCATGCTGTTCGACGTGGTGTTCGACGAGCAGGCCATTCCTGATCACCTCAAGGCCCAGATCGCACGACTGCAGATTCCGGTCCTGAAGGCCGCCATGCTGGACCGCAACTTCTTCTCGCAGCCGCACCATCCGGTCCGTCGCATGCTGGACGCGATCGCCACGCTGGCCGTACACCTGCCCGATACCGCAGCCGGTCATGCCCGCCTCGAAGCCATCTCGAACGTGGTCGGACGCGTGCTCGACGAATTCGAACAGGACATTGCCATCTTTGCGGAAGCGGCCGCAGAACTCGAAGCCATGCGGGCCGCGCTCGACGAAACCGCGGAGGAAGCCGCCGAAGTCGAGTTGCAGCAGGACATCGAGGAAATCCGCCGCGACGAACGCGCCGAACTCGCCCCGGTGGTGGTTCACGATTTCATCAATCGTGCCCTCAAGGACCAGGAACTCGCCGAGGCAGTACGTGAATTCCTGCGCCGCGACTGGTCCAAGCTGCTGACGCGCCATTACATCCAGGAAGGCGAGCAGGGCGCGCATTTCAACAGCCACGTCGAAACCATGCGTGAACTGGTGTGGAGCGTGCAATCCAAATCCGACATGGATGCCCGCCTGATGCTGGTGCGCATCCTTCCCGGCCTGCTCAAGCGTCTGCGCGAGGGCACCGCCGAGATCGAGCTGCCGCAGAAAGCCGCCGACCGCTTCTTTGCCAGCCTGGTCATCCTGCACGCCAATGCGGTGCGTCCCAACGCGCAGCCGGTTCCCCTGCCCGAAGTCCCCGCAGCCGAGGTTGCTGCCATTGAGGCGGAACGCGCCAAGGCCGAAGCCGAGGCGGCGGCCGCCGCAGTCCCGCCCCCCGCGGCCGAGCCGGAGCCGGCCATGCCCGAATACGAGGACGAATTCACGCTGCGCGCCCGTGCGCTCGGCAAGGGCGACTGGGTCGAATTCCACTATGAGGACGGCACCTTCCGCTGGGCCCGCCTGGGCTGGGTCGGCGGCGTCCGCAACACCTACCTGTTCTCCGATCAGGACGGCATGAACAGCTTCTCGATCAGCCTTGCCCGTCTGGCCGACAAGCTGCGCCGCGGCGAGGCGGTGGTGGTCGAACGCAAGTCGATCACCGAGTCGGCGTTCAGCAAGCTGATGAACCTGTTCCGGCAGAAGCTCGGCCACGCCTGACCGCCGCCCGCGACAAAGGATGCTACCCTTCGCCGGGTGAAATCCTTTGCTGCCCGCCTCGTCGACTGGCAACGCCGGCACGGCCGCCACACCCTGCCCTGGCAACGCGACCGCAGTCCCTACCGGGTCTGGCTGTCGGAAATCATGCTGCAGCAGACCCAGGTCGCCGCCGTCATTCCATATTTCGAGCGCTTCGTCGCCCGCTTTCCCGATCTTGCCGCGCTCGCCGGCGCCGACGAGGATGCGGTGCTGGCCTTGTGGAGCGGGCTCGGCTACTACAGCCGCGCACGCAATCTGCACGCCGCGGCCCGTCAGATCGTCGCCGTGCACAACGGATTTTTTCCCGACACTCCCGAAGCCATCGCCGCCCTGCCCGGCGTCGGCCGCTCGACCGCGGCCGCGATCGCCGCCCTGGCCTTCGGCCGGCGCTGCGCCATCTTAGACGGCAACGTCAAACGCGTGCTGGCACGCCACGCCGGCATCGCCGGCTGGCCCGGCGAGAAGCGCGTGGAAAGCGCCCTGTGGCTGCGTGCGGAAGCCTCGCTGCCCGCGGCGCGCGACATCGTGCCGTACACCCAGGGCATGATGGATCTCGGTGCCCTGGTCTGCACCCGCTCGCGCCCGGCATGCCGGGACTGCCCGGTCAGGGCCGACTGCGTGGCCTGCCGGGATGGCCTGGCCGGCGCCCTGCCCACGCCGCGCCCGAAGAAACCCCTGCCCGAACGCAAGGTACAGATGCTCCTGCTGCTGGATCGCGGCGAACTCATGCTGGAGAAACGTCCGGCCAGGGGAATCTGGGGCGGACTGTGGAGCCTGCCCGAACTGGACGCCGAGGCGGACAGCATGCGCCACTGCCACGAACGGCTCGGACTCACCGTCGTGAGCCAGCGTTCCCTGCCGCCGCTGAGCCACGGCTTCACCCACTTCCGTCTGCAGATCCAACCCGTCCAGGCCCTGCTTGCCCCGCGCGTCGCGACCCGGCCGGGGCAGATCTGGCTGCCGCCGGCGGACGCCCTCGATGCCGCCCTGCCCGCCCCCGTGCGCAGGCTCGTGTCCACCCTCGTCCGCCGCCCCCGCGACGCCGGTTGAGTCTTGCTGCGTAAAACGTCAGCGCCGGGGCGGCGCCGGCCTGACTGGCCGATTGTTCCTGCGGTGCTATACAGGAAGCACATCCCAGTCGGGGGAGTGCGCATGAATACACCATCCAGCGAGCCCGTCTTGGCCATTTTCGATCCCGACGGGTTCCTGATCGACCCGGCGATGTGGAGCGAGAGCCTGGCCGACCGCATCGCGCAAACCGATGGTCTGGGGACGCTCAACGAGTTGCAGTTCGGGCTGATCCACGCCCTGCGGCGCGAATTTGCCAGGCATGGCACCGTGACCGCCCTGTCGCACGTCTGTCATCTCACCGGCCAGAGCGCGGACTGCATGCAGCATCTCTTCCCCAATCCGCGCGCAGCCTGGCGCGTTGCGGGATTACCGAATCCCGGCGAGGAAGCCAAGGCCTATCTGTAATCCCGGCATGCGAAAATGGCGGCATGAATGATCCCGCCGCACCCGCCGAACCGCCCGTCTGCCTGCTGCATGAGCCCTTCGTCGGGGCGTTCGGCCTGCCTGCCGACGTGCCTTTCGTCAGCATCAAGGGCGATCCCAGCCTGCGCGAGACCGTGCCACTGCGGCCGCGCCAGCCTTCGCGCATCGATCCCATCGCCGGCACGGTGCTCGACGTGTGCGCGGCGCTGCTGCGCAACACCGGCGTGTATGCGATCTACGTGGGCTTCAACAGCTCGGAAGTACGCACCGAATCGATCTTCAACCCCTTCGCCTACGAAGTGCACGACGCCGAGGACCTGGTGAAGCCGGGCTACGTGGCGCGTCATTTCATCGCCGTGCCCTATGAAGAAAAGATGCGCACCCTCGCCTGGGTACGCGCCATGATCCAGACCGGGCCCTTGCGCAGCTATGTGCCGGCCAGCTGGCTGAAGCTGATGGACGCCGAACGCACCGGCTGGCAGCCGCTGGCGAGGGAGCGCATCGATGCCATCGTGCAGAGTTTCAATACCCTGCGCGCCATCGAGGGCTACTACCTGCGCAATGCCGCGATCTCGCTGTCGGAGGGCATCGTGCGCGCTTCCTATAACTGCGACGGCACCTATTTCGTGCGCGCGGACTATTTTCCCGAGTTCGTGCGGATCAACACGCCCTGACGGCGCATGGCCCGGTTTCAGAGCCCGGCCAGCTCCTCGCGCGCCGCATCGCCGTCCGCGGTAGCCCCGGCCGCGTCGTAGGTACGGGCCGCCATCGCGAGCCAGCGGCCGGCTTCGGCCCAGTCCTTGCGGTCGCGCGCCAGCCAGCCGCGGTAGCGCGCCGCCACCGCCTGCCAGTAGACGTCACCGGCCCGGTCGACCAGAGCCGCGCCTTCGTCGATCAGCGCCTGCGCCTCGTCGTAGCGTCCGGTCTGGCGATAGAGGTTGCCCAGGTTCATCAGGTGCTTGCCGAGATGATGGAAATGCCCGTTCGCCCGATTGAGCGCAACGGCTTCGCGCAACCAGCGCTCGGCATCGGCGGTATCGCCCGCCGCCTGGTAGATCAGCCCCACGTTGTTGAGGCTGGCCGAACGCTCCGACAGATCCGGGTTCAGGGGAATCGATTCGCGATACAGGGCCAGCGCGCGCACCGTATCGCCGCGTGCGTAGGCTATCCCCGCCAGATTGTGCAGGGCGGTCGCCAGATTCTGCTGGCTGCGCTCGCGACGTGCCCAGGCAAGTGCAGCCTCGCCGTACTGCTGCGCTTCCGCGTCGCGTCCGAGCTTGCGCAGGGTCACCGTCAGCCAGTTATAGGCATAGGTGCGCGATTCGGCCTGCGGACGCGCCGCTTCGACGCTGCGCAGCATGGCCAGCGCCTCGTTGAAATGGCCGGTCTCGTAAGCGGCGCGCGCAGCACACATGCGGGCGGACAGATCGCCCGCTTCCGCCTGCAGGCGCGCTTGCGCGAGCTGCGCCGCCGCAGGGTAGTCGAAGCGTGCAAGGGCGTCGTGGCAGGGGTCGGCCCGGACCAGCGTCGCCCAGGCGAACAGGGCGCAGAATTCAATCCAGCGGCGTATCGACATAGGCCCGGCCTCCCGAACATCCCGAGTTGTAGTGCGCGTGCCCCGCGCGCTGGAAGCTCAGCGGCCTGCCCGGCGCACCGGTCGCCGGGTCGCGCTCGAAGCTCACGCGCACTTCGCGCAGCATGGGGCGGCGTTTCGCCGGTTCGGGCGTACGCGGCGTGGCGCAGTCGAAGGTGACGGCGTCGAGCAGGGCCGGATCGTTGCGGCGCAGCGCCGCACGCAGGTCGTCGAGACGGACTTCCCTGCCCGTGTACTGCGCCAGGATGCCGCCCAGCGCGCGGTTGAGCCGGTCGACCAGGGCGACCGAGGCAGCGAAATAATCGGCCTCACGCATGCCGGAACAACTGCCGTGCTTGGCCCACTCGTAGCGGTCCAGGCAGTCCGCCACCGCCGGCATGGCACGATCCAGCCGCGCGCGCGTCGGTGCCGGCAGCCTGACTTCCGGCAAACGGCAGAATGCGCCCGTCGCTTCCCCCGCGCAGAAGGCCGGGTGCCGGCGGTCGAGCCGGTTCGGCCACAGGCCGTGCAGGGTCAGCGGGGCCGCCGCGAAGGCCGGGGCGGACAGTTGCCTGCATTGTGCAAGGCGCCGGCTGCGGGCCGGGTCGTCCTCGCAGAAAGCCGGCGCGACGGACAGGGCCAGCAGGTAGTAATCGAAGCGCGGCGATGCGGCTTTTCCGGCCAGCGGCAGCAGCAACAGCACGACAGCGAGCGCCCGCCGTCCCTTCTTCCACACCATGGGTTCTCCTTCGTTTCCGGCATCGTGCCACAAAGCCGGCACCGGCCGGAATCCGGTAAAATCGGACTTTTCCACTTCGCAAAGAGCTTTCACCATGTCCATGGCCGACCGCGACGGCGTCATCTGGTACGACGGCAAACTCGTCCCCTGGCGCGACGCCACCACCCACGTCCTCACCCATACCCTGCACTACGGCATGGGCGTCTTCGAGGGCGTGCGCGCCTACAAGGCCGAACAGGGCACCGCGATCTTCCGCCTGCAGGAACATACCGACCGGCTGTTCCGCTCGGCCCACATCCTCGGCATGAAGATGCCCTACGACAAGGCCACGATTTCCGAAGCGCAGCGCATGGTCGTGCGCGAAAACAAGCTCGAATCGGGCTACCTGCGGCCGATGGCCTTCTTCGGCGCAGAAGCGATGGGCATCTCGGCCAAGAACCTGTCGGTACACGTCATCGTCGCCGCCTGGCCCTGGGGCGCCTACATGGGCGACGACGCCATCACCAACGGCATCCGCGTGAAGACCAGTTCGTTCTCGCGCCACCACGTCAACATCACCATGTGCAAGGCCAAGGCCAACGGCAATTACATGAACTCGATCCTGGCGCACAAGGAAGCCGAGATGGACGGCTACCAGGAAGCGCTGCTGCTCGACGTCGACGGCTTCGTCGCCGAAGGCTCGGGGGAAAACGTCTTCATCATCCGCAACGGCAAGCTCTACACGCCGGATCTCACGTCCGCGCTGGAAGGCATCACGCGCGACACCCTCATCGCGCTTGCCGGCGAGATCGGCCTGCCGGTGATCGAGAAACGCATCACGCGAGACGAGGTGTATTCGGCCGACGAGGCCTTCTTTACCGGCACCGCCGCCGAGGTCACGCCGATCCGCGAACTCGACAACCGCGCCATCGGCGAGGGCACGCGCGGCCCGATCACGGCGAAACTGCAGGCCATGTACTTCGACTGCGTGCACGGCCGCGCGCCGAAACACGCCGGCTGGCTCACCCCGGTCGCCTGAGGATCCGCCATGAGCGAGCGGCACGACAACACGCAACGCGTCATCGAGGTCACCGAGAGCGACCTTCCCCTGCATTGCCCGATGCCCCGGCATGCGGACTGGAACGCGCATCCCCGCGTCTATCTGCCGATCGAATCGCGCGGCGACGCACTGTGTCCCTATTGCGGTACGCTTTATCGCCTGAAGGGCAAACCCAGCGGCGGCGCACATTAAGTCCGCCGCACCGAGAATGGATACTTAGGAGATCGCCATGAAACGCCTCGTCCCGATTGCCGCCCTGCTGTTCGCCAGCGTCACGGCACACGCCGCCGGCCCGCAGCCCGATGTGCAGGCCGAAATGAAGAAAATGCAGGAAGCGCAGGCCAAGCTGATGGCGGCCATGATGAGCGAGCAGAAAAGCCGTCTCGGCTACAGGGAAACCATCGCCGCCCTGCAGGACGCCGCGAAGAAGCGCGGCTGGGAAGTCGGCCCGTCGATGAACATGCAGGAAGCCATGCAGAAAGCCGGCCAGAAGGACGCCAAACCCTTCACCATGCTGACGATGTGCAAGAAGGACCTCGCCGAGAACCTGCTGAAGGCGCAGGTGGCGAACAAGGCCATGCCCTTCGTGCCCTGCCGCATGAGCGTGTTCGAGGGAACCGACGGCAAGGTCTACATCGCCAGGCCGAACACCGAGATGATGGCGCAGATGGCGGCGCCTGCCTTCGCCCCGCTGCTCAGGCAATTCGTCGACGAGGAAAAGGCCCTGCTCGTCGGCATCGTCGAGTAAGCCGGCTTGGGCTTCCCCACGCCGGAGGCGGCGGAGCAGGCGTTCTACACTGCGTTCGAGTCGCGTTCGCTCGACGACATGATGCGCGTCTGGGCAAACGTCGATCACATCGCCTGCATCCACCCCCTTGCCGCGCCGCTCAACGGGCGCGGCGCGGTTGCCGCGGGCTGGCGCAGCATGTTCGAGGCCGCCGGGAAATTCAGCGTACAGGTCGAACTCGCGCACGAGATCCGCGAACCCGATCAGGTCGTGCGCGTCGTCCGCGAATACCTGACCATCGGCAACGAAACCGAACCCCGTCCTCCGATACTGGCCACCAATCTCTATCGCCGCGAGGACGACGGCTGGCGCATGGTGCTGCACCACGCCTCGCCGCTGCAGGTGGGCGGCGAGGCGCCTGCACGTACGGCGGCGCCCGTCCTGCACTAGCGAATTGGCGGGCCGCGCCCCCCACCTCGCTCCGCAGTATGTCCCGCCAGCCTGGCTGCCCGGCGGCAATCTGCAGACCATCTACACCAGCCTCTTCGTCCGGGCGCCCCAGGTTGCTTACCGGCGCGAGCGCCTCGAACTCGCCGACGGCGATTTCATCGACCTCGACTGGGTAGACGATGTACCCGATCGGCCTGTCGTCGTTCTGTTCCACGGCCTCGAAGGCAGCTCGGACAGTTTCTACGCGCGCGATCTCATGCATGCGCTGCGACAACGGGGCTGGAACGGCGTGGTCGCCCATTTTCGCGGCTGTTCCGGAGAGGACAACCGCCTGCCGCGCGCCTATTTCGCCGGCGACTCGGCCGATATCGAGGCCATGATCCGCCACGTTCGTACGCGACATCCTGACGGGCCGCTTTATGCCGCGGGCGTCTCGCTCGGAGGCAATGCGCTGCTGAAATGGCTGGGCGAGCAGGGTGACGCCGCGCGCAAGCGCGTAACTGGGGCGGTCGCCGTCTCGGCACCGCTCGACCTGACCGCCGCCGGCCATGCCCTCGACCGCGGTTTCAACCGCAGCGTGTATACCGCGCGCTTTCTCGCCACGCTCAAGGCCAAGGCCTTGCGCAAGGCGGACAGATTCCCGGGCCTGCTCGACGCCGGCGCGATCCGGGCCGCCACCACCTTCCGCGAATTCGATACCCTGGTCACTGCGCATCTGCATGGCTTTCGCGATGCCGACGACTACTGGGAAAAGGTATCGAGCAAGCCGCTGCTGAAATCCATTGCGGTGCCAACGCTGGCGATCAACGCCAGGAACGATCCCTTCCTGCCGGCCGCCGCCCTGCCCGGGACGGCCGACGTTTCGCCGGCCGTCACGCTCGACCAGCCGGAAAGCGGCGGCCACGTCGCCTTCCCGTCCGGTCCCTTCCCCGGCAACGCCGACTGGCTGCCGGCGCGCATCCTGCATCATTTCGACACGGCGGCGCGCTAGAATCGGCACATTCGCCAATCAGGGAGTGCGTTGTGGAATACCCCAAGGAAATCTTCAAGGCCTACGACATCCGCGGCATCGTCGGCAAAAGTTTCACCACTGAAATCGTCGAGGCCATCGGCCACGCCATCGGCTCCGAGGCCGTGGCGCGCGGCCAGAGCGAGATCTGCATCGGTCGCGACGGCCGCCTGTCGGGCCCGGACCTGGCCGCCGCCCTGGCGCGCGGCATCCGTAAGGCCGGCGTCGGCGTGGTGGACCTCGGCATGGTCGCCACCCCGATGACCTATTTCGCCGCCTATCAGCTCAAGACGAACAGTGCGGTGATGGTCACCGGCAGCCACAACCCGCCCGACTACAACGGCCTGAAGATGGTGCTCGGCGGCGAGACGCTGTCCGGTGACACCATCCAGAAACTGCGCGAGCGCCTGGTCAAGGGCGACCTCGTCAACGGCGCAGGCAGCTACCGCAGCTACGACATCGCACCCGAATACCACGCCCGCATCGTCTCCGACATCAGGCTTGCCCGCCCGATGAAGATCATCGTCGACTGCGGAAACGGCGTGCCGGGCGCCTTCGCCGGCCCCTTGTACCGCGCGCTCGGCTGCGAGGTCGAGGAAATGTTCTGCGAGGTCGACGGCAACTTCCCCAACCACCACCCCGATCCCTCGCAGCCCAAGAACCTCGTCGACCTGATCGCGCGCCTGAAGACCAGCGACGCCGAAATCGGTCTCGCCTTCGACGGCGACGGCGACCGTCTCGGCGTGGTGATGAAGGACGGCACCATCATCTTCCCGGATCGCCAGCTGATGCTGTTCGCCGACGACGTGCTCTCGCGCAACCCCGGCGCGGAAATCATCTTCGACGTGAAATCCACGCGCAATCTCTTCGACTGGATCCGTGCGCGCGGCGGCAAGCCCACGTTGTGGAAGACCGGTCACAGCTTCATCAAGGCCAAGATGAAGGAAACCGGCGCGTTGCTGGCGGGCGAAATGTCCGGCCACGTCTTCTTCAAGGAACGCTGGTTCGGCTTCGACGACGGTTTGTATGCCGGCGCGCGCCTGCTCGAATACCTGTCGAAACAGGCCGACCTCAACGCCACCCTGCACGGCCTGCCCGACACGGTGAACACGCCCGAACTCAACATCAAGATGGCCGAAGGCGAGCACTACGCACTGATGGACACGCTGCAGAAGACGGCGAAATTCCCCGATGCGAAGGAAGTCATCACGCTCGACGGCCTGCGCGTGGAATATGCCGACGGCTTCGGGCTGGCGCGCCCGTCGAACACCACGCCGGTGATCGTGCTGCGCTTCGAAGCGGACAACGCCGCGGCGCTGGAGAAGATCCAGGCAGACTTCCGCGGTGTACTCCACGCCGCCGCGCCCGGCCTGGCCTTGCCGTTCTGACGGCCGGCGCCCCGGCCTGCCCGTGTGAGCCGCACTTGAACGCTCCGCAGCCGAAGAGCCTGCACGTCATCGGCGGCAAGGGCTCGGGCGGCGCCGAGCGCTTCGCCGTACGCCTCATCAATGCGCTGGCGCGGCGCGGCGCGCCGGTTGCAGCGGTCACCGTGGCAGGGGGGGCGATCGCCCGCATGATCGACCCGGGCATCCGCCAGTACCACGCCCCCATGCTCGGCGCATGGGACCTGTGGTCGCGCTGGAAGATCGGTCGCGCCATCCGCGATTTCCGGCCCGACATCGTGCAGACCTACATGGGCCGCGCCACCCGCATCGTGCACCTGCCGCGCGGCCGCCTGCCGGTGCATCTCGCGCGACTGGGCGGCTTCTACAATCTCAAGGGCTACCGCCACGCGCATGCCTGGATCGGCAACACGCGCGGCATCCGCGATTACCTGGTCGGGAACGGGCTGCCTGCATCGCGGGCCTTCCACCTGGGCAATTTCGCCGATGTACCGTCCGCCGTCCCCGCAGCGCAACGCGACGCGCTGCGCGCGGGCCTCGGGCTGACCGGCTGCCGCATCGTGCTCGGACTGGGCCGACTGCATCCGAACAAGGGCTGGGCGGATCTGCTGCATGCCTTCGCGCGCCTGCCCGCTTGCCTCGACGATGCGCCCCTGCACCTGCTGATGGTGGGCGACGGCCCGCTGCGGGCCGAATTGATGCAGCTCGGCCACGCACTCGGCATCGCTGCGCGCGTACACTGGGCCGGCTGGCAGGCCGACCCGGCCCCGTATTACCAGCTGGCCGACGTCTTCGTGTGCGCATCCGTGCATGAACCGCTGGGAAACGTCATCCTCGAAGCCTGGGCCAACCGCGCGCTGGTGGTCTCGACGCGCGCCCAGGGTCCGCTGGAGCTGATGCACGACGGCGAGGACGGCCTGCTCGCCCCGGTCTCCGACCCGGCCGGACTGGCGACGGCGATACAGCAAGCCCTGCAGCTGGATGCGCCCACCCGGGCACGCCTGATCGAATCGGGTGTGCATGAAATCGAGGCGCATCATTCGGAAGCCGCCGTCGTCTCGGCCTACGGCGCGCTCTATGCGGCGCTGCGCGATCAGACCGGCAGCGGCGAAGGCCTGTCGAGCAGGTAGCCCTGCACGAAGTCGACGCCCATGGCCTTGAGGCAGGCCAGTTCGCTCTCGGTTTCCACCTGTTCCGCCACGGTCAGCTTGCCCAGTTCGTGCGCCAACGTATGCATGGCTTTCACGATGGCCAGCTTCTCGCGATCGGTATCGAGGCCGCGCACGAATTCGCCGTCGATCTTGAGGCTGGCGACCGGCAGGCGCTTGAGATAGCCGAACGAGGACTGGCCGCGGCCGAAATCGTCGAGGGCAAACTGGATGCCGCGCGACTGCAGCGAAAGGATCAGGCGTTCGCAGGCGTCGAGGCTGTCGATGGCCGCGGTCTCGGTCACCTCGAAACTGATGCGCGCCGGGTCGAAGTGATACTGCGCGATCTCGTCGAGCACGAATTCCGCCGTGCCCGGATCGGACAGGCTGCGGCCCGACAGGTTGAGCGCGTAGCAGGCCGTGTCTTCCGGGTGCGTGTCGAGGTAGGCGAACACGTTGCGTACCACCCAGCGATCGAAGCTGGGCGCGAGTCCATAGCGTTCGGCGGCCGGCAGGAATTCGCCGGGCGAGATGATGGCGCCGTCCTCGCCGCGCATGCGGATGAGGATTTCGTAATGCCGGCTGTTGTCGGCGTGCTGTCCCAGCGCAACCTTCTCCTGCCGGAACAGCACGAAGCGATGCGCCTCGAAGGCGCGCGTGATGACTGCGATCCACTGCATCTCGTCGCTGATCTTCTGCAGTGCGGGGTGGGTCTTCTCGTACACCTGGATCGCGTTGCCGCCCAGCGATTTGGCGTGATAGCAGGCGGTGTCGGCCTGCGCCAGGATCTCGCCGACGTCGGTCATGCCGGCATGCAGCTCGGTCACCCCGAAGCTCACGCCCAGGCGGAACACCTTGTCTTCCCATTCGAAACGGAACCGCCCGATCTCGTCACGCAGGGCCTGCACATGGTTGAGGGCCTCCGGCAGCGTCGCGTCGACGAACAGCAGGCCGAATTCGTCGCCGCCGAGGCGAGCCAGGTAATGGTTCTCCCCTTCGACGCGGCGTGCCATGATGGCGGTCAGTCGTTGCAGCAGGGCATCGCCCGCGCGGTGGCCGCAGGTATCGTTCACCAGCTTGAAGCGATCGAGATCGATGTAGCAGAAGATGAAATGCCGCGGTGCATGCTGCACGCCGTAGAGCGCAGCCGCCAGCTTGTCCTCCATCGCGCGGCGATTCCACAGACCGGTCAGATGATCACGCTCGGCCTGCCAGGCCAGGCGCTGCATCAGGTTGCGGCGTTCGCTTTCGTCCTGGAAGACCAGGACGCCGCCCTGGATGCGGCCGTCGGCGGAATGGATCGGCGCGGCCGTATCGCTGATGGCGATGGTGGTCCCGTCATGGCGGCGGATGAGCGTGTGGTTGTCGAGCTCGACGACCGCGTTGCGCTGCAGCGCCGATTCCAGCGGACTGGGCACGCGCTCGCCGGTGTTCTCGTCAATCAGCGGCATCACCTCGGACGCCCGGCGGCCGCGCGCCAGCTTGCTGCTGAATCCGGTGAGTTCTTCCGCCTTGGGATTGAGAAACTCGATCAGGCCCTCGGCGTCGGTCACCATCACCGCATCGCCGATCGATTCGATGGTGACGCGCAGGCGTTCCTTTTCCACCAGCAATTCGGCATGTTCGCGTTCCAGCGCCGCCACCAGCTTGCTGACGTGGTCGGCCATGTGGTTGAACGCGAGCTTGGTTTCCCGCACCTCCGGCGGCGACCATCTGACCAGCAGGGCGCGCGCCTGGAAATCCCCGGCTTCAATCGCGCGTGCCGCCGTGCGCAACTGGTACAGGCCGCGCAGGCTGGCTGTCAGCAACCAGCGCAGCAGCAGCGTCATGCCGGCCAGGCTGCCGATCGCCAGCAGGGTGAAGCGCATCGACAGCACCCATAACTCGCGGATTGCCGCGCCGGCATCCAGGTTCACCGTCAATGTCCCGTAGCGCGCACCGCCGATCAGTACATCGGCCTGCGCGCGCGTCTCGTGCAAACCCAGCGCCGAGGCGAACCAGTCCGGATAGGCATAGCGGACCGGCGAGGCATGCGCTGCGATGTCCACGCCGCGCGCGCTATAGCGTGCTTCCAGGAGACGGTAGCGGGCGACGCGCGACTGGATCGTCTGCTCGATGGCCGGATAGTCGCGCAGCAGGACGTCGTCTTCGATCGCGGTCCGGATCGCGCTCAATTCGCGTTCCGCGTTGCCCTGCAACTGTTCCTGCAGGCGGTCGCGCTGCGGCAGGCCCAGGACAGCCAGCGCGACCAGATACATCAGCAGCACCAGCAGAAACACGGCGCCCAGAATCCGGGCGTGCAGGCTGATGCGGGCAGCCGCCAGCGGCGCCTCACTCATTCACCGGCACCCGGGTGTGCTTGAAAAAGCTCTTGTAGTTGGCGTAATCGCGGTCGTCTGCGGCCACGAAGCCGCGCGCCCTGGGCAGGCCCAGCGACTCGGCGGCCTGTTGCAGGATGCGTGCGCCCGCCGGGTCGTCCTTCATGTCGACGAAGGCCTGCCGGACCTTCTCGCCGTCAGCGGCCGGAACCCGCGGCGACGCCATGACGGCCAGGTCGAAATAGGGCTCCGATTCGGCAAGCACGCGGTATTTCAGTCCGCTGCGCAAGGCGAAATCCGCCATCAGCTGGTGATTCACCCCGGCCGCGGCGGCCTGTCCGGACATGAGTTGTCCCATGGCGGCCTCCTGGTTTCCGGAGTAAAACGGCGTCACCCGGATCCCCGCGCGCAGCAGGGCGTCCATCGGCACGTAGTAGCCGACAAAGGCATAAGGGTTGGCGAAGGCCACGACCTTGCCTTCCAGGTCCTTCAGGGTGCGCAACGGGGCCGAATCGAGCACCACGATCTGCCCGCGTATGCCCTGCGAATCCTGTCGCGCCAGCACGCGCCAGCCGAGCTGCGTGCGCTTCGGCGTGAACAGATGGTTCGTATAGGCGAAATCCAGGCTGCCGGCGACCGCCCGGTCGGTGGTTTCGTTCGCGGTACGGCCGATGTGCAGTTCCAGCGGCACGCCCGAACGGGCGGATACGTAGTTGAGGATGGGGTTCCAGTAGGCAGCCGTTGCCTGCAGGCTGCGCTGGTTGAGCACGCCGAAGGCATACGGTTCGGCGGCGCCGGCCTGCCCCAGAATCCCGATCATCCATGCCAGGCACCACGCAAGATGCTTCATGCCGCTCCCAATCCCTTGCTCGATCAAATTCTTATCGGACCGCAACGCATTGAACTTTTGTTTTGGCGCGAGTGTAACGCCTATCCGGGCAAGCGCGATACGCATCGGCCCGTCATCCCTGCTGCTAGAATTCCGGCTTTTACCGACCGCGCGGGGCTCCCATCGACTGCCTGCTCATCCACGACGCCAAAGCCCGCCCGCTCTCCTTCGACGATATCAGCGAACACGTCGGCAAGCCCGATCGCTTTCTCTGGGTCGAGCTGAAATCGCCGGACAGCCAGACGATCTCGCGCCTCGGCGACGAACTGGGGCTGCACGCGCTGGCGCTGGAGGACGCGATTTCCACCCATCAGCGACCGAAGCTGGAGGAATACGAGGCGCATCTCTTCATCGCCACCCGCACCGTGCAGATGTGGAACGGCCGGCTGGAATTCGGCGAAACCCACCTGTTCGTCGGCGCCAACTACGTCGTCGCCATCCGGCACGATGGCGGCGCGAACTACCAGCGCGTCGGCGAACGCCTGCAGCTCCTGAGCAATGGCACGCGCGCCGGCACGCCGTTCGCGCTCTATCTGGTTCTCGACCTCATCGTCGACCGCTTCCGCCCGGTGATCGAGGGCATGCAGGACCGCTTCCAGGCGCTCGAAAGCCAACTGATGGGCGGTGAGCCCGCCGGCCGGGACATGCTGGAACGGCTTTACGAAATGAAGCGCGACCTGACCGCGCTGCACGATACCGCCGAACCCGTGCACGAAATCATCCAGAACCTCATCCGCGTACATCCGGAGCTCGCGACGCGGGACCTGAAGGCCTACTATCGAGACGTCCACGATCACGCGGTGCGCGTCTCGCGTGCGATCGACCGCCTGCGGCTGACGACCTCCGACGCGATGCAGTTCCATCTCGCCTCGCTGTCGGTGAAGCAGAACGAATCGGTGCAGAAACTGGCCGGCTGGGGCGCCCTGCTGGCGCTGCCGACGGTGGTGTTCAGCCTCTACGGCATGAATTTCGAGTACATGCCCGAGCTGAAATGGCCGTGGGCCTACCCCGCCCTGCTCGTGGCCACCGGTGCCGGCATGCTGGTGCTGTACCGGCGCCTGAAGAAACGCGGCTGGATATAGGGTTCAGGGGCTTGCGCGGCCAGGCCGCGTTTCGTCAAGCCGCGCCCGGATTCCGGCGCAGACTGTCACTTCCAGACCGCGCGCGCGTAACGCAGCCGCGTGCCGTCCGCACCCCGGTCGAGCCAGGCCACATGCAGCACGCCGGTTTCGTCCAGCGTGGCCACCGGTTCGCTCTGGTCGCCAGGCCCGGCGGCGGCCGGTACAGCGAGATTGTCGCCGAACCCCTTGCCGTCCCAGTTGGCCAGCCAGACGTCGGACGTGCCGTCGCGCGCGTCGTCCCACACCGCCAGCAGACGGTCCGCACCGGCCACGACACGGGCGTGCCATTGCGCGATGTTGTCGCCGAAGCTGTCCTGCACGCGCACATTGGGCGCCACACGCGGAAGGCCGGGATCGAAAGCCGCATAGACGTCGTAGCCCGACAGGAAATCGCGCTTGTCGAGCCAGACCGCGACCGCGTCCTTGTCCCCCCAGGAGGCTAGCGTCGGCCGCATCGCGCCCTGGCCCGCGCCCAGCCCGTTGACGCGGCCGCTCTTCTGGTCGGTCAGGCGCACGGGGGCAGTGAAATCCAGACCGGCGTTGCCCCGGCTCGCCAGCGGCACGGTGTGCAGGTCGCGTCGGTCTTCCCAGGCGACGACGACCTCGCCGCTGCCTGTCACCGCCAGCGCCGGCCAGGCCTGCTCGTCGGTGGGGAGCGCCGCCTCGACGGGCCGCGCCCCGCGCAGGGCAAGCCTGTCGCCGTCCACGGCCAGCGCGGCGACGACGATGCGCTTGTAGCGCCCGGCCTGTTCGGCCCACGCCGCATAGACGCTGCCGCCCGCCGACGCCAGCGTGGCCTGGGCCGCTTCCGCTTCGCTCAGTCGCAGGGGCTTGCCTGACGGCAGCACGCGGGCGTGCACGTTGCCGCCGGCCTCCCAGGCCGCCATGAAGCGGCCCTGGCCCAGCGTGACGACGGTCGGCTCGTAGCATTCGCCGGCATCGAGTGCGATCTCCGGCTGGAAGGCGGCCGCAGCGGCAGGCCGGATCGCGACGTAGCAGCGCGGCGTGCCGCTGCGATTGTCCTCCCACGCCACCGCGACCGCACCGGCCGACGCCGCGATGCCGGACCGGTTCGCCGATTCGAGATGGGGGAAGACCGTCGGCCCCTGCGCCGTGCCGACGTCGAGCGCGGCCTCCCACTGCCATGTCGCGTGCGCCGGCGCGGCAAGCGCGACGGCGAGGACGAGCCAGCTTCTCACGACTTGCCGCCGAGGAATTCGAGCAGGGTCTGCTTCTTGTAGAAGCCGCCGCGCACGTAGCGGTCGAAGTCGCGGAAATCCTGGACGGTCTTGAAGCCGGGAATCTGCACGATCCTGTCGCCCTGCGGCGTGAGGTAGACGAAGAGCGGGGTGGCGAAGGCGTTCAGCCGCGTACCGAGTTCGGCCTCGGTGATGCGCTCACCGGTCGGCAGCGTGATGCGCCTGCCGGATTCCGCATCGACGTAGACCAGCACGTAGTTGTCGCTGTACAGGGCTTTCAGCTCGGGGTCGGAAAAGGTCTTCTTGTTGGTGTGGTCGCACCACGCGCAGCCGTAGCGGCCGAAATACAGGAAAATCGGCTTGCCGCTCTCGCGCGCGGCCTTGAGCCCGGCGTTGTAGTCGACGAAGGGGTAGCCCTTGGGCGGATCGGCCCAGGCAGCCGCGGCGGCGAAGGCCAGCGTGGCGAGCAATACGCGTTTCTTCATGGCACATCTCCTCTTGTTGCGGCTCTCATTCTGATAAATTCGGCGCTTGCCGCAATCCTACTTTCCGACCATATGTCACACGATTCCGTTCGCATCGGCCTCGTTTCCATCAGCGACCGCGCCAGCCAGGGCGTGTACGAAGACCAGGGCCTGCCCGCACTCAAGGCCTGGTTCGGCGAGGTGCTCGCCAACCCGGTCGAATTCGTCGCCCGCCTGATTCCGGACGAGCAGCCGCAGATCGAGGCCACGCTGATCGAACTGGCGGACGCGGAACAGTGTTCGCTGGTGCTCACCACCGGCGGTACCGGACCGGCGCCGCGCGACGTGACGCCCGAGGCCACGCTGGCGGTGGCGCACAAGGTGCTGCCCGGGTTCGGCGAGGCGATGCGCGCAGTGTCGCTGAAGTACGTGCCCACCGCGATCCTCTCGCGCCAGGTCGGCGTCACGCGCGGCAGCTGCCTCATCCTCAACCTGCCCGGCCAGCCCAAGGCGATCAAGGAGACGCTCGACGGCATCTTCGCCGCCGTGCCCTACTGCATCGATCTCATCGGCGGTCCCTACCTGGAAGCGCGGCCGGACACCGTTGCGGTGTTCCGTCCCAAGTCCGCGCTGCGGAAATAGGCCCGGTTCAGTTGGCGTTGCCGAAGCGCCGCGCGAAGGCGGCGTCCAGATTGATCTCGTGCGCGGTCCTGGCGCCGATCACGCATTGATCAAGACCGGGCGGCATCACCAGCCGCCCCGCCGCGTTCACGTAACGACCCGCCATGATCTCGGCCTCGTGCTGGGGGCGGCCTTCCGGGATGGACGTGTCCGCCACCCCGTCGGGGTAGCGCGGGCGCCCCTCCGGGCCGTACTTGTCGGTCGCCCCCAGCGTATGCAGCAGTTCGTGCGCGATGACGATGTTGTTCTGCCGCGCCTGCCCTGGGTCGGCGAAGGCATGCACCACGCCGATCAGTCCCTTCTGCAGGCCCAGAGAATGGTCCAGCGCCACGCCTTCCTCCGGCACGTGATAGAGCACGAACAGTTTCACCACGCCCAGTTGTGGCAATAACTGTCCCGACTGCTGGTACACCCACCAGCGCAGCTTCAGGCTCCACCACATCGTGTCCAGCATGCTTCCGTCGTGCGGTGGCGCCGGCGGCACGGCCTTCGATTCCGGCATGACGTCGAGCCGCAGGGCGGGGGCGACCTTCACGCCGTAACGCGCCGTCTCGCGTTCCAGGAACGCGTTGATGTCGGCGAAGTCGTCTGCCTTCAGGGCGGCGATCACTTCTTCCGCCACGCGCGAACCGTCGCCGTTGATCGGCACCAGCTCGACCGAGAGCGGGCTGCCCCAGCCGCGGACGATCCATTGCTCCAGCCAGGTCAGGCTCGACGCGCCGGCAAGTAGGCCGAGAAGGAGGAGAATGCGGAAGCGGCGAAAGCTCATGCTGTTCGGGATGCGACGGGGGACGGCCGGTCGAGGCCCGGTAGCCCGCCCGCGCGGCCGGGCCGGTGGCGCACGGCTGCCGCGCGCATCTAGTTGGCGGGCGCCGGCGCGGCGCCGGCGGCCAGCTTGCCCGCGCCCAGCGTCAGCTTGCTGCCCACGAAGCGATCCTTCAGCGTCTGCTTCGCCGGCGCGCCGATCGCCACCCGGGCCGGGTCCAGCCCGCGTTTGACAAGGTCGTCGCGCATGGCCTGCGCGCGTGCCTGGGCGAGCCGGACGAGCGCATCGTCGCCGATCTTCGTCTGCTGCGTCAGGCGCTCGAGCAATTCGGCGTGGAAGGCCGAGGCCGGGCCTTCGTCGCGCGTCTTGAAGCGCCGCGTCAGGCGTTCGACCGTCTCGCTCTCCATGACGCGTGCCGCCGCGCCGGCATTCCTGTCCTGGAAACTGGCGCGCAGCTTCTGGTAATCCTCCTTGCCGGCCGCTGCCTTGTAGCGGTCCTCCAGCCAGGTCTGGATCGTGTAGTTGTTGACGTCGACCGGACCGGGCGCCTCGCCGGGCGCCAGCCTGATGCCGGCAACGGACACGGCCTCCAGGCGCATCGCCTGCACCTGCAGGGCACGGCGGTCCGCCTCGGGGTCGTAGCCGGGCTCCAGCGTGAGCGTCAGCGCGGGCCGCTTGGCGAGCGCATCGGACAGCATCTTCAGCTTTTCCTGCTCGGGAGGCAGCAGCGCGCTGCTGCCGGGATCGAAATTGATGGCCTCGAGTTTTTCCGAGTTCACCCCGAGCAGCTTGCCGAGTGCGCGGAAGGGCGCGGTGACCAGTTTGGTCAGCACGTTGACGATGGCCTTCCAGACAAGGCGGCCGTAGCTGAACTGCGGGTCGTCGAGGCTGCCCGACACCGGCAGGTCGAGATCGATGATGCCGTTGCTGTCTTCCAGCAGGGCGATCGCCAGGTCGAGCGGCAGGTGCATCGCATCCGGGCTGTCGACGCGTTCGCCGAGCTTGAGCTTGTTCACGATGAACTTGTTCTCGCCGGCGAGCTGGCGCTGCTTGATCTTGTATTCGAGATCGACCGAGAGCTTGCCGGAATCGATGCGCCGGCCGGCGAACTTGCCGGAATAGGGCGTGAGATTGGTCATCTCCAGGTTGCGGAAGGCCAGCGCGAGGTCGGTGAATTCGGTCGCCCGGAAAGGCTGGATGGAACCGCGCACGCGCGCCGAGCCATAGTCGTCGACCTTGCCGTCGAGTTCCACCTGCGCGGTGGTCTGGCTGTCGGTCGACAGCCCGGTGATCACGCCGGACAGGTCGTGCATGCGGGTGCCGAACTGCGGCGTGAGCGAAAGGTCGGCAAATTCCGCGTTGGCGCCGACGATGCGTATGCGTTCGACGGCGATCGGGAAAGCCGGTTCGGCCGCCGCCGGCGCGGCGTCAGGCTTCGGTGCGGCGGCCGGTGCGGCAGGCGCGCCCGCCTCGGCTGGCGCGCTGCTGCGCAGGATGCGCTTCAGGTTGACCGATTTGTCTTCGAAGATGATGACCTTGCCGAAGGGATTCTGCGCGACCAGTTCCGTCATGCGCAGACGGTTCGGTGCCAGCGCCAGGTCGAGCGAATCCGAGGACAGCTTCTGCCAGCCGAGGAAGGCTTCGCCGGTATCCTCCTCGGTGATGGCGAGGTCGTCGACCGCGAAGCCGCCGTCGTAGTCGACGTGCATGCCGGCCTTGCCCGGCGCGAAGGCCAGCCTGCCGTGCGTGGACGCCGCGCCCGACTGCAGGTCGAGACGGGCGAACTGGTTGACGTAGGCCGCGAAGGGCTTGAGCGACAGACCGGCCAGCCGGAGGTCGAGGCGGCCCGACGACCTTGCGGGGATCACGCTGCCTGCGGCCTTGAAGCTGCCGCCCTGCTTCAGCGCGAAGCTGGCTTCCACCGGCACGGCCTTCGACAGGTCGAGGCTGAGTTCGCGCAGGGTGACGGCACCGCGGGTCACGTCGAGCTGCATCGGCCTGGCCGGCGTTGCATCGGTGATGCCGACGTCGACGCCGGTCAGCGCAAGGCGACCCAGCGTCAGGGCAAACGGCTTGCCAGCAGGCGGCGCGGCTTCCGCGCGCGGTGACGCCGCCCCGCCCGGCGCCTTCTTCAGGATGCCGCTCCAGTTGAGCGCCCTGTCCTTGTCGAGCCGCACCTCGGTGCGCGCACCGTCGAGTTCGATCGCCTCGATGTCGAGCCGGTTCTCCGCCAGTTTCAGGCCGGCGTTGACGAGGGCGGCATGGGCGAGCGAGGCCACCTCGCGCCCGCCGGACGTGACGCGCACGGGCCCCAGCGCGGCACTGACAGGGCCGACCACGAGCGCCGGCGTTGCGCCGACCTCGCCGGCCAGGCCCGCCGTCAGGCCGAACCCCTCGACGCTGGCGCCCAGCGGCGCCGCAAAGCCGCGATCCGTATAGCGCGCCGACCAGCCGTCGAGCCCGATTTCGCGCACCGCGACCTTCCAGGCCGGCGCCGGGGCCGGCGGCTTCGCCCGGGATGCGGGCCGGACCGGCGCAGCCGCGGGGGGCGGCGGCGCATCGGACGCAAACAGCGTCTGCCAGTCGAGCGTGCCGTTGGCCGCGCGCGTGGCGGCAAGCTTGCCGCCGGACAGGCGCACGCGCGCGACATCGACGCTGTGCGCGGCGAGGTCGAGATTGCCGTTGTCGACGCGCGCCTCGGCGAGCTGCAGCACCGGCTCGCCGCCGTCGCGCGGCGTCACCGCCAGCGCCTGCACGATCAGGTTCGCACCCGATACGCGCACCCAGGGCGTGTCTTCGCCGTCCTTGCCGCGCACCATGGCGAATTGATAGTTCAGCCCGGCGGCCAGCGTGCCGCCGGGCACGTCGAAGCGGCGCGGGCTCTTGATCGCACGCAGCAGATTGGCGATGCGTACGCCTTCGAGCCCCACCTGGCCCTTCGAGGCAAGCGGGTTGAGGCCGACATCGCCTTTCCATTTGAGCGTGCCGCCCTGCTCCGGCAGCTTCGCCGCAATCAGGTAGTCGCCGCGATCCTCGGGCAGGGTCGACAGGCCGTCGAGCTCGATGCCCAGCGGCTGCAGGCTGACCTTGAACGGCTTGCCCGCCCGGTTTGCGTCGGTGTAGTCGATGTCGCCGTCGCTGATCTTGATGTGGTCGACCAGCACCCGCGCCATGGTCTCGGACGGCGGCTGCTTGTCCTCGTTGAGCTTGTCGATCAGGCCCTGCCAGTTGAGCCGGCCGCCGGGACGCACCGCGAAACTGGCGCTCGGCTTGTCGAGCCTGACGTCCTGGATGCGCCAGGCAAAGCGGAACAGGCCGGTCGTGCCCAGATTCACATACAGCCGGTCGAAACCGGCGAGCGGCGTGCCGTCCGGTTCGGCCAGCCTGAGGTCGCGCACGGTGAGTTCGAGACTGAGGGGATTGAACCGCACTTCGGCGGCGGACAGCTTGCTGGCCAGCTTGCTTTCACCCACCCAGGGCAGCAGTTTCTGCGCCAGCGGGTTCACCAGGAAGAACCCGAACGCCAGGTACAGCCCGAACAGCCCGGCCACGATCAGGAACGGCAGGCTCAGTGCGATTTTGACGATGCGGCCCCACATGGCGTTATCCCTTTTCTGTTCATGCTTGCGTGCAGTGCGCGACGACCGTTGCGCGTCTTGCCGGTACGACTCAATCCGCTGCGCTCATGGTCTCCCGCACCGCCCGGAACAACTCCCGGAACGCCTTCGGCGGCTTGCCACGGGCGGCCTCGTCGCGGGCGTTGCGGATGAGCTGCCGCAGGTGGGTGGCGTCGGCCTGCGGATGCTGGTTGAGGAAGAGCGTCAGCGCCTCGTTGTCGGCGATGAGTCTTTCGCGCCATTTCTCGGCCTGGTGCAGCTTCGCGTTTTCCGCCGCCGACACGCCGTTGAAGACGTCGAGCTGGGCCTGGATCGGCGCCGGATCGAGGCTGCGCATGAGCTTGCCGATGTACTGTTTCTGCCGGCGCAGGGCCCCGTTCTGGGTGATCTTGCGGCAGTCGGCCACGGCAGTACGCAGCGCTTCCGGCAGTTCGATGCGCTTGAACTGCGCGTCGGGCAGTTTCACCAGCGCCTCGCCCAGCGCCTGCAGGGCTTCGGCCTCGCGCTTGACCTGGCTCTTGCTGGGGCCGTCGTAGACCTCGTCGGGGTCGAATTGCAGCTCGGCATCGGGGTCGATCAGGCGCACGGTCGGGCTTTCGGTTGCTGTTATCATCGACATTGTAGTTTCACGGCAAGAAAAAACGCACCCGACCCGCCCGACCCGATTTGTAAATTCCCCATGTCCAACGCCCAGTTCAGCTACACCCGCGACCAGCTCGCCGCCCTTGCGCAGATCGTGATCGACCACGCCATGAAAAGCGGCGCGACGGCCGCCGACACCGAGATCTCCGAGGGCGTGGGCCAGAACGTGAGCGTGCGCAAGGGCGAGATCGAGACCATCGAATACAACAAGGACAAGGGCGCGGGCGTCACCGTCTACATCGGCCAGCGGCGCGGCCACGCCTCCACGTCCGACCTCACCGCGCCGGCCCTGAAGAGCGCGGTCGACAAGGCCCTCACCATCGCGCGCTACACCGCCGAGGACGAGGCCGCCGGCCTGCCCGACGCCGCGCGGCTGGCGAAGAACCCGCCCGACCTCGACCTCTACCACCCGTGGGCGCTGTCGGTGGAAGAAGCGGCGGAACGCGCGCGCGTCTGCGAGGCGGCCGCGCTGGCGGTCGACAAGCGGCTCACCAATTCCGAGGGCGCCGGCGTGTCGACCCATGCCTCGCATTTCATCTATGCCAACAGCCTGGGTTTCTGCGACGGCTACGCCGGCTCGCGCCACGGTCTGTCGGTCGCCGTGATCGGCGAGGACAAGGGCTCGATGCAACGCGACTACTGGTACAGCAGCGCACGTGACGGCAGCCGCCTCGACGCGCCGGAAACGGTCGGCCGCATCGCCGGCGAACGCACCGTGCGCCGCCTGAACGGCCGCAAGCTCGACACCCGCACCTGCCCGGTGATCTTCGAGGCGCCGATCGCCACCGGCCTGATCGGCAACTTCGTCGCCGCGGTGTCGGGCGGCAGCCTCTACCGCAAATCCTCCTTCCTGCTCGACAGCCTGGGCGAGCGCGTTTTCGCCCCGCACATCAGCATCCGCGAAACCCCGTTCGTGCGCGGCGGGCTCGGCAGCGCGCCCTTCGATTCCGAAGGCGTCGCCTGCCTGGAACGCGACGTGGTGAAGGACGGCGTGGTCCAGGGCTATTTCCTCTCCACCTACTCGGCGAAGAAACTCGGCATGGCCACCACCGGCAACGCCGGCGGCAACCACGCGCTGGCCGTCTCGCACGGCGAACTCGATCTCGCCGGTCTCCTGCGCGAAATGGGGACGGGGCTCCTGGTCACCGAACTGCTCGGCCACGGCGCCAATCTGGTGACGGGCGATTACTCGCGCGGTGCCGCCGGCTTCTGGGTGGAGAACGGCGAAATCCAGTACCCGGTCGAGGAGATCACCATCGCCGGCAACCTGGCCGAGATGTACAAGGGCATCGTCGCCATCGGCCGCGACGTCGAACGGCGCGGCTCCAAGCAGGTCGGTTCCATCCTCATCGACCGCATGACGGTGGCGGGCAACTGAGATGCCGCGTGCAGGCCGCCTGCTCGTCACGGTCTGCCTTGCCCTGCTGCTCGCTGCCTGCGAGCGCGCCCCCGTCCTGCCCAGGCTCAGCCCGCACGACGTCATCCTGGCTTTCGGCGACAGCCTCACCCACGGCACCGGCGCCAGCGCCGACACGGCCTATCCGGCCGTGCTCGCCGCCCTGACCGGCCACACCGTCGTCAATGCCGGCGTTCCGGGCGAAACGACTGCGGAAGGGCTACGCCGCCTGCCCGAGACGCTGTCCGAATACAAGCCGCGACTCGTGCTGCTGTGCCTGGGCGGCAACGACATGCTGCGTCATCTGCCGGACGCCGAGACCGAGAACAATCTGCGCCTGCTGGTACGCGCCATCCGCGCCGCGGGTGCCGAGCCGGTGCTGATTGCCGTGCCCCAGCCCAGGCTCTTCGGCGGCGCACCGCCCTACTATGACAAGCTGTCCGAGGAACTCAAGGTACCGCTCGAACGCGAGGCATTCGTCGAAGTGCTGAAGGACAACCGCCTGAAATCCGATCTCGTCCACGCCAACGCGGCGGGCTACCGCGTCGTCGCCGAACGGCTGGCGGCGTTTCTGCACGAGGCAGGCGCGCTGTGAACACCCTGCTCGCCTTCGCCCGCCTGATCGACGGCCTGAGCGAACGCATCGGCCGGGCCGTCATCTGGCTGGTGCTGGTCGCCACCCTGATCTCGGTCGGCAACGCGCTGGCACGCTACGCACTGGGCGAGAGTTCCAACGCCTGGCTGGAGATCCAGTGGTACCTGTTCGGGGCCCTGTTCCTGCTGGCGGCGGGCTACACGCTCAAGCACAACGGCCATGTCCGCATCGACATCTTCTACAACCGGCTGGGACCGCGGGGGCAGGCCTGGATCGATCTCGCCGGCGGCCTGTTCTTCCTCCTGCCCATGGCGGTGCTGCTGGCCTGGCTGTCCTGGCCGATCTTCCTCGATGCCTGGAGAACGCACGAGCTGTCGCCGGACGCCGGCGGGCTCGTACGCTGGCCGGTCAAACTGCTGCTGCCGGCCGGCTTTGCCCTGCTGGCCCTGCAGGGCCTGGCGGAAATCATCAAGCGCATCGGCGTGCTGACCGGCCGTCTGCGCCTGACGCAGGAGCTCCCCAGGGAAGAAGGCTGATGGAAATCGTCGCCCCGCTGATGTTCCTCGGCCTAGTGGTGTTCCTGCTGCTGGGCTATCCGGTGGCGTTCGCGCTCGCCGCCAACGGCCTGCTGTTCGCCGGCATCGGGATCGTGGCCGGGCATTTCGACGTCTCCCTGCTGCACGCCCTGCCCGAGCGCGTCTATGGCATCGTCGCCAACCCGACGCTGCTGGCGATCCCCTTCTTCGCCTTCATGGGCCTGATCCTCGAACGCTCGGGCATGGCCGAGGATCTGCTCGACACCATCGGCCAGCTGTTCGGCGCGCTGCGCGGCGGCCTGGCCTACGCGGTAATCCTGGTCGGCGCGCTGCTCGCGGCCACTACCGGCGTGGTCGCGGCCTCGGTTATCGCCATGGGCCTGATCTCGCTGCCGGTGATGCTGCGCTACGGCTACGACAGGCGCCTGGCCTCGGGGGTGATCGCCGCCTCGGGCACGCTGGCGCAGATCATCCCGCCCTCGCTCGTGCTCATCGTGCTGGCCGACCAGCTTGGCGCCTCGGTCGGCGACATGTACAAGGGTGCGCTGCTGCCCGGGCTGGGGCTGGTCGCGCTCTACCTCGCTTTCGTTTTCGTGGTCACGCTCGTGCGACCGGCGGCGGCGCCGGCGATGCCGGCAAGCGCAAGGAACCTGCACGGCGGCGCGCTGCTGCTGCGCGTACTGACCACCCTGCTGCCGCCTCTGGTGCTCATCTTCCTGGTGCTCGGGACCATCTTCCTCGGCGTCGCCACCCCCACCGAGGGCGGGGCGATGGGGGCCGCCGGCGCCCTGCTGCTGGCACTGGCGCGCCGACGCCTGACACGGGCACAACTGATCCAGGCAATGGACAGCACGACCCGACTCACCACCTTCGTCATCTTCATCCTCATCGGCTCGACGATCTTCACCCTGGTGTTCCGCGGCCTCGACGGCGACGTGTGGGTGGAACACCTGTTCAGCCATCTGCCCGGCGGCGTGCTCGGCTTCCTGGTCGCAGTCAACCTGCTGGTGTTCGTGCTGGCCTTCTTCCTCGACTTCTTCGAGATCGCCTTCATCGTCGTGCCGCTGGTCGGCCCGATCGCCTACAAGCTCGGCATCGATCCGGTCTGGTTCGGCGTCATGCTGGCGGTGAACATGCAGACGGCGTTCATGCACCCGCCCTTCGGCTTTGCGCTGTTCTATCTCAAGAGCGTGGCGCCGAGGAGCGTGCGCACCGTCGACATCTACTGGGGCGCGCTCCCCTTCCTCGCCATCCAGCTGGTGATGGTGGCGACAGTCCTGGCGGTTCCGCAGATCGTGCTGCGCGATGCCGCCCCCGACGCCAGCAGCGTCACCGAAATCCCGGTCGACGTCGATCCCGAAGGCAGCTACCTCCCGGCCGAGTGGCGGTGACAACCACCAGTTTGTCATGGACAAATATGGTGGACACCCCAACTATTTGTCTTTTGTTATCAATATTGTCATGGACAGATAGGCAAACAGGGCCAGAATTACGTTGACGGAATATCGATAAAACTAATATTCTAATATTCAGTTTTTCATCCCGTTTATCCCGTCACCCCCTGGAGCCCCGCCATGAAATCCGTTCCCGCCCTGCTGCTCGCCGCGCTCGTCGTTTCCACTTCGAGCTTCGCCGCTGGCGATCCCGTCGCCGGAGAACGCAAGGCCGCCGCCTGCGCATCCTGTCACGGCAGCGCCAGTTTCCCGGGCATGTTTCCGCTGGTGCAGCTGGCTGGCCGCGATGCCGACAAGGTCGCCACCAAGACCAACAAATACCGCAGCGGCAAGCTTTTCTCACCGATGATGAACCTGGCCGTGATGAGCCTGAAGGATCAGGACGTCGAGGACATCGCCGCCTACTACCAGAAGCTCGCCAAGCCCTTCCTGCCGATGCAGGGCATCCGCGGCGACGAAGATCTCCAGCTCTCCGCCCGGTAAACCCATCGTGCCGCCCCGTGCCGGCCTGGTCGCGCATCGCGTCTACGATCCGGTGCTGCGGTTGCTGCATGCCGCCAACGCCCTGCTGATCGTCCTGCTTGCGGCAAGCGGGCTTGCGGTGGACGTGCAGGAACCCGGCGCAGCAACTGCCCGGCTGCACGCATGGCACGGCATACTGGGCTGCGCGCTGCTGGTCTCCCTCGGCGGCCGCCTGGCATGGGGCCTCGTCGGCCCGCGCCATGCGCGCTGGCGCGACCTGTGGCACCCGGCCGCGTGGCGCAGCCTGATCGCCGGACGGACCGTCTTCACCGCACCGTCCCGGCAAGGCCATCACCCTCACGCCAGCCTCGTCTACCTCGGCATCTACCTGCTGTTGCTGGGCCTGGCGCTGAGCGGCCTCGTCCTGCTTGCCGGGATGCAGGGACACGGCCCCCTGATCGCGACATTCGGCTTCGATGCGGAGGCCGGCACATTGCTGAAGACGCCGCACCGCTGGGCCGGCTGGGCCGTTGCCGCCTTCATTCCCCTCCACCTGCTGGCCATGACACTGCATGCCCGCCTGCACCGCATTCCCGTCGCCCGGGGCATGCTGACCGGCGTGCAATACCTGGAAGCCCGATGAATCCCGTTCGACTGATTTTCCTGTCTGCCCTGTTCGCGGGCGCCCAATCCGCCGTTGCCGAGACGCCCCAGCAGATGCTCGCCCTGTACCAGCAGCAGGCCGGCAGCGCCTCGGCTGCACGCGGCGAACAATTCTTCCTCGCCCGGGTGACGCGAGACGGCAAAACCGCAGGCTGCGCCGACTGCCATACCGAGAATCCCCGGGCCGTGGGCGAGACGCGTGCGCACAAGCGCATCGAACCGCTGGCGCCGGTTGCCAATGCGGAACGCCTGACCGACCCGGCGAAGGTCGAGAAATGGTTCAAGCGCAACTGCAAGGATGTGCACGGGCGCGAATGCACGCCGCAGGAAAAGGCGGATTTCCTCGCCTTCCTCGTCTCGGTGAAATGACATGGACGCCGGTACGCAATCCCTCGGCTGGAAGAATCTCGGTCCGCTGGTCGCCACGATGGCTGCCAGCGCGCTCTGGCTGGGCACCAGCTGGGGCGATGGCAGCCCCTCGCCGACCTTTGCTCCCGTCGCGCAGAAAACCGCGGCGGCGGAATGCGCAGCCTGCCACCTGGCCTATCCGGCCGGCCTGCTGCCCGCGCGTTCCTGGACGCGGCTGATGGGCACGCTGGAAAATCATTTCGGCGAGGACGCCAGCCTCGCGGCGGCGGAAGCCGTCGCCGTGACACGCTATCTCGTCGACAACGCCGCCGACAGCGCGCAGGCCAACGCGCGCGCGCGCCGCATTGCCGACGGCATCGCACCGGGCGAAGCGCCCCTGCGTTTCACCGAGACCGCCTACTTCCGCTACCTGCACGACGAAGTGCCCGCCGGGGTGTGGAAACGTGCGAGAATCGGCAGCCGCGCCAACTGCATCGCCTGCCACACGCGGGCCGAATCCGGCAGCTTCGCCGAGCGCGAAATCAAGATCCCCAAGGAATAGAACAAGGAACCCCGCCATGTCCGAACTCATCATCGAAGACCTCGCCGTCGGCGACGGCGCAGCCGCCAGCGCTGGCCAGACCGTGTCGGTGCACTACACCGGCTGGCTCACCAGCGGCCAGAAATTCGATTCCAGCGTCGACCGCAACGACCCCTTCGAATTCAGGCTCGGCGTGGGCCAGGTCATCCCGGGCTGGGATCAGGGCGTGGCCGGCATGCAGGTGGGCGGCAAGCGCAAGCTCACCATTCCGCCGAACCTCGCCTACGGCGCGCGCGGCGCCGGCGGCGTGATTCCGCCGAACGCCACGCTGGTCTTCGAAGTGGAATTGCTGGCGATCGGCTGATCGCCCCTCGGGGCCTCAGTCGGCGAGCCGGTCGAGGGCGACCGGCCTGCCGGTGAAATAGCCCTGCACATAGTTGACCCCGATCTCTTTCAGGCGATCCAGGGTTTCCTGATTCTCGACGCATTCGGCGATCGTCCTGATGCCGAGGAAGCGGCTGGTTTCGTGCATCGACGACACCAGCGCCACGTCGACCTCGTTGCGGACCATGTCGCGGATGAAGGAACCGTCGATCTTCAGGTAGTCGACCTTGAGGTTCTTGAGGTAGCTGAACGACGAGAAGCCCACGCCGAAATCGTCCAGCGAGAAGCGGCAGCCGTAGCGGCGGAATTTCTTGATGAACTGCTCGGCGTTGGCGAAGCTGTCGATGGCGGCGCTCTCGGTGATCTCGAAAATCAGTTTCTGCCCGGGAATGTCGCCGCGCCCGAGTTCCTCTTCCATGAAGGCAAGGAAGCTCTTGCTGTTGACCGACTGCCCTGACAGGTTGACCGAGAACGCGCCGACCCGCTCGAATGCCTCCGGATGCCGGCGGATCCACTCGAAGGTCTTGCGCACGACCCACTGGTCGAGCTCGCTGACCCGCTTGAGGCGTTCTATCGCGGCCACGAACTCGCCGATGTGAATCGGTTCGGCCTCGTCGCCGGCAGCGCCCAGAAGAATCTCGTAATGCGTCGCCTGGCCAGCCGCCGTCTCGGTGGCCACGATGGGCTGGCAGCGCAGGAACAGGCGTCCGCTCTCCAGAATGCTGTTGAACTGCCCGGCCCAGTAGACGAGGCCGGTGTGCCCCTTGTGCGCCTCGTCGTCGTGGAAGAAAACGATCTGGTTGCGTCCCTCGTGCTTGGCCGTCAGGCAGGCGGCATCCGCACGGTTGTAGAGGTCTTCCGGTTCGATGTGGGTGGCCGACCAGGCGAGTCCGCTATTCGCGCTCATGGTGATGAGATCGCCGTCCCATTCGAAGCCGAACTGGTTGATGCGGGTGATGAAGCTTTCGGCCAGCGCCTGCGCAGCGTCCTTGTCGCGGCAGGCGCGCACGAAGGCGAACGTGCGTTCGCCGGTGCGTGCGATCAGGCCGCCGCCTTCGTGGCACTTCTGGTCGAGATGGCGGCCCAGCGCATGCATCAGCTTGCGGTAGCCGTCGGCGCTGATGCGTGCCTGCACGATGCGCAGGTCCTCGATGTCGATCACGCCCATGATGCAGCCGCCGCCCTCGCCCTCGACGTGCAGCCACACATGCTTGGCGCGGCGCATGAACTCGGGGCGGCGCATGAGGCCGGTGTCCGCGTCGCTGGTTGCCTGCTTCACCAGATTGCGGTGCATGTGCTCGATCATGGAACTGAACGAACGATCCATCAGGGGCAGATCGAGATTGTCTGTCCGCTTCGCCTCGCCCGATTTCAGCAAGGCGAGGAATTCCTGTCGCTTGAGCTCCTGCTTGCGCATGCCCTTGTAGTTGGAGAATACATAGACATGCGGGTCGTCGCCGATCCAGATCAGGTTCAGCGGCGCCGGCGCATCGTGGAAGGTGAACCAGTCGCCCACGCGGAACTGCGCCAGCATGGCCGCGTCGGCCTCGTCGACTGCGGTTTCCTCGACCTGCTGCCTGACCCGCACCGACACCCCGGAAAGCATCTTGAACGTCCCCTGGTCGGGATGGAACAGGGCGTCGGCCAGGCGTTCCACGATGCTGTCCTGGATGTCCTTGCCGGCGCTCACCAGCGTGAGGCGCCCGTCGATGTAGGTGAGCAGCTGCTGCACTTCGTGGAAGGCGGGCTGCACGGACCGGGCAGGCTGCATCCATTCGAGCAGGCGATCCACGGTATTCCAGGCGTCCACCTCCTCCTGGCTGCCCGCGCCGTGGCGCAACATCACCCGGATCAGGTAATTGCGCCAGCCCGGGTTGATGAATTCCAGCAGCAGGTCGGGCACGTCCCGGCCCTCGATGCGGCGTTCGAGTTCCCGCCCGATCAGGCGGTTGGCCTGGCCCATTTTCTGCCAGCCTTCCAGGCCGGCCTGCAGGCGCGCGATGTGGATGCTGCGCATGCGCATCAGGGGGCGCAGGACTTTCTCCAGCTGGGTGCGCGCCTCTTCGTAAATGCCGGGATTCCGGTCCGCCTCGTTCCTGATGCGCTCCGTCCAGCGCTGCATGACCTGCAGAAGCTTGTGATCGTTGATCTTGCCGTCGTCGCTCGACACCATCGACAGGCGATCGACCGCATTCAGCACCTGATGGGCCGGATGCTGGGGCGAGTTCAGGAAATCGGCATCGAGCACGGCCAGCTTCAGGAGCGGCTCCTCGAGCTGCTTGACGTAGTGCCGTACCGGCGCCGGCAAGGCCTTTTCGCTTTCGATCGTGTCCGCCAGGACGCTGAAGACCTCGGCCGCCCCCTGGGCCGCCGATTCCTGGCCGGGCTGGATCCGCCCGCTCGCGGCCAGTTCGCCCAGCACGCGCCGCGAGGCGCTCTCGATGCGTGCCCCGGCAATGCCTTGCAGCGAAGGCGTTTCCGCCGGCATGCCGGTGTCGGCGGTCGCCGCGTCGTGGGCAGGTGCCGGCCGGCCCGGAGCCTCGCCCGGGCTGCCCGCGGCGCCGGCCAGGCCAGCCTGCTGCGTGCGGCGGAACAGATTCATCAAGGCCCCGGCCACCCCGCCCATCGAGGTTTCCTGCCTGCCCGCCGGTCCGGCGGACGGGCGGCCGTGGGTGAACAAACCGGAATCCGGTCCCAGTTCCTCGTCCAGGGCCTCGGCGGCGTCCCACGCATCGTTGCCGGCCTGGGCAGCGGGATCCGCTTCGGGCAGGATGCCGTCGAGTTGCTTGTACAGTTCGCCCAGCGGGTGGAGCAAGGCTTCGCGCAGGCCGGCGTAGACCACCTGCCGCACGGGCAGGGATAGCTTCACGCTGGCCTGGATCGCGCGTCCCGCGTGTTCAAGCAGCGCAGGCGCGAAGGGATTGCTGCCGCGGTCGACCGGACGGCCGTAAAGCTTCTCGATGCGCGGGGCAAGCGCAGCGAGTTCGATGCTGAAATGCGCTTCGAGCCTGTTGATTTCGGTCGTCAGGTTGAGCCAGTCCTCGAACTCCTCGGTCTGCACCAGCGACAGGCTGCCCTTGCCCTGCGGTTTTTCCTGCGTCCTCTTCCGCTTCAGGAACTGTTCGAACGCTGCCTGCATGCCCTGCTGCGCGGCTTCGCGGATCGTCGATTCGCCCATGCGGATCGCGTCGTACGCCGCCACCATCTCGTTGCGTTCGGCAAAATTGGTCAACTGGGAGGCGGCGGCCGACAGTCTCTCCTGGACCAGTCCGTAGAATTCGCTGAATGCATCCTGCAGCGTGGGCGCCAGCAGGCTCCGGCAGGTCTCCTGCAGCTGCTTGCCGTCCATGCCCTGATACCGCTTGCCGGCCAGGCGCTGGGTGCGCATGGAAGTGGCAATCTTGTTGAGCATGCGCGTCGCCTCGATGGGCGTGCCGACGAAGGCCACCCCGAGGCCGTCCGCATTCTGCCGGACCAGACGCGCCTTGAGCGCGATGCTGTGACCGCCGAGCGAAGGCGGCGGATTGAAGCTGACCTCGACGGCCTCGCCGTCACCCAGGGGCGGCAGGCCGGTTTGCCTGGCATCGAGCTTGAGGAACAGGCCGCCGAGGCAGAAATTGTGGATTTCGCATTCGAACTGCCCGCCTGCCGCCGTCTTCAGTCGCGCGGCCTGCAACACATCGAAGCGCCGCTGCAGGCGCCGTTCCTTACCGAATGTTCTTTCCATGACTACCGACATGACTCCGCCCACCGATGGCTTGTTTGTTTGCGTTTCGAACTGCCTGCGGATATCCCGGGGCTGAAGGGATTAACGTCCATTCCGATGCCAAGATTTAGCCGTATCGGCGCTTCCGAAGCCATGTTTTGCTGCCCGAAGTGTAAAATCTCGCAATGACGCACCCCCTGTTTTCCCACCGCAAGCACTGGGCCGCCCGCCTCGGCACCGCGCCCTTCCTGCCGATGTCGCGCGCCGAAATGGACGCGCTCGGCTGGGACGCCTGCGACGTGATCCTGGTGACCGGCGACGCCTACATCGATCACCCCAGCTTCGGCATGGCTTTGGTCGGCCGCCTGCTGGAAGCGCAGGGCTACCGCGTCGGCATCATCAGCCAGCCCGACTGGCATTCGGCCGAGCCTTTCCGCGCGCTGGGCAAGCCCGCGCTCTACTTCGGCGTGACCGCGGGCAACATGGATTCCATGGTCAACCGCTACACCTCCGACCGCAAGATCCGCTCCGACGACGCCTACACCCCGAACGCCGAACCCAACAAGCGCCCCGACCGCGCGGTGACCGTGTACGCCCAGCGTTGCCGCGAAGCCTTCAACGGCGTGCCGGTCATCATCGGTTCCATCGAAGCTTCGCTGCGCCGCATCGCCCACTACGACTACTGGTCCGACACCGTGCGCCGTTCGGTGCTGATGGATTCCAAGGCCGACCTGCTGATCTTCGGCAACGCCGAACGCGCGCTGTTGGACGTGACGCACCGGCTTGCGCAGGGCGAGAAGATCGGCGACATCCGCGACCTGCGCGGCACCGGCTTCATGGTCAGCCGCGATTGGAAACCCGCGGACGCCTGGATCGAAGTCGCCTCGACCGAACTCGACACCCCCGGCGCCATCGACGCCCACGTCGATCCCTATGCCATGTCGCCGAACAGTGACACCGCGCAGGCGCCGGAAAGCGCGCCCGTGCGCATCGTGCCCCGAGCCGCGCGCCTGGCCGAAAAGCAGGCCGTCCGCGCGCGCACCGTGATCCGCCTGCCCGACTACGACCAGGTCAAGAACAACCCGGTGCTGTACGCGCATGCTTCAAGGGTGTTCCACCTCGAATCCAACCCGGGCAACGCGCGCGCACTGCGCCAGGCGCACGGCGAGCGCGACGTGTGGCTGAACCCGCCGCCGATTCCGCTTTCCACGCCCGAGATGGACGCGGTCTACGACCTGCCCTACGCGCGCGCGCCGCACCCGAGCTACGGCGACGCGAAGATTCCGGCGTGGGAGATGATCCGCTTCTCCGTCAACATCATGCGCGGCTGCTTCGGCGGCTGCACCTTCTGCTCGATCACCGAGCACGAGGGCCGCATCATCCAGAGCCGCTCGGAAGATTCGATCATCAAGGAGATCGAAGCCATCCGCGACAAGACGCCCGGCTTCACCGGCATCGTCTCCGACCTCGGCGGCCCCACCGCCAACATGTACCGCATGGCCTGCAAGTCGGAAAAGATCGAGCAGGCCTGCCGTCGTTTGAGCTGCGTGTTCCCGGACATCTGCGACAACCTCAACACCGACCACGGCCCGCTGATCGCGCTGTATCGCCGCGCGCGCGCCCTGCCCGGCATCAAGAAAATCCTCATCGGTTCCGGCCTGCGCTACGACCTCGCCGTGCGCTCGCCCGAATACATCAAGGAACTCGTCACCCACCACGTCGGCGGCTACCTCAAGATCGCGCCCGAGCACACCGAGGCCGGCCCGCTGTCGAAGATGATGAAGCCCGGCATGGGTGCCTACGACCGCTTCAGACAGATGTTCGAAGCCGCCTCCAAGGCCGCCGGCAAGAAGCAGTACCTCATTCCCTACTTCATCGCCGCCCACCCCGGCACCACCGACGAGGACATGGTGAATCTCGCCCTGTGGCTGAAGGCGCACGACTTCCGCCTCGACCAGGTGCAGACCTTCCTGCCCACGCCGATGGCGCTGGCCACCGCCATGTACCACACCGAGCGCAACCCCTTGAAGAAAGTGCTCGGCGGCAAGGCGGAAAAAGTCGACGTCGTGCGCGAAGGCCGCCGCCGGCGCATCCACAAGGCGCTATTGCGTTACCACGATCCCGACAACTGGCCGCTCCTGCGCGAGGCCCTGAAAGCCATGGGCCGTGAAGACCTGATCGGCAACGGCAGGAAACACCTCATTCCGCTGTACCAGCCGGCGGGGACCGGCAAGCAGCCGGAAGGTACGCGCGCGCCCCGCGCCCCCGCCCCCCCTGCCAAGCCCGCATCAGCGAAACCGGCGGCCATACGCCCGGCACCGGCCAAGCCCGCCGCCGGAAAGCCGCGGAGCAAACCCGCCCCCGCCAGCGACGGCCGCCCGCATCAAGTGCCCAAGCACCCCCTCAGCCAGCGCCGCGGCGGCGGCAAGGCCCGCTGAATCGCCTTGTATCTTGAATCTTGCTTCTTGAATCTGCCGTGAACCCCAGCGACGTCCTCCGCGCCAAGCTCAACCTCGAAACCGCACGGCTGGCCTGGCCCGAGCTCGAACGCCATTTCGCGCGCGGCGTCGTGGTGCGCGTCAAACCTGGCTTCGACCTCGTCGACGCCGCACTGCAGGTCGCCGAGAACAACACCGGGGCTGTGCAGGCCTGGCTCGCCGACGGCACACTCGCCCGCCCTGAAATCGAGGACGCGCAGCGCTGGCATGCCGCGCAGCAGGTGTTCTGGGGGGTCGTCGTCGCACCCTGGGTGCTGGTGCAGGAAACGGCCGCCGATCCGGACGCGCCTGACGCCTGACGCCTAGCGCCGATGAAGCTGACTGGGCTGCTGGTCGTCTGCTTCGCGCTCGTCGTCTCCGGCTGTGTGTCGCTGCCCGACACTCAGCTCGCCCAGCGCGTCCAGCCCGGCGAAGCCGTCGTCCTGAAGCAGGACGAGATCCTGATCTTCGGCCGCCTGCTGTTCACCGAGAACGGCAAAAGCAAGGTGCCTTACGGCCTCGGCAAGCCGCTGTGGCAACTTGAATCGCCCGCGTCTTCCCCTGGCGCGGAACACGCCGCCGAACAACGCCGCATCTTGCCCTTCCTCAGCGCGGACGCGGAGGGACGCTTCGCCTACGTCATCCCGGCCGGCCACTACGCGATCGCCCACGCCGAACCACTGGGCTATCAGCCCCTGCTCGACCCCGGCCTGGAATTCGAGGCGCACGCGCCGGGCCAGGCCTATTACCTGGGCGACGTCGAAGTGGACTTCGATGCCTGGTCCTGGCTGGGGGGGCTGTGGGGCAACTATGTCACGCGCATCACGCGCGTCGAGGTCGTCGATCGTTTCGACGCCGCGCGCGACGCCCTTGTGCAGCAACAGTCCGGGCACCCCGAACACATCGGCAAAGCCCTGCTGGCACCGATCCCGGCGCACGCTCCGCAACTGATCGAGCAATTCGTTCCGCCCGTCATCCACCGCTAGCCACGCGCGCTCGATGAAGGCGGACAAGAAAAAGCCGCCTGAAGCGGGCTTGATATCCGGCGCGTCCTGCGTTCAGCCGGTCGCGCACCACCACGTTGCACGGCAGCAGCATGCCCACGTCCGGCTCCGCGCTGATCGCCTGGTTGGCCAGCGGCGGATTGCACGCGCCGAGGATGCGGTAGGGCCGCATGTCCACGTCCATCTTCGCCTTCATCGTGCCCTTCACGTCGATGTCCGTCAGCACGCCGAAGCCTTCGGCTTTCAGCGCGGCGGTGACTTTTTCGATGGCCGCGTCGAAGGGGCCGCTGATCTGGGTATCGAATCCGTAGTCGCTCATGAAATGCTCCTGATGAAAAAACGTTCGGGCCTATTCTAGCTGCCCGCACAAATAAGAGGCCTTGCTTCGCTCAGGGTTCCGGCCGCGCGACAGGTCCGGAATAAAACGCAAGGCGGCGGCGTCTCCAGCCAGTGCACTTCGCACCTGCCCAGGGAGACCCCGATGACAATGAATCGCCGCACCTTCATCCACCTGGCGGCCGGCAGCGTCGCGGCTGGCCTGACAGGACGCACGCGCACCGCCCAGGCTGCCACCGCGGGCCGCTACCAGGCCGTCGCTTTCGACGCCTTCCCCGTATTCGATCCACGCCCCGTCTTCAAACTGGCGGACACCCTGTTCCCCGGCAAAGGCGCCGAACTCGGCACCGCCTGGCGCACGCGCCAGTTCGAATACCAGTGGCTGCGTGCGCTAGGCGGACAGTACGCGGATTTCTGGCAGGCGACCGAGGATGCCCTCGTCTTCGCGGCCACCAGCCTCCAGCTCGATCTGGGCGCGGACAAACGCGCGCAGCTGATGCAAGCCTACCTTCAGCTCAATGCCTGGCCGGACGCGCTCCCCGCGCTCAGGGCGCTGAAAGAATCGGGTTTGCGGCTCGCATTCCTGTCCAACATGACACGCGCCATGCTGGAAACCAACATCCGCCATGCCGGCCTCGACAGCCTGTTCGAACAGGTCATCAGCACCGATCAAATCCGCAGCTACAAACCCGACCCTAGGGCTTACGCCCTCGGCATGAAATCGCTGGGACTCGAACGCGAACAAATCCTGTTCGTTCCTTTTGCAGGTTGGGATGTCGCCGGCGCGAAATGGTACGGCTACCCGACCTTCTGGGTGAACCGCCTGAAAAGCCCGGCAGAATCGCTGGGCGTATCGGCGGATGCGACAGGGGCGGGACTGGACGAGCTGGTGCGTTTCGTCCTGCCAGAAGGCGGCACAACCTGATCCCTGCGTCGTGTCCGAACCAGGTTCTGCGCCGGTTCAGGTTATCCGCTCGCTCGCCAGCACCCCGCCGAGCACGCGCTGCATGTTGCGCCAGTGCGAGCCTTCCCAGTACACCCGGCCGCAGGCATCGCAGGTGGAGAAGCGTTCGTAGTATTCGCGCACGCGCGGCGGCAGGCGATCCAGCACCTCAGCCTTGTCCACCGCGCGCAGCGACGCATTGCAATGCAGGCAGCGGGTGAACGGCCGCGCGCTGCGCGCGAGATCGAGCCGCGACACGACCTCGCGCAACTGCGCTTCGGATTTCAGCGCATGCACGTAGCAGCCGTGCGTCACCGCACGGCGCTTCAGCAGTTCGCGGTCGCGCGTCAGCACGATGCGCCCGTCGATTTCGGAAAGCCTCACGATGTCATCGTCGTGAAAGTGATTGTCGTACAGCGTGTCGAAGCCCAGCATGCGCAGCAGGTGCGCGAGGCCGCCGAGGTGCGCGTCGGCGACGAAGCGCGTCTCACGCAAGGGATGCTCGCGGACTCTCAGCAGAGGCGTCACGTCCATCGCCTCGAAGCGCGGATACACCGCCACCCGGTCGCCCTCTTCCAGAATGCGGTCGAAGCCTACTGATTCGCCGTTGACCAGGATCAGCTCCACCTCGGTGTGTGGCACGCCCAGCGCCTCGATCATGTGCTTGGTCGTCGCCCGCCGCGCGCACGGCACGCTGAATTCACGCTTGCGCCGGTCGGGCGCGAGGAAGTCGTTGAGTTCTTCGTAGAAGCGGAAGGTGGCGGTGACCATATGCGGGTTATTGTCGCCCTTAGCAGGCGCTCGGATAACCCGAGCATGCGCTCAGGTCTGCGCCCCAAGTCCTACACGCAATTGCGTTCATGTGGGCATGCTGCGATGCTTGGCGCGTTCCGTTAGCAAAATGGTGACCTCAAGAATGCCAACAAAGTTTGTGCGTTTGCCGGAGAGCGTTTGGGGACTCTCGCAGGATCTGTCTGCAGCGCGCAAACGCCGATTGTTGAGTAGTCCCCCTTATGAGGAACTCGTTCTCCGTCTAGCGAATGAAGCCAAACCTGTCTTTCTGAAGCGAGAACAGTCGCGTGATGCCCATGGCTATTTTCGCGCGGTCATAGCGCTGGCGGTTCCGCCTGCCACCCTCGATGCGTTTTACAGCTCTGCAAGCGGATATCGCGCCCAGTACTACTACTCGCCTGAATTAGGTATCAAGGCGAACCAAGTAGTGCTTGACTCTTTGCTTCGCAAAGCGCTCTTGTTTGCAGAGCGGCAGAAGAAGCGCACCTGTCGCGCAGATTGGGTTGATAAGTCTCTTCGCGATCAAGATGCGAAGATCTGGCCTAGGCAAGGGCTGTGGCTACGGTACGGACGTTACGGGCGAAACGTCGATCGAAACCTGCATGTCGCGAGATGGATGTCGCATCTCGACGACTCTGACACGAAACGCCAAACGCGCGCGAAGCGTTCCATGCTGACCCCATGTGATGAAAATGTACTCGAACTGAAAGGCGGTTTCTTGACGGTCAGTGGCACACCACTTGGAACCTTCAAGCCGAAGCGCGCATTAAACATTCACGAGTTGGGGTTCACATAACCGCAGGCGTGGAATGGGCTCTATCGTTCAATGCGGACGAGCACGCGCTGGCCCAACGTCAAGAACTCAAATCAGCCGTTCTTCAAGGCTATCTAAATCCGGCTCGCCGTCTGCCGCATCACATCCGCCGCAAAGCGCATCGCCATCTTCACTGGCATCGGCAGCGGCGCGCCGCCGTGGTCGACGGCGGTCTGGGCGTGCTTGATCTCGTCGGTCTTCATCTGTTCGACGACAGCGCGGCTGCGAGCATCGGCTTCGGGCAGCTTGTGCAGATGGCCGTCGAGGTGAGCCTCGACCTGGCGCTCGGTTTCGGCGAGGAAGCCGAGGTTCCATTTGTCGCCCAATAATCCTGCGACCACACCGATGCCGAAGGCGCCGCCGAACCACAGCGGATTGAGGAGGCTCTTGCGGCCGCCGAGCTCGTTGATGCGCTGCTCGCACCAGGCGAGATGGTCGGTTTCCTCGCGCGCGGCCTGTTCGAGTTCGCCGCGCACGTTTTCGTTCTTGGCGGTGAGCGCCTGGCCGGCGTAGAGGGCCTGGGCGCAGACTTCGCCGACGTGGTTGACGCGCATGAGGGCGGCGGCGTGGGCCTTTTCGGCTTCGCTCAGGTCGGCTTCGGACGCGGCCGCGGCGGGATAGGGGCGGCTGGCGTGCGGCGTGGCGAAGACGGTGCGCAGGCCGAGGTCGAAGGTGGTGATGAGCTGGTCGAGTGGGTTCATGTCTGCTCCTCTGGTTCTATTTCGATTCCGGATCGGCAAGATCGCGAAGGCAGGCCGAAGACAGTGCAATGAGCACTGCAAGGCGCCGCCGACAAAGAGATTGCTGATCCGGGAGCGAAATCACTTCACGTAATAGTTGAAATTGGCATAGGCCGCCTCGTTCACCTTGAACCACTGGAACTCGGTGTCGCGGAACTGCTTCCACGGGCGGTAGATGGCGGCGAAGTCGGGATTGATCTTCGCCTCTTCTTCATAGAGTTCGAACGTCGCGCGGCGCGCGGCGAGCATCACGTCCTTGGGATAGGGATGCAGTTGCACGCCCTGCCCAACCAGCCTCAACAATGCGGGGGGGTTCTTGGCGTCGTATTGCGCGAGCATCAGCTGGTTGGCCTCGGCGGTGGCGACTTCGAAGGCCTGGCGATACAGTTCGGGCAGGGCTTTCCAGGCGGCCTGGTTGACGTAGAAACTCAACTGCGGCCCGCCTTCCCACCAGCCGGGGTAGTAGTAGTGTTTGGCGATCTTGTGGAAGCCCAGCTTCTCGTCGTCGTAGGGGCCCACCCATTCGGCGGCGTCGAGCGCGCCGCGTTCGAGCGCGGGGTAGATGTCGCCGCCGGGCAGGGTCTGCGGCACGGCGCCGAGCCGGGCCATGATCTTGCCGCCGATGCCGGGGATGCGCATTTTCAGGCCCTTGAGGTCGGCGAGCGACTTGATGGGCTTGCGGAACCAGCCGCCCATCTGGGTGCCGGTGTTGCCGCCGGGGAACTGCACGACGTTGTACTTGGCGTACAACTTTCGCAGCGCCTCGATGCCGCCGCCGGCGTACATCCAGGCGTTCTGCTGGCGCGCGGTCATGCCGAAGGGCACGGCAGTGTCGAAGGCGAGCGCGAGGTTCTTGCCGACGTAGTAGTAGCCGGCCGAATGGCCGCATTCGGCGGTGCCGTTGCCGATGGCGTCGAGCACCTGCAGGCCGGGCACGAGTTCGCCGCCGGCGAAGACGCGGATCTGGAACTTGCCGCCGGTCAGGGCCGCCACACGCTTCGACAGGGTTTCGGCCGCGCCGTAGATGGTGTCGAGGCTCTTGGGAAAGCTCGACGCCAGGCGCCAGCGCACGGCGGGCAGGTCCGCGGCGTGTGCGGCCAGCGGCAGCATCGCGGCAATGCCGGCGCCGCCCAGAAAATCGCGTCTTTGCATGCTCTATCCCCGGGGTTTGCCCGATTATACGGGCACGGTGCCCCCATGGGCTGCATGGTAAAATGCGCGCCTTTCCAGACCCTAGATTCCCATTCGAGCGCGCCATGTTCAATCGCACCCAGACCCTCGCCCAGACCGACCCCGACCTGTGGGCCGCCATCCAGCAGGAAGACCGCCGCCAGCAGGACCACATCGAGCTGATCGCGTCGGAAAACTACACCAGCCCGGCGGTGATGCAGGCGCAGGGCTCGCAGCTCACCAACAAGTACGCCGAGGGCTATCCCGGCAAACGCTATTACGGCGGCTGCGAATACGTCGACATCGTCGAGCAGCTGGCGATCGACCGCGTGAAGGCGCTGTTCGGCGCCGAGGCTGCCAACGTGCAGCCCAACTCCGGTTCGCAGGCCAACCAGGCGGTGTTCATGGCCTTCCTCAAGCCCGGCGACACCATCATGGGCATGAGCCTCGCCGAGGGTGGCCACCTCACCCACGGCATGGCGCTCAACATGAGCGGCAAGTGGTTCAACGTCGTCGCCTATGGCTTGAACGAAAAGCAGGAAATCGACTACGACAAGATGGAAGCGCTCGCCCGCGAGCACAAGCCCAAGCTCATCATCGCCGGCGCGTCGGCCTACGCGCTGCGCATCGACTTCGCGCGCTTCGCCAGGATCGCCAAGGAAATCGGCGCGATCTTCATGGTCGACATGGCGCACTACGCCGGCCTCATCGCCGCCGGCGTCTACCCCAACCCGGTGCCGCACGCCGACGTGGTGACCTCGACCACGCACAAGACCCTGCGCGGCCCGCGCGGCGGCATCATCCTGATGCGCGCCGAGCACGAGAAGGCGATCAACTCCGCCATCTTCCCCGGCCTGCAGGGCGGCCCGCTCGTGCACGTCATCGCAGGCAAGGCCACCGCGTTCAAGGAAGCCGCCACGCCCGAATTCAAGCACTACCAGGAACAGGTCGTCGCCAACGCGCTGGTGATGTGCAAGGTGCTGGTCGAACGCGGACTCGCCATCGTCTCCGGCCGCACCGAGAGCCATGTGTTCCTGGTCGACCTGCGCGCCAAGAACCTCACTGGCAAGGAAGCCGAGGCCGTGCTGGGCCGCGCGCACATCACCGTCAACAAGAACTCGATCCCGAACGATCCGCAGAAGCCCTTCGTCACCAGCGGCATCCGCATCGGCACTCCGGCGATGACCACGCGCGGCTTCAAGGAAATCGAAGCTGAACAGCTCGCCCACCTCATCGCCGACGTGCTCGATGCGCCGGCCGACGAGGCCGTGATCGAGCGCGTGAAGGACGCAGTGGCGAAGCTGACGGCCAGGTTTCCGGTTTATGGGTGAATGGTAAGGGGGGAGCGGTAAGCGGTTAATCCGCTCCCCGCTCCCCGCTCCCCGCTCCCCGCTCCCCGCTCCCCGCTCCCCGCTCCCCGCTCACCAGCATGAAATGTCCCTTCTGCGGTTCCTTCGACACCCAGGTCATCGATTCCCGGGTGAATGAAGCCGGCGACGCGATCCGCCGGCGTCGCCGCTGCGTGGACTGCGAGAAGCGCTTCACCACCTGGGAAACCGCCGAACTGCGCCCGCCGCAGATCGTGAAGGGCAACGGCACCCGCGAAGACTTTTCCGAGACCAAGCTGCGCGAGGGCTTCCGCCGCGCACTGCACAAGCGGCCGGTGCCGACCGAGCAGGTCGATGCGGCGGTGGAGCGTATCCACCAGAAGCTGCTCACGCGCGGCGCGCGCGAAGTGCCCTCGCGCGAGATCGGCGAGTTGGTGATGAACGAGCTGAAGAAACTCGACAAGATTGCCTACATCCGCTTCGCCTCGGTGTACAAGAGCTTCCAGGACCCGGACGATTTCCGCGAAATGCTGCAGGATCTGGAACGCATGCCCTCGCAGGGCGTGGACGACCTGTTCGAATAGCCATGACCTGGACCGCCGCCGACCATGCGCACATGGCGCGGGCCCTTCAGCTCGCCGGGCGCGGCCTGTTCACCACCAGTCCCAACCCCCGCGTCGGCTGCGTGATCGTGCGCGACGGCACGGTTGCCGGCGAAGGCTGGCACGAACGCGCCGGCACGCCGCACGCGGAAGTGCATGCCCTGCAGCAGGCCGGCGAGGCCGCACGCGGCGCCACCGTCTACGTCACCCTCGAACCCTGCTCGCACCACGGCCGCACGCCGCCCTGCGCGGAAGCGCTGGTCAAGGCCGGCGTCGCGCGCGTGGTGGCGGCGATGCGCGACCCCAACCCCCTCGTTGCCGGCGGCGGCATCGACATGCTGACGCTGGCCGGCATCCGTGCCGACGTCGGCCTGATGGAAACCGAAGCACGCGCACTCAATCCCGGTTTCATTTCGCGCATGACACGGAACCGCCCCTGGGTGCGGCTCAAGACCGCCTCCACGCTGGACGGCAAGACCGCGCTGGAAAACGGTGCCTCGCAGTGGATCACCGGCGCGGCCGCGCGCGCCGACGTGCAGCGCCTGCGCGCCCGCGCCTGCGCGATCCTCACCGGCAGCGGCACCGTGCGCGCCGATGATCCGAAGATGACCGTGCGCGATGTCGACATTGGCCGGCAGCCGCTGCGCGTGATCGTCGATTCCGCGCTGGCCACGCCCCCCACGGCCGCGATCCTGCCGGCGCTCATCGCATGCCACTCAGCCGATCCGGCGCGTCGTGCGGCGCTCGAAGCCGCCGGCGCGGAGGTCGTCGCGCTGCCGGACGCCCGCGGTCGCGTCGATCTCGCCGGCCTGCTCGTCCTGCTCGCGCAGCGCGGTGTGAACGAACTGCACGTCGAGGCCGGTGCCGGTTTGAACGGCGCGTTGCTGGAGGCGGGCCTGGTCGACGAATGGATCGCCTACGTTGCGCCGATGGCGGTGGGCGACGCCGCGCGCGGACTCTTCGCCACCGCGCCGCTGACGGCGCTCGCCGACGCATCGCGCTTCCGCCTCGCCGACGTGCGGCAGCTCGGCTCCGATCTACGGTTGACGCTGCTGCCGCAATGAGCGGCTTCAAGGACCATTTTTCCACCGCCTCCGAACGCTACGCCGCGTTCCGTCCCGACTACCCCGCCGACCTCTACGCCTGGCTCGCCGGGCAGTGCAGGGAACGCGCGGCCGCGTGGGACTGCGCCACCGGCAGCGGGCAGGCGGCGCGGGGGCTGGCACCGCATTTCAGACAGGTCGTCGCCACCGACGCCTCGGCGGAACAGATCCGCAACGCCATGCCGCACGCCGGCGTCGACTATCGCGTGACGCCGGCCGAGGCAAGCGGCCTGCCCGACAGCAGCATCGATCTCGTCACCGTGGCGCAGGCCGCCCACTGGTTCGACCTGCCGCGCTTCTACGCGGAAGTGAAGCGCGTGCTCAAACCCGGCGGCGTGCTCGCGCTGTGGGGCTATGGCCGCATGGTGCTGCCGGATGCGCTCGACGCCCCCTTCCTGCGTTTCTATGCCGAGACGGTGGGACCCTACTGGCCGCCCGAGCGCACGTTGATCGACGACGGGTACCGGAGCCTCTCTTTCCCTTTTGAAACGATTGCCGCCCCATCCTTTGCCATCCGCGTGGAATGGACGCTGCCGCGCCTGATCGCCTATCTCTCGACCTGGTCGGCGGTAAAACGTTACCAGGCGGGACGGGGCGACGATCCGCTGCCAGTACTGCAGGAAGAACTGGCGCCGCTGTGGGGCGATCCGGAGCGCGCACGGGCGCTCGACTGGCCGCTGTTCCTGCGCGTCGGTCGCTGAATCAGACGAGCCGGCCCAGCAGTTCCAGCGGCCAGCGTACCGCCGCAGCGGCGAGCAAGGCGACGCCGATGGACAGGACCACGGAATACAGCGCGTCGCGCCGTCCCAGCAGCTTCAGCATCATCGCGAAGGTCGACACGCAGGGTACGTAGAAGGTGAGGAAGACCAGGAAGGTGGCGATCTGCGTCGCGTCGAGCACGCCGCCGAGTTCCTGCGTGCCGAGCGCCTGGAAGATCATCAGCAGCGACAGTTCCTTGCGCAGTACGCCGAACAGGATGGGCACGCCGAGCACTACCGGCAGCCCCAGCCACCACGCAGTCACCGGGGTGAGCGCCAGGTTCACCCAGGCGTCGGCGCCGAAATGGCCCAGCAGGGCCAGCACCACGCTGCCGACCACCAGCAGCGGCAGCACGACGGTGACGATGTCGCGGCTGCGCTCCCAGGTGTTGGCCAGCAGGGCGCGCAGGCTGGGCACGGCGTAGCCGGGAATCTCCTGGATCATGCCGGGCGTGGTTTCCGGGTAGCGCCGCTTGAGCAGCTTGCCGACCAGGCTGACGACCACGGGCGCCAGCATGAACAGCAGGAACACGCCGAGGCCGCCGAGGTACTTGCCGCCGACCGCGAGCAGAATGGCCGAGCGCGCGGAACAGGGCAGGAAGGTGATGAGCAGGGCCGCCACGGTGCGGTCGCGCCCGCGCGTGACGGCAGCGGTGGCGGCCAGCGCCGGCACGTTGCAGCCCAGCCCCATCAGGAAGGGCAGCGCGACGCCGCCATGCAGGCCGAGGCGATGGAAACCACGGTCCACCACGAAGGCAACGCGATGCATGATGCCGGACTCTTCCAGCCACACCAGCAGCAGCACCAGCGGAATCATGTAGGGGATGACGATGCCGGCCAGGCCGATGAAGCCGTCGAGTACCGCGCGGCCGACCACGCCGGCCAGATCGGTCGGCTTCCAGGGCTCGGCCCATGCGATCAGGCGCGCGACGGTGAGGCTGTCGAGGAAGGCGCTGACCTCGAACACGAAGAACAGTACCAGCGCGAACACGGCAAGCGTACCGACGAAGCCCCAGCGCGGATGCAGGAAGAGTTCGTCGGCCCAGCGCTGCCAGCGCGGCGGCATGCCCTCGCCGCCGGGCCGGGTCACGTCCTCGAAGCAGACGGCGGCGCGGTGGTGGCGGTCAGCGTGGATTTCGTCGGCCAGCGGACGCGGCAGGGTGGCATCCGCCGCCGCACGCACGGCCTGCAGCGTCGCCGCGCGTTCGGGAAAATGCGCGGCGAGTTCCTGCACGAAATAGGGATCGTTTTCGGCGAGCCGCTGCGTCAGCAGCTTTTCCGGCACCGCGAAGGCGGTGGCCACGTCGGTCTCGCGGGCGATGGCGGACACGGGTTGCAATTGCGCCTCGATGTGCGCGCTGACCGGGCAGTCCGGCCGCGGGGCATGGGCGCTGCCGGCCTCGCGCGCGACGCGCACCGCGGCGGTAAACAGATCGGCGAGCCCGATGCCCATGTGCGCCACGGTCGGCACCACCGGCGCACCGAGCTTGCTCGCCAGCGCGCGTACGTTGATGAAACGTCGCCGCGCACGCGCCTCGTCCATGCGGTTGAGCGCGAACACCATCGGCCGGCCGAGCGGCATCAGCTCCATCGCCAGTTCGAGGTCGCGTTCCAGCTGCGTGGCATCCATCACCAGCATCAGCACGTCGGGTGCGGCGAACGCCCGCTCGGGCTGGTGGGCCTCGTGCCGCGCGATGGCCGGCCAGCGGTCGCCCCACAACAGGTATTTCAGGGTGACGAGCGCATCGGGGTCGGGATCGTGGAAGCTGGCCAGCGGCGGCAGTTCGACCAGCGAAACCTGGTCGAGTCCGACCTCGACCAGGCATTCCTCGTAGGCCGGCCCCACGCCGGCCAGGCGTTCGTGATGGGTCGCGGTGCTGGAAGCGGCGCGGAAGATGCTGCGCTTGCCGCTGCCGTCGCGGCCCACAATGGCGACGCGCGGCCTGCGCGCACCGCGCAAGCCGGGGCCGTGCAGGGGAAAAACCTGTTCAGGGAGCGTCATGGTGCAAAGCGGAAATCAAATCGGACCTTCTTGTTTCATTTTCCCATCACCAGCCGCATCGCGCCACAGGCACGCGGCCGGCACCGGGTACGTTCAGTGCGACGCCGCTCCCGGCGCGATGGGCGCTTCCGGCGTGGCGCGTATCGCGAACTGGACGCGGTCGCTCACGCCGATCATCTGGCTATGCACGACATCGACCGCGGCGATGCGCACGGGGTAGTAGAGATCCTTTTTCACGTCGAGACTGACGGATGCCCTGCCGCCCGCCATCTCGATCGAGAAAACCTGCGGCCCGGGCGCCACCGCCACCGTCAGCCCCTGCCTGGGCGGAACCAGATGCGTCCATTTCTGCGTCGAGCCTTCGAAGACGCGCCGTCCCCCCTCCATGCGATAGACCTGCGCGCCGACGTGCAGCTCGCTGTAGGCCGGGTCGTCGGCCGGCACGTAGAACGCGACGTAGCCTTTGGGGCCGGCTTCATAGGGTTTGTCGTGCGGCGCATCGCAGCCGGGCAGGGTCGCGCTGGCCACCAGGCCCGCCAGGACAAGCAAGAGCGTTTTCATTTCAGCACCGGGGAACATGAGCGGCTTCAACAGGCCTGGCATTTTACGCGGCCCGGCCGCCGCATGCCGACGGGGCTCACCGCATGCGCGTCGCGCCGGATGCGCCCGGCCCGCTCGAGTTTCGCCAGGGTCCGGTAAAGATGTTCGTGGGTCATGCCGAGCGCACCCGCCCAGTGCTTGAGCGATCCGGTTTCGCTCGCGTAGCGTCCGTGCTCGTGCAGGTAGTGCAGCACGCGATCCTCGGCCCGCGGCAGGCTCAGGCGCTCGCACTGCCCGCGCAGGCTGCGGATGACGGACGCCTGCCAGCGGATGAAGGCACGGCCGATGCCGGCATCCGCCAGTCCGTCCAGAAATGCGGCCAGGGGCATCACCCAGGCGCGCGTCCCGACGGCAGCGACGCCTTCGCAGTGATAGGCCGGCGAGAACAGCGAGGCTTCGGCCAGCGCGCCCCGGGTGCAGCGTTGCACGACGATGCGCTCGCCCTGCGCGCCGTGCCGCACCAGTTGCAGCTCGCCCCGTTCCACCCAGTAGAGCCGGGCGGGGGTGTCACCCACCGCGAACAGCCGCGCTCCACGCTCGAACACCTGCGTGTCGGCATGACGGGCCAGCCAGGTTTCCAGAGTGATCAGCGCGTTCTCGGACATGAGCAGGATCATACGCCGGCCCCGGCCGGTCGCTTACACTCGCCGCACCGATCTATCCGGATTTCCGCATGAATCCCCTGCTCCCGCTGGCATTTGCCCTGCTGGCTTCGACCGCCCGGGCCGAAACGCCCGGCCATGGCCACGCGCACGCCCCGGCTGCGCCGCACGATCACGCGGCCCTGCTTGCCGCCGCGCCCGACTTGCGCGAGCAGGTGGCATTCCCGCCCGATCTGAAGGAGGCAACGCTGGCCAACATGCGGGAGCACCTGCAGACGATCCAGGCAATCACGAGCTATCTCGCCGACCGGCAGTTCGATGCGGCAGCCGACCTGGCCGAAACCCGGCTCGGCATGACTTCGCTGCAGCGCCACGATGCGCACACCGTGGCGCAATACATGCCGGAGGACATGCGGCAGATCGGCCACGGCATGCACCAGGCAGCCAGCCGCTTCGCCATCATTGCGAAGGATACCGGCGTGAGCGGCGACACCGGCGCGGCGCTCCGCGCACTGGCGGACGTACAATCGAGCTGCCTTGCCTGCCACGCAGGCTATCGCCTGAGATGAACCCGATCATGACGAACCTGCGCACCCTGTTATCCTTGGCCTGTCTCCTGTTTGCCGTGCCCGCCCAGGCGCTCACGCTCGTGCCGCAGCAGGTCGCCCCCGGCGTCTACGCCTTCATCGGCGAAACCGGCGGCCGCACCTATGAAAACGAGGCGATGAACGCCAACACCGGCTTCGTCGTCACCACCGACGGCGTGGTGGTCATCGACAGCGGATCGAGCTTCCAGGTGGGCAGGGCAATCCACGAAGCCATCCGCGGGGTGACGTTGCAGCCGGTGAAATGGGTGATCAACACCGGTGGCCAGGACCATCGCTGGCTCGGCAACAGCTATTTCGCCACGCTGGGGGTGCCCATCGTCGGCCACGAGAAAATGCGGGCGGACGCCGAGGAGCGCGGCGCGCTGCTGCTGCAGTCGCTGCAGGGCGAGCTGAAGGAAAAACTCGACGGCACCACGGCGGTGTTGCCGACCGCGACCTTTGCCACGCGCAAGACCCTGCGCGTGGGCACAACCGACCTCGAACTGATCTACAGCGCCCCCGCGCATACGCCGGGCGACATCCTGGTGTGGCTGCCGCAGACCCGCACCGTGTTCAGCGGCGACATCGTGTTCGTCGACCGCCTGCTGGGCGTGCTGCCGTTCAGCAACGTGGCCGGCTGGATCGCTTCCTTCGACACCCTGTCCGGGCTCAAGCCCGAACGCATCGTGCCCGGCCACGGCGCCGTATGCGACCTGGCCAGGGCCACCCGCGACAGCCACGACTATCTGGTGCGGCTGCAGGCCCACATGAAGCAGGCGGTCAACCGGGGCGACGACCTGCAGACCGCGATCCGGAGCCTCGACCTGCGCGACTGGTCCACGCTGCCCCTGTTCGACCTGCTCAACGGTGGCAACGCCAGCCGCGCCTATCTCGAGGCCGAATCCGCCGCGTTCTGACCGCCGCGGCGCGGCCTCATTCCTTCGCGCTCACGACGCAGCGTACAATGCGCTGCGGAGATCGTCGCGGCACCGTCGTGCCGCCTCGACGGACAGCCTGAACCGGGCCTCGCGCCCGCCCGACTACTGAGCAAAAAAGAAGACCCGAATGAAACGCGTGGATGACTTCCGCCTGAGCTTTCCCGGACAGGGTGGCGGCAGGCAGGAACTGGTGCCGATCATGATCGGCGGCATGGGGGTGGACATTTCCACCGCCGAACTGGCGCTCGAAGTCGCCCGACTCGGCGGCATCGGCCACATTTCCGATGCGATGGTGCATACCGTGTCGGACACCCGCTTCGACACCAACTTCGTCAGCCAGAAGCTGAAGAAGTACAAGGCCAACGTCGCCAGCAGCGACAAATCCTCGGTGCAGTTCTGCCTCGGTGCGCTGGCGGAAGCGACGCGCAACCACGTCGGCGCCGCCATGCAGGCCAAGCGCGGCGACGGCATGGTCTTCATCAACTGCATGGAAAAGCTGACCATGAACGCGCCGGCCGACACGCTGCGCGTGCGCCTGAAGGCCGCGCTCGACGCCGGCATCGACGGCATCACCCTGTCGGCCGGCCTGCACCTGGGCTCGTTCGCGCTGATGGCCGACCACCCGCGCTTCCGCGACGCCAGGCTCGGCATCATCGTTTCGTCGACGCGCGCGCTCGCCCTCTTCCTGCGCAAGAACGCGCGCCTGAACCGGCTGCCCGATTACGTGGTGGTCGAAGGCCCGCTCGCCGGCGGCCATCTCGGCTTCGGCATGGACTGGGCGCAGTACGACCTGGCCACCATCGTCGCCGAGGTGCTGGCCTATCTCAAGGCCGAGCACCTCGACATCCCGGTGATCGCGGCCGGCGGCATCTTCACCGGCAGCGACGCCGCAAGTTTTCTCGAAATGGGCGCCGCCGCGGTACAGGTGGCCACACGCTTCACGGTGACGCAGGAATGCGGCCTGCCCGACAAGGTGAAACAGGAATACTTCAAGGCGAGCGAGCCCGACATCGAGGTGAACACGCTGTCGCCCACCGGCTACCCGATGCGCATGCTGAAAGGCAGCCCCGGCATCGGCGCGGGCATCCGCCCCAACTGCGAGGCCTACGGCTACCTGCTCGACGCCAACGGCAAGTGCGCCTACATTGACGCCTACAACCGCGAGGTGGAACTGCACCCGACGGCGAAGAAAGTCTCGGTCAGGGACAAGACCTGCCTGTGCACCCACATGCGCAATTTCGACATCTGGACCTGCGGGCAGACCGCCTACCGCCTGAAGGACACGACGACGCGCCAGGAAGACGGCAGCTATCGGGTCCTCACTGCGGAGCACGTGTTCCGCGATTACCAGTTCAGCGTCGACCAGAAGATCGCGCTGCCTGCCGCCTAGCGCACCGCATCGGCCCAGTTGTTGGGCGTTTCGTAGAGCCGCACGCGCTGCAGCTGGAGCCGGGTACCATAGGGTTCCGCGTAGGCCGCGTCCAGGATGCGGAAGGCTTCGGCGGCGAGGTTTTCCGCCGTCGGCACGACGGGCAGCACGACCGTCTTGTGCCCGGGCAGGGTCGCCAGGAAATCGCGCACGAGGCGATCGTCCGCGTGTACCAGGAAGGCGTGATCCCACTTCTCGACCAGTTCGCGCATGGCGATCGCCTTCACGTCTGAAAAATCCATCACCATGCCCTCGTCCGACGCTCCTTTCGCGACGACCAGTTCGCCCGCCAGCGTGATCTCGATGGCATAGCGGTGGCCGTGCAGGTGCCGGCACTGGCTGGCGTGGTTGGGAATGCGATGGCCGGCGTCGAATTCCAGCCGGCGTGTGATGCGCAGGCTCATGCCGCGGCGGCCACGCGGGCACGCTTTTCGCCCGTGAGGAAATAATCGACCACGTCGCGCACCGGGCGCATCTCGTCGCCAAAGGGCAGGCTTTCCGATCCGCGGAAGAACAGGCCCTTGTTGACGTCGCCCTTGAACGCCGCGACGAGCTGCGAGGCGATGCAGAACTGGCCGGCCTGCGCGATCCCGTCGCGCAGGCCGCATTGCGTGAGGCAGTGCAGCCCGAGGGCGCAGCGTGCCGGATCGGCCTTGGCGCAGGCCTGCAGGCGCGCCTCGCGCCGGAGGTAGTTGGCGAGCCAGGGCGTGTTCACCGCGCGCGCCGGCAGGCCCGCCACGCTCATGAAGGTGACGATGTCCTGCGGCCGCGCGTCGAGGAGTACGCGCTTGAAATCGGGATGCGCGTCGCCTTCCTCGGTGACGGCGAAGGCCGTGCCGACCTGCACGGCGGCAGCGCCCAGCGCGAGCGCAGCCTGCATTTTCTCGTGGCGGTTGATGCCGCCACCGACGATGAGCGGAATCCGGTCGCGCGCGATGCCCTGCTCGTCGAACAGCCTGAAAATGCCCGGCAGCACCTCGGCAAAGTCGAATCGCGCCTGGGTCAGGTCGGCCGGGTTCGGCGCGCCAAGATGGCCGCCCGCGTAACGCGGATGCTCGATCACGATGGCGTCGGGCAGGCATCCCTTCCTTGCCCATTTCTTGAGCACGATGGCAACACCGCGCGCGTCCGAGAGTATGGGGATCAGCGCGACGTCCGGATGGCCCGCGGCGAGGTCCGGCAGGTCGAGCGGCAGCCCGGCGCCCATGACGATGGCCTGCGCGCCCGAGGCGCAGGCCTGGCGCACGTAGTCGGGATGCGCGTCGACCGCCTTCATCACGTTCACCGCGACGAGGCCGCGGCCGCCCGCGAGTTCGAGCGCGGCCCGGATTTCGCGGTCGAGCGCGACCAGATTGAGGCGATCGAGCGTGGCGCGGTCGCGGCAGTGCCTTGCCTGCTCGCTCAGGTCGGCGTGAAGATGGCGCAGGTCGACGCTGGCGATGGTGCCCACCGCTCCCGTGCGCGCCACGGCGCCCGCGAGGCGATGGGCGGAAATGCCGATGCCCATGCCGCCCTGCACGATGGGAAGCAGCGGGCGACCGCGCAGGACGAAAGTCGGCTTGGAGAACATGCAGGAGCACATCGAGGGAAAGCGCCATTATAATAATCTAACGACCTTATTATCCTTTTATAACCCCCTACCCGCGCAGGCGTTTCCCGGCGCCGGGGTTCACCGCGGGCGGCGAAACGCCTACAATGCCGGGTCTCGCAGGCAGGTCGCTTCCTCATTCCGCACATGTTCACCGGCATCATCCAGGCCATCGGCCGCATTCAAGAATTCGAGGCGCGCGGCGCCGATGCGCGCATGGTCATCCAGGTGGGCGGTCTCGACCTGTCCGACGTGGCGCTCGGCGACAGCATCGCGGTCAACGGCGTCTGCCTGACCGCGGTGGCGCTGACGCCAGCCAGCTTCACCGTGGACGTCTCGGCCGAAACGCTGCGCTGCACCGCGGGTTTCGCGCCCGGCGCCGAGGTCAACCTGGAAAAGGCGCTGCGCCTCGCCGACCGGCTGGGCGGCCACCTGGTGTCCGGCCACGTCGACGGCGTCGGCACGGTGCACCGCTTCGCCGCGGTCGGCGAATCCCACCAGCTGGACATCGACGCGCCGATCGAACTCGCGCGCTACATCATCCGCAAGGGCTCGATCACGGTGAACGGCGTCTCGCTCACCGTCAACGCGGTGAACGGCGCGCGCTTCGCGCTGAACCTGATCCCGCACACGCTGGAAATGACGATGCTGAAACACCTGCAGGCAGGCAGCCGCGTCAACCTCGAGGTCGACATGATCGCGCGCTACGTCGAGCGCATGACGCAATTCGCCAACCCCACCGACAAAGATTGAACATGAGCCTCGCTTCCACCCCCGAAATCATCGAAGAGCTGAAGGCCGGCCGCATGGTCGTGCTGGTCGACGAGGAAGACCGCGAGAACGAGGGCGACCTGGTCATGGCCGCCGAGCATGTCACGCCGGAAGCGATCAATTTCATGGCGAAATACGGACGCGGCCTGATCTGCCTCACGCTGACCGACGCGCGCTGCCGGCAGCTCGGCCTGAAACAGATGGTCAGCGACAACCAGACGCCGCACGGCACCGCGTTCACCGTATCCATCGAAGCGGCCGAAGGCGTGACCACCGGCATCTCCGCCGGCGACCGCGCCGTCACCATCCAGGCCGCGGTGAAGCGCGATGCGAAGCCCAGCGACATCATCCAGCCTGGCCACATCTTCCCGCTGCGCGCCCAGCCTGGCGGCGTGCTGGTGCGTGCCGGCCACACCGAGGCGGGCTGCGACCTCGCCGCGCTGGCAGGACTCGAACCGGCTTCGGTGATCTGCGAGATCCTCAAGGACGACGGCACCATGGCGCGGCTGCCGGACCTGATCCCCTTCGCGCAGGAACACGGACTCAAGATCGGCGCCATCGCCGACCTCATCCATTACCGCAACCAGACCGAGAGTCTGGTGGAACGTGCCGCCGACCGCCTGATCCAGACCGTGTACGGCGCCTTCCGCCTGATCGCCTACCGCGACAAGTGCGCGAAGGAAACGCATCTCGCGCTCGTCAAGGGCGAAATCCACGCCGACAAGGAAACCCTGGTCCGCGTGCACGAGCCGCTCTCGGTGATGGATTTCCTCGATGTGACCGGCGGCGGCCATTCCTGGCCCATCCTAGGCGCGATGGAACGCATCGCCGAATCGCAGTCCGGCGTGATCGTGCTGCTCCACCGCCCGGAAACCGCCGACGCCCTGCTCGACCGCATCAACCCCGCGCCGGTGGCGCAGCGCAAGGTCGATCTGCGCGACTACGGCATCGGCGCGCAGATCCTGCGCGACCTCGGCGTCGGCAAGATGAAACTCCTGGCCAGCCCGCGCAAGATGCCGGCCATGGACGGCTTCGGCCTCGAGGTCACGGGCTACCTCGACAAGGCCTGAACTTCAACGGAGGAATCCCACATGGGCAGCAGCAGCGACATCAACGAACTCGATCCCCTCTACAACGGCAAGAGCCTGCGCATCGGCATCGTGATGAGCCGGTTCAACAAGGACATCTGCGAAGGACTCCTCTCGGCCTGCGAGGCCGAACTGCTCCGCCTCGGCGTGGCCCAGGAAGACACGCTGCTCGTCAACGTGCCCGGCGCGCTCGAGCATCCCCTCGCACTGCAGAAGATGGCGCAGTCCGGCAGGTTCGATGCGCTCGTCGCCATCGGCGCCGTGGTGCGCGGCGACACCTATCATTTCGAGGTCGTGTCGAACGAATCCTCGCGCGGCATCCTCGACGTGCAACTGGAAACCGGCATGCCGATCGCCAACGCCATCCTCACCGTCGACACCGAGGAACAGGCCCACAAACGCATGGCCGAGAAAGGGCGCGACGCCGCACGCGTGGCCATCGAGATGGCCAACCTGCTGAAGCGTCTCTGAGATGGCCGGTTCCCGCAAGCTCGCGCGCGAATTCACGCTACAGGGACTCTACGCCTGGCTGGTGGGCGGCGCCGACGTCACCCTGATCGTCGCCAACCTCCGCGAAGACGAGCAGTTCAAACGCGTCGACGAAGCCTTTTTCCGTACCCTGCTCTACGGCGTGCTGAAGGAGGAAGACCTGCTGGCCGCACGCCTTGCGCCGCTGCTCGACCGTCCGCTCGCCGAACTCTCGCCCATCGAGCACGGCATCCTCCTCATCGGCGCCTACGAACTGCTGCATTGCCCGGACGTGCCGCTGCGCGTCGTCATCAACGAGGGCGTCGAGCTTGCCAAGAAATTCGGCGGCACCGACGGCCACAAGTACGTCAACGGCGTGCTCGACAAGCTGGGGCGCGAGGTACGCACGCTGGAAGCCGGAGAAAGTGGCAGGCGGTAAGCAGTAAGCGGTGAGCGGCAACCCGCTCACCGCTCACCGCTTACCGCTCACCGCTCACCGCCCACCCACATGGAATTCGACCTCATCGCCCGCCATTTCACCCGTGCCACGCCCGGCGCGGTGCTGGGCGTGGGCGACGACTGTGCGCTGCTGGCGCCCACGCCCGGCATGCAGCTCGCGGTCACCTCCGACATGCTGCTCGAAGGCCGCCATTTCATGAAGCAGGACAGTCCCGCGGGCCTCGGCCACAAGTCGCTGGCAGTGAATCTGTCCGACCTCGCGGCGATGGGCGCGACGCCACGCTGGGCCACGCTGTCGATCGCCCTGCCCGCGGCCGACGACGCCTGGCTCGCTGCATTTGCCCGCGGCTTCTTTCGCGTGGCCGAGCAGTTCGGCATCGAGCTGGTCGGCGGCGACACCACGCGCGGCCCGCTCACCTTCAGCATCACCGCCATCGGCGAGCTGCCTCCGGGGCAGGCCTTGCGCCGCGACGGCGCCCGGGTGGGCGACGACGTCTGGGTGTCCGGCACCATCGGTTCTGCCGCGCTGGCGCTGGCCTACCGGCAGGGCCGCCTCTTCATGGAGCAGATCGACGCCGCCAGGGTGTTGCCTGCGCTCTACCTGCCGACGCCGCGCGTGCCGCTCGGCATCGCTCTGCGCGGCATCGCCAGCGCGGCCATCGACATCTCCGACGGCTTCGCTGCCGATCTCGGCCATATCCTAGAACGCTCGCAGGTCGGCGCGGTGATCGAATTCCCCGCACTGCCCCTGCCGCCCGTCGCGCAGGCCTACCTGCACGAGCCGGTGGCGCGCGACTGCGTACTGGCCGGCGGCGACGACTACGAACTCTGCTTCACCGCCCCGGCCGCGCAGCGCGATGCCGTGCTTGCCGCGGCGGCGCGTGCCGGAACTGCGGTGACGCGCGTTGGCCGCATCGTCCACGAAGCGGGCCTCGCCATCGTCGATGCAGACGGGCACCGCATTCCGCTTGACCGCACCGGCCATGACCACTTCGCGGCCTGACGCCTCCTTTCTCTTCACGCACCCCGCGCATCTGGTCGCCTTCGGTTTCGGCAGCGGCCTTGCGCCCCGGGCGCCCGGCACCGTCGGCACCCTGCTGGGCTGGCCGCTCTACTGGCTGATCGTCGCCGTCGCCTCCAGCACCGGTGCCCAGTGTGCGCTCATTGCCGCGGCCTTCGTCGTGGGCATCTGGGCCTGCGCCCGCACCGGTCGCGCGCTGGGCGTGGCCGACCATGGCGGCATCGTGTGGGACGAAATCGTCGCCTTCGCCCTGGTGCTGCTGTTCACGCCGGCTGGCTGGCTTTGGGCGGGGCTGGCCTTTGCGCTCTTCCGCCTCTTCGATATCCTGAAACCCTGGCCGATCCGTTATTTCGATGCCCGCCTGAAAAACGGCTTCGGCGTGATGTTCGACGACCTGCTGGCGGCAGGCTTTTCGATAGCGGTTATGAAGGGAGTGGCATGGCTCGTGTAAGCAACGAGGAATTGCAGGGTCTTGCGATCGAACTCGGCGATAAACTGCGCGCGCGCGGCTGGATGCTCGCCACCGCCGAATCCTGCACCGGCGGCTGGATCGGCGAGGTGCTGACGGCGATTCCCGGCAGTTCGACGTTCTACGAACGCGGTTTCATCACCTACGCCAACGCCGCCAAGATCGAACTGCTTGGCGTGCCGGCGGACACGATCGCTACCTACGGCGCGGTCTCCGAGGAGACCGCGCGCGCCATGGCCCATGGCGCGCTGACACGCAGCCCCGTCCACGCCGCCCTGTCGGTGTCGGGCATCGCCGGCCCCGGCGGCGGCACCCGCGAAAAGCCCGTCGGCATGGTGTGCTATGGCTGGGCGCTCAACGACGGCACCCTGATGTCGTCCACCTGCCGCCTCGACGGCGACCGCGAGGAAATCCGCTCGCGCGCGGTGGCCGCGGCGCTGCGGGGGATGATTGAGTTGATTGGGTGAGTGGGGAGCGGTGAGCGGTGAGCGGTGAGCGGTGAGCGGTGAGCGGTGAGCGGTGAGCGGTGAGCGGTGAGCGGTGAGCGAACAAAATATAGACCGCTCACCGCTTACTGCTTACTGCTTACTGCTTACCGTTTACCCTTCACTGAAACGCCCACGCCGCGAACGGCTCGATCTCGTCGCGGTTCGCCACTACCAACTGCCAGGCGTGCGGATTCATCGAATGATCCGCCGTGGTGTCCACGCCCAGCCGTTGCAGCACGTAGCCGAGCAATGCACGGCGGACGTTCACCTCGACCACGCTTCCTGACGCACCGTAGTCGATCAGCAGGCTGGCGCGTTTGTCCACATCCAGCGCGGGATGCGGCGCCAGTTCCAGCTTCACCCATTCCACCCAGTCCTCGTCGTACTCCTCCGCCGATTCGGCCGCCGCGTCGAGGCATTCGGCTTCGACGACGCGCGAGAGGACGAAATCGCGGAAATCGCTGCTGGCTTCGCTGTAGGCCCGCACATGCCAGCGCAGACCGGCATCGACCAGGGTATGCGGCTCCAGCACGCGCGCATCGTGGGCGCTGCCGGTCAGCGAGCGGTATACCACGCGCAGCTTGCGCCGGCCGTGGATGGCACGCGTGACCTGCGCCAGCGTCTCGCGGCCGGGGAGCCTCGCAGGCAGCGGCAGCGCCGCCGTCGGCAGGCCGTAGATCCGCGTGTCGCCATAGGGCCCGTTCGCCACCGCCAGATTGGCCGCCATGGCAGGCAGCACGGCGGCGGGCGACAGGTCGGCGAATATCGGCGCAAAACCGGCTGCGGGCACGAAGCCGAATACCGTGTGGTTGTAATTCAGGTTGCCAGGCGCGAGATCGCCGTACAGCTTGAGATCCTTGGTCGCTGCCGGATCGGACAGCCCGAAGGCACGCGCCACGTCGCTCCGCGTCACCACACCGGCATACCAGGCCATGATTTCGATGTACTGCAGGCGCTGGCGCGTCGCCCATTTCAGATCCGCGAGCATTTTTTCTTTTGAAATCATGACCATCTCCGCTTTTCGGCATTATAGGGCGGCACCACCCAAATACTATATATGACTTTATACAATTTACTTAGGTGATATTTTTTATTGACATCATGAAATGTATTGCCTAGAGTACGTCCCATGCAGACACCGCTCTGCCCATCGACCCCACAGGAGACCACCATGGCAAGCCCCGCTCTGGCAGAAGACAAATCCAAGGCCCTCGCCGCCGCCCTCTCGCAGATCGAAAAGCAGTTCGGCAAGGGTTCCGTGATGCGCCTCGGCGACCACGACGTCGCGCGCGACATCCAGGCCGTGTCCACCGGTTCGCTCGGACTCGACATCGCGCTCGGCATCGGCGGCCTGCCGCGCGGTCGCGTCATCGAAATCTACGGTCCGGAATCCTCCGGCAAGACCACGCTCACCCTGCAGGTCATCGCCGAAATGCAGAAACAGGGTGGCACCGCCGCCTTCATCGACGCCGAACACGCACTCGACCCCGCGTACGCCGCCAAGCTGGGCGTCAACGTCGACGATCTGCTCGTCTCGCAGCCCGACACCGGCGAACAGGCCCTGGAAATCGCCGACATGCTGGTGCGCTCGGGCTCGGTCGACGTGGTCGTGGTCGACTCCGTCGCCGCGCTGACCCCCAAGGCCGAAATCGAAGGCGAGATGGGCGATTCCCACATGGGGCTTCAGGCAAGATTGATGAGCCAGGCGCTGCGCAAGCTCACCGCCAACATCAAGCGCACCAACACGCTCGTCATCTTCATCAACCAGATCCGCATGAAGATCGGCGTGATGTTCGGCAACCCGGAAACCACCACCGGCGGCAACGCGCTCAAGTTCTACGCCAGCGTGCGCCTCGACATCCGCCGCGTCGGCGCGATCAAGAAGGGCGACGAGGTCATCGGCAACGAAACCAAGGTCAAGGTCGTGAAGAACAAGGTTTCCCCGCCCTTCAAGGAAGCCTTCTTCGACATCCTCTACGGCCAGGGCATCTCGCGCGAAGGCGAGATCATCGAGCTCGGCGTCGCCCACAAGCTCGTCGACAAATCCGGGGCCTGGTATGCCTACAACGGCGACAAGATCGGCCAGGGCAAGGACAACGCGCGCGAATACCTGAGGGAACACCCCGAGATCGCCCACGAAATCGAAGCCAAGATCCGCGCCGCCGTCGGCGTCAACAACCCCACGATCCTCGCCGAGGACGAGGATGAAGCCGAAATCGACGCCTGATCCCGCCAGCCTGCGCGAACGGGCGCTGGCCTATCTCGCGCGGCGCGAGCACAGCCGCTTCGAACTGACAAGAAAGCTCGAAGCGGCCGGGTTTGCGGTTGAGGAAATTGCGCCCGTGCTCGACGCATTCGAGGCCAGGGACTGGCTATCGGACCGGCGGTTCGCGGAGAGCTACATTGCGGACCATTGCGCACGAACCGGCTGCGTCAAGCTTGCTTATGAGCTGCGGCAGTTGGGGGTAGGCGAAACCATCATCGAAGATGCGCTAGGTAAGAATCGTGACAGTGAATTCGAGCGAGCGCGTGAAGTATGGCGTAAAAAATTCAGCTCTCCCGCCTCGAGTGCCCGCGAGAAAGCCAGACAGATGCGGTTCTTGCAAGGCAGGGGATTCACCGCCGAGGCAATACGCAAAGTACTAACAAACCAGGATTAAGTGGAGAGCCCCAATATATCGCTTGGCCCTGCCTAGCGCTTAACCTTCATGGGCCAGAAATACCCATTTACGAACCGTATCGCAAGGAAGCACATCGCACTTTAAAGGCCCTGTGTATGTGCAATTTCCAAAAGCCGCCTATCAATGTTTTCACTGAAATCGGCGGACAATACCAAAGCCTTGCCAGTTTCAGAATCAGACCGCACGTTCTTTAATTCCTTTTCAATCGAATCCAGTTCGACAATCTGCCGGGGTGCTGCGCGCTGTCGCAGACTCTCAACGGCAAGCAGTTGCTGGTCCCGACGGCTGAGCACGTGCTGCATAGCGGCCGCAAGCAACGCTTGAGCCTGTAACGGATGTCCTTCCAGCACATCAAGACGAGACAGCACGATCATGCTGTCGACGTGAAATGGATCCTTACGCAGATTCAGCGTCAGAATCTCGCGCGCACGTTTCAGGGCGAATCCAGATTCAAGCAGAGCCCGATAGTGAATCAGCGCGCGCGCCTCACGCACGCCATACGCCGGGCTGTTGGCGGTTTGTCCACGCACGAACTCGTAACGATCAAGTGTTTCTTGCAGCAATTCGCGCTGAAAGTTTCCACCCACCATGCTGATCCCAGCGCTGTCTTTCAGGGCCGCCTCGCCGGACTGCAGCATCAACTCCTGGGCGATACCTGAGCTAGGACGCACTGCGGAAATGAATTTTGCAATCTTGTAGGCATTAACTTCCGGCCACACTGTGCGCAGCAACGCAAGGCCCGGTTGCGAACCGGACAAGGTGGATTGAGCCAGTAGATGAAGCAATAGCGGGCCTGTCAATAGGAGAGCCGTGAAGCTAACCATCATGAGTTTCGTAGCACGCCCGATTTGACCTGGGTAACCTATGATTACCTGTCCAACGCCAGCGGGATGAAGGAGTTGAACAGCACGAGCGGAGAGCACACCGGCCAAAATATTCATGAAAGCGAAGTAGAAAATAAAATTTACGCCAGCCTGCATGAAAAGGGCAAGCACTCCCAACAACAGCCCTGTCGCTTCAAGTGTGTCTGGATTTTGTTTTGATGCGAAGCTGCACCTCAATTGCAGCAACAAACCCGCAAGGATTCCTAGCAGCAGAATCAGCGCCGGGATGCCTCCCTCTGCCGCGAACTGAATGTAATCGTTGTGGACAAACTTCCCCGCAGTGGTGTTTTCCAGAGGGTCGCGATACGCCGGATACTGGGCAGCAAAAGTCCCCCAACCTGTACCAGTGATTGGATGGTCTAGCGCAATCTGGGTTGCGGATTTCCACAACTGCAAGCGCGCGCTGGTCGAGGCATCCTGCTCAAGATTCAGAGGGCGCTGCGCCACGTTCAAACCCAGTAGGTTAGAAACACCCAGATAGCCTGTTAACGCAATCGCCAAAACCAGCATAATTGCGGTCTTATTGTGCGTGTTCCGATAGCCGGCCCACATGGCAATGGGCATCAATAGCAGCCAGGTCAGGGTTGCACCGCGCGATTCGGCCGCAAACAGCGTCATGGCAATCAGCAACAAACCCAACCCCGGCGGAATCATGCACCAATGCAAGCCGCGATCGCGCATTGTTCTGATGAAGTGAACGCTGCCCATGAACCAGAACAGATTCATCAGCGCCGCAAAGGCATTCTTGTCGACCAGGGGCCCAACAGGCTGCCCACTCCCATAGCCGGTAATTACTTGTCCCAATCCCCACAATGCGAACGCCGGGCCTACCCATAACAAAACAGCCCGAAGGGCACGCCAAGTCTTGGCTGGATCAGACGTCACCCCCCAAGCCAAGAAAGCTACGGGAAACCCTGCCAGCATCCAAGCCGTCAACCAACTAACATTCGGAGCATTGCTCGTCCATACGCCGACTGCCAACCAGACCAGGTAGGCCAGCATCCATCCGCACAAAGGATATACCGGCCAGTGGTTGCGAGCGAATGCTTGCCCAATAGCCAGCGCACCCCAAACGAACAATAGCAGCCCCGTCAATGCGGTGCCGATAAAAACGAACCCCGAGGCAACGGTAGCTGCGATCAGGAGAAAAAAAACCAGATTAGACGGTTGGTTCAAGCGCATTTGCAAAGTTTTGCCTAAGGCCTACATATTGCCTGTAATAAGCTTCCATTCGATATAGGGACAATCGGCGGATTGCTTATTTTTCCCCCTCCAAAATTTGTGTGCTTGCTTGATATCTTGCCTTTCAAATTAAAAAAGCTGAGCCGCCTAGGCGGTTCAGCTTTTTCATATCACAGTTTCAATGGGTCAGCAGATGGCAGATGCCACACAACCACCACCTTTAGTCCATACGAGAGGCTGACCAACAACCGCACCCGTTGTAGACAAGGTATAGGTCTCCGTCGCGGCGAGCCCACCAGTTGCAGTCGGAGTCATGGTGATGGTCGCTGCGGTTGCACTCAGACCAGAAACTGTGCCGGATCCCGATGCAACAAAACCAACGTTAGCAGTCGTAGCAGCAGGAACGCCATTGCTGCCATTATTACAATTAGCCAAAGTTCCTTGCTCTTGGAAACAAATTTCAACACCCAACTTAAACGGGGCTGCTGCAGAAACCACCTCTGAAAATCGAGCTTTTTTCGTGTAGGTTTGGTAAGCAGGCACGGCGATCGCGGCCAGAATACCGATGATCGCCACGACGATCATCAGTTCGATCAGGGTGAAACCTTGTTGAACTTTACGCATTTCAAATCTCCTAGGGTTGACGATGACGAACACGATTGCGCCGTGTCTGCAGCTTTAACGAGCAGCAGCCATGCCAACTTTAGGAAATGTGCATTTTAAATCCGTAAAACCGTGTAACCCCTCGCCAATACAGGCATGCAGCGCGGATCCGGGCATGCCGACGGGGGCCGGGAGACCGCGGCAACGCAGTTCCTGCCTGCGGAACCTGACACCGACAGGCAGGAACTGCCGCTTTTCGTCACACCCGGCAATGAAAAAAGCCACGCTTGCGCGTGGCTTTCTGGATTCTGGTGGGTCGGGCGAGATTCGAACTCGCGACCAACGGATTAAAAGTCCGCTGCTCTACCGGCTGAGCTACCGACCCGGGATTTGACTTGAGCCTGTGGCCGCCGCCCTATCCGCGAAAGCCCAAGATTATAGCCGAACGCGCCGCACCGGGTAAAGAGTCGTGACAGTTTTTTGATGATATTCGGGCGGGGCCGCCATCCATCCGGCTTGCCTGCGCCCCAAACGAAAAAAGCGGCCGAAGCCGCCTTTTCGTTTCTCGTGCCGGCGCCTACCGGCTCAGTAGACGGTCACCGCTTTTTTTTTGTCTTGCGACTTCGCGGCCGGGGACTTGGCCATGCTTGCCTTCTGCACGCCGGTCGGCGCGACGGGCGCGTTCGTGGCCGTGTCGTTCTGCGCAAACTCGGTCGCGTCGCTGGACCGGTACTGTTCCGTGAAGGCGATGATCTTCTGCTTGCTGATGATGCCGGGCACGAACATCACGATTTCGCCGTCCGGTGCGTAGAGGTAGGACGTGGGATAGAAATCGACCGGGCCGACCTGATTCGACGGCGGGTTCGCATCGCGACGATTGCCGCCGATGATCTGCGGGTAGCGCAGGTTGAAGCGCTGCATGGTGTTGTAGACGGAGCCTTCGTCGATGCCGTAGTCCATGGCCACGCCGATCACGACGAAATCGTTGCGGGCGTCCAGGTCGTTGAGTTCATTGAACTCCATCTTGCAGCGCGGACACCACGGCGCCCAGAAGTTGACCAGTACCCACTTGCCCTTGTAGTCGGACAGGCGAACGGTCTTGCCCTTGCTGTCCGTGAACTGGAAGTTGACCGCCTTCGCTGCATGCGCCTGCACGGCAAACGCTGCGAGGAAAGCGAAACAGAGGGTGCTGAACCACTTTTTCAAAGTCTATCCTTTCAGCCCCTAGGGGCTATATCTGCACCCTAACAACCCGCCCCGGACGGGTCAAGGTTCATTTGAACCATATGCGCAAATTTCCTGTTGGCCTGTGGCTTTTAGCCTTCGCGCATCAGCAGGATGTATTGCACTTTCATGGTGACGGCCGCCCCGGCGATGATGGCCGCCAGCACGAGGAAAGACGACACCGCCAGCGTCGAGATGCCGGTCACGCCCTGGCCGATGGTACACCCCAGCGCAGTGACGCCGCCGAATCCCATCATGATCGCGCCGATGATGTGGCGGAACATGTCCTGCGGGGAATTGAAGGCTTCCCAGCGGAAGGTCTTGTGCGTCACGCCGTACACCAGCGATCCCACGATCACGCCGAACACGCTGGCCACGCCGAAGGTGACGATGGTCGCGCTGTCGGTCCAGTAGGCCCAGAGGTTCATGGTGTAGCCGAGCGGCGCGACGAAGGTCATCGATTCGGCGAGGTGGGAGTTGGTGCCGAGATAGACCATTTCGAGGGTGTCGGGATCCTCGCCGAAACCGAAACGGCCCGTGGCGTACCAGCCGACCACCACGATCAGACCAATCACGATGCCTGCAAGAATGTTATCGGTGTTGGCACGGAATTCTTTATTGAGAAAGACGAACAGCAGCAGCGCCAGACCGATCGCCAGGCCGATCGCCAGGGTACCGCCCGGCGTATGCAATCCGAGCAGCGCCGGCAGCGTCTGCATGCCGTCGAGATAGACCGTGACCGGCTCGGCCTGCAGCACGCTCACGCGGAAGGCGCCGAAGATGCCCGAGATCGTGACCAGCGCCGCGTAGCCCATGAAGATGAACACGACGATGGACTTGAGATTGCCGCCGCCGAGCCGCACCAGCGTACGCTGCCCGCAGCCGCCGGCGAGCGTCATGCCGACGCCGAAAGTCAGGCCGCCGACCAGTGCCGCCAGCCAGTAGAAATTCGATCCGGTGTAGATGGTCTTGGAAACGTCAAGGTCGCCCAGATACACCAGCGTACTGGTGCCGATGACGGCCACGGCAATCGCGAGCAGCCAGGCGCGCATGCGGTCCCAGTGGTTCATGTTGACGATATCGGAGACTGCGCCCATGGTGCAGAAATGCGTCTTGTTGCCGACATAGCCAAAGACGAAGGCAAGGACAAATCCCATCCATGCGATAGCGCGGGTCTTGACGAATGCATCGTTGGGATCCCAGCCCAGTGCGGCGAGCCCCTGGCTGATCAAGTCGAGTCCTTCCATGCTGGCACGTCTCCGAAAGAGTCTTTTATAGGTTGCCGCAATATGACGGCCCGGCGATTATTCCCCAGCGGAGACGCTTAATCAAATAGGCATAATCTACATGTGCCTTTGCTGATACAGCGTGGGGTCTGGAACCCCCGCCTGCTCGAACCCCTGGCGCCGCAATCGGCACGCATCGCACACGCCGCAGGCACGCCCTTCCGCATCGGCCTGGTAACAGCTGACCGTACTCGAATACGCCACACCCAGCGCGATTCCACGCCGGATGATGTCCGCCTTGGACAGGTATTGCAGGGGCGCATGAATGGCGAGCGCCGCGCCTTCCACACCGGCCCGGGTCGCGAGATTGGCCATGCGCTCGAAGGCGGCGATGAATTCAGGACGGCAATCCGGATAGCCCGAGTAGTCCACGGCGTTCACGCCGATGAAGATGTCGCGCGCGCCCAGCACTTCGGCCCAGGCCAGCGCCAGCGCCAGCATGACCGTGTTGCGCGCGGGCACGTAGGTCACCGGAATGCCTTCGGTCGGGCTCTCCGGTACCGCGATCGAGGCGTCGGTCAGCGCGGAGCCGCCGAGATCGCCGAGGCCAAGCCGCATCACCCGATGTTCGACAGCGCCGAGACTGGCGGCCACGCGGGCTGCAGCGGCAAGTTCGGCGTTGTGACGCTGGCCGTAATCCAGGCTCAGGGCATGGCAGGCAAACCCGGCGTCGCGCGCGATGGCAAGCACCGTAGCTGAATCCAGGCCGCCGGAGAGGAGAACGATGGCAGGGCGAAGGCTCATTTTCCCGGCGCATTCCCCCACAGCACCTTGTGCAGTTGGAGCTGCATGCGCACCGGCAACCGGTCGGCCAGTATCCATTGCGCCAGTTCGGCAGGCGGCAGCGTGCCCTGCACGGGAGAAAACAGCACGGGCGCGCGTTCCGCCAGCGCGCGCTCGCGCAGGAGTGCACGCGCCCACTCGTAATCCTGGCGGTCGGCCAGCACGAACTTGATCTCGTCGCGCGCATTCAGGTGCGGCAGGTTTTCCCAGCGGTTGCGCCCGGCCTCGCCCGAAGCGGGCGGCTTGATGTCGACGATGCGCGACACGCGCGGATCGACCGTCGACACATCGAGTGCGCCGCTGGTTTCCAGGGAAACCGAGTAGCCGGCATCGCACAGGGCCGTCAGGAAAGGCTGACAGTTCTTCTGCGCCAGCGGCTCGCCGCCGGTCACGCAGACCGTCGGCACGCCGTAGTCGGCCACGCGCGCCAGCAGGGCCGGCAGGCTCACGGTTTCGCCGCCCTGGAAGCTGTAGGGGGTATCGCACCAGTTGCAGCGCAGCGGACACCCGGCCAGACGCACGAACACGGTCGGCAGCCCGGTGCGGCTGGTTTCGCCCTGCAGGGAAAGGAACACCTCCGTGATGCGGAGCGTGGCTGCGGTCGTGCTCACGGCCTTACTTCAGTGCAGCCAGACGGCGACTGGCCAGCGTGGCCGCGTTGGTGCCCGGATGTTTCGCCACCAGGTCCTCCAGTGTCTTCCTGGCAGCGTCCAGATTGTCGAGCGCGATCTGGTTGGTGGCGATGTTGAGCAACGCGTCCGGCACCTTGGCGCTGGAGGGATACGCGGCAACCAGTTTCTGCTGGTGCGCCAGCGCGGTCTTGTAATCCTTCAGTGCGTAGTAGGAGTAACCGACCCAGTATTGCGCATTCGGGGCCAGCGCACTGTCCGGATAAGCCTTCAGGAAGCCCTTGAAACCCGCGATGGCGCCGGCATAGTTGGCTTGCCGGAAATGCTCCAGTGCGGCTTCGTAAGTACGCGACTCGACCAGTGGATCCAGTTGCGGCGGCGCGGGCGACTCGGCACTGGCTGGCGCGGGTGCGGCCGCTGCCGGCGCTGCGGCTGCGGCTGTCGCAGCGGCTGCCGGCGCGGGCGCCGATGCTGGCGTGGAAGCCGGCGGCGGCGCGGGCGTGGGCGCCACGGCGGCGGCTGTCCTCGCCTTGGCGAGGTCGGTCAGGCGCTGATCGAGATCAACGTACAGGTCGTTCTGCCGTTTGCCCAGCGTCTCGAGCTGGTGTGACTGCACCTCGTCCTGTCCGCGCATCTTGGCGACTTCGGCCTTGAGCGTCTCGACTTCCTTCAGCAGGCCGAGCAACTGCTGGTTTTGCTGGATCAGGCCTTCGAGTTTGTTCAACCGCGCATCGAAGGCATCGAGTTTCTGCTGCATGGCCTGCACCTGGGCCGTCAGCTCGCCCGTATTGCCGCCGAACAGCTGGGCGAAAGCCAGCCCGGGCAACACGAGTCCCAACAGAATGAAACGGCCAGGACCGGTCAGGCGCATCGTCCGCAATCACTCGTCCGTGTAGACGACGTCGACACGGCGGTTCTCGGCGTAGGCGGCCTCGCTGTCGCCTTCTGCGCGCGGCTTCTCCTCGCCGAAGCTCACGGCCTCGATCTGCGCATCGGGCACGCCGATCACGGCCAGGGCCTTGCGCACGGCTTCCGCACGCTTCTGGCCCAGCGCGAGGTTGTATTCGCGGCTGCCGCGTTCGTCGGTGTTGCCCTGCAGGATCACATGCGCATCCTTCTTCGCCAGCAGATAGCCCGCGTGCGCTTCGAGAACCGGACGATAGTCATCCTTCACCACGAAGCTGTCGTAGTCGAAGTAGATGCTGCGCTTGGACAGAGGACTGGCGGGATTCTTGCGTTCGTCGCCGGAGAACTTGCCGCTGCCGCCGTCGAGCTGCTTGCCGTCGAGCGCGCTGCCGGAGACGCCGGCCCCGCCCAGCGGCGCGGTCTCGACGCCGCCCGCTGTCGCCGACTTGGCGTCGGCGCCAGCCTGGGTACCCGCTGTCGCGGCCTTGCCGCCGGTACGATCTTCCACCGTCGCTTCCTTGCCGCCGGTGCTGCTGCATGCCGACACGACCAGCGCCAGCAGGATGGGCCAAAGCATCTTTTTCATCGTTAACTCTCCTCGTATCTGTGCCATCAGGGTTTCGCGGGGCGCACGTCGCATGCCTGGGCCGTGTGGGTCCACGGCGTCATGGCATCCTGCACGCCTTTCGCCCAGGCGAGCATGCACTGGTAGTGATAAGGCGCCTCCGCCGCCCGGGATGCGGCGGGTTCGGACTTCGCCGGCGTCACGTCGGCTACCATCAGTGCGGGGACCTGCTCGGGCATCTGCGCCAGGGCAGACGACGGCTGGGTCGGGGTTGCGGCCGGCTCGCTGGTGGCCTGCGGGGTACTTGCGCACCCCGTCACGCCTGCGAGCGCGGCCAGCATCATGATTCGCTTCAACATGCTTGCTCCTGCAATTCCAGATTTCAAATTCGTCATGGCCCCCAGGCCGGCTCGCGGGCATCCACGCCGGACTCCGACAGGCGTGCGCGGGTCTTGCCGTCCAGGCTCACGGTGCCGAGGATGCCGCGTCCGCCCTGCACCGTGGCATACAGCACGGCCAGGCTGTTGGGGGCGAAAGCCGGCGATTCGTCGCGCGCCGTGTCCGTCAGCACACGGGTCTGACCGGTAGCCAGTTCCAGCAATGCGACGTGGAAACGGCCTTCGTCCCGCCCGATGTAGGCCAGATAACGTCCATCCGGGCTGATCGCGGGCGACACGTTGTAATTGCCGCTGAACGTCACGCGCCTGGCCTCGCCGCCGTTCGCCGGAACGCGATAGATCTGCGGGCTGCCGCCGCGGTCCGAGGTGAAATAGATCGTCTGCCCGTCGGGCGAGAAGACCGGCTCGGTGTCGAGGTTGCCGCCCTGCGTCAAACGGGTCAGGCCGCCGCCGTCGGCGTCGATGAGATAGATCTGCGATGCCTCGTCGCGCGTCAGCACCACGGCCAGGCGGCGGCCGTCCGGCGCCCAGGCGGGCGCCGAGTTCGAGCCCTTGAACGCGGCCAGCTTGCGCCGTGCCCCGTCGGACAGCGACTGCACGTAGACGACCGGCTTCCTGTCCTCGAACGAGACGTAGACCAGGCGCGAACCGTCCGGCGAGAACATCGGCGAAATCAGCGGCTCGTTGGAACGCACCACGGTGCGCGGATTCTGTCCGTCGGCGTCGGCCACGCGCAGCTCGTAGCGCTTGCCCTGTTTCTGCACGTAGGCGATGCGGCTGCTGAATACGCCGCGCGATCCCGTGAGTTTTTCGTAGACGATGTCGGCAATCTGATGCGCGGTGGCACGCCATTGCTCGGGCGCGATGTTGTAGCTGTAGCCGGCAAGCTGGGTCTGCTTCACCACGTCGAGCAGGCGGAAGCGGACTTCGAAGCGGCCGCCCGGCAGCGTGGTCACCTGGCCGATGACCATGGCCTCCGCCCCCTTGCCGCGCCATACGCCGTAATTGACCTGCGAAGGTTCGTACGGCGATTGCGTGCCGCTGACGTCGACGAGCTTGATCTGGCCACTGCGGTTGAGGTCGTCCCCTGCGATCTGCGTGAGCGCCGGCAGGGGCTGGCCCTGGGCGGTCTGGAACGGCACCATCGCCACCGCGATCTTGTTGGCCGCGCCGCCGATCACCTGGATTTCCATCGCGGCATGCGCCGTGAAGGGCGCACACAGCAAAGTCAGACACAGCAGGGGAAACAGCAGTACGGCACGCAGCATGGGGAAAGCGGTCTCGAACGAAAGTGCTTGATTGGCAAGCGAGTTTAGCATAGCCCGCATGACGCCCCGATGGATGCGCGGGGTGCCAAGCCTCCGTCCGGCGCGGTGCGCCGTGCGGGCATTCACTCTTTGGGGCGATGCACGAAAGAAAGTTCCGGCACGAAGGCCGCGCGCGCGTCGCGGTCGGTCGGCAGGGGCAGGGGCGAGGACTTGCGGATCGCCCGCTCGACCGCCTCGTCGTAGGCGGCGTTGCCGCTCGATTTCGTGCGTCTGACGTCGACCACTTCGCCGGTCGGCAACAGCTTCACCAGAAAACGCACCTCGGGATTGCCCTTGAGATCGTCCGGCAGTCGCGTATTGCCACGCACCGTCGAGCTGATCATGTCGCGGTACTGCCCGACCATCCTGGCCAGCTCGGCCTGCCGTTTGCCCGCCGCGGCGCGCGCCTCGGCCTGCTTGACCTGGCGCGACTCGCTCGCGGCTTCCTCGTCCGCCATGCGCTGCATCAACTCGTCTTCTTCCATCTGCCGCAGCAGTTCGCGCTTCTTCTTCTCAGCGAGCTGTTTCTCCTGCGCTTTCTTCACCGCCGCGGCTTCCTCGCGCGCGGCCTCCGCCAGCGCCTTTTCCTCGGCCGCCTGCATCGCTTTCAGCTTCTCCAGCCGGGCCTGGTCGGCTTTTTTCTTTTCCAGCGCAATATCGGGCGCCCTGGGCGGCGGCGCTTCCTTGACCACCGGTTTGGGCGCCGGCGGCGGCGTCGCCTTGACCGGCTCGGGCGGGGGCGGCACCGGCTGCGGCTCGACCACCGGCGGCGCAGGTTCGGGCGGCAGCGCTTGCCACAGGTCGACCATCACCGGTTCGGCATGCTCGTTCTGCCACGACACACCGACGACCAGCAGGAACAGGAACACGGCATGTACGCCCAGCGCCAGCGCACCGGCGGCGATATTCGAACCCGGGCGGGAAAAATGCGGCGCGTCCGCTGTCGTGATCACGGCGCCGGGCGTGCGAGCAGGCCGATGCGGTTGATCTGCGCCTTCTGCAGCAGCGACATCGTGTTCATGACTTCCTCGTAGCGCACGTTCTTGTCCGCCGCGATCACCACCGGGCGGTCCGCCGCCGTGCGCTGCCAGGCCGCGATCTCGGCGGCCAGATCGCGCTTGGCGACCGTGCGCGCCTCGTCGCCAAGCGCGCGGTCGCGCAGCAGGTAGTCGCCGGATTCCTTGATGATCACTTCCAGCGGCTGCGCCGGGGTCTGCGCGGTCTTGCCCACGCTGGGCAGGTCGACCTGTCCGGGATTGATGAAGGGCGCCGTCACCATGAAGATGACGAGCAGCACCAGCATCACGTCGATCATCGGCACGACGTTGATCTGCGCGACCTGCTTGCGGGTGCGGGCCATGATTTATGCCGCTTTGGTTGCCTGGCGCTGGAGAATGTTGGAAAACTCCTCCATGAAGCTTTCCATGCGGTTGGCCAGCCGGTCGATGTCGTGGGTGTAGCGGTTGTAACCGACCACCGCGGGAATCGCCGCGAACAGCCCCATCGCCGTGGCGATCAGCGCTTCCGCAATACCGGGGGCGACCTGCGCGAGCGTGGCCTGCGCCACGCTGGACAGGCCCAGGAAGGCGATCATGATGCCCCACACGGTACCGAACAGGCCGACGTAGGGCGACACCGAGCCCACGGTGGCGAGGAAAGCCAGGTGCGACTCGAGGCCGTCGAGCTCGCGCTGGTAGGTGGCGCGCATCGCGCGGCGGGTGCCGTCGATGATGACGTTGACCGACAGCCCGGCCTGACGGCGCAGTTTCATGAACTCGCGGAAACCGGCTTCGAAGATGCGCTCCATCTCGCCTGCCGTGTCGCGCTCGTTCGACACCCTCTGGTACATGGCGTTGATGTCGCCGCCACCCCAGAATTCGCGTTCGAAGCGCTCGGTCACGCGCTGCGCGCGCCGCAGTGCGAACAACTTGATGAAGATGTACCACCACGACATCAGCGAGGCTGCCAGCAGCAGCGCCATCACGATCTGCACCGGGACGGAGGCGTTGAGAATGAGATGGACGAGCGAAAGGTCTTGACCGAGTTCGGGTTTCACGTGGCGCGGCCTATGGCTTCAATGATGGTCGAGGGTATTTTAGCGGGTTTGAACTTGACGGCATCGACGCAGGCCAGCTTTACCCTTGCCGTGGCCAACCGGGTTGGTCCGCGCAGGATGGCCTGTTCGATATCGAGACTCGCACGGCCTGGTTCGGCGCATTCTGCCGACACCTCCAGTGCGTCGTTGAAGCGCGCCGGCGCCAGATAGTCGATCTCGACACGCCGCACCACGAACACGATGCCGACGCGATCGCGCAGTACGTCCTGCTCGAATCCCAGGCTGCGCAGCCATTCGCTGCGCGCACGTTCGAGGAACTTGAGGTAATTGGCGTAATACACCACGCCGCCGGCATCGGTGTCTTCCCAGTACACGCGCACCGGCCAGACGTAGGCCATCAGAACAGGTCCGCGTTCGGCTCCGCCGGTGCGGCAAGGCCAAGATGCCGGTACGCCAGCGGCGTGGCGATGCGGCCGCGCGGCGTGCGCTGCAGGTAGCCCTGCTGGATGAGATAGGGTTCGAGCACGTCCTCGATGGTGTCGCGTTCCTCGCCGATGGCGGCGGCAAGATTGTCGAGTCCCACCGGCCCGCCCATGAACTTCTCGACCACCGCGGACAGGAGCTTGCGGTCCATCACGTCGAGCCCGGCCCGGTCCACATCCAGCATCACCAGCGCCGCGTCCGCCACCGCACCGCTCGCGTGGCCGCCCGCCTTCACCTCGGCGTAGTCGCGCACGCGGCGCAGCAGGCGGTTGGCGATGCGCGGCGTGCCGCGCGAACGGCGCGCGATCTCCAGCGCGCCGGCTTCGTCCAGGTTCATCTGCAGCAGGCCTGCGGATCGGTGCACGATGAAGCCGAGTTCTTCCGCCGAATAGAACTCCAGCCGCGCGACGATGCCGAAGCGGTCGCGCAGCGGATTGGTGAGCATGCCGGCGCGCGTGGTTGCGCCCACCAGCGTGAACGGCGGCAGGTCGAGCTTGACCGAGCGCGCGGCCGGCCCCTCGCCGATCATGATGTCGATCTGGAAATCTTCCAGCGCGGGATAGAGCACTTCCTCCACCACCGGGCTCAGGCGATGGATCTCGTCGATGAACAGCACGTCGTGCGGTTCGAGGTTGGTGAGCAGCGCCGCCAGGTCGCCCGCGCGTTCCAGCACCGGGCCCGAGGTCTGCCGCAGGTTCACCCCCATCTCGCGCGCGATGATGTGCGCCAGCGTCGTCTTGCCCAAGCCCGGCGGGCCGAACAGCAGCACGTGGTCGAGCGCCTCGCTGCGCTTTCTGGCCGCGTGGATGAAGATTTCCAGCTGCTCGCGCGCCTTTGCCTGGCCGACGTATTCGGCCAGCGTGCGCGGCCGCAGCGCACGCTCGATCTGCTCTTCCTGCGGGCTCGCGGCGGCGGGGGCGATGAGGCGGTCGGTTTCGATCATGGCCGCATCTTACCCCTTCGACAGCAGCTTCAAGGCCTGGCGGATCGCCTCGCCCACCGGCAGGTCGGCCGCCAGTTTCTGCATGGCTGCCGTTGCTTCCTTGTCGTTGTAACCCAGCGCGAGCAGGGCCTGGCGCACGTCGTCGGACACGCCCGCCGGCGCGGTGCTCGCAATCGCGCCGGCAAACACCGGCTTGCCCTTGAGCTCCAGCAGCAGGCGCTCGGCGGTCTTCTTGCCGATGCCCGGCACCTTCACGATGCGCCCGGCCTCCTGCGCGGCGATGGCCGCCGCGAGATCGTTGACCGAGAGGCCCGAAAGCACCGACAGCGCGGTCTTCGCGCCGATGCCCGACACCTTCAGCAGTTCGCGGAACGCGGCCCGCTCGACCTCGCTGCCGAAGCCATACAGCAGATGCGCGTCCTCGCGGATCGCCAGATGTGTGAGCAGGCTCACCTTCTCGCCGACGGCCGGCAGGTTGTAGAAGGTGCTCATCGGCACGTCGAGTTCGTAGCCGACGCCGTTCACGTCCACCAGCACCTGCGGCGGCTGCTTGGCGGCGAGGATGCCCTGAATGCGCCCGATCATAGGGCGCCTCCAATCAAAATTGCGCGTCCGATCATGGAGATTTCCCTGACAACAATACAGTCGTGGCCAGCATGAGCGGCAACAGATGCGCGGCCAGCAGGGTCAGCCGGATCGCGGGAACAAGCCGCTCCGGCGTGACGGCAAAACGCCGCAGCTGCCGCCACGCGGCAACAGCAGGAATCCAGGCGACGAGCGCCAGCGCCGCCGCGCGCGGCAGCATCCCCATGGCCATCCCGGCCAGCAGCGCCAGCGCCGCCAGCAGCAGGATCAGGCCGTAGCCCCAGGCTGCGGTCGCGGGCTGCAGGCGCGCCACCCAATGCAGCTTGCCGCTGGCGCGGTCGGCCTCGCGATCCGGAAACTGGTTGATGTAAAGGATGTTGGTGACCAGCAGCGCATAGGGCACGCCAGCCAGCCAGGGCGAGACCGACCAGGCGCCGCGCTGCACGTACGCCGCGCCCACGACGACGAGCAGGAAACCGCACGCCACGCACAGTTCGCCGAGCCCGCGGCTGTTCAATTGCAGCGGCGGCGCCGAATAGGCCCAGCCGATGCCCAGGCCCGCGAGCCCGATCCAGAACAGCCCCGGACCCGCAACGCTCAGCAGCCACAGCCCGCCGGCGATGGTTGCGGCAAACAGCGCAAGCGCGAATCCCCGCACCTGCTTCGGCGTGAACACACCGTTCTGGATGAAGCGGCTGCCACCGGTATACGGATAGAGCCGCTGCGTGTTGCGCGCGTCGGTGCCGTTGAGGTGATCGCAGTAATCGTTGAGCACGTTGATCCCGGCGTGCGCCAGCAGGGCCAGCAGCAGGGTGGCCAGCGCACGCGTCCAGCCGAACGCGACACCCTCGGAAACCGCCGCGGCAAACCCGAGCAGGCAGCCCGCGAGGGTGATGGTCAGGAAGGCCGGGCGGGTCGCCAGCACATAGCGCGCGAACGGATTCGCCAGCCGATCGCGCAACGGCTCGGCCGGGGCGAGCGCGGTGCTCATACCAGCCGTCCGCCCTTCATCCGGTACCCCGCGGTGGACTGGGTGCCGAGCCGGCTGCCGTGCGCGTGGGCGATCGCACACGCCAGCGCGTCGGCAGCGTCGGCCGTGGGTGCCACCGGCAACGCCAGCAGGCGCTTCACCATTTCCTGCACCTGTTCCTTGGCCGCCTTGCCGTGGCCGACCACCGCCTGCTTGATCTGCAGCGCCGTGTACTCGGCCACCACGAGCTCCTTCGATACTGCCGCGCAGATCGCCGCGCCGCGCGCCTGCCCCAGGAGCAGGGTCGATTGCGGGTTGACGTTGACGAAGACGATTTCCACCGCGCAGGTGTCGGGCTGGTAGGTGGCGATGACTTCGTTCAGGCCGGCGAACAGCACGCCGAGCCGGGCCGGCAGTTCACCCTCGCCGCTTTTGACGACACCGCTCGCCACGTAGGCCAGTTTCTGCCCCGTCTGCTCGATCACCCCGAAGCCGGTATGCCGCAGGCCGGGGTCGATGCCGAGGATGCGCAAGGCGCGGTTTACTCCGGCAGGACGGCGTTGGTGTACACGTCCTGCACGTCGTCCAGGCTGTCGAGCGCGTCGAGGATCTTCTGCATCTTCACCGCATCGTCGCCGGCCAGTTCGGTTTCGGCTTCGGGTCGCATGGTGATCTCGGCGACGGCCGGCTTGAAGCCCGCGGTCTCGAGCGCGTTCTTCACCGCCTCGAAGGTCTTCGGATCGGGCGGAGTCAGCACCTCGATCGAGCCGTCCTCGTTGGAGATCACGTCGTCGGCACCGGCGTCGAGCGCGGCCTCCATCACCGCGTCCTCGGCGGCGCCCGGTTCCAGGATGATCTGGCCGCAATGCTTGAACTGGAAGGCCACGCAGCCGTCGGTGCCCATGTTGCCGCCGTGCTTGACGAAGGCGTGGCGCACGTCGGCGACGGTGCGCGTCTTGTTGTCGGTGAGGCAGTCCACCATCACCGCGACGCCGCCGATGCCGTAGCCTTCATAACGCGCTTCCTCGTAGTTCACCCCCTCGAGCTGGCCGGTACCGCGCTTGATCGCGTTCTCGATGTTGTCCTTCGGCAACGAGTCGGCCTTGCCCTTCTCGATCGCCAGCCGCAGGCGCGGGTTCATCGCGGGATCGCCGCCGCCCATCTTGGCGGCCACGGTAATTTCCTTGATAAGCTTGGTGAAGATCTTGCCGCGCTTGGCATCCTGCCGCCCCTTACGGTGCTGGATGTTGGCCCATTTGGAATGTCCTGCCATGTCAGTTTCCGACGCAAAGTGAATGCGCGATTTTAGCACCGAGCCCTCTGCCCGCCGCCCCCCGACCCTGCGTCTCGGCGTCGACCTTGGCGGCACCAAGATCGAGCTGATCGCACTGGATGCTGCCGGCCGCGAAATCCTGCGCCGGCGCGTGCCCACCCCGCAGGACGACTATCCCGCCACCGTGGCCGCCGTCGCCGCGCTGGTGCACCAGGCGGAATATGAGCTGGGCGGGCACGGCAGCATCGGCGTCGGCACCCCGGGCGCCATCTCGCCCGCCAGCGGACGCATGAAGAACTGCAACTCCACCTGCCTCAACGGCCAACCGCTCAAGGAAGATCTCGAGCGCGCGCTCAATCGCACGATCCGGCTCGCCAACGACGCGGACTGCTTCGCCCTGTCGGAAGCCGTCGACGGCGCGGCGGCGGGGGCGAACACGGTGTTCGGCGTCATCCTCGGCACCGGCGTCGGCGGCGGCGTGGTCGTGCGCGGGCACGTGCTCGCGGGCTGCAACGCGATCGCCGGCGAATGGGGGCACAACCCCCTGCCCTATTTCCAGTTCGCCCACCGCCAGGCCGACCGCGAACCCACCGGCACGCACCCCGCCACCGGCGAAGCGCTCGTTCACCCCTGGCCCAGCCCGCGCGAACTGGAGGCCGCCCCCGCCTGCTATTGCGGCAAGAAGGGCTGCATCGAAACCTGGCTGTCCGGCCCCGGCTTCGCCGCCGACCATGTGCGCTACGGCGGCGAAGACCTGCCCGCGCACGAGATCGCCCAGCTTGCCGCCGCCGGCTACGGCCCGTGCAGCGCCACGCTGGCACGCTACGAGGAAAGGCTGGCGCGCGCGCTCGCCGGCGTCATCAACCTCCTCGATCCCGATGCCATCGTGCTGGGCGGCGGCATGTCGAACATCGCGCGCCTGTATGAAACGGTGCCCAAATTGTGGTGCCGCTACGTGTTCTCGGACCGGGTGGAAACACGGCTCGTGCCGCCTGCATTTGGCGATTCGAGCGGCGTACGCGGCGCGGCATGGCTGTGGAACGGAACCGACGCTAGTGCAGCTTGATCCGCGCCCGCGTCGGCGTGCTGATGAAATGCGCGTAGGTCGACAACGCGGTCTTGAACCAGCCGTGCAGCGCGATCTGGTGCATCTTGTGCAATGACCAGTACACCACCCGCGCCATGACGCCTTCGATCATGATGCTGCCGCCGGTGAGCCCGCCCATGAGGTTGCCGACGGTGGAGAAGCGCCCGAGCGCGACCAGCGAACCGTAGTCGCGGTATGCGTATTCCAGCAGCGGCTTGCCGCGGAAGCGGCGACAGATCGCCTTCGCCATGAGCGCAGCCTGCTGGTGCGCCGCCTGCGCGCGCGGCGGCACGTTGCGGCCGTCGGGCATGGGGCAGGCCGCGCAGTCGCCGAGCGCGAAGATGTCGTCGTCGCGCGTGGTCTGCAGGGTCGGCCGCACCACGAGCTGGTTGCTCCACGCCCAGTTCCTGCAGGCGTTCGGCGGCGGCCCCCGACAGGCGCGGCGGCAGGCCGGGCAGGATGCGGTCCGAGGCCTCGACCAGCAGCAGCTTCAGGCTCTTGTCCGGCTCGATGTTGTCCATGCCGTAGGACGACAGTTCGCGCGTGGTGTCGTGCAGTTCGGCCGCGAGCTCGACGCCGGTGGCGCCGGCGCCGACGATGCCGACGGTGAGCTGGCCGGGCGCCACGGCTTCTTTCTGCGTGTTGGCGCGCAGGCAGGCGTTGATGTGGCGACGGTGGAATTCGCGCGCCTGCTCGGGCGTGTCGAGCATCACGCAGTGCTCGGCCACGCCGGGCACGCCGAAGTCGTTGGCGACCGAGCCGACGGCGACGATGAGCGTGTCGTAGGAAAACAGCCGGCGCGGAATGATCTCGGTGCCGTTCTCGTCCAGCGTGGGGGCCACGCTGACCTGTTTGTTGGCACGGTCGAGGCCGTCCATGCGACCGAGACGGAAGGTGAAACCGTGCCAGTGCCCCTGCGCCAGGTATTCCAGCCGCTCGGCATAGGAATCGAGGCTGCCGGCCGCCACCTCGTACAGCAGCGGCTTCCACAGGTGCGAAGGCGAGGCGTCGATGAGCGTGATGTGTGCGCGCTTCCTGCGGCCCAGCCGGTCGCCCAGTCGCGTCGCCAGCTCCAGCCCGCCGGCGCCGCCGCCGACGATCACGATTTCGTGCATCCGTTTTTCCATTGCCACCTGACCCTCCCCGTCCTTGTTTGTTTCAACCCCGCTCCCCGCTCCCCGCTCCCCGCTTACCGCTTACCGCCCCAGAATCATACGAGAATATTAGCGAACTCTTCTAAACATTCCTTAACATCGCGCCGCAACGAAGCCGCTAGAATTCGGCCACGCCCCGCCCCACGGAAACCGTCATGACCGAACCGCTGCTCGTCGCCAAGAATGCCACCGCCGAACTCGTGATCCTGCCGCAGATGGCCAACCGCCACGGCCTCATCACCGGCGCCACCGGCACCGGCAAGACCGTCACCCTGCAGACGCTGGCCGAGCATTTCTCCGACATCGGCGTGCCCTGCTTCATGTCCGACGTGAAAGGCGACCTGTCGGGCATCTCGCAGCCCGGCGGCGGCAACGCCAAGGTGACCGAACGGGTGGAGCTGCTCAAGCTCGAGGGCTACGCGAACAAGGGCTATCCCGCCACTTTCTGGGATCCCTTCGGCGAACTGGGACACCCGGTGCGCGCGACCGTCTCCGACATGGGGCCGCTGCTGCTGGGCCGCATGCTCGACCTCAACGAAACGCAGGGCGGCGTGCTGAATCTCGTGTTCAAGGTGGCCGACGACAACGGCCTGCTTCTGCTCGACCTCAAGGACCTGCGCGCGATGCTGGCCTACGTCGGCGAAAACGCGAAGACCTTCACCACCGAATACGGCAACGTCTCGTCGGCCTCCATCGGCGCCATCCAGCGCGGCCTGCTCGCCCTCGAATCGCAGGGCGGCGAACAGATCTTCGGCGAGCCCATGCTCAACATCGACGACCTCATCCAGACCGATCGCGGCCGCGGCATCGTCAACATCCTCTCGGCGGACAGGCTGATGCAGTCGCCCAAGCTGTACGCCACGCTGCTGCTCTGGCTGCTGTCCGAACTGTTCGAAAAGCTCCCTGAAGCCGGCGACCTCGACAAGCCCAAGCTCGTCTTCTTCTTCGACGAAGCGCACCTGCTGTTCAACGACGCCCCCGACGCGCTGGTCGACAAGATCGAGCAGGTGGTGCGGCTCATCCGTTCCAAGGGCGTGGGCGTGTATTTCGTCACGCAGAACCCGGCCGACGTCCCCGACAAGGTGCTGTCGCAGCTGGGCAACCGCGTGCAGCACGCCCTGCGTGCCTTCTCCGCGCGCGACCAGAAGGCGGTCCGGGCCGCCGCCGAGACCATGCGCGACAATCCGGATCTCGACGAGAACGCCGCCATCACCGAACTCGGCGTGGGCGAAGCGCTGGTGTCCTTCCTTGATGCCAAGGGTCGTCCCGGCGTGGTCGAACGCGCCTTTGTGGTGCCGCCGCAGGGCCAAATCGGCCCCATCACCGACGCGCAGCGCAAGCAGCTGATGCAGGGTTCGCTGGTCGCCGGCGTGTACGAAAAAACCGTCGACCGCGAGTCGGCCTACGAAAAGCTGAAGGCGCGCACCGAGCAGGCCACGCAGGCGGCCGAAGCCGAGGCACAGGCCAGGGCGGAGGCCAGGGCCGCCAAGCAGGCGGAATCGAATGGCGACGGCGGCGTCGGCGGCGTGCTGGGCAGCGTGCTCGGCGGTGTCGGCCGCCGCGAAGGCGCCGTCGAGGCCCTCGCCAAATCGGCCGCGCGCGCCATCGGCAGCCAGGTCGGCCGCTCGATCATTCGCGGAGTATTGGGGAGCCTCTTCGGCAAGCGTTGAACGCTGCGCGTTCAACGCAGGTGCAGGAGACAAGGTTCAAGGTACAGGAAGAACCTTGCTGCTTTTCACTTGCGTCTTGTGTCTTGAATCTTGTACCTGCTCAGGCAAACAGCCGCGCCAGCTCCGCGCCCGGATCGTCGGCGCGCATGAAGGCCTCGCCCACGAGGAAGGTGTTCACCTGATGGCTGCGCATGTGCGCCACGTCGGCGGGCGCGAGGATGCCGGACTCGGTGACGACGATGCGTTCGGGTCCGATCTTCGGCAGCAGGCCCAGCGTGGTGTCGAGGCTGACCTCGAAAGTGCGCAGGTTGCGGTTGTTGATGCCCATGAGCGGGGTCTTCAGCTGCAGCGCGGCGTCGAGTTCCCCGGCGTCGTGCGATTCCACCAGCACCGCCATGCCGAGTTCCATTGCCAGCGCCTCGAGGTCCTGCATCGCCTTCGATTCCAGCGCGGCGACGATGAGCAGGATGCAGTCGGCGCCCATCGCGCGCGCCTCGTACACCTGGTAGGGGTCGATCATGAAATCCTTGCGCAGCACCGGCAGGTGGCAGGCGGCGCGCGCCTGCATGAGGTAGCCGGGGCTGCCCTGGAAATACTCGACGTCGGTGAGCACCGACAGGCAGGCCGCGCCGCCCGCCTCGTAGCTCGCCGCGATCTCGGCCGGGCGGAAATCCGGGCGGATCACGCCCTTGCTGGGACTGGCCTTCTTGATCTCCGCGATCACCGCCGGCCGGCCGGCCGCGTGCCGGGCGCGCAGCGCGCCCACGAAATCGCGCGGCGGCGTGGCGGCGGCGGCGCGCGCGCGCATTTCCGCCAGCGGCACGTCGGTGCGCGCCTCGGCGATTTCGCTGCGCTTGGTGGCGAGGATCTTTTCGAGGATGTCGCTCATCGTCTGCTCACGGGAAACGGCGGGTGAAGGCGGCAAACGCCTCGAGACGCGCGCGCGCCGCGCCGGAAGCCAGGACCTCGCGCGCCCGCGCGATGCCGTCGCCGATGTCGGCCGCCAGGTTGGCCGTGTAGAGCGCCACGCCGGCGTTCAGGGCGACGATCTCGCGCGCCGGGCCGGGCTGGTTGTCGAGTGCGCCGAGCAGCATGGCTTTCGATTCCGCGGCATTGCCCACGCGCAGCGGGCGGTTGGACACCATGGCGAGGCCGTAATCCTCGGGATGGATCGTGTATTCGCGCACTGCGCCGTCCTTGAGTTCGCCGACCAGGGTGGCGGCGCCGAGCGAAACCTCGTCCATGCCGTCCTGTCCGTGCACCACCAGCACGTGGTTCGCGCCCAGGCGCTGCATCACGCGCACCTGGATGCCCACCAGGTCGGCGTGAAAGACGCCCATCAGCGTGTTCGGCGCGCCGGCCGGATTGGTCAGCGGGCCGAGGATGTTGAAGATCGTCCGCACGCCCAGTTCCTTGCGGACCGGCGCCACGTTCTTCATCGCGCTGTGGTGGTTGGGCGCGAACATGAAGCCGATGCCGGTCGCCTCGATGCACTCGGCCACCTGGGCGGCATCGAGCGCGAGGTTCACGCCCAGCGCCTCCAGCACATCCGCGCTGCCCGAACTGGACGACACGCTGCGTCCGCCGTGCTTGGCGACGCGCGCGCCGGCCGCCGCGGCGACGAAGATGGTGGCGGTGGAGATGTTGAAGGTCTGGGCGCCGTCGCCGCCAGTGCCGACCACGTCGAGGAAATTGTCGTTAGGCGGCGGCACGACCACCCTGGTCGCGAGTTCGCGCATCACCGTCGCGGCGGCGGCGATCTCGCCGACGGTCTCCTTCTTGGTACGCAGGCCGGTGAGGATCGCGGCGGTCATCACGGGCGAGACTTCGCCCGCCATGATCTGGCGCATCAGCGCGACCATCTCGTCGAAGAAGATCTCGCGGTGCTCGATGGTGCGCTTGAGCGCTTCCTGGGGCGTGATGGACATGGCTGGGCCTGATCGGATTGCCCGGCATGGCTGCCGGCGGCTGATGAATCGAAGGCGCCATTATGGCGCGAACTGCGGCCGCTCCGAAACCGTCCCGGCCGCCTCAGGCGGCCACGGCCTGCTTCAGGAAATTGGCCAGCATGGCGTGGCCATGCTCGGTGAGGATGGATTCCGGGTGGAACTGCACGCCTTCCACGGGCAGCGTCCTGTGACGCACGCCCATGATCTCGCCGTCGTCGGTCCAGGCCGTGATCTCCAGGCAGTCCGGCAGGCTCTCGCGCTCGATCACCAGCGAGTGGTAGCGGGTGGCGCGGAAGGGATTGGGCAGGCCGCTGAACACGCCCTTGTCGAGATGATGGATCATCGAGGTCTTGCCGTGCATCAGTTCCCTGGCGCGGACGATCCTGCCGCCGAAGGCCTGGCCGATGCTCTGGTGGCCCAGGCAAACACCCAGAATGGGCACCTTGCCGGCGAATTCCCTGATCAGCGGCACCGACACGCCGGCTTCGTTGGGCGTGCAGGGGCCGGGCGAGACGACGATGTGGTCGGGTTTCAGGGAAGCAATCCCCGCAAGGTCGATCTCGTCGTTGCGCACGACCTTCACCTCTTCGCCCAGCTCGCCGAAATACTGCACGAGGTTGTAGGTGAAGCTGTCGTAGTTATCGATCATCAAAAGCATAACGCCAATATCCTATTGATACGCAACAATTCCAGCATTTGCGTATTGTATTAGTACCCCCATTAGTACCCCCATTTTCGTCAGGTACCCGTCTTCCCAAATTCCGCAACAGGGGCAACAGACAGGCAATTTTCTCACAATCGAGCTATCGGACGTTGGCGGACTAAGTTAGCCTTCCTGGAAGAAAAACAGGGGAGGAAATACTATGAACCGCTCGACCAGTTTGATTGCGCTCGTTGCGGCAAGCTTGATGCCGCTCGCCGCTCAGGCTTTCACAACAACATTCGAGGACGGCCTTTCTTACGGTCTAGGAAATGGCCCGGTTCCGGTTCAGCCTTACGGCGTCGATGGCTTTGCAGTGAGCTTTGCCAATGCCAGCTATTCGGATTGCTGCTTCACGTCTGGCACTGTCGGAATCGTGCAATATGTAATCGATTCACATGATGGGCAGTTTTGGGGGTATCACCCCATCACCGCCACTTTCAGCGCCGATGCCAGCAGCGTTAGCGTCATGGCACTCATTCCACAAAGCTTTATTACAGGCACACTCACGGCATATGATCAACTCGGTCAAGTCGTCGGTTCCGATAGTGCTAGCGGCATTCCCCATGTCCCAAGCAGCGATCCAGCCTATGCCGTGCAGTTGTCTGTAACTGCAGGCAACATCCGCAGCATCAAGCTTGACGGGCAATACTGGGCTAACGGGGCGACAGGTTGGCAAGCTGCATTTGATGACCTTACCGTCACACCAGTCCCGGAACCAAAACCGCTGTATATGCTGCTGGCGGGTATTGGAATCATCGCGGCTTGGTCAAGAAAACGAGGCAAGCACTAGCCAGCATCTTCGATAGCTGACTTTTGCTGCCTTAGCACTTTCGATAGCCTCCGCAGCAATTGCCGCGTTCCGCCCTTGTACCCTCTCATGGCGGATCGCTCCTTACCTTCAGGTGTCCTCGGGCCGGTTGATTGTTCCCACGGCCTCCATTGCTTGATCGCTTCCGATTGCCGCGCACGCCGTTCCGGTGTCCATCCATTTGCCATGATCGCCCTTCAATAGTTGGGTTTGCTCGATTTCGTTTTCCCGCGCCCGCGTAGGTACCGCCATGCCGTTGTTGATTTGCTGCGGCCCGGTTGTCACGTTCGCTTGCCGCGCATAAACAACAGGCGGATTCTTGATCGCCGCAAGCGTTTCCAATGTTGCCCTGCATTGGCTTTGCGCTCTTAGGGCCATCCTCATATTGGCCTCAAATGCTGGAGCATGATCGCAGCCCATACCGCGCTCAGCCAGTCGAGCGAAGAGACTTTGGAGAGCCGTCGCCTGATTCATCAGCATGGCCTCAGCCTTAGCCAAGTCGCCTTTATTGACAGCCTCCCCCTGCCACCGTAATTCATCCATCAGTGCAGGAACGTCAATGGTTTCGTCGACAGCAGTATTTCGTTCAGCGCCGCGAATCACGCGCAACGCCGCAAGCTCCGGTGAAGTCGCAAGCGCCGCGCAGTTGTGGGCCGTCACGTCATTATTGACGCCCGCATGAATCGGAATGGCCTTGCTAGGCTTGTAGTCATCTGGCTTTTGCTTGGCTTGTTTTTCGACTGTTTTTTTGTTGGCGCTAGCCTTATTCGGTTTTAACGGCATATCTCAACCTTTCAAAACTCGCACATTTCGATGCATTCAGAATCCGGCTCGGCGCTTGCCTTCGGCGGATCATAGGGTTCAGCTACCAGCACGCCGGGATAGCGTTCCAGCACGTCGGCCCTTGTTGCATCGGGATGAAAATACACGATCAGGTGTTCGGTTTCGGAGAAGGCCAGCCACCAGCACCACGAAGTCGCATCATTTTCGGTTTTCGCTTCCGTGGGCTTTGCTAATGCTAAAGCTGCTAATCCTGCTAATGGTTCGCCCTCTTCCTGCCCATCGTTAGCAGCTTTAGCAGGATTAGCATTAGCAGGCGTCACGGTTCCACGTTTTCGGATCAGTGCGGCAAGGGTCACGATGCACCTCCCAACAGCGCAGGATTAACGGCAATCATCTTCCGCCTGCCCTCCCGCTCTGACCGTGCGCGGCCCGCCTCTTCCAGTTCGCGCAATGCGGTTTCAATCGTTGCCTTGCTTCGTAGTCCGCCCGGCCCGAATTGTTGCAGCTTGGCAGTCGGGACAAGGTGCGTTCGCTCCCGTCGGCAATAATCGACCAGCCAGGAATCCAGCCGCGTCGCGTCTGCCAGTTCCGCAGGTAGCGCAAGCTCACCAAAGAATCGCCGTGATTCGTTCAGGTGCCATGCAGCAATTCGGCTCGCCGACTCGAAGCAATCCGGCCCGACAGCGCCGCCCATGCCATGCTCGAATATCTGGAACAGTGCCGCCAGCCGTGCCGCGTTGTCGGCGGATTTGCTCGCCACGTCCCGCACGTCGTAAAGCTCGCCGCCGGTTTTCAGTTCGGCCTCGATTGCATCGTGAAATGCCACCCATGCCGCCTTTGCTTCGGGTGCCAGCATCATCAATGCGGGCGATAGCGCTCCCTCTTCGTCAATCGGTACCGGGTTTGCCAGAATCGCAGCGATGCGTTGATGGAATGCGGCCAGGTGCGGCCAGTTCGGCGGGGCTTCGGTAAAGGGTCGATAGCCTTGCGTCGATTCAGGCCACGCCACCAGAAACCGGGCAAGGAATCCGGTACCACGCGCCAGCCCGCCGGACTTGTCGAAGAAACTCCGCAGCGTCATTTCCTGAATCTGCAAAGCCACGGTCAGCCGCGCCCCTTTGACGGTGAAGGATTCCGAAGTGCGCCGCCCCACTGAATGCGTGCCGCCATCCCATAGGACATTCAGCAATGCAAGATTCCGCATCACAGAATCGCCGCTCATGCCGTGCGCCCCGAAAACAGTCCCGGCCTCGGCAGAAACCACGCCCGCCGACGGCCAATGTTTTGCGAGTCCCCACGCCAGGTTTTCGGGTGTTTCATCGCCAAGCAATAGCCTCGGCACTCTCGGCGGTTGCGGCTGGTCGCGTTGAAGCCCTGCAAGATCGGCCCGCAGCTTGTCGGTCGGTTTGCCCTTTTTGCCCGCATCCTTGATCGCGGAAATGATGCCGTCGCGCTCGGCTTCCCATGCTGCAATCGCGGCCTGATATTCCTTGATCGCCGGTTTCATCGCCTCGGCCTGCTCTTCCTGATACTGGCGGATGGCCGACGTAAAGAAGCCGTCGCAGGTCGATTTTCGTTCGCCGCTGTCTGCAATGGTCAGCAGGAACAATCCGACTGGCCCTTGCAGCCGTTCCGCCCGCTTCGCATCAACATGGGCTTGTGTCGCCAGCGATAGCGCCGCCAGTGCCGACGATGCCACCATCGGCAAAGGCGCTTTGACGAATCCCGCCACCTCTTCCACCGCCGCCCGGATGGTTTCAGGCAGCGCGTCGATTGGATAAGGCTCTGGTGCCACCTTCGCGGCCAACGGTTGCGGCTCCGGCCAAACTTGCCCCGCCAGAATTGGCGCTGTCGCGTTTTCTTGCTCGGGTTGATGCGATGCCCCATCCGGCTCGCTGGCGTTTGCTATGGCGCGTTTTACGGCGTCCCTGCCGAGTAGCGCCGCCATGTCGTTGAAGTCGGTCGCCCCGTCCGGTCGATTGGTGCCGAAGTCGGGAATTGCCAGCCTGCCGCCGACGGATAGCGCCGTCTCGACTGCATGGGGATCGGGTGCGCTGGTTGCCTTCACCAGATCGGAAAGAATCACCAGCGCAGCCGTCGGGTAGCGTTCGCGCATCGCCTTCGCCACCGTTGGAAGGTTGCCCGACGACAGCGCAGCAATAGCAGGGTGTCCGGTCGCTTCTTTTGCAGATAACACGGTCGCCACGCCCTCACCGATTAGCAGGGTCAGCCCGTCGTCATCGGGTAGCGGTTGCGCCGCCCAATACCCGCCAGCCTTCGCGCCGCCATAAACAGCAGACTTCCGCCCCTCTTCGTCTATCAGTTCCAGCGTCGAAAGCCCGTCGCCGACTTTGACGGGTGCCACAAGCAAGCGCCCGGCCAAAGGTTCGCCGCTCGACTTCGGTGCATAACCCAGGATCGCCGCCGCCGTGCCCGCGTCAATCTCGCGCAGGGTTGCTACCGGCGAAACCCGTTTGCGGACAAGGTAAGGATGATCGGGCTTCGCTTCGCTTGCCGCCTTCCAGACAGCCGCCGATTTCTTCGCGGCCTCGGCGCGTTCCGAAGCGATGCGGGCTTCCTCTTGCGCCGCACGTTCCGCCGCGATGCGCTGGCGCTCCGCAATCTCTTCGGGCGTCGGCTTCTGGTGCGCTCCATCATCGCGCCAGCCGTTCGCTTTGGCCTCATGGAATAGCGTCCCCGCAGTCACCTTGCCATTGACGCGGATGCTCTTCCAAACGTCCCGCGCATCTTTGGCATTGAAGGTGTCGGCTTGCTGGCTCCAGCCTTCCCACAGATCGAAACCGGAATCCCCAAGCTCTGATTTAACGGCCATGCCCATCTTCACCCAGGTATCGCGGTCACTGGCCGGAATGAATTGCAGCGCCTCACGGATGCGGTGGCTCATACCAGCCTCCCAAGCCGCAGAAACGCCAAAGCGATGCACAGCCCGGCCTCTTTCCAGAAATTCCCACGGGCTGCATGAAGCTGGCGGGCCTCTTCAAGCTCATAGCCGATTAACCAAGTGCGCCGTTTGATCGCTGACAGCATGGCTACCAGGTGCATCGGTGCGGTATGATTTCGCTTGTCTGTAGTTCCTTGGGTCGCCTGGTGCCAGCCAGCGCGGCCCGTTGTTTTTGTGGTCATGTCGCGCCCCTTATTTCAAAGACTCGACTAAGGCGCGGATGGACTCGACAGGCCACGCTGTCACACGCGGCCCGAGTTTTACCGGCTTGGGGAAGCGCCCGGATTTGACGCCATCCCACCAGCAGGACTTTTTAACGGGAATGATTGGGGGAATCGGCGGTTCCGCTCTGGGGTCGCCAATGATTTGCGACAGGCGAAGAAAGCCGGTTTCGGGAAGTTGATTCATTACGATTGCTCCTATCCACTGGAGGCCACCACTGGCCGATAGGTGCAATCGTGCTTCCGGCGTCGGCCCGGATATGAGTAAAAAATCAGCCGGTTTCGGACGAATTTTTTCCCGAGCTTAATAAGGCTTTCGCCAATGCTTGTCGATGTTTTTCCCTTGAGTCGTTCAATTGGTTATTGATCGTCCTTTCGGAAAATGGACAGCCAACCATCGCAGCCAGAGACAGCACAATCTCCGGGGACGCCTCTCCAATGTGCCGTCGCAAGGAATTAGCCAAGGTTTGAATCAAGACTCGATAGGGACGATTGTTTCCACCCCATGCAGCGCGTCCGGACTTGTATTGCACGTCCAGTTGGTCGGCCAATTCGGAAAGCAAGGCTTTGAGGTTAAATTGTTTTCCGTAATCGGACAGTTTGACGCCGTCCTTGTCAAACGCATCAAGCATCGCCCATGCATGGCCGCGCGCCTTGCCTGTCGCCTTCTTGTCGGGGGTCGGCCAGTTGAAAGCTTTGCCGTCAGTCAAGAGGAATATCCCGACGCTCGAAGCTACGGCTTCAAGAAACCTAAACTCAGCAAAGGCATGTGCATATTGATTACCCTCTTTAGCGGCTGCACGTTTTGCTTGAAAGACAGCAATAGCCTTTTTGAAATTGGCATCTGCATTCAATAGCTGAAAAACATTGTTCGACTTGATCGCCTGCCAATGCTCGGCGATGCGACCCGCTTGTTTAAGTCGCTCCCCATCATAGTCAATGAATTGAGGCTCAAATCTCAGCGGCTCGACTGATAGCAGCCCGCCGCCTACCCGTTGCATAGGGGGATTGAAGTTTGGATGTAGCGGATGGCTGAAATGCCCTGCCAGATTACCGAATAGACCCATTCCGGGATTTTCCTCTGGTACCGGATAAAAGACACTGTCCAAAGCCATGTCCGAAACCAACTCGATAAGCTGGTGGAGGTCTTGTGCGGGTACGTCACTCCATTTAGTGTTTCTTGTCGTCACCCTCGCGCCCTTTCGCGCCGCCCTTGATTGGGTGCCGCGCCAGCCGGGTAAGGGTGTCCCGGTTTTCGCCCCGTCGGGCTAGGCGCAGCAAAACTTTATGCCGCCGCCTGCTTAATCGGTGTCACCTTGCTATCGGCCTTCGCCATTTCGTCGGTCAGGTCTGCCCATTGCTGCATCATGGCCCGCCGCTCTTCCATGTATTCTCCCTGGTTGTAGCTGGCCCTTACCTTGTTGCGTTCGGCATGTGCTAGCTGCCGCTCGATCACTTCGGAGCGAAAGCCCAATTCGTTCAGCATGGTTGAAGCCGTGGCGCGGAATCCGTGCGCCGAAAAGCCGATGCTGTCCTTGCCGTTGAAGCCCATGCGTTCCAGCGCCCTATTCAGCGTCGTTGCCGTCATGCAGGTTTGCGGGTTGCGGTAGTTGGGGAAAAGGAAACTACGCCCGCCGGTATGGGTTTGCAGTTCCGTCAGCAGCACCACGGCTTGCCGGGACAAGGGGACGATATGCGGCTCCCGCATCTTCATCCGCTCGGCAGGGATGCGCCATTCAGCCCGGTCTAGGTCGATCTCCGTCCAGTGCGCCGCCCGGAGTTCCACGGTTCGAACGAAGGTCAGCAGCATCAGGCGCAAGGCGATTACCGTAGTCCGATACCCGCCATACGAATCAAGCGCTTTAGCGAAGTCGCCCACTTGGTCGCGGGATAGCGGTTTGTGATGCTCAACCCTTGGCCGGTGAATCGCGCCCTTCAATGCCGACGCTGGATCGGTGTCCGCCCGCAGGGTCGCCACGGCATAGCGGAAGATCGCGGAAGCCCATTGCCGCACCAGCAGGGCCACGGTTGCAGCGCCACGCCCCTCGACACGCCCCACGATTTCCAGCAGGTGCGCCGCAGTCACGTTGCGAATAGGCAGACTGCCGATGTAGGGCAAAACGTCAGCCTCTAGGCCGCGCTTGACTTGCCGCAGGTAGTAAGCCGTCCATCCGGGCGTTTTCTTGGCTATCCATTCCCGCGCAACAGCCTCGAAGGTATTGGCGTTTTCGGCGGATCGTTTTGCCGCGTCGGCCTTCCGGTTATGCGCCGGGTGTATGCCGTGCTTGATCAGCCCTTTGCAGCGCTCGCGTTCCTGCCGGGCTTCGGCCAGGGTGTAGCGCCCGGATGCCTTTCGGATGGTGGCGTCGGCGGCTTTCTCGGCTCTCGGGGCTTCGCAATACTCGCCGATGGCAAAAACGTTTTCCTTGCCGTCTATGCGGTACTTCAAGCGCCACAGTTTCGCGCCGCTCGGCTTTACCAGCAGATACAGCCCGCCAGCATCGGAAACCTTGTATTGCCTCTCGGCTGGTTTCTTGTTGCGGATGCTCGCGTCGGTCAGTGCCATGATGGGGGTACCGGGCTATTGATACCCCCAACGATACCCCCACTTTTTTCGGATGGCAACGGATGATGCCGGCTGCTTACGGCCTTCTATTCCGCGTAAATACTAGGTTTTATCTGGGGTATCGGATCAGAAAGGACGTTGCCGGATTTGAATCATGCTTTTCGATCATCAGAAGCATGGCGTGTCCTTCGTCGCGCCGCGTCCGGGTGGTCGGCGCGCGTCCTGGCGATTATAGCCGGCGCCGCAGGCAAAAAAATGGGCGCCGCGCGGGCGCCCGAGTAGAGGCCTAGGAGGCCGAGAATATATCCAGCGAACCCTCAGCAGGCCGGCACTACCCCGCTGTATTCGTCGAGCGGAATGCAGGCCGTCCGGGCGCCGACTTCCTGGCGATAGCCGCCGGGGCCGAAACGGGCATTGAGATCCGCCTTGTAGCTTTTGAAGAAGCGCCTCACGAATTCCATCCCCATGATGCCGTCGGCGGACAGCTCGTCGCTGACCGGATCGTAGGCCAGGCTGACGGGCAGCAGCGGTATTGGCGCCGGACCGCTGACGACCTTGGCGCCATTGGCGGGATCGAACACGCTGCCGTGGGCGCAGCACACGATGCGGCCGGGGGCGCCGGCCAGTTCGCTGCCGCTGGCCGCATAACGCAGATAGGACACCTCCGGTTGCGGATAGCTCATCTGGTGCGTGCAGATCGCCACGAAGGCGACGAACTGCCCCTTGGGACCGACGCCGCCCTGCCAGGTGTAGTCGCCGTCCTCGCTTGTCAGCGCGACACCGGACTGGCTGGGCTTGTCGCCCAGATTGATCAGGAAGCACGGCACGCCGGCAAACGGATAGGCAAACACCAGCGCCCCGCCCACCGGGACTTCGGCGCCCTTGAGCGGAACCCCGGCCTTGTTGGTCAGTTTTGCCGCGGGATAGGCCTCGAAACCGCCAGCCACCGCCATGCGCTCCCAGTCGGCCAGGGCGAGCGTTGCACTGCCCGCGCACAGCTTCACGAATCCACGTCTATCCATCTTGATTCTCCGAAGAAAGGCAACCGCCCCGCGGGGCGGTTGCGGGCCAAGCCCGCGCCCGCATGCCAGGCGATCAGGCGTCGAACATGTCGCGGTACATGCCGCGCGCCCATTCCAGCGTGGCCTGGCCCTTGGCCGCATCGCGGTTCTCGAAGGTCTTGGTGTCCTTGGAGAAGCCGGTGATGGCGTCCTTCTCGCTGCTGTAGTCGTAGCCGGCGTCGACGCTGATCGCTTCCATCGGATGCGCATTCACCATCGAATAGCAGATGGTGCGCGGGCTGACCCACGGGATTTCCTTGCCCTGCGCACGCGCCGCCAGCACCTTGGCCATGTAGTGGCCTTCGGTGTTGGACGTGTTCGCGCTCTTGGAATACGGATGCGGACGCGAGTCGCCGGTGACGTACACGTGCGGGTCGCCGACGATGTTGTAGTAGCGCGTGTCGATGTTGGCTTCCTTCTGGTTGCTCTTGCTCGCCGGCGCCATCAGGCCGAGCTGCTCGATCAGCGTGGAACCGCGCACGTTGGCGTAGATCGCCGCGTCGTCGAACTTGTATTCGTCGAACTCGGTCTTGATGATTAGTCCTTGTACAGCTCGTTGAACGCCGCGTGGAAGCCTTCCTTCTTGATGGTGATCTCGGGGTTGGCATCCAGCACCAGCACCTTGCCCTTGATCTTGTTCTGCTTGAAGGTCGAGGCGATCAGGCAGGCGCGCTCGTAGGGGCCGGGCAGGCAGCGGTAGTTGCCCGAGGGTACCGTCTGCACGAAGAGACCGCCCTCGAATTCCTTCACCTTGCGGTGGAGGGTGACGTGCTCGGTCGGCGAGATGAAACCGCCGGGATAGGTCTGGCGCAGCGCGGTCATCACTTCCACGTCCTTCACGCCGATCTTGTCGAAATCGTACGAGATGCCGGGCGCGAGCACCAGGAAGTCGTACGCGATGTCGCCCTCGCTGGTGACCAGGGTGCGGCTGGTGCGGTCGAGACCGGTCACCGTCGCGTTGAAATAGGTGTAGCCGTTGTTGACCGCTGCATCCAGGAAGCTGTGGTCGGCGAGAAACTCCAGGTTGACGGTGCCCGAGTACCACAGGTTGCTGGAGAAGCACGACGAATACATGTCGCGCTTCTCGACCAGCACCACGTCGAATTTCGGGTATTCCTTCTTGGCGTACTTGGCGATGGTGAGGCCGGAGGTGCCGCCGCCCACCACGACCAGGCGGGGGCCCTTGGCCTTGGGCAGGGCCGCCATCATGCGGGTCGCCACCGCCGGCGCCGCGCCGGCCAGTCCGGGTCTGGCGATGCCGGCCATGCCGGCGGCGCCGGCGGCGAGTACCGCGCCGCCCAGTTTCATGAAATCACGTCTGCTGTTGTTCTGTTCCATTTGGGTCCCCTCGTATAACAACAATCGAATGCCGGATTCCAGTTCGGAACCCGGCCCTGCACAACGCCTTCACTGCCTCAAACCTGTCCTGTCCTCGCGCAATCCGCCGCGGCGTCTCACTTGAGTTTCTTGATGCCCATCATGCCGAGCACGTATTTCTCGTAGAGCGGCTCGGTGGAACCCTTTTTCATCTTGTTCATGAAGTACTTCTCGAACGCCACCTTGGCGAGGTGCACCCACTTGCCTTCCTTGAACCAGTTCACGTTGCGCGGCGGAATCTGCGGCAGCGCGACGAAGGCCGCACCGGTGTCGCCGAAGTCGGCCAGGCAGATCGCGTTCCAGGTGGCTTTCTCTTCGGGTTCCTTGCCGTCGAGCAGCGAACGGATGTTGTGCGCGGTGGCGGTCACCATGGACTCGATCATGTAGCCGGTCTTGGGCGTGCCGGTGGGCACGGGCGTGGGTTCCACGGGCGGGATGGCGACGCACACGCCGACCGAGAAGATGTTGCGGAACTTGGGATTGCGCTGGAAGGGATCAATGGTGATGAAGCCGCGCGGATTGGTCAGCCCCTCGATGCCGAACACGGCGTCGATGCCCTTGAACGCGGGCAGCATCATCGAATAGGCGAAGGGCAGCTCGTGTTCCTTGATCACCTCGCCCTTGTCGTTGTGCTCGGCGACGAACATCTTGCCGGCCTCGACCCTGGTCACCTTGGCGTTGCAGATCCACTTGATGTGGCGCTCGCGCATGGCGGATTCGAGCAGCCCCTTGGAATCGCCGACGCCGCCCAGGCCGAGATGCCCGATATAGGGTTCGGCGGTGACGTAGGTCATCGGCACCTTGTCGCGGATCTTGCGTTTGCGCAGGTCGGTATCCATGATCATGGCGAATTCGTACGCGGGGCCGTAGCACGACGCGCCCTGCACCGCGCCGACGACGATGGGGCCCGGAGTTTCCACGAAGCGCTCCCAGGCCTTGCCGGAATTCACCGCATGCTCGACCTGGCACACCGAATGGGTATGGCCCTCGGGCCCGAGGCCCGGGACTTCGTCGAAGGCCAGCTTGGGGCCGGTGGCGATGACGAGATAGTCGTAGTCGACGGTGCGGCCGTCGGTGAGCTCGACCTGGTTCCGGTCCGGATGCACGCGCGCCGCGCCCACCGGAATGAAGTCGATGCCCTTCTTGTTGAGGTACTTGCCCGCGTCGATCGTGACGTCGTCGCGCTTGCGCCAGTTGACCGCCACCCAGGGATTGGACGGCGTGAACTGGAAGTACGGCAGGTTGGAAATGACGGTGACCTTGTCTTCCTTGCGCGCCGATTCGCGCATCTCGTAGGCCATGGTCATGCCGCCCACGCCGGCGCCGAGAATAACGATATGTGCCATGTTGCTGCTCTCTCCTGTTATTGGATGGGAAGGCAAAAGCAACAGGCATGCCACCTCCGAATGGCCGATATTTCGCGGCTTGCGGAGGCCTGTCCGACTTGACATGACCATTTCGTCATGCCATTTTGCAGGCATTGTCATGACAGGCCGCGCCCGTGGACCTCGATCTCAAGAGCCTCATCGACACCCACGACCAGCCCTTCGTCGTGATCGACCGCGACTACCGCATCGTCGCCGCCAACCAGCGCTACTGCGACAGCCACGGCGTCTCGCCGGACCGGATCGTCGGCCAGCACTGCCACAAGGTGTCGCACCATTCCGACCGTCCCTGCCACGAGAACGGCGAGGACTGCCCGCACCGCGCGCTGTTCGGCCACGGCCAGGCGGTCGAGGTCATCCACACGCATTTCCATTCCGACGATCAGCCCGAACGCACCCGCATCCGCGGCCACCTGCTGCGCGGCGCCGACGGAGCGGTGTATCTGGGCGAACAGATGTTCCCGCTGGAAACCGAGCCGGGCAGCCTGTGCGACACCCTGCAGATGGTGGGGCGCTCGCCCGCCTTTCTCGAATGCGTCGACCACCTCGCGCGCGTCGCCGAGAGCGAGGCCTCCATCCTGCTGTACGGCGAATCCGGCGTCGGCAAGGAACTCGCCGCACGCTTCATCCATGCGCGTTCCAGCCGCGCCGGCGCCGCCTTCATCGTGATCAACTGCGCGGCGGTTCCGGAAAGCCTGTTCGAGAGCGAACTGTTCGGCCACGAGCGCGGTGCCTTCTCCGGCAGCGGCGGCATGAAGAAGGGCCTGTTCGAACTCGCCGACAGCGGCACGCTCTTCCTCGACGAGATCGGCGAGATCCCCCTGGCCATGCAGGCCAAGCTGCTGCGCGTGCTGGAGACCGGCGAATTCCGCCGCGTGGGCGGTACCCAGACCCTCACCGCCGACGTGCGCGTCGTCTCCGCCACCAACCGCCGGCTGCTCGACGAAATCGACAGCAAGCGTTTCCGCCTCGACCTCTACTATCGCCTGGCCGGCATCGACGTCACCCTGCCGCCCCTGCGCGAACGCGCGGCCGACCTGCCCGAACTGGCGAACTTCCTGCTGAAGCGCCTCACCGGCGGCCAGTGCACCTGCCGCCTCGCCCCCGACGCCCTGGCCGCGCTGCAGGCCTACGACTTTCCCGGCAACGTGCGCGAGCTGCGCAACCTGCTCCAGCACGCCGCGCTGAGCTGCCGCGACGGCCTCATCCGCGCCGACGACCTGCGGCTGCCGCCGCGCATCGCGCAGGCGCACGCCGAGCCTGCGCGCGCTTCGCTGCGCGACGTGGAACGCGCCCACCTGCAGCAGTTGCTCGATGCGCACGACGGCCACCGCGCCCGCGTCGCCGCCGCGCTCGGCGTCACCGAACGCACGCTCTACCGCAAGCTCAAGGCCCACGGCCTGGGGCGCGACTGAAGCCGGCGTGGCGCACCCGCCACAGCGCACGCCGCATGCGCGATCGCGCGTTGACAGCGCGCCCGCGCCCCGGCCAGAATGCGGCCATGGCTCACCTTCCTTCCCTGCCCGTCGTCATTCGCCGACTGCCGCTGTGCAAGTGGCTGCGTATGCGCACGTCCGGGCCCGAGGAATGTTGATCCCCCAGTAAGCACCCCATTTCCCCGAAAAGGCCGCGGACCCCGCAAAGGTTCGCGGCCTTTTTGTTTTTTGTCGTTTGCACAGGAGCCACCCATGAACATCGAAAGCAGCCATTCGCTGGAACAGGTCCGCCATGAAATCGATCGCATCGACCGGCAAATGCTCGTGCTGCTGGCCGCGCGCGGCGATTGCGTAAGGCAGGCCGCACGCTTCAAACGCAGCGCCGCAGAAGTTCCTGCCCCGCAGCGCGTCGAGGCCGTGATCGCCGGCGTCGTCGCCCACGCCCGCACGCTCGGTGCCGACCCTGTGGTGGCCGAAACCACCTGGCGCGCCATGATCGCCGCTTTCATCCAGAGCGAACTGGCCGCGCACGCCGCCTTGCATCCGCCCTCGACCTGACCGCAGGAGAACTCCCATGTCCGTTCCCGCCGCCTACCTCGGCGTCATCCTCATCTGGGCCACCACGCCGCTCGCCATCAAATGGAGCGCCCAGGACACCAGCTTCGCCTTCGCCGTTGCCGCGCGCATGCTCATCGGCTTCGCCGTCGCCGCGCTCGCGCTCGCCGTGTGGCGCATCGGCCTGCCGCTGCACCGCCGCGCCCGCGCCAGCTACCTCGCTGGCGGCCTCGGCATGTTCGGCGCCATGACGCTCACCTACTGGGGCGCGCAATACATCCACTCCGGCCTCGTCTCGGTGCTGTTCGGCCTGTCGCCGCTCGTCACCGGCGTGATGGCGCTGCTGTGGCTGGAAGAAGAAGCGCTGACCCGCGCCAGGCTCGCCGGCATGCTGCTGGGGCTGGCCGGCCTCGCGGTCATTTTCGGCGACAGCCACGAAATGGGCGGCGCCCACGCCGTGGCCGGCGTGCTCGCGCTGCTCGCCGCGGTGACGCTGTATTCGGCCAGCCTGGTATGGGTGAAGCGCATCGGCGACGACAGCCCGCCGCTGGCCACCACCGCCGGCACCCTCGTCGTGGCGCTGCCGCTGTTCGCCCTGGTGTGGCTGGCAACCGACGGCCGCCTGCCGCACGCCGTGCCGCCGCGCGCCGGCGCCGCCATTGTCTATCTCGGCGTGTTCGGCTCGGTGGTGGGTTTTGCGCTCTACTACTACGTGATCAAGCACCTGGAAACCGGCAAGGTCGCGCTCATCACCCTGGTCACGCCCGTGCTCGCCCTGCTGCTGGGCAGCGTCCTCAACGGCGAACACGTCGGCGTGCGCGTATGGGGCGGCACCCTGCTCATCGGCCTGGGCCTCTCGGTGCACCAGTGGCGCACGCTGTCCGGCCTGGCGGCCGTGCGCGTGCGTTGAGGAGACGCCCATGCTCTGGGACACCCAACGCTACCTCGACCGCCACGGCTTCATCATCGAACGCGGGCAGGCGCTCGTCGACCTGCTGGCCCCGCAGGCCGGCGAACGCATCCTCGACCTCGGCTGCGGCACCGGCGACATCGCCGCCACCATCGCCGAACGCGGCGCGCAGGTCGTCGGCGTCGACGCCTCGGCCGCCATGATCGACAGCGCGCGCACGCGTTTTCCGGCGCTGGACTTCCGCGTCGCCGACGCCGCCGCGCTGCCGTTCGAAGCCGCATTCGACGCCGTCTACTCGCACGCCGTGCTGCACTGGGTGCCGCGCGCGGACGAAGCGGCACGCGGCATTGCCCGCGCGCTCAGGCCCGGCGGACGCTTCGTCGCCGAATTCGGCGGCCACCGCAACTGCGCAGCGCTGGAAACCGCCTTCGCCGCTGCGCTGCAGCGCATCGCCCGGCGCGACTACCGCAGCCCGTGGTTCTTTCCGCGCCTGTCCGGCTATGCCGCGCGGCTGGAACTGCACGGCCTCGTCGTGCGCGCCGCCTGGCATTTCGACCTGCCCACGCCGCTCAGGGGCGAAGACGGCCTGCGGCAGTGGCTGCTGCAGTTCCTGCCGCATCACCTCGACGGCCTGGACGAACCAACGTGCGAAGCCGTGCTCGGCGAAACGGAAACCGCGCTCCGGCCGGCGCTCTGGCGCGACGGCGCGTGGTGGGCGGACTACCGGCGGCTGCGCGTGGTGGCCGAGCACCCACCGTCGGCGTCTCCGCTTTCGCGCCGTTCCGGCTTCTAGCGTTACCGCCGCGCGCCGGACAGCGCAAACGCCCCCGACGGATACAGGCGGCGCTTCGCCGCCTCGCACACGACCACATACAGCAGCGTGATGCCCACCAGCGCCGCCATCAGCGCGCCGGGCAGCGCGACGAAATCGAACAGGCCCGCGAACGGCAGATACGGCAGGGCAAAGCCGGCCACGCCGACCAGCACGCTGGACAGCAGCAGAAAGCGCCCCGGGCGGCTGCGGTAGAAAGGCCGCGTGGTGCGCAGCACGAACAGTACGCACAACTCGGTCAGCAGGGATTCGACGAACCATCCGGTGCGGAACAGCGCCGGAGAAGCCTGTACCAGCCACAGCAGCACGCCGAACGTCGCCAGGTCGAACAGCGTGCTGATGAGTCCGAAGGCGACCATGTTGCGGCGCACGGTGCGCATGTCCCAGCGGTGCGGCGTGCGTTCCCAGTCGCGGTCGACCTGGTCGGCCGAAATGCCCATGGCCGGGATGTCGCTCAACAGGTTGTTGAGCAGGATCTGCTTGGCCAGCAGCGGAATGAAAGGCAGGAAAAGCGACGCGATGGCTATGCCGATCATGTTGCCGAAATTCGCGCTGGTGCTGATGACGATGTACTTCATCGTGTTGGCGAAGGTGCTGCGCCCTTCCTCGATGCCCTCGCGCAACACCTCGAGATCATGTTCCAGAAGCACGAAATCCGCCGCTTCGCGGGCCACGTCGACCGCCCTGTCGACCGACACCCCGACATCGGCGGCGTGCAGCGCAGGCGCATCGTTGATGCCGTCGCCGAGGAAGCCCACCACATGCCCGGCTTTCTGCAAGGCGCGCAGGATGCGTTCCTTCTGGTTGGGATCGACCTCCGCGAACACATCGACTTCCTCGGCCACGCGCCACAGGGCCTCGTCGCGCATGTCGTCGAGTTCGCGGCCCGTCAGCACGCGTTCGGCCGCGATGCCGACGCTCTCCGCCACATGCCGGGCCACCAGCGCATTGTCGCCGGAGAGGATCTTGACCCTGACACCGAGCTTGCGCAGGCCATCCAGGGTTGCGCTCACGCCGGCCCTGGGCGGATCGAAGAAGAGCAGGAAGCCCTCGAACACCATGTCGTGCTCGTCGCTGCCGGCATACGCCGGACGCACCGGCAGGCGCCGGCTCGCCACGCCCAGCACCCGGTAGCCCTCGCCGCTCCAGGCCGCGAATCGACGCCCGATCTCCGCGCGTGCCGCTGCATCGAGGGGCATCGTCCGGTCGCCGCATCGTGCCTCAACGCAGACATCCAGCACGCGATCGAGCGCGCCCTTGGTCACGAGCAGCGCATCCGTGCCGCCTGCCTGGCTCGCGGTCACGCTGAGACGCCTGCGCACGAAGTCGTAGGGAATCTCGTCGAGCTTGCGCCAGCCGGCAGACGTGATACCCCGGTCCCGCGCCGCTGCAAGGATCGCCTCGTCCAGCGGGTTCTGCAGGCCGGACTGGAAACAGGCATTGAGAAAGCCGTACTGCATGACCGCCGCCCCGGGATTGCCCTCGAGATCAAGCGCGCCGCTCATCGCCATGTCGCCCTCGGTCAGCGTGCCGGTCTTGTCGGTGCACAGCACGCTCATGCCGCCGAAGCCCTCAATGGCATTGAGACGTTTGACGATCACCCCGCGCCGCGCCATGTTCTCGGCGCCGCGCGCCAGCGTGATGCCAAGTATGGCCGGGAGCAGTTCCGGCGACAGGCCCACCGCCAGTGCCAGCGCAAACAGCAGCGTCTCCACCGCCGGCCGGCCGAACAGCAGGTTGATCGTCAGGACCGCCAGCACCGTCGCGAACATGAAGCGCACCAGCAGGGCGCCGAACTGGCGCAGGCCGCGTTCGAACTCGGTTTCCTCAACCCGGCGGGCCAGGCGATCGGCAATGCCGCCATACACCGTGTCGCGCCCGGTGTGGACCACGAGGGCGCGCGCAGTTCCGCTGCGGACCGACGTGCCGAGAAAAACGCAATTGCGGCGCCGTGCCAGCGGCGCGTCGGCCTCGACCGCGCCCGCGCGCTTCTGTACCGCCATGCTCTCGCCCGTCAGCACCGCCTCGTTGACGAACAGGTCCCGCGCCTCGAGCAGGACGGCGTCGGCGGGAATCAGGCTGCCGGCAGACAGCCGCACCACATCGCCCGGGACGATCCCGTCCACCGGCAACGCCAGTTCCCTGCCGTCGCGGAGCACCGTCGCATTCACCGCCACCCGGGCCTGCAGGGCCTCGACCGACCGCGACGCGCGGTATTCCTGTATGAAGCTGATCGCCGTGCTGATCATGACGATGACCGCGACGATCAGCGAGTCCAGCCAGTCGTGCACGATGGCCGCCACGGCGGCGGCGAACAGCAGGATCAGCACCAGCGGACTGCGGAACTGCGCCAGGAACAGACGCCAGGCCAACGCATGATGCGCGTCGCCGAGGCGGTTCGCGCCGTAGCGCTTCAGGCGCGCCTCGGCCTCCGTGCCCGGCAGGCCTGCTTCCGCACTCCCCAGCGCAGCGAGTAGCGCCTGCGGCGGCAGGCTCCAGTAATTTCCCCGGTTCGTCGCATCATGCATAGGATCGGTGTCCATGTATCCCGAAGGCACTCGCGCCGGCGCCGGCCGAGGCATTGGCGCCTATTCTGACCGCTTCTCGCGCGCAGGGGCAGATCGACGGTCGCGGGATTCAGCCCGGAATGTCCGGCTCCACCAGCGCGGCGAGCTGAGCCAGCGATTCCTGCCAGCCCAGGTAACACATCTCCAGCGGAATCGCCTCGGGAATGCCGGCCTGCTCGATCGACAGCGCCGTGCCGCACGACACCGCTTCCAGCTTCACCGTGACCTCGAGCACCCCGGGCAGGTTCGGATCGTCGAAGCGGTCGGTGTAGCGGATCAGGCGATGCGGCACCAGCTCCAGATACTCGCCGCCGAAGGCATGTTCGCTGCCGCTGGAAAAATTGCGGAAGGCCATGCGGAACGACCCGCCCACCGTGGCATCCAGGTGATGCACGGTGCAGGTGAAGCCATACGGCGGCAGCCACCTGGCCAGCGCCGCGGCCTCGGTGAAGGCGCGGTAGAGCTTGTCGGGCGTGGTGCGGATGACGCGGTGCAGGCGAACGGTACGGTCGGACATGTCAGGCTCCTGGTCAAAAGGGAAAGGCTGCGACAGTGCAGGCCCTGACTGTACGACGGATGGAGGTGGGGAGTTTCGACAGTGTTGAGATTGATTTGTGACTGTTTGTCGGCCGGAGCGGTCGATCCAGTGTTTTGCAGCTTCCGGCCGCAAGCGGGTAGTCGCGGCCGCTCGAAGTTGTTGCCAAGCGTGTCTGCTTCCAGGAAAAGAGCGGACATCCGCAGACTTCGGCTAAGAATTCATGCCAAGCTCGCCCTGAGCATTCTTTATCCACGTATACAGCGCGTCGTAAATCACCACGCCATGGCTTAGCATTTCGTGGTCGTTAGCGAAATTTTTTGACAAGCCGAGCGATAGCGCAAGGAGGCCGGCGCTCTGCGGGGCAAGCTCAAGACGGCCGATGTCTGCTCCGCGCACGATCACGGCCAGTTGCTGCAGCCCGGGATCGGTGAGCTTGTGTTTGTCCAGAAACGCATCGAAGCTGCATAGCTCGCCATGATGGCCGTATTCCACGCCCGGAATGTCGTAGGGAATGACGCCGGTTTCTTTCGCCACTCTCAGCACATCGATCGCAGGCACGTAAAGAAACTCGGGGGCCGGATCTATAAAACAAAACGAATGATTAGCCAGGGACAGGCGATGCGGTCTATCTTGGGGCGTTCACGAGTGACCCATTTCATGGTGCTTTCCTTTTCCTGTTGCTTTTTTAATGAGGGGGATCGCTGATTTAAGGTCAGATCAAAGTGAAAGCATTTTCCAGATGCCAACCAAGGTTAGCGCTTATCCTGAAGAAGTTACAGGCCAAAGGTTAAAAGGATGAATTGGAAGGAAGGGTTCCACCAGCCTGGAGTACTAGCCGCGCTCGGGGCTGCCTTATTGTTCGGAGCGGGAACACCGCTCGCAAAGCTGCTACTTGATGCGGTCAATCCGTGGATACTTGCAGGTTTGCTCTACCTGGGTTCCGGCGTCGGTCTGACCCTTTATCGTTTGTTGAGCCATACCCCTTCCGTTCGCCTCCCGCAGAATGAAGTTCCGTGGTTTGCCGGGGCGATTCTGGCTGGCGGGATCATCGGTCCGGTGCTGCTGATGTTCGGGCTGACAGGCATGCCCGCATCTGGAGCCTCCCTGCTGCTGAACGCTGAAAGCGTGTTCACCGCGTTGCTGGCGTGGTTTGCATTCAAGGAGAACTTTGACCGGCGCATAGCACTGGGCATGCTTGCCATCGTGGCCGGTGCGGTAGTCCTGAGCGCGCCATCAGGCGCACGTGTTTTCGGATTATGGCCAACGCTGGCCATCCTCGGCGCGTGTTTCGCCTGGGGCGTCGACAACAATCTGACCCGCAAGGTGTCGCTTACCGATGCCACCTGGATCGCCTCTGTGAAAGGCTGGGTATCCGGTATCGTCAACCTCTGCCTCGCCTTCTCGCTGGGCGCATCGATGCCCCAATGGCTTAACCTGGCAGGTGCGATGACGGTTGGCTTGCTTGCTTATGGGGTGAGTTTGGCGCTATTCGTAGTGGGCCTGCGACACCTCGGAACTGCACGCACAGGTGCTTATTTCTCGGTCGCGCCGTTCTTCGGTGCCCTGCTCGCCGTCCTGATGGGTGAGCCGATCACTCTAACGCTGCTCATGGCCGGTGCATTGATGGCGCTGGGAACGTGGTTGCATCTGACAGAACGCCATGAGCACAGCCATGTGCACGAAAAGTTGGAGCACGATCATGAACATTTGCACGATGAACATCACCAGCACGCACACGACTATCCGGTGACGCCCGGGACTAAGCATAGTCATCCGCACCGGCATGAACCAATGATCCACACGCACCCCCACTTCCCGGATGCTCACCACAGGCATAGCCACTGAAGACGGGCGGAATATTTTGTTAGCCGCGCCCGCAGGCTGCTTAGGCAGAAGGGCCAGACGGTCGCGAAACATATGTTGACCGGCTGTCCCTGGTCAGTAACAGCTGTTGCATACATCCGCAACGAAAGTCCGCCCAGGCCGAAAAACAGAAACCCATGCAAAGCATGAGCGGGCTAATCCCAATCGCCCGGGCATGGACTCCATGCCCGCATCGTCGACGCACTGTCGCCAGCGGGCGATGACCATCCCCCGCTATTTCAATTCCTCGACATTGCCCGCCCCCAGCAAGCGGTAGGGGCCGGTATAGCGAAGCTTCAGCACTTCGTTGTTCGCGATGACGACTTCCGTGTCGGAGGGCTTGCCGAAGGTGACCTTGCCGCTTTCCGCCGGATCGGCCGCGGTGGCATAAAGGTGCAGGGCGTGCCGGCCTGCATTCAGCCGGATGGTGACGTCGCTCTGCTTGGCGACGACCAGCGGCGCGCGATCGTCGATCCGGATGGCGTAGCGCTCGACGGCCAGCTGGTAGGAAGGCTGCCGGGTCTGGACCAGCAGGATGCCGACGCCGGCGCCCGGCGTGGAGACGTCGAAGCTGAATGTCTCCACGCTCGGCGGCGCCACCTGGTTGGCCGCCTGCTCGCTCACCATGGTGGCGACGCAGCCGCCCAGGGCCAGCAGCATCAATCCTCCGGCCAGTCCGTACGCTGTTTTCCTCGTGTTCATGTTGCGTCCTTTGCAAAAGGGTTTGCAGCTACCGCATGGTTTCGAATGCCTTGCCCCGGCGCGTTGCGCTGCGCGGGGCAAGGGCCGTTTTCCCCATCCTGTCTCAGAACGGGATTGCCACTTTCAGCATCGCGCTGTGGTCCTCCGAATGTGCGGAGAACTGCCCGGTGTAGCCGACGCGGAACACCCAGCCTTTGGTGCGCAGCACGTCGAGTCCCAGGCTCAGGTCGCCGTAGGTCCTGTCCATGCGGCTTTCGACCACGAACGGCGCGGTGCCGGCGGGTGCGCCCTGCAGCGACGCGGTGACGGCGCTGGCAGTGCCGGAGGCGTAATGCGTCATGCCGACGCGGCCGTAGGGGCGCAGCAGGGTGCCGTCGGCAAGCGCGATTTCGCGGCCGAGTTCCACGCCGGGCTGCAGGCTGAGCAGGGTGTCGCTGCCGCTTTTCGCGCTGAGGTTGGCGCCGCCCGCGCCGGTTTCGTCGAAGGCGCCGTGGTAGGCGTAGGTGAGGCCGACGTCGAACAGCGGCCGCACGTACCAGACCTTGTCCTGCTCGTAGTCGCGCGACCAGCGCACATGCGCGGAGGCGAGGCCGACGTGCTGGTCGCTGCTGGCGACGGCGAGGCCGACGTTGCGGTCGGTGTCGTAGCGGCCGTAGGCGAGGTCGAGCGATGCGGTGAAGGCGTCGGCGCCGAGGTTGCGCTTGGCGATGGCGCCCACGGCGAACAGCTTGCCTTCGCTGCGTGCGTTGCTGGCGACCTTGAGGGTGCTGGTGTCGACCGAGAAGCCGAGGCCCGCGCTCCAGTCCGGGGCGACGTGTTTCTGCGCGCCGGCCGCAAGGGTGGTGGTGCGGCTGTCGAAGCCGAGGTTGGAACCGGTGTGATCCTGGTCGAGCCGGCTGTCGCTCAGGCGCACCCAGCTGCATTCGCCTTCGCCGACGAAGCGGAATTCGCCTTCGCGCACGCGGCAGCTGTGCAGCGCGTCGGAGAAGCGCTGGTCGGCCCGCACGGCGGTGGCGGCGGTGGCGACGAGGGGCGCCGGGCTGAGCTGGTCGTAGGCCGTGCCCAGCGACGCCACGTCGGGCATGGACAGCAGCCGGTCCGCATACGGCGCGAAGTCCGCGGTGCCGCCGGCCTGCTGGATCGCGTCGACGTAGGCCGCCACGCGCGCCTGGTTGGCATTGAGCCCGCCCGGCACGTAGTCGATGGTGTAGGCCAGCGCCATCGTGTTGGGGGTGGGCGACACCAGCGTGAACGCGGCGATGGCCGACTGCGGGGCGACGAGCGCGAGGCCCGCATTGCCGACGCTGCCGGTGCCGCTGAACACGCTGGCCTGCCGGCTGCCGGGCTGGGCCCAGCCGCCGTTGACGAAGCCGAGCTGCAGCGTGCCGTCGAGGCTGGCGCTGCCGGCAAGATCGAGCCGGTCCGAGACGTCGTTGCGCAGGTCGAGGTCGGCGACGAAGCGGCCGCCCACCTGCTGCACGTAGTTGCCGGTGAAGGCGGTGGTCTGCACCGTGCCGCGCCCGCCGGGCGACAGCGTGCCGGCATTGGTCAGCGCGTTGCCGGCGCCGAGCTGGATGACCGCGCCGGCATTCAGCACACTGCCGGTGCGATTGTTGAAGGCGTTGCTGCCGCCGCCCAGTTCGACCGAGCCGGTGATCGTGCCGTCGTTGTCGACGGTCTCGCTGCCGCTGCCGCCGACGAGGGCGCGTCCCGCCACGCCGGGCAGCGTGTCGATGGTGCCGTGGTTGACGACGCTGTTGGCGGTGCCGCCGACGAGGACGACGCCGGCGCCCAGGCCGCTGCCGCCGGTCACGTGGCCGCCGTTGTCGAGCGTGACGCTGATCGCGCCGTTGCCGGCGCCGCCGCCGCTTTGCGCGTAGATGCCGTCGGCGTTCCTGCCGATCGCGCGGACGCTGCCGTCGAGCGTCACCGTGACGCTGCCCGCCGTGCCCAGCCCGGCCGCGCTCTGCGCAAACAGGCCGTGGGCGCCGTCGCCTGCGGTCTCGACGCTGCCGGTGTGATGCAGGCTCACGTTGCCGGCATTGCCGGCACCGCCCACGCTGCCGGAAAAGCTCATGCCGGCTTCGCTGTCGACGACGGCATTGAAGAGCGAGTTGACGATCTCGTTGCTGGTCACGCCCTGCGGGTTGTAGAAGCCGGCCAGCCCGCCGCCGCCCGCCACGCTCTGGGCGACGACGCCCATGGCGAAGGCGCCCGTGGTACGCACCGTGCCGCTGCTGGTCAGCGTGACGGGGCCGCCGTTGCCGCCGGCGCCGCCGCTGCCCTGCAGCGTCATTTCCAGCGTGGTGAGCCCGGAGATGTCGTCGAGCACGGGGATCTCGGGCACGACGTCGGCGTTGGAGAACGAATAGCTCATGGCGCTGCCGCCCATGCCGCCGCCGCCGCCCACGCTCTGCCCCACGATGCCGTGGGCGAAGGCGCCGTGGGTGGTGACGTTGCCGGTGTTGGTGACGGTGACGGCGTCGCCGTAGCTGCCGCTGCCGCCGTTGCCGCCGAAGACCATGGTGAGATCCAGGCTCGCCAGCGAGGTCAGCGGCAGGAAGTCCATCGGGTCGGCGGTGAGCTCGACCTGGATGGTGCGCGCGTCGCCGCCGATGCCGCCGGCGCCGCCGACGCTCTGCGCCATGACGCCGGTCGCGAAGTGGCCTTCGGTCACCACCGAACCGTCATTGGTGACGCCGACCGTGCCGCCGTGCGCGCCGCTGCCGCCGTTGCCGCCGATGCTCAGGTCGAAATTGACGCTGGGCGAGGGGATGAAATCCTCCGGCGCGGTAGGCGGCGGATTGAGCGACAGCGAGACGTTGGTGGCGTTGCCGCCGGCGCCGCCGCCGCCGCCCACGCTCTGCGCGAGCACGCCGCCGGCGAAGTCGCCGCGGGTATGGATGAGGCCGGTGTTGCCGACGGTGACGACGTTGCCAACGCCGCCCTGGCCGCCGGAGCCGCCCACCGCGACCTTGCCGGTGAAGCTGGCGTCGTAGGCGATGGCAATGTTGGTCGTGTTGCCGCCGCGGCCGCCGCTGCCGCCCACGCTCTGCGCGAAGACGCCATTGGAAAGAAAGGCGCTGGTCTCGATGTCGCCGCTGTTGGTGACGTCAACGGTGCCGGCGAGACCGCCGCCGGCACCGCGACCGCCGACCGCGACGTTGGCTTCGATCGCCGGAATCTGCACCTCTTCGACCTCGATCGGAAACGCCAGCGTACCGGTGGTGGCGCTGCCGCCGGCGCCGCCGCTGCCGCCCACGCTCTGCGCGAAGACGCCGTCGCTGTTGGGGCCGCTCGCCACGATGCGGCCGTGGTTCTCGACGACGACGTTGCCGCCGTTGCCGCCGTTGCCGCCATCGCCCCCAACCGCCACCGCGATCGCCACCGGTCCGGCCAGCGAGAGGCTGGTCGCGTCGCCGCCGCTACCGCCGCCGCCGCCCACGCTCTGCGCGAAGACGCCAGCCGCATTGTTGCCGCGCGTGGTGATCAGGCCGCTGTTGAGGACATCGACGAGGCCGCCGTAGCCGCCCGCGCCGCCGGTGCCGCCGATGGTGGTGGTGACCGACGCCAGGCCGATGCTGCCGGCGAAAGCCGAGCCGCCGTTACCGCCGCCGCCGCCCACGCTCTGCGCGAAGACGCCGGCCGCGCCCTGGCCGTAGGTATCGAGCACGCCGGTGTTGGTGATGCCGACCTTGCCGGCCTGGTTGCCGGTGCCGCCGGCACCGCCGAGGCTGACGCCGACGGCGGTGCCGCCGACCGCGAGGCTGCCGGCGAAGCCGCCGTTGCCGCCACCGCCGCCGACGCTCTGGCCGAAGAGCGCGGCCGACAGGCCGCCGTGCGTGGTGACCGTGCCCGCGTTGTCGATGCTCACTTCCTGGCCGTATCCGGCCGAACCGGCGTCGCCGCCGAGGCTGACCGCCAGGTGGAGACCGGGTCCGCCCGATCCGGAAACCGCGGTGCCGCCGTTGCCGCCGCCGCCGCCGATGCTTTGCGCGATGATGCCGTAGGACGCGCTGCCGGTTGTATCGATCGTCGTCCCGCCGGTCGTCTCGACACTGACCAGGTTTCCTGCGTTGCCGCCGCTGCCCCCCTTGCCGCCGAGGGAAAACGTGAAGTCCAGGGTGCCGCCCGGCAGCGATCCGCTGACCGCCAGCCCGCCGTTGCCACCGCCACCGCCGATCGACTGCGCATGGATGCCGTGCGCCCCGTTGCCGGTCGTGTCGATGTCGCTGCCGTCGGCGATGACGTAGACCGCGTTGCCGTTGCCGCCGAGTCCGCCGTTGCCGCCCACGGCGACGCTGACCGCCGAGGCCACGGACACCGCGCCGCCGCCGTTGCCGCCGCCGCCGCCGATCGACTGCGCGAAGATCGCGGTCGACCGGTCGCCGCCGAGCGTCGAGCCGGTCATGACCGTGCCGGAATCGTGGACCCGGACGACGCCGGATCCGCCGCCCGAACCGCCGCGGCCGCCGACCGTGAACCAGCCGCCGGCGCCGCCGCCGTCGCCGCCGCCGCCGCCGATGCTCTGCGCGAGGATGCCGAAGGCATCCGACAGCTCGGTGGCCACGTGGCCGCTGTTGTTGACCGTGACGTCGGCGCCGCTGGACTGGCCGCCGCCGTTGCCGCCTTCGGCGTAGAGTCCCCCGGAACTGCTGCCGGTGCCGGCACCGGCGCCGACGCTGCGCGCATAGATGCCGTGCGCGTTCCAGCCCTGGGTGCGGATGCTGCCGTCGTTGACGACGAGCACCGCGCCGGCGCTGCCGCCGTTGCCGCCGTTGGTGCCGAGCGCCACCAGGCCGCTGGGATCGCCGCCGGCGCCGCCGTTGCCGCCGCGGCTCTGGGCGAACACGCCGTGGCTCTTCGCGCCGGTGGTCGTGATGTCGGAATGCGCGCCGAGCATGACCGACACCAGCGCGCCGTTGCCGCCGTCGCCGCCCGCGCCGGCATTCGAGCCGAACAGGCCGAACCAGCCGCCGCCGTTGCCGCCGTTGCCGCCCTGGCTGACGGCACTGATGCCGTGCTTGCCTTCGGCCGTGCCCAGCACGGTGATCAGCGCATCGTTGTTGATGGCGACCGAACCGGCGTCGCCGCCGCGATAGGCGTCGTCGCACCACGACCAGAACAGCACGGTATAGCAGCCGCCGCTGCCGCCGTCGCCGCCGGTCGAACTGGCGACGATGCCGGGCGCGTTGGTCGTGCGGAAGGGCGCGCCCACGCCGCCGGCGTTGTTGTTGACCGTGAGACTGCCGCTGAGTGCGGCGCCCGCATCCGACGAATTGGCGGCCAGGTGCTGGACCAGCTGCAGCCCGGTGTAGGTGGCCGTGCCGATGCCGAAGGTGGCGGGGTCGCCGTTGCCGTCGTAGGTCTTGACCGTGATGTAGTCGCCGTCCAACTGATACGGCGTGCTGCCGTCCTGCGATACCACGTCGACCAGGGCGGTGTCGGGATCGCCGTCGGTGTCCCACGGGATGGTCGCGAAGCTCGCGTCGGGCGCGACCGCGCCGCTCACGCCGCTACGCGAAAGCTCGATCCCCGTTGTCCCCGCGATGACGTCCGTCGTGCCGGCGACGCCGTCGCCGACGTTCACGCTGCTGACGCCGCTGGGGTAGCGGATGCCGCTGGCCGTGACGTCCGTGCAATTCGCGACGGGGCTGCCGGTGCAGCCCGCGTTGACCTGCGCCTGCGCGTCGGCGGCGGTCATGGCGATCGCCGCCAGCGCGGCACCGCCGAGCGCGGGCGCGTAGGCGGCGAAGCCGCCATGCAAGGCCAGGATCAGCGCCGCGACCAACGGCCGCAGTCGCAACGGCAGGGTTCTGGAACCGGGGTGGCTGGCGGCAGCCTGCGCGGATTGAAGGTGGCGCGCGCCCATCTTGTCGTCGTCATGCATGGCGATCCCCCTTGAAACGGCTGTCACGCGCCAATCGAGGAACGTGCGGGTGCGGATCGGTGCCCTGCCCGGGCGTGCCCCTGCCGCCCGGCATATTTAGACTATTAGGATGTCTATATCTAATATAGTCGGGAATGCATGGGTCGCAACGCGTCCGCCCCCTTGCGGGCACGGGACGCCCTGCCCGCTGGGCCCTGCGGGAACAGGACAGCCTGGCAGCTTTTGTGACAGACTAGGACGACCTGTCTCCCCCTGCCCGTCCATCCCATGTCCGCCCCCGTCCGCTGCGCCTGGTGCAGCCCCGACCCGCTTTACCGCGCCTACCACGATGAGGAATGGGGCGTGCCCCTGCACGACGAGCGCGCGCTGTTCGAACTGCTGACGCTGGAAGGCGCGCAGGCCGGGCTGTCGTGGTTCACCATCCTGAAAAAGCGCGCGAACTACCGGCGCGCCTTCCACGACTTCGACGCCGAGCGCATCGCGCGCTACACCGAGACCGACGTGGCGCGGCTGATGGCGGACGCGGGCATCGTGCGCAACCGGCTGAAGATCGAATCCACCATCACCAACGCGCGCGCGACGCTGGCGCTGCGCGACGCGGGCGGCGGGCTGGATGCGTATTTCTGGAAGTTCGTCGACGGCCGGCCCATCGTGAATGCGCCGCAGAATTTGAGCCAGGTGCCGGCCAGCACGCCGCTGTCGGACGCGATCAGCAAGGACCTGAAGAAACGCGGCTTCAAGTTCGTGGGTTCGACCATCGTCTACGCGCATATGCAGGCGATGGGCCTGGTGAACGACCACACGACGGACTGCTTCCGCTACGCCGACCTGACGCGCAGTCGCTGACCCGCATGCACGCCGAAAACTTCGACCTGCCGCGCTACCTCGACCGCATCGCCTACCGCGGCGACGCGCGGGCCGACCTCGCCAGCGTGCGCGGGATCATGCGCCAGCACCTGTACAGCGTGCCTTTCGAGAACCTGGACGTGCGCGCCGGCAAGGTAATCTCGCTGGTGCCCGAGGACATCGTGGAGAAGATCGTGCACCGCCGGCGCGGCGGCTACTGCTACGAGGTCAACGGCCTGTTCGCGATGGCGCTGGCCGCGCTCGGCGTCGACTACCGCTTCGTCGGCTGCCGGCCGATGACCTACCACGCGCGCCGGCCGCGCACCCACATGGCGATCCTGGCGAAGCTCGACGGCGAGGACTGGCTGTGCGACGTCGGCTTCGGCAGCTACGGCCTGCGCGCGCCGATCCGCTTCGCCGGGCGCGGCGAAGTCGTGCAGGACGGCGATGTGTTCGAACTGCTGCCGGATGGCGCGCACGAATACGTGCTGCGTGCCCGCGTCGACGGCGCCTGGGCCAACCAGTACAGCTTCGACCTGGGGCACCACGAGTGGGTCGATTTCCTGCCGGCCAACTGGCTCAATTCGACCCATCCGGACACGCTCTTCACGAAACACCGCGTCGTCATGCGGCAGACGCCGGAAGGCCGCGTGATCCTCTTCGACAACCGCCTGAAGACGATCGCGCACGGCACGACGACGACGCGCCACGTGACGGAAGACGAACTGCCGGCGCTGCTGGCGGAGACCTTCGGCCTGGCGCCGGAAGCATGAAAACGCCCGCGCACAGCGGGCCCGGCTCGCCGGCCGGACCGGCCTGCCGGATCAGCGGCCGGTGCCGTAGGCGGACAGGCGGCGCCAGTGGCGCCCCAGATAATCCGTCGTCGCGCTGCCGTCGTTGAGCCACCAGTCGCGCCGGTTGAACATGTCGCCCGGCCGGTATTCGGGATGCAGTTCGGCCAGCGGATAGGCCCAGCGGCGGACGCGGCGCTTGTCGGTCGATTCGAGCAGGAAGACGCGTTCGCCTTCGCGCACCACCACCCACGCATGCCCCTCGCCGCGGACGGTGCCCAGCACCACGCGCGCATCCATGCCGAGGCCGATGAGCCAGTCGGCCAGCGCCAGGGCGTGATCTTCGCAATCGCCGCGTTCGTTGTGCATGGCCTCGTACGAGGTCTGCCAGCGTTCGTCGTAACCATATTGATCGCGGTCGGTCTGGTAGACCTTGCGGCTGGCCAGCGTATAGAGCGGCACCCAGGGAGCCACGCCGGCGTCAGGCACGTAGCCCACCAGATAGACATTGACGAAATGGAGGCGGCCGTCGAGGGCGGGCGCCAGCGGCGTCAGGTCGAGGCCGTTGTAGCGGACGTGCAGCGTGCCGTCGCGCCGGTTATCCGGAATGCCGGCGACGAGCCCGGATTCGGCGACGAACTGGCCGGAGGCCAGCGTGATGCCCGCCTTGTCGCTCGCCGGCTGCGGGACGGGCTGGACAACGGGCAGCGGCATGCGGACGGCGGGTTCGGGTTCGTCGGGCGTGCCGAATACGCGCACCAGCGCCACGGCCGCGGCCAGCAGCCCCGCCACCCACACATCGGCCGCGGCGGATTTCCGTCTAGCCACGCAGGCCGAAGGCGAGGACGAGGCCGACGAACAGCAGGATGGCCGAGGCGAAGATCGCCACCGCCAGGTTGCCCTTCTGCAGTTCGAGCTCGATGTCCAGATTGCGCAGCAGGTGCCGGTCGATGAACTTCAGGCCGAAGATGCCGATGATCAGGGCGACCAGGGCATGCAGCGCATTGAGCCCCAGGTTGAACAGGGTGGCGTGGAGGAAGGCATCGTCCATGGCTAGTCGGCGGCGGTATCGGAAAACAGCAAGCCTACAGGCCTATTGCAGGCCTGGGTAGCGCGCGCGATTCGAACTTTTGACGCAGTAAGGCACGCAGGCCGGGCCGTCGTGGTTCAGTTTCCCGAAAAAGCGCGGCTTTCGCTTCGCTGGCTCGACGGGCATGTAGGCGTACATGCTGGCGATGCCCTGGTGAACGACCACACGACAGACGGCTGCCGCGAGCGGGCACTGGCGACGTTACCGCCTGCGATTTCCCGGACAGGGATCGTGCGGCCTGCGCAATTCCAGCGCACCCTGCGCGCACCGCCGCATGCGGTCGCGATACAAGCCCGACCCTCGGCCCGCACCGTACTAGACGACGGTGAATTTCTCGCTCGACTCGTTGTAGCGCACCAGCAGATACCACACCAGCAGGAATGCCCCGGTGATCAGATAGGTCCAGCCCCAGCCGTCCAGCATGACGGGAAAGAATGCCTGGATCCCGAGTGGACTTTCTTCGAGCATGTCGAGGTTCATTTCCGCAACACTCCAGCCGGCCTTGTGGAATAGGGCGCTGGCGATGGAGCCGGTCCAGGCAAAGAAGAACACCGCCACCCAGAGCTTGAGGTGGCCTTCGCCCATGCGCCACAGCGAACCCGTGCCACAGCCGCCGGCGAATACCATGCCCACCCCGAACACGACGCCGCCGGCCAGCGAACCGAGCCAGAAGCGCGGCGGGATGGCGACGTAGGGGTCGAGCAGCTTTGCCTGGAATACCAGCGATGCGAGCGGAATGCCGAGGGCCAGCGCCAGGATGACCGCCTTGGTCATGTCGCCTTCGGCGGTCATGAAGGGCTCGCGGACGGCACGCGCAACGCAGAAGCGCGAACGGTGCATGACGAAACCGATGAGGAAGCCCGCGAGGACGAGGATTGCGCGCGAAGCAATTTTCTCGTCCGCCGCGCCATGCCAGCGCACCGCCCACAGCGCGACGCCAGCGATGACGGCAAGCCCGAGCCACGGATACAACGCCAGCACCCTTGGCGGCACGACACGAGCCGGCGGCGCCTGCATGCCCCAGGTGACGTGTTCGAGTGTCCACATCAGGAGCTTCAGGCCGATTACGGCACCGAGCATCAGGCCCGCCAGCATCACGGGGCCGGAGGGCGACGCGTGGAGCGTGGGCATGAAAAATCCGCCGACCGTGCAGCCCCCCGCGAGCACCGCGCCGACCCCCATCAGACTGCCGCCGAGTGCGCCCCAGATGAATTCGAGCAGCGGGGGGCGATTGAAGCGGAACTGCCTCGACAGCAGCGCGGCGCTGAAGGCGCCGAGCACCAGCGTGATGTCGCTGAGCGAAATGCGATGCATCAGCGGCGAGTCGAGCTGCTCTGGCAAGTCCAGAACTTCGCCGAGTCCGATGGCCCGGTTGAACCAGTCGCCCCACAGCCTGATCCCGCCAAAGACGCCCCAGAATTCGCCCGAGAGCATCAACGCGAGCAGGGCGAAGAGCAGCAACAGCGCCCCGACATACGGCGACCAGGGCTCGACGAGCACACGTTCATAGTCGGCCTTGAGGCCGCTCGATTCGAACACGGAAGGTTTCATCGCGGTTTCCCCCGGCCGGAATGCGGGCCGACCTGCCGGCGCTCAGCGGCACCCCGACGGCGCATCGCCGTCCTTGGCGCTGCGCGTCACGAACGCCTTCAGGTCCTCGTGGAGTTCCTGTTCCGGAACCTCGGCAAACTTGGCTGCCGCCTTGTTGCTGGCGGCGATGCCGGCACGGTAGGACTTGCCAAGATAGAAGCTGACGCTGTCCGCGCCCTTGGCGTGCTTGTCGGCCTGCAGGTAGGCCGCCCATTCGGCGCGCGTCCGGGTGTTCGGGCCGATGGCGCCGCAGGGCTTGCTCTTGTGGCAATCGGTACAGACCATGCGGTAATAGACTTGGCCGCGTTTCCAGTCGCCTTCGTAGGCGCGGGCCGCGAGCGGTGCGCCGAGGACGCTGGCGGCAAGGCTTGCAAGCAGCAGTGTGTGCAGTTTCATTCTTGTTCTCCTTTCGTTAGCGATCGCCAAGCACCGGCGACTCAAGGCTCCAGCCGGAACAATGGGCCCTTCTTGAGCCCCGGCACGTTCTTCATCCGCCCTTCCGCCAGGCTGCCGTTCCTGGCGTGGCATTCCTTGCAGGCAAGCGTGCCGTCACGCGGTGCGACCATATGGTTGAGCGGCCACAGCATCTCCGTTCCGATGAACGCGACCTTGCCGGAGAACGGCGCGCCGGCGGCGGCCATGCCCGCCGCGGCCGCCTTCTCCCAATCGAAGCTGACGCCATACGCTGCTGCATCGGTGCCGTAGACATGGGGCACCACCAGCGTGCGGTTGACCGGGTCGTACGGCTGCACGCCACGGAAGCGCTTGACCGGCCAGATTCGCGATTTGCCATCGTCGGGACCGCCGCCGAAGCGGTTGATCGGCGTATCGCCGGCCTGGCGGTCGACCTTGTCGGCGAGCAGCGTGTAGGTCACTTCGCCGTTGAACCAGACGTAGTCGGGCACGACGTTCTCGCCGAGGACGAACGCACCTTTCTTGGCGTCGTAGACCGTGTGGCCGGCGGCGTCCTTCTCGACCAGCGGCTTGCCGTCCGGGCCCTTGCGCCCGGCGGCCGACCAGTCCCACACCAACTTGGTCGCGACGCCGCCGCGTGCCATCGCAGGAATATGACAGGACTGACACGCGAGCTTGTCGCCATGCCGGTTCACCATCGCCGCCATCGAGACCGGCGTGAACCCCGGCAGGGGTTTCATGCGCGCCAGCGATTCGGGCGTGTGCGGCCGGCTGCCGTGACAGGCCTCGCAGGTTGCGGGGTTGCGCTTCTGCGGCATGCCACGCAGCAGCGGGCCGCCCCGATCCATCGCCGTGGGCGTGTAGCGGCTGCCCGGCACATCGTGGCCGGTCGTCGCATGACAGGTCGCGCAGCTGAAATCGAGGCCGACCGCATCCATGTGCACATCGACACCGGCCTCGGGCGCTTCGAGCGAGGAGTCCATGTCGCCGTGCTTGACCCCATCGCCGCCGCCGCCATACGAGTGGCAGGCAATGCAGGTATAGCGGCTGGTGCGCCCGATCTTCTGGGCGACTTTCTGCAGATCGACGGGGCGCAGGATTTCGCCCGAACCGGGCGGGAATTCCATCTCGTGATAGACAGGGTGCCCTGCCAGCCCCGAGGGCTTGCGGTAGGTGCCGGTCGTGTCGTGGCAGGCGAGACAGTCCACGTTCTCTTCGGCCGTGAAGTCGAACGAATTGTCCTTCCAGCCGTAGCCCACATGACATGAGGTGCAGTAGGGCTGGTTGGACGGGATGGCGATGCAGAAATTGTTGAGCAGCGTCTTCTTGCCCAGCTTCTGGCTGGTCGCGGGGCTCACCGCTTCCCACGTCCAGTGCTTGGTCTTCATCACCTGCTTCGCCGCTTCGGTGTGACAGCCCAGGCACGCGCGCGTCACGTCCGGGCCCGATTTGAACGCCTGCTGCAACTGGAGAAATTTGGCGTGGTCGGCGGTGTTTGCAAAGGCGGCCACGGAAACCAGCGCCCCCAGAACAACGAAGCCCACCTTGCCGCACGCCTGTGCTGCGACGCGCGCCCCGTACCAAGCCCGGCTCATGACAATCTCCCCTGTTTCCCTTAACGCCGGGAGGACACATGCCCCCGCGACTTCCTTATTGCCTTATTGCGACCGCACCACAAAAGACATCCTTATCTTCTTTTATTACTTTTTTTACGAAAAGGCAACACACATTTTGGTAAGCGATTTTTCCGCGACTTGCGGTAATCTAAAAACGGGAGCCGATCATTTAGAGAATCACAATGAATAAAACAACAACCCCGATTGCGGATCTGGCAGGATGCACCACCCGGGCCGACTGTGTCGGATGCGACGTCTGGCAATCCACCCAGTCTTCCGCGCTCAGCAAGGGAAATATCGATCATGGACTGCAGCCGGTCCATACGCGGCATCTGGAAGCCGGGACGCGCCTCTACGACGAAGCCACGGCCGGAAACCATGCGTATACGATCCGGCGCGGGCTGCTCAAGCTCACCAAGGCCATGCCCAACGGCGACGACCGCATCGTCCGCCTGATCAGCAGGTCGGATTTCATCGGGCTGGAAATCCTTCTCAACGAGCCCTACCGGCATACCGCCATCGCCATCACCCCGATCGAGCTTTGCTATCTCAGGCTGGATGTGCTCCAGGCCCTGGATTCGCACAGCCCGTTTTTCCGCAGGCAGCTCATGGCCCGCTGGCAGAAAAGCGTCGACGAAGCCGAGAGCATGATTACCGAACTGGCTACCGGCAAGGCCGCCTCCCGCCTTGCCCATTTCATACTCAAATATTTCAGCGACGGGCTGGCCGAGGTCTGGAACAGCCCGGCACGCCACGATATTGCGCAGACGCTCGGCATCACCACCGAAACCGCCAGCCGCCTGATGGCAGAGTTCAAGCGCACAGGGCTCATCAGCGAAGTGCACGGTCGCATCACCATCCGCGACACTGTTGCATTAAAGCTGCTCGCCGACAATTAGGGTCCGCCATTGATCAATATCAAGGGCCGTCCGTCACCATTTCGATACAATCCTTAACCCAGTATTAACAATAAGGTTATTGACGGGACCTCTCCGATGCCGCATCTGCACGACGAAATTCGCCCTGCCCAGCCTTGCGCAATCGATGCGCGCACGCGCCTGGCACTTGCGCTGGGCCTGAGCCTGGGCCTCGCCGCCGCCGGTGCGAATGCTGCGGACGCCGCTGCGACGCCGCCCGCAGCCGACGTCAGGACCGCAGGGTTGCAGGTGACCCCCAGCGCCAGCGTCACCGAAACCTGGGATGACAACATCTACGGCACGTCCACCGGTGAACGGAATGACACCATCACCAGCGTGGAGGCTTCGATCAAGGCCGCCTCCAACTGGACCCGTCACCGTCTCGGCCTCGATGCCGGTGTCACGGCGGACTACTACAACGATCACGACAGTGAAGACGTGGTCGACTGGTGGGCGGGAGCGGACGGCCGTTACGACCTGTCTGCCAAATCGCACGCACTGGGCGGTCTGCTCATAAGCAAGGATCACGAAGATCGTGCCTCACCCGACTCCGCATCGAGCGCAACCGAGCCCACGACCTACCAGACGACACGGGCGCACCTGGGCTTCGCCCATGCCCTTGCACCTTTCACCATCCGGCTCGGCGCCGTCTTCGAACAACTGGATTTCGACCAGGGCAGTTCGCCCACTTTCGACGTCGACCAGCGCGATCGTCGGCAATACTCGATTGGCACCCGGTTCAGCTATCAGTTGACCCCCCATCGTGAAATATTCTTCCAGGCCGCAACCGACACACGCGAATACAACGACAACACGACCGGTCGCGATTCCGAAGGCTACAGGCTGGGGCTTGGCGTGCGCCTCATCCAGAGCACGCAATTCGAGGCCGAGGGCTTCGCAGGCCACCTGACGCAGGATTACGACAACGTCGCTCTCAAGGACGTGTCCGCCTTGTATTTCGGTGCGAACCTGAAATGGAAACCGACTGCGACGACGCGTCTCACCGCAGGACTCGACCGTGCGGTCAACGAAACCACCTTTGTCGACGCTTCCAGTGTGGCTGCATCCAGCCATCTCGACACCACGCTCAGCGGCAGCCTCGAACACGACCTGACCGACCGCCTCTCCCTGAACGCCAGGCTTTCATACAGCAATTCGGACTACCAGGGGGTCAGCCTCGAACTTGATGAATATGCCGCCGCCATCGGGGCACGGTTCTATTTCAGCAAAAACCTGTTTCTCTCTGGCGGCTATCGGCACATCAGCCGCGATGCCACCATCGCCTCGTTTGAATATGACCGGAACCTCTTCTTCGTGAGCGCGGGCTTTGCCCAACGCAAACGCTGAAGCGGAACCGCCGCCGCATCGCCCACCGTCGACAGCGTGTGCAATTTTGATTTGCAGATTGAGAAATCTCAATGAATTTTTGCCAGCCTGCATGTAAAAATCAATTGCCGATTGTAGAAATGGCAAAGTTGAGCGGCAACCCTAGTTAACCGGAGCACAATAATGAAAGCAACTCATCCAAACCTTAAAAAACTGCTCATTGCTGGCAGTGTTTCAATTTTCACGCTGATTGCCGCACCTTTGGCGATCGATGCAGCTTTTGTTGACGCTGCCAACCCGTTGCTGACTTCTGCACAGGCAGCGGAAGATGGACATGGCGGAAGCGGAACCAGCGGCAAAGGCGGTGCAGAGAGCGCCGGTCAGAAGAAGGGTTCCGGAAGCAGCCATGAAGGCGCTTCCGGCGGCGCGAGCAAGTCGGTCGAGGCCGTCGTCACCGAAGAGGAAGAAGGTGGCAAAGGCAAAATGGGCAGTGGCGTCCATGGCCAGGGGTCCTATCAGGACAGCAAGCAGAAGGGTGGCGCTTCCTCCCCCGGCCCAGGCGGCATCAATAGCGAGCCGAACGACGCCAAAGGCCCGCGTTACAGTGGCGGTGCCGGCACCGGCAGTCAAGGCGGCAAACCCCAGTGGGCGCAGGAAGGCCTACCGAAGAATCCGGATGGCAGCGAAGTTGAACTTGGCCGCCTGAACGTTGCGCGTGCGCCGAGCAAGCTGCTCGACAAACAGCTGATCGAGGCCTTGGCAAGCCTCAAGACGATAGTCAGCGCAGACGGCACCTCGATTTATGAGGCGCCCACTCTGAGCGCCGCGATTGCGCAAATCGTGGCCGACGGCCTGCGCGTCGATTCGCCGATCGCCAACCTCGCCTTACTCAAGGACTACCTGTCCGATGGCGTGATCGACGGCAACTACGTTACCAGCGACGGCACGACCAATCAGATCTTCGCTCCCAGCATGAGCCAGGACGAATTTGTCGCAGTGTTGCTGGCCAGCGCGGCCGACAAGACGGTCGCGATCACCGCCGGCACCGTGGGCTCGATGGAAGTGATCCTCGGCCTGGATCTGGGTGATGACGCGGCAATCGCAACAATGGCGGATGACACACGCGAGGCGATTCTTTACGCCCACGACAACTGATCATCTGTTTCCTGAAAAAGACCGCGATGGGCGCTTCGGCGCCCATCTTTTCGTAAATGTGGCTTTTCTACCTTTTCTGGAAGAATTTTGCTCGAAGAACGCGTTTGATCGTTGTCGCGGAATTCCAGCTCCTGGACAATTGGAAATAACGTTTTTTTAACGTTGACGAAAATCGGGCGTGTGGCATGACGCCATTTCCGATATGTCGCCCCGTCAATACCAATAACAGATTTGGCCAGCCAGGTGCGGCCCAAGAGAAACAGCAGGGAAAGGGAAAATTGATGCGTTCATTTATGGTCGTTCTGGCCGTATGGGCAGGACTGTGCCTTGTGCCCGCGCCAACGCTAGCGCAGGCCCCCGAAGCCGACGGGAACGCCGTCTGCGAGACTTGCCACGTCGCCTACAAAAATCACAAGGTCAACGCATATCACAGCGACTGCGCCGCCTGCCATACCCTGACCAATCCCAAACATCTGACCGAGGGGGGCAAGTACGTCAAGTTTCCCACCGCGGAAAAGTGCATGGCCTGCCACAAGGACAACGACCACAAGCGCATGAACTGGACGTTCTCCGCGCACAAGCAGGCGCAGGTGGAATGCCGCAACTGCCACGGCATCCATTCGCCGAAGCAGCCGTCCCAGGTCGGTTCTGCATTATGGAAAACCGACAGATCGTCGGCTGTCTGCATGGATTGCCACCAGGATATTGCCGCCAGACTCAACATGCCCTCGCACCATCCGGTCAAGGAGGGCGCGCTGTCCTGCGTGAGTTGCCACGATCCGCACAATGGCAAACAGACCAGCCTGATCAGCAAGAACGACCAGTGCTACGCCTGCCACCAGGCCATCCGCGGTCCCAAGGTATTCGAGCATGCACCGGTCGTCGAGGATTGCGGCATCTGCCATGACCCCCATGGCACGCCCAACCGCCGCTTGCTCAATCTTTCCCAGCCGATGCAATGCATGCAGTGCCACTCGATGGCGCTGACCACCCATCCGCTTGTGGCCGGCAAACAATCGGGCGTGGCCCTGCGCAACTGCACCGGTTGCCATGGCGCCATTCACGGCAGCCACATTGATCCAAACCTCAAGCACTGATGGGCGGAGGCAAATAATGAAACACGCCAAGACTTCTGCTCTGTTGATACTGCCTCAGCTCACGCTTCTGGCCGCTTCGCTCCAGGCTGCCGATGTGAGTCCGGTGTGGGTGGAATACGCCCCCGCCCCGGCGACCGTGGCCCCCGTGGCCCCCGTAGTCGCTCAGGCGCCGGGCTCCACACCCGCAGCGACGCCGGCCGCCGCCCCCGTAGCAGCCTCCCCGTCCGCCGGGGACAACGTTGCTGCCCCCGCAGCGTCCGCGCCGGCGGCGGAAAAAGCCGTGCCGTCGGCCGCTGCCGCCGACACCAATGGCCTGGACAGCAAACCCGCGAACGGCATGTTCGTCGAGAGCGAGGTTACCCCGCGTCTGTTCGTGTTTGATTATTTCGATGGCGTCGACGATACCCTGCCGCATTATCTGGAGCGCTATGACTACCGGGACGGCCTGGCAGGCGACCGGCGCTCCGGTGTCGACGCCGACCTTGATCTGCGCCTGAACATCAGCAACGGCGAGCGCGACGTCTTCACACTCGAACGCGAGGGGTTCGGCCAGCACAACCACCGCGGCAAGGCCCGCTTCGACGACGACGAAATCACATTCTCGGGTGCCTACTCGCACTATCGTTCGGCGACCGGCGGCATCGACTACCTGTTCAGTCCGGCGGTGGTGGCCGGCGCAGGCGTTGCACCATTCCCGGGCGGCGTCGGAACCATCTATCCGCCGGGGAACCTGCCCTTCACCGACAACACGGGGACGACCGAGTACCGGATCGACCGCACCACCTACAGTGCAGGGTTCAAGATGAAGCCCGCGTTGTTCGGCAGTCCTGTCAGTCTCGCAGTGGATTACTCCGGCTACAAGCGCGACGGCAATCAGCTTGCCACCTCGATCGTGATGGCCGGTGGCGGCCCGCCCGCCACCGTCGATTCATGGCGCGGCATCAACCTCGCAGTCGACGAACGCATGAACAGGCTCGGCTTCACGCTCAGCGCCTCGCCGCGCGGCTTGTTTTCAGCGGCCTATGAAGTTTCACTGGAGAAATTCACCAATCAGGCCCCCGACCTGATCCGGAACGATTTCCTGGGCACCACCGGGGACAGCCGCCAGGATCTGTCACCGTTCTACTTCGTCCCGGACACGAGTCTCGTCACACACGGACTGAGACTGAGCAGGCAATACGGCGAGCGCACCGTCCTGGCCGCTGGCTACAGTCACGCCCAACTCCAGCAGGACAACTTCCCCGAACGCTTCACGACCCCGCACGGCGGACAGGTCGACCCGTACGATAACGGGGAGATCAACAGCCAGAGCGCATACCTCACCGGGCTCACCCATTTGTCCGCGACACTCGGCCTGGAAGGCCACATCAAATACCACAAGCGGGAAAACGACTCGTCCTTTCCGGTCGGCCATGTGATCAGCAACGACGAAGGCAACAACCCCCGCATGCGGGGTCCACGGATCAACAGCATCGAATCGATGGATTACGGCCTGTCCGCCACCTGGCGCCCCGGCCTGCTGCGTTCGACCGTGACCTCGGGCTGGCAGCGCATCGACATGTCACGCGACCTGAGCTACCGCCTCGCCGGCGAAGGGATCCCGCCCGAGCGAATCCTGTATCGCGAAGACAGCCTGTCCGACGAGGTCTACGTGAAGTGGACGGCGCACCCGGCCACTGGCGTCACCCTCCGATTGAACCCTTCATACCTCTGGTCGGACAAAGTCGGGCTGGTCACCGAGCCTGAAACGGCCGTCAAACTCAAGACCATGCTCAGCTACGCATCCCCGGGCGGCTGGATGGCCAGCGGGTATTACGATTACAAGCACCGCCAGAACGGCGACCTGAGTTATGTCGGCACCGGGGGCAGCACGGTCAGCCAGGACGTGGACAACACGTTCCACTCAGCCGGCCTCAGCCTCAATGCAATGCCGCGCGAAAGCCTCTCCACGTCGTTGACGCTGTTCTGGGCCCAGAACGATTTCGAGAGCTATTTCTTTTCCAGCGACAACGCCCGTTTTGCCAACAGCCCGAGCCTGACGTTCCTGTCTTCGGGACTGTCCAACTACAAGGTCAACACCTACGGCATCACGCTCGGTGCCGATTGGCAGCGCAGCGAAAAGCTCAAACTGAGCGGCAATTACACGTTCTCATCGAACAAGGGGGATACCGCCAGCGGCGAGGCGTTGGCCGCACTGGAAGCTGCGACAGGCGGGGTCGACGCACGCATCGACAACACGCTGCATTCGATCTCGCTTGCCGCCGACTACAGCCTGACGCCCACAACGACGCTACGCGTGAACTATCTTTACGACTACTACGACGACAACGCTTACGATCTGCTCACCGGCGGCGTGAACGTGCTGGCGATTGGCGTATCTTTCACAATGTAATGACCTGGCAACAAGCGAGGGGGCGCAACGCTCCCGCGCTTTTTTTCATGCAAGCCTGTTCAGGCCTGCAACATCTCCGCCGCCCGCACAATCGCACGTGCCTTGTTCTGTGTCTCGACCCATTCGCTTTCGGGCACCGAGTCGGCGACGATGCCGGCCCCTGCCTGTACGAACAGCATGCCGTCCTTCACCACGGCGGTGCGGATGGCGATGGCCAGGTCCATGTCGCCGGTAAAGCCCAGGTAGCCTACCGCGCCGGCGTAGACGCCGCGCTTGCTGGGTTCGAGCTCGTCGATGATTTCCATGGCGCGCACCTTGGGTGCGCCGGACACGGTGCCGGCGGGGAAGCTCGCGCGCAGCACATCGATGGCCGACAGGTTCGGCTTCAGCCTGCCCTCGACGTTGGAGACGATGTGCATGACGTGCGAGTAGCGCTCGATGGTCATGTTCTCGGTGACCTTGACGCTGCCGGTGACGGCGACGCGGCCGGTGTCGTTGCGGCCCAGGTCGAGCAGCTGCAGGTGCTCGGCGCATTCCTTGGGATCCGCCAGCAGTTCCTCGGCCAGGCGCTGGTCGTCCTCGCGCGTGAGGCCGCGCGGGCGGGTGCCGGCAATCGGCCTGAGCGTGACGGTTTCGCCTTCGAGCCGCACCAGGATTTCCGGCGACGAGCCGACGACGTGGAAGCCGCCGAAGTCGTAATAGAACATGTAGGGCGAGGGGTTCAGGCTGCGCAGCGCGCGGTACAGCGACAGCGGGCTCGCGCCGAAAGGCCGCGCCATGCGCTGCGAGAGCACCACCTGCATGATGTCGCCTGCACCGATGTAGTCCTTGGCCTTCTGCACCGCGGCCTTGAACTCGGCTTCGCCGAATTCGGACACCGGGTCGGCCGCGGCGAGCTGCGGCTCGGGCGGCAGGCTCACCGCCTGCTCGAGCTGCGCGGCGAGCGCACGGAGACGCAGGCAGGCGCCGGCGTAGGCGTCCGGCTGCATGGGATCGGCATGGGTGATGAGGTAGAGCTTGCCGGCAAGGTTGTCGAACACCGCCAGCTCCTCGGTCAGCATGAGCAGGATATCCGGCGTGTGGATCGCGTCGGGCTTGCGCGTGGCGGCGAGCCGCTTCTCGATGTAGCGGATGGTGTCGTAGCCGAAGTAGCCGGCGAGCCCGCCGGTGAAGCGCGGCAGCCCCGCCACCGGCGCGGCCTTGAAGCGCGCCTGGTAGTCGGCGATGAAGGCCAGCGGGTCGTCGAGGTTGTGTTCCTCGACCACCTGGCCGTCGGTTTCCACCGTGAGCACATGGTTGCGCACGCGGATCACGGTGCGCGCCGGCAGGCCGATGAAGGAATAGCGGCCGAAACGCTCGCCGCCCACCACCGATTCGAGCAGGTAGGTGTAGGGCGCGTTGGCCAGTTTCAGATAGACGGAGAGCGGGGTCTCCAGGTCGCCGGGCAGTTCCCGCACCAGCGGGATGCGGTTGTAGCCCTGGCGGGCGAGGTCGAAGAATTCTTGTTCGGTCATGGCAGGTCCGTGAAAAAGTGAATGACAGGGCGAAACGGGGCGGCGCGTTCCGCTTTCACCATCGCCTGTCGTTCACGGCGTGCTCCATGATCAGCCTGCCTTCGTCACCATCTTCGCCGCGTCGGCCAGCGTCGGCACCACGGCGTCGAGATCAAGTTCGGCCACCGGACGGCCGCGGTTGTAGCCGTAGGGCACGCAGAACACGGCCGAACCGGCGGCGCGTGCGGCCTGGGTGTCGTTGAGCGAATCGCCGATCAGCAGCAGCTCGGCCGGCGCGATGCCGAATTTTTCGCAGGCGTGCAGCAGCGGCAGCGGATCGGGCTTGCGTTTGGGCAGCGAATCGCCGGACAGGATCAGCTCGAAGAAGTCGAACAGCCCGGTGTCCTTCAGCAGCGGATGGGTGAACTGCGCCGCCTTGTTGGTGATGCAGGCCACGTGCACGCCCATGGCCTTGAAGGCCTGCAGGCCCTCGACCACGCCGCCGAAGGGCCGCGAGGCGCGCGAGACGTGTTCGCCGTAATGCTTCTGGTAGAGCGAGATCGCGCGTTCGAACAGCGCGGCATCCGGCTCGGCGTCCATGTCGCCGGTGAGCACGCGCTTGACCAGGCGCGACACGCCGTTGCCGATGTAGGTGGCGATGGTGTCCGCACTCGGGCAGGGCATGCCCAGGTCGGCCATCATCAGCTCGGCGGCATAGGCCAGGTCCGGCGCGGTATCGATGAGCGTGCCGTCGAGGTCGATGACGACGGCCTTGATGGGGAGGGGGAAGCTTTTCATTTTGGTGAGCGGTAAGCGGTAAGCAGTAAGCGGTGGCGGTGCGGTCGCGGGTTCTTCCGCTCGCCGCTTACTGCTCACCGCTTACCGGATTCAGACCTTCGCCAGCTCCGCCCGCATCTGGCCGATGATGCTGTCGTAGCGGTTGGGGTCGCTGTCGCTGCGCTTGCCGAACACGGCGGAACCGGCGACGAAGGTATCCACACCTGCGGCAGCGACTTCGGCGATGTTGGCCGGGCCGACGCCGCCGTCGATCTCGATGTTCACGTTGAGGCCGCGTTCGTCGATCATCTTGCGCACGGCGCGCGCCTTGTCGAGCACGTAGGGGATGAACTTCTGGCCGCCGAAGCCGGGGTTCACGCTCATCAGCAGCACCATGTCGATCTTGTCGAGGGTGTACTCCAGCACGTCGAGCGGGGTGGCGGGGTTGAACACCAGGCCGGGCTTGCAGCCGAGTTCACGGATCATGCCGATGGTGCGGTCGATGTGTTCGCTGGCTTCGGGGTGGAAGGTGATGTAGGTCGCGCCCGCCTTGGCGAAGTCGGGGATGATGCGGTCGACCGGCTTGACCATCAGGTGCACGTCGATGGGCGCGGTGACACCGTGCTTGCGCAGCGCCTCGCACACCAGCGGGCCGATGGTGAGGTTGGGCACGTAGTGGTTGTCCATGACGTCGAAGTGGACGATGTCGGCGCCGGATTTCAGCACGTTGTCGACTTCCTCGCCGAGCTTGGCGAAGTCGGCCGAAAGGATGGACGGGGCGATGCGGTAGGTCATGGGAAGCTCCGGAAGGATGGGGATTCGAATCCCGGCATTTTAACAGGCCGGACCCTTCCACGGGCTGCGAGTTTTCCACCAGCGCATCAAGGCATTGCGTTACACTCCGGGCATTCCAACCCTTTCGAGCACCGCCGTGGCTGAAGGCAAGAAATACCACATCGACATCAGCGTCAACACCGCCTATCTGGAAGACCAGAGCGACCCGTCCGCCGACCGCTATGTGTTCGCCTACACCATCACCATCGCCAACGTCGGCACCGTGGCGGCGCAGCTCATCTCGCGCCACTGGGTCATCACCGACGCCGAAAACGTGGTGCAGGAAGTGAAGGGCCTCGGCGTGGTCGGCGAACAGCCGCTGCTGCGTCCGGGCGAGAGCTTCGAGTACACCAGCGGCACCGCGATGGCGACCCCGGTGGGCACCATGCGAGGCACCTACCAGATGGTGGCGGAAGACGGCAACAAGTTCGATGCGGAAATCCCGACCTTCACCCTGTCGATGCCACGGATATTGCATTGAGGGTGAGCGGTGAGCGGGAAGCAGCAAGCGGTACCCCCCAGCCGCTCACCGCTCACCACTTACCGCTTACCACTCACTTCTTCATCGTCCACCACACGATGAACAGCAGCAAACCCAGCGCAATGCCCGCTTCCAGAATCAACCAGCCCAGACCTTGGCTTTCCATGTAACTCTCTCCTCGCGCGTTGCCGCATCTTTGCGTGCAACGGGGCAGCGCGCAAGTCCGCTGCTGCTGGCCGCCCTGCTGGCGGCCTGCGCCGGGCAGCCGCCGGCGCCGCAGCCCGTGCCGCAGCCGGCCCCCACGCCTGTCCCGCAACCCGTCCCCCAGCCTGCGCCGCTGCCGCCGCAACCAGCGCCACCGCAAGCCTGGCCTGCGCTGCGGCCTGCGGCGTGGCCGAACGTCACGTCGTGGGGCGACGACAGTCTGGCGGCCGCATGGCCTGCGCTGCTGCAAAGTTGCAGCGCGCTGCAGAAGCAGCCGGCCTGGCAGGCGGTGTGCGCCGACGCCCAGGCCCTGCGCAATCCCGACGATGCCGCGGTGCGCGCCTTCCTCGAACAGCGCTTCCAGCCCTGGCAGGCCACGCAGGACGACGGCAGCGACGAGGGCCTGATCACCGGCTACTACGAGCCGCTGCTGAAGGGCGACCGCGTGCGTACCGAGCGGGCGCGCTATCCGTTGTACGCGGTGCCCGACGACCTGGTCACGGTCGATCTCGCGGGCCTGTATCCGGAACTGAAGAACCTGCGCCTGCGCGGCAGGCTGGTCGGCAACAGGCTCGTGCCCTACGCCGCGCGCCGCGACATCGAGGCGCCGGGCTTCGCCGGCAAGGCCATCGCGTGGGCGGAAGACCCGGTCGATCTGTTCTTCCTGCAGATCCAGGGCTCGGGCCGCATCGAGCTGCCGGACGGCTCGCACCTGCGCGTGGGCTACGCCGACCAGAACGGCCATCCCTACCAGTCCATCGGCAGGCTACTGGTCGAGCGCGGCGAGCTCACACTCGACCAGGCGTCGATGCAGGGCATCAAGGACTGGGGCGCACGGAATCCCGACAAGCTGCCCGACCTGCTCGACGCCAACCCCAGCTATGTGTTCTTCCGCGAATTGCCGAACGGCCTCGCCGGCCCGCTCGGTGCGCTCGGCGTGCCGCTCACGGCGGGCCGCTCGATCGCGGTCGATCCGCGCTTCATCCCGCTCGGCGCGCCGGTCTTCCTCGTCACCACGCAACCGAACTCGACCCAGCCGATGAACCGGCTGGTGATGGCGCAGGACACCGGCGGCGCGATCCGCGGCGGCGTGCGCGCGGATTTCTTCTGGGGCTTCGGCGACGCCGCCGGCGACCTGGCCGGCCGCATGAAGCAGCGCGGCCGCCTGTGGGTGCTGCTGCCCCGCGACTACCCGCTCACCGCCGTCCGCCGCTGACGACCAGCCCTCCCCCTGCCCTTCGCGTCGCCCGGGGGACTTGAACAAGGCGCTTGACCCTCCCATCATGGAAAGGTCTACGGTGCAGCCATTGCATCGACCAGGAGTCCGGCATGACCCACTTATCCCTAGCCATCCAGGGCATGACCTGCGCCAGCTGCTCGGCGCGCCTTGAAAAGGTGCTCAAGCAGCTGCCGGGCGTGACTGACGCCACGGTGAACCTGGCCACCGAGACCGCGACGGTGTCGGGCGAGACCGATGTCGCCGCCGTGAAGCAGGCGATCGAAAAGGCCGGTTTCAGCGTGCCGACCGAATCCTGTGCGCTCGACATCCGCGGCATGACCTGCGCGAGCTGCTCGACGCGCGTGGAAAAGGCGCTCGGCAAGGTGCCGGGGGTGCTCGAGGCGAGCGTCAACCTCGCCACCGAGCAGGCGACGGTGAAGCTGGCGCAGGGCACCGCGCCCGCCGCGCTGATCGCGGCGGTCGAGCGCGCCGGCTATGGTGCGACGCTGCCCCTGCCGTCAGGCGAAGCGCCGGTGGCCCCGGCCCGCGTGTTGCCGGACTGGTGGCCGGTCGCGCTGGCGATGGCGCTATCGCTGCCGCTGATCGCGCCAATGCTCGCCAGCCTTGCCGGCCTCCACTGGATGTTGCCGGGCTGGCTGCAACTGGCGCTGGCCACGCCGGTGCAGTTCTGGCTGGGCGCGCGCTTCTATCGCGCCGGCTGGAAAGCGCTGCGGGCCGGCAGCGGCAACATGGACCTGCTGGTCGCCGTCGGCACCAGCGCGGCCTACGGCCTCTCCGCCTATCTCCTGCTCGTCGGTGCCGACGCGACACACCTGTACTTCGAGGCAGCAGCGGTGGTGATCAGCCTGGTCCTGCTCGGCAAATGGCTGGAGGCGCGCGCCAAGCGCCAGACCACCGAGGCGATCCGCGCGCTGCAGGCGCTGCGTCCCGCCACCGCGCGCGTGCGTCATGACGGTGTCGACCGCGACCTGCCGATCGAGGCGGTACGCGTCGGCGACCTGGTGGTGATCCGCCCCGGCGAACGCGTGCCGGTCGACGCGGAAGTCGTCGAGGGCACGAGCCAGGTCGACGAGGCCATGCTCACCGGCGAATCGCTGCCGGTCGACAAGCAGCCGGGCGACCTGTTGACCGGCGGTGCGATCAACGCCCATGGCGTGCTGGTCGCCCGCACCACGGCCGTCGGCACCGAGACCACGCTCGCGCGCATCATCCGCCTGGTCGAGAACGCCCAAGCCGCCAAGGCGCCGATCCAGCGTCTGGTCGACCAGGTCAGCGCGGTGTTCGTGCCGGTGGTGATGGCGGTCGCGCTCGTCACCTTCGCCGGCTGGTGGGCGGTGGGCGGCGACGTCGAAACCGCCATCCTCAACGCCGTCGCCGTGCTGGTGATCGCCTGCCCGTGCGCGCTCGGCCTCGCCACGCCGACCGCGATCATGGCCGGCACCGGCGTCGCCGCGCGCCACGGCGTCCTCATCAAGGACGCCGAAGCGCTCGAGCTCGCGCACCGGATCGGCACCGTGGTGTTCGACAAGACCGGCACCCTCACCGACGGTACGCCGCACGTCGCCGCCTGCGTGGTCGCCGACGGCCGCGACCGCACCGAGGTGCTCGCCATCGCGGCCGGACTGCAGGCGGGAAGCGAACATCCGCTCGCGCGCGCCGTGCTCGCCGAAGCGGCGGCCGCCGCGATCCCGGCACGGCCGGCCCGCGACGTGCAGGCGATCCCGGGGCGTGGCCTCGCCGGCGAAGTCGAGGGCGACCGCTGGTGGCTCGGCAATCGCCGCCTGATGCAGGAGAACGGCGTCGACGTCGCCGCGCTCGATGCCGCTGCGGCCGAACAGGAAGCCGCCGGCCGCAGCGTGTCGTGGCTCGCACGCGCCGGCGACCGCCGCGCCATCGGCCTGCTGGCGTTCGGCGATGCCGTGAAGCCGACCGCCGCCGCGGGTGTCGCCAGGCTCAAGGCGCGCCGCATCGCCACCGTGATGCTCACCGGCGACAACCGCGGCGCGGCGCAGGCCGCGGCGAACGCGCTCGGCATCGATCGCGTGCTTGCCGAGGTGCTGCCAGCCGACAAGGCGGCGCAGGTCGCTGCGCTGAAGGCCGAAGGCACGACGGTGGCAATGGTCGGCGACGGCGTCAACGACGCGCCGGCGCTCGCCGCCGCCGACGTCGGCATCGCCATGAGCAGCGGCAGCGACGTCGCCATGCACACTGCCGGCGTCACGCTGATGCGCGGCGACCCGGCGCTGGTGGCCGACGCCATCGACATCTCGCAGCGCACCTACGCCAAGATCCGGCAGAACCTGTTCTGGGCCTTCGTCTACAACGTGGTCGGCATTCCGCTCGCGGCGTTCGGCTTTCTGAATCCGGTGATCGCCGGTGCGGCGATGGCGTTCTCCAGCGTCAGCGTGGTGACCAACGCACTGACGCTCAAACGCTGGAAGCCTGCGGGAGGCACGCAATGAACATCGGTGAAGCCGCCCGCGCCAGCGGCGTGTCGGCCAAGATGATCCGCCACTACGAAAGCATCGGCCTCGTCCGTGCAAGCAGCCGCACGCAGGCCGGTTACCGCCAGTATCACGAACGCGACGTCCATCTGCTGCGCTTCATCCGCCGCGCGCGCGACCTGGGTTTCCCGCTCGATCAGATCGGGCAGCTGCTGTCGCTGTGGGACGACCCCGGCCGTGCCAGCGCCGACGTCAAACAGCTGGCCGAGGCGCACCTCGCCGACCTCGACGCCCGCATCGCGGCGCTGACCGAGATGCGCACCACGCTGGTCGAACTCACGCGCGCCTGTCGCGGCGACGATCGGCCAGACTGCCCGATCCTCCGCGGGCTGTCCGAAGCCCGGGATTAGTGCGCCTCACCGCCGCCCGGCCCAGTCGTATTCCACTTCGATCAGCACGCGCGCGCGCACCGGCTTGCCGCTTTTCAGCGCCGGCGAAAAGCGCGCGGCGGCGAAGGCCTTGCGCGCCGAATCGTCGAACACATCCGGCGGCGTGGCGCTCACCACCTCGACATCGCTCACGCGGCCGTCGGCTTCCAGCCTGAGCAGCAGGCGTACGTTGCCGGAAACGTGCGCACGGTCGGCCTCCAGCGGATAGTCGGGCTGTATCCTGCGCAGCGCGCGCGGCTGCACGTCGAGTTCGCGCGCACTGTAGTAGTTGAGATCGACCGAACTGGTGAGCGTGGCGAGCGGTGCGGGCGGCTCGGGAGGCGGCGGCACGGGAACGGGCACGGGCACGGGCGCCGGTGTGGGTGCAGGCGCGGCGACCGGCGCAGGCGGGGACGGCGGTTCGGGCTGGACGGGCTTCGCCGCCGGCGCGGGGAGCGCAGTTTCGCCGGGCATCGGCGCGGGCACCAATGCCGGCCGCGGCGCTTCCGGTGCCGGCGGCACGGGCACCGCGAGCTCGGGCTTGCTCGCCTCGGCGGACGGCCGGGCAGGCAAGGGCATCAGGCGTGCCTCGATCACCGTTTCACCCGGCGCGATCGCGGACGGCGGCACCACCTGCACCAGCGCGATCACCGCGGCGTGCAGGGTGAGTGAGATCCAGACCGCGGCGAGGGGGCGCCGCACTTTCGGCGGCAGGGCCGGCAAGGTGGGTTCCTCGAAGCGCGCGCCTGCCGTCATGCAACCGCATCCGGGTACGTTTTGACCGGGCGTGCGCGCGGGCAGGCCGACCTAGAATGAAGGCCTGACGACAACCCGGAGACAGCCATGTATGCACGCGCCATTGCGGCCGCCATCTTAGCATCGGCCCTAGCCCTGTCCGCCCGCGCCAACGGCGTCACCCTCGACAGGACCACGATCAAGTCCGCCGACGGCACCGAGGTGCCGGTCGAGGTCGCCACGCCGGCCGGCACCGGCCCCTTTCCGCCCGTGCTCTTCATCCACGCCAAGCGCGGCTACGAGGGCGACGAACGCGCGCACGTCCGCGAGCTCGCCGAGCAGGGCTTTCTCGTCGTCGCGCCCGACTGGCAGAGCGGCCGCTTCATCGAACGCTGGCCCTCGGCGCACAACCCGGAAACCGAGATGGACGTGGAAGCCGGGCTCGACTACCTGAAGTCGCTGCCCCAGGCCTGCAAGCAGCCGGTCGGCGTGGTCGGCCTGTCGCGCGGCCCCTACTACGCGATCCGCCTGGCGGCCAGGCGCGGCGCCGATCTCGCCGCCATCGTCAGCTACTACGGCCACATGCAGAACCCCAACGCGCCCGAGCCCGACCAGCTGTTCCGCATCGCGCCCGAGATCATGCAGGTCAGCACGCCCATGCTCTACCTCATCGGCGACGCCGACTACGAACTGCGCCGCATGAACGGCGGCCGCGCCTTCTATGCCCTGTGGGAACGCGGCGTGCCCGTGGAATGGCAGGAATACCCGATGGCGCGCCGCGCCTTCGACTTCCGCCCGGACCAGACGCCGGAGGAAAAGATCGCCAAGCGCCATGCGCGCGAGCGCGCGAAGGCCTGGCTGGCGAAATGGATGAAGCTGACGCCGGACATGCGCTGTTCCTGAACGCCCCGTTTTGCATCCGTTTCGCGCCGGCATGCACCACAAGCGTTCAGGGTGGGCCGGTTCGAAACACGGCCGGCCGTGCATAAGCAATTGATAATAATGGATTCCCCTAGCTGGCACGCTGCCTGCTAAGACTGTAATCGAGTACCCAGACCTTTTGGCCAGGTTGCTCAGGCAGTCTCCTCCGATCTTGCGGCCTCCCCGGAGGCCGCTTTTTTTTGGAGAGTCCATAAACAATGAACACGATGCGTGTCCTGATCGTTGAAAACCAGCCCGACCGGCTGGCGATGCTGGTACCCGCGCTGGAATCGGCGGGCTGCGTGGTGACCGCCACGCTCAATTCCGCGCGCAGCCTGGACGCGCAGATCCAGGCCCTGCGCCCCGACGTGGTGATCATCGCCACTGATTCGCCGGATCGCGACACGCTCGAACATATCTGCGTGGCGAACCAGGACTGTCCGCGTCCCATCGTGATGTTCACCGACGATGGCAGCACCGACGCGATCCGTGCGGCGATGCAGGCGGGCGTCACCTCCTACGTGGTCGACGGGGTCGATGCGGCCCGCATCCGCTCCATCCTCGACGTCGCGGTATCGCGCTTCGAGGCCTACCAGGCGCTGCACGACCAGCTGGAGCAGACCCGGCTCGAACTCTCGGAGCGCAGGCTGATCGACCAGGCCAAGGCCCTGCTCATCCGGCAGACCGGCGCCTCCGAGCCCGAGGTCTACCGCGAGATGCGCCGCGCCGCGATGGACCGCGGCCTGAAGCTCGCCGACATCGCGCGGCAGGTACTGCAGAAGACGACCTGATTGGTGCATGGCCCCGCCATCGTGCACGGATAGGGTGCGCGATGACGCGGCGACGGCACGCCGTCCCGGCCGGGCAAACCCCGCCATGCCGCAGCCGGCGCGGTCTGGCACCCGCTGGCATAGCGGTTGCTTGTTCCATGCTGAAGAGTCGCAACGATGTGGCTTTCAGTGTGACCGTCAAATCTTGTGCAACTGGACAAAGGCGTCCGCCCTGAAGGCGACGCCTTTTTTATTTGGAGAAAAGACCGTGAGCGACAGCTTCGACAAAACCCAACCGCAGGATCCCAGCAAGCGCGACTTCATGAAAAAGACCACAGGACTCTCCGCCGCGGCCGCGCTCATGGCCCTGGTGCCGCCGGGCGTGCGCAGCGGCGCCTGGGCGGCCGGTTCCGACGCACCGGAAAAGCCCAACCTCACCATCGGCTTCATCCCGCTCACCGACTGCGCCAGCGTGGTGATTTCCTCGGTGAAGGAATTCGACAAGAAATACGGGCTCACCATCACGCCGTCGAAGGAAGCCTCGTGGGCGGCGGTGCGCGACAAGCTGGTGAACGGCGAGCTCGACGCCGCGCACGTGCTCTATGGCCTGGTCTACGGCGTACATCTGGGCATCGGCGGGCCGAAGAAGGACATGGCGGTGCTGGCCACGCTCAACAACAACGGCCAGGCGATCACGCTGTCGAACCAGCTCAAGGCCAAGGGCGTCACCGACGGCGCCGGGCTCGCCAGGCTGATCCACGCCGAGCCGCGCGAATACACCTTCGCCCAGACCTTCCCCACCGGCACCCACGCGATGTGGCTGTACTACTGGCTGGCCGCGTACGGCGTCGATCCGTTCAAGGAAACCAAGGTCATCACGGTGCCGCCGCCCCAGATGGTGGCGAACATGCGGGTCGACAACATGGACGGCTTCTGCGTGGGCGAGCCCTGGGGCGCGCGCGCGATCAAGGACAACATCGGCTTCACCGCCGTGACCACGCAGGACATCTGGAAGGACCATCCGGAAAAGGTGCTCGGCACCACCGCCGAGTTCGTGCAGAAATATCCGAATACGGCACGCGCCATGACCGCCGCGATCCTGGATGCGGCCAAGTACATCGACACCATGAGCAACCGTTCGGAAGTGGCGAAGATCATCTCGGCCAAGTCCTACGTCAACACCGACTTCGATTCGGTCGAGGACCGCATGCTCGGCCAGTACGACAACGGCATCGGCAAGAAGTGGAAGGACCCGAACTACATGAAGTTCTACAACGACGGCGCGGTGGGCTTCCCCTACCTGTCCGACGGCATGTGGTTCCTCACGCAGCACAAGCGCTGGGGCCTGCTGAAGGAGCATCCGGACTATCTCAAGATCGCCAGGGAGGTCAATCGCATCGACATCTACAAGCAGGCCGCCGCGATGACCAGGACGCCGCTGCCGAAGTCGGACATGCGCAGCAGCAAGCTGATCGATGGCACGGTGTGGGACGGCAAGAATCCCAAGGCCTACGCCGATGGTTTCAAGATCAAGGCCTGAGCGCCCGCGCTGAAGGAGAGTTCGCATGAACGCTGTGACCTTGAACGAAACACTGGCCGACGCGATGGCCGCGCCGGAAACCGAGAAACTGGCCGCACCCGACGTAGCGCAGCCCGCGCGCGCGCCGCGCCGTACGCCCCTGCTGGAAACCGCTGGCGGCCGGCGCTTCCTGGAAGGCGTCGGCAATGCAATCAAGGCCGCCGTCCCGCCCCTGCTCGGCATGCTGCTCTTCGTCGTGCTGTGGGCGGTCATCGCCAACAGCGGCGGCAAGATCCCCGGTCCCGGGGAAACCTGGACGTCGGCGGTGGAACTGTTCTCCGACCCGTTCTACAACAACGGACCCAACGACCAGGGCATCGGCTGGAACATCCTGAACTCGCTGTACCGCGTCGGCATTGGCTTTGGCTTCGCCGCGCTGATCGGGATTCCGCTGGGCTTCATGATCGGCCGCTTCGCCTTCCTCAGCCAGATGATGTCGCCCATCATCAGCCTCCTGCGCCCGGTCTCGCCGCTGGCCTGGCTGCCGATCGGCCTCCTCATCCTGCAGAAGGCCGAGCCGGCGTCGATCTGGGTGATCTTCATCTCCAGCATCTGGCCGATGGTACTCAACACCGCCGCCGGCGTGCAGCGCATCCCGCAGGACTACATGAACGTCGCGCGCGTGCTCAACCTGTCCGAATTCAAGGTCTTCACCAAGATCCTGTTCCCGGCGGTGCTCCCCTACGTGCTCACCGGCGTGCGCCTGTCGATCGGCGTCGCCTGGCTCGTCATCGTCGCCGCGGAAATGCTCACCGGCGGCATCGGCATCGGCTTCTGGGTGTGGGACGAATGGAACAACCTCAACGTCGCCCACATCATCATCGCCATCTTCGTCGTCGGCATCGTCGGCCTGCTGCTGGAGCAGGGACTGATGCTGGTTGCGAAGCGGTTTTCGTATGAGTGAGCGGTGAGCAGGAAGCGGCGAGCGGGAAAAACGGTCCGCTCCCCGCTCCCCGCTTACCGCTCCCAGCTCACCGCTCACCGCTTACCACTTACCGCTCCCCGCCCACGGAGAAACAAATGCAAAGCTACGTCCAGATCGAAAACGCCGGCATGACCTTCAGCACCAAGAAGGGCAAGTTCACCGCGCTCACCGACATCAACCTCCACATCGACCAGGGCGAGTTCATCGCGCTGATCGGCCATTCGGGCTGCGGCAAGTCGACGCTGCTCAATCTCGTCGCCGGCCTGCTCGACGCCACGGAAGGGGCGCTGCTCCTCGCCAACAGGGAAATCAAGGGCCCCGGCCCGGAACGTTCGGTGGTGTTCCAGAACCATTCCCTGCTGCCCTGGTTCACCGCATTCGAAAACGTCTACCTCGCGGTCGAGAAAGTGTTCGGCGGCAAGGAAAGCCGGGCGCAACTGAAGGCGCGCACCAGCGCGGCGCTGGAGCTCGTCGGCCTCGGCCATGCCGCCGCCAGGCTGCCGGGCGAGATATCGGGGGGCATGAAGCAGCGCGTGGGCATTGCCCGCGCGCTGGCCATGGAGCCGAAGGTGCTGCTGATGGACGAACCCTTCGGCGCCCTGGATGCGCTGACGCGCGCGCACCTGCAGGACGAGCTGATGAAGATCGTCGCGGCAACGAAAAGTACCGTGGTCATGGTGACCCACGACGTCGACGAGGCCGTGCTCCTGTCCGACCGCATCGTGATGATGACCAACGGCCCGGCCGCCACCATCGGCGAAATCCTCACGGTCGACCTGCCGCGCCCGCGCGACCGCCTGGCGCTGGCGCACGACACGAAGTACCACGACCTGCGCAGCCAGGTGCTGGAATTCCTCTACAGCCGCCAGATGCGCCCGAAAGAGGCTGCATAGCCCGCGCGCCGGCCAGCCCGGCCCCCCGGCGCCCTTCCCGGCATCCGGCGGAACACATGCTATTGAGTCAGCAGCCAAAAACAGGCACGATGAAGGCCGACTGAAGGAACCCCTGCGCCATGACTTACTGCGTCGCCATCAAGACCGACAGCGGACTGGTCTTTGCCTCCGACTCGCTCACCAACGCCGGCATCGACCACGTCAGCACCTATTCCAAGATGCACACCTTCGTGCAGCCTGGCGAGCGCATGTTCGTGCTGCTGGCCGCGGGCAATCTCGCCACCACGCAGGCCGTGGTCAAGCGCCTGCGCGACGACTGCCGGCTGGGCAACCAGCCCTGCCTGTCGACGGCGTACTCGATGAGCGACGCGGTCGACTACGTCGGCACCGTTTCCACCGAAGTGCAGCGCAGCCAGGCGGCGCGCGACACGGCCAACACCAACTTCGAGGCGACCTTCATCTTCGGCGGCCAGATCGCTGGCCAGGCCCCGGAGATCTACATGATCTACCCGCAGGGCAACCACATCCACGAATCGGCCGCGCACCCCTTCCTGCAGATCGGCGAGACCAAGTACGGCAAGCCCATCCTCGACCGCGTGATCCGCACCGACACGCCGCTGGAACAGGCGGCGCGCTGTGCCCTGGTGTCAATCAACTCGACCATCCGCTCCAACCTCACCGTCGGCCCCCCGGTCGAGCTGCTGATCTACACCGCCGACATGCTCGACGGCGGCCGCCGCATGCTGCTGCCGGAAGACCATCCCTACTACCGCGCCCTCGGCGACGCCTGGAACGAAGGCCTGCGCCAGGCGCTCAACGGCCTGCCCCAGTTCGAATGGGAGAACCAGCTGCAGCCGCTGCAAGTGGTGGCCTCGGGGAAGAACGGGCAGATGCAGGGGTGAGGGAGTGGTAAGTGGTAAGCAGTAAGCGGTAAAAGTCTGGCCGCTCCTTCACGACTCACCGCTCACCGCTCACCCCTCACCCCCGCCCCCTGCCGCCCGCGCCAGCAACAAGGCCCGCTCGCGGGCGTTCTGCGCCAGCGCCGCGGCGCGGGCGAATTCGGCGCGGGCTTCGTCGAGCCGTTCCAGTTTTTCCAGCAGGTCGCCCCTTACCGCAGGCAGCAGGTGGTAATCGCGGAGCGCGGGTTCGCCGGCGAGCGCCTCGACGCGCTCCAGCCCCGCAGCAGGACCATACGCCATGCCGATGGCAACCGCCTGGTTGAGCGCGACCACGGGCGAGGGCGCGGCCTGCGCCAGCGCGTCGTAGAGCGCGGCGATGCGCGCCCAGTCGGTATCGGCGGCGGTCGCGGCGCGCGCATGGCAGGCGGCGATGGCGGCCTGCAGGGTGTAGACGTCGAGCGGGCCGGGCAAGGACTGCGCGTGATCCAGCGCCGCCAGGCCGCGACGGATCAGCAGGCGGTCCCAGCGGCTGCGCTCCTGCTCCAGCAGCAGCACCGGATTACCCCGGGCGTCGACGCGTGCGGCCAGGCGCGATGCCTGGATCTCCATCAGCGCAAGCAGGCCGTGCACTTCGGCGACGGCGGGCAGGCGGCTTGCCAGCGCACGCGCCAGGCGCTGCGCCTCCTCGCACAGCGCGGGGCGCATCCAGTCGTCGCCCGCCGTGGCGGCGTAGCCTTCGTTGAAGATCAGGTACAGCACTTCCAGCACCGACGGCAGGCGCGCGTGCAGTTCGTCGCCGCGCGGCGTCTCGAAAGGCACGTGCGCTTCGGCCAGGGTGCGCTTGGCGCGCACGATGCGCTGCGCGATGGTGGCGGCGGGCTTGAGGTAGGCGCGCGCTATCTCCTCCACCGACAGGCCGCCGACCACCTTCAGCGTCAGCGCCGCGCGCGCCTCGGGCGACAGCAGCGGATGGCAGGCGGTGAACACCAGCGCGAGCAGGTCGTCGCCGATGTCGTCGTCGAGCGCGGCATCCACCGCTTCGGCGAAATCGGCTTCGCGGATCGCATGCTGTGTATCGAGCTCGACCGCGAGCTCGGCGTGCCTAGGCGCCGCCTGGGTGCGGTGGCGCAGCAGGTCGAGCGCGCGCCGCTTGGCCGTCGCGGTCAGCCAGGCCGCCGGATTGTCCGGCACGCCGTCGGCCGGCCAGTGCTCCAGCGCCGCCACCACCGCGTCCTGCGCGCATTCCTCGGCGAGTCCGAGGTCGCGCGTGAGGCGGGCGACGGTCGCCACGACCTTCGCCGATTCGATATGCCAGATCGCCGCGAGCGTGTCGGCGACGGGGTGGCCCGGACCGCTCACCGCGCCAGGCTCACCATGGGCCTGAAGCCGCCCCAGAACATGCGCCTGCCGTCGAAGGGCCTGTCCCTGGGGGCGGTCGTTTCCATGAAGGCCATGCGCGGATCGGCCATCACCTTCGCATTGATGCGGTCGCGGTCCCTGCGCGAGCGAAACACGATCCAGGAAAACACCACGACCTCGCCGGGCTTCAGTTTCACCGCCTGCGGAAACGAGGTGTGCCTGCCCGGCTGCACGTCGTCGGCAACGCACTCACGCACTTCCAGCGCGCCGTGCTCGATCCATATCCTGCCGGCCTTGCGGGCAAGCCGCCGGTAGGCGGCGAGCTTCTCCGCCGGCACGGGCAACACATAGCCATCGACATACGCCATCTCAGCCTCCCTGCATGGCATTCATCTGGAATACCTCCCAGACGTGGCCGTCCGGGTCCTGGAAACCGTGCTGGTACATGAAACCGTGATCCTGCGGCGCATTGTAGGTGTTGCCGCCGGCGGCCACGGCGGCCGCTACCATCGCGTCGACCGCCGCGCGCGATTCGAGCTGCAGGGCCAGCAAGACCTCGGTCGCGGCGCGCGCGTCGGCCGGCGGATGCGGTGCAAAGCCGGCGAAGCGTTCGCGTACCATCAGCATGGCGAAGATGTTATCGCCGACGATCATGCAGGTGGCGGTGTCGTCGGTGAAATCGGGGTTGAAGGTGAAGCCCAGCCGGGCGAAGAAGGCGATGGATGCCTTCAGGTCGGCGACAGGCAGATTGACGAAGATTTGCCTGACCATGGTGTTCAGCCTCCCTGTTCGGTTTTCTGCTTGAGCGTCGCCAGCCCCGCTTCGAAGTCGCGCCCGATCATCGCATCCATGTCCATGAACAGGCCCATGAGCTTGAACAGGAAAGTGCTTGCGCCGCCCATCGACCAGCGCACGCGCGTGCCGCCGGCCGCCGGCTCCAGGGTGAACAGCGCCTCGTTGTGCGCCTCGAAGGGCACGCGGAAATCGAGCCTGAAGCGGATGCTCGAAGACGGCACCGATTCGACGATCTCCATGCGTCCCTCGCCGACGTCCTTGTTGCCTTTCCACGCGTAGGTCGCGCCGACGCCGGACGCCGGGCCGCCGTAGCTACGCTGCATGCCCGGGTCCTTGCGCTCGTAGGGCGACCAGGCGCGCCAGTTCTGCGGGGTGTCGATCAGGGGGAAGATGCGCTCCGCCGGCGCCGCGACGACGATGCTGCGCTCGACGCGGAACGTATCGGGCCGCGTGGCGGCATAGAGCAGCGCCAGCGCAATGAACGCAGCAGCGGAGACGAGGAGGGGTTTCAGCATGAGAGGTCCTTTCCGATCCGGTTGGAAGTTGCACGCGCCATCAGCCGTCCAGGCCCAGCGCCCGTGTCTGCGCGTCGTCCGCGATGGGACGCACTTCGACGCAGCCGCGCTGCGCCCCCGGAATGCGCGCGGCGACGGCGAGGGCGGCGGCCATGTCGGGTGCCTCGATCAGGTAATAGCCGCCGAGCAGCTCGCGCGTCTCGGCGAAGGGGCCGTCTGTCACGCTCGCCCGGCCATCGCGCACGCGCACGGTTTTCGCGGTCGCCGCGGGCAGCAGGCGGTTGGCGGAGACGAAATGGCCCTCGCGCCGGATGGCCTCGGTAAAGGCCTGGTACTCGCCGAAATGGCCCGCCCGGTCGGCGGGTTCCAGGTCTTCCATCATCTGTTCGGCGCAGATCAGGCAGAGGAATTTCATGGGGTCTCCTTGCAGGTGAAAAATGTGCCGCGGGCGCAGGGTTCAGCCGCCGGCGATCGCGCCCACGACCAGCAGCGGCTCGCGGCCCTCGGCCACCGCGTCGGGCAGCGGCGCGTCGGGGGCAAGATTCGACAGGTCGTCCTGGCAGGCATAGAAGCGCACCAGCGGACGCCGCCGGCCGCTGGCGCGGTCGCGCACGGCGCCGGCGAGCGCCGGATGGGCCGCTTCCAGTGCGTCGATCACGCGCGCCAGCGTCACCGGGCGCGCCACCGACAGCGTGCATTCGGCGGCGCACTGCGCCAGGGTGTACAGGGGATACGGCAGCACGACGCGCACCGTGGCCGGATCGGTCCGGACATTCATCTCAGGGCAACGTCTGCACGCTGACCGAGAGCACGGCCGGCAGGTCGCGCACGATGGCCTGCCAGTGGTCGCCCGCGTCCGCCGACACGTAGACCTGGCCGCCGGTGGTGCCGAAATACACGCCGCATTCGGGCAGCGTGTCGACCGCCATCGCGTCGCGCAGCACGTTCACGTAGCAATGTGCCTGCGGCAGGCCGTCGGTGAGCGCATCCCAAGCCTGCCCGCCCTGGCGGCTGCGGTACACGCGCAGCCGGCCCTCGGGCGGATAGTGCTCGGCGTCGCTCTGGATCGGCACGACGTAGACCGTATCCGGCTCGTGCGCGTGCACCGCCATCGCGAAGCCGAAGTCGCTGGGCAGGTTGCCGCTCACCTCGTGCCAGTGGCCGCCCCCGTCGTCGCTGCGCATCACGTCCCAGTGCTTCTGCATGAACAGCGTTTCGGGCCGCGCCGGATGCATCGCGATGCGATGCACGCAGTGGCCGACCTCGGCCTCAGGGTCGGGGATGTACTGCGAATGCAGGCCGCGGTTGATCGGCCGCCACGACGCGCCGCCGTTGTCGCTGCGGAACGCGCCGGCGGCCGAGATCGCGACGTACATGCGTTGCGGGTTGGTCGGATCGAGCAGGATGGTGTGCAGGCACATGCCGCCCGCACCGGGCATCCATTTCGCGCCCTGCTGTTCGCGCAAGCCCGGCAGTTCGTGCCAGCTCGCGCCGCCGTCGGTCGACTTGAACAGCGCCGCGTCCTCCACCCCTGCATAGACCGTGTCCGGATCGGTCGGCGACGGTTCCAGATGCCACACGCGCTTGAACGCCCAGGGCTTGGCCGTGCCGTCGTAATGGAGATGCGTGCCGGGGTCGCCGACGTAGGCGAAATCGTTGCCGACCGGATTCCAGGTCGCCCCGCCGTCGTCGGAACGCTGGATCACCTGGCCGAACCAGCTCGACGATTGCGAAGCGTACAGCCGGTCAGGATTCGCCGGCGAGCCGGCGACGTGGAAGATCTCCCAGCCGCCGAAGAACGGGCCGGCGACCTGCCAGTCGCGGCGCGCCGCGTCGGAGGCGAGAATGAAGGCGCCCTTGCGGGTGCCGACCAGGACACGGATGCGCGGCATTGATTTCACCTTTCAGTTTAAAGTTACGCGGCACCAACAGTACGCAAGCCGGCCCGGGCACGTCATACCCGCACCGTCTTCCAGCGTCCGCGCGAAAACAACCAGAGCGTGAACACACCCACCGCCGTCTCGGAAATGAACACGCCCCAGAACACGCCTGTCGCCGCCCAGCCGAGCGGCAGCGCGAGCGCCCAGGAGAGCGGGATCTGGATCAGCCAGAAAAAGACCAGGTTGATCCAGGTCGGCGTCATGGTGTCGCCTGCGCCATTGAAGGCCTGCACCGCGACCATCCACCAGCCGTAGACAAAATACGAGTAGGCGAGAATGGAGAGCCATTCTCCGCCGATGTCGATCACCGCCGCATCGTCGGTGAACACCCCGATGATGGCATCGTGCCAGACGAAGAACGCCACCGACACGGCAAGCGTGAACGTCATGGTCATCCAGCCGATACGCCACACCGCTGCCTCGGCACGTCCCGGTTCGCCCGCGCCGAGGTTCTGTCCAACCAGGGTGGCGGCGGCGTTGGACAGGCCCCAGGCCGGCATCAGGGTGAACATCATCACGCGCATGGCGATGGTCGCGCCCGCCACCGCTTCGGTCGACACGCTGGCGAGGATGCGCATGAGAAACACCCACGCCGCCATCGCCACGATCATCTGGCCGATGCCGCCGACCGAGGTGCGCGCGATGTTGAGCAGGATCGCGCCGTCCCATCGCAGGGCATGCAGGATGCTGCGCAGGTGTTCGCTGCCGCGCACCAGCAACCACAGCTGCATCAGCACGCCTGCGCCGCGCCCGATATTGGTGGCGACGGCTGCGCCTTCGACGCCCATCGCGGGAATCGGTCCCAGGCCGAAGATCAGGACGGGGTCGAGGATGATGTTGATCGCATTGGCCACCCACAGCACACGCATCGCGGTCGCCGCGTCGCCCGCGCCGCGGAATACGGCGTTGATGACGAACAGCAGCACGATCACCGCGTTGCCGCCCAGCATCCACCGGGTGTAGCGGTAACCCTGCTCGACCGCCCAGGCGTCCGCACCCATCAGGCGCAGCAGGTCCTGCGCCCAGAAGAGGCCAGCCAAGGTCACCGGCAGCGAGACCAGCACGGCAAGCAGGATCGCCTGCACGGCCGAGATCGCCGCCTCGTCGCTGCGCTTCTCTCCGATGCGCCGCGCGACGATGGCGGTAACCGCCATCGACAAGCCCATGGCCACCGAATACAGCAGGAAGAGATAGGTTTCGGTCAGCCCCACCGTGGCCACCGCCGACGCCCCCAACTTGGCGACGAAAAAGATGTCGACCACCGCAAAGGTCGATTCGAGCACCAGCTCCAGCATCATCGGGATCGCGAGCAGGAACACCGCTCGCTTCAGCGGAATGCGCGTGTAGTCGGCCTGGGTGCCGCGCAACGCGGCGCGCAGGTCCATCCACAGCGAAGACGTGTCGGCTGTTGCCGTCATGCTCACGCGTGCTGCGCCGCGACGTAGCGCGCAAAGTTGTCGAGGATCGCCTGCCAGCCCGCCTGCTGGGTCTCGACCGGAAAGGTGGTTTCGGGATCGAAGGCGACGCGCACGCGCACCCCGCCTTGCGTCTCGTCGAAATCCACGCGCGCATGGCGGTCGCCGAAGACGTAGTCGATCCGGCGCAGCGGTTCGATGCGGGTGTAGGTCCCCGCGAAATCGAAGCCCTGGCTGCCGTCCTTTGCTTCCATGCGCGAGGAGAACGCGCCGCCCTCGCGCAGGTCGACGCTGGCCGCCGTGGTATGCCAGTCGGCGGACGCCGCGTTCCACTGCACGATGGCCCCGGGCGTGGTGTAGGCGCACCAGACTTCGTCGATCGGTGCGGCGACGGTGGTTTCCACGGTCACTTGCATGGCGGTCTCTCTCCTGAATTCATCGGACGCACGGCTCAGCCCCGGCGCGCGGCCTCGATCGCGGCGACGTCGATCTTCCGCATCGTCATCATCGCGTCGAAGGCACGCTTCGACACGGCGGGGTCGGGGTCGGCGATCGCCTCCGACAGCGCCACCGGGGTGATCTGCCACGACAGCCCCCATCGGTCCCGGCACCAGCCGCAGGCGCTTTCCTCGCCGCCGTTGCCGACGATCGCGTTCCAGTAGCGGTCGGTCTCGGCCTGGTCGGCGGTCGCGATCTGGAACGAGAACGCTTCGCTGTGGCGGAACGCAGGACCGCCGTTGATTCCCAGACAGGGGATGCCGAGTACGCTGAAGCGCACTGTCAGCACGTCGCCCTGTTTGCCGTCGGGGTAGTCGCCCGGCGCACGGTAGATTCCGTCGAACGACGAATCGGGAAAGGTCGCGGCGTAAAAGCGCGCGGCGTCTTCGGCGTCGTGGTCGAACCACAGGCAGATCGTATTTCTGGCAATCGGTTTCATGGCGGACGCCGGATTCATTGCACGTAGCACGGCGCGCACTCGCGCACCTCGACCGTGGCAAAGCGCGCCGCCGGGCACGCTGCGGCGAGCGCGACGGCCTCGTCGCGGTTCGCGCATTCGACGAGGTAAAAGCCGCCAACCATCTCGCGCGCCTCGGCAAACGGCCCGTCGACCAGGGTGGGAATAGCGGTGCGCCGCTGCACGCGCACGCCGTGGCAGTCGGGCCGCAAGGATTCGCTCGCAAGCAACTGCCCGCGTGCAGCGAGACCCTGGCCGAATTCGACCATCTCGGCGTACAGCGCACGGCCCTCGTCTTCGTTTCGCGCCTCGCGCGCGCCTCGCGGCTCGACGATCATCAACGTGAATTTCATGCAGGGCTCCTGGTTGGGTTGGGATAGGGCAAGCCACCACATGGCTAGCGCATCGAGTGCAGGCCGAACATGTTGCCTTCGGTGTCCACGGCGAGCGCGATGTGGCCATAGTCGCCGATGGAGAATTTCTCGGCGTGCAGGCTGCCGCCGGCGGGCACAACGCGTGCCGCTTCGACCGCGCAGTCCTCGCAGCCAAAATACACCAGGGTGCTGCCGCCGGACGGCATGCCGGGCATTTTTGCCAGCGCGCCGCAGGCGTTGGGCTGCTGCGGGTCGCCGTCGAAAGCGACCAGCTCCAGCCCGCTGTCCGTCATCGAGGCGGGCACGGTCAGGGGGCTCATCGGCCGGCCCAGCACGGCTTCGTAAAATGCGCGGGCGCGCGCCATGTCCTGCACATAGATTTCGAACCAGACGACGGGGTTGGTGGCTTGGGACATTTCGATCTCCTTGAAAGCAGAAAAAGATGAAGCGTGCGTCGCTTCCGAACGCACGACGCGCGAGCCCGGCCGGAATCGACACGGTCGCGTGAATAATCAGCCGAGCGACGTTGCGCGCAGGCGCTCGACCTCCGGCGACGGCCCGAAATCGTCGAGCTCGTACAGCAGCCGCACTTCGATTTCGGCCGGCTTGCCGCGTCCGGCCGGGTTGGGAAAACGCCGCGCCCACTCCATCGCCTCGGCGCGCGACTTCACCTGGATGAGGGTGTAGCCGGCAATCAGTTCCTTCGTTTCGGCAAAGGGGCCGTCGATCACGCTGCGGGCGTCGCCGTCGTAGCGGATGCGCCAGCCCTGCGCACTCGGCTGCAGGCCCGAGCCGTCGAGCAACACCCCGGCCTTCATCAGCTGTTCATGGTAGTCGGTCATCTCGGCCAGCAGGGCCGGATCGACTGCGACCGGGATGGTTTCGGCCTCGGATTCCGCGGTGGCCTTGACGATGATCATGTAGCGCATGGGATGCTCCTGGATGAATGGCCGGCCGGGCCGGGCTTGCCTGCACGACGCGCGAGCCGGGCCGGAATCGACACGCCGGGCAAAAAATTTTCTGGCGCGCCCCTTGCTTGTCATGGACAGGCCCCACACTGTCCCCCCATGAGCATCCACGTCGCCATCCGCCACACCACGAAGTACGCCTTCGACCGCCGCGTCACGCTGAGTCCGCACATCGTACGCCTGCGTCCCGCGCCGCATTCGCGCACCCCCATCGTGTCGTACAGCCTCAAGGTCCGGCCCGAAAAGCATTTCATCAACTGGCAGCAGGACCCCTTCGGCAATTATCTCGCGCGTCTGGTGTTTCCCGAGGCGACGCGCGAATTCTCGGTGGACGTGGAGGTGATCGCCGACCTCACGGTGATTAATCCCTTCGACTTCTTCATGGAAGATCGCTGCGAGCACTGGCCCTTCGACTACGAGGCCGCGCAGAAGAAGGAACTCACGCCGTATCTGGAAACCGAGCCGCTCGGGCCGCGGCTGACGGCCTGGCTGGATTCGGTGCCGCGCGACACGATACGCACCATCGACTTCCTGGTGATGCTGAACCAGCGCCTGCAGCAGGAAATCGCCTACACCGTGCGCCTGGAACCCGGCGTGCAGACGCCGGAGGAAACCCTGGAAAAGGCCCTCGGCTCCTGCCGCGACACCGGCTGGCTGCTGGTGCAGGTCTTGCGCCACCTGGGGCTGGCGGCGCGCTTCGTCTCGGGCTACCTGGTGCAGCTCGCGCCCGACGAGAAATCCCTCGACGGTCCCTCCGGCCCGGAAGCCGATTTCACCGACCTGCACGCCTGGGCCGAGGTCTACGTGCCGGGCGCGGGCTGGATCGGGCTCGACCCCACTTCGGGGCTGTTCGCCTCGGAAGGCCACATCCCGCTCGCCGCCACGCCGCAGCCCTCGAGCGCCGCGCCCATCGAGGGTTTCACCGACAAGTGCGAAGTCAGCTTCGAATTCTCCAACACGGTCACGCGCTTCCGCGAGGATCCGCGCGTCACCCTGCCCTACTCCGACGCGCAATGGGCCGCCATCGAGGCGCTCGGCCATCGGGTCGACGAGAAGCTCGCGCACCAGGATGTGCGCCTCACCCACGGCGGCGAACCGACCTTCGTGTCCATCGACGACATGGATGCACCGGAATGGAACACGGCGGCGCACGGCAGCCACAAAAGGGAGCGTGCCGAGGTGCTGGTGCGCCGCCTGAAGCAGCGCATGGCGCCGGGCGCGCTGCTGCATACCGGCCAGGGCAAGTGGTATCCGGGCGAGCCGCTGCCGCGCTGGGCGCTGGGCCTGTACTGGCGGCGCGACGGCGTGCCGATCTGGCAGAACCCTGCGCTGCTCGCCGAGGCCCACTGGGACTACGGCCATACCCATCTCGACGCGCAGCGCTTCGCGGAAACGCTGGCGCTGCACCTGGGCCTGGCGCCGCGCCACGTGCAGCCGGCCTACGAGGATGCGCTCGCCGCGCTGCTGCAGGAAGCCGAACTGCCGCCCAACCTCGACCCGGGTTACGCCGATCTCGACGACGCCGGCCTGCGCGGCGATCTCGCCAGCAAGCTGTCGCGCGGGCTGAACACACCGACCGGCTTCGTGATCCCGCTGGCCTGGAGCGTGACCACGCGCAACTGGATGAGCGCGCCGTGGACGACGCGGCGCGACCGCCTGTATCTGCTGCCCGGCGATTCGCCGATGGGCCTGCGGCTGCCCTTGAAGAGCCTGCCCTGGGTGGCGGAAGACGAACGCGAACCCTGGGTCGAGGTCGATCCCTTCGCCGTGCAGCCGCCGCTGGCCGACTACCACGGCGAGGTCGCCGCGCGCTATTCGGCGATCGAGCCGCCGCACCCGGCCACGCACGTACAGCCGCAGCATGCGGCCTACACGCACACGGTCGAGGTACCGCACACCGCGCTCACCGTCGAGGCACGCAGCGGCTGCCTGTTCGTCTTCATGCCGCCGCTCGCCACGATGGAACAGTACCTCGCACTCGTCGCCGCCATCGAGGCCACGGCCGCCGCGCTGAGCATGCCCGTCGCGATCGAGGGCTACACGCCGCCTTCGGATTCGCGCATCGAAAAACTGCTGGTCACGCCCGACCCCGGCGTGATCGAGGTGAATATTCATCCGGCCAGGAACTGGCCGGAACTGGTGGAAACCACCACGATGCTCTACGAGGAAGCGCGCCTGTCGCGGCTGGCCGCCGAAAAGTTCATGCTCGACGGCCGCCACGCCGGCACCGGCGGCGGCAACCACGTCACGTTCGGCGGCGCGACCCCGGCCGACAGCCCCTTCCTGCGCCGGCCCGACCTGCTGGCGAGCCTGATCACCTACTGGCAGCATCACCCGTCGCTGTCGTATCTGTTCTCCGGGCTCTTCATCGGTCCCACCAGCCAGGCGCCGCGCGTCGACGAAGGCCGCATCGAACGCCTGTACGAACTGGAGATCGCCTTCCAGCAAATGCCGGCCGGCAACGTGCCGCAGCCCTGGCTGGTGGACCGCCTGCTGCGCAACCTGCTCACCGACCTCACCGGCAACACCCACCGCTCCGAGTTCTGCATCGACAAGCTCTACTCGCCCGATTCGTCCTCGGGACGCCTGGGCCTGCTCGAATTCCGCGCCTTCGAAATGCCGCCGCACGCGCGCATGAGCCTGGCGCAGATGCTGCTCCTGCGCGCGCTGGTCGCCCGCTTCTGGGACAAGCCCTACAAGAAGCCGCTGGTGCGCTGGGGCACCCAGCTGCAGGATCAGTGGATGCTGCCGCACTATCTGTGGGCGGATTTCAAGGACGTGATCGCCGACCTCAACGACGCCGGCTTCCCCTTCCAGCTCGACTGGTATCTGCCTTTCCTCGAATTCCGCTTTCCCCGCTACGGCACGCTGCAACTGGAGAACCTCCAGGTCGAACTGCGGACCGCGATCGAACCCTGGCACGTGCTGGGCGAGGAATCGACCAGCCTGGGCACCGCGCGCTACGTCGATTCCTCGGTCGAGCGCCTGCAGGTGAAGGTGAACGGCCTCACCGACAGCCGCTACGTGCTCGCCTGCAACGGCCGCCGCGTGCCGCTCGCGCCCACCGGCGTGCACGGCGAATACGTGGCCGGCGTGCGCTACCGCGCGTGGCAGCCGCCCTCGGCGCTGCATCCCACCATCGGCATCCATTCGCCACTGGTGTTCGACCTGATCGACACCTGGAACGGCCGCGCCATCGGCGGCTGCACCTACCGCGTCGTCCACCCCGGCGGGCGCGCCTACGACCGCTTTCCGGTCAACGCCATGGAAGCCGAATCGCGTCGCCACATCCGCTTCCAGGAATGGGGCCACACCGCCGGCAGCTTCACCCCGCCACCGTGGATCGCCCCGCTCGCGCGCTTCTTCCCCGGCGGCACGCCGCCCGGCCCGATGGCGCCGCCGACGGAAGAAATACCCGGCGAATTCCCGCATACGCTCGACCTGCGGCGGCGGTGAGCGCGCCGTGCCGCGATCCCGAAACCGGCGCACCGCGTCATCCGACGCTCCGCGCAACGCACGGATGATGCGCCATTCCCACTTCAACGCCCCAGGAACCCGGATACATGCTTGACGAGCCGACCTTGCCCCCCCTTGTCCCCCTGGCCATGCTGGCCGCGGTGGAAACCTTCAGCCAGCACACCCCGGACTGGCCGCTGGCCGCAGCGGCAGACCCCGCCGGGCCGGCACGCAGCTTTCGCACGCACATCCGCTTTGCGACGCCGTTTGCCGGCATCCCCATGGTGCAGGCCGCGCTGACCGGATTCGACATCGACCGGCAGCACACCGCGCGCATCGAAGTCCGCACGGACGCGATCACGGCGGACGGATTCGACCTGCTGATCGGCACCTGGCAGGACACGCGGATCTACCAGGTGTCGGTCAGCTGGCTCGCGCTGGGGCACTGACCGACGGGCTTCCGGTTCGCATGCGCTGACCTGCTGCATCAGCAGGGCCGGCGAGTGTGAGGCGAGGGGGTGGGGGTTGTATCGCTCCCGCACCAGGACGACGCTGCGAACGTCAAGCCGCGCTACGCGCGCACGGTCTGGGCTCGTGAAAAGCCAGCCCAAGCATTCCCCAAGAATTCCGGATTTAGAGTGCGAAAAACAGGCACGCAAACGGAATTCTCATGTTCGCCCACAACCTTGAATCAAACCGCCGCCAGACTGACGACGACGCGCCGCGCGAAGGCAGGCTGCGCTTCAGGCGTGCATTCCTGACCGCATGCGCGGGCCTGCTCTGTTCCGGGCCCGTGCAGGCTGCATTGCACGACCGCGGCGGCGGCCTCGTCTACGACGACGTGCTCGACGTGACCTGGCTGCAGGATGCGAATTACGCCCGAACCAGCGGCTACGACGCGGACGGCAAGATGAGCTGGGTGCAGGCGCAACTGTGGGCCGAGACCCTGAACTATTACGACAGCGTACGCGGCGTCACCTACAGCGACTGGCGCCTGCCGCAGACCTTCGACCTGGGCGCGCCCGGCTGCGACTACGGCTACAGCGGTACGGACTGCGGCTACAACCTCAGCATCGCAAGCTCCGAGCTCGCGCACCTGTATTACGCGGATTTCGGCAATCGGGCATTCACCGATTCCCGCGGCTTGCAACAACCCGGCTACGGCCTCGTCGACGACCCGGCCAATCCCGGCGATGAAAGCCTGTTCCGCAACCTCCAGTCGTACGGCTACTGGTCAGGCACACCGTATTACGGCAGCGGCGGTTCGCCGGAAAACCATGCCTGGCATTTCAACACCAACGTGGGCAGCCAGAACTACACCAGCAAAGGCACGCAGTACCACGCATGGGCGGTACGCAACGGCGATGTGGCGGCGGTGCCGGAGCCCCATGCCTACGGGCTCTTTCTGGCGGGTCTCGGGCTGGTGGGCTTCGCCGTGAGCCGGCGTCGCGCGCCGGGGAGACGAATCTGAGCGCGGGCGAAATTTTTCAATGAAGAAGATGAAGAAAGGGAAACCATGAAAACGAAACTTGGCAAGGCGGTGCTGGCAGGTCTGGCCCTGATGGCGATGGTGCAACCGGCCCTGGCGGCGCAGGTGGTGGTGGATTTCGAGGATGCGCAGGCGTCCTGGGACCTGGCGGATGGTTACGGCGGCCTTTCGGGCTGGGACTTCGCGGGCCAGTTGCGCACCCAATATCCCGGGGCGCAGGGCGACAACCTGTTCCAGGGGTGGGGCGGCAGCCTCACGTTCGACGCTGCTCCGGTGGTGTTCGAAGGCCTGTATTACAACTACTGGGGCGGCGACGGCAGCGTGGGCGGCTTCAGCCTGCTGTACCAGGGTACCGTGGTGCATACGGTCGCCGTCGACGCCGATACGCAGCCCGCCGCGCTGTACTGGCTGCCGTCCGGCTATGCCGGGCTGGTGGACGAAATCCGTTTTGTTTCGGCCTCGGATGGTTTCATCGTGGACAATCTCAGCTACACCACGGTGACCTCGGTGCCCGAGCCGGCGGTGGTTGGTCAGCTGACCGCCGGCCTGGGTTTGCTTGGACTGCTGGCCTGGCGTCGCCGGGCAGGCAAGTAAGCCGGTTTGGCTTGTCAGCGAAAGGCGTAGTCGCAATGAGAACTGGCTTTGTGTCTCTACTGGTTGTGGTCGTTTTAACGCTTAGTGGGTGTGCTGGCACTACACCGATCAGGAATCTGGCATTACCGCCAGTAACCACAATTGAGGGAACCGTCGTCCACCTGGAGGAAAATGGTTTTACGCTAACCGACAATTCCGACGCCATCTTTGTCCGAGCCAGGTTGCCGGACAACAAGAGGCTGAATCTTTCCATTGATGAAAAAATCAAAGTGTATGGCAACCTGCAAGGCGGGCAGGACACCATCTTTGACGGCTATGTCATCAAGAAGGAAACGGGGGAGCAGATAGTCATCAGCAACCCGTCGCCTCACTTCGGCTTCATCATCCAAAGTGCCTTTAAGTAGTGTCAAACGATGCCGTCAATCAAGCAGTGGATAGAAACATGCGTGCAGCTGTAATCATTGCCTTATGCGCCCTGCTCGCTCTACTCGCAATATGCGCGAACTGCGAACGCGTCAATGGCAACATTGATGAAGGGCCTGAAACGAGAGGGGCGATTGTTCAGCCTTCGTCAGAGCAGAAACCGTCAGAGAAATCCATGTCGCACCAGGTGTACAAAAAGGGCGGGAAAGCTTCTGAAATGCAATGGCGCAGATTGAATGGCCATCAAAAGTCAGGCCTGGCACGCGCCCCGAGAGGGACGCCATGCCAGCAAACTGCGCTTGCCGCCTCCGCGCGCTCTAGCTGAACGCGGGTCCTGCGACATGAATGCGTCATTCATGCTGTTGCCGGCTTTGTCTGCGGTGCTGCTGACTGGATGCACGGCGGACGGTGTCAGGCACGGCGTATACGATGCGCTCGTGAATCAGCACTGCGTGGAACGCCCCGGGCGCTCAGGGTGCGGCAACGATCCCAGGCCTTACGATGATTATGTGAGGGAGCGCGAACGTTGGCTGAAGCTTCATGCCGCCATGGCGGTGCGTGGATGGATAGAACCGGACTGCGTCGAATGAAATTCCTGCCCCCCCCTCTGCTCCTTGCGTGCGTACTGTTGATCCAGGGCTGCGCCAGCCTGCCCGAGGCGCACACGGAACGCCTCGGCGGACAGCGCGTGGAATACGCGCTGTCCGGGCAGGGCACGCCCGTGGTCGTGTTCGAAAGCGGCCTGGGCGGAACGATGGACTGGTGGGCCAAGGTGTTTCCCGAGGTCGCCGGGGACACCACCGCCTTCGCCTACAACCGGCCGGGCTACGGCGACAGCGCGCCGGCCGCCACGCCGCGCGACGGCGATCACGTGGTGGCGGAATTGCGCGCCGCGCTGCACGCTCTCGGCCTGCGCCCGCCCTACGTGCTGGTGGGGCATTCGCTCGGCGGCCTGTACATGCAGCTCTACGCACGGCGTCATCCCGACGAGGTGGCGGCGCTCGTGCTGGTCGATTCCACCCACCCCGAACAACTGAAGGGTGCAGGGGCGCGGGAACACTGGCCGTTCTGGCTGCGCGCCGCGATGGGCGTGGGCACGAACGCCACGGCGAAAGCCGAGCTGGACGCGCTCGACGCCACCGGCCAGGCGGTGCTCGCCCTGCCGCCGCCGGCAGGCAAGCCGGTGTTCGTGCTGAGCGCGGAACAGCCCTTGCACGAAAAATCCGCGCTGGCCGACGATGCCAATGCCAAGCGCAGGGACATCGCTCGCCTGTACCCGGGCGCCACCCAAACCTGGGTCGACAGCGGCCATGCCATTCCGCTGGAAAAACCGGAGGCGGTGATCGAGGCCATCCGCAAGGCGGTGCAGGCAAGCCGCCTGGCTTCGGAACGGGCAAGGTAAGCCACATGCACCTGCTACTCGTCGAAGACGATCTCGATCTGGGCACGGCCTTGCAGCGATCGCTGAACGCGCAGGGCCATGCCTGCACCTGGGTGCGCAGCATCCGCGATGCGCGTGCGCACACGGGCGAACGCATGGAGGACTTCGACTGCGTCGTGCTCGACCTGGGATTGCCGGACGGCCAGGGGCTGGACCTCCTCGGCCACTGGCGGTCCAGCCAGCGCAATTTTCCCGTGATCGTGCTTACCGCGCGCGACGCCGTGGCTTCGCGTATCGCCGGCCTGGACGCGGGTGCGGACGACTACGTCATCAAGCCGGTGACGCCCGAGGAACTGGCCTCGCGCATCCGCGCGGTGACCCGGCGTGCGGCTGGGCAGGCGTCCGCGATCTGGGATTTCGGCAGGCTGCGGATCAACGCCGGCCGACGGGAAATCAGCATCGAGGGCAAGCCGGTGGCGCTGTCGCCGCGCGAATTCCAGATCGTCGAGGTACTCGCGCGCAACGCGGGCGAGGTGGTGCCCAAGCACCGCATGGCCAGCGCGCTGCAACCCTACGGCGAGCCGCTCGAATTCAGCACGCTCGACTGGCATATCCACAACCTGCGCCGCAAGCTCGGGAACGGCATCATCCAGACCGTGCGCGGCGTCGGCTACTGCCTGGGCGAATGATGGCGACGCCGCGCAAACCCCTGTCCTGGATACGCATCCAGATGATCGGCCTGCTGCTGGCGTCCGGCGTGATCTGGGTAGCCATTTACGGCGTGGGGGCGGCGCTGATGTTCTGGCCGGAGTCGGGGGGCTTCGACCGACAGCTTGCCACATTCGGCGAGGGCCTGCGCAAGGTCGCCGCGACGCGCATGGATGGAACAAATCTTCAGTCGGCGCTCAAGGCTGTCGACGTGGTCATCGCAGAGTTCGCTGCTTCGGGTGGGGGGCGGGGCGCGGGCGGGGCCAGGTCAAGCGAGGTGCTGCAATCCGACGGGCAGCCTGCGAAGCCGAAGAACGGCGCGGTGGGTTTCAATATCTGGCTAAATGGCGAAACATGGTTGGCAGGCAGCCGGAATGTGCCCAGGCAGCGCGCCCGGAAGGTGGATTTGAACGGGTTCTATCGCCTGGTGCTGGAGGGGGTTGAATACCGCGCCTACAGTATCTGGACGGCCGACCGCAGGCTGCGGATCGATGTCCTCCAGCCGTATGACGGGCAATGGACCGATTTCAACGATGTCATGCTCAGCCCGGCAAGTATCGTTGCGCCCCTGCTGGTGGGGTTTCCGCTGCTGTTGCTGCCGGTGCTGATTGTCATGAAATGCGGCCTCAAGCCGTTGCGCGAACTGGCGACGAAACTCGCGAAGCGCAGGCCGGACGACCTGCAGCCGGTGCATGTGGACGATCTGCTCGTCGAACTGCAACCCGTCGTCGATGAAGTCAACGGCACCCTGGGAAAGCTCGATGCCCTGCTCAAGCGCGAGCGGGATTTTCTGGCCGACGCCGCACACGAATTGCGCACGCCGCTGGCGGTGATCAGCGCGCAGGCCGACGAAGTGCTCGGCGCGGCCACGCCCGAGGCGCGCAGCGAAGCCGTAGGCGGCCTGCGCGTCGGACTCGACCGGGCCAACCGGCTGGTGAACCAGCTCCTGGTGCTGGCGCGCCTGGAAGCCCGGGCGGACGATGCGGACGGCCCGGCCGACGCCGCCGACATCGTGCGGGACTGTCTCGCGGCCTATGCCCGCGAAGCCCGGGAAAAAGCGATCCAGCTCGCCTACCGCGGCCCCGATCATGTGCCCATCGCGGGCGCGGGACACGCGCTCGAAAGCATCGTCAGCAACCTGGTCGGCAATGCCGTGCGCTACGGTAAATCCGGCGGCCAGGTGGTCGTCCGCATGGATGCGGACGAGGCCACCGGCGCGCTGGTGCTGTCGGTGTGCGACGACGGCCCCGGCATCCCGGCAGCGGAACGCACGCGCATTTTCGAGCGCTTCCGGCGTGGCAGCCAGCTGGGCGCATCGGGCTCCGGGCTGGGGCTCGCCATCGTTGCCTCGGCGGCGCGCCAGTTCGACGCACGCGTCGACGTGGGCGACGGCATCGGCGGCCAGGGCGTGTGCTTCGCGCTGAGCTGGAACACGCGCAAGGTTTCCCCCTGCACCGACAGGGACTGACATACAAGCACCGGACCCGACAACATGAAGATGATCGACTGGGCGAGACTCGCCTCTGCCATTGCCATTCTGCTGCCCACAGCCGCTTCCGGTTTCGGGGTCGTGCTGCATTACCAGGGGGAGGAAGGCGACCGGGAGGCCTATTTTGCCGACGTGCGCACGATCTCCAATCGCACGCCACCGGATCAGGTCATGGGTCCGACGGAAATCCGCGAGATCGATGTCACTGCCGTGTACGAAAGCGCGAACAAGCCTGAGTTCGTCCATATGAAACTGCAGTTCCAGTGTCCGAACGCGTACTCGATGGACATGGCCAAACTCAAGCTTGCCGAAAACAAGGCCAAGGTCAGGGCCGGCGATGCCGTCACCTTTCGCATCGGACCGGGCAGCTATAAATTGAGGCGATCAGATCTTCAATCCGAGCCGCTGGCTGCCAGCGACTGGAAAACATCGAATGCGCCGATGCTCTCGAAAGCCGGGACGATTGCCTGCAATCATATTGAGTTCGATCAGGCCCTGCACGATGCGATCAAAGGCGACAAATTCGATTTCGACGGATTCGGAAGGCGCATCGGCAAACTGGGCCTGCCTGAGGATATGGCGCTGATTGGCCAGGCACTGCCTTCCGAATTTCTGGATTTCGCCTGGTCGAACTTCTGGCGTGACAAGGTCGTTGCCGGGAAGCGTCCGGACCCCAGCGGAAAATGGGCCAAGCCGCTCTCGGAGGCTGAAAGGCAGGCCGCCATCAGGAAACTCCAGGACCAGCAGCAAGCGCTGCAATCGGCAACTGCATCCGCCAGGGCCAGCCTGATGGAAGGCATCAAGAAATCGAAAGCCGAGATGGAAGCGGCCAGGAATTCCGGGAAGCATCCCGATGGCTCGAAAATGACCCAAACAGAATCCAGCATGATGGTGTTGTGGCGTGGCCGACCTGAGCAGGACATCGTCAACGTCATGGGAAATCCCGAGTTCAACCAGGTGGGCGATACCCGCTTCCTGCGATATACCAATGCATGGGAGAAACCGGGCTTCATGGCCTACAACAACCAGGGAATGGTTGTCGGCGGCGAAGTCGGCGGGTATGCAATGTGTTTCGTCGAATTCAGAACCCGGAAGGATGCCAACGGAGAATGGCGTGTGGCCGACATCCTGGTCCGGTCCGATTACGAGGATGCCGGACTGGGCAGAACCAGAAGCCTGTGCGACGAGCTGACCCGCAAGGCGGCCGGATCATGATCGCCAGGCTACCCAGTGGGCGTTGCATTGCGGGCCGCAGCCGGCCCGGACGCGTTTTGGAAATTTCAGGCAAAGGGTTTTGAGAATGATGAAAGCTGCGTTTGTTGCGTTCGGCCTGCTGGCAATGGCTGCATCGTGCCGGGTGGAGGCGGAAGTGAAGGGCGAGTCGTTCGATGTACTTGCCTCTGTCATGGAGACCAACAAAAAGGCAATCAACGCCAAGGACATCCTCACCTCGAACAAGGAAGAGGCCATCAGGTTCCGGGAGAAGATCGTCGCCGGGTGGTGGGAATTCATGCAGGCCAACTCGAAGGCCAAACCCGGCGAAACCTGTGCAGCCGCATTCCTGCGCGCCAAGCGTGTCCCGCGTCCCGGAGGCGTGGACCTGTTCGAAAGCGGGGTCATGGTTACGCTATTCGGGCCGGGTGGCGACTACCGGGGCGCATTGCTCGGCTTTGCCCCGCTGACCAGGGACGACGCATTTCCAAAACTTCAAAATGGACAGAAGATACTGGTTACCCTGAAGCAGGGCGACGAAGCCCCGGCGACACTGAATGCGATCTACATGAAGGTGGCTCCTTCTGCACCGCCCCTGATCGTATTTGCCGTACCCACGATCGAGGCCCTGATGGGCGGGATGGAAGACAACTGGAGTTTCGACGTGATCTACCAGGGACAATCGATCGCCAGCATCGAGTGGCACGACGGACTCAAGGCACGCGATGAACTCAAGCGGTGCCTGGCCGGGAAGGACTTCGACAACAAAAGCCATTTGCGGGACTGACTCGCGGGTGAGCGGCAATCGAGCTCGCGCTGGAATGGATAGGCAGGATGTGGCGGCCTCAACCACACAACCGCATTGTGATCCCCCAGTCCAATAATGGCCGCTTCGATTTCCAGGCTACCTGGTTTCAGACAGGGTACGCGGCCAAAGAGGGAGTGGCTCGATAAGACAGGTCAGCCTTGACGGGCCGCATCTCGGCCTGAGCAGTCACTCAGACTGTTCGCTCTTTGTGTCCGGTGTTCAGCACTTACCGGTCAACGTTTGACATGAGAGGACATGCCCCGGCTAGCCCGGGCATGTCCTCTCGATGGAAGGGTTGGGCGTCACTTTGCCTGACCGCCGCTTTCCACGATGTACTTCGCTCGCGCAAATAGCTCATCGAATGTGACAACCTCGGGCGACTTGAGATTGCGCCGAAAGAGCTCGAACGACGAGTACTTATCCTCGTTGATGCCATGTGCAGCATGAAACTCTGATAGTGATCCGATGACCAAGAAGGAGCGGGGTTGATACAAGAAGACTGACTCGCCGGATAGTGCGCCGGCGTCATCTTTCATTTCTGTCTTCGAACGAATGTTTCCCAACGAAGCCTGCACAGATCGGTGAACCTGAGCGATACCTCCGGCCAGTTCATCGGAAACCTGCCAGCACTCCCGGCGATAGGCTGAAGCGACAGGCTTAAGTAACTCGGCGGTGTGCGTCTTGATTTCTCCGAATGACAATGCGCTGATGAGGCCCTGGGTCTTCAATAGGGCATCAACTCGCTTGCCAGCGCTGGCGAAATCATGCCCTTTCACTGCGCGCTCAAGCTTTGCACCGTCCAGCGGTGCATTGAAAACATAGTTCAAGCCATAGCCGAAGATCCAAGTGTTCTGTTCAAAGAACGACTGCCAAACCGCTTCTGGCCCCTTGTTCGATCCCAAGCTGACGCGCCGAGACTCGAAGTGTTGTGAATCATTGAGAAGCCGCTCGAACTCTGCGAGCTGTTCTCGGCGGTGGCCGAGTTCGGCAACGTCTTGCGCAGTCACCTGCGTTCTGACCAGCTCTTCAACGAGGCCGGGTTGGGAGTTGAGCAGACCAAGCGCCTGTTCGCGCGTGAGCACGAGACTGGAAACAAACTTGTCGTCCAGCTTTGCGCCTTGATCGTCTCGCAATGGAAGGACGTCTATGTTTCGGAGGAAGTTGTAGAGAGTGGAGATTTCTTCGTTGATGAACGTGAAGTGGGTGCTGTGGGGTGCGCCACTCTCAACCGTGTAACGCTGTATCTGAAGTGTGAAGACGCCTCGTGTGTCTTCGTAAAACTTTGCGACGACTTCCTGGCGAACACCGTCGGTAATTCGGAGGGAGACTTGCTTTCCATCCTTGAAGAACTGATGGGACTCTCCGCAGTCGATGACCTTTGAGACAACCCGGAAAGGGCGTTCAAACTCTTCAACCTCTCCCGCATCATTCTTGCGGTATTGCTTTTGCGAAAGCGAGCGACTTAGATAGACCCGATCCGGCCTCTTGTTCTTGAAGTATTCGTAGTCATCGCTCATGGCAGGGCTACTTTCTTACTGTGCAGAACTCTTGAAGAGTATCGAAGAGTTGGAAGGCTGCGGGAAAGTGCCAGCGCTCCGGATTTGCCTCAAGTGCTTTTTCGAAGATTGCCTTTATCTGTGTTGGATGCAATCCCACAAGACATTTTGATATTTCCGGCTCTTTGTTGGTCTGCCACAGTTGGGCAGTTAGGATTCCGTCGACCGCGCCGACAACCCAGGCCTGTCGCTGGGCCTCTTGGAGTGCACGGTATTCGGTACTGGTAATGGCCTGCGCGTTTGAAGCCACGACTAGAGTGATGATGGGTAAGAGTCGTCTCGGTGCGAGTGTCATCAAATATCTCCGGTTTTACCCCTTAATGCTGGATTGCTCGGCCAAGATCAAACCACAGGGTCAAGGTCGAATAAATGCAAACTGACAGCAGAACTCGGATGCTAGCGCGTTGTCGGGTAAATGCCGAACACCGGTCATATTGAACTGTTAGCCCGACCGGCCGCTTCGGCCGAAAACCCGCCCCCACCCAGAACAAACAACCCGCTCCGCCTCCCCCATGAAATGAATTAAGCTGTGCGACGGTTTTGTTCCGGGTTCTGCACGCATGCGCATACTTCTGTTTCTTCTGGGGCTGGTGGCGGCCTCGACCGGTCACGCTTTCGATTCGGATCGTTTCACCGATCCCGCCGACGGCCAGTTCGACCTGAGCAAGCATCTGCTCGAACACAAGGGATTCTTCCCGGTCCCGATCATCATCACCGAGCCCGCGCTGGGCTTCGGCGGCGGGCTCGGGGTGATGTATTTCGACCAGTCCATCCAGGAACGCAATCAGCCCTCGCCCGACGGCACGGCAGCCCCGCATTTCTCGCCCCCGAATATTTCCGGGGTCGGCGGCTTCAAGACCGAGAACGGCAGCTGGGGGGTCGGAGGCGGCCTGTTTCGCAGCTTCGACAACGACAACTGGCGCTACCTCGGCATCCTGGGCAAGGCCGAACTGGCGCTCGATTTCTACGGCCCGCTGGGCAACGGCTCGGCCTACGACCTGTCTGCCAGGACCCTGGTCCAGCAATTGTCCCGCCGGGTCGGCAGCAGCAACTGGCTGCTGGGTGCGCGCTATGTCTATGTCGACTCGACGGTCAGCTTCAAGGCTGCGCTGCCCGGCCCGCTGGCGCCGGACGAGCTGGACCAGCAGATCGGCCGCCTGGGTTTCCTGGTCAATTACGACAGCCGCGACAACATCCTGTCGCCCGCCAGCGGCCAGTTCCTCGAGCTCGAAGCGGCCATGTCGCGGGAATGGCTGGGCTCGGACAAGGCGTTCCAGGACTACAAGGCGCGCTGGCTGAGCTACCACCCGATCGGCAAGGCATTCAATCTGGGGCTGCGGTTCGAGTTCAACGCCACGGACGGGAATGCGCCGTTCTTTGCCCTGCCCTTCGTCAGCCTGCGCGGGGTGCCGGCCATGCGCTACCAGGACGAGCGCACGGCGCTGACCGAGATGGAGCTGCGCTGGCAGTTTTCCCGCCGCTGGTCCGTGCTCGGTTTTGCCGGCGTGGGCAAGGCCTACGGACGCTTCAACGATTTCAGCGATGCGGACACGGTGGTCAATCGCGGACTCGGGGTGCGCTATCTGATCGCCAGCAAGCTCGGCCTGCACGCCGGCATCGACGTCGCGCGCGGTCCCGAGGACACGGCCGCCTACATCCAGATCGGCAGCGCCTGGCGCTGATCCGGGACACCGCATCCCGCCGGCGGCAGCGCCGTCCGCCCCCGCTTCAGTCGGCGCGGCGCATCAGCAGGCTGTGCCAACCCGTGGCGTAGGTCTCGAAGCCCGGCGAGCGCGCATGGCCGATGCGCCAGGTGGTGCCGTTGATGCGCGCCGTGACGGCGCCGCGCGGCTGCGCAAACAGGGCTTCCATGCCGTCGAAGGCGAGCACGTCGCCGATGCGCTGCCGGTCGGGATCGGCAAGCACGCGCCCGCTGTCGTCGACGATCGCGGCGCGCGTCGTCGCGGCTTCGCGCGGCGACAGGGGAATGCGCTTCAGCGTCTCCGGCCCCAGCGCATCCCAGCGGAACACGATGCCGAGCACGCCGAGCGGCCTGCCATGCACGGTGCCGCGTTCGCGTACGGTGCAGGAATAGACCAGCACGTTCTGCCCGCCTACCAGCGGGCTGGCGTGCACCGATTCGAAACCGAACTGGGTGCCGCTGTGCGTGGCGAGCGCGCTCCGGAACCAGGTGCTTCCGGCCACGACGGCGCCGCGCGCATGCGGCCACTGCTGTGGACGACCGTTGGCGAGGATGCGGCCGTCGAGGTCGGCGAGCACGAGGTCGAAATAGACCGTGTAGGAATCGAGGATCTGGCCGAGCCGCTGGCTGACGAAACGCAGCGTGTCGGCGGTCGGGTTTTTCGCGGCCTCGACCACGGCGGAATCGGTGGCCCACCAGCGCACGTCGCAGCTGCGTTCGTAGAGGTTGCGGTCGATGAGGTCGATGGCGTTGAGCGCCAGGTCGCACAGTCGGTTGTCGGTCGCGTCCTTGGACAGGCGCTCGGCCACGACGTTGAGCTCGCCGGTGATCGACTTCGACGTGATCTCGATATCTTCCACGGTGCGCTCGGTGGACGCGGCCAGCCCCGACAGCTGCTCGGCGACGACGGCGAAGCCGCGCCCGGCCTCGCCCGCGCGCGCCGCCTCGACGCGGGCATTCATCGACAGGATGTGAATGGTGCGGTTGACCCGGCGAATCCGGTCGAGCGCTTCGACCACTTTCTTCAGCATGCCCTGCGACAGGCCGATCATGGACTGGGCGTGTTCCTCGGCGGAAACATGCGGCGACACCGTCTTTCTCGCCGGCGGCAGGGCCGCGACCATCTGCAAGGCGGGGCGGGCCATGCTCAGCTCCGGGCGCCGAGGATGTAGCGCGCCGCCGGCGCGGGCGCCGGCTCGGGTTCGGCGGGGGGCTGCACGGGCCGCGCGGCCAGCAGGCCAAACTTGTCGCGCAGCGTCATCGCCAGCAGCACCAGCGTTTCGTCGGGCAGGTTCTCGACGGCACTTAGCATGGCGTCGGCGTAGGCGGCGTCGCCGGCCAGCTTCGCGAGGTCGATCTCGGGGCCGCCTGCCTTGCGCGCGCCGAACTTGAGCTTGACCATCTCGTTGAGGGTTTCGCGGTCCACGTTCTCTCCTGTTTATGAGTATTCAATGGAATGCTTATTTATCGGTGGCAAGCAACCCTGCTTGAGGGTGGGTGCTCACAATTTCAGCAGATGAAATGCGCCGCGTGGCTCAGGCCTGCGCCGCTTCCTGCAGCGCCCGGAGACTCTCCTCCACGCCGGCGGCGTGGGTGAGTTCGGCGACGTTGTCCTTGGTGAAGAAACCCTGGAAGCCGCCGAAGCGCTGGACGTATTCGATGATGAGCGAGGAGTACTCCGAGGCGCTGGAGAAGATCTGCTTGAGTCCCTCTTCCTTCGAGCCGATCACGTCGAGCAGGAATTTCTGTCCGCAGTCGCGCAGGCGCTGCACCACCACGTCGATGTTGGGCACGCCCTCCACCTCGCCGTCGGCGACGGCCACCGCGATGTGATGAAGGCGCGGCCCGAAGTTGCGCACGAAGGCCTCGGTGGGCGATTCGGTGAGCAGGTGGTTCATGAAGTAGGGGTGGTTGGCCGCGGTGAACACCTTGGCCGGACATTCGAGCTCATTGGGGTAGTGCACGCTCTTGGTCACGTTGGTCGAGGAATTCTGGTCGGCGATGTCGTACGAGCCCCAGTAGTAGTAACTGGACAGCGTGAGGTATTCGAGGATGGCGGCCTCGCGGTTCTGGCTGTAGATGCGCGTGGCGAGGTGATCGATGGGCAGCAGCATGGCGTCGATGCCGAGCTGCTTCTGCGTCGCCTTCGCCGCCTCGTAGGCGGCCTGCATGTCGTCGCGGATGCTGCTCCAGCCCAGCGCGTAGACGCGGATGTCGGACTCGGGCCGCTCCCAGTAGGCGACGATGTTGTGGGTGTAGGGGCTGGGCTTGACCACGGCCATGTTGCCGGGCAGTTCGAGCTTGCGGATCTGCTCCTGGTTGAAGAAGCGGATGTCGCGCGCCTTCTGCATGTCGACCACGGCGTGCGGATCGGTCACGCGCAGCACCTCGCCCATGTAGCGCGAATTGGGCTTGACCGCGCCGATGGGGTAGACCTCGTTGAGGCTGCGGAAGATGCCGCGCACGTTGGGGTCCTTCACCTCGCGCACCAGGATGTCCGGCGCGTTCATGTCGATGCGCAGGATGTGGGTGTAGTGCGCTTCGGATTCGAGCGTGACGAGGTAGTGGTAGGGCGTCATCACGCACAGCTCGGCGACGTAGGCGACCGAGTGGCTGGGTTCGACGGTGATCATCAGCGCGTCGATCTGGCGGATGGCGTCGGTGAGTCCGATGCGGTCGCGCTCTTCGAGCAGCTGGCCGAGATAGTCTTCGAAGGCCGCCGAATTCTTCTTGTCGCCGGCGCGCTGAAAGGCAAGGGATTTTGTGGTCATGCGAGGCTGAACTGTCTCTGGCTGAGGACTTGCGCGTGCGCGGCGCGGAAATAGGTCTGCGCGATGGCGTCCGACAGCAGGCCGAGCCCGGCCTGGATGCGGTCGCAGAATTCATGCAGGCCGGCCTGCGCGAGCTTGCGGCCGTCGGCCACGTCCAGCTCCCGGATCAGCGACACGACCTGGCGCTGCGGCCCGTCGCCCGGCAGTTCGGCGAGCGAGGCCTGCAGTTCGTTGAGGCAGTGGCGCACGCTGCGCGGAAACTGCGGGTCGTTGAGCAGGTAGTGGATGACCTTGTGGCCCTTGGCGTGCACGCCGACGTGGCGGCGGTACATCTGGTGCGCCGACAGCGCGTGCAGCACGCTCATCCATACCAGGTCGTAGAACTGCCCGCCCTGGAAGGGCAGGTTCACCGCGTAGCTCACGTCGAGCACCCGGCTGGTCATGTCGGCGCGCTCGACGTTGCGGCCGAGGCGCATGAACTGGAAGGCCTCGTCGCGGCTCATGGTGCCGGACAGCAGGCCCACCACGGCCTGGCGGCGGCGGATGATCTCGGTCAGCACTTCCATGCGCTTGCGGCGGTCGAGCGCGCTGCTCTTGTGGGTGCTGGTGTAGAGGTAGAGCTCGTTCACCCATTCCCAGGATTCGCGCGGCAGCACCTCGCGGAAGGTACGGGTGTTCTCGCGCGCGTGGCGTACGCAGGCGAAGATCGACGAGGGATTGCGCTCGTCCTGGATGAGGAAGCTCATCACGGCGGATTCGCTCGCCTCGTCGTACAGCGCATGGAAGGGCTCGGCCAGGCCGACGACCTTGAGCAGGTCTTCCCAGCCGAAGCTGGCGCCGCGCGGCATGTCCATCAGCATCATGGTGGTGGCGTTGATGAGGCGCGCGGTGTCTTCCGCGCGCTCCAGGTAGCGCGCCATCCAGTAGAGGTTCTCAGCGACCCGGGCCAGCATAGGCGTACCCCCAGTGGTTGTAGCGAGCGGGCGTCAGCCGGGCGCGCCCGGAGCGCAGAAACCGGAATGTACGTGGCAGTACATGAGGATTTCGAGCACCGGACGCGCCCGGATCACGCCCGCGCAGTAAATCAATGGGGGTACGCATCAGCAGGTCTCCTGCACGATCCAGGTGTCCTTGCTGCCGCCACCCTGCGAGGAATTCACCACCAGCGAACCGCGCCGGAGCGCCACCCGCGTGAGGCCGCCGCGCGTCACGTAGAAATCCTTCGACTGCAGGATGAAGGGGCGCAGGTCGACGTGGCGCGGCTCGATGGCGTCGTCGCACAGGGTCGGCACGGTGGACAGCGACAGGGTGGGCTGCGCCATGTAGTTGCGCGGATTGTCCGTGATCAGTTCGGCGAATTTCGCCTGTTCTTCCGGCGTGGACTTGGGCCCCACCAGCATGCCGTAGCCGCCCGACTCGTTGGCGGGCTTCACCACCAGCTTGTCGAGGTTGGCCAGCACGTACTCGCGGTCGGCCTCGTGCATGCACAGGTAGCTCGGCACGTTGGGCAGGATGGCCTGTTCGCCCAGGTAGTACTCGATCATCTTCGGCACGTAGGCGTAGACGACCTTGTCGTCGGCCACGCCCGAGCCGGGCGCGTTGGCGATGCCGATGTTGCCGGCCCTCCAGGCGCGCATGAGGCCGGGCACGCCCAGCGTGGAATCCGGACGGAAGGCCTCGGGATCGATGAAGTCGTCGTCGATGCGGCGATAGATGACGTCGAGCCGGGTCAGGCCCTCGATGGTCTTCATGTACACGCAGTCGTCGTCGAGCACGACCAGATCGCTGCCTTCGACCAGGTGCGCGCCCATCTGCTGCGCCAGGTAGGAATGCTCGAAATAGGCCGAGTTGAAGATGCCCGGCGTGAGTACGGCGATCTCGGGACGGTCGCCCGCGCGCGGCGACAGCGCGGCGAGCATGTCGTAGAGCGCGGCCGGGTAGTCGTCGACCGGCAGCACGTCGTAGCGCGCGAAGAGTTCGGGGAAGAGCTTCTTCATGAGCTGGCGGTTTTCCAGCATGTACGAGACGCCCGACGGCACGCGCAGGTTGTCTTCCAGCACGTAGACCGTGCCGTCGCCGTCGCGCACGAGATCGGTGCCGCAGATGTGGGCCCACACGCCGAAGGGTGGATTGGCCCCGACGCAGGCGGCGCGGAAATTCTTCGAATCGGCCAGCACCTCGGCGGGGAACACGCCGTCCTTCACGATCTTCTGTTCGTGGTAGATGTCGTCGATGAACAGGTTGAGCGCCTTGAGGCGCTGCTTCAGTCCGGCCTCGATGGTGTCCCACTCGGTCTTGGGCAGAATGCGTGGCACCACGTCGAAGGGCCAGGCGCGGTCGATGTTGCCCGCCTCGGAATACACGGTGAAGGTGATGCCCGCCGCCATGATCGCGGCGTCCACCGCGCGGTGGCGCGCCTCCAGTTCCTCCGGCGCCAGCGTGGCAAAGTAGTCGCACAGCCCATCGGCCCCGTTGCGCGGCCTGCCGGGACCTTCCAGCAACTCGTCGAACCCGCCCATCAGCGGATACGTTCCGCAATCGATCTTCATACCCGTCTCCGAACCGTGCGCGCCTTGGCTTCGCGCGCGCATCTGCATCTTGCACAGCAGCCTCTGTGCCAGCCGGGCAAAGTTCAGGGAAAACAGGGGCTTGGGATTGCGGCGCCCGCCATCGCGCCGAAGGGCTGCGCCACCGCGGGGCGGGATTGGTTTGCGCGCCCGCTTTTGGTGCGCCGCGCGCTCAGGCCGCGGCGCGCTCGACTGCCGCCAGGTCCAGCCACACGCGACCGCCCTCGAGCTTGACCGGAAACTCGCGCGCGCAGCCTTCGTCCGGCGCCACGGCGCAGCCGGAATCGAGTTCGATGTTCCAGTTGTGCAGCGGACAGGTCACCTTGCGGCCGTGGACGATGCCCTGCGAGAGCGGGCCGCCCTTGTGCGGACAGCGGTCCTCCAGCGCAAAGATTTCGTCGGCTGCGTTGCGGAACACGGCGATGTCGGTGCTGCCGTGGCGCACCACGCGCGCGCCGAGCCGGGGGATGTCGTTCACGTCCAGGATGTCGATCCAGTTGTTCATCGTGTCTTCCTTCATGCGGCGACGGTTTCGAATTCGTGGGCGAGCTTGCCTTCCCGCGCACGCTCGACCCAGGGGTCCTTCTCCACGGACAGCGCGAAGATCAGGCGTTCGTACAGGGCGCGACGGCCTTCGGCATCGTCGAGGATCTTCTTCTTCACGTAGTCGAGACCCACGCGTTCCATGTAATGCACGGTGCGGTCCAGGTAGCGCGCTTCCTCGCGGTAGAGCTGCAGGAAGGCGCCGGCGTATTCGAGCACCTCGTCGGTGGTCTTCACCTTGACGAGGAACTGCGCGACTTCGGTCTTGATGCCGCCGTTGCCGCCGACGTAGATTTCCCAGCCGGAATCGACCCCGATGATGCCGACGTCCTTGATCGCGACTTCGGCGCAGTTGCGCGGGCAGCCGGACACCGCCAGCTTGACCTTGTGCGGTGCCCACATCTTGAAGAAGACCTTCTCCAGGTCGATGCCCATCTGCGTCGAATCCTGGGTGCCGAAACGGCACCACTCCGAGCCGACGCAGGTCTTCACCGTGCGCAGCGCCTTGCCGTAGGCGTGACCGGAGGGCATGTCGAGGTCGGCCCACACCCTGGGGAGATCCTCCTTCTTCACGCCGAGCAGGTCGATGCGCTGGCCGCCGGTGACCTTCACCGTGGGAATGTTGTATTTCTCGGCGACGATGGCGATGCGCTTCAGTTCCGATGGCGTCGTCTGCCCGCCCCACATGCGCGGGATCACCGAATAGGTGCCGTCCTTCTGGATGTTGGCGTGGGCGCGCTCGTTGATGAAGCGCGACTGCGGATCGTCCTCGGCCTCGCCCGGCCAGGTCGAGATCAGGTAGTAGTTGAGCGCGGGGCGACACGAGGCGCAGCCGTCGGGCGTGCGCCAGTCCATGCCCTGCATCACCTGCGGGATCGTCAGGTACTTGCGTTCGCGGATCGCCGCGCGCACCGCCTCGTGGGTGTGGTCGGTGCAGCCGCACACGCTCTTGTTCTTCGGCGCGGCCGAGTAGTCGCCGCCCGCGGTGAAGGCGAGAATCTGCTCGACCAGCCCGGTGCACGAGCCGCACGAGGACGAGGCCTTGGTGTGCTTCCTCACGTCCTCCAGCGTGAACAGGCCCTTCTCGCGGATGGCCTTGACGAGGTCGCCCTTGCACACGCCGTTGCAGCCGCAGACTTCCATGTCGTCGGTCATCGACGCGGCCTTGTTGATGCCCTGGTGGCCGAGGTTGCCGCAGTGGTCCTGGCCGAACATCAGGTGGTCGCGCAGCCCGGTCACGTCCTTGCCGTCGCGCAGCAGCGAGAAGTACCACGCGCCGTCGACGGTGTCGCCGTACAGTACGCCGCCGACGAGCCTGTTGTCCTTGATGACGAGCTTCTTGTAGACGCCGCCGATGGGGTCGGAATACAGGATGGATTCGGTGCCCTCGCCGCCCATGAAATCGCCGGCGGAAAAGAGATCGATGCCGGTGACCTTGAGCTTGGTCGAGGTGACCGAGCCTTCGTAGCGGCCGATGCCGTATTGCGCCAGATGATTCGCCGCCACCTTGGCCTGCTCGAACAATGGCGCGACCAGGCCGTAGGCGATGCCGCGGTGCGCGGCGCACTCGCCGATGGAATAGATGCGCGGATCGGTCACGGTCTGCAGCGTGTCGCTGACGACGATGCCGCGATTGCAGTGCAGGCCGGCCGATTCGGCGAGTGCGCTGTTCGGGCGGATGCCGACCGCCATGACGACCAGATCGGCGGGCGCTTCGCTGCCGTCCTTGAAGCGAATCGCCGCGACACGCCCGTCCGGCCCGGCGACGAGTTCCTGCGTCTGCCGTTGCAACAGGAAGCGCATGCCCTTTTCTTCCAGCGACTTCTGCAGCAGGCGCGCGGCGGGCTCGTCGAGCTGGCGTTCCATCAGCCACGGGCCGATGTGCACCACGCTGACGTCCATGCCGCGCTTCATCAGGCCGTTGGCCGCTTCCAGCCCCAGCAGGCCGCCACCGATGACGACCGCATGTTTGTATTGCGACGACGCGCGCACCATCGCGTCGACGTCGGCAATGTCGCGGAAGGCGATGACGCCGGGCAGGTCCTTGCCGGGCACCGGCAGGATGAAGGGATCGGACCCCGTGGCGAGCAGCAGGCGGTCGTACCCGGCCTCGGTGCCGTCGTCGGCCACCACCTTGCGGGCGGTGCGGTCGATCTTCACCACCTTCTTGCCCGTGTGCAGGGTGATGTTGTTCTCCGCATACCAGTCGAGCGGATTGAGGATGATGTCGTCCACCGTCTGCTCGCCGGCGAGCACCGGCGACAGCAGGATGCGGTTGTAGTTGGGGTGCGGCTCGGCGCCGAAGACGGTGATGTCGTAGAGGCCGGGCGCGAGCTTCAGCAGCTCTTCGAGGGTGCGCACCCCCGCCATGCCGTTGCCGACCATCACCAGTTTCATTCTGGGGCCCGGGCGCATCGCCGGCCCCGTGGGCGTACTCATATCCATATCACCACTCCTGAAAATCACACCAAGTGATGACCGAGATACGCCGTTGCATTCGGTCTGCTGTTCGACAGGAAGCAATCGCTATGCCACACCCCGCTGTGGGCGTAGAAGCCTTGTCCTGCTGCGTCCCGGGCGCATGCACCGGGACGCCTGCCTGCGCCGGCGCACCATCGCGGTGCCCGGATGCAGGCCATGCACCATCACGCGGCTGCCCGGCCGAAGCCGTTGATCGCGGTGATCGCCCGCGCCTGGTTCAGGTCCTCCGTATAGCCTGCCGCGAACAGGCACACGGCGAGCTGGTTGCGGATCGGCAGCGGCAGCGGCAGCGCGTCGCGCAGCACCTGCGCGATCCAGGCCCCGGTCGCGCGCGCATCGCCGGCCGGCAGGCTGGCGCTGGCCGATTGCGTGGATTGCGTGGATTGCGCCTCGTAGACGCGTTGCGCCTGGCCGTCCTGGATCAGCAGCATGTCCGGCCGCCGTACCGGGTCGGCGAAGGCCTCGCCGCCGCAGCCTTCCAGCAGCAGCGCGACGCCGCCCAGCGCCTGCAGCACCTCGGTCGTCGCCGGGATTTCCCGCGCTGCGCGCACCGGCGTCACGCGCACCGACTGCGGCCCGAGCACGTCGGCGAGCGCCGCCAGCCGGGTCACCCAGCCGTCGATGCCGAGCCGGGAACGCAGCGCGACCAGCGCGGCCAGGCCCGGATTCAGCATGGCCACCGGCGCGAAGGCGATGCCGTCCTCGGCCAGGGCGGCGTTGACCCGGGCGGGGGTGGTACACGGCAGGATGCCGAGTTCGCGCAGCACGTATACGGCCGCGGTGCCGCCGCCGCCTTCGAGCACGCCGTGGATCAGCACGGGAATGCCGAAGCTCTTGAGCAGCAACGCCAGCAGCGGCGTGAGATGGGGCTGTCCGCGCACGCCGTGATACGCGGGCAGGACCACGGTGCGGAACGGCCCGGCCGGCGCAGCCAGGTCGGGCAGGCGTTCCGACAGCGCGGCATGCAGGCCCAGCCAGGCGTCGAGACCCGGATCGTTCCGGTTCAGCGCCACCAGGAAGGCCGCGGTCTCGAGCTCCGGTACGCCGCCGTCCAGCAGTGCGGCACCCAGCCCGCGCGCCTCGAGAAAATCCATGCCCTCGCCGGCCTCGATCTGGCGGATCAGCGTGGCGTAGCTCATGCCGCCGCCCGGTTGCCGGCCAGCAGCCGTTTCAGTTCCGGCACGCAGGACCCGCATTCGGTGCCGCACTTGAGCACGCCCTGCAGGCCGGCGAGATCGGCGCCGCCGGCGATGGCGGCCAGGATGTCGGGCTCCGCGACGTTGAGGCAGTTGCACACGATGCGGCCGCGCCCTGCCGTCGCCGTGGGCGGCCGCGTCACCGGCGCCAGCATCCAGGTGCGCAGGCTGGCGGCCTCGACGCCCTCGACGACGAGGTCGCGCAGCCATTCGAACGCAGCCGTCTCGCCCGTGAGGCGGGCCACGACGACCTGGCCGGATTCGACACGGATGCGCTTGCTGACGCCGCGCGGGCGATCCTCGTAACGCATCACGGCAAGCGGGTCGTCGAGTCCGAGCGCCGCGTCGAGCGCCGCCAGCAGGGATTCGGGCACAGGCGCAGTGTGCGCGAGCCGCAGCGTGAGCACCTCGCGCTCGCGCCCGGCCAGCCCGGCGGCGGCGTAGTCGCAGGCACGCAGCAGGGGCTGCACGGCGTCGAGCAGCCGGGCGCCGTCGCCCCGCGCCAGCACGGCCATGCGCCAGGGCAGCTCGGCCGGCGTCACCTGCACGGCGGCGTGCTTGAGTTCGGGCTGCTTCGATACGGCGTCGAACACCGGCAGGGTCAGCGCATTGACGCCGCGTCCGCCCATGAAGCGGCTGCCCCAGTGCATGGGCAGGAAGCACTGCCCCGGGCGCACACTCTCGCTGGCTTCCACCGCCACCACGACCGCGCCGCGGCGGCTGGCGACGCGGACCAGGTCGCCGGGGGCCAGGCGGCGCAATGCCAAGTCGCGCGCGTTCATCGACAGCAGCGGCGTGTCCACATGGGAAAACAGCCGCGCCACCTTGCCGGTGCGGCTCATCGCGTGCCAGTGGTCGCGTAGCCGCCCGGTGTTGAGACGCAGCGGATAGCGCGCGTTCACCGGTTCGGCGACCGGTTGCCAGGCCGCGGCATGGAATTTCGCGCGGCCGTTCGCGGTGGCGAACACGCCGTCCGCATAGAGGCGCGCCCTGCCTTCGGCGGCGCCAGCGGGAAACGGCCATTGCTGCGGCGCGGCGTCGAGCCGGGCGTAGTCGAGGCCGCCGATGTCGAGATCGCGCCCGCGCGTGGTCGCGCGGTGTTCGTCGAACACGGCCTCGGCGCTGTCGTAGGGAAAGAGGCGCGGGCCCTCGGCCGGCCGCAGGCGCCGTGCGAAGTCGACGGCGATCCGCCAGTCGGGCCTCGCCTCGCCGGGTGGCGGCACGGCGGCACGCACGCGGCCGATGCAGCGTTCGGAATTGGTCATCGTGCCCTCGGTTTCGCCCCAGGTCGCGGCCGGCAGCAGCACGTCGGCGAAGGCGGCGGTTTCGGTATCGGCGTAGGCCTCCTGCACCACGACGAGTTCGGCGTTTTCCAGCGCGGCCTGCACGCGATTCTGGTCGGGCAGCGATTGCGCGGGGTTGGTGCAGGCGATCCACACGGCCTTGATCTCGCCCGTGGCGAGTGCATCGAACAGCTCCACGGCGGTCCTGCCGGGTCGTTCGGGCACGCTTTCCACGCCCCATAGCCGCGCCACCTCCGCGCGGTGCGCGGGGTTGTCGAGATCGCGATGCGCCGGCAGCAGATTGGACAGCCCGCCCACCTCGCGCCCGCCCATGGCGTTGGGCTGCCCGGTGAGCGAGAGCGGCGCGGCACCGGGCTTGCCGATCTGCCCGGTGGCGAGATGCAGGTTGATGAGCGCGGCGTTCTTGTCGACGCCGCAGCTCGACTGGTTGAGTCCCTGGCAATACAGCGAGAGCGTCGGGCCATCGGCGAACCAGCGCGCGGCGGTGACGATGTCTTCCGCCGCCACGCCGCAGATCGCCGCGGCCTTTTCCGGCGTGTACTCGCGCACGCGGTCGCGCAGCGCATCCCAGCCTTCGGTATGCGCGTCGATGAAGGCGCGGTCGACGCGGTCTTCCCACAGCATGACGTTGAGCATGGCGTGGTAGAGCGCGACGTCGGACCCCGGCAGGATGGCGAGATGCAGGTCGGCCTCGGCCGCGGTGTCGGTGCGGCGCGGGTCGACGACGATCAGCTTCTGCGCGGGATTCGCCTTGCGCGCGGCCTCGATGCGGCGAAACACGATGGGATGCGCATAGGCGGTGTTCGAGCCGGCGATGAAGAGCGTGCCGGCAGCGTCGATGTCGTCGTAGCAGCCGGGCGGCGCGTCCGCCCCCAGCGTGGCCTTGTAGCCCGCCACGGCGGACGACATGCACAGGCGCGAATTGGTGTCGACGTTGTTGGTGCCGATCAGCCCCTTGGCGAGCTTGTTGAAGACGTAATACGCCTCGGTGGTGAGCTGGCCGGAAATGTAGAAGCCGACGGCATCCGGTCCGTGTTCGCGGATGATCGCATCGAATTTTTCCGCGATGTGGTCGAGCGCCGTGTCCCAGTCCACCCGTGTGCGCGCCGACGTCCGCCCGCGGCGCAGCTCGGGGAAGCACGCGCGGCCGGAAGCGCGTGCGGCCAGATGCAGCGTCGCGCCCTTGGTGCACAGCTTGCCGCGGTTGGCCGGATGCGCCGGATCGCCGCGCACGCCGGTGATTTTCCCGGCGTCGCTCTCGATCAGCACGCCGCAGCCGGTGCCGCAGTAACAACAGACGGATGGAACGACAGACATGGATAACTCCTCGCCCACGCTGCCAGCAGGCTCTGTGCCAGTGTCTGCCAGTCCAATGAATTCAAGGCCTTGCCCCGGGGACCGCTGTCCTGCGTCCGCAGCCGCGCCCGTCCGTGGTGCGCCCCGTTCACACCGCGCCGCAATTTGGTGCGAGTCGCGTGCGCGCCGTGCGCTTCGTCTACAATGCGCCGACCCCCTGCTCTGCCCTGTTGCCGTGCTCAAGAAAATCCAGGCCCGGGACCTGCGCACCGGCATGTTCCTGCATGCCCTCGTCGGTTCCTGGCTCGACCACCCCTTCTGGCGCAACCAGTTCCTGCTGGACGATCCCGCGGACATCCGGCGCCTGCTCGACAGCGGCATCGCCGAGATCTGGATCGATACCGCGAAAGGCCTGGACGTGGCCGCATCGCCGCCCGCGCAAGCCGCCGGCGCCGACGAGCACACTCTGATGGAAGCCGAAATCCGCGACCTGAAACGCCCGCAGCGGGTGTCGCTGGAACAGGAACTGCCGCACGCGGCGGCACTGATTGCCCGCAGCCGCCAGGCCGTCGTCTCGATGTTCAGCGAGGCGCGCATGGGCAAGGCGGTCCTCGCCGAGGCAGCCGGCGAACTGGTCGAGGACATCTCGGCGTCGGTGATGCGCAATCCCGGCGCGCTCGTCAGCCTGGCCCGCCTGAAAACGGCGGACGATTACACCTACATGCATTCCGTCGCGGTGTGCGCCCTGATGATCGCGCTGGCGCGGCAACTCGAACTCGACGAACGGGCGACGCGCGAGGCGGGAATGGCCGGACTGTTGCACGACCTGGGCAAGGCGCTGATGCCGATGGACGTGCTCAACAAGCCCGGCAAGCTCACCGACGAGGAATTCCGCATCATCAGGAATCACCCCGTCGAGGGACATCGCCTGCTGGCCGAGGGGGGCAACGTCAGCGACATCGTGCTCGACGTCTGCCTGCACCATCACGAGAAGATCGACGGCAGCGGCTACCCCGACCGCCTGGACGGCGAACGCATCAGCCTGTTCGCCAGAATGGGGGCGGTCTGCGACATCTACGATGCCATCACGTCCAACCGCCCCTACAAGCGGGGCTGGGACCCCGCGGAATCGATCCGCAGGATGACCGAATGGAGCCGCAGCCATTTCGACGCGCGCGTCTTCCAGGCCTTCGTGAAGAGCATCGGCATCTATCCGACCGGCTCGCTGGTCCGGCTGACCTCGGGCCGGCTGGCGGTGGTGACGGAACAATCGGAAAAGTCGCTGCTCGCGCCGCGCGTCAAGGTGTTCTTCTCGACCAAGTCGCAGACCCGCATCGTGCCCGAGACGCTCGACCTCGCCGCGCCCGGCATGACCGAGAAGATCGTCGGCCACGAGGATCCGGCGCAATGGGGCTTCAACGACCTCGATGCGATGTGGACGGGCTGAGCCCTGCAGACGGGCCGCCCTTCAGGCCTTTTCCGCCGTCGCGAGCAGTATCGCGCCCCACGGCAAGCCGGCCGGGATGAAACCTTCAGCGCCGCGCGCGAACCTCGACGCGGACGGCAGGAACACGGCGGAACGCAGCTTCAGTCCGTGTAGCGGGAGGCCGTCGAACAGGGCCCGTACCTCGTCCGCCGTGTGCCAGCGCGCGCCACGGTAGGCACCGCTGCCGCCGCCCCGTCCCTTCTGCCGGTACAGCCAGCTCGTGCGGTTGAGCCAGCCGATGGCGATGCGGTGGCGGGCCACCCGCACGCACTCGGCCACGGCGCGCCGTTCGTCGTCGACAAAGCAGAGTGCGGCGATCGACAGCACATGGTCGAACGCGGCATCCACAAACGGCAGCGCACGCGCGTCGCCTTCCACCCAGCGGCAGGTCGTGTCGCGGCTGCGCGCATACGCCAGCCCTGCCGCGTCGGGGTCGAGCCCGGTGACCCGGTAGCCCGCCGCCGCTGCGCGCCGCGCGAACCAGCCGGTACCGCAGCCGACGTCGAGCAGGCTGTCGCCGGGCCGTCCGTCGAGATGGCGCGCGGCCAGCCGGTATTCGGTTTCGCCGATCCAGCGTCCGCGTGGGGTGTCGTACCAGGCATCGTAGTCGGCTGCACTCATCGGCGGAACGAACGCGGCAACCGCGAGAACGGCGTTCTCACTGGCTGCCGAGCAGGCGTTGCAAAGGGGCATCGAGCGCCGCGGCGGCCTGGTCGAGGCGCGCGGCATCGAGCCCCGCCGCCGCCAGCGCGGCGCACACGTCCGCCGGCATCAGGATCGCGCCGTCCTCGGGCTGGATCGCTTCTTCGTTGAGCAGCAGCGTGGGGAAGCCGGCGCCATGCGCCCCGCGCGCGGTACTGAACGCCACCTCGGCCTCGAAGCCGAACGCGTCGGCCAGCGCCTGCGCGTAGCCGGCATAGAGCGTGCAGCGCCCACCCGGCGGTTGTTGCGAAATGACCCGCAGTTTCAGATGCATGGAGGCGCTCCCGGATACGACCGGCTTCAGTGTCCTGCCGGCTGGCTGGCGCGTGCGTTGGCCTCGAAGCCGCCCTTCTTCTTCCAGCCCTCGATGCCGTCCTGCAGCACTTTCACGTTGTCGTAGCCCAGGAGGCGCAGTGCGAACACCGCCTGCGCCGACAGCGAACCTGTGTTGCAGTACACCACCACCGTGCGGTCCCGGGGCAACTCGCCGCGGCGCGCGATGGCCTGACGCCATTCGATGTTCACCGCGCCCGGAATGTGTTCCTTCGCGTATTGCGCGGCGTCGCGCGCGTCGACGATGAACACCTTCTTCCAGTCTTCGGCCGGGATCTGCTCGGGCCAGATGAGGCTGCTGCCGTATTCTGAGAAATCCAGGTAGCCGGACAGCGCATCGACCACGACGGGGTTCTCCTCGGCCCGGGCCGAGGCCGCCAGCACGCCGAGGGAGAAGATGAGCGGAACAAGCCATCTGTTCATGCAAGACCCTTCAAACAATGAGATGCGCGATCAGGCCTGTGCCGGGTTCAGGCGCGGGTGGGTTTCGTCGCAGGCCAGCAGCACGATCAGGCCGGAGACGAACATGGCGGCGGCGGTGAACCAGAAGCCGGCTTCGATGCCGCCGAAGGCCGAGGCCACGACGCCGAGCAGCAGCGCGCCGATGCCGTAGCCGAGGTCGCGCCAGAAGCGGTAGATGCCGATGGCCGAGCCGCGCCAGTTGGGATGCGCGATGTCGGAGACGGCGGCGGACAGCGTGGGGTACAGCAGGGCCATGCCGAAGCCCATGACGGCGGCGGCGAACGACCACCACAGCTCGCCTTCGCCCAGCAGCACCAGCGCCACGCCGGCGCCGCACAGCCACATGCCGGCGACGATGGGCTTCTTGCGGCCGACGCGGTCTGACCAGTGGCCGGTGAGGAACTGCGACAGCCCCCACACGAAACCGTAGACGCCGATCACCCAGCCGACGCCGGCGAGCGACAGGCCGCGCTGGTAGAGGTAGACGGGAAAGAACACCCACACCAGGGCGTCGACGAACTTCTCGACCAGTCCGGCCTGGCTGACCGAAGCCATGCGCGCATCGCGCCACGACATCAGCGTGAACACGTCCCAGGTGCCCGGCGTGTCGGCGATGTTCTGCGGATAGCGCGGTTGCGGCCCGCCCATCCTGCCGGCGGCGTGCTTTTTGCCCTCCGCGTGCGCCCACGGCAGGGTGTCCTTCACCCAGATCAGCGTGAGCAGGCCGGCGGCGAGCACGACGACGCTGCCGAACAGCATGAGTCCCTCGCGTGCGCCGAAATGCAGCGCGAGATAGCCGGTGACGATGCCGGCCAGCGCCACGCCGAAGTAGCCGGCGAACTCGTTGAGCCCGATGGTCAGCCCGCGCTGGTCGGCGGTGGTGAGATCGAGCTTGGACGTCTGCGTCATCGACCAGGTGAGACCCTGGTTCACGCCCAGCAGCACCGTCGCCGCCACGATCCAGTCCCAGCTCGGCGCGTGGAAGATCATGAAGGGAATCGGCACCGCCGCGAGCCAGCCGAGAAACAATACCTTCTTGCGGCCGATGCGTTCCGACAGGCGTCCCGCGACGAAATTGAGCGTGCCCTTGACGAAGCCGAAGGCGGTGACGAAGGCGGTGAGCATCATGAACGAGCCCTTGGCCACGCCGAAGTCGCTTTCCGCCAGCGCCGGCACCACGGTACGGAACATGCCGATGGTGAGGCCGACGAACAGCACCTGCACCAGCTGGTGCGAGAACTGCGCGAGATTGGCGCGGATGCCGTAGCGATAATCCGCGACGTAAGTCGTCATGTCAGCGCCCCAGGTTGAAGGCGACCATGCGATCCATCTCCGCCGGGCGCGGCGGAATTTCCGCAGTCAGCGCGGCGACGAATTCATCCTTGCTCATCCCCAGCATCGGGTTCCAGCGCTTCTCGAAGCCGACGGTCGATGCCGGCTTGCCGGAAATGCCCGCGCCGCAGACGCTGCCCGCGACATGGCCGGCATAGATTTCCACCTCGGCCGGCAGGTTGAGCAACCTGCCGTGAAGGCTGTCGTAGAGCTGCGCAGCCATTTCCGCTTCCCTGCCGGCAAGGTCCGGCCGACCCGCGGCACCGACGAAGAGCGTGTCTCCGGTGACGACGAACCACGGCGTTTCCGCACGGCGCTTGTCGGTGACCAGCAGGCAGATCGAATCGGGGGTATGTCCGGGGGTGTGCAGCACGTCGACCAGGACGTTGCCGACTACGATACGCTGAGCATCCTTCAGCGGCTCGAAAGCGAAATTCACGCGTCCGGCATTGGCCTCGTGCAGGCAGTACCTCGCGCCCGTCTTCTCGGCAAGCGCCCGCCCGCCCGAATAGTGGTCGGCATGGACGTGAGTATCGATCACATGGGTGATCTTCACGTTCTGTTTCGCGGCCTCGTCGATGAACCACTGCTCATCGCCCAGCACCGGATCGACGGCGATGGCGACGTTGCAGGAGCCGCAACCGAACAGGTAGGACAAGGTGGCCTCGCGGGCAGGCAATTGGCGGAAAAACATGATGGTCTCCTTGTTATGGTGAGCGGTGAGCGGTGAGCGGTGAGCGGGGAGCGGGGAGCGGCGTCAGGGCGCTTCGAGCGGCAGGCCTGCGGCCAGCCATTCCGGCGTGCCGTCGGCGATCTTGCGCGCGCGGTAGCCGTGGTCCTTCAGCAGCGCGACGGCTTCGGCGGACATCATGCAGAAGGGGCCGCGGCAGTAGGCGACGATATCCTTGTCGGCGGGCAGTTCCTTCAGGCGCTGGCGCAGTTCGGACACCGGCATCGAGCGTGCGAACGGCAGGTGGCCGTTTTCGTATTCCGCCGCCGGGCGCACGTCGATCACCACCACGTCGCCGCGCTGTGCCTTGTCCATCAGCGAGCGGCGGGTTTCGGCGTCGAGCTTTTCCGGTGCGGCGAACAGGCTGTTCATCGCCAGTTTCAGTTCGACCAGATGATCCTCGGCCACCGTGCGCAGGTTCACCCACAGCGCGGATACGTCCGGGCCGGACAGGCGATACGCGATGTAGCGCCCCTCGCGTCGCGTCTCGACCAGACGCGCGGCCTTCAGCACCTTGAGGTGGGCGCTCGCCAGCTTGATCGACAGACTGGCTTCGACCGCCAGCGCGTCGACCGTCTTTTCGCCCTGCGCGAGGATTTCCAGCAGTTCCAGCCGCTTGGGGCTGGATACCGCCTTGCCGATCAGGGCGACGTGTTCGTAGAGGAGGTCCTTGGTTTTGCGCTTGTCCATGCAGAGAATAATCTAACGATTATTGGAATAATGCAAGACAAATTTCTACCCGCCGCGAGGGAGGCCCTCCATCCCGGGATGAAATGTGACCGGGTTAAGATTGGGGTTTTGTCTCGCCGGAGTCCGACATGCGTTCCCTGCTTCCCCTCGCCCTGCTCGTTCCCGTCGCCCTCGCCGGCTGCGCCTCGCAGCAGACACTGGACGCGGCGCAGGCCGCCGCCGCGCGCGAACTCGACGGCGTGAAGCAAAGCGTCGCGCGCCTGTCCGACGCGCAGCAGGCGATGGATGCCCGCCTGGGCAAACTGGAATCCGGCCAGGCCCTGCTGGCGAGCCGCCTCGACGCCGTGTCGCCGCAACAGGCCGCGCTCGACGCGCTGCGCGCCGACACGGCGGCGCTGCGCACGCAGCTCGACGCCACCAGCGCGAACATCGCCAGGGCCCAGGAAAACGCCGACGACGCGGTGAAGATCGCGCGCGACAGCCGGCTGGTCAGCGGCAAGCTGGTCGATTCGCTGGTGCTGACCGAGGACATGGTGTCGTACGCCTACGAACAGCCCGAGGTCACCGCCAGCGGGCGCGCCGCGCTCGACAAACTCATCGCCGACGTGAAACCGAAGCTGCCGCACGTGTTCGTGGAAATCGTCGGCTACAGCGACAACCTCAGCCTCGACAGCCAGAACCGCCGCATCGCGCTGGAACGCGCCGAGTCGGTGCGCCGCTACCTGCACGAAACCGGCGGCCTGCCGCTCGACCGCATGTCCACCATCTCCTACGGCGACCTGAAGCCGCTGGCGAGCAATGCCTCGATCGAAGGCCGCGGCCAGAACCGGCGCGTGCTGGTGCGCGTGCTGAAGTAAACCAGGCCGTCTCCGCCGCCACCCTGAAACGACAAGAAGGCCGGACTGGCCGGCCTTTTTGCGCGCCTGCTGCAGACGGAGCTTACTGCGCAGCCTGTTTCCGGCGACGGGCCGCAAAGCCCACCAGGCCCAGGCCGGCCGCCATCATGGCGTAGGTCTCGGGCTCGGGAACGGGGGCGGACAGGACGATGAGCTGCGACTGGGGATTGAGCCCGCCGGTGCCATCCTGGATCTGCTCGGCGACCAGATAGATCGTGCCCTTCTCGTCGACCGTCAGGCCTTCGATGCCGTTGTGCGGCAGGACGCTGGCCAGGTCGAAGCTGCTCTTGACGTTGCCGAGGCGGTCGATCTCGATCAGCTTGCGCGAATCCAGGCTCAGCACCAGCAGGTTGTCCGCCGCCGCCGTGCCGGCCAGCGCATCGACCGGCGCCAGCGTCTGCACGTCCGACAGGCTCAGCAGCCCGAACAGCGACGAGCTGCTGGCCGGCCCGGTGAACTGCACGTCCGGCACCGCGTCGGCCGCGGCCGTCGTGGAGAACGACAGCGTATTGAAAATGCTCAGCTGCGCGGGGTCGTCCTGCTTCGCGGTCACGAAACCGCCGTTGCGCGAATCGTAGCTGATGCCCTCGATGCCGATGTTGCCGATGGTCGGGCCGACCGACACAAAGGCCGCGCTGCCCAGGCTGGCGGTGCCGCCTGCCGCATAGTCGAAGCGGTAGGCATTCTGCAGACGCTCCTCGGTGACGACCAGCTGGCCGTTGCCGAGGTAGGTCAGGCCCTCGGTGTCGTTCTTGCTGCTGCCGGTGTTGGTCCAGTCGAAGGTCATGCTGCCGATCGTCTGGCCGGTGCGGGAAATCTCGATCACGCCCGTGCCCTCGTCACCGACGAAGAACAGCGTCCTGGCCTTGCTGGTAAACGGATCGATGCGGTCACGCGCGTAGGCAACGGCCGAGGCTTCCAGGCCGGACAGTCCGCCGCTTGTGCCGTTGAAGGCATCGAGCGCGTACACGCCCGAAACGGCGTAGTTGCCGAGGTCGATGGAATTCGCCGCATGCGCGGAGAACGACGCCGCCGCCGAGACGGCGGCAACCAGATAACGAAGTTTCATGATGTCCGACTCCGCGATCAGGACTGACGCTTGCGCAGGGCCGCGCCGATGAGGCCGAGGCCGGCCAGCATCATGGCGTAGGTATCGGCCTCGGGCACGGCGGCGATGGCGCCGGGCGAACCGATTTCGTTGACATCGTTGACCGCGACGAAGGCACCGTTGACGCCGACCGCGCTCAGTTGCGAAATCGTCGTGCCGCTCAGACCGGCCGCGTTGTCGAAGGTGGCAAACGTACCGGTGGGCGAAGCGCCGAAGCTGACGCTGGCCTGCAGCACGCCCGCATTGTTGAAAATATTGACCGCGTCGCTGCCGGTACTCAGGCCAACCCCGGAACCGCTGTAGCTGCCGATCTGCAGCCCGGCCGGCGCGTTGGCGCCGAACCAGGTATTGAGGAAGCTGGCGTTGATCGTGCTGTTGCCGCCTTCGATGAAGATCACCGATTCGCCGGCGGCAATCGAGGTGATGCCGCTCAGTGCGGCCGCGGAAGCGAACGAAGCGGAATCGTCATCCATTTTCCAGCCGGTGAGGGTGACGGCCGCAGCGCCGGTGTTGGTCAGCTCGAACCAGTCCTTGCCGACCGGCGAATTGCCGCTGCTCCACGGCGCGACTTCGGTGATCTGGATGGCGGCGTGGGCCGGGATGGCGCTTGCGGCAACGAGGGCGGCCATCAGGCCGATCAGGGACTGCTTCATGGTGTTCTCCATTCGGTGGGCGGGAGGGCGATGCCAATCGAATCTGCGCACGCTCGCGTGCAGCGCAGATCGGGCATGGCCCCTACGCTAACGCCCGGGCATGTTGCGGCGATGAAAAGAAAAACCCCCGGCATGAGCCGAATGGCTCATGCCGGGGGCGACGCGTCCCGTCCCGTGCGGGCAGACCGGCGGTCAGCCGTCCTTGCCGCGGTAGATACACCCCGAATCGTGGGTTTCCATCACCCTGACCTGCGACAGTCCGGGCAGGCCGGGCCGCAACTGCTGCCACAGCCAGATCGCCAGCCGCTCGCTGGTGGGATTGTCGAGCCCGTCGATCTCGTTCAGGTAGCGATGGTCGAGCAGGGCATGGAGCGGACGCCAGGCCGCCTCGATGTCGGCGAAGTCGAGCACCCAGCCGAATGCGGCGTCGAGCGGCCCGCTCACCGTGAGTTCGACCCGGAAGGAATGCCCGTGCAGGCGCGAACAGGGATGCGATGCCGGCAGCGCGGGCAGGCGGCGCGCACATTGAACGTGGAAAACGCGAAAAATGTCCATGCCGCATTCTCGCTCAGGCCCGCCGTCGCTGCACGCGGAACTTCCGACCCGGCCGCCGGGCCTATGAGCCGGTTCAATCACGCCCAGGAGCTGTCTCATGTCTTTCGTCCCCCATGCCCTTGCCGCGAGCTTCGCCCTGTCCCTGCTTGCCGGCTGCGCACGCGACAGCGGGCCCGCCGTCGCCGCACCCGATGCCTGGACACAGATCCAGGCAGGCCAGCTCACGCTGGTCGACATCCGCCGCCCCGACGAATGGAGGCAGACGGGCGTCGCCCGGGGCGCGCTGGAAATCAACATGCAGCACCCGCAGGGGGATCAGGGATTCGTCAAGCAGGTCGAGGCCGAGGTCGGCGGCGACAGGACCGCCCCCATCGCGCTGATCTGCCGCACCGGCAACCGCACCACGCACATGCAGCAGGTACTGACCGAAGCCGGATTCACCCACGTCGTCAACATCCGGGAAGGCATGCTCGGCAGCAGCGCCGGGCCGGGCTGGATCGCACGCGGCCTGCCCGTCGAAGCGTGCAAGACCTGCTGAAGACCGCACGTCCCGCGCATCCCCGCGCGTCGATTGGCGAGCGCATTGGCCAGGGCGATGCCTGATGCGGGAGGCGGCGCCTGGCGCTACACTGTGCGCCATCCCAGCCTGACCCGCGGAGTCATCATGTCGGCGCCACGCCTGTCGCTCGCAGCCCTAGCCGTCTTCGTGCTTCTCTCGATCCAGGCCTGTTCGCGCGAAAGCGGGCCGACGCTGTCGGCCCCAGACGCCTATGCCCGCGCCCAGGCCGGCTCCCTGACCCTGATCGACATCCGCCACGCCGAGGAATGGCGCAAGACCGGCGTGGCACGCGGGGCCCTGCGCATCGACATGACCGATACCCAGGGCGAGGCCGGCTTCGTCAATGCGGTCAAGGCCAGGGTCGATGGCCGGCTGGACCAGCCGATCGCCCTGCTGAGCCCTTCCGGCAACCGCGGCGCCAATGCCCAGCAGGTGCTGCGCCAGGCGGGCTTCTCCCAGGTCTACAACATCCGCGAAGGCATGCAGGGCAGCAGCGCCGGGCCGGGCTGGATCGCGCGCGGGCTGCCGCTCGATCCCTGTCCCAACTGCTGAAATCTCAGGCCGCCACTTCCTTCGCCAGCGTGTTGCGCCGCGCGGTTTCGCTGCCGGTGAGCGCGAAGCCCTGCAGCCGCCCGCTCGCGTCGACGTGCAGGGCACTGACGCCCGTAGTGCTGCAATCCACTTTCCAGCCCCCGGTCGTGCCCGGCTTCGGCGGCAGCACGGCCACCGGATGCGCCGGGGTCTTGACCATCACCGGCATGACGCCGTACACCACCGGCGTGGGCGTGCCGGTGAGCGTGGCGGCGAGCGCGCGTGCCTGCGTCATCAGCGGCTGCACGTAAGGCAGCACCAGGCCTTCGACTTCGGCGCAATCGCCCATTGCATAGACATTCGCGGCACCCGTTTCCAGGTAGCGGTCGGTCTGGATGCCGCGCGCAACCGGAATGCCCGCCGCCTGCGCAAGTTGCGTACGCGGCTTGAGCCCGATGGCGGACAGCACGACGTCGGCTTCCACGGTGTCGCCGTTGTCGAGCGTGACGACGAATCCGCCGGCGACGCGCTCGACGGCTTTCGCCGTGCGGCCGAAATGCCAGCGCACGCCGAGCGCCGCCAGGCTGTCGGCGAGCCGGCGGCCGGCTTCTTCCGGCAACAGGCGCTCCAGCGGCCAGTCGCCGAGATGCACCACCGCCACCGCCATGCCCGCGGCCGCCAGGTCGTTGGCGAATTCGCAGCCGATGAGGCCGCCGCCCAGCACGACGATGCGCTGACGGCCGGCGATGGCTTCGCGGAAGCGCGCATAGTCGGCCAGGTCGTTGACCGCCAGCACGGCTTCGGCGCCGCTGCCGGTCAGGCCGTGCGCGAAAGGATCGGCGCCCAGAGCGAGCACCAGCCTGCCGTATTCGAATTCGCCGTCGGCGGTTCGTAGGCGCTGTCCTCGGGTGTCGAGCGCCGTGACCCGGGCGTGCGCCAGCACCGTGGCATTCTGGTCGGCGGCCATTTTCTCGGCACTGGCGCCGGCCAGCGCCGCCGCGGTCTTGCCGGCGGCGAGCGCGTTCGACAGATTCGGCTTGGAATAGAAGGTGCCGTCGTCCGCGGTGATCAGGGTGACGGGCACGGCGGCGTCGCGCTTGCGAATCTCCTTCAGCAGGGTATAGCCGGCCAGGCCGGAGCCGACGATGACGATGGGTTGCATGAACAAGCGCTCCTGGTTGACGGGTTCATCTGCAAAGCCCCGCACAGGCGAGGCTTTGCAGATGTGCCGGGGACCGGGCCCCGGCGGCAGCTCAGGCGGCTGTGATCTCGACCATCTCGAAATCCATCTTGCTGACGCCGCAATCCGGACATTCCCAGCTGGCGGGCACATCCTCCCAGCGGGTGCCGGGGGCGATGCCGTGCTCCGGGTCGCCGGTCGCTTCGTCGTACACGTAGCCGCACACGATACATTGCCATGCTTTCATGATTTTTCCTTTCGATTCAAATAGTCGATGACGCCGGTCAGGCTGCGATGGCGGCGGGTGCGTTCAGCGCATCCTTCGTCGCCTGGTAGTGCTTCGCGTGCTTTTCCTCCACCTTGGCCAGCGCGGCGAAACGCTTGGCCGCCTTCTCCAGCACGCTTTTGAACATCTCGGCGTGTTCCTTCGATTCGGCGATCTGCTCGTCCATCTCGGCCACCGCGGCAGTGTTGCCCTCCAGCATCGCCTCGTGACGGAACCTGGGATACATCTCGGTGTACTCGTGGGTTTCGCCTTCGATCGCGTATTGCAGACACCTGGCCGGCGTCATGGTCTCGTCCGAGAACAGCAGCTCGGCGTGGCCGAAGGCGTGCAGGATCTCCTGCGCGGCGGTGTCCTCGAACACCCTGGCGGTGGCTTCGTCGCCGGCCTTGCGGCACTGGCGGGCGAACCACATGTACTTGATGTGGGCCATCGATTCGCCGGCGAAGGCGGCTTCAAGGTTCTGGATGGTGGGGGACTGCGTGTTCTGCATGATGGACTCCTGTCTGGTTTGTTTGCGATATGAATCAAGACAGGAGCGATCATAGACATGATCGATTATTCGATCTAACGGATATTCTGGATCATTCCGATTGAAGACATCAATGGATCAGGCAAACCGCGCACGCTGTCGGACCAGCCAGGCCTCGAGCCGCGCCATGCTGACGTAGAAGGTGGGCGTGACGTAAAGCGTGAGGAACTGCGAGAATACCAGGCCGCCAACCACCGCGATGCCGAGCGGACGCCGCGCCTCGCCGCCGGCACCGAAACCGATGGCGACGGGCAGCGTGGCGAAAATGGCGGCGAAGGTCGTCATCATGATCGGCCGCAGGCGCACCAGGCTGGCTTCGACGATGGCGTCCTCGGCGCTCATGCCGGCGCGCTGCCGGGTGAGCGCGAAGTCGACCATCATGATGCCGTTCTTCTTCACCAGGCCGACCAGAAGCCGGCCAGCGGCAAGGCGCTGAGGATGGTGAGCGGATGGCCCAGGTGCTCGTACAGCACGGCCAGCACCATGTAGATGACGAGCACGGTGAACAGCAGCAGCAGCGGCAGCGTCACCGTCGATTCCTGGAATTTCTGCGCGGCGCCGGCGAGCTGCGCCGTGACGTCGGCCGGCAGGTCCTCGCGGGCGGTGGCCAGCGCGCGGGCAAGCGCCTCGTTCAGCGAGGCGCCCTGCGCCAGGTTGAACGACAGCGTGACCGCGGGCTGCTGGCCGAAGTGGTTCACCGAGATGGGGCCGACGCCGGGTTCGACGCGGGCGATCGCGTCGAGCCGGGTCGTCGTGCCTGCCGCGGTACGGATCGGCAGCCGGCCGATGATTGCGGGATCGAGCTGGGCTTCGGGCAGGGCCTCGACCGTGACGCTGTACTGGTCGCTGGTGCCGTAGATCTCGCTGATGCGGCGCCCGCCCAGCGCGTCGTAGAGCGTCTGCTGTACCTGCTGCGGCGTGATGCCGAGCCGGGCCGCCTCGATGGGATCGACCACCAGGCGCAGCTCGGGGTTGCGCAGCTGCAGGTCGCTGTTGACGTCCTCGATCTCGGGCAGGGCGTCGAGTCGTTTCTCGACGGCGGACGACACGTGCTTCAGGGTCTCGAAATCGCCCGAGGTCAGGGTGATCTGGTAGTCGCTCGCCGAGGACAGCGCGCCGACGTTGATCGAGGCCGGGTTCTGAAGCAGCACCGTGGCGCCGCTCACCTTGCGGGTCGCGGTGCGCAATTCCTCGATCACGGCGTCGGCCCCGGGGCGGGTGTCGCGCGGCGTGAGGCGGATCACCAGACGGCCGACATTGCCGCCCGTGACGCCGCCCCCGCCCTGCCCCGCCGACGACATCAGGCCCTCGACCGCGGGATTCCTGCGCACGATGTCGGCGATCTTCTGCTGGCGGCGCGACAGCTCCTCGAAGGGAATGCCTTCCGGATACTGCACGCTGGCGAACAGCATTCCCGAGTCGACGCGCGGAATGAAGCCCTGCCTGACGTGCGCGGCCAGCCAGAACATGGCGCCGAGCAGCGCCAGCGACAGCAGCAGCATCAGGCCGCGGTGCCGCATCGACGCACGCAGGGTGTCGCCGTACCAGTCGCGGAAACGCACGAATGTCGCGTCGAAGGCGCGCGACAGCGGATTGGCGATCGGCGCGTGCGCCAGCCAGCGCGCGCACAGCATGGGCGTCAGGGTCAGCGCGACCACGCCCGAGAGCAGCACGGCGACGCCGATGGACACGGCGAATTCCTGGAACAGGCGGCCGATCATGCCACCCATGAACAGGATGGGCAGGAACACGGCGGCCAGCGAAATCGTCATCGACAGCACGGTGAAGCCGATCTCCTGCGCGCCGTCGAGCGCGGCCTGCAGGCGGTTCTTGCCCATGTCGAGATGGCGCGCGATGTTCTCGATCACCACCACCGCGTCGTCGACGACGAAACCGATGGCCAGGGTGATCGCCATCAGCGAGAGGTTGTTGAGGCTGTAGCCCGCGAGGTGCATGAAGGCGAAGGTGCCGAGCAGCGAACTCGGCAGCACCAGCGCGGCGATGAGCGTGGCGCGCGCGTTGTGCAGGAAGGCGAAGATCACCAGGATGACCAGCACCAGCGCGAGCAGCAGCGTGTAGTTCACCTCGTGCAGCGAATCCTTGACGAAGCGCGAACGGTCGGAATGCACCTGCAGCTTCACCCCGTCGGGCAGTTCCGACTCGATCTGCGGCAGCATCGCGCGGATGCGGTCGGCCACCTCGACCGTGTTGGCGCCGGGCTGGCGCTGCACCGCCAGCACGATGGCGCGGGTGCCGTTGTACCAGGTGCGCGCCTTGTCGTTTTCGACGCCGTCGACCGCACGGCCCAGGTCGCGCACCCGCAGCGCGGCCCCGTCCTTGTAGGCGACGACGATGTCGCCGAAGTCCTGTGCGTTGGCGAGCGCGACCGGCGCCTTCACCGTATAGGCACGCGTCGCGCCGTCGAGCGTGCCGGACGGCAGATTGGCGTTGGCCGCCTGCACCGCCGCCACCACGTCGGCGAAGGCGAGGCCGCGCGCCAGCAGCTTGGCCGGATCGAGATACAGCCGCAGCGCATATTTCTGCGAGCCGAACACCTGCACCTGCGCCACGCCCGACAGCGTCGACAGCCGTTGCGCGACGTGGGTGTCGGCGATGGCGTCGAGCTTGGTCAGCGGCAGGCGGTCGGCCGACAGCGCGAGATAGAGGATGGGCGCGTCGGACGGATTGATCTTCCTTAACTGGGGCGGGTCCATGCCGTCGGGCAGGTTGCGTGCGGCCTGCGCGATCGCGGTCTGCACGTCCTGCGCGGCGGCGTCGATGTCGCGCGAGAGATCGAACTGCAGGGTGATGTTGGTCGAGCCCTGGCCCGACTGCGAACTCATCGACTCGATGCCCTGCACCGTCGAGAGCTGGCGCTCCAGCGGCGTCGCCACCGTGTTCGCCATGGTTTCCGGATTGGCCCCGGGCAGGCTGGCGGAAATCCGCAGGGTGGGGAAATCCACCTGCGGCAGGTCGTTCACCGGCAGTTCCCTGTAGGCGAGCGCGCCGAACAGCGCCATCGCCAGCACCAGCATCAGGGTGGCGACCGGCCGTTCGATGAAGAGCCGCGACAGGTTCATGGGTGCGTCCCGGCGCCCGCCTGCTTCTGCACGTCCTTATGCGCGTCGCGCGCGCCTTCGAGCCTGACCTTGCTGCCGGCTTTCAGGCGCTGCGGGATTTCGACCAGCACGGGTTCGCCGGCGCGCAGGTCGCCGCTGACCGCCTGCTGTCCTTCGAGCGCGCGGACCACCCGGACCGGCTGCACCACCGCGCGGCCGTCGCGCACGACGTAGACGTAGGAACCGTCCTGGCCGTGCTGCAGCGCAGCCTCGGGCACCACGCGGGCGCCCGGCTCCACCCCCAGCAACAGGCGCACGCGCACGCTCTGGCCGGACAGCAGCACCGGCGACGGGTCGCGCACGCTGACCTTGACCGGCACGGCGCCGCTGGCCGCGTCAAGCTGCGTGTCGACGAACACCAGCTCGCCGTGCGCCAGCACCGTCGTGTCGGTGTCATGGAAGATTTCAGCCGTCACCTTGCCCTGCGCACGCGCGGCGGACAGCGCCGGCCAGTCCGCCTGGGCCACGCTGGCGCGCGCCTCCAGCGCGCCCGGCGCCAGCAGCGTGGTCAGCGCCTCGCCGCCCGCCTGCACCAGGTCGCCCGGCCGCACCGCGATGCTGCCGACGCGCCCCGCGAACGGCGCCCGGATCTGCGCGTATTGCACGTCGAGGCGCGCCGCCTCGAGTTCCGCGCGCGACGTGCCGACGCCGGCGCGCGCGCTTTCCACCGCCAGCCGCGCGTCGTCGAATTCCTGCTGGCTGATGTAGCCGGTCTTCAGCAGGGGCTGCAGGCGCTCCAGCTTGCGTTCCGCATCCGCGGTCTGCGCCACGGCGCCGGCGAGGCTCGCCCGGCCCTGCGCCATGCGTGCCTCGGCCGGACGCGCGTCGAGGGTGAACAACAATTGCCCGGCCCGCACCGATTCGCCTTCGCGCACATGCTGCTTCAGCAGCGTGCCGCCGACCTGGGCGGTGATCGCCGCCTGGTGCTGCGCCTCCAGCGTGCCGGGCAGGTCGATCACGCGCGGGAAGTCGCGCACCTCGACCGGCACGGTCCTGACGCTGAGCGCGCGCGTCGCAGCGCCGCTCTTTTTGCTTTCGGCGGCGTCCTGGTGCTGGACGCGATAGGCCACGCCGGCGATCAGGGCCAGCGCGACGACGACGGCAAACAGGCGACCGGTCATGGTTGTCTCTCGGGATGCGCGGGCGGGATGCGCCCCAGCGCGTGGTTCAAACGGGAAAACGCCGCCAGCCAGTCGCTGTCGGCCTGCGCCTGTGCCTGCCGCGCGCGCGCCAGGTCGGCCTGCGCGGTCAGCCATTCGAGCAGGCTGCCGACGCCGGCCTTGTAGCGCGCCTCGGCGGCACGCTCGGATTCGGTGGCGCTGTCGAACTGCACCTGGATGCCGGCGCGCGCGTCCTGCGCATAGCGCGCGTCCTGCCAGGCCTGCGTCACCTCGAGCGCCACCGTATCGCGCTGCGCATCGGCGAGCGCCGCGCTGCGCTCCGCGTCGCGGCGGGCGGCGCGCGCCTGGTCGGCCAGCCGGCCGCCGTCGAACAGGGGCACGCTGACATTCAGGCCCACGCTGTAGGTCGTCGAAGGCGTGCGGTCGTCTTCGAGAAAAAAGGTGCGCCCGCTGCTGGCGGCCAGCGCCAGCGTGGGCCAGCGCGCCGCCCGCGCGTTGTCGGCCTCGCGCTGCGCGCCGGCGGCGGCGGCGCGCAATGCCTGGAGATCGGGGCGTTGCCGCTCGGCCTCGGCCAGCAGATCGGATAGCAGGGTGGCGGCATCGAGGGCGGGCGGCACGGCGCTCTTCCAGTCGAGCGCGAGCGTCTGCGTCTGCGCAATGCCGGCGGCCTGCTTCAGCGCGGCCTCGGCCTTGGCCACGTCGCGCTCGCTGGCGGCCCGCGCCAGTTGCGCTTCGGCCAGCGCTGCGCGCGCGCGCAGCGCGTCGGCGCGCGAGGCCTGGCCGCTCCGGAGGCGGATCTCGACCGCATCCAGACCGGCCTGCAGCGACGCGACCTGCTCCACCAGCGCGTCGCGCCCGGCGCGCGCGGCGACCAGTGCGTAATACGCGGACTCGACTTCCGACACGATGTCCTGCAGCGTGCGGTTGCCCGCGAGCAGGGTCGCGATCAGCTGGTAGCGTTCCGCGTCGATGCCGGCGGCGCGCGCGCCGAAGTCGTAAAGCACGTAGGCGAGGCTCAGGCTCGGGCCATAGCGATGCAGCACCGGGACCGAGGCGCCGGAGCTCGACAGCGCCTGGCTGCGGGTGAAGCTGAACTGCCCCGTCAGCGTCGGCCAGTTGGCGGCCGTCGCTGCGTCGAGCCGCGCCGCCTCGGCCTGGATGCCCAGCCAGGCCGCGCGCGAATCGGCGCGGCTGCGCAATGCGTGGTCGGTCAGCGCGGCGAGGCTGTCGAAATGCAGCGCGTCGGCCGGCAGGGCCGGTGCGGGCGCCGGGCCGGCCGGCAGCGCGTCGAGCCGGAGCCAGAAGTCGCCGGTGCGCGCGGGCAGGTCGAGCGCCTCCCCATGGGCGGCACCGCACCCCATCACCAACAGAAGGAGAATCGGGAGAAGCTTCAAGATGACGGGATTCTAATCGACTCCCCGCTCGACCTGCCGGAACCCGGGGGAGTTCCTGGCCCGTCGATGGCCGCCCCGCCAGTGTTGCTCTGCTTCTTCCCTTGCCGGCGGCTAAAATGGAGAGAATGAAAAGGTCGAATCCGCAATCGAAGCCATGGCCCTCAATACACGCCTAGCCCTGGGACTCGGCGGCGTCCCGCCGCACGACAGCCCGCACGCCTACCAATGGGAAAAGCGGCTGAACGGACCGGTCCTGTTCGGCTCGCTGCTGGCCATCCTCGCCTTCTATCTCAGCGAATTCGCGCACGATACCTCGCTCGCCCGCATCGGCCATACGATGGATGCCCTGGTGATGGGCATATTCGCCGCCGAGCTGGCGATCATGCTGGCAGTCACCGCCCAGAGGCGGCGCTACCTCGCCCATAACTGGCTGTCCGTCGCCATCGTCGTCGCCACCGCCGTTTCCCTGCTCATTCCCGCCCTGCCGGCCGAACTGGCCGCGACGCTGCGGCTGCTGCGGCTGGCCATCGTCAGCCTGCTGATCGCGCGCATCGCGCATTCGCTGCGCGCCATCACGCCCGGCACCACCCCCTACATCCTGCTGATCGGCCTGGCCCTCATGCTGGTCTCCGGCGGTGGCCTCTACTGGCTCGAACCCACGATACACAGCTACTGGGACGGCGTCTGGCTCGCCTTCAACAGCGGCATGACCGTGGGCTACGGCGACTACGTGCCGACCACCGGCCCCGCGCGCCTTTTCACCGGCATCGTCATCGTGCTGACCTACGGCGTGATGTCGCTGGTCACCGCCTCCATCGCCGCCTTCTTCATCGGCAAGGAAGAGAAGCAGATGCGCAACGAGATGCACCAGGAGATCAAGACGCTGCGCGGCGAAATGCAGGCGCTGCACGCCATGATCGCCGCCTTGCGCGACGAGGTCCGGCGCAACGGTTCGCCCGGCCGGCCCTAGCACGGCCGGCGCGCCTACAGTTCGGAGAACAGGTAGGCCAGCAGCGCCAGGCCGAGCAGCACCACCGACAGGTTCATCGCCACCCCGCTCCAGGTGCAGTAGCGGGCCGGAATTTCGACCGGCTTCAGGGTACGCAGCACGCGGCGGAACTGCACGATGGAAAAGCCGATCACCATGAGCGCCAGCGTGATGAAGGCGACGCCGATCCAGAACGACAGGTCGCGCCCGGCGTGATTCGCAGACTGCCGCAGCATGTGCAGGAAGAGGCCGAAGCGCTCCAGCACGAAACCGAAGGCCATGAGGGTGAGGCCGGTGCGGTTCCACGCCATCAGTGTGCGTTCGGCGGCGAAGAAGACGCGCGGGTCGTTGAGGTCGGACATCAGGCAGGCTCCACTTCGGTTGGCAGGCTGGATTTGAGCGTCTCGGCGAGTCGCTCGAAGGTTTCGGGGAAAGGCGCGCGCTTGCGCCAGACGAGGCCGATGGTGCGCCCCGGCGCGGGTTTCCGGAACGGACGGATTTCCACGGTCTTCCTGCTCACGCGCGGCCCCGCGTCGACCGACAGCGCGGGCAGCAGCGTCATGCCCAGCCCCATGCCAACCATCTGACGCAGGGTTTCCAGGCTGGTGGCGCGCACCTCCTCGCGTCCGCTCCCCGCCGTGCCGCACACGTCGAGCGCCTGGTCCCGCAGGCAGTGGCCCTCGTCGAGCAGCAGCAGCTTCTCGTTCACGATATCGGCCGCCTTGATGCGGTCGTGCGCGGCGAGCGGGTGCCCGGCCGGCATCGCGGCGAAGAAGGGCTCGTAGAACAGCGGTTCCACCCGCAGCGACTCGTCGGTCACCGGCAGCGCCAGCAGGCCGGCATCGAGCTTGCCTTCGGCCAGATGATCGAGAATCTGCGGCGTCATTTCCTCGCGCAGCAGCATGCGCAGCCCGGGGTGCTTCCTGTGCACCAGCGTCAGCGCGTGCGGCAGATAGTAGGGACCGAGCGTGGGGATCACCCCGAGATGGATCGTGCGCGTCATCGGATCCTGCGCGTGCTTGGCCACCTCGCGGATGCGCTCCGCCTCGTCGACGATGTTGCGCGCCGCCTGCAGGATCTCGCGGCCGATCGGCGTCGGCGTGACGCGCTTGAGGCTGCGGTCGAACAGGGTCACGCCGAGGAAATCCTCCAGCTTCCTGATCTGCGTCGACAGCGTCGACTGGGTGATGTGGCAGGCTTCGGCGGCACGGCCGAAGTGGCCGAGGTCGGCCAGCGCGACGAGGTATTTCAGTTCCTGGAGCGTCATGCGGCACCGTTCGATTTCCTCAATGAAACCATTCTAGACTATTCATGAGACAGATTCTCATTCATGGTCTTCAATACGGGCACTCCATTGAGGAGTCTACCCACGAGAGGAGCAATGCCATGGATGGAATAACCAAATGCCCCGTCATGCACGGTGGCGCAACCGAGAGCAGCATGTCGGTCATGGAGTGGTGGCCGAAGGCCCTGAACCTGGACATCCTGCACCAGCACGACACGAAAACCGACCCGATGGGCAGCGGATTCAACTATCGCGAAGAAGTCAGGAAACTCGATTTCGCCGCGCTCAAGAAGGACCTCACGGCCCTGATGACCGACAGCCAGGACTGGTGGCCGGCCGACTGGGGCCATTACGGCGGCCTCATGATCCGCATGTCCTGGCACGCCGCCGGCACCTATCGCATCGCCGACGGCCGCGGCGGCGCGGGCACCGGCAACCAGCGCTTCGCCCCGATCAACTCCTGGCCCGACAACGTCAACCTCGACAAGGCGCGCCGCCTGCTCTGGCCGATCAAGAAGAAATACGGCAACAGGCTCAGCTGGGCCGACCTGATCGCCTACGCCGGCACCATCGCCTATGAATCCATGGGCCTCAGGACCTACGGCTTCGCCTTCGGCCGCGAGGACATCTGGGCGCCGGAGAAGGACACCTACTGGGGTTCCGAAAAGGAATGGCTCGCTCCCACCGGCAGCGAAGGCAGCCGCTATTCCGGCGAACGCGACCTGGAAAACCCCCTCGCCGCCGTGATGATGGGCCTGATCTACGTCAACCCGGAAGGCGTCGACGGCAAGCCCGATCCGCTCAAGACTGCCCGCGACGTGCGCGTCACGTTCGAGCGCATGGCCATGAACGATGAAGAGACCGTCGCCCTGACGGCCGGCGGCCACACGGTCGGCAAGTGCCATGGCAACGGCAGCGCCGCCAGCCTGGGCCAGAGCCCGGAAGGTGCCGAGATCGAGGACCAGGGCTTCGGCTGGGTGAACAAAACCAGCCGCGGCATCGGCAACAACACCATGTCGAGCGGCCTCGAAGGCGCCTGGACCACGCACCCGACGCAATGGGACAACGGCTATTTCAAGCTGCTGCTCGGCTACGACTGGGAACTGAAGAAGAGCCCGGCCGGTGCCCACCAGTGGGAACCGGTCAACATCAAGGAAGAGGACAAGCCGATCGACGCAGAGAATCCCTCGGTCCGTCACAACCCGATCATGACCGACGCCGACATGGCCATGAAGATGGATCCGGAATACCGCAGGATTTCGGAGCGCTTCCACCAGGACCCGGCCTATTTCTCCGAAGTCTTCGCCCGTGCCTGGTTCAAGCTGACCCACCGCGACATGGGCCCGAGGACGCGCTACATCGGCCCGGACGCGCCCGGGGAGGATTTGATCTGGCAGGACCCGGTGCCCGCCGGCCGCAAGGACTACGACGTGGCCGCCGTGAAGGCGAAGATCGCTGCCGCTGGATTGAGCGTCGGCGACATGGTGGCCACCGCCTGGGACAGCGCCCACACCTTCCGCGGCTCGGACAGGCGCGGCGGTGCCAACGGTGCGCGCATCCGCCTGGCCCCGCAGAAGGATTGGGAAGGCAACGAACCCGCGCGGCTCGCGAGGGTGCTGCCGGTCTATGAAAAGATCGCCGCCGGGACCGGCGCCAGCGTGGCCGACGTGATCGTGCTGGCCGGCAACGTGGGCGTGGAACAGGCCGCCCGGGCCGCGGGCGTCGACGTGACGGTGCCCTTCGCGCCGGGCCGGGGCGATGCCACGGCCGCGCAGACCGACGCCGCCTCCTTCGCAGTACTGGAACCCCTGGCCGACGGTTTCCGCAACTGGCAGAAGAAGGACTACGTGGTGAGTCCCGAGGAACTCCTGCTCGACCGCGCCCAGCTCATGGGCCTGACCGCGCCCGAGATGACGGCCCTGATCGGCGGCATGCGCGTGATCGGCACCAACCACGGCGGCACGAAGCACGGCGTGTTCACCGACAGGCCCGGCACGCTGACGAACGACTTCTTCGTCAACCTGACCGACATGGCCAATACGTGGAAGCCCGCGGGCAGCAACCTGTACGAGATCCGCGACCGCAAGACCGGCGCCGTGAAATGGACGGCCACCCGCGTCGACCTGGTGTTCGGCTCGAACTCGATCCTGCGTGCCTATGCCGAGGTCTACGCCCAGGACGACAACCAGGCGAAGTTCGTCCACGACTTCGTCGCGGCCTGGACCAAGGTCATGAACGCCGACCGCTTCGATCTGGCCTGAACCCCGCCCCCGGCCTGGCCGGGGAAGGCATGACGACGGCGCGCCGGAGGATTCCGGTGCGCCGTTTTTCATTTGCCCCATTCATTCGACGAAATCAATCAATGCATTTCAGACAATTCATTGGATAAATGACTCTGGGCCCGTTTAAATACAGGTAACCCGCGACCGCGCGGCACCACGACAGGAGAAGAACCATGATCGCCATGAGCATGACCAGCGTCTACGACGAATACCGCCGCGACCGCATCGCCGCGGCCCCCGTGTATCCCGCGCCCGCGCATCCGGTGCGCCGCGCGATGTGGCACGCCCTTTCCATGATCGGCCTCGGCGTAGGCGGCGTCGCGGCGGTGGACGACGACGAGGTCCTGGGCATAGGCTAGGGCCTGTGTACACGCATTCCGCGCCGGCATGGCCGCGGGAATGCGCGCTGACCGCTCAGGCATCACGACAATCAGGGAGCCCCGCGCATGGAACTCGCGCAGAACGCACAACCGACCCGCTGGCGCGCCCTCTGGCATGCCCAGGCCATAAGCCATCCTTGGACCAGCGGAGGCCTCGCGCTGGCGCTGGCCACGGTGGTCTGGCTGCTGGCCGCCAGTCTCTGGCGCGTCGCCACGGGCGAAGCCGACGCCGCCTTGCGCCTCGGCATGCTCGGCGGGCTCGCCGGCTTCGCCGCCACGGCGGTCGGCGCCCTGCCTGCGCTGTTCCTGCGCAATCTTTCGAACCGCACCGAGGACACCCTGCTGGGTCTGGCCGCCGGCATGATGCTCGCCGCCAGTTCCTTCTCGCTCCTCCTGCCTGGCCTGGAAGCCGGCGAATCGATCACCGGCAGCGGTGCCCTGGGCGCACTCGCCGTGGTCGCCGGCCTCGGGCTCGGCGTGCTGCTGATGCTGGGCCTTGACGCATTCACCCCGCACGAACACGAACACGGCGGTCCCTGCGGCGCAGGCTGCGGGCGCGTCGGCCGGGTATGGCTGTTCGTCTTCGCCATCGCCCTGCACAACCTGCCGGAAGGCATGGCCATCGGCGTGGCCTTCTCGCAGGGCGACCTCGGCGTCGGCCTGCCGCTCACCACCGCCATCGCGCTGCAGGACATGCCCGAAGGCCTCGCCGTCGCCATGGCCCTGAAAGCCGCCGGCCTGAGTCCCCGGCGCGCAGTGTGGATCGCCGCCGCAAGCGGCCTGATGGAGCCCGTCGGCGCCCTGCTCGGCGTGGGTCTGGCCAGCGGGCTCGCACTCGCCTACCCCATCGGCCTCGGCCTTGCCGCCGGCGCGATGATTTTCGTGGTGAGCCACGAAGTGATTCCGGAAACCCATCGCAACGGCCACCAGACGCCGGCCACGCTGGGTCTCATGGCCGGCTTCGCCGTCATGATGGTGCTGGATACCGCGCTGGGCTGATTCCCCCGTCCCCCGCACCGCATTCGCTGCACCGGGGTGAACCGCAAGGGTGGCCGGGTTCAGCCGTCGAGCGCGATGACATGGGTGGCGGCGTGCCAGACGCCGTCCTGCAGGTTCTGCCAGGTGAATTCCAGGCTGCGGCGGCCCGCCAGACAGTCGGCGGCGAGACGCAGCCCATGCAGGCCCAGTCCCAATGCCGCGCACGCAAGGTCGGCGGCATCCTGCCAGCCATCCCGGCCCAGATGCAGGCGTGCCGGTGCCGGCAGCACGATCAGGACATCGCAGCCGCGCGGCACACGGGCAATCGGCGCCGCGGGCGTCCAGATCCAGGTCGTGGCGGCAGGACGCAGGCCGCGATAACGCGCCCACACCGCATCGCTGCGGTCGACCGCGTGGCCTGCCGCACGCGAGGCGGCGAGCTTGACGAATTCGGCATGCGCCCACACCAGCGGCATCGCCCCGCCGGTGAAGCGGCCCGGCGCAAAGCGCCCCACGGGCGCGGCGTCCCACACCTGCTCCGGCAGCAGGCCGCGATGCGCCATCGCCTGCATGGCCTGCAGCAAGGGCAGCGGATCGCGTCCCGCCGCCAATTCGTAATGGCCGCGCTCGCCGGCCAGCAGCGGCCAGCCGCGGCCGCGGCCGGTGCCGTCGAAGGGCGTACCGTCGTCGTGCTCGCCGTAGCCGTCGCCGTTGTAGCGATGCCAGACCGGTCCGGCCGGTGTATCGGTCTTCAGCAGCGTGTCGGCGAGCTTCACGCTGTCGGCCACCACCGGGTCGTCGGCGCGGCGCAGGCCCAGCCGAACCAGCTGCAGGAAATCCAGCGCGACCTGCTCGTCGGCCGCCAGCTGCAGGCCATCGGCATGGTTCTTCACCGGCAGCGCGCGCTGCATCGCCCGGTCGTCGCACACGATCTCGCCCGGCGCCACGCGCACGTAATACGCGGCGACGCCGTGCTGCGCGCCGAAGGGCGTGTCGCGCGCCACGCACCAGTCTTCGAGACGCGCATTCCACCAGTCGGCCACCGCCAGCGGCAGCGTGCGCTCGTCCTCGGGCAGCAGCGCCGCACCGGCCACCAGCGCGGCGACGCACACGCCCAGCGTGAAGGCATTGACGCCCGCGTCCTCTTCCCAGCGGTCCTGCGGGCTGGCCGGTCCGCTGCGGATCAGGAAGGCGAGCGCACGTCGCACGCACCCGGCCACCTGCAGGCCGTCGAGCGCGCCGCGTTCGGCAAGGCTGGCGGCAAGCAGCACGGGAAACGCCGTCTCGTCGAGCTGGATGCCGCCCCAGTAGGGCTTGCCGCCCAGCCACTGGTTCTGGTGCCAGTGGCCGTCGTCGTTCTGCGTGGCGACGAGATAGCCCAGCACCGCGCGTGCCTCGTCGATGCCGCCCAGCGCCAGCAGCGCCTGCGCCGACTCGACCAGGTCGCGCGGCCACACCAGGTGGTAGCCGCCGCGTTCCTCGCCCCGGTTGCCCCAGGGAATCGACAGGCTGGCCACCATGGCGCCGAGATAGGTCTTGTCGGCATGCGTCTTCAGCACCTGCGCCGACCAGGCCCACTGCGCACGCAGCGGGTCCGGCAGATCGGGCGGCGGCGCCGTCGCCCCGCACTGCGCGTGCCACTGCAGCCACGCCGCGCGCTGCGCGTCGCGGGTCGTCCGGAACGGCTGGACCAATGCGGCGCGCGCCAGCGTGGCGGCGGCCTGTTTGGTGGCGGCGAATCCCAGTGCCAGCGTGGCGCGCGGTGCGAGCCGGCCCATCAGCGCGACGTTGCCCGGACCGGCCGCGTCGTAATGCCAGGCCATGCGGCCGTTGGCCTGGAAATCCTGCCAGCCGTCGGACGCGCCGACGTAGCCGGCCGACCCCGTGGCCAGTGCGTCCGTGCCGTCCGGGGTGCGCGCGGCCAGCGCCAGGCCGAACGGACCCTGCTCGGCCCACAGCACGCGTTCTCCGCGATACGTCGCCGTCCACGCGCGGTTGAGGTGGCCGGTGCCGCCGAGGTGCGGCGCGAGCAGCACATGGACCGCGAGCGCGGGATCGCCTTCGAGCGCGACGTCGATCAGCAGCACGTCGCGCGCGGCGTCGGGACAGACGCGCAGCGTCAGGGTGAAACGCGGATGGCAGTGGATCACGACGGGCAGCGGAATGCCGGCGGCCGGCGTGTCGAGCGTGTAGCTGTCCAGCCGTTTGACCTCGACCCAGAAGCCCGCGCCGTCGCCAACGATGAAACCGAGATCGCGGATCTGCGGAATGTCGATGCGCGGGTAGTACACCTCGTTGACGATGCCGTGGCCCAGGGTGAACCACAGCCGCGACGAGCCCATGGCCGTGCCGACCAGATCCTTGGCGCTGGAGGTCCAGCTGGGTGCGATACCCGGCGCACCGAAGGCCGGACCGGAGGTCGCCAGCCTGTCCGATTCGGGAGTCATCGTCATCGTGCGTGCCGGCGCTAGGCTTTGCCCAGCCCGAATTTCTCGACGCGATAGCGCAGCGTCTCGCGCGTGCTCTTCAGCAGGCGCGCCGCACCGGTGACGTTGCCCTCGGCGCGTTCGAGCGCCGCCTCGATCAGGCGACGCTCCATGTCCTCCAGCCCCAGGCTGCCGTCCAGCGGCAGCCACAGGCCGTCGCCGCCGGTTTCCGCCGCCGTTCCCGACTGCAGCTGCAACCAGCGTTCGGGAAACGTCTCGTCCTGCGCGAACAGCACGCAGCGCTCGACCACGTTGCGCAGCTCGCGCACGTTGCCCGGCCAGTCGTGCGCGAGCAGGCGCGCCCACACCGTCTCGGGTATGCGCGTCACGCGCCGGCCCGCCTTGGCGTTGTACTCGCGCACGAACTGCGGCACCAGTTGCCGCACGTCGTCGCGACGCGTCCGCAGCGACGGCAGGTCCAGCCGGAATACCGACAGGCGATGGTAGAGATCGGCGCGGAAACGCCCTTCGCGCACCTCGGTTTCCAGATCGCGGTTGCTCGCCGCGACGAACTGCACGTCGACCGCGACCGTCTGCTCGCTGCCCAGGCGACGCACCGCCTTGTCCTCGATCACCTTGAGCAGCTTTACCTGCAGTTCGGGCGGCAGCTCGCCCAGTTCGTCGAGGAACAGCGTGCCGCCGCTCGCCTGCTCGACCAGGCCGCGGCGCCGGCCCTTGGCGCCGGTATACGCGCCGGCCTCGTGGCCGAACAGTTCGCCTTCGATCAGTTCGCGCGGCAGCGCGGCGCAGTTCACCTCGACCAGCGGTCCCGACTTGCGCGCGCCGGCGTAATGCAGGATGCGCGCCGCCAGCCCCTTGCCGGTGCCGGTCTCGCCGCCGATCAGCAGGGCGGAGAACGGCACCTGCGCCAGCCGCGCCAGCATCTCGCGGGTCTCCCGCGCGGCAGCGGAATCGCCGAGGTAGCTCGCCGGTTCGTAGCGCCGCACCTCGTCCGCCGCCTGATCGGCGAGCCGGCGCTCGGCGCGTGCCGTGCGGGCGGCGCCGTTGAGCACCACGGCAAGACGGCCGATGTCCACCGGCTTCTCCAGGAAGTCGAGCGCGCCCAGTTTCACCGCGCGCACCGAATCGGGCACGCTGCCGTAGCCGGTGATGAACACCCACTCGCCCGGCAGCGCCGCGCGCCGGGTTTCGTCGAGCAGGTCGAGCGCATTGCCGTCCGGCAGGTTCATGTCGGACAGCACCACCGCGGGCTCGAAGGCATGCCCCCACAGGATCGCGCGCGCCGCCTCCAGATTCGCCGCGTGCCGCGTCTCCCAGCCTTCGCGCCGGAAATGGCGTTGCAGTTCCTGGCCGAGCAGGGCTTCGTCTTCGATGATCAGGAGCGTGGGCGACATCGCATCAATCCGGGTGGGGACACGGCAGGCGCAGGCTGACGCGCGCGCCATGGGGCTGCATGTTCTCCAGTGCCAGCGTACCGCCGAGATCGAGCGCGAAACGCCGTACCGTCGCCAGCCCGAGTCCGGTCCCGCCGGAACGCGCACTGGCGAAATGGGTGACCCCCTGTTTGAGCAGGGGTTCCGCGAACCCGGGGCCGGCATCCTCGACCATCAGGAGGAGCTGCCCTGCGGCGCAGGCGGCGCGCAGCGTGACGCGGCCCGGCCCGGACTGCGCCTGCGCGGCGTTGAGGACAAGATTGAGCAGCGCCTGCCGCAGACGGTCCGGCGGCAGACTGCAGACGAGCGTGCGGTCGATGTCGCATTCCAGCGCGATCTCCGGCGCGACCTGGTAGCGCGCCAGCGCCAGCAGTTCCTCGCAGGCCTCGGCGAGATGCACAGGGCCCGGCGTTTCCGGCGCATGGCGCGCCTGATCGAGCAACCCGTTCATCAGCCCGGTCATGCGGCGCAGCTCGCCGATCACAGCATCCAGGCGCTGGCGCGGCTCGCCTTCCGGCAGGTCATGCTGCAGGTTGGCCACCGCTAGCTGCACGCCTGCCAGCGGGTTGCGCAGTTCGTGCGCCACGCTCGCCGCGAGTTCGCCGACCGCCGCCAGCTTTTCCGCCTCGGCCAGGCTGCGGTTGTAGGCGATGAGCTCCCGGCTGGCGGTGCGCACCTCCTGTTCCAGGCTGGCCTGGCGTTGCGCCTGTGCGGCTTCGAGCTCGGCCAGCCGCGCGACCATCTCGTTGTAGCGGCCGAGCAGCGGGGCGATGAGGCTGTCG
>JBGAFM010000004.1:0-337596 GCA_044227225.1 Thiobacillus sp. | reverse complement strand
CGCCCCGACGTGGTGCAGATCGCAACCGAAGGCCCGCTCGGCTGGTCCGCACTCGCCGCCGCCAACAAGCTGCGGCTGCCGGTTGCGAGCGACTTCCACACCAACTTCCACAGCTACAGCAGCCATTACGGTTTCGGCCTGCTGCGCCGCGCCATCGTCGCCTACCTGCGCAAGTTCCATAACAAGGCCGCGGTGACGCTGGTCCCGACCGAGGGCATCCGTCGCGAATTACTGGCCTACGGCTACGAGAACATCGAGATCATCGGGCGCGGGGTGGACACCAAGCTGTTCCATCCAGGCCGCCGCAGCGGCGAACTGCGTGTGCAGTGGGGCGTGGGCGAAAACGATCCGGTCGCCCTGTATGTCGGCCGCCTGGCCGCCGAGAAGAATCTCGCCCTGGTATTCGCCGCCTACGACGCGATGCGCGCAGCGAACCCCGCCACCCGCCTGGTTCTGGTGGGCGACGGCCCGGAGCGCGCGAGCTGGCAGGCCAGGCGTCCCGACGCGATTTTCTGCGGCACGCAGATCGGCGAACCGCTGGCCGCGCACTACGCGTCCGGCGATGTGTTCCTGTTCCCGAGCCTGACCGAAACCTGGGGCAACGTCACCATCGAGGCGATGGCCTCGGGACTGGCCGTCGTCGCCTACGACTGCGCCGCCGCCGAGGAAGTCATCCGCCACGGCGAGAACGGCCTCAAAGCCACCCCGGAAGACGAGGCCGCGTTCGCCGCGCTGGCGGCGGAACTCGCGCTCGATCCGGCGCGGCAGCGCAGGCTCGGCCGCGCCGCCAGCGCGCGTGCCGCCCAGCTTTCCTGGGACGCCATCGTCGATGGTTTCGAGCGCGTGCTGCTGCGTCTGGCGCAGCCGCAGGCCGCCCCGGACGCCGATCTGGACTGGTCTGACGCCCGCTCGACCTGAAGGAACCGCCATGCGCGATACCCGATTCGGTCTGGTTGCCCATCACGGTCTCGAACGCCTCGCCGCACGCGAACATGCCTGGCTGGAACGCCTGAACGGCGTGCGCCTGCCGGACTGGGAAGTCGCGCTGTTCCGCGCCGCCAGCCGGCTCGGCGATGGCGTGTTCTGGTACGTGCTGATGGCGGCGCTGCTGGTGTGGGCCGGCCTGGATGCGCTGCAACCCGTGCTGCACATGATCGCGGCGGGCCTGATCGGCACGCTGGCCTACAAGTGGCTGAAAGGCGCGACCGAGCGGCCTCGCCCCTATCAGGTCTGTTCAGCGATCTGTTGCCTGACCGCGCCGCTCGACCGCTTCAGTTTCCCATCCGGTCACACCCTGCATGCGGTGGTGTTCAGTGTCGTCGCCACGGCCTATTACCCGACGCTCGGCTGGCTGGTGTGGCCGTTCACCGCGCTGGTGGCGCTGTCGCGCCTGGTGCTCGGCCTGCACTACATGAGCGACGTGGCGGTCGGCGCGCTGCTCGGCGCCGGTATCGCGGCGGCCACCCTCGCGCTCTGACCATTCCGCTTCGTTCCCCGATCTGCCGACCGCCTATGCCGCCTGCTGCAGCACGGCGGCTTCCGTCTCGAACAGGTCCCCGGGCAGCGGCATGCGGCACGCCACCAGCTCCGGCGCATGCGCGGCGATGCGTGCGCGCGCCACTTCCGCCGGCGGACAATCCGCCAGCCAGGCCGGCGCCTCGCCCGCCAGCACGCGGTTCATCTGCGGCAGCCGGCTGGTCGTTTCCTGGACGTAGTAGTCGAAGCGCGCAGCGAGCGCGCGGTCGAACAGGCGGCCGGCGCCGTGCAGCAGGTTCGGCAGCCGGCTGTGCCGCAGCAGGCGCTCGGCGCCGGACAGCTGGCGGATCGCGCGGCGCGCGACTGCGGGCGTGCAGCCGAAATTGGCCGTCACGTAATCGACAAGCCAGGCGTCGGCCTGCAGCAGCGTGGCGGGCGGGCGAAACAGGTGGCGCGCGATGTGGCGGTCCATCGCCCACTCCGACGCGGCGTGGGTGAGCATCGGCACGTTCCACCACAGATGCTCGTGCGCAGGAACGAAATGGTTGTGCGCGATGATGTCCACCCACAGGTGGCTCATCGCGCCGACCGCACAGGCGCGCGCCTCATCGTCGTGGGCGTTGTCGAGCAGCGCGTGCGCGGTTTCCCAACGGTGGCTGGCGTCGAACGCGCGCGTGCCGGCCGTGGTCCCGACCAGCGCAAGATCGGGCAGGCAGGCGCCCGCCGTCAGCCTGTGCGGAAAGCGGCGCACCGCGCGCCGCAGGCTCGGATCGAGCAGCGGCACCGCCCACACCAGGAGCTGTGCGAAGTAGACGTGGGTGTACAGCCCCCACGCCAGCGCGTCGCCGGCGAACAGGAGAGCGGGAATCGACCACAGCAGCACGGTGCGTCGGGCATTCATGCAAGCAGCATGGAATCCCCGGATGACCGTACGCTGTCAATGCGATGAAACTTCGGTGAAACCCGCCGGCCGGCGGCTGCGTATAATCGCCGCTGTCGTTTTCTGCCCACACGCTCCCATGCGCACCCTCATCTGCGGCTCCCTCGCCTTCGACTCCATCATGGTGTTCCAGGATCACTTCAAGCATCACATCCTGCCGGACAAGATCCACATGCTGAACGTGTCCTTCCTGGTGCCGGAGCTGCGCCGCGAGTTCGGCGGCTGCGCGGGCAACATCGCCTACAACCTGAAACTCCTCGGCGGCCAGCCGGTGATCATGGCCACGGTCGGCGACGATTTCGGCGTCTATGCCACCCGTCTCGATGCGCTCGGCATCACGCGCGAGGCAATCCGCCACCTGCCCGACACCTACACCGCACAGGCCTTCATCACCACCGACCTCGCCGACAACCAGATCACCGCCTTCCATCCGGGCGCGATGAATTTCTCGCACGAGAACGACGCCTCGAGCGCACGCGACATCGCACTCGGCATCGTCTCGCCCGACGGCCGCGACGGCATGCTCAACCACTGCCGCCAGTTCCACGCCGCCGGCATTCCCTTCGTGTTCGACCCCGGCCAGGGCATGCCGCTGTTTTCCGGCGAGGAACTGCTGGAAATGGTCGACCTGGCGGATTACGTCACGCTCAACGACTACGAGGCCGAGCTGCTGCAGGCGCGTACCGGCCTCGCCATCGAGGCGCTGGCCGCCCGCGTGAACTGCCTGGTGGTGACACGCGGCGAGGCCGGCTCACGCTTCCACGCCGACGGCGGCGTCATCGACATTCCCGTCGTCCCCGCCCGCGCCGTGGTCGACCCCACCGGCTGCGGCGACGCGTTCCGCGCCGGGCTGCTGTACGGCATCGCGCACGGCTGGGACTGGAAGTCGACCGGACAGCTGGCCAGCGTGATGGGCTCGATCAAGATCGAGCATCGCGGCGGCCAGAACCATGGACCCGGCCGGGACGACATCGCCGCGCGCTACCTGGCCGCGTTCGGCCAGCCCCTGCCGGCATGACGATTCGCAACCAGCGGCTATGCTGAAACTGTCCGCGCAGAACGCGGTCACACCGGCACCCGATGCACGACCCCGCCCCAGGAGCAGAACCATGAAACCGATCCCAGCCTTCGCCATCCTTGTCGCCGTTTCCGCCCTGCTGTTCGGATGCGCCACCGGCACCGGCGGCAAGGATTACAGCCGCGAGCAGACGCGCACCGTGCAGGAAGTACAGATGGGCGTCGTCGAAGCCGTGCGCGAAGTGAACATCGAAGGCACCAAGACGCCGATCGGCGCCGGTGCCGGTGCGGTGGTCGGCGGCGTGGCCGGCAGCACGATCGGCGGCGGCAAGGGCAGCGTGGTCGGCGCCGCGGTCGGCGCGGTGCTGGGCGGCCTGGGGGGCGCCGCGGCGGAAGAGGCGATCACGCGCAACCAGGGCGTGGAAATCACGGTCAAGCTCGATTCCGGCCGGCTGATCGCGATCACCCAGACCGCGGATGAATCGTTCCGGGTCGGCGACCGGGTCCGCATCCTGTCCGGCGGCGGCACCACCCGCGTATCGCACTGATCCGCCTGCGCGCCGCAAGGCGCGTCATCGTTCCGCAACCTTCGCGTCACGCCGGATTCACGGCGGCTCCCTAAGCTGGGCGCATTCCGTTTTTGGGAGTGCCTCATGCTCGACGTTCGCAGCACGGTCCAGACCGCTCCGGTCGGCCGTTATCACGTTTCCCTGGCGGTCGACGACGCCGAGATCCGCGAGGCCCAGCGCCTGCGCTACAAGGTCTTTGCCGAGGAGATGGGCGCACGCCTGTCGACCATCCTGCCCGGCCACGACATCGACCTCTACGATCCCTACTGCGACCACCTGCTGGTGCGCGAACTGGAAAGCGGCGAGGTCGTCGGCACCTACCGCATCCTTCCGCCCGAGTCGGCCAAGCGCGTCGGCAGCTATTATTCCGAGCAGGAATTCGACCTCACGCGCCTGCATTGCCTGCGGCCGCGCATGGCCGAACTCGGTCGTTCCTGCGTGCACCCGGATCATCGCAGCGGCGCGGTCATCGCCCGCCTGTGGCTCGGTCTGGCCGACTACATGACACGCCACGGCCACGAGACCATCGTCGGCTGCGCCAGCATCGCGATGCACGACGGCGGCCATGTTGCCGCACGCGTCTACCGCCAGATTGCCGGGCGCCATCTGGCGCCGATCGAGTGGCGCGCCACGCCACGCACGCGCCTGCCCGTCGAATCGCTCGACGATGGCCTGGCCGCCGCGCTGCCTCCCCTGATCAAGGGCTACACGCGGCTGGGCGCGCGGGTATGCGGCGAGCCGGCCTGGGACCCGGATTTCAACACCGCCGACCTGCTGATGCTGCTGCCGATGGCGCAGCTCAATCGCAGCTATGCCCGACGTTTCCTCGCTTAGGCAAGGCACGCCTTACAATGCGGGCGTGATCGCCGCGCTCCGCCGTCTGCCCCGTCTCCTGCTGCTGTGCCTGCACCTCGCGTTAGGGATCGCGCTGGCGCTCGTTGCCCTGCCGCTGGCCGGCGAAGCCACGCGCGACCGCATCATCGCCCGCTGGTCTGCGCGTCTGCTGGCGATCCTGCGCATACGCCTGCGCGTCGAGACGCCGCCCGCCCTGCCCGCCGGCGCCTTGCTGCTGTGCAACCACGTGTCCTGGATCGACATCTACCTGATCCTGGCCGCGCGCCGCGTGCGCTTCGTGTCGAAATCGGAGGTACGGCAATGGCCGGTGGTCGGCTGGCTCGCGCACCGCGTGGGTACGCTGTTCCTCGAACGCGGCCGCCGTGCCGACACGAAACGCATCAACGCCGACATGGCCGCCCTGATGCAGAGCGGCCACTGGGTTGCCGTTTTTCCGGAAGGCACGACCAGCGACGGGCGCAGCCTGAGGCGCTTCCTGCCTTCGCTGCTGCAGCCCGCGGTTGCGCTGCATTGCCCGGTGGTGCCGGCAGCCCTGCGCTACCGCACGCCGGACGGCCGCTACAGCGCTGCGCCCGCCTACATCGACGACATCAGCCTGTGGGAAAGCTTCACCCGCATTCTCGACGCGGGCGGCCTGGTTGCCGAGTTGCGCTTCGGCGAACCGATCGCAGCCGACGGACATCGACGCGAACTGGCCGCCACGGCCGAGCGCGCGGTCGCTAGGCTTTTGGGCGTTGCATCTGCGGACAGTCCACCGCAAACGCCTGCCTGTCCTCCAGCCGCACCGCGGTGAGACTGCCGCCCCACAGGCAACCTGTATCGAGCGCGATCAGTCCGGGCCGGTTGATCAGCCCCAGGGTCGACCAGTGACCGATCACACAGGTCGTGTCGGCGCTGGCCCGGCCTGGCACCGCGAACCACGGCAGCCAGCCCGCGGGCTGGCTGCCCGGCGCGCACTTGTGGTGGAATTCCATCTCGCCTGTCGCCGAACAGTAGCGCAGCCGCGTGAAGGCGTTGACGATCACGCGCAGGCGTTCGTATCCCTGCAGGTCCGGCGTCCAGGCGACCGGCGCATTGCCGTACATGCGTTCGAAGAAGACACGGTAGTCGGGCCCCCGCAGCGCCGCTTCCGCCTCGGCGGCGCGCGCCATCGCGTCGGTCGCCGTCCAGCCGGGCAGCACACCGGCATGGATCAGCAGGAAGCCGTCCTCCAGCCAGGCCAGCCGGCGATGCCTCAGCCACTGCAGCAACGCATCGCGATCCGGCGCCGCCAGCACGGCATCGAGCGTATCGCCCTTGTGCACCCGTCCAAGGCCTTCGGCCAGCGCGAGCAGGTGCAGATCGTGGTTGCCCAGCACGCACACGGCGGCCTCCCCCAGATCCCGGATCAGTCGCAGCACGCCCAGCGAATCGGGCCCGCGGTTGACCAGATCGCCGACGAACCAGAGCCGGTCGACGGCGGGGTCGAAACGGATCCGCTCCAGCAGGCTCTCGAGCGAATCGCGACATCCCTGGATGTCGCCAATGGCATAGGTGGGCATATAAAATACGGGCTCCTCGCGCGTGAGTCCGCATCATAGCGCGCCCGTTTTCCCGCCTTGTGACGCCCGCCGCATGAAACCCCTGATCCGCCTCTTTTTCCGTACCCTGCGCGCCGTGCTCGGCCCCTTCCTCCTGCTGGGCAACTGGCTCACGCGCCCCAGGGGCGTCCAGCGCAGCGCCGAGGCGCAGGCCGCCGTGGATGCGCGCACCCGCGCGCTCGCGCTCTACCATTTCCCGACCTGCCCGTTCTGCATCAAGGTACGGCGCACGCTGCGACGCCTGTCGCTGAACGTCGAGCTGCGCGACGCACGCGCCGACGACGCCCATCGTGCCGCCCTGGTCGCCGGCGGCGGCAAGCCGCAGGTGCCCTGCCTGCTGATCACCGCGGCCGACGGCGGACAGACCTGGCTGTACGAATCCGACGCCATCAACGCCTGGCTCGATCGCGAATTCGGCGCGGCATGAGTCTGCTCGCCGCGCTCAACCCGCCGCAGCGCGAGGCGGCGAAGTACCTTGACGGCCCCTTGCTGGTGCTGGCCGGCGCCGGCTCGGGCAAGACGCGGGTGATCACCCACAAGATCGCCTACCTGATCGGCGAGTGCGGCTACAGGCCGGGCTCGATCGCCGCCATCACCTTTACCAACAAGGCCGCGCGCGAAATGCAGGAGCGCGCCGCCAGGCTGACGCAAGGAGATGCCTTTAATAAAATCAGTACCAAGGGGCTGATCGTCACCACCTTCCACTCGATGGGCCTGCGCATGCTGCGCGAGGATGCAAAGTTCGCCGAGCTGAAGCCGGCGTTCTCCATCCTCGACTCGGCCGATGCCGCCGGCATCGTGTCGGAAATCCTCAAGACCACCGACAAGCAGGAAATCCGCCGCGCGGCGACGCGCATCTCGCTGTGGAAGAACGAACTGAAGTCGCCCGCCGCCGCACTCGCCACGGCCGAGGACGACAACGCGCGCGCCTACGCAAAGATCTACGACCGCTACGACGCCACCCTGCGCGCCTACCAGGCGGTCGATTTCGACGACCTGATCCGCCTGCCGGCCGAACTGCTGGATACCCACGCCGAGCTGCGCGAAAAGTGGCAGAACCGCCTGCGCCACATCCTGGTCGACGAATACCAGGACACCAACATCGCGCAGTACCGCCTGCTGCAGAAGCTGACCGGCGTGCGCGCCGCCTTCACCGCGGTCGGCGACGACGACCAGGCGATCTACGGCTGGCGCGGCGCCTCGGCCGACAACCTGCGCCAGCTGCGCGACGACTATCCGCACCTGCACGTGGTGAAGCTGGAGCAGAACTACCGTTCGACGGTGCGCATCCTCAAGGCCGCCAACAGCCTCATCGCGAACAATCCCAAGCTGTTCGAGAAGCGCCTGTGGAGCGACCTCGGCGTCGGCGACGCGATCCAGGTGATGCCGACGAGGGACGACGAGCACGAAGCCGAATCGGTCGTCATGCGGCTGCTGTCGCACAAGTTCCAGCACCGTACCGAGTGGCGCGACTACGCCATCCTCTACCGCGGCAACTACCAGGCACGCGTGTTCGAACAGGCCCTCCGCAACGAGAAGGTGCCCTACCAGCTCTCGGGCGGCCAGTCCTTCTTCGACAAGAGCGAGATCAAGGACGTGATCGCCTACCTGCGACTCATTGCCAACGGCGACGACGACCCCGCCTTCATCCGCGCCGTGACCACGCCCCGGCGCGGCGTCGGCGCGGCCACGCTGGAAAGGCTCGGGCAGGTCGCCGCGACGCTGCATGTGAGCCTGTTCGAGGCGGTGTTTTCCGCGGCCGCCGCGTCACAGATCGGCGAGCGCCAGCTGGCGCCGCTCACCGAGTTCTGCCAGTTCATCAACCGTTTCGAGGCGCGCGTCGCGCGCGAGCCGGCGGGCGAACTGCTCGACGACCTGCTGCAGGCCATCGGCTACGAAGCCTGGCTGTTCGACCAGGACGACCAGCGCGCCGCGCAGTCGCGCTGGGACAACGTGCGCGAGTTCGCCGCCTGGATCGCGAAGAAGGGCGAAGAAGACGAGAAGGATCTGCTGCAGCTGACGCAGACCATCGCCCTGATCACGCTGCTGGAAGGCCGCGAGGACGAGGAACCCGACGCGGTGCGGCTGTCGACCCTGCACGCCGCCAAGGGCCTGGAATTCGGCCACGTCTTCCTGGTCGGCGTGGAGGAAAACATCCTGCCGCACCGCGATGCGGTAGACGAAGGCCGGCTGGAGGAAGAGCGCCGGCTGATGTACGTCGGCGTGACGCGGGCGCGGAAATCGCTGACGCTGTCCTACTGCGCGCGGCGCAAGCGGGCGCGCGAATCGGTGTCCTGCGAACCCTCGCGCTTCATTGAAGAACTGGGCGACGACGTCCGGCGTCCGGACGCCGCGCCCGATGCCGAAGCCAAGGCCAGCGGCAGCGACCGGCTGGCCGCACTGAAGGCGATGCTCGGCTGACGCTACGCGCCGTTTACAGCGTCAGGATCCACTTAGACAGGGCCTTGGCGTCGGCCGGCGACACCTTCTGGGCCGGCATGGGGATGGAACCCCATTTCCCTTTCGACCCTTTGGTGATGCTGTCCGTCAGCATGGACTCGGCCGTTTTCTGTCCCTTGTACTTCGCGGAAATCTCCTTGAATGCGGGGCCGAGCACTTTCTTGTCGACCTGATGGCAGGTCATGCACTTGCTTTTGTTGGCCAGCTCCAGGCTTGCCTGGGCAGGCAGGGCGACGCACGCAAGGATGGTCAGGGCAATCAGCTTGTTCATGTGGCTCTCCGAAAAAAGAAAAAGAATATTAGGACACGCTTATATAAATATATCTCCGGGGCAGGCGGCTGTCCAGAAAAAAAGGGCGCCGAAGCGCCCTTTTACCGGTCGAACACAAGAATCAGTTGACCTTGGGATCCAGCTCGCCCTTGTCGTAGCGCTTCTGCATCTCTTCCAGGTTGAAGACCTTCTTGATCTTGCTGGCCTGGCCGGCGGCGCCGAAGGCTTCGTAGCGTGCCTTGCAGATATCGCTCATGCCCTTGGTCGCTTCCTTGAGGAACTTGCGCGGATCGAAGTTGGACTTGTTTTCCGCCAGGTGCTTGCGGATCGCGCCGGTGGACGCCATGCGCAGGTCGGTGTCGATGTTGACCTTGCGCACGCCACTCTTGATGCCTTCGACGATCTCTTCCACGGGCACGCCGTAGGTCTGGCCCATGTCGCCGCCGTAGCTGTTGATGATGGCGAGCCAGTCTTCCGGCACCGAGGAGGAGCCGTGCATCACCAGATGGACGTTGGGGATACGGGCGTGGATTTCCTTCACGCGGTCGATGCGCAGCACCTTGCCGGTAGGCTTCTGGGTGAACTTGTAGGCGCCGTGCGAAGTGCCGATGGCGATGGCCAGCGCGTCGACCTTGGTCTTGGCGACGAAATCGGCGGCTTCGTCGGGGTCGGTCAGCAGCATGGAGTGGTCCAGCGTGCCTTCGGCGCCGTGGCCGTCTTCCTCGCCGGCCTTGCCGGTTTCGAGCGAGCCCAGGCAGCCCAGTTCGCCCTCGACCGATACGCCACAGGCGTGGGCCAGGTCAGCGACCTTGCGGGTCACTTCGACGTTGTACTCATAGGAGGCCGGGGTCTTGCCGTCTTCCTTCAGCGAGCCGTCCATCATCACCGAGCTGAAGCCGGACTGGATGGAACGGAAGCAGATGCTGGGCGAGGCGCCGTGGTCCTGGTGCATGCAGACGGGAATCTGCGGATACATCTCGATGGCGGCCAGGATCAGGTGGCGCAGGAAGGGTTCGCCGGCGTAGGAACGCGCACCGGCGGAGCCCTGCAGGATCACCGGCGAATCGACGGCGGCGGCGGCCTGCATGATGGCATGCACCTGTTCCATGTTGTTGACGTTGAAGGCGGGCAGGCCATAGCCGTTTTCGGCGGCATGGTCGAGCAGTTGACGAAGGGAAATAAGGGCCATTTGACAGTCTCCTAGTGGTTAATGAATGTGCGTTGGATTCAGGACTTTTTCGTGCCGCCCACCCGGACGATTTTCATGGTGTTGGTGCCCCCGGACTGGCCGATGGGTTCGCCGATGGTCAGCAGGATCAGATCGCCTTCGCGCACTGCGCCGCGCCGGCGCAGCTCTTCTTCCGCCTCCGCCAGCAACACGTCGCGTTCCTTGGTCGCGGTCTTCAGGTTGATGGGGTAGACGCCGCGGAACAGGGTAACTTTTCTACGGGTTTCGACCTGGGGTGTCAAGGCGTAGATCGGAACGCGGGTGGACAGACGGCTCATCCACAGGCAGGTATTGCCCGATTCCGTGAGCGCCGCGATGGCCTTGATATTCAGATGCACCGAAGTGAACACGGCCGACATGGCAATCGCCTCGTCGGCACGCAGGAAGCTCTTCATCAGGCGGTCGTTGGAAAAATCCGGCTCGGCTTCCTTCTCCGCTTCCAGGCAGACGCGGTGCATGGCCTGCACCGCCTCGACCGGGAACTGGCCGGCGGCGGTCTCGGCCGACAGCATCACCGCGTCGGTGCCGTCGAGCACCGCGTTGGCGACGTCGGAGACTTCGGCGCGGGTCGGGATGGGGCTCGAGATCATCGACTCCATCATCTGGGTCGCGGTGATCACGGTCTTGTTACGCTCGATCGCCATGCGGATCATGCGCTTCTGCAGCGCGGGCACGGCGGCGTCACCGACTTCCACACCGAGATCGCCGCGCGCCACCATGATGGCATCCGAGGCTTCGAGGATTTCTTCCAGGTGCTCGATCGCTTCGGTGCGCTCGATCTTGGCGACCAGCTGGCTCTTGCCGCCGGCGGCGCGCAGCAGTTCGCGCGCCTGGCGCATGTCGGCACCGGATCGCGGGAACGACACCGCCAGGTAGTCGGCCTTCAACGCCGCCGCCGTCTTGATGTCCTCGATGTCCTTCTCGGTCAGTGCCGCTGCCGACAGGCCGCCGCCCTTGCGGTTGATGCCCTTGTTGTTGGACAGCACCCCGCCCTGCACCACGCTGCAGTGGATTTCGGTGCCCTGGACTTCCTCGACCCAGAACTCGATGCGGCCGTCGTCGAGCAGCAGCGTCACGCCGCGCGCCACGTCGTTCGGCAGTTCCTTGTAGTCGAGGCCGACGCGGGTCTGGTCGCCCAGGGTGCAGGCGGCATCCAGGATGAAGCGGTCGCCCTTGGCCAGCGTGATCTTGCCGTCCTTGAACTTGCCGATGCGGATCTTGGGGCCCTGCAGGTCGACCAGCACGCCGACGGCACGACCGCGCGCGCGCGCGAGGGAACGCACCAGCTCGGCGCGGTCGATGTGGTCCTGCGCGGAACCGTGGGAAAAGTTGAGGCGTACCACATCGATGCCCGCCTCCATCATCCGGTCCAGGGTTTTGGCATCGGAGCAGGCGGGGCCGAGCGTGGCGACGATCTTGGTTCTGCGGATCATGTCGGTGAGCGGTGAGCAGTAAGCTGTGAGCGGTAAAAAAAGCAGCAAGCGGAAAACCGCTCACCGCTTACCGTTTACTGCTTACCCCTGCGCCCTTTCCTCCAGAATCGCCACGGCGGGCAGGACCTTGCCTTCGAGGTACTCGAGGAAGGCGCCGCCGGCGGTCGAGATGTAGCTGACCTTGTCGTAGATGTCGTACTTCTGGATCGCGGCGATGGTGTCGCCGCCGCCGGCCAGGCTGAAGCCCGGTGCGTTGGCGATCGCCATCGAGACGGTTTTGGTGCCTTCGCCGAACTGGTCGAACTCGAACACGCCGACCGGGCCGTTCCACACGATGGTGCCGGCCTTGGCGATGATGTCGGCGAGTTCCTGCGCGCTCTTCGGGCCGATGTCGAAGATCATGTCGTCGTCGGCGACCTCGTCGGCGCTCTTCAGCACGGCGGGCTCGTTGGCGTCGAACTGCTTGCCACACACCACGTCCACGGCGATCGGTATCGACGCGCCGCGCGCGGCCATCTTCTCGATCAGCGCCTTGGCGGTGGGGATCAGATCGTGTTCGCACAGCGACTTGCCGACGTTCTTGCCCATGGCGGCGAGGAAGGTGTTGGCGATGCCGCCGCCGACCACCAGCTGGTCGACCTTCTCCGACAGCGCTTCCAGCACGGTCAGCTTGGTGGACACCTTGGAGCCGCCAACGATGGCGACCATCGGGCGCGCCGGGTTGGCGAGCGCCTTGGCCAGCGCGTCGAGTTCTTCGGTCAGCAGGATGCCGGCGGCGGCGACGGGGGCGAACTTGGCGACGCCGTGGGTCGAGGCCTCGGCACGGTGAGCGGTGCCGAAGGCATCCATCACGAACACGTCGCACAGCGCAGCGTATTTCTTCGCGGTTTCGTCGACGTTCTTCTTCTCGCCCTTGTTGACGCGGCAGTTCTCCAGAACCACCAGTTCGCCGTCGGCGACGTCGAAGCCGCCGTCGGTCCATTCGCGGATCAGGCGGATGTTCTTGCCGAGCTTCTGCGCGATCACGTCGACCACGGGCTTGAGCGAATCCTCTTCCTTGAACTCGCCTTCGGTGGGACGACCGAGGTGCGAGGTCACCATCACTTTGGCGCCGGCCTTGAGGCAGTGCTCGATGGTGCGCATCGAGGCAGTGATGCGGGCGTCGGACGTGACCTTGCCGTCCTTGACGGGCACGTTCATGTCGGCGCGGATGAAGACGCGCTTGCCAGCGAGATCGAGATCGGTAACGCGTTGGAATGCCATGTTTGTGTTCTCCACGGAAAGGTAAGGTTTAAGGGTTGGCGCGGCGGTTGCTGCCGCGCCAGGCCTTAAGGCTCACCGGTGAGTGAGCGGTGAGCGGTGAGACGGTGAGCGGGTTCTGCTTGCTGCTCACCGCTCACCGCTTGCCGCTTACTTCGCCACGTGCTCGACGAAGCGGAGCATGTTGCAGGTGTAGCCGTACTCGTTGTCGTACCAGGCGACGACCTTGACGAAGGTGCCGTCCAGCGCGATGCCGGCTTCGGCGTCGAAGATCGACGAGTAGCCGCAGCCGCGGAAGTCGGTGGAAACCACTTTCTCGTCGGTGTAGCCCAGGGTCTTGCTGATGTCGCCGGACGACGCTGCGGCCTTCATCGCGGCGCAGATGTCGGCGTACTTGGCTTCCTTGTTCAGCTCGACGGTCAGGTCGACCACGGAAACGTCGGAGGTCGGCACGCGGAAAGCCATGCCGGTCAGCTTGCCGTTCAGCTCGGGCAGCACGACGCCCACGGCCTTGGCAGCGCCGGTCGACGACGGGATGATGTTTTCCAGGATGCCGCGGCCGCCACGCCAGTCTTTCTTGGACGGGCCGTCGACGGTCTTCTGGGTGGCGGTGGCGGCGTGCACGGTGGTCATCAGGCCACGCTTGATGCCCCAGTTGTCGTTCAGCACCTTGGCGACGGGCGCCAGGCAGTTGGTGGTGCACGAAGCGGCGGAGACGATGGCCTGGCCGGCGTAGGTGGTGTGGTTCACGCCGTACACGAACATCGGGGTCTTGTCCTTGGACGGGGCGGACATGACGACCTTCTTGGCGCCGGCCTTCATGTGGGCCTGGCAGGATTCGTCGTCGAGGAAGAAGCCCGTGCATTCCAGCACGATGTCGGCGCCGACTTCGTTCCACTTCAGGTTGGCGGGATCCTTCTCGGCGGTCAGGCGGATTTTCTTGCCGTTCACGACCAGGTTATTGCCGTCGACGGCGATGTCGCCCTTGAAGTTGCCGTGCACCGAGTCGTACTTCAGCATGTAGGCGAGGTAGTCGGGTTCGAGCAGGTCGTTGATCGCGACCACTTCGATGCCGGGAAAGTCCTTCGCGATCGCGCGGAATGCCATGCGGCCGATGCGGCCAAAACCGTTGATGCCAACTTTGATTGCCATTTTGCAGTCTCCAGTGAGGTTGAAAATCTTCTTGGAATTCAGGGGCCAGGATTCCGGGGGCCAGGGAAAAGCGGACTGCGCCGCGTCATTTTCCCTGGATCCCGGTTCCTCGTCCCCGGTCCCTGGTTTTTAAAGAACGCTCTTCACCGCGGCCGCGACGGCCTCGGTCGTGATGCCGAAGTGCTTGAACAGCGCCGGCGCGGGAGCGGATTCGCCGAAGCTGTCGATGCCGATCACCGCACCTTCCAGACCCACGTACTTGCGCCAGAAGTCTTGTAGGCGGCGTCCTGCTTGTCGAAGGTGTTGGTCGAGGGCATGGAGACCACGCGCACGGCGATGCCTTCGGCGGCCAGCGCTTCCTGCGCCTTGACGGCCAGTTCGACTTCGGAGCCGGTGGCGATGATGACGGCCTTCGCGCCGGCCGCGTCCTTCAGCACGTAGCCGCCCTTGGCGATGTTCGCCAGCGTCGCTGCGTCGCGCGCCATGAAGGGCAGGTTCTGGCGCGACAGGATGTGCGCGGTCGGGCCGTCGGTGCGCTCGACCGAGGCCACCCAGCCGACCAGGGTTTCGACGGTATCGCACGGGCGCCAGACGTCCATGTTCGGAATCATGCGCAGGGTCGCGGTCTGCTCGACCGGCTGGTGGGTCGGGCCGTCTTCGCCAAGGCCGATGGAGTCGTGCGTGAAGACGTGGATCACGCGCTGCTTCATCAGCGCGGCCATGCGGATGGCGTTGCGCGAGTATTCCGAGAACATCAGGAAGGTGCCGCCGAAGGGCAGCAGGCCGCCGTGCAGGGCCATGCCGTTCATGATCGCGGCCATGCCGAATTCGCGCACGCCGTAGCTGATGTAGTTGCCGGGGTTGCCGTTGCGCACCGGGTGGCAGCCTTCCCAGTTGGTCAGGTTGGAACCGGTCAGGTCGGCGGAGCCGCCGAGGAATTCGGGCAGCGCCGGGGCCAGCGCGTTGATCGCGATCTGGCTGGCCTTGCGGGTGGCGACAGTTTCGGCCTTGGCGTTGATCGCCGCCAGTTTCTCGGCAACGTGCGCCTTCCAGTTGGCCGGCAGGTCGCCTTTCATGCGACGCTCGAACTCGGCGGCCTCGGCCGGGAAGGCCTTCCTGTATTCGGCGAACTTGTTGTTCCACAGGCTCTCCAGGCCCTGGCCCTTGGTCTTGGCGTCCCAGCCGGCGTAGATGTCGGCGGGCACTTCGAACGCGGGGGAATTCCAGCCGATGTGCTTGCGGGTGGCCTCGACCTCGGCGGCACCCAGTGCGGCGCCGTGCACGTCGTGCGTGCCTTCCTTGTTGGGCGAACCCTTGCCGATGATGGTCTTGCAGCAGATCAGGGTCGGTTTGTCGGCCGAAGCCTTGGCCTTCTGGATCGCGGCTTCGAGGGCGACGACGTCATGGCCATCGACGCCGGCAATGACATTCCAGCCGTAGGCCTCGAAACGCTTGGCGGTGTCGTCGGTGTACCAGTGCTCGATGTGGCCGTCGATGGAGATGCCGTTGTCGTCCCAGAACGCGATCAGCTTGTTCAGCTTCCAGGTACCCGCCAGCGCGCAGGCTTCATGCGAAATGCCTTCCATCATGCAGCCGTCGCCCATGAACACGTAGGTGTGATGGTCAACGATGGGGTGGCCGGGCTTGTTGAACTCGTTGGCGAGGATCTTCTCCGCCATCGCCATGCCGACGGCATTGGTGATGCCCTGGCCCAGCGGGCCAGTGGTGGTTTCCACGCCGGGGGCGTAGCCGTATTCGGGGTGGCCCGGCGTCTTGGAATGCAACTGGCGGAACTGCTTCAGGTCGTCCATCGACAGGTCGTAGCCGGTCAGGTGCAGGAGCGCGTAGATCAGCATCGAGCCGTGGCCGTTCGACAGCACGAAACGGTCGCGATCGGGCCACTTCGGATTGGCCGGATTGTGGCGCATATGATGATTCCACAGCGTCTCGGCGATTTCCGCCATGCCCATGGGGGCGCCGGGGTGGCCGGACTTGGCTTTTTCGACGGCGTCCATCGCGAGCGCGCGAATGGCGTTGGCCAGATCGTTACGGGTAGGCATTGCGTTCCCTTCTTGAAGTAATGAAAACCGGTTGCATCTCCGCCGGAAACGCCTCGCGGCGACACCTTGGGCAGAATATGCAAAAACCCTGATTATCCGTCAGCAGGCCGGGCTTTCGCAAGCCGCTCGCCCGGCACGGGAAAGCGGCGCCCGGCCAAGGACTTGAGCCTGTTAGCTGAGGAAGAGGTTCAGAACGGGGTCCTAAAATGTTTTTATTCGGCCCGGGCGCAGGCTTATGCGCCCGCTGCCTTGAGCCAGTCGCGCCAGAGCTCGAACAAGGCGGGACTCGCCGAGGCGACGACCGAGCGCTCCCAGGGGCTCGCCGTATCGAAATTGCCGCCCAGGCAACGCATGCGTCCGCCCGCCTCTTCCAGGATCAGGGCACCCGCGGCGTAATCCCACAGCTTCTGCCCCCCGTGCACGTAGATGTCGAAACGGCCGGCCGCGGTATAGCACCAGTCGAGCGTGGAGGCACCGAAATTGCGCTGCGAGGCGTAGGGCGGCCAGGAGGCCAGCCGGCCCGCCAGCTCGCGGTCGATGCGCTTCAGCTCGACGCCGGCCAGCGCGCGGCGCAGTTCGGTCGCCGGCGCGCGCAGCGGCAGCGGCGTTCCGTTCAGGTGCGCACCCTTGCCGCGTTCGGCGCTGAACATCTCGTCCGCGATGGGATCGTAGATCACGCCCAGTTGGCGTTCGCCCTTGTAAAGGTAGGCCACCGACACGGCGAAATAGGGCACGCCGGCGACGAAGTTGGAGGTGCCGTCGATGGGGTCGACGCACCAGAGGCCATCGCGTCCGGCATCCCAGGCATCGTGCTGCTGCTGTTCGGTCATTTCCTCGCCCAGCACCGGCACGTCGCTGATCGCCGGCAGGGCCGCCTCCAGGGCCGCCTGGGTCGCCGCGTCGGCCTCGGTGAAAAGGCTGCCGTCCGCCTTGTGGCTGTGCGTCACCTTGAGGAAACGCGGCGTCACCTCGCGCTGCGCGACCTCGCGCACCAGAGCCTTCACGGCTTCCAGCCTGTCTGTCAAACTCGCCAAGATCAGTCTTCCTTCCACTTGATCGAACAGCCCATGCTGGGGATCTGCTCACTCGGGCCACGCTGCGTGACGGCCACTTCCTTCATGGCCTCGAAGAGGTCGCGACGCACGCCGTCCGGCGCGGTTTCCTTGCGCGAGGCGTCGAAACGACCGCGATACTGCAGTTCTCCCGCACGGTTCAAGCCGAAGAAATCGGGCGTGCACACCGCCCCGTAGGCCTTCGCCACCTGCTGGCTGGCGTCGAGCACGTAGGGAAACGCAAAGCCGAATTCCGCCGCCACGGCCTGCATGTTCTCGAAGCGGTCTTCCGCGTATTCGGCCGGGTCGTTGGACATGATGGCGATGGCATGGACGCCGTGGTCGCGCTTCAGTTCGGCCAGATCGCGCACCAGCCGCGGGCGGATCGCCTTCACGTAGGGACAGTGGTTGCAGATGAACATCACCAGCAGGCCGTTCGGGCCCATGGCGTCGGCGAGCGTCCACGTTTTACCGTCCACGCCGGGCAACCCGAATTCCGGGGCCTTCCAGCCGAAATCGCACACCGGGGTCGTGAGGGAAACCATGCCTGCTCCGCTGATTGTTCTGGGCAACGCCTGCATAATACCAACGATGTCCGCTCCGCGTTTTTACCTCGACCAGCCACTCGCCCTCGGCGCCCGCTTCAACCTGCCGCCCGGTCCCGCGCGCCACGCCGCTCGCGCCCTGCGGCTTGCGCCAGGCGATGCAGTCACCCTGTTCGACGGCCGCGGCGGCGAATACGCGGCCCGCATCGAACGCATCCACAAGGACGACGTCACCGTCAGCGTGACCGGGTTTCAGCCGGTCGAGCGCGAATCCGGGTTGCGCGTCCATCTCGCGCAGGGCATTTCCAGCGGCGAACGCATGGACTACACGCTACAGAAGGCGGTGGAACTCGGCATCGCCTCGATCCAGCCGATTGCCGCCCGACGCAGCGTGGTCAAGCTCAGCGGCGAACGCGCCGACCGCCGCGTGGCCCACTGGCAGGGCGTGGTCGCCAGCGCCTGCGAGCAGTGCGGTCGCAACCGCGTCCCGGTCGTCGCGCAGCCGCTGGCGCTGGCCAACTGGCTGGGCACGCGTGCGCCGGGCCGCCTGCTGTATCTGTCGCCGCTGGCGGACGCGCGGCTTGCCGACCTGCCGGCCCCCGGCGACGCCGACACCCTGGTCGCCGGCCCCGAAGGCGGATTCGAAGCGGACGAGATCGCAGCGCTCCGCGCTGCTGGCGCCGTGCCCGTTCGTCTCGGCGCGCGCATCCTGCGCACCGAGACGGCCGCGCTCGCCGCGCTGGCGGCCATGCAGGTCTTGTGGGGCGATTTCTGAACTTCCCTTGCAAACAAAAAACCGGGCATCAGCCCGGTTTTTTGTTTGCCTTCATCCCAATTCAGGGACGCAGATAGGCATACCCTTCCTTCTGGCGATGCATGATCTCGACCACGCCGGCCGGCACATAGCCCACCTTGGCGTTCATGTCGCCCTTGCTGAGCTTCTGGCCGCGCATGGTGTTTTCGCACGCCATGACCTGCACGCCGGACTCGACCGCTTCGGCGACGCGATTGGCCACCTCGGATTCCGCCTTCAGCATGGCGATGCCCGGGCCGTAGGCGACGATCTCGAGTTCGACATTGTCCTTGCCCAGGTCCTTCTGGATGTTCTTGGCGTTGTTGAGCGCCAGGTTCCACTTGCCCGGGTCGTTGTCACTGACCTGGATCACCATCTTGTCCTTGTCCGCCGCGGCGCACACGCCGGGCATCGCCAGCGCCCCTACCAGCAATGCGCCACCCAGCATCGCGCCCAGGGTCGCCTGCATCCGTTTCATCATGATTCCGTCTCCTTGGTAAAAATAGTTAGGGCACCACTGCCGACTGAATGACGCGCGGCGGCATCAATATATTCCAATTATTTCGGCGCGGCACCCCAGGGACTGCGCCGCTCCGGGGTTTTCGGTATCCTTCGCCTACGAACCCCCTGTTTTCAGGACATTTTCCTTGAAAGATACCGCCAATTTCGTTCACTGGTTTCGGTCCGCCGCGCCCTATATCCACGGCTTTCGCGGCAAGACCTTCGTCATTGCCTTCGGCGGCGAGCTGGTGGCGGAAGGCGGATTCGTGCAACTCGCGCACGACGTCAATCTGCTGAACAGCCTCGGGGTACGGCTGGTGCTGGTCCATGGCGTACGCCCGCAGGTCGAGGCCCGCCTGACCGAGAACGGCACCGCGATCCGCTACGTGAGCGGCCTGCGGGTCACCGACGATGCCGCGCTGGCCTGCGTCAAGGAAGCGGCCGGCACGGTACGGGTGGAAATCGAGGCGCTGCTGTCGCTGGGCATCGCCAATACCCCGATGGCCGGCGCCGATATCCGTGTGGCGTCGGGCAATTTCGTGACTGCCCAGCCCATCGGCGTGATCGACGGCGTCGATCTCCTGCACACCGGCGAGGTGCGCAAGATCGATGCCGCCGCGATCCGGCGGCGCCTCGACCAGCACGACATCGTGCTGCTCTCGCCCATCGGCTATTCCCCTACCGGCGAGATCTTCAACCTCAGTCTGGAGGACGTCGCCACGCAGGCGGCCGCGGAACTCGCGGCCGACAAGCTCGTTTTCCTGATGGACACCGACGGCGTACCGGACAAGGGCCGCACGATCCATACCGCATTGACCGTCAGCGAGGCACGGCAGCTGATCGAGAAGAAAGGCAGGAAACTGCCCGAGGACGTGACCTACTACCTGCCGTGCGCGATCACGGCCTGCACGCGCGGCGTCAAGCGCGCCCATCTCATCAGCCGGCGCCGCGACGGCGCCCTGCTGTCCGAGCTGTTCACTCGCGAGGGGGTCGGCACCATGATCACGCCGACGCCGCTGGAAACCCTGCGCCCCGCGAGCATCGACGACGTCGGCGGCATCCTCGGCCTGATCGAACCGCTGGAACGCGAGGGCATCCTCGTAAGGCGCTCGCGCGAGTTGCTGGAAATGGAAATCGACCGCTTCGTGGTACTGGAATCCGACGGCGTCATCGCCGGTTGCATCGCACTGTACCCGTTCCCCGAGGAACAGGCAGCGGAACTCGCCTGCCTCGCCGTATCGCAGGAATATCGCGGGCGCGGATTCGGCGACCTGCTGCTTACGGCTGCCGAGAAGGATGGCAAAAAGGCCGGTTTTAAGCGACTATTCGTGCTGACGACCCGGACGGAGCACTGGTTCGAGGAGCGCGGGTTCGTCGACAGCAGCCCGGACAAGCTGCCGCAGCGCAAGCAGGCGCTATATAACTACAAGCGGAGATCCAAGGTTCTCGAAAAATCGCTTTGACGGAGAGCGGGTCCTTGCATCGACTACTGATTGCCTGGCTGGGAAGCAGCCTGTTGTTCTGGGCTGCATGCGCGCAGGCGGCCCACGATTTCGTGGTCGGCGTACTGCCCTACCAGGGTGCGCGCGCCATCATCGCCGAACACCGCACGCTGGCCGTGCAGCTTCAGGCCGCGCTACAGCGGCCGGTCAGGATCGTCACGGCAAGGAACACGCGCATATTCGGACAACGGATGCTGGCGGGCGAATACGACCTGGCGATCGCGCCCGCCCACCTCGCGCGCCTGGCCCAGGTCGAGCGCGGCTGGACCCCGCTGGCCCGCTACACGCCCGATACGCAGGTCTACCTGCTCACCGCCGCCAGTCGTAGCGGCGACCCCATTGCTCCGGGCATCACCCTCGCCGTCCCCGATCACGCCATGCTGGTGACACTCATCGTGCAGGCATGGCTCGCCCAGTACAAGAACCTCGATGAAGGCGACTACACGCTGCTCGAAACGGGCAGCCACAGCGCCTCGATCCAGGCCGTCCTCGATCGCCATGCCGATGCGGCCGTCGGCGTCCTCGCCGCCATCGGACAGGTTCGCAAGGGCAGCGTCGGCCAGATGCGCATCGTCCACGAGATCGGTTCCATGCCCCTGCTGGTATTCGCGGCGCGAGCCGGCACGCCGCCGCCGGTGCTGGCCGCGACGCGCCGCACCCTGCTTGCCTACCCTGCCCCGCCCCGCCTGCGCGTGGTGCAGGTCGACTCCACGGCCCTGTCGGGCATGGACCGCTTCCTGCCCCGCACCCGCCTGCTCCTCGCCCGGTCGGAGACGCCGCATGCCGAATAGCTTCCTGCATCGTTGCCTCGTCTTGTTGCTGCTGTGGCCGCTTGTGCTGGCCCACGCCGACCCCGCACCGATCAAATTCGGCATCTTTCCCAACCTTTCGACGCGGCAGATGGTGGAAATCTACCGGCCGCTCGCCGACGATCTGGAAAAGCAGTTGCATCGCCGCATCGTCATCTACAGCGCGCGCGATTTCCGTACCTTCGTCGAACGCACGCAGAAGGGTGAATACGATCTCGTGCTCACGGCACCGCACCTGGCCTGGCTGGCCCGCCAGGATGCCGGCTATCGGCCGTTGCTGAAATATGCGCAGCAGACCCATGGCCTGCTGGTGGTGCGCGCCGACGGCCCTTTCCGCACGCCGGAAGACCTGCAGGGACGCACCCTGGCGCGTGCCGACGCCATGGCCGTCACCGCGCTGGCCATCCAGTCGGAACTGGCCGCCTACGGCCTGCGGCAGAACCTGGACTACCGGATAGTGGACGCCGGCACCCACAACAATGCCGTCATGCAGGTCCTCAATGGCCGCGCCGATGCGGCCGCGCTGGGGCTGCATCCCTACAGACTGCTGGCGCCCGATCTGCAGGCCCGCCTGCGGGTGCTGCTCGAAAGCCCGCCGGTGTCGAGCCTGATGTACCTCGTCCATCCGCGCGTGCGGGACATCGAGGCGCAGACAATCCGCCAGGCGTTGCTCGACTATGCCGCCACGCCCGCAGGCCAGGCTTTCATGCAGCACGGCGGGTACGGCGGCTTCGCCCAGGTCGACGGCAACGAACTGCGCGCCTTCCGGCCCTACGCCCTGCAGGTGCAGGACATGTTGCGGAAGGCGCCATGAAATCCTGGTGGAACCGGCTTTCGCTGCGCTACAAGCTCACGCTCGCCGCCCTCGCGGTCGAGGCGATCATGCTTTCCTTCCTTATCTGGAACGGCGTGCAGGTCAGCCGCGAAGCCCTGCAGAAACAGGCCGGCCAGCGCGTCCACGAGATCGCCGGCACGCTCGCCGTTGCCCTGCAGGCCCCGCTCTCGCAACAGGACGACGCCAGCGTGCGGGACATCGTCGACTCCCTGAAGCGCGACAGCGGCCTGAAGATGATCGAGGTGCGCGACGACGCCAACCGCATCGTCCACCAGACCGGCGACGCCGGCGACGATGCCGACTTCCGCACCGTGCAGGCCATAACGCTGGCCGGGCAGCGCTACGGCGAGATCAGTCTGGTGCTGTCCGGCGATTTCGTGCGCGACACCCAGGCACGCTACATCCAGCACAGCCTGCTCATCGCGATCGCGGCCCTGCTGCTCACCGGCGTACTGCTGGCGCTGTCGGCCAGCGGCGTGATCCGCCGCTTCGACGCGCTGACGCGCGCGAGCAAGCGCATGGCGCAGGGCGATCTCGACGTGCGCCTCGACAGCGCGGGCGAGGACGAGATCGGCCAGCTGGTCGAGACCTTCAACCTCATGGCCGAATCCGTCCGCTTCAACATCCAGCGGGCACGCGAGAACGAGGCGCGCTTCCATGCCATCGCCGACTATACGCACGACCTCGAATTCTGGCTGTCGCCGGAAGGCCGGCTCCTGTGGGTCAACGCCTCGGTCGAGCGCATGCTGGGCTACAGCGTCGGCACCTGCATGGGCAAGATGAATTTCCCCTACGACGTCATTCACGCGGAAGACCGGACCGCCGCCGAATTCCAGTTGCGGCAGGCCCTGCGCGGCACCTCGGGCCAGGGATACGCGCTGCGGCTGTGCCGCCAGGACGGCGGCCATTTCTGGGCCTCGATCAACTGGCAGCCGATCCATGACCTCAACGGTATCTATCAGGGCATCCGCGCCAGCCTGCACAACATCGACGACCTCAAGTCGACGGAAGCCAGCCTGCGCCAGGCCGTGAACGAGCTGCGCGCGGCGGAAACCCTGCAGCGCAAGTACCTGGAGGAAACCGAGCAGGAGCGAGCGCGGCTGGTCTCGCTGCTGTCGGCAATGAATCTCGGCATCCTGTTCGTCGCCGCGGATGGCCGCGTGATCTATCACAACCCGGCGTTCACCCGCATGTGGATGATCGAGGAAGGCGTCGGGCTGATCGGGCTGCAGGTGCACGACGTGCTGGCCAGGTCCGCTTCCACGCTGGCGCGTCCCGATCACTTCTCCAAGCACCTGCTGTCGGTGCTGGAAACCCGCGAACTGTCGGACAACTACGAAATCCAGATGACGGACGGTCGCGTCATCACCGAACTCGACTATCCCGTCCGCGACCGCGAGGGCCGCTTCATCGGCCACCTGTGGATCTACGAGGACGTCACGCGCGAGCGGCAGACTGCCGAACAGCTGGTCTACCTGGCCGAACGCGATGCGCTGACCGGCCTCTACAACCGTCACCGCTTCCAGCAGGAGCTCGCGCGCACCATGCTCGAATCGGACCGCCATCAGTTGCGCGCGGCGGTGATGTTCTTCGACCTCGACGAATTCAAGACCATCAACGACACCTATGGCCACCGCGCCGGCGACGCCCTGCTGATCCGCGTGGCCGGCGAGATCGGCGCGCTGGTGCGGCGCAACGAGGTGCTGGCCCGCCTCGGCGGCGACGAATTCGCCATCCTGCTGCCCGGCGTGCAGAACAACGAAGCCGAGGCGCTGGCCGAACGCGTGGTGCGCGCGATCGCGCAGATCCCCTTCCGCTTCGAAGGCCAGAACCTGCGGCTGACCACCAGCCTCGGCATCGCCTACTACCCCACCCACGCGACCGACGCCGACGAACTGGTGGCGCGCGCCGACATCGCGATGTACCAGGCCAAGGGTGCGGGCAAGAACACGTGGCGCGTGTTCCGTGCCGACGACGAGGCCGACAGCGAGATGCGCTCGCGCCTGTCGTGGAGCGAACGCATCAGCAACGCCATCGACAAGGGGCTGTTCCAGCTGCATTTCCAGGGGGTGTACCGTGCCGAGGACGGTACCCTGTCGCACCTGGAAGCGCTGATCCGCATGTTCGACGAACGCGACCCCGGCCAGCTCATCATGCCCGGCCATTTCATCCCGCTGGCCGAAAAGAGCGGACGCATCCTCGACATCGACCGCTGGGTGATACGCGAGGTCGTGCGCATGCTGGCTGACGGACCGGCCATTCCGCCGATTGCTGTCAACCTGTCCGGACGCTCCCTGTCCGAACCGGACCTGCCGCAGTTCATCAGCGAGGAGCTGCGTATCGCCAGGGTCGATCCGCGCCGCCTCATCGTCGAGATCACCGAAACCGCCGCAGTGTCCGACCTGCATGATGCCCAGCGCATGATCGAGGCGCTCGGCCAGTTCGGCTGCGGCGTCAGCCTCGACGATTTCGGCGTCGGCTTCGCCTCCTTCGCCTACCTCAAGCACCTCAACGTCGACACGATCAAGATCGACGGCATCTTCATCCGCGACCTGCCCAACGACCCGGACAACCAGGTATTCGTGCAGGCCATGGTCAGCGTCGCGCTCGGTCTGGGCAAATCGGTCATCGCCGAGTACGTCGAGGACGGCAAGACCCTCGCCCTGCTGCGCAATTACGGCGTCGATCTGGTGCAGGGCTATTTTCTCGACCGGCCGGTCGCGCAGCATCCGGCCATCTCCAGCGCGCAAACCTCGCCGACCGTGTGACTCCGGCTGCGCCCGTCCGGGCGCGGAACGGCGCGATGCTAAAATACGCCGTTTTTCGCGCATTCCAGGATTCCGTCGTGCTCACCGCGTCCTCCATCACCCTGCAATTCTCGACCAAGCCGCTGTTCGAGAACGTCAACGTCAAGTTCGGCGACGGCAACCGCTACGGCCTCATCGGCGCCAACGGCTGCGGCAAGTCCACCTTCATGAAGATCCTCGCCGGCGAGCTGGAACCCAGCGCCGGCAACGTCTCGCTCGACCCCGGCGAGCGCATGGCCTGGCTGCGCCAGGACCAGTTCGGCTACGAAGACATGCGCGTGCTCGACGTGGTGCTGCAGGGCCACGCCGAGATGTGGAAGGTGATGCAGGACAAGGACGCCATCTACATGAACCCCGAGGCGACCGAAGAGGATTATCTGCACGCCGCCGAGCTGGAAGGCAAGTTCGGCGAGATGGGCGGCTACGACGCCGAGGCCCGCGCGGGCGAATTGCTGCTCGGCGTCGGCATCCCCACCGAACAGCACCAGGGCACCATGGCGCAGATCGCGCCGGGCTTCAAGCTGCGCGTGCTGCTGGCGCAGGCGCTGTTTTCCAATCCGGACATCCTGCTGCTCGACGAACCGACCAACAACCTCGACATCAACACCATCCGCTGGCTGGAAGAGGTGCTGAACCAGAGCAACGCCACCATCATCGTCATTTCGCACGACCGCCACTTCCTGAACCAGGTCTGCACCCACATGGCCGACCTCGACTTCGGCACGATCAAGGTGTGGCCGGGCAACTACGACGACTACATGCTGGCCTCCAGCGAGGCCAAGGCGCGCCAAGCCGCCGCCAACGCGCGCGCCAAGGACAAGGTCGCCGAACTGCAGGAATTCGTGCGCCGCTTCTCGGCCAACAAGTCCAAGGCGCGCCAGGCGACCAGCCGCATGAAGATGATCGACAAGATCAAGATCGACGACTTCAAGCCCAGTTCGCGGCAGAACCCCTACATCCGCTTCGAGCCCGAGAAGGCGTTGCATCGCCGCGCGCTCGAGGTCGAGAACCTGGCCTTCGGCTACGACGGTACCCCGCTCTTCTCCGGCGTGAACCTGTCGCTCGAAGCCGGCGAGAAGCTCGCCGTCATCGGCGGCAACGGCGTCGGTAAATCGACCTTGATGAAGCTGCTGATGGGCGAACTGCAACCGCAGGCCGGCGAGGTACGCTGGAGCGAGAACGCCAACATCGGCTATTTCTCGCAGGACCACGTCGCCGATTTCGACATGGATCTGAACCTCACCGACTGGATGCACCAGTGGACCCAGGCCGGCGACGACGAGCAGGTGCTGCGCGGCATTCTCGGCCGGCTGCTGTTTTCCGGCGACGAAGTGAAGAAGTCGGTGCGCGTGCTGTCCGGCGGCGAGAAGGGCCGCATGCTCTACGGCAAGCTCATGCTGGGGCGGCACAACGTGCTGGTGATGGACGAGCCGACCAACCACATGGACATGGAATCCATCGAATCGCTGAACCTCGCGCTCGAACTCTTCAAGGGCACGCTGATCTTCGTCTCGCACGACCGCCAGTTCGTGTCCTCGCTCGCCACCCGCATCCTCGAAATCACGCCGGAGGGCGTCGAGTACTACATGGGCACCTACGACGAGTACCTGCATTCGAAGGGACTGGAGTGAGCGAAGTCGTCGTCGTCGGCCTCGGCCAGCTCGGCCGTGTGTTCGCCGGCGCCCTGCTGCGCAGCGGGCATACGGTGGTGCCGGCAAACCGCGGCGACGATCTGGCCGTGCTGGCACAGCGCCATCCCGACCCGGTACTGGTCCTCGTCGCGGTCGGCGAAAACGATTTGCCTGCGACGCTTGCTGCGCTGCCCGCCATCTGGAAATCACGGGTGGCGCTGATCCAGAACGAACTCCTGCCCCGCGACTGGGAAACGCACGGCTACACGAACCCGACCGTGATCTCGGTGTGGTTCGAAAAGAAAAAGGGCACCGACGCCAGGCCGCTGATTCCCTCGCCCGTCGCCGGACCGGGCGCGCGGCTGCTGATCGATGCGCTGGCGACGGTCGACCTGCCCGCCCGCGAGGTCGCCGCCGGCGAGGCCATGCTGTTCGAGCTCGTGGTGAAGAACGTCTACATCCTCACCACCAACATCGCCGGCCTCCGGACCGGCGGCACCGTGTCGCAGCTGTGGGCGCAGCACGAAGCCTTCGCACGCACCGTGGCCAGCGAGGTGATGGACATCCAGGACCGGCTCGCCGGCCACGCCTTCGACCGCGAGCAGCTCGTCGCCGGCATGCTCGACGCCTTTGCCGGCGACCCCGAACATGGCTGTACCGGCCGCTCGGCGCCGGCGCGTCTCGCGCGCGCCCTGGCCCACGCCGACCGCTTCGGCCTGGCCGTGCCGACCCTGCGCACGCTGGCGGAATAAGGCATGCGCTGCCGCGGACTCGGCCTGCTGTTGCTGCTGTTCGCGCCGCTCGGCAGCCTTGCCGACGGGCCCGTGGTGTTTTCCACCCGGCTGTACGCCAAGTTCCAGCATGAACGCTGCCTGTCGTGCCACCAGTTCAATTCGCGCGAGCACGACGGGCGTGCGTATTCGTCGCATCGCAGCCGCTATCTCTGCATGCAGTGCCATCGACCGGACGTAATCGGACTGCCGCCCAACACCGAATGGATGGCGCCGCTGAACATGGATTACACCGGGTTTTCCGCCCCCGCCACCTGCCGGCTGATCAAGTCGCACATGGGCATCGATCCGGACGGCCGGAAACTCGCGGCGCACATGCTGAACGACGGCCGCATCCGCTGGGCGCTCGATTCGGGCATGACGCCGGGCGGACAGAAGCCCGCGGTCCCGGGCGGCTACAAGGAGTGGAAGAAAGACGTCGAAGCCTGGGTCGCCGACGGCATGCGTTGCGAATGAGACCGGCCTGCCCGCAGGGCCCCGTCACGCCCTAGATCGTTTTGCCCGGAGCTTTCTTCGGCTCGCCGCCATACACGCCGGCATGGTCGAAGGGAAGCCAGTTCGATGCCTTGTCGGTCTTGACGCGCCCCTTGACGCGGTACGGCACGCCCTCCTTCAGGCTCTCGGGCGGCAAGGTCCGGATCTGGCGCGCCAGGTTTTTCGACTGCACGATCGCCTCCACCCGCAAGACGGTATTCGACGCCGCCGGCACCAGCGTCGACACACGCGACAGCCCGCTGGCGAACGGCCGGCCGTTCACTTCCAGATCGAAATCCAGGCCCTCGATTTTCAGGTCGAAATCGTTGGGATTGGCCACACGCAGGCCCACGTCGAACTTCTGTTCGAAGAGGCCCAGACTCTTCACCTCGACATCGGCGATGCTGACCCGGGGCGGCACCGCGTTCAGGGGCAGCCCGGTACAGGCTGCGAGCAGCACGGCCCAGCCGATCATCAGGAAACGTCCAGGCATGGTCACCGGATCTCCGCCAGCAGCGCGGCGGTCATGCGCGCGGCCTGCGCCGCGTAGCCACCGCCGAACAGGTTGGCATGGTTGAGGATATGGTAGAGATTGTAGAGCGTCCTGCGCGTCGCATAGCCCGCGTCGAGCGGCCAGGCCGCGCGGTAGGCCGCCAGGAAATCGGGCGAGAAGCCGCCGAAGAGTTCGCTCATGGCAAGGTCGCATTCGCGGTCGCCCACATACGGCGCCGGATCGAACAGCACCGGCGACCCGTCCGGCAGATAGCCGTGGTTGCCGCCCCACAGGTCGCCGTGCAGCAGCGACGGCACAGGGACATAGCCCGGGAAGAAGGCGGACAGGTTGGCGCGCAGCGTCTCGCCGTCGCGTTGCAGCGCACCGCCGTGACCGTTCTGCGCGGCCAGGTCGAACTGGACACCCAGGCGCGCATCGCGCCAGAACGCGATCCAGTCGTCGCGCCATCCGTTGGCTTGCGGCGTGCCGCCGATCCAGTTGTCGCGCGACCCGCCGAAACGCGGCTGCGGGAGACGATGCAGGGCCGCCAGCTGCGCGCCCAGCGAGCGGGCGTCGCCCCGGCCCCGCAGGTCGAGATAGTCGAGCACCAGGAATGCCTGGCCCGCCGCGGTGCCGCTGCACACGACCTGCGGCACGCGCACGACGCCGCTCGCGGCCAGCGCGGCGAGCCCGTCGGCCTCGGCCTCGAACATCGGCAGGCGGTCCGCCCGGTTCGCCTTCACGAAGAATCGCCGCGGCCCGTCTTCCAGCACCGAGGCGGCGTGGATGTCGCCGCCGGACACGCCGCGCACGATGCGCGGCGAGAAGGGCGCCCCGGTTGCCCGCGCAATGGCCGCGGCCACGCTCCCCACAAAGCTCATGCCGTACTGACCATGCAAACAAAACGCGCCCGGCCGGGCGCGTCGTTGCGGCTCGCCAGCGCCATGCGATTTACTTGGGCTGCACCTTGCGGTCGAACATCGCGGCAATGCCGGGGTCACGCGAGGCCCCCGCCGCCTCCATGCGCTTGAGGTAATCCGTCCACAGCGCATCGTGGTTCACGCCCAGGTCGTAGAGGTACTCCCAGGAATAGATGCCCGTATCGTGGCCGTCCGAGAAGAAGAAATTGATGCCATAGTGGCCGACCGGCTCGGCCGCGTTGATGCCAACGCCCTTCTTGCCGACCTGCAGCACTTCCTGGCCCGGGCCATGCCCGCGCACCTCGGCCGAAGGCGAATAGACCCGCAGGAATTCGAACGGCAGTTCGAAACGCGCGCCGTCGGAGAAAGCGATTTCCAGTTTTCTGGAAGCCTGGTGCAGTTTGATGTCGGTAGGCGTGGGAAGGGCCATGGTTGCGAAGATCCGAGGGTATGCCGACCTTCGATTTTACCTCCGTGCGCCGGAGATTAAACCCTCCGGACGCAAGGGACTGGCGAACCTGCCCTGCCGGTTTCGTCCTGGTCCGGGCAGCGCATGCATGCGTCTACCTTGCCGTCTGCGTTGAAGATATAATCGGCCGGCCCATTTTGAGCAGACCGGCAGGCCAGATGCGTTATCTATTTATCGGATTGATCTTTGCTACAACCGCCGCCATCGCGGACTCGGCGGTCGGCCATTACGATCCCGTGCTGTTCGAGATGCGCTTCCACAAGGCAGACAAGGGCAACAAGGGCAAGCTTTCACGTCAGGAAGCCTACGCCGAGTTTCCCCTCATGCCGCAGTATTTTGATGAAATCGACAGCAACAAGGACCATTTCATCACCCTCGAGGAAGTCAACCGGGCAGTCGAGCGCCGGGTCGACAAGGCAATGGCAGCCAGCGCAGCCCTGAAATATCACCACGACAGAAACGACGCCAGACCCGGCGCGCCCAAGGAGGCCGTCCCGGCCGAACTGGACTTGCATTTCTCCGGGGAAGCCGAAGCCAGACGCTATTACCGCAGCCAGTATTACGAATCCATGGCGTCCGACTACGCCCGGGCCCGCGGCCAGGGCGAGACCGTGCCCCAGGCGCCTGCCTCCCCCCTGCTCCACAAGCAGTTCTGAGCGCCCGGGGGCGCCCGTCAGACCCGCGGGCCTGACGGGAGAATGATCCCCCGCCTGCCGCCGCACGGATGGCGTGGCTGCCGCCTCCGGCGCCCCTGAGCCTTCCGGGGCAGCGGGCAGGCCCGGTCCCGTGGGCTATGCGGCCCGGTTAATGACCCATTCGATGGTATCGATCAGCGCCCGGTCGTCCACCGGCTTCCGGAAGAAGGCCGAGAAACCGCCGCGTACAGCCGCCTCCCGCATCTCATCGGTATCCTGCGCCGTCAGCAGGATGACCGGCAGGTAGGAACCGATTGCATGCAGGCGCGCCTGCAAGTGCAATCCGTTCTGTCCCGGCATCTGCACGTCCGCGATCACGCAGGCACGCGCGTCGAACTTGTTCGTCGCAATGAACGCATCGACGGATTCGAATACCTGCGGCGCGTAGCCCGCTGATCTCATCAAGCGGGCCAATGAGCGGCCCACGCCCGGGTCGTCATCGACAATGTAGATGGTGGTTAATTGTGATTCCATGTCACACCGAGGCTGTTCTAGCCGTATCCAGACTAATGAGCCGGCTTCGATTCGGCTATTAGACTTTGGACCTATGCCGGCCCCGGGGACGCAGTCCCGAAAGGCGATGGCCCGGCACACGCCGACAGGCCATGACGACCTACCTGGCCCCCGAACGCAGCCGCTGGAACGGCCTGAACCTTTCCTTTCTGGCCTGCCCATTCGCGCCCGGCGCAGCGGCAGCCGCGGCAGGAGGACGGCCGTTCATTGCGGCCAGGCAGGGATGCGGGTCCGCCCCCTCGGTCAGCAGGCGTTCGCCAAGCAGCGACAGGCCCCCGGTTGCGACCGCCGAGCCCACCGACAGCCCAGTGCGCGCCATCCCCTTGAAATTGATGCCGATGACAGGCGCCGGCAGGCTGCCGCCGATCTTCACCAGTTGCGCCAGGCTCGCGGCGCCGACCCCGAATCCCTCCTTGATCGCAGGGTGGATCGCCATATCGATCGTTTCCTCGCCGAGGTCGACCGTGCCCGCCGCGACGATATTGAGCCTGTCGCCTTCCAGGGCGATCGAGCGGTCGACGGCGACCACCCCGTCCCTGACGGGCAGCCGGGCAACGGCACAGGAGACGTTGCTGCCCTTCTCCCGCTTGTGCAGGGGATTGACCGCCTCGGCCAGACGGGTGAAGACATCCCCGTCGAACCGGCCCAGCTTGTCGGAAAGCCGCATGTGCTCGCTCCTGACCAGCAATTCCCCGTTCAGGTGGCGCGCGAGGGCACGCGGGGTACGACCGGCTGTCTCGAGATCGACACGTATTTCCGTGCGCCCCCCATTGAAAATCGGGGCGTCATTCTTCGTACCGATGAGTTTCCGCAGGTCTTCCAGCGGAATGCCATCGGAATGGCCATGCACCCCGATGGCGGGCACGCCGTCATCCGGAAGCCGCAGCGTGGCCGCACCGAACAGCCGGCCGCCGCCCAGTTCGAACTGGAGGGGCTGCAGCTTGAAAAGCGTGTTGGAGAACAGGAGCGTCGCGTGGAACCCCGACAAGGCGGGCCTGCCGGGCAATTGCAGCTTCGCGGCGGCAAGATCGATCCTGGCGTCGAAGGCTGGCGGCTTCGGCAGTTCCAATGGGCTCTCGCTGAATAGCCGGCCTCCCGCGCTCGACTGATCGGTCCTGGCGGCAGGGCTGGCTGGCGGCGGGAGAAAATCGCCAAGATCGAATTCCTTGGCCCGCGCCGCGAGATCCAGCTGCGGCCTGGCAGCGCTGGCGTCGAAGGCCACCCGGCCCGAAATCTCGTTCTTTCCCGCAATCAATGTGAACGCCGGTACGGTGCTGCGGGCGTGGTCCTGTTCGATCCGTCCTCGGAACGCAAGCGGCATCGGGAGGTGCAGCTGTTTGTTCGCCAGGCGCTCCAGCGTCGCCTTGTCACGAATGACCGCATCGATATCCAGGCTGGCCTTGCCTGCATTCTCGGCCAGACCGAGCATCGCCGTGCCGCTCGCGCGGCTGCCGTCGTCCAGTTCAAACTCCACTCGCTGCGCCTTGACGCTATTTCTCGCAAATGCGCATCTGGCGTGGAATCGATTCAATGCGGGCTGGCCTGGCAGGCGAAGCGAGGCAACGTCGACAGCGACCGTGGCATCGAAAGGAAGCGGCGCAGCCAGCTTCGACGAATATTCACTGAAGAAGCCGCTTGCCGTCGGCGGCGTAGCGGGCGGCGTAGCGGGCGGCGTGGCCGGCGGCGTGGCCGGTTCCGGCCGGGGCGGAAACAGTGCGCCAAGATCGAACGTCTCCGCCTTCGCCACGAGATCGAATCGCGGCCTGGCACTTCCGAGATCGAAAGCCGCGCTGCCCGAGAGCGTCTGTTTCCCTGCGGTCAGGGCGATCCCGGATAACTTGCCCGACTTGCGGCCCTGCTCCAGGTGCGCCGAAAACGTCAGCGGCAAGGGCAGGGACAGGGCCTTCCCCGCCAGGCGCTCCAGCGCACCCTTGTCATGCACGGCCACCTCCAGATCCAGGCTGGCCTTGCCGGCGTCATCGGCCAGGCCGACCGTGCCCCGGCTCTTGACGCCCGCCCCCTTCACGTTCACCGCCAGGTCGACCGGGACGGTGCTCGCGCCGGCCAGGACCCGCGAGAGGCTGCCGACATGGCCCGCGATCGTGATCGGCTGTCCGCGCAGCAGGATCTGCGCATCCACCCTGTCGAGGGTGTTCCCGGCCGATATCGTGACGCGCTCCATTTCCAGCTTCTCGCGCTGGCCATTCCTGCCGTCGCGGAACGTGATCGCGGAATCGCGAATCGAGAGCCGATCGAAATCGACCGACAGGACCGGGTCCGGCTGCTCGTCCTGTTTTTTCTGCATCACCCAGTTGCCGCGTCCCGTGGAATCGGTTTCCAGGAGCAGTTCGACGCCATCGAGGGCGATATGGTGAACGACCAGCCGCTTGCTGAGCAGCGGCCTTAATTCGACGTCGAGTTCGAGACGCCTTGCCTTGAGCATTTCGGCTTGCGTCCCCCATGGCGCGTTGGCGAAACGCACGGCGTCGAGGCGCAGCGCGAGGGTCGGCAGGAAACGGAAGCCGATTTCGCCGTCGAAATGGATTTGACGTCCGGTGGCATCGAGCACTTCGGCCGCAACAAGCCTGGTCACACGCTCGCGGTCGAAGTAGTAGACGGCACTGGTCAGCAGGATGACGATCACCAGTACCAGGATGGCCAGCACGCTGCCCAGCCAGCGTACCCAGCGCGGCAATTTCACGTCCGCATCCTCCAGATGGCGGCGCCCCCGGGGCATGCCCCGGGGGCAGTCCGAAACGGCAGGGGCGCCCCCCGGGTGTTCCGTCCTTCAGCGGGAAGGACGCCCATTTCCCGGCAGGATCTGCCAGGACCGGCTTCCCGGAACAGGCCGCCCGTTCCCCATGTGCCGGTTGGCGCGCGCTGCGTCACGGGAGACCGGATTCCGGGAGTTCGGCGACCTCAGGGCGCCATCGTCTCCGGCGTGACTTCCCATCCTGCGTCAGCCCCGCCAGGCAACATCTGGCCCTTGTCCTCGCCGACCTCGGTGTCGATGAGGCGGTTCAGCTTGTCGTTCATGGCCATGACCAGCTCGCCATGCTTCCTGGCGTCGGACGCCAGGTTCGTCATCTCGAGCGGGTCGACCTTCGTGTCGTACAGCTCGACATCGTTGAGGCGATACAGGTCTTCCATGGATTTCGGCCGGTTGTGCTGCTTCGGCGAGAAATAGCGCGCGAACACGTAGCGGCCGTCGTACACCATGCGGACCGCGCCACGCTTCATCATGTCGGGGACAATTCCGGCTTCCTTCACACGCTTGGGATCTCCACCTTTCTGCAGGTATTCAACGGCCTTCTGCAGGAAATTCCCGTCGAGATAGGCAAACATGTTGTAGTTGTACAGGATTCCATCGCGCACGGCGTTGACTTCCGCCTGTTCGGGATTCTTCAGAACTGCGGAGAAGTCCTTGCCCGGAAGCCCCTTGACGATATTGGCGCGCTTGCCGTTGTCCACGCCCGTGAGCGAAACCAGCGTCGGCGCGAGATCGAGGTGGGACGTGACCGCACGGCACTGCTTTCCGCCTGCGTAGGCGGGGTGCGCCACGATCAGCGGCACGTTGTTCTGTTCGCGGTACGCCGCCGCTCCCTTGGCGTGCATCTTGTGCGCCCCGTCCATGTCGCCGTGGTCCGCCGTGAGGATCACGATGGTACGGTCGGTCAGCCCTGCGGCATCGAGTTCGTCGAGAACCGCGGCGATATTGCGATCGGCGTCCCGCAGGCAGTTCAGGTAATAGTTGTGACGGCGGCGCCAGCGCGGTTCCTCATCGGGGATGTTGCCCACCAGCGCATCGTGCGACGCCAGGAAATCGACGTGTGCCGGCGGACGGCCCGGCGCATTCAGTGCCTGCGCGTGATTGGGCGGCAGATTGAATTGCCACTGTTTTGCGTACAGGGGATCCTTCGGTTCGCGCATCACATGGGTGAGGGCGCTTTTCCCCTGGTGCGACGTGCCCGGCGCATCGGTATCGTAGAACATCACGTCGTGCGGGTTGACCAGGTTCACGGCAAGGAACCACGGCTTGTTCTCGCCCGCCAGTTCGCGCCCCTTGCTGCGCAGCCAGCTCCCGGTCATGGCGGTCGTCACGACGTCGTACCGATAGCCGCCCTGATGGTGGCCGATGATGTCGCCGACTCCGAGATAGTCGGAGAAGCCATAGGCCTCCATTTCCTCGGTAAAGATCTTGGTCAGCTGCCCCGCCTTGTTGACGGTCTCGAATTCCTTGGTCAGATGCCACTTGCCCTTGTACGCGGTGTAATAACCGGCTGCGCGCAGCATGTCGCCGACGGTCGGGATTTCCGTCGACATGCTCTCGATCCAGGGGAAATTCGAGTTGTCGAACATCTTGGTGTGCTGGATATGCTGGCCGGTGTACACCACCGAGCGCGAGGACGTGCACACGCAGGAATTGATCCGGTGATTCACGAACGTCGTGCCCCGTTTCATCAGGCGCTCGTGGGCAGGCAGGCTGTAGCCGATCGGCAGTTCGCCGGGCCGGAAGAAGCGTTCCTGGTCGGTCAGGATGAAGAGGATGTTGTAGGGGCCCTTGTGGCCGCTGCCGCCCTGCGGAGCGGCGCGCATGCCTTCGGTCGCAGCTGCTGCGGCATTGCCGGAAGCATCGACGGCCCCCAGCCCCAGTGCTGCCGCGCTTGCGCCGGCCACGCGCAGAAAGTCACGCCGGGAAAAGGAACTGGAATCGTCGCGGTCGTTCATGTTATCTCCTTGTCAGATGACGGGGTTAAGCGTAATGAGGCTGCGTCGGGCCTTGCACCGGGGTTGCGGCTCGCCGGAAGGTTGCCACCGAAGCCCATTCAGAAATCGAACGTGGCGCCCACGGCCGGGCCGCTGAAGCTGACGTTGTCCAGCAGCTTTTCGTCGCCAAAGTCGTAGCTCAAATGCCGATAGGCGAGGGCCAGTTCGCCCCAGGCGTAGCCATACGAAAGCCCGAGGCTCGCCTGATACGTCAGTTTGGACGTGCCGGCGCCGACATCGAGGTAATACGGCATCGACCACCGGCCGTCCCCAAGCCGCAGCCGCCCACGCACACCGACGATGCCGTCGACAATATCCTTGTCCTGTTCCATCGCCCCGGACTGGGGGAAGGCACCGACCGGAGCGGTGATGCGCCAGTCCACCTTCGCATCGATCGCCATGTAACGCACGCCGCCAAACACATCCATGCGCGCACCCGGCGTGTCCAGGAGGCTGTAGCCCGGCGCCAGGGTGATGAGCTTGCCTGTCATCGAGGTCTCGGTGCCCGCGTCGGCGACCGGAACGCTGCCGCCACCGGGCAGGTTCACCGATATCGTCCTGGTTTTCTCGTTGGACGAATCCAGGTAGATCAGGTCGCCCATCAGGGACCAGCGCCCCCTGCGCGCCTCGCCGGCGAGCATCATCGCGAAATTCATGTTCTCCAGATAATCGTTCGGCCCCGATTCGACATTCGGGCTGCCCCCCGAGCCTGGCGGAATATCGAACCTGAGCTTCCCGTTTACCGACGGCAACCAGACATAGGGCGTCAGCGCGTAGCGCCACGCGTCCGCCGCCTGCGCGCCCGCAGCCCAAAGCATGGCCGCCAGGCTCATCGCCACGCCACCCAGTATCCTCGCACGCATCCAGCACTCCCTTTTCACAAGCGTCCCGCCCTTCCGCTTCGCGGAAGACGGCTGCGTTCGCTTCGATCACACGTTCGAACAGCAAGCGACATGCTCGCGGATCGCGGGCATCAGCCGGGGGCTCTGCCCGTCACTGTCCTGCGGCAGTCTAGGGAGCGCCAGACAGGTTCTCTATTGGACTTTAGGCCTATGTCGCCGCCCGGCCCGGGTCGCCCTCCGGGGACAGCGGGGGCGGAGATTGACTACTTAGCGGGACGCTTGGGTTCGATGCCGAGCATGTCGAACAGGCGCACCAGCTCGGCAACGGATTTGACGCCCATCTTCTCCATCACGCGGGCGCGGTGCGCCTTGACGGTTTTCTCCGTGATGTTCAGTTCCCAGGCAATCTGCTTGTTAAGCAGGCCGGCGATCACCCATTGCGTGGTTTCCATTTCGCGCTCGGTCAGCGTGTTCATGCGCCCGAGGATCGCCATTTTTTCGGATTGCTCCGCCAGGATCTGCCGGTGGAAATCCAGTGCCGCACGGATGGCCGCCAGCAAGACTTCGTCGTCGACCGGTTTGGTGAGGAAATCGACTGCACCACGCTTCATGGCCTGGACGCTGTCCGGAACCCCTGCGTGCCCGGAGAGAAAAATGATAGGCAGGTCGGGCTGCAGGCTTCTCAATTGCTGCTGGAGTTCGATGCCGTCGATGCCGGGCATGCGCAGGTCCAGCAGCAGGCAGGCCAGGCCTTCATGCGGCTCGCGCCCCATGAAGGCGGCGGCGGATTCGAAGGCCTCGGTTTCGTAGCCGGCGGCATGCAACAGGCGAATCAGGCTTTTACGCACCGATGCGTCATCGTCCACGAGGAATATGCGCGGCGCGGCCGTCATTCCGCACAGCCCTGTTCCGGCAACGCGAGGAAGAAGGTCGCACCGTAATCCGGATTGTTTTCCGCCCAGACGCGCCCGCCGTAGGATTGCGCGATGCGCCGGCATATCGCCAGGCCCATGCCGAGTCCGTCGTTCTTGGTACTGAAGAACGGGTCGAACACGCGATGCAGGGACTCGACGGCGATGCCGCCGCCGCCGTCCCTGACCGCCAGAATCACCCAGTCGTGCTCGCGCCGGGAACTGACGACGAGCCGGCGCGCGGCCGGGGCGACCGCATACTGCGCCTGAATGCCGTTGAGCAGATAGTTCAGCAGCACCTGCTGGATCTCGGTCTGCCCGGCCACAACCATCAAGCGGTCCGGGGCGAGATCGAGCGTAAGCGGAATATCGTAGGTGATGAGCTCGCCGTGGAGCAGGCCGACCACGATCTGTATCAGCGCGTTGACATCGATCTGCTCGTGCTTGATCGGGTTCTTGCCGACCATCTGGCGCAGGCCGTGCACGATCTCCCCGGCTCGCTTGTCATCGAAGATGATGTCCTCGAGTGCGTCGCGCACTTCGTCCAGATTGGGCGGCTGTGCGGCGAGGAAGCGACGCGCCGCCTGCGCATTGCTGAGTATGGCCGCCAGGGGCTGGTTCAGTTCGTGCGCCAGGCCGCTCGTCAGCTCGCCCAGCGTGTTCACGCGCGCGACGTGGGTCATCTCGGCGCGCAGTTGCGCAAGCGACGCCTCCGTGCGCTTCCTTTCCTTCACGTCCATGGAAATGCCCACCATGTGCGGCTTGCCGTCGATGTACACCAGAACCCCGGTGGCCTCGCACGGCGTGATGGTGCCGTCCTTCAGCCGCACATCGAGCTCTGCGGTTGCATGACCCTCGGTAAACACCTGGTTCATGCGTTCGAGCATGAGGCCATGATGCTCTTCGACCACCATGGATTCGATCGGCATGTTCATCAATTCCTCGGCCGAGTAGCCGGTGGCCGCCTCGTGCCGCTTGTTCCAGCGGAGCAGGCGCCCTTCGGCGTTGTAGAGGTACAGCATGCCCGGCACGCTGTCGAACACGGCATCCGTCAGGGCCCGCGCATTCCGCAGCGCCTCTTCGGCCAGTTTGCGTTCGGTGATGTCGAGGTTGACCCCCATCAGCTGCTGCGGTCTTCCCGACGTACGGACATAGGACCGCCCGCGCGCGACCAGCCACCGTAGCGTTCCGTCGCGCTGGGGAATGCGGTATTCGACGTTCACATCGACAGCCCCGCCGGCCGCCCCCTCGATCGTTCTCATGATCAGGTCGCGATCGTCCGGGTGAACCGCCGCCAGGACCTTGTCCACGCTGATCGCCTCGGCCACATCGAAACCATGCATGGCGCGGGCCGTCTCCGTGGCCCAGAACGCCATGGTTGAATAATCCAGGGACCACAGGCCTGCCTCAGCGGCATCGATCGCGTCGCTGAGCCGTTCTTCACGCTCGGCCTGCAAGACCCCGTTCACGACGAGTTCACCGAGGGTCTGCGCTTGATCGATCGATCGCATCGCAACCGGCCTGGCCGGCTGGCACGCGCCAAGAACGAGTGCGGCGACCACGCCTTGCATGTCGGAAAGCGGAAGCCCCCACAAGGACCGCATGCCGTGCCGCGCGCAGAGGGCGCGCTCCACGGGCGGCATCCGGGACAGGGTTTCCACTTCGGCCATCTCCAGCAATTGCCCGTCCAGGATCTGGTTGATGACCCAGGGGCAGGCGTAGCCGAAATGCTCGCTTTCCGCCGTGTCGGGGATGCCCACCGGCCAGCTGGCCAGCGTCCGTCCCCCGCCTTCCCCCGCGGGCAAATGCAGCAGGACCGCGCTATCGAATCCCAGGAATGCCGCGATCTTTCCCAGCGCCAGGTTTGCCACGGGACGGACATGGCCTGACAGGGGCTTGCTGAATTCGCGAGACAGATGCCTGACCAGCTGCTCGAATTCCTGTGTTCGGGATGGGTGGTCCATGCGACCCTGGTTCCGCGCTTCCTAAGCAAATCAGGCAAGCATTGAAGGCGAAAAGCCACCGGGACGCAAGCCTGACGGTTCCGGACCCGGCCGCGCCATGGCCGGATGCTGCCTGTTTGCATGGGACCAAAGTCGTATATGCCGCGCGACCGCCACGCCATACCATCGAAGCGGTCATGTCGCAGCCCATCGACCAGGCTACACCGTCGCAATGCGCCGAAACGGTGCATCAAGCGGATCCCGGCCGGGATCCGACGGCTCACATGCCCAATCCGGATCGCAGCCGCATATTTGAACCTCCCATTCGACAGGAAACGACCATGAACACACGCATACAGTTACTGACCGGGATCGTAGTTGCAGCCTTGTCTTTCCCGGCCATCGCCGAGAAACCCATCGTCTACCCGTCCAAGGGCCAGAGCAAGGAGCAGCAAAGCCGTGACGATGGCGAATGCTACGTCTGGGCCAAGCAGACCACGGGGGTCGACCCTGCCGTCCAGGCACAGGCCAAGACGACGGAGAGCACGTCGTCCAAGCAGGGCGGGGGCGAACGCACGCGAGGCGCGCTGCGCGGCGCGGTAGGCGGGGCGATCGTCGGCGAAGTCGTCAACGACGACGCCGGCAAGGGCGCCGCCACCGGAGCCGTCCTGGGCACCATGAGCGGCAGCCGCGAAGCCCGCAAGCGGCAGGCCAGCCAGCAACAGGCGCAGGCACAGCAGGCGCAGGCACAGGCGCAGCAGATGAATACCTACCAGCGGGCCTACAACGCCTGCATGGAGGGCCGCGGGTATACGCTCAAGTAAGGCCGCGTCCCAGGCCCCGGCGACCGGGGACGGTCGTTTTCACCGTGCGGCCCGCAACGGAAGGCTGCACTGCATCGTGTCTTCGCGCGGGCCAGGCCTGGCGCATGGCCCGCGTTCCGCGCGGCTATTTGCCTGCGGGTCGCACCATGATCGCCAGCGCCTCGAAGAAGGTCACGGCCACCTGATCCCCCGGCTTCAGCGTCTTCAGCATGGTCCTGAACTCCGGCTTCATCACGCGGACAACGTGAATGCTGCCGTCGGCTTCCTTCAGGTGCACAACATGGCGTATCTGGTCGATGAAGTCGATGGTCACCCGCACCGTAACCGCCTTGCCCACGGCGCCGGCCGGATGCTGGCCGGGGGCAGCCGCGACCAGCGCCTTCGACACGCCCGCTTCCGTCGACGAGGCGCCCGCAGACGCGAGTTCCGCAAGGACGCCCTCGTAGTATTCAACGACCACCTTGTCGCCCACGCGAACCTGTCCCAGATTCCTGACCCGGTCGTCCGCCTGGAACACAAGGGCGTTCCCCTGGGGCCCGACGAGGGCAACCATGCGGGTATGCGTATCGATGGCCGCCACCGTGGCGGTGATGCGCTGGATGGTCAGTGCCGTTGCGGCATTGCCCCGGTCGCTCACCCCGGCCTTTTCCTCCACTTTCACAGGCGACACGGCGGACGGGTTTGCGGATTTCTCGGCATGGGCGGCACTGGCTGCCAGCGTCATCGCCATGAAGAGGGAAGCAAGCGGGAGCGAACGATCGTGCATTTCATTCCTTTCGGTATCGATGAATAAAGAGCAATCAATCCCTCCGGAAAACCCATGTCCCGATCCTGCGAGAGGCACCGATTGATGCGCCTACGATAGATCAGCCGCGAACCGGAAAATATAGGACTTTGGACCAACGGGTCCGCGACGCGCCGGCGCACCCCAGCCTGCCTCCGCAAGCCCGCCCCGAAAGGCCGCGCGGGCCGGCATTAGTCTTTGGTCCTATATGCAGGAAACGGAATCCTGTTCATCTTTCAGGCAATGCAACTGGCCACGACCGGGATGCATGCGTCGGGGCAGGAAAACGCGATGCGCCCAGCCGGCGGATGGCTCGCCAACCGTCAAGCCGGGATGGTCGACAGCCGGATTTCTTGCGCAAGGCATTGTTCAATTCATTACAAGGGGAAAATCATGTTTGGAAAACTCGGATACAGCGGGCTTGCGGGCGCTGCGATTGCAGTCGTTCTCGTTTCCGGCTGCGGCACCACATCGGGTTACGAGAAAGCGGACAAGACCGGCAGCAGCATGGCCGAATTCCGTCAGGACATGATCAACGGCAAGAAGGCCATCGATGCCACGATGGACTCGCTGGGACAGATTGCCATCACGGCCAACACGGATCCGCGTCCCGCCTTCGAACAATACGCAAACAACGTAAAGGCGCTCGAGGCCGCCGCGGACAAGGCCGGCAAGCGTTCGCAGTCGATCCAGCAAATGGGCATGGAATACTTCAAGCAGTGGGAGGCGCAGCTGGCTGAGGTGCAGAATGCCTCCATCAGGCAGGTCGCCGAGCAACGCAAGGCCCAGCTGCAGGAGACCTTCGGCCGCATCAAGACGACTGCTGAACCCCTCAAGGCCCAGTTCGGCCCCTGGCTGTCCGACCTCAAGGACCTGCGCACCGTTCTTGCCAATGATCTGACCATCACCGGCGTGGAATCGGTCAAGCCCCTGTTCGTGAAAACCCGCGCCGAGGGTGCCGAGGTCCAGAAATCGATGGATGCCCTGATCGACGAACTGAACACGGTGGCGGCGACGCTGACCCCTGCGAAGAAATAAGCGCGCGTCTCCCTGCCGGGCCATTTCCGATGTCGTGGAAAGGGCTTCGCGCGGGGGGCGACCGGGGCAGGAGGGGATCGCGGACGGATTGCCCGGCTCGTCGAGCCGCCACATCCACCGACAGATGCGCTTGCGAATCCCTGCAAACGCAGCGCGAAGATCCACCGCCCGGAATCCCGTTCCCATGGCCATTCCTCCCGATCCACCGAGGCGACGGCTCGTTCAGGCTCGATATCGGGGCGTTTACTGCGGGCACGATTGACCATGGCCTCTCTACTTTCCTTTCTTGCCGCCTCGCTGATCGCCGCCACCCACTTGCTGACCGGGCGACCAGGCTTCCACCTGCGCCAGGGCAGTGCCTGGCTTTCCGCTGCCGGCGGAGCTTCAGTGGCCTATGTCTTCATCTACCTGTTACCGAAGCTGGCGAAGAAGCAGGCCCTGGTGGACGCGAATATCGGCGCCGGCCTGCTGGGACATTGGCAGAATCATGTCTATCTCGTGGCGATGCTCGGCCTGATCCTGTTTCACGGCACCACGTCGGTGCGGAATCCCGCCAGCCCGCAGCGACGCACCCTGGCGGACAAACTGCATATCGCGAGCTTCGTGCTCTATGCCCTGATCGTGGGCCACCTGCTCGCCAACTTCGATCCCGACAACCCGGTGGGGCTTGCGTTGGCGGCTGTCACGCTGGCGCTGCATTTCATCGGCACGGATCTCGAACTGCGACACCGCTACGCAAGCTACTACGCCAGCCGGGTGCGCTGGTTCCTGGCGATCGGCGTCTACGCCGGCTGGTTGATCGGGGAGGCCTTCGCGGTGCCCAAGCCGGTGCAGACCCTGCTGTTTGCCTTTCTTGCGGGCGCCATCATCATCAACGTGATGCGCGAGGAGATCCCTGACGAGAGCCAGGTGCAGGGGCTGGCGTTTCTCGGCGGGGCGATCGCCTATACCGCGCTCATCGTGCTCATCCTGGAATCCGACAGGCTGACATGAACAGCTGCCGGCAGTACAGCTCCTCCAGCTGCAGCATTCCGGGCATTCGATTCCATCCGCCAAAATACCAAGGGAGGCCGCCATGTTTTCGCGCAGATTGCCGCTAGCCCTCGCCATGCTGGTCGCGGGCTTCACCGTGCCGCTGTCTGGCTGCAGGACCCTGGCCCCGGAGGTCATCAACAGCGACCGCGTGAATTTCAGCGAAGTCGTGTCCACCTCGTGGCAAAAGCAGTTGCTGCTCAACATCGTGAAACTGCGCTATTTCGACTCGCCCATGTTCATGGATGTGAGCCAGATCGTCAGCGGCTACAACATCGAAACGACCATCAGTCTTGGTCTGAATCCCTACGATGCGAACGGAACCCTGAGCCTCGGCGGCTCGGGCAAGTACATCGACCGCCCGACCATTTCCTATACGCCCCTGGCCGGGAACAAGTTCTACAAGCAGCTCATGCTGCCGGTACAACCTTCGGCCATCCTGTTCCTGCTCGATGCGGGCTGGCCGGTGGATTTGATCCTGCCCCTGAGCGTGGAAGCGATCAACGGCATACGCAGCGGAAATCGATTTGGCGCCTCCGCATCCAGCGGCAATCCCGAATACGCCGAACTGACCGGCCTGCTGAAACGTCTTCTGGAAAGTCACGCCATCGGAATGCACCTCCTGCGCAAGAACGGGGGCGACGCCACGGTGCTGTTCTTCCGTTCCGGCGGCCTCAACGAGGCAGCGCTGGCCGACATTTCGAGAGTGCGCGAATTACTGCGCCTGAATGCGGACAGGCAGGAATTCCAGATCAGTTACGGGGCCGCCAACGCCGGCGGCGAGAACATCATGCTGTACACACGCTCCATACTGGCCATGCTGCTGGAACTGGCTTCGCGCGTGGACGTTCCGGACGCGGACATCGCGGAAGGCCGGGCTGCGCCGGTGCTGAAACCAGACCGCGCCGGCAGGGAATCCCTGCTGCACGTCCACTGCAGCGACACCCAGCCATCGCAGGCGCACGTGGCCGTCCCCTATCGGGGGCGCTGGTACTGGATAGACGACCGCGACCTCATTTCCAAACGCACGTTCGCCTTCCTGATGGTCCTGTTCTCCCTGGCCGAAACCGAAGGTCCGGTGAACCTGCCGGTGCTGACAATCCCGGCGGGATAAGCGTCAGCGTCGGCGTTTTGCCGGCCCCATTCCGTCGACCCGGTTTTTTCGTTTTCCGTGTCGTTGCCCCCTGCGGTTTCTCCGCCCCGTGTGAATGCGGAGACCGGCGGACAGGACAAGGCCGGGCAGGAACCGGCCGGGCATGGCCAACGTGGGGACACGACGGGAAACGGAAAGCCGGTTTCTGAAGCCAAGCCGTTGATTTGATGGCGCGCCCGGCGCGATTCGAACGCACGACCCCTGCCTTCGGAGGGCAGTACTCTATCCAGCTGAGCTACGGGCGCCTGGGGGAAAACTATGCGCGGCGAAGCATAGCGGGTTTGGGGGGGGACGTCCATCCGCCCGCCCCGCCCTTTCCTGTCGGGAAGGCTTTCCTTATAATTCCCGCTTTCGATGCACCCCCACAAGGATAATCCTCATGGCCGATTCGCACGCCAAGATGACGCAGGCCACGCCGCGTGAAATCATCATTTCGCTCCTCGCAGGCCTGTTCGCCCCGCTGCTTGCGATCTTCCTGATCGTGCAGCTGGTGCTCGGCATCCAGAACAACCACAAGCCGGACGTTTCGAGCGAAGCCGCCACCAAGGCCACGCTCGAACGCATCAAGCCTTTCGCCACGCTCGTTGCGCTCGACGCCAATGCGCCCAGGGTCGAGAAGTCCGGCCAGGAAGTGTTTGACGCCGTCTGCACCACCTGCCATACGCCGGGTGCGCTGGGTGCGCCCAAATACGGCAACAAGGGCGACTGGGGTCCGCGCATCGCGCAGGGTTACGAAACCCTGCTCAAGCACGCCATCGAAGGCATACGCCAGATGCCGCCGCGCGGTGGCGACGGCGACCTGTCCGACATCGAAGTCGCCCGGGCCGTGGCCTACATGGCCGACGCCGCCGGCGCCAAGTTCAAGGCCCCCGATCCCGCGCCTGCCGCAGCACCCGCTGCCGCAGCAGGCAAGGGCGAGGCGGCCAAGGCGCCTGCAGCGCAGGCGGGCGCGGCCAAGTCCTGACCGCCCGAGACCGTCGACGCGGTCGGGCTTCATCATGAACCGCGCGGTACGACAGGCGGCCTGGGGCGAAGCGGTGCACAGCACGCGCCCCATTCTGACGGATACGCGGAGTCGCGCATGAACAAGACGCTGCTTGCGGCGATGCTGGTCGCTTCCCTCGCAGGGTGCGGCGAATCCGCCCCGCCTCCGGCCGTCCCCGCCCCCCAAGCCGTACCCGCCGCGCCTGCGGCTACCGCCGCGCCCAGTGCGTCGCTCGGTCAGCAGACCTATCGTCAGGCCTGTGCGTTCTGCCACGACAAGGGCATCGCCAATGCCCCCGCCGTCGGCGACCGCGCCGCCTGGGCACCGCGGCTCGCGCAGGGGGAGGACGCGCTCCATGCCGCTGCGCTGCACGGCAAGGGCAGCATGCCGGCGAAGGGCGGCAACCCGGCGCTGTCGGACGATGCGGTGAAGGCCGCCGCCGATTATCTGATCGCGCAAGCGCGCTGAGGACCCGCCCCATGGCCCCCTGTCCCCAATGCGGTAGCGAAAAAACCCGGCACGCGAAGCTGCACGCCTACGACGGCATACGCCGGATGGTGCTCTACACGCCGCTGCGCTGCCGCGATTGCCACCATCGTTTCTGGGCCTTCAGCCCGGTCAAGCCGGTCCTGCTGCTGCTGGCCGCCGGTGCGCTCGTCGCCGCCACGGTATGGCTGGCCACCCCCCAGAATGCGCCCAGGCCAGCCAGCGAAACGTTTGCCCAGGTCCCGCACGAGCGCGCCGCCAAGGGCGACCCCGACGCGCAACTGGCGCTGGGCATGCGCTACATGGAAGGCGACGGCGTCATCAAGAACGACACCGAGGCCGCCAAGTGGTTTGCCCTGGCCGCCAGGCAGGGAATCGCCGAAGCACAGTACCGCTACGGGCTCGCCCTGCTCGAGGGACGCGGCGTGGTGCAGGACTACAAGGCCGCGTTCGAGTGGATCGCAAAACCGGCGCAGCGCGGTTATGCGCCCGCCCAGTTCAGCCTGGGCGAACTGTACCGCTACGGCACCGGCACCGCGGTCGACAAGGCGCACGCCTATCTGTGGTTCAACCTGGCCGCCGCGCAGGGCGTGGAATCGGCCGCCAAGGCACGCGACAGTCTGGTATGGCAACTCAAGCCGGAACAGATCGCCGCCATGCAGGAAGAAGCGCATCGCATGGAGTCCGCGGACGTGGCGCGCGCACACGCCGCTGCGCCAGCACACGCCGCTGCGCCAGCACCGGCCGCCGGTGCAGCGGCGCCCGGCGCGACCGCCAGCCCCTGATCAGACCGCGGCGAGGCGGAACAGGCGTCCGTCCTCCGCCACGCAGGTTCCGCTCAGCTTTTCGTGCAAGCGGACCCAGCTGCAATGCAGCTGGGTCGCCCCTTGCGCCGCGAGTTCGGCCGTTCCCCGATAAACGTGCTTCCGTTCCACCCGGATGACATTGCGGAACGGGCCCCGGCATTCCGGGGTATGGCACAGCTGTTCCTGCCAGGTCCCCGTGAAGCGCACGCCTTCCAGCGTGAGTTCGGCCTGCTGCGCCGGCAACTGCCGGATCTGCACGCTCCCGGCATAGGGAATCCGTGCGTCCGCCGCTTCCGGAACCGGCGCCGCCACCGCGCACCCGCTCAGCACGCCCCAGATCAGCCACCCGACCATCTTGCGCTGTTCATTCATCGCGTTCCCCCGTTTCATGGATGCGCATGCACGTCGTCGGCAGAGGCTTCCGCATCGAGCGCCCACAGCTGGTGGGCGTCGAGCTGCAGGCGGGCCAGCGCGGACAGGGCATCCACCCGCGCCTGCTGCGCCATGAGTTCGCCCTCCACGGCCATCCGCCGGTTCAGCAGGACCTGGTCGAAGCTGCCCTCGCCCAGCGAGTAGGCACGCTCGGCCAGGCGTGCGGCTTCTGCCAGCGCACGGGCAGCCTGCTCGGCCTGCTGCCAGCCCGCCGCCTGCGCACGCGCCGACGCGAAGGCGGCGCGCGCCTCCATGCGCAGGCGCTGTTCCAGACGCGTCGCGGCTTCCTGTGCGCTGGCGGCCAGTGCTTCGGCAGCCATCCTGTCGCTGCGGCGGGCGTCGCCCGGCAGGGTCAGTCCCACGTTGAGCCCGAGCACGTGCTCGTCGCCGCCTTTCTCGTTGCGATAGAACACGCCCAGGCTGGGATCGATCCTGTCGCGCCGGGCGAGTTGTTGCGACTCGGCGCGCAGGACCTCGGCCTGCTGGCGGGCGCGGAACAATTCATGGCTGTGCTCCAGCACCGCATCGACATAGGCCTCGACCGTGCCGTCCGGCCCCGAGGGCACCGGCAACGCGTCGACCGCGACCGGATCGAGGCCGGGGTACGCCGCCAGCAGGTGCGCGCGCGCCTGCTGCTCACGGCTGATCGCCTGCTGCAGTTGCAGGCGCGCCTGCGCCAGCGCCGCCTCGGCGCCGACGCGTTCCGCACGCGCCCCCTCACCCACCCGGATCCGGCTGTTCACGGCCCCGAGCTGGCGTTCGGCGATCCGGACCTGCGCCTGCCACAGTCCGACCTGGCTGGATGCGTTCAGCCAGTCGAACCAGAGCGCGAGCAGCTGGCGGCCGCTTTCATGCAGGGCCTCGCCCAGACTGGCCCCGGAATAGGCCACGAGCGCATCGGCCAGGGTGCGGTCGGCGGCCGCGAGGCCGGGCAGGCGTACGGGACGCGAAACGTTCGCCCCCCATTCGGCATAGCGCCCGGACACGGAGTCGATGCGGCGGCTGGCCGCGTCCAGCCCCACGGTCCACTCGGCGCGGCCGCGTTTCAGGGCATCGCTGCGCAATCGCTGTGCGGCAAGTTCACCGCGCGCCTGCACCACGGCAGGCGAGGCCCACAGCGCCGCTTCGGCGGCATGCGCATCGGGCAGATAGGCGGCGCGCACCGGCAGCGCGACCGCCAGCACGAACGCGAACGTCAGGGATCGCAGGGCATTCATGCGCGTTCTCCTTTCAGGATGAACTGGCGATAGAGCAAGGGCAGCATCACCAGGGTGAGCAGGGTGGCCGACACCAGGCCGCCGATGACGACGGTGGCGAGCGGCTTCTGGATCTCCGACCCCGGGCCGCTGGCGAACAGCAGCGGCACCAGGCCGAGGGCCGCGATGCTCGCGGTCATGAGCACAGGACGCAGGCGGCGCAGCGCGCCGTCGCGCACGACCTCGACGCCGCGCTTGCCCTGCGCGCGCAGCTGGTTGAAATGGCTGACCAGAACCACGCCGTTGAGCACCGCGATGCCGAGCAGGGCGATGAAGCCGACCGAGGCCGGCACCGACAGGTACTGCCCCGAAATGCCGAGCGCGAAGATGCCGCCGATCAGCGCGAGCGGCACGTTGGCCATCACCAGCACGGCCTGCCTGGCATCGCCGAAGGTCATGTAGAGCAGCACGCCGATCAGCAGCAGGGCCACCGGCACCACCAGCATCAGCCGCGCGGCGGCACGCTGCTGGTTCTCGAACTGCCCGCCCCAGGCGAGCCTATAGCCCGGCGGCAATTTCACCTCACGCGCGACGGCGGCCTTCGCATCCTCGACGAAGCTCACCAGGTCGCGTCCGGCAACGTTCGTCTGCACCACGGCAAAGCGGGCGGCATTCTCGCGCTTGACCGCAACCGGCCCTTCGCTGCGCTCCAGCATGGCGACCTGGTCGAGGCCGATCACGCGACCGTCCGCGAGCGTGATCCGCATCTGCTGCAAGGCATCCGGCGAATCGCGCAACGCAGCCGCACCGGCGAGCTGGATCGGTACGCGGCGGCCCTCGACCTGCGTCATGCCGATGATTTCACCCTCCAGCTGCGTCTTCAGCAGGGCCGCCACGGCGTCGACCGAAAGGCCATAGCGCGCCGCCGCATCGCGATCGATCTTCGCGCGCAGGTACTGCACACCGTCGTTGGCCTGCGTGTAGGGGTCGGATGCACCCGGCACTTTCTCGATGGTGCGCAGGATGTCCTCGGTCAGCCGGTTGAGCTTGGCGAGATCGGGGCCGAAGATCTTGATCGCGACGTCGCCGCGCGAACCGGTGAGCATCTCCGACACGCGCATGTCGATCGGCTGGGTGAAGTTGGTGTTGATGCCGGGAAAGCCGTCGACCACCTTGCGGATCTCGTCGATCAGCCAGGCCTTGTCGGGGCGGCGCCACTCGGCCATCGGCTTCAGCACCAGGAAGCTGTCGGTTTCGTTCAGGCCCATGGGGTCGAGACCGAGCTCGTCGGAGCCGGCGCGCGCCACGATGCGGCGGATTTCCGGGATGTTGCGCATCAGCGCCTGCTGCACCCGCAGGTCCTGCGCAGCCGAGGCGTCGAGGTTGATCGACGGCAGCTTTTCCAGCTGCACCAGGATGTCGCCCTCGTCCATCGTCGGCATGAAGGTCTTGCCGATGAACGGCCAGGTGGCCACGGCGCCCACCATGAGCACGGCTGCAGTCAGGTAGACCAGCTTCGGGCGCGCCAGTGCGCGATCGAGCAGCGGCGTGTAGAGCGCCAGGGCGCGCCGGAGCAGCCAGGGGTCGTCATGCGAAGCCTGCTTCAGCAGGAACGAGGCAAGGACGGGAATCACGGTGAGCGCGAGCAGCAGCGAAGCGAGCAGCGCGAACACGATGGTCAGCGCGACCGGTGCGAACAGCTTGCCCTCGAGGCCTTCGAGCGTGAGCAGGGGCAGGAACACGATGGCGATGATGCTGACGCCGGACAGCACCGGCGTGGCCACTTCCTGCAGCGCCCACAGGACCCGCTGGATCGGCTTGACCTCGGTGTCATCGGGATCGTGCGCGAGATGGGCGACGACGTTCTCGACGACCACGACCGCGGCATCGACCAGCAGGCCGATAGCGATGGCCAGGCCGCCCAGGCTCATCAGGTTGGCGGTCAGGCCGAACTGGCGCATCAGCAGGAAAGTGGCGAGCACCGACAGCGGCAGGATCAGCGCCACGACGACCGCCGCACGCAGGTTGCCGAGGAACAGCAGCAGCATCGCCACCACCAGCACGGCCGCTTCCATCAGCGCCTTGGTGACCGTGCCCACCGCGCGGTCGACCAGCGCACTGCGATCGTAGAACGGCGAGATCGTCACGCCCTTGGGCAGCGTTTTCTGGATGTCGGCGAGCTTCTTCTTGACGCGTGCGATCAGTTCGCCGGCGTTTGCGCCCTTGAGCCCGATCACCAGGCCTTCGACCGCCTCGCCTTCACCGTTCTGCGTGACGGCGCCGTAACGCGTCATCGCGCCGGTTTCGACGGTCGCCACGTCCCCCACCGTGACAACGGTTCCGGCCACGGTCTTGACGCCGATGCGGGCGAGGTCAGGCAGCGTCTTCAGGTCGGCATCGATGCGTACGACCCAGGCTTCCTCGCCCTCGGAAACGCGGCCCGCACCATCGTTCCGGCTGTTCGTCCCGAGAGCCGTACGCAGTTCGTCCAGGGTGACGCCGCGCGCGGCCAGCGCAACCGGGTCGGGCACGATGGAATAGGTGGCAACCCGGCCGCCCAGCGCATTCACGTCGGCGACGCCGGGCAGTGCGCGCAGCTGGGGACGTATCGTCCAGTCGAGCAGGGTGCGCTTCTCGGCCAGCGAGATCGGCCCTTCGACGGTGAACATGTACAGTTCGGACAACGGCGTCGATATCGGCGCGAGGCCGCCGCTCACGTTGCCGGGCAGGTCTCCCTTGACGTTGTTGAAGCGTTCGGCGACCTGCTGGCGTGCCCAGTAGATATCGGTGCCCGCCTCGAAATCGACGGTGATGTCGACCAGCGCATTTTTCGACAGGCTACGCAGCACGACCTGCCGGGGAATGCCCAGCAGTTCCGTTTCGATCGGCTGGGTGACGCGCGCCTCGACTTCCTCCGGCGTCATGCCGGGCGCCTTGAGGATGAGCTTGACCTGGGTCGACGAGACATCGGGAAAGGCATCGATGGGCAGTTGCTGGAAAGCGCGTACACCCAGTGCCGCCAAGGCCACGGCCATCGCCAGTACAAACCAGCGCCTGGCCAGCGCAAATTCGGTCAGTGCGTTCAGCATGGTTCACTCCCCGAGCCACTGCGCCTTGAGCGCCGCCACGCCCTGCGCGGCCACGCGCATGGCTCCCGACACGCCCGTGATCTCGGCCTGGCTGGCGTTCTGGCGCAGCAGGGTCACCGGCCTGGCGGCAAAGCCGCCGACGGTTTCGACGAACACGTAGGGCATGCCAGCCTTCCAGACCAGCGCGGAGGCCGGCACGATGCGCGCCGACGCCACGCGCGCGCCGCTCACTTCGGCCTGCACCGACTGGCCGGGGCGCAGACGGCGCTGTGGATCAGCCAGGCTGGCGCGGACGAGCACGCTCTGCGCGGCGTTGAGCTGCGGCAGCAGGGCCACGATGCGTCCATCCGCGTTGCTGTCCCGCACACGCACGCGCTGTCCCACCGCGATGCCCTGCGCCTGTTGCGGGCTCAACGGAATCTCCAGCGCCAGCTTCGACACGTCCGCCAGCTTCATCAGCGCCATCCCCGCATCCACCCGCAACCCGGGCTCCGCCAGGCTTTCGGTGACCACGCCGGCCATCGGCGCGGTCAGCGTGATCGCACTGCCCGCCACCTTGCCCTGCCCCAGCAGGGCGAGCGCGGACTGGGCCGCAGCCTGCGCGGCGCGTGCCGATTGCGCCTCGGTTTCGCTGGCGCGCAGGCGTGATTCGGCGATCAGGCCTTCTTCGAACAGCTTGCGGTCGCGCGCGGCGTTGGACCCGGCCAGTTCGGCACGCAGGCGGGCCTGCACGACGCCGTTCCCGGCTTCGGCCAGTCCCGGCATCGACAGGGTGACGAGCGGGGCGCCCCGCTTTACCGCGTCGCCTGCCTGCACATGCAATTGCGTGACCAGGGCGGCGCCGGCGGCGGCGATCACGCGCACGCTGGCGGGCGGCAAGGTCACGCGTGCGGGATAGGCGAGCGCCGGCGCCTCCGCGAGCGCTGCCGTCGCGACGGCGACGATGCCGAGGCGGGCTTTCTGTGCCGCCGTCAGCGGCAGGTTATCCGCGGCGAACGCGGGAACGACGACGAGCGACACTGCACAGGCGTGTGCAAGACGGGCAAAGCAGCCAATGGCCATGACCTACTCCATAACGACAAACCATGAGGGACGCGTCACGCGACGCGCCGGGCAGGAAAGTCAGGCAGCAGGCGGTGCCAGGGCGGGCGGGGTGAAATGGGGCGGTACGGGTGGCGACGGCCGGACACAGGGCGGGCGTTCCCCACTGGAGACCGGAGCCACGACGGCAACGGGCTGGGCCGGCGCGGCCGGCGCACTGTCCGGAAGTTCTGCCAGGAGGGGACGCAGGCGCGAGGACACGCCTTTCGCCACCTCGATTTCCCCGCCGAGATCGGCGCTCGCGACGACATGCCCCGCCGCATCGCTCGCCACGCCCTCGTGCAGATGCAGCAGGCCGTGATGGGTGAACTGGGTCGCGCCCGCATGGGCGTGGATGAACGGGGCCATTGCCTGCAACAGGGCAAAGCCGGCGAACATCAGGAAGCGGACGAACCAGTTCGACAAGGGGGCGATCCAGTGAAGAAGAAGGGCGATTGCGCCATCGCCACCTGCGGCGATGCTGCGTATCCTGCACGTCTTTCCTTAAGCCCTGCTTAATTGCATCGCGGCCCGCTCCGCACAAATCCACGTCGCCAACCATGTTAAGACTGCGCTAAGAATCGCCACCTAGACTTGCGGCAAATCAACCCGTTTCGAGACTGCCATGCCGACCCCGTCCTCCCGTATCGTGTTCGATCCCCTGCTGCGTACCCTGCACTGGATGCTCGCCGGCGCCATCCTGGCACTGGTCGCCACCAGCCAGCTTGCCGAGGCCTTCGAGGACGGGCCCTACGAGGACACGATCTGGACGCTGCACATTTACGCCGGCTACACCCTGGCCCTTGCGCTGGCGACCCGCGTGTTGTGGGGCCTGTTCGGGCCGGCCAGCGCGCGCTGGCAAGACCTGTGGCATCCGGCCGCGTGGAAGACCGCACTGACACGTCTGCAACGGCCCCGCGGCCACCGGGCCGGGCACGACCCGCTGGCCAGCCTGGCCTATCTGTTCCTGTATGGCGTGGCGGGCCTGATGGTCGCCACCGGGCTCCTGCTCGCGGCCGCCCAGTTCGGCGTCGGTCCGCTTTCTGCCTGGATCGAACAGTCCAGATCGCTGGCCCATCTGTTCAAGGAACCGCACGAAGCCGGATTCGTCCTCGTCCTCGGCTTCGTCGGCCTCCATCTTGCCGCCCTGGTTTTCCATCAGCTCCGCGGCGAACGCGTTGCGCAAAGCATGATCACCGGCAGGCAGTTCCCACCGGGCGAGGACCAGGCCTCGCAGGACTGAGCGCGTGGGCTGCTATGCTGCACGCATGGCCGCGCCCGCCCCAACGATGAAGCCCTGTCCTCCGTCATGCGCATCCTGGTAGTCGAAGACGATCGCCTGCTCGGCGACGGCCTGCAGGCCGGACTGTCGCACGCCGGTTTCGCGACGGACTGGGTGCGCGACGGCGAGGCGGCGGTGGCCGCCCTGTCCGCCGAATCCTTCGACGCGATCGTGCTCGATCTCGGTCTGCCCAGGCGCAACGGGCTGGACGTGCTGCAGTGGCTGCGCGGGCGCGACGACGCGACCGCAGTGCTGATCCTCACCGCGCGCGACCAGGTGGAAGACAAGGTGCGCGGGCTGGATCTGGGCGCCGACGATTACGTCCTGAAACCTTTCGATCTCGACGAGATCGCCGCTCGTCTGCGCGCACTGATGCGCCGCAAGCACGGCCGCGGCACGCCGCAGCTGACGCTGGGCACGCTCACGCTGGACCCGGCTGCCCGCAGCGTGACGCAGGCCGGCACCGCGATCGATCTCACCGGCCGCGAGTTCGATCTGCTGCACGTTCTGATGCAGAACGCCGGCCGCGTGCTCAGCCGCCGCGCGCTGGAGGAAAAGCTGTACGCCTGGGACGACGCGGTCGGCAGCAATGCCCTCGAAGTCCATATCCACCATTTGCGCAGGAAACTCGGCAACGACACGATCCGCACCGTACGCGGGGCGGGCTACACCTTCGGGGGCGAAGCGTGAGCCGCCACTCCCTGCGCCGCCAGCTCAGCTGGCTGCTGAGCGGCGCACTGGCGATCGTCTGGCTGCTGGCGGCCGTGTTCGTCTACCAGCGCGCACACCACGAGGCCGACGAACTGCTGGACAGCCAGCTGACCCAGGTTGCCGAAACCCTGCTCGCCTTCGTCAGCAGCGGGGAAATCGATCACGTGGTCAAGGTGCTGCACGAACACGCGGTGCACAATCCGGTGCCCATCGCATTCGAGATCTGGTATCGAAACGACGACGGCACGCAGCGCCTGACCGCCTCCCCGGGGCATAGCGGATTCGACGCCGGCCTGCCCGAGGGTTTCAGCGAGTTGCCGCACGACGACGCGCGCTGGCGCTTCTTCACGGCGTGGAGCCGCGACGGCCATTACCGCATCGCGGTCGGGCAGGCCCACGCCGCGCGCGAGCGCCTGGCGCGCGAGATCGGCCTTTCGCTGCTCGTACCTGCGCTGCTGGCGCTGCCCTTCATCGCGTTTGCCGTCTGGTGGGCGGTGCGGCGTGCGCTGCGTCCGGTGGACGCGCTGGCGCACGAGGTCGGGACGCTCGATCCGCGCGCACTGACGCACCTGGGCAGCCAGGACTTGCCGGACGAGATCGCGCCGCTGTGCGCCGCCTTCAACGCGCTGGTTCCCCGCGTGAATGCGGCATTCGACACCGAGCGCCGCTTCACGGCCGACGCCGCGCACGAGCTGCGCACCCCGCTCGCCGCGCTGCGGATCCAGGCGCAGGTGGCGCAGCGCACGCACGCCGACGCGGCGCGTCAGCGCGCGCTCGAACAGGTCGTTTCCGGCGTCGACCGCATGACCCATCTGGTGGAACAATTGCTCACCCTGGCCCGGGTCGATCCCACGCGCCTGGCAGCCATGGCCGCGTTCGATCCCGCGCCGCTGGTCGACGCCCTGTGCGCAAGCCACGCGGCCGAGGCGGCACGTCGCCAGCAAACGGTGGACGTGATGCTGGCGCCGGATTGCCGCATTGCCATTCAGCCCGCCTGGTTCGAAATCGCCGCCCGCAACTTGCTCGACAACGCGCTGCGCTATGCCGGGCAGGGCGCACGCATCGAGGTCCGTCTGACGCACAGCGAAGACGGATGCCGCTTCAGCGTGGCCGACAACGGTCCGGGCGTATCGGACGACCTGCGTGCGCGCCTGACCGCCCGCTTCGCCCGCGGCGAAACCGACAGCGAAGGTTGCGGACTGGGCCTGTCGATCGTCGAGCGGATCGCCCAGCTTTCCCGCGCCCAGCTGGAATTCGGTGCAGGGCTGGCCCGCGCCGATGGCGGCTGCGGCTTGGCCGCGACGCTCCGCTTTGCCGTACAGCCCTAGGGGCTCAGTCGCCGAACTGGGTGTTTTCCTTCTCGACCGGCAGCCCCAGCTGGCTCCAGGCATCGAAGCCGCCATGGAGGGAACGCACCCTGGTGTAGCCCATGCGCTTGAGGTTCAGCGCGGCGAGGGCGGCGCGGCCGCTGGTCTTGCAGCACACCAGGATGTCGCAGTCGCGCTGGGCCAGACGGGGATGGTCGCCGATCCGGAACTCCAGCACGCCGCGCGGGATGTTGATGGCGCCAGGCAGGCGGCCCGCTTCGAATTCTGCAGGCTCGCGCACGTCCAGCACCACGGCGCTGGCGAGCGCGGTCTGCGCAACGGCGGGTTCGATTTCGGTGATCTGGGATTTGGCCTCGGCGACCAGATCGAGGGCGGACAAACTCATGTGATTTCTCCTGGGTGACACGCTTGTTGTGGGCTGCCGCAAGGGCAGGCCAATATATTAGCAATTAATTAAATACCGATAAACTGGCCCGTCCCTCCGCCCGGGAACGGGCCTGCCCGGGATCAATGCGCGTGCTGGGTCGGCTTGCGAACGCTCACCTCGATGTCACCCGGCGTATCCGCTGTCTCCGGGGCGCGCACGGCGGGCGGGATCGATGCCTCGACCTTTTTCGCCTGGGTGCCGGCCGGCTGGGCGTACCAGCCCGGATCGGCATAGTCGCCGGGCTTCTGGTCGCGGCGCACCTTCAGCACGCTGAACATGCCGCCCATCTCGACCGGACCGTAGGGCCCCTCGCCCATCATCATCGGCAGGGTGTTTTCCGGCAACGGCATGTGCATTTCGCCCATTTCCGCCATGCCGGCGCTGCCCATCGGCATCATGTAATCGGGCACGACCCGGGAAATCTTCTCCGTGAGTCCCGACTGGTCGACCCCGATCATCGTCGGCACGCTGTGGCCCATCGCATTCATGGTGTGATGGCTCTTGTGGCAATGGAAGGCCCAGTCGCCCGGCGCGTCGGCGACGAACTCGATCTGGCGCATCTGCCCGACTGCGATATCCGTGGTCACTTCCGGCCAGCGCGCCGATTTCGGCACGGCCCCGCCGTCGGTGCCGGTCACGCTGAATTCGTGACCATGCAGATGGATGGGGTGGTTGGTCATGGTGAGGTTGCCGATGCGGATGCGCACCCGGTCGTTGAGCCGTACGTTCAGCGAATCGATGCCCGGGAAGGCACGGCTGTTCCAGGTCCACAGGTTGAACTCGGTCATGGTGTTGACGCTGGGGGTGTAGCTGCCGGGATCGATGTCGTAGGCGTTGAGCAGGAAGCAGAAATCGCGGTCGACCGGGTCGATCAGCGGGTGTCTGCCCCTGGGGTGCGTGACCCAGAATCCCATCATGCCCATCGCCATCTGCGTCATCTCGTCCGCATGCGGGTGATACATGAACGTGCCGGGCCGACGGGCGACGAATTCGTAGACATGGGTCTCGCCCGGCTGGATCTGCGGCTGGGTCAGCCCGCCCACGCCGTCCATGCCGTTGGGCAGGCGCTGGCCGTGCCAGTGGATGGTGGTGTGTTCGGGCAGGCGGTTGGTGACGTAAAGCCGCACCCGGTCGCCCTCGACCACTTCGATGGTCGGGCCGGGGCTCTGCCCGTTGTACCCCCACAGGCGGGCTTTCATCCCGGGCGCGATCTCGCGCACCACCGGTTCGGCGACGAGATGGAATTCCTTCGCGCCGTTCTTCATGCGCCAGGGCAGGGTCCAGCCGTTCAGCGTGACCACGGGGTTGTAGGGCTGCCCGTTCGGCGGTACCAGCGGCGGCGCGGTGTCGGGTTTGTCCATGCTCACGATCTCGGGCACTGCGGCGAGCGCAGCGCGGTTGACCAGTGTGGCGCTGGCGCCGGTGGCGGCAACGGTGCCGGCCAGGCGGAAAAATTCACGTCGGGTCGTCATGATGATCCTTTCAATGGCCGGCCGCAGCCGCGGAAGCGGCACGCGGCGCAAGGCCGAGGGGGCGTTCGGCAGGGCTGCCGACGCGGGCTTCGTCGAAATCGGCTGCGGCCAGCCAGTAGTCGCGCTGGGCGTCGAGCGCGGCGTTCACCGCCGCCACCCGCTCGCGGGCATCGGCCAGCAGCGTGAACACGTCGACCAGCATGCCGTTGTAGCGCAACAGGGTTTCGTCGGACGCGCGCTGTGCGAGCGGCACAACCTCGTCGCGCAGGTGGCGCGCGATGGCGTACTGGCTCTGCCGCAGCGCATAGGCCTCGCGTACCTGCGAGCGCGCCGCGACGGCCAGTTCGCGCGCCTGCATCAGGGCCTGCCGGTAGCGCGCCTCGGCGGCGGCCACGCGCACGCCGCCGCCGTCGAACAGCGGCAGTTCGAAGCGGATCTCGTAGCCGCGCTGCGTCGGCTGCACATTCGAGTCGTTGTCGATCACGCCGAGTTCGAACACGTTGACGAAGCGCGTGCGCCGGGTGAGCCCGAGGTCGGTCGCCAGCGCCTCGGCCTGCAGGCGCGCCACCTGCAGATCGATGCGCGTGTCCATCGCCTGCTGCTCGACGGCCGGCAGCGCAGGCAGGACGGCGGGCAGGTCGGGCAGGCGTTCGGGCAGGCGCAGCATGCCGTCGTCGTCCAGGCCCAGCAGCCGGACCAGGCGTTCGCGCGTCCGCTTCGAGCGCTGCGCGGCACGCGCGGCGTCCAGCGCGGCATCGGCGTAGGCCCGTTGCTCGCGGGTTTGCCGCAGCACGCTCCAGTTGCCGGTTTCCACCATGCGGCGCGCCAGATCGGCGCCGGCCTCGGCCGCCACGAGCGCATCCTGCTGGTAGCGTGCCGATTGCGCCGCCGCCACCGCTTCGACCCAGGCGCGGCGCGTGTCGGCGGCAAGCCGCAGCACGTCGAGCACGAGCCCGCGCCGCGCGCGCTCGTACAGGCGCGATTCCACATCGATGCGCAAGGGCATCGCCAGCAGGCGTGCCAGATCGAGATGGAGGCTGCGCTCCCATTCGATCTCGTCGCCGCGCGCCAGACGGGCCAGGGTGATGCCGGGATTGGGCAGGCGGCGTGCTTCGACCACGCGGGTTTCGGCCTCGACGAGGGCATCGAAGCCGCCGCGCAGGCCGGGATTGTTGAGCAGGGCCACCTGTACGGCGGCGTCGCCCGTCAACGGCTCGGCCAGCAGCCCATTCACGCGCGATCGCGCGGTGTCGGACGCCAGCCCGACCTCCTGGGCCAGATGGGGACGCAGGTCAGCCTGCACGGCGCCTACGCCGCCGTCGGGCGACAGCGAGGCACAACCGGGCAGGACAGCGGCCAGGGCAAGGGAAACCAGCATTCGCAAAGTCATGGCCGTCTCCTCAATGCATGTGCAGCATGGGGTCATGCTGCATCGGCGCGGATTCGGCGTTGTCCGCCGGGGCGGCCGTCCCATCGGGCGTCGTCTCGAAACCGGCCACGCGGTCGTTGGCGGCGCGCCAGTCGATTCGGACCGGTGGCTGCCAGGCGCGGTAGTCGGCAAAAATTCCGCTCGCCACATCGGGCACGGGCGGGACGGCCGCATCGTCCGCAAGGGCGGGCGACGCAGCCAGCAGGCAGGCGCACGCGCAAAGCGCGGCATGCCGCAGGGCATGGGTCTTCATGATATTCCTCGCTGCGCAGCCGGGCTGCGCATCACATCCGGACAACTGCCGCGAAAGCGGCAGGGCTGGGCTTCAGGCGAGGGCGGATCGGGGCGGCCGCTCGGGACCTTCGGGGATGAAGCCGTCGAAACGGCGGGGCACGAACTGCGGGTACGCCACCGGCGGACGCTCGGCCGGCGCCACCGCCAGCATGGGAATCGGCAGCGCCGAGGCCAGATAACAGGCTGCACAGTGCGTGCAGTCGTGGTGGGCCGGCGCGGCCGGGCGGGCCGGCGCTGCGTCGTGACACGCCGGCATGGCTGCGGACACGGCGGGGGCCGGCGTGGCAGGGTGCGACATCGCGCACCCGAGCATGGCCGCCGAGGCGAAAGCCTCCAGTGGGAGCACCAGGATCAGGCAGGTCAGCAGGAATCGGCGAAACGCAGCGTGCATATGTACAGTGTAGCCAAGCGCGCTGGGACCACCAAGCGGCAGCGGTGGGGCGCCCGGGTTCGCTCAGTCCCGACGCTTGCGGGGCTCGTAATGCACCACCGCGCGCATGATCTCGGAATACGGAAAGGCCTCGCTGGCGCCGTGGCGTTCCAGGGCCAGCAATACGGTCTGCGCCACGTCGGTCGCGTCCTCGCCCGGCTCTGCCAGCGACGCCGCCAGCCCGCGCACGCCGCCGCACTGCGCGCGGATTTCCTTGCCGAAGGGCCAGGGCGCGTCAGGATTGATCCTGAGCGCGAATTGCGCGTTATCGTGCAGGGCCTGGTAGAAAGTCATGCAGTGCGCGCGCACCGCGGGGTCGCCGCAGGCGATGGCCTCGCGTTCGGCAAGATTGATCTTGCGCGAGCGGCCGCAGGCCACGCAGCGCGACAGCAGCGCGCGCTCGAACGGACAGCTGTGCTCGATGTAGGCCCGGCGGGCCTGTCTGTAAGCGTCTTCGTTGTATTCGGCCATATCAACTCAGAGACTTGATGTGGAAAACCATCCGGAAACCGGCGCGCCCGGCGGACGACCCGGGCCCACGCAGCCGATCCGGGAACGCGATTACCAGTCGTCGCCGGAAAGCGTCTTGTCGAGTTCCCGCTCGGCGCTGAGCGTATCCTGCGCGACGATCTCGTTCTCGGCGAAGATCATCTTGTACTGATCTCCGCTCCTGGGGTCGAGCGTCTTGCGCAGTGCATTCACCTGCGCCTTGGCCTCCTTGAAGCTGGGCCATTCGCCCTGCTTTTCGAGCACCTTGAACATGCCCAGGCGGAAGACGTAGTACGGCATGGCGGATCTCCTTATGCGAGCTTGCCGTGACAATGCTTGTATTTCCTGCCGGAGCCGCAGGGACAGGGATCGTTGCGGCCGACCTTGGGTCCGGCGGTGGCGGGCGCGACAACGGCGTCATCCGTATCGGCCGCCGCGAAGTCCTGCGCCTCGTCGTACTCGGTGTGCCGGAACTGCATGTCGGACGGTTCGTGCAGCTCGACCGCCGCGACGTCCTCGGGCGCCCGCACCTGCACGGTGGTGGTGATCTGCGTGACCTCGGCCTTGATGCCGGCCAGCATGGCGGCGAAGAGCTCGAAGGCTTCGCGCTTGTATTCCTGCTTGGGCTGCTTCTGCGCGTAGCCGCGCAGGTGGATGCCCTGGCGCAGGTGGTCGAGCGCGGACAGGTGTTCGCGCCAGTGCGTGTCCAGGCTCTGCAGCATCACTGCGCGTTCGAACTGGTGCAGGCCTTCTGCGCCGACCAGCGCCTCCTTGTCCCTGTACGTGGTCTCGGCGGATTCGCAGATCTTCCTGCGCAGGCCGTCCTCGTCCAGCGTCTTGTCGTCGTCCAGCCACTGCTGCAGCGGCAGGTCGAGGCTGAACTGCGCGGCGAGCGATTTCTCCAGCCCCGCCACGTCCCACTGCTCGTCCATGCTGCCCGGCGCAATGAAAAGATTGATCGCCTCGTTCAGCACGTCGTCGCGCATGGCGCGGATGGTGTCGCGGATGTCGGCGCTCGCCAGCAGTTCGTTGCGCTGTTCGTAGATGACCTTGCGCTGGTCGTTCGACACGTCGTCGTATTCGAGCAGCTGCTTGCGGATGTCGAAGTTGCGCTGCTCGACCTTGCGCTGCGCGTTCTCGATCGCGCGCGTCACCCACGGATGCTCGATGGCCTCGCCTTCCGGCATCTTCAGGCGGTTCATGATCGCGGCCACGCGGTCGGACGCGAAGATGCGCAGCAGCGGATCTTCCAGCGACAGGAAGAAGCGGCTGGAACCGGGATCGCCCTGGCGGCCCGAGCGGCCGCGCAGCTGGTTGTCGACGCGGCGCGACTCGTGGCGTTCGGTGCCGATGATGTGCAGGCCGCCGGCGGCCAGGACGGCGTCGTGTCGCTGCTGCCACTCCGCCTTGAGCGCGGCGATGCGTGCGTCCTTGTCGGCATCCGACAGCGCCTCGTCGGCGCGGATGGCGTCGACGTCCTTCTGGATGCTGCCGCCCAGCACGATGTCGGTGCCGCGGCCCGCCATGTTGGTGGCAATGGTGATGCCGCCGGGCAGGCCGGCCTGCGCGATGACCTCGGCCTCGCGCGCGTGCTGCTTGGCGTTGAGCACGTTGTGCGGCAAGCCGGCCTTCTTCAGTTCGGCGGACAGGTGTTCGTTCGCCTCGATGGACGTGGTACCGACCAGCACCGGCTGGCCGCTGGCGTTGCGCGCGCGGATGTCGTTGATCACCGCCTGGTCGCGTTCGCGCGCGGTACGGTAGACCTGGTCGTGCTCGTCCTTGCGGATCATCGGACGATGGGTGGGGATGACCACGGTTTCCAGGTTGTAGATGCTCTGGAATTCGTAGGCCTCGGTATCCGCCGTGCCGGTCATGCCCGAGAGCTTCTGGTACATGCGGAAGTAGTTCTGGAAGGTGATCGAGGCGAGCGTCTGGTTTTCCTTCTGGATCGCCACGCCTTCCTTGGCCTCGACGGCCTGGTGCAGGCCTTCCGACCAGCGGCGTCCGCTCATCAGGCGGCCGGTGAATTCGTCGACGATGACGACTTCATTGTTCTGCACGACGTAATGCTGGTCCTTGAAGAACAGCGCGTGTGCACGCAGCGCCGCGTACACGTGGTGCATCAGCATGATGTTGCTGGCGTCGTAGAGGCTGCCGCCTTCGGGCAGCAGGCCCAGTTCGTTCAGCACGGCCTCGACCTTCTCGTGGCCGGCTTCCGACAGCAGCACCTGGCGGCCCTTTTCGTCCACCCAGTAGTCGCCCTCGCCTTCCTCTTCCGTCTGACGGATCAGCCGCGGCGGCACGGCGTTGACCTTGATGTAGAGCTCGGTATTGTCGTCGGCCTGGCCGGAGATGATGAGCGGGGTGCGCGCCTCGTCGATGAGGATGGAGTCGACCTCGTCGATGATGCCGAAGGCCAGCGGACGCTGTACCTTTTCGGCCAGCTGGTAGACCATGTTGTCGCGCAGGTAGTCGAAGCCGTATTCGTTGTTGGTGCCGTAGGTGATGTCGGCGGAGTAGGCGGCCTGCTTCTGGTCGTGCGGCATCTGCGAGAGATTCACGCCGGTGGTCAGCCCGAGAAAGCCGTACAGCCGGCCCATGGCCTCGGCGTCGCGCTGGGCCAGGTAGTCGTTCACCGTCACCACGTGCACGCCGGTGCCGGGCAGGGCGTTGAGATAGGCCGCCAGCGTGGCCATCAGCGTCTTGCCCTCGCCGGTGCGCATCTCGGCGATCTTGCCGTCGTTCAACACCATGCCGCCGATGAGCTGGACGTCGAAGTGGCGCATGCCGAGCACGCGCCTGGAGGCTTCGCGCACCACGGCAAAGGCTTCCGGCAGGAGCTTGTCGAGCGCCTCGCCCTGTTCAAGACGCGCACGGAACTCGGCCGTCTTCGCCGCCAGTTCGGCATCGGACAGTTTTTCCGTCGCCGGCTCCAGCGCGTTGATCGCCTTGACCTTTTGCAGGTATTGTTTGACCAGCCGGTCGTTGCGGCTGCCGAAGACCTTCTTGAACACGGATTGCAGCATGGGGAACCTGTAATGCCCGCAGGACGCGGTAAATCCTTGAATTTTAACATAGCGCCCCGGCCCTTCCGTGACGCCCCGAAGACAGCGTTCCGAGTCGCCCGGAACCGGAAGGTTCCGCGTCCGTGAGCGCCGAGAGCCTGGCCGCGCTGCTCGCCAGCCGCCTGCCGCCGGGGGTCGCCGCGCGCGCCGAGGCGCTGCTCCGGCTGCAGGCCGCGCTGGACCGCGCGCTGCCGGCCCCGCTGGTCGGCCACGTGCGCGTGCGCACCCTGGACAACGGCGTGCTCGCACTGGCCTGCGCCAGCGGCGCCCTGTCCAGCCGGCTGCGCCGCGAGACCGACGCGCTGCTCGCCGCGCTGGTAAAACGCGGCGTCGCCGTCTCCAGCCTGCGCATCGCCGTCGATCCCGAACTCCTGGCGCGCTATGAACATCCGATCGACAAGGCCGGCCTGCCGGCCGCCGCGCTCGACGGGCTGGCGCACCTGAACGCCGGCATCGAGGACGGGCCGCTGAAGGACGCGCTCACCCGCCTGCTGCGTCACCACGCGCCGAAGCGCTGACCGTGTCCGGGCCGCCCGCGCGCATCTTTCTGCTGAGCCACATGCGCGCCTACACCAGTCTGGTGGGGCATCTGCTCGGTTCGCATCCGGAAATCGACGGCTACTACGAGATGCACCGCGGCTACCGCTTCGCCGACGACCTCGAACGCCAGGCTGCGCAATACGCCGCTGCCGACCCCTTCAAGCCCGGCAGCCGCTATCTCTTCGACAAGCTGCTGCACAACGACTATCCGCTCGACCTGGACGCGCTCGGGCCGGTCCCCGTGGTGGTCCTGGCGAGCCTGAGACAACCGGCCCCCACCCTCAAAAGCATCGTCCACCTGTTCGCCGGAAAGGACCATGACGACCCCTACGCCACCCCTGCCGGCGCCGCCGGCTATTACATCGCGCGCCTGCAGGCGCTCGCCGCGTTCGCGACGCGCTACCGGGGGCGCTATTTCTACTTCGACGCGGAACGCATCCGCAGCGATACGCCGGGCACCCTGAACACGCTGGCCGGCTGGCTGGGACTGGGTTCGCCGCTGTCACCGCAGTACCGTCGCTTCAGCCAGACCGGCGTCGCCGGCGCAGGCGATTCCTCGCCCGCCCTCGCGACGGGCCGCGTGCTCGACGCGGTCAACGCCTACGCCGGCATTGCGCTCGATGCCGCCTCGCTCGCCGAGGCGGAACGTGCCTACGCCGGCTGCCGCGCGACGCTGGTTGCCCACGCGGCAGCCGCGCTCAACTGACCAGGCGATCCCAGACCGCGCGCTCGGCGCGGTAGCGCACCAGCGCGTCGACGATCTGTGCGCGTCGCTGCGCGCGATGCGTCTCGTCGCAGATCTGCCGCCAGGCAGGGGCGGCAGCGCCGAAGTTCGCCTGCATGTCACGCAGAAAACGCGCCACCTGCGCGTGGGCCTGCCCCCCAGGCCGGGCGGGCGCCGCCGCCAGCCAGCCCGCCAGCTCGGCGAGCCGCGCCTGCACCGCGGCATGCTTGTCCGCATACAGCGCCAGCAACTCGGCTTCGGTCTGCCGCACCACCGCCTCCACCGCGTGCGCGTCGTCGAGGCCGGCCAGGTCATGCTGCTTCAGCCAGCCCGCCACCGAAAACAGCATCAGGTCGCCGAAGAACTGGCGCTCGAACTCGTCGGCGATGTCGATCCCGGCGTCCGCGCCGTGTTCCACGCCGGGACGGAATTCGCCGGCCAGATCGGCGGCGGCGGTACGGGTATGCAGCATCGGCAGATTGGCCGAGGCGAAGCGGGCGCCGATCTCGGCCTGGATCAGGCGCCCGGCCGTGGGGCCCGACATGCGCAGGCGCAGGTGCCCGAAGGGAATGATGTATTTCAGGCCTTCGAAGCTGGCAATGGTGTTGCCGGGGTAGACCGTGCGCGCCGGCACCAGCGTCGTGGCCGGCCCGGCATACTGGAAGCCGGTGCGCCGCGTGAGGTGCTCGCCGAAGAAAAAGGCGCGCAGGCGAGCGGCGAAGCCGTCGAGACAGGCCGCGTGGTCGTGCGGCCTAGCGAGCGGGCAGCGGTAGTCGAATGCCCGGGCCTGCGCTTCGAAGCCGAACAGCTTCGCCAGGTCGTGATACGCCGCGTCGCCCGGCAACGGCGTCCCCTGTGCATGGAAGCTGCACGCCGCGTGCGGATCGAGCGTCCCGATGCGCTGCAGGAAGGCCAGCACGTCGTCGAGGAAATTCGCCGCCATCACTGCCGGCGACACCGGCGGGTCGCCGACCAGCTTGCCGGTGAGCACACAGATGTCCTGCGTACGGAACAGGCGGTCGATGGCATGGAAATAGTTGAGTGCCGGCACGGCAATCTCGCCCGCCGCGGTCTGGCGGTTGACGAGGAAGGACTGGTCACTGTCGACCAGATAAAACAGGGTGTTTTCGCGATCCCGCGCCAGCGTACGCATCTTCAGGATGCACAGGTTGCGGTTCGCCGCCTGGCCCTTGCGCCAGAAACGCTCCGGCGGCTGGGTGGTGAGCAGGCGCCCGAGCTGGCCGCGTTCGGCCTCGGGAATCGCCTGCAGCAGCGCAACCTGCTCGGGCAGATCGAAATGCAGCACGTGCAGCCCCTGGGCGCCGTACTCCGCCGCCAGCGCCCGGTGCGCCGCCGCGCACGCCGGGTCGCGGCTGTCTTCCGCCAGCACCACCGTGAATTTCGCGTAGCGGCCCGTCGCGTCCTGCTCGCCGTAGCCGTAGAGCCGGCACTGCTGGAGGATGCTTTCGAGGCACTGGCGCACGTGCGCGGGCCGGTCGGCGACGGGAATGCCCAGGATGAAGGCGTGCTGCGTACGCGCGCCGCTCTGCCGGATGAGCGCCTGCTGTTCACGGGACAGGGCCTGGAAACGCGCAAGCCAGTCCGTAAAGCCGGCGTCGTCGGCCTGCCACAGGCTGGCTTCCAGCGCCGCCGCGGTGCGCTCGTAGAGTGCCAGCAGGGCGTCCGCGTCGAGCGCCGCCGGGTCCGGCGCGCCCTGCAGCAGGCGCGGATGCGCGTGCAGGAGTTGCTGCAGGACCGGCGTGGCGTAGCGGGGCATGACTCGGGGAGAAAATGGCGAGAGTCGCATCCTAGCCGAGAATACGGCCGCGGCTGAACCCGGTCGCGGTACCCAGAGACGGGACGCTCGACGCGGCGCGGGCGTCAGGCGCATGCGCGGGCCCGAAGCCCGGCGGGAAACGGCGACGCAGCCGCCGCTATTGCAGGAAGGCCGTCACGTCGCCACGCTGGCGGTCGCCGATCACACAGGCTGCGGCCAGGGCGTCGCCTGCTTCCAGTTCGACCATGGCGCGCGCGTGGGTCACGAATCGGGTGAGCGATGCACAAGCTTCGTGGGGCCGGCTTTCGCGATTCTCGATCAGCCGCGACACCGTCACCGAGAGGGCATCGCAGGCGGCCGCCAGACGGCGGCAATCAGCCGCGGCGGCGCATTCGCGCAGTTGTACCAGCGCCAGCGCATAGGCCATCACCCCGTCCTGGGTGAGCGCATCTGCGCAGGAGCCTGCCAGGACCGCTTCCAGCCCGGCCAGCGCTTCGTGCACCGCCTGCCGCGTACTGGCAGGGACGGCGGATAGGGATACGGGGGCCGGCGTACCGGCGGGATGACGGTAACGGACATACAGGGCTTGCAGGGCAGGCACGGCAACTCTCCTGGAACGAGGGACCAACCGAGGCGGGGAAACCTCTTATCGGACAAGTCAGGGTGGACTTGAATTCGTACCAGTATAGATAGTCATTTTGTACTCACCATGACCGTTTGCTGGTCCCGTCGCAGCGGCGCCATGCGCCTGGCAGGCATGGGCGCGAAGCAGGCACGCAGCGAAGGGGGCCGATCGGCACCGATTGGCACCGATTGGCACGGCAGCCGACGGCCATGACGCAACCAGGCCCACGCACCCCATGCAGGGCACGCCGCCTCACCGCAACACCAGGCGTTCCACCACGAACAGCAAGGCCGCGATCACCCCCACGACGAGCGCGAAGCGCAGCACGCGGCCGATCAGATCGAAGTACTTGCGCTTGCCGGTGAGCAGCCACGCCAGGCCGAGCGCCACCACGGCGACGAGGATGGCGACGACCAGCAGGCGCAAAACGATCATGCCGTGGCGAGCGGATGCAGGCGGAGGTAGGCCGGCGGGGCGTCGGCTTCGTGTTCGAAGCTGACGAGTTCCCAGGTTTCCCGGTGCTGAGACAGTTCGCGCAACAGGGCGTTGTTGAGCGCGTGGCCGGATTTGTAGGCCTCGAAGGCGCCAATGATGGGGTGGCCGAACAGGTAGAGGTCGCCGATGGCGTCGAGCACCTTGTGCTTCACGAATTCGTCGTCGTAGCGCAGGCCGTCCTGGTTGAGCACGCGGTACTCGTCCATGACGATGGCGTTGTCGAGCGAACCCCCGAGCGCCAGCCCGTTGTTGCGCAGGGTTTCGACCTCGTGCATGAAGCCGAAGGTGCGCGCGCGGGCGACTTCCTTGGTGTAGGCCGTGTCGGCGAAGTCGACGCTGACGGTCTTGCCGCTTTTGTCGAACACGGGGTGCTTGAAGTCGATGGTGAATTCGACCTTAAACCCGTTGTGCGGCAGGAAGCGCGCCCACTTGTCGCCGTCCTTCACTTCGACGGGCTGCTTGATGCGCACGTACTTCTTGGGCGCATCCTGCTCGACGATGCCTGCGGACTGCAGCAGGAAGACGAAGGGCGCCGAGGAGCCGTCCATGATGGGAATCTCGGGGCCGGTGAGGTCGACCAGGAGATTGTCGATGCCCAGTCCGGCCAGGGCCGACATGAGATGCTCGACGGTGGACACCTTGGCCGGGCCCGATTCCAGCATGGAACACAGCCGGGTATCGGTGACGAGGAAGGGATCGGCCCTGAGCTCGGCCGGCGGATCGAGATCCATGCGGCGGAACACGATGCCGGTATCGGGGCCGGCAGGGCGCAGGGTCATCTCGACCTTGACGCCGGAGTGGAGGCCGACGCCGGTCGCCTTGACCGGGCTCTTCAGGGTGCGTTGCTTGATCATGCCTTCATTCTAACCGCTCGTCGGGCGGACGAGCCGGGGCGCGGAAAGCGGTGTGACCGCTTCCCACGCCGACGGTTCATCCCCCATCCGCAGGGGGCTGCCCTGCGCAGCAAGACGCCGAAGCGTCGGTCGCCCCGCTCAGTCGGCCTGCTTGCGCAGGAAGGCCGGGATGTCCAGGGTGTCGATGCCGGAGTCGGCCATCGCCTGGATGGTGCGGCTGCGGCGGCTGGTCATCACGCTGGGCAGATCCTCGCCGGCGCCGACCATCATCGGGGCGTCGTCGGTGCCGGTGCGGATGATCTGCATCGGCTTGGGCTGCTGGCGGGCGACGGGATTGCCGAGGCCGGTGGCGACCATGGTGACGCGCAGGGTGTCTTCCATGCTGTCGTCGAGCACCTGGCCGACGATGACGGTGGCTTCCTCGGCGGTGAACCCCTTGATGGTGTTCATCACCTCATGGATTTCCTTCATCTTCACGCTGGAGGACGCGGTGATGTTGACCAGCACGCCGCGCGCACCGGCCAGGTTCACGTCTTCCAGCAGCGGGCTGGCCACGGCCTGTTCGGCGGCGATGCGCGCGCGGTTGTCGCCGCTGGCCTGGGCCGAACCCATCATCGCCATGCCCATCTCGCTCATCACGGTGCGCACGTCGGCGAAGTCCACGTTGACCAGACCCGGGCAGTTGATGACTTCGGCGATGCCGCCGACGGCGCCGTGCAGCACGTTGTTGGCCGCCTTGAAGGCGTCGAGCATGGACACGTCCTCGCCCAGCACCTGCATCAGCTTCTCGTTGGGGATGATGATCAGCGAGTCGACGTGGCGCGACAGCGCCTCGATGCCGGCGTTGGCCGCGCGCACGCGCTTGCCCTCGAACATGAAGGGCTTGGTGACGACCGCCACCGTGAGGATGCCGAGTTCCTTGGCGACTTCGGCGACCACGGGGGCGGCGCCGGTGCCGGTGCCGCCGCCCATGCCGGCGGTGATGAACAGCATGTCGGCGCCGTCGATCAGTTCGGCGATGCGCTCGCGGTCTTCCAGCGCGGCTTCGCGGCCGACGTCGGGATTGGCGCCCGCGCCCAGGCCCTTGGTCACGCCGTTGCCCAGTTGCAGCTGCATCTTGGCCTGGTTGCGCTTCAAGGCCTGCGCGTCGGTGTTGATGGCGATGAATTCCACGCCGTTCAAGCCCGAGGCGATCATGTGGTCGACCGCATTGCCGCCGCAGCCGCCCACGCCGATCACCTTGATCACCGCATCCTGAGTATCCACATCCATCAGTTCAAACATTTGCTTCCTCCTTTTATGCCCAAAAATCAAACCAGCCAAAAACCACACTCAAAAATCATTGGCGTGTTTGCCACGCTGTCCCTGCACACCAGGCACGACCGCCAAATTCCGTTTCGATGCCGCATCGCTACGTCATCAGAAATTCCCCTTGAACCAGTTCTTCATGCGTTCCAGCACATCCTTGAAGCTGTTGCCCGACAGCTTGGGCGCATCGCGTCCGCGCGCCTCCATGCCGGCCATCAGCAGGCCCATGCAGGTGGCGTAACGCGGGTTGTGCATGACGTCGGCGAGCCCGCCTTCGTAGCGCGGCCAGCCCAGGCGCACCGGCATGTGGAACACTTCCTCGCCCAGCTCGACCATGCCCTGCATGGCGGCCGAGCCGCCGGTGATGACGATGCCGGACGACAGCAGTTCCTCGAAGCCGGAGCGACGCAGTTCCGCCTGCACCAATGAATAGAGTTCTTCCATGCGCGGCTCGATGAATTCGGCCAGCGTCTGCCTTGAAAGGGTGCGCGGCGGGCGGTCGCCGATGCCCGGCACCTCGATCATGTCGCGCGCGTCGGCCAGCTGGCGCAGGGCGCAGCCGTACTGGATCTTGATGTCTTCGGCTTCCTTCGGCGGCGTGCGCAGCGCCACGGCGATGTCGTTGTTGACCTGGTCGCCCGCCACCGGGATCACCGCGGTGTGGCGGATGGCGCCATTGGTGAACACGGCGATGTCGGTGGTACCGCCGCCGATATCGACCAGGCACACGCCGAGTTCCTTCTCGTCCTCGGTGAGCACGGCCATCGCGCTGGCGAGCGGCTGCAGCACCAGGTCGCCGACCTCGAGTCCGCAACGGCGCACGCACTTGATGATGTTCTGCGCCGCCGACACGGCGCCGGTGACGATGTGCACCTTCACCTCCAGGCGTACCGCGCTCATGCCGAGCGGATCGCGCACGTCTTCCTGGCCGTCGACGATGAATTCCTGCGGGATGGTGTGCAGGATCTGCTGGTCGGTGGGAATGTTGACGGCGCGCGCGGTCTCGACCACGCGGTCGACGTCCATCTGGGAGATTTCCTTGTCCTTGATGGCGAACATGCCGTGCGAGTTGAAGCTCTTGATGTGGCTGCCGGCGATGCCCGTGTACACCTCGCGGATCTTGCAGTCGGCCATCAGTTCGGCTTCCTCCAGCGCACGCTGGATGGCGTTGACCGTAGCCTCGATGTTGACCACCACGCCGCGGCGCAGGCCGCGCGACGGGTGCGTGCCCATGCCGATGATGTCGAGCACGCCCTCCTCGTTGATCTCGGCGACGATGCAGACGATCTTGGAGGTGCCGATGTCGAGGCCGACGACCAGATTTTTGGGATCTCTAGGCTTGCTCATGTTGTACTCGGTTTGATGGGGGCGGCCGGTGCCGGCGAGGCGAAGCTGGCCGGCATGCGGTTGGCAGGCATGCGGATGGCGAATCCGTCCGGGTAGCGGAGGTCCACCGCCTCGGGCGCGACGGCGACTTGCGGCTTGCCGTCGACGGCGGGTCGGGCACCGAACAGGCGCGGGTAGAGTTCGGCGAAACGGGTCAGCCGCGCATCGACCTGCTCGCGGCCCAGCGCAAGCTGCATGCCCGATTCGAGACGCATCCGCCAGGCGCGCCGCGGCGACAGGCGCAGTTCCTCGATGCGCTGGCCGAGCGGCGCGAGCGTCCGGGCATAGCGCTGATAGGCATCGACCACTTCGACGCTGCTGCCGTCCGGGCCGCCGAGACGCGGCAGCCTGTCGGCCACGGCGGCGACGAAGATCTCGCCATCGCCGTCCACCAGCGCATTCTCGTTCCAGCGCGCGAAGGGCACATGCTCGGTCAGCGAGACGACCAGCGTATCGGGCCAGCGACGCTCGACGCGGGCCTCGCGCACCCAGGGCAGCTTCTCCAGGCTTGCGCGCACCCGGTCGAGGTCGACCGTGAAGAAAGTGCCGTGCACCTTGCGCTCGGCCACCAGGCGAATCTGGGCTTCGGTGACGTGCCGGACCGGGGTCTTCACCTCGAGCGTGGTCAGCGCGAACCAGGGCTGCGCCACCAGCCAGGCGAGCGCGCCGTAGGCAAGCAGCGCCAGCGCGCCCCAGGTCAGCACGCGGGCGACCTGGTTGAGCGGGTGGGCGGCAAGCTCGGGCGGCGTCGTCACAGGGTCTGCTCCAGAATCGCCAGGCACAGCGCGTCGAAATCCTTGCCGGCGGCACGCGCGGCCATCGGCACCAGGCTGTGGTCGGTCATGCCGGGCGAGGTGTTGGCTTCCAGAAGGTAGGGATTGCCGAAGCGGTCGAGCATGAGGTCGACGCGTCCCCAGCCGCGTCCGCCGAGCAGGCGGAAGGCATCGAGCGCCAGTTGCCGCAAGGCCTTTTCCTTGTCGTCGGAAAGGCCGGCCGGGCAGTGGTACTGGGTGTCGTTGCGCAGGTACTTGGCCTCGAAGTCGTAGAAGGCCTTGTCCCGGGCCGGCTCCAGGCGGATGAGCGGCAATGCCGTGTCGCCGAGGATGGCGGCGGTGAATTCCGGACCGTCGATGAATTTCTCGGCCAGCACCAGCGCGTCGTGCTCGACGGCGGTCTCGTAGGCCGCCTTGAGCGTGCCTGGCGCGGTCACCTTGCTCATGCCGATGCTGGATCCCTCGCGCGCGGGCTTGACGAAGATGGGCAGACCGAGCTGCTGCTCGATCGCGGCAAAATCGCTGTCCGCGGCGAGGATCGCCCAGTCGGCGGTGGGCAGGCCTGCGGCCCGCCACAGGAGCTTGGTGCGCCACTTGTCCATGCCGAGCGCGGACGCCATCACGCCGCTGCCGGTGTAGGGCAGGTGAAGCAGTTCGAGCGCGCCCTGCATGCAGCCGTCCTCGCCGAAGCGGCCGTGCAGCGCGATGAAGACACGGTCGAATTCACCGCTGATGAGATCACCCAGGTTGCGATTGGCCGGATCGAAGGGGTGGGCATCGACGCCCTGACGCCAGAGCGCGGCGAGCACCGCGTTGCCGCTGTTGAGCGAGACGGGCCGTTCGGCCGAGGTACCGCCCAGCATGACCGCGACCTTGCCGAAGCGCTTCGCGCCTGCGTTCTGATTCACTGCCGTTCTCCAATGATGCGGACCTCGCGGATCAGGCGCACGTTGGTGCGCGTCTCCACGGTGTCTTCCACGTGTTCGATCAGGCGTTCGATGTCGGTCGCCGTGGCGTTGCCCAGATTGACGATGAAATTGGCGTGCTTCTCCGACACCTGCGCATCGCCGATGCGATGCCCCTTGAGACCGCAGCTTTCGATCAGGCGTGCGGCGTAGTCCCCGGGCGGATTGCGGAACACCGAACCGGCGTTCGGCATCTGCAGGGGCTGTGCGGCGATGCGCTTCTGCAGCAGGTCCTTGATGCGTTCGCGCGAAGCTGCGCCGTCGCCCTTCTGGAGGCGGAACCAGCCGCCGATGAACCATTCCTGGCCGGGCTGCCGCAGCGCCACGTGGCGGTAGCCGGTGACGTAGTCCGCGGGCAGGCGCTCGTTGAGCTGGCCCTGGCGGTCGAGCGTCTGCACCTGCACCAGGTTGTCCCAGGTCTCGCTGCCGTAGCAGCCCGCGTTCATGGCGATCGCGCCGCCCACCGTGCCGGGAATGCCGGCCCAGAACTCGCCGCCGACGAGATCGTGGTTGGCGGCGAAACGCGCGAGCTTGGGCGAGGCCACGCCGGCCTGCGCGTAGATCAGCGCCGTCTCGATTCCCTCGGGCGCGGGCGGCAGGCCCTGCGTGCGCGACTCGACGGCCAGCTTCTTCAGTACGCCGTGCACGAGGATCACCACGCCGGCGATGCCGCCGTCGCGCACCAGGAGGTTGCTGCCGAGGCCGACCATGTGGATGTCCTCGCGCAACGGCACCGAGCGCACCAGCCAGGTGAGGTCTTCCAGATCGGCCGGAATGTAGACGCGCTGCGCCGTGCCGCCGGCACGCCAGGAGACGTGCTTCCTCATCGGCTCGTTGTAGAGAATGCGTCCGCGCAGCGCCGGGGCGCCGCCGCCGCCGAGGTCGGGCGCGTCGATGCGGTAGTCATGCCGCATGTCGTGCTCCTATCGCGGGGGCCACCTGGCCGATGCTGCCGGCGCCCATGACCAGCACCACGTCGCCGTCGCGCGCCAGTTCGCCCAGGGTCGCGGCAAGCTCGCCAACCTGTTCGACGAACACCGGCTCGACCTTGCCCGCCACGCGCACGGCACGCGCGAGTGCACGGCCGTCGGCCGCGACAATGGGCGTCTCGCCGGCGGGATAGACCTCGGTCAGCACCAGGGCATCGACTTCGGACAGGACTTTCGCGAAATCCTCGAAGCAGTCGCGCGTGCGGGTGTAGCGGTGCGGCTGGAAGGCCAGCACCAGACGCCGCCCCGGGAACGCGCCGCGCGCCGCCGCGATGGTGGCCGCCATCTCGACCGGATGGTGACCGTAATCGTCGACCAGGCAGTAATGCCCGCCGTCCTTCGCCGGCTGCTCGCCGTAGCGCTGGAAGCGGCGGCCGACGCCGTGGAACTCCGCCAGTGCACGCACGATGGCGGCATCGTCGGCGCCGACCTCGGTCGCCACGGCGATCGCCGCGAGCGCATTGAGGACGTTGTGCATGCCCGGGTGGTTGAGGACCACGTCGAGATCGGCCATGCCCTCGCGCTTGACGGTGAAATGCATGCGGCCGGCTTCGAAGCGCGGATTGATCGCACGCACCTGCGCCGCCTCGTCCAGCCCGTAGGTGGTGATCGGCTTGGTGATGCGCGGCAGGATCGCGCGCACGTGCGGATCGTCGATGCACAGCACCGCCATGCCGTAGAAGGGCAGGCGCTGGCAGAAGTCGACGAAGGCGGTTTTCAGGCGCTCGAAATCGTGGCCGTAGGTGTCCATGTGATCGGCGTCGATGTTGGTGACGATGGCGATCACGGGGGTGAGATAGAGAAAGGAGGCGTCCGACTCGTCGGCCTCGGCGACGAGGAAGTCGCCCTTGCCCAGCCGCGCATTGGTGCCGGCAGCGGTGAGCTTGCCACCGATGACGTAGGTCGGGTCCATGCCCGCCTCGCCAAGGATGCTGGCGACGAGGCTGGTGGTGGTCGTCTTGCCGTGGGTGCCGGCGATGGCGATGCCCTGCTTCAGCCGCATCAGTTCGGCGAGCATCAGCGCGCGCGGCACGATGGGAATCTTCTTCTCGCGCGCGGCGACCACCTCGGGGTTGGCCTCCTGCACGGCAGTCGACGTCACCACCGCATCCGCCCCGGCGATGTTTTCCGCCGCATGGCCGCGATGGATGCGCGCACCGAGTCTGGCCAGGCGCTGCGTCACCGCGTTGTCGGCGAGATCCGAGCCCGACACGGCGTAGCCCAGGTTCAGCAGCACCTCGGCGATGCCGCTCATGCCGACGCCGCCGATGCCGACGAAATGGATCTGTTTGACCGCGTGCCTCATTTCGCCAGTCCCTCGCAGATATCCGCGACCCGTGCGGTCGCATCGGGTTTGGCCAGCGCACGCGCCTTGTCGGACATGGCGGCGAGCGTCGCGCGGTCGAGCCCACCGATCAGCGCGGCGAGTTTCTCGGCCGTCAACTCCTTCTGCTGCATCAGCCAGGCCGCGCCGGCGTCGGACAGGAAGGCGGCGTTGCCGGTCTGGTGGTCGTCGACCGCAAACGGGAAGGGCACGAGCACGGCCGGCACGCCGGCGCAGGCGAGTTCGGCGACGGTCATCGCGCCGGCACGGCAGATGGCGAAATCGCAGGCACCGTACTCGGTCGCCATGTCCTCGATGTAGTCGCGCACATCGGCCTCGACACCGGCGGCCGCGTAGTTCGCGCGCAGGTTCTCGACATGCTGGCGGCCGGACTGGTGGACGACGACGGGGCGTTGCCCGGGTGGCAGCAGCGCAAGCGCGCGGGGCACCAGGTCGTTGAGGGCGGTCGCGCCGAGGCTGCCGCCGACGACCAGCAGGCGCAGCGGGCCGCTGCGCGTCGCGCGGTCGTGCGCGGCCGTATCGGCGATGGCGGCGCGCACCGGATTGCCCACCCATTCGGTCGCCGCCCTGCGACACGGAATCGGCCGGTCGCCGGCATGCGTGAAGGCGGCAGGAAAGGCGACCAGCACGCGATCGGCGAGGCAGGCGAGCACGCGATTGGTCAGGCCACCGATGGAATTCTGTTCGTGAACGACCAGGGGCCGGTTCAGCAGGCTCGCCATCATGCCGCCGGGAAATGCGGTGTAGCCGCCCATGCCCAGCACCACGTCAGGCCGCCGCCGCAGGATGGTGCGCAGGCTCTGCCAGAAGGCGCCCAGCAGCACGGCCGGCAGCAGCACTTTCTTCAGCACGCCCTTGCCGCGTACGCCGCCCATGCCGACCCATTCCATGTCGATGCCGGCGGCAGGCACCACGCGCGCCTCCAGCCCGGCGCGCGTGCCCAGCCAGAACACGTCCCAGCCGCGCGCGCGCAGGGCGTCGGCCACCGCGAGCGCCGGATAGACGTGGCCGCCTGTGCCGCCGGCCATGACCATGAGGGTACGGTTCGCCGTGGCCATCAGAAAGTTTTCCCCCGCATCATCTGCCGGTGCTCCCAGTCGATGCGCAGCAGCACCGCGACGGCCAGGCAGTTGGCGACGATGCCGCTGCCGCCGAAGGACAGGAAGGGCAGGGTCAGGCCCTTGGTCGGCAGCAGGCCCACGTTCACGCCCATGTTGATGAGCGACTGCACGCCCAGCCAGATGCCGATGCCCTGCGCGACCAGCGCGCAGAAATTGCGTTCGAGCTGCGCCGCGCGACGGCCGATGAGAAAGGCCTTGGCGATGAGCCAGCCGAACAGGGCCACCACTGCCAGCACGCCGACGAAGCCGAATTCCTCGGCGATCACGGCAAGCAGGAAATCGGTATGGGCTTCCGGCAGGTAGAACAGTTTCTCGATGCTGCCGCCGAGACCCAGGCCGAACCACTCGCCGCGCCCGAAGGCGATCAGCGCGTGCGACAGCTGATAGCCCTTGCCGTAGGGATCGGCAAAGGGGTCCATGAAGCCGAGCACGCGCTGCAGGCGATAGGGCGAGGTCACGATCAGCAGCACGAAACCGACCACCAGCACCGCGACCAGCCCGGCGAACACCTTCCAGTTGAGGCCGCCAAGAAAGAGGGTGCCCATGGCGATCGAAATGATCACGACGAAGGCGCCGAAGTCGGGTTCCTGCAGCAGGAGGGCGCCAGTCAGCATCATCACGCCCGCCATCGGCAGGAAGCCTTTCTTCAGGTCGTGCATGAAGGCGGCCTTGCGCGTGGTGTAGTCGGCGGCGTACAGCACCGCCAGAAATTTCATCAGTTCGGAGGGCTGCAGGTTGGCGAAGCCGAGCGGAATCCAGCGCCGGCTGCCGTTGACCTCGCGCCCGATGTGCGGGATCAGCACCACCAGCAGCAGCAGCAGGCCGCCCATGAATAGATAGGGCGCGGCCTGTTGCCAGACACGCATCGGAACCTGGAAGGCGGCGAGGCCGACCCCGATCCCCATCGCGATGAAGATGCCCTGCCGGATCAGGTAATAGCTGCCGTTGTGGCCGGTGTAGCGCGCCGCCTCGGCGATGGCGATGGACGCGGAATACACCATGACCAGGCCGACGGCGAGCAGGCCCAGCGCCAGCCACAGCAGGCCGAAATCGAGTTCGGCGCTGGGCTTGGGTGCGCGGGCGGTATACAGCATCAGGCCTGCCCCCTTTCCGCTGCCAGCTTTTTCACGGCCTCGACGAAGACCTCGGCGCGATGCGTGTAGTTGCGGAACATGTCGAAACTGGCGCAGGCGGGCGACAGCAGCACGGCATCGCCCGGATGCGCCAGCCGCTGGGCGGACGCGACCGCTTGCGGCAGGGTGGCGGCGGCATACGTGGGGATGCCGCTGCCGGCGATGGCGCTTTCGATCAGCGGCGCATCGCGGCCGATCAGCAGCACGGCGCGCGCGTTGGCCTCGACCGCCGCCTTCAGCGGGGCGAAATCCTGCCCCTTGCCGTCGCCGCCGAGAATGACCACGGCCTTTCTGTCGCCCATGCCGTAGAGCGCCGCTTCGGTGGCACCGACGTTGGTGCCCTTGGAATCGTCGTAATAGGTGACGCCTTCGATCTCGGCCACCTTTTCCACCCGGTGCGGCAGGCCTTGGAAGTGTGCCAGTCCGCGCAACAGCGCCTCCATCGGCAGCTCGAGCGCACGCGTGAGCGCCAGCGCCGCCAGCGCATTGGCCGCATTGTGCAGACCGGCCACCGGCAAGGCCGCAATCGGCATCAGCATGTCGCCGCCCAGGCACAGTTCGTCCTCGCAGAGGCCGAAATTCTCGCCCTTCGGACAGCGGTCGAGGCCAAAGCTCACGACGTGCCGTCCCGGCTGTGCCATCGCCATCGACCGCGCATCGTCGCGGTTCAGCACCTGCACGCCGTTGCCACTGAAGATGCGCGCCTTGGCCGCAGCGTAGGCCGCCATGTCGGCATAGCGGTCCATGTGGTCTTCCGACAGATTGAGCACGGTGGCGGCAGCGGCGTCGAGGCTGGACGTCGTTTCCAGCTGGAACGAGGACAGCTCCAGCACCCAGACCTGCGGCGCGCTCGCGTAACCCTGTTCGATCTCGATCAGCGCGTCGAGCACGGGCAGCCCGATGTTGCCGGCCACGCAGGTTTCCAGGCCGGCCATGCGGCACATGTCGCCGCACATCGCGGTGACGGTGCTCTTGCCGTTGCTGCCGGTGATGGCGATCACCCGCATGGGATGCGCGCGCTGGGCGTTGAGCGCACGCAGCGCGCGCGCAAACAGCTCGACATCGCCGACCGCCTCGACGCCCGCGGCGACGGCGTGGGCCACGGCCGGGTCGGCGAGTGGCACGCCGGGGCTGACCACCAGCAGTTCGGCCGCCGCCAGCCGTTCGGCCTCGAACGGCCCGGCGTGCAGCGTCACCTGCGGCAGCAGTTCAGCCAGGCGACCCGCATTCGGTGGCGCGGCGCGGCTGTCGGCCACGCTTACCTCGGCGCCGCGCGCCACCAGCCAGCGCGCGCACGACAGGCCGGTGTCGCCCAGACCAAGCACCAGGACCTTCTTGCCGGAAAGCTGCAGGCTGTCGTAGTTCATCGGATCTTGAGGCTCGCGAGTCCGATGAGCACCAGCATCATCGAGATGATCCAGAACCGCACCACCACCTGGTTCTCTTTCCAGCCCTTCAATTCATAGTGGTGGTGAATGGGCGCCATGCGGAACACGCGCTTGCCGGTGAGCTTGAACGAGGCGACCTGGATCATCACCGACAGGGTTTCCATCACGAACACGCCGCACATGATGAACAGGATGATTTCCTGACGCACGATGACGGCGACGACGCCCAGCGCCGCACCGAGCGCCAGTGCGCCGACGTCGCCCATGAAGACCTCGGCCGGGTAGGCGTTGAACCACAGGAAGGCGAGGCCCGCGCCGGCCATCGCGGCGCAGAACACGGCGAGCTCGCCGGCGCCCGGGATATGCGGCAGCCCCAGATAGCGGGAAAACACCGCGTTGCCGGCGACGTAGGCGAAGATCGCCAGCGCCGAGGCGACCATCACGGTCGGCAGGATGGCCAGCCCGTCGAGCCCGTCGGTAAGGTTGACCGCGTTGGAGGCGCCGACGATGACGAAATAGGTCAGGGCGATGAAGCCTGCCGCCGGCAGGGCAAGCGTGGCGTGCTTGGCGAAGGGAATGATGAGTTCGGTGTGGGCGGGCAGGCTGGCGCTCTGCCACAGGTACACCGCGACGGCGAGCCCGATGACCGACTGCCAGAAATACTTCCAGCGCGACGGCAGGCCGCGCGAGTTCTTTTCCACCACTTTGCGCCAGTCGTCGACCCAGCCGATGACGCCGAAGCCGAGCAGGGTGGCGAGCGCGATCCAGACATACGCGTTGGTGAGGTCCGCCCACAGCAAGGTGGTGACGGCGACCGAAACGAGGATCAGTGCGCCGCCCATGGTCGGCGTACCGGCTTTCACCAGGTGCGTCTGCGGACCGTCGGTACGCACCGACTGGCCGATCTTCAGCTGCGTGAGCTTGCGGATGACGGCGGGGCCGACGATGAAGGAGATTGTCAGCGCCGTCAGGGTGGCGAGCACGGCGCGCAGCGTCAGGTAGCTGAAGACATTGAACGCCCGCACATCCTGGCCGAGATGTTGGAATAGCCACAAGAGCATGTCAGTGCGTCTCCATGAAACTGTTGACCACCCGCTCCATCTGCATGAAGCGCGAGCCCTTGACCAGCACGGTGGTGTCGGCGTCGAGGGCGTTTTCCAGCTCGGCGAGCAGCTCCTCGATGCGTTCGAAATGCATGGCGCCCGCGCCGAAGGCGCCGACGGTTTCCTTCGACAGTTCGCCCAGCGCCAGCAGGCGGTCGGCGCCGGCTTCGCGCGCCGCAAGACCGATCTGCGCATGCATCGCGGCGGCGTCCGCCCCCAGTTCGCCCATGTCGCCCAGCACCAGGAGTTTCTTGCCGGGTTGCCGGGCGAGCACCGCGAGCGCCGCCTTCACCGAATCGGGATTGGCGTTGTAGGTGTCGTCGATGATGGTGCTGCCATGCAGGGCCGGCTTGCGCTGCAAGCGGCCCTTCACGCCGGCGAAGCCGGAGAGCCCGCCGACCAGGCTGCGATGGCTGACGTCGAGCGCGAACGCGGCGGCGGCGGCGGCGAGCGCGTTCATCGCGTTGTGTTCGCCGGGCACCTGCAGCTCGATGTCGAGTTCGGCGCCGGGGAGGACCACGGTCAGCGCCGTGCCGAACGCCAGGGGCCGGCAGCGCCCGCCGACGGTGGCGGCCTGATGCAGGCCGAAATCGACGATGCTGCGATGCGCATTCGCCGCGCGCCAGAGGCCGGCATGCGGGTCGTCGGCATTGAAGACGGCGATGCCGGCATCCGACAGGCCGTTGAAGATTTCGCCCTTGGCGCGCGCGATGGCTTCCACCGACCCCAGAAAACCGATGTGTGCCGTGAGGGCATTGTTGACCAGCGCCACGTCGGGATGGGCCAGCCGCGTAAGGTAGTCGATTTCGCCGGCGTGGTTCATGCCCATTTCGAGCACGGCGAACTGGTGCGCCGGACGCAGGCGCAACAGCATGAGAGGCAGGCCGATGTCGTTGTTGAGATTGCCTTCGGTGGCCAGCACGGCGTCGGCGCTGCCGGTTTCCATGCGCAGGATGGCGGCCAGCATTTCCTTCACCGTGGTCTTGCCATTGCTGCCGGTGACGGCGACCACCGGCAGGTCGAAGCGGGCGCGCCAGGCGGCGGCGAGCCGTCCCAGCGCGAGACGGGTATCGTCGACGCGGATGGCCTGCGCAAGGCCGGGGGCCTGCGTCCGGTCGAGCACCACGCCGACCGCGCCCTGCTGCAGGGCCTGTGCCGCGAACGTACCGCCGTCGAACTTCTCGCCGCGGAGCGCGACGAAGAGATCGCCCGGACGGATCGACCGGCTGTCGGTGGCGACGCGCAGCACAGTGGCCTCGGCACCGGCAAACGGTACGCCCAGCATGGCCGCGGCTTCGGACAGTTTCAGATTCATGTCCATGCGGCCAGCGCCTTCCTCGCCATCGCGACGTCGGAGAATGGCTGGCGTTCGCCGGCGATTTCCTGGTAATCCTCGTGCCCCTTGCCGGCGATCAGGACGACGTCGCCCTGATGCGCGCCGCCGATCGCCTCGAAGATGGCACGTGCGCGGTCGGGTTCGACGCGCAGTGCGTTCCTGGCCCCGGCAGACACGCCGGCGAGAATGTCGTCGATGATGGCCTGCGGATCCTCGTGGCGCGGATTGTCGCTGGTGACCCAGACTTCGTCCGCCGCCTTGCTGGCGGCCTCGCCCATCAAGGGGCGCTTGCCGCGGTCGCGGTTGCCGCCGCAGCCGAACACGCAGATCAGACGCCCGCCGCCCGCGATTTCGCGCACGGTCGCCAGCACCTTGTCGAGCGCATCCGGGGTGTGCGCGTAATCGACCACGACCAGGGGGTGTGCACCACCGCCCAGGGTTTCCATGCGACCCGGCGGCGGCGTGATCTGCGCAAGCGCGGCGCACGCGTCCGCCAGTTTCACGTCCGACACCAGCAGCGTGGTCAGCACGGCCAGCAGATTGGCCGCGTTGAAGCGGCCCAGCAGCGGCGCATCGAGTTCGGCGTCGCCCCAGTCGGTGCGCAGCTTCAGGTGCAGGCCGGCCTGCGACAGGCGCAGACTCTCGCCCACCACGGCACCGCGCGCGAAGCCATAGCCGGCGACGCGCGCCGGCCGGGTTTCCATTTCCAGCTGCTGGCCGAAGGCATCGTCGACGTTGAGCACGGCCCACTCGAGCCCCGGCCAGGCGAACAGGCGCGCCTTGGCGGCGGCATAGTTGTCCATGTCGCCGTGGTAGTCGAGATGGTCGCGCGACAGGTTGGTGAGCACGGCAATCCTGAAGGCAGTGCCGTTGACGCGTCCCTGCGCGAGCCCGTGCGACGACACTTCCATCGCGCAGCCGACTGCACCCTGCTGCCGGTAGAAGGCAAGCCGCTGCTGCAGGGCGATGGCGTCTGGCGTGGTGTTGAGCGTGGGCGTCAGGGCGCCGGGGAAGCCGTTGCCCACGGTGCCGATGATCGCGGTCTTGCGGCCGAGCCGGGTCCAGGCCTGCGCCAGCCAGTGCGCCACGGAAGTCTTGCCGTTGGTACCGGTGACGCCGACCATGTGCAGGGCGCGCGAAGGTTCGCCGTAGACATGCGCGGCGATTTCGCCGATGCGGTGGCGCAGGTCGACCACGCCGGCATTCGCGACCGGCAGCGCCGGATCCCACTGGAAGTGGTCGGCGTCCCACAGCACGCCGTCGACGCGCTGCGCAACGGCCTGCGCGATGAAGTCGCGACCGTCGCGCGTCTCGCCGGGATAGGCGACGAACACTGCGCCGGGCGCCGCCTTGCGGCTGTCGTTGACGAGTTCGTCGACCGGCACGCCCAGGCGTTCGAGGATATGCGGCACGGATTCGCGGATGGCCTGTGCGGCGGGCGTGCGGGTTCTGGCTTGCGATTTCGCCATTACGCGCCTCCGCCCGGGCCGACGAGATTCTGCGTCATGCGCGTCTCGGTTTCCGGCGCGTCCGGCGGCAGCCCGAGCTGGCGCAGGCTGGCGGCCATGACCTGGGCGAATACCGGACCCGCCACGCTGCCGCCGTAATACACGCCGTCGGACGGTTCGTCGATGGTCACGCCGATGATGAGGCGCGGATTCGACGCCGGCGCCATGCCGACGAAGGAAGACAGGTAGCGGTCGGGGGCGTAACGGCCGTCGACCAGCTTGTGCGCGGTGCCCGTCTTGCCGGCGACGCGGTAGCCGGGCACGCGGGTGCGGGTGCCGGTGCCGCCTTCCTGGGTGACTGCTTCCATCATCGTCCGCACCTCGCGTGCGATGGCCGGCGAGAACACGCGTTCGCCGACGATTTCCTGCGGCTCGCGCTTGAGGAAGGACAGCGGCATCACCTCGCCGTCGTTGGCGAAGGCCATGTAGGCGCGCGCCAGTTGCAGCAGACTCACCGACAGGCCGTAGCCGTAAGCCATGGTCGCCTGCTCGACGGGTTTCCAGGTCGCGTAGTCGCGCAGCCGGCCCGCCGTCTCTCCCGGGAAACCCGACCCCGGCAGCTGTCCGAAGCCGGCGCGGTTGAGGACCGACCAGTGCTGCTCCGGCGTCAGCATCATCGCCAGCTTGGCGGCGCCGATGTTGCTCGATTTCTGGATGATTTCGGTGACGGTCAGGCTGTCGTGGGGATGCTCGTCGCGGACCAGCTTGGGCCCGACCTTGAAGTTCGGCGGGGTCGGAATCACCGTCTGCGGGTTCACCAGACCGCGTTCCAGCACGGCCGCAGCGACGAAGGGCTTGACGGTCGAACCTGGCTCGAAGGTATCGATCACCGCCCGGTTGCGCATCGGGCCCGGCTGGTAGTCGCGCCGGTTGTTGGGGTTGAAATCGGGCAGGTTCGACAGCGCGAGAATCTCGCCGGTCTTGGCGTCGAGCACGACGATGCTGCCGCCCTTGGCCTTGTGCTGGGCGATCGCGGCCGCAAGCTCGCGATGGGCGATGAACTGGATCTTGAGATCCAGCGAGAGCGCAAGGTTGCCGCCCATCTGCGCGGTCTTGATCGGCGCCAGGTCGCGGATGGTATTACCGTGGCGGTCGCGCAGCACCTGGCGTTCGCCGGCGCGGCCGGCCAGCCAGTTCTGGTAGGCGCGCTCGACGCCTTCCTGGCCCACGTCGTCGATATTGGTGAAGCCGACGACGTGCGCCGCCACTTCGCCCGCCGGGTAGTAGCGCCGGAACTCGCGCCGCAGCACCAGACCGGGCGCGCCCATCGCGGCCACTTCGGCGGCCTGCTCCGGCGTCAGCGGGCGGCGCAGGTTGAATTCCCCGCGCGTCCTGCCGACCAGGCGCTTTTCCAGTTCGCCTTTCGGCATGCCGAGGACCTGCGCCAGATGTGCGCGCTGGGCATCCGACAGCCGGAGATCGGCCGGCCGCGCCCACAGCGCCTCGACCGGGGTGCTGATGGCGAGCAGCTGGCCATAGCGGTCGGTGACCTGGCCACGGTGCGCCGGCAAGGTGAGATTGCGGTTGGCGACCGCGTCGCCCTTGCCCTGCAGGTAGTCGGTGTTGAGTCCCTGCAGGTAGAACGCACGTCCGGTCACGACGATCAGCCCCCCCAGCAGCAGGCCTGCCACGGTGGCCATGCGCCAGGGCGCGAGATGCAGCTTGAGCAGCTTGCGCGAGTGATAGTTCATGGCGCGTCTGCCCGGGTCTCGACGTGGATGCGATCCTGGGACGGCGCGACCAGCCCCAGGCGTTCGCGCGCCACCGCATCCACCCGGGCCGGATTGGCCCAGGTGCTCTGTTCCAGCTGCAGTTGCCCCCATTGCTCGTCGAGGGCGTGCGCTTCCTTCTTCAGGCGTTCCAGTTCCACGAAATAGGTACGCGAACGATGCTGCGCCTGCACCACCGCGAGGGCGCAGCCGATCAGCACGAAGGCGAGAACGATATTGAGCCGGCTCAATCCGCCATCCTTTCCGCCACGCGCAGTACCGCGCTGCGCGCGCGCGGGTTGGCCGCCAGCTCGGCGGCGGCGGCGTGCTGCGCCCGGCCGACCAGCCTGAGGCGGCCCGGCTTCAGCATGGACGCAGGAATCGGCAGGCGCGCAGGCGGCTGCTCGCCCAGCGCCTCGTCGCGCATGAAACGCTTGACGATGCGATCTTCGAGGGAATGGAAGCTGATCACCGCCAGGCGTCCGCCCGGCAGCAATCTGTCAACGCATTGCGGCAGCACATCGCTCAATTCTTCGAGCTCGCGGTTGAGATGAATCCGTAAAGCCTGGAAGCTGCGCGTTGCGGGGTGCTGCCCCGGCTCGCGCTTTTTGACGGTTGCCGCGATGAGGTCCGCAAGTTGCCCCGTTGTGCGGATCGCTTCCTTTTGCCGTGCCGCAACAATCGCGCGCGCAATCGGTCGAGCAAACCGCTCTTCCCCGTAGTCGCGGATGACTTCACTGATCTCCTCCTCTGCCGCCGTCGCCAGCCAGTCCGCTGCGGACACGCCCGCTTCCGGATCCATGCGCATGTCGAGCGGCGCATCGAAGCGGAAGCTGAAACCGCGCGTCGCGTCGTCGAGCTGCGGCGACGACACGCCGATGTCCAGCAGAATCCCGTTCACCCGCGCGATGCCCAGTTCCTCGAGCACCGCCTCCAATTTCGAAAACGCGCGCCGCACCAGCGTGAGCCGCGCGTCGGTCAGGGCCGCGCCGGCACGGATGGCGTCGGGATCGCGATCCAGCGCGATCAGACGCCCCCCCGGGCCCAGCCGATCCAGAATCAGGCGGCTGTGTCCGCCACGCCCAAAGGTGGCATCCACATAGACACCCTCCGGTTGGATCGCCAGCGCAGCCACCGCCTCCTGTGCCAGCACCGGCACATGGGCGGACTCCGTCACAACGTGAAGCCCTCCAGTTCGGGCGGCAATGCATCGTCATCGCCAAAGCCCAGCGCCTGGGCGACCTTGCCCTCCCAGCGCGACTCGTTCCACAACTCGATCTTGCCGCCCTGCCCCACCATGACCACGTTCTTGTCGAGCTCGGCGAACTTCCTGAGCATGGGGGGGAGCAGAATGCGTCCCGCGCCGTCCATGTCCATGTCGTGCGCATAGCCGACGAGCAGTTGCTTGAGACTGCGGGTACGCGGATTGAAGTCGGACAGCCCGTTGAGCTTCTTCTCGATCGGCTCCCATTCGGGCAGGGGATACAGCAGCAGGCATTGCGTGGGATCGGCCGTGACCACGACCCGGCCGCCGCCGTTCACCAGAAGGGCGTCGCGATAGCGCGCCGGCACCACGAGCCGGCTCTTGCTATCCAGACTGACTGTCGCCACCCCCCTGAACATGTCTCTTCCTTTAATAATCTGGCCTCGATGGGCGGGGCGAATTCTCCCACAACTTCCCACCAATCACCACTTGCACCCACTATAGGGGATAGTTTTGGGGGGGTCAATACGACGGACGCAAAAAAACCCCTATGTCTCAAAGACTTAGGGGTGGTCAGGGGGTGTGGATAAGTTTCTGGAAAAACCGATGCTTAGCGGCTAATTTTTCGCTAGATTTTAGGAAAAAACCCTAAGCCATTGATATAAATAAGAAGTGGGAAAGCCGACCGATAAGCCGGGTTCTGTCGTGGACAGCCATTCCTCTAGACCGGTCATTGCTGACCGGTTCGAGCCACCTACCCGCGGACTCGGCGAGCCGCGTCATCGTCCGCCTATTTGGTGTTGCTCCGGATGGAGGTTACCGCGTTTCACGTCCACCCCCGAAGGGGTTTACTCGTCTCTGTGGCCCTGTTCCTCGCCTCGCGGCGTACGGCCGTTAGCCGTCATCCTGCTCTGTGGAGCCCGGACTTTCCTCTCCCGCTTGCGCGGCAGCGGCTGCCTGGCCGACTTTCCCGCGTCCATTATAAATGCCGCCTTGACTCGCCCGGGCGATTTGCTAAGCAAAGGATATCCGGACGTATCGTTCAGGAGGCCATCATGAGACGACGTTTGTACTTCATGGTGCCGGACGCACCAAGCGCCCGACAGATTCGCGACGCCCTGCTGCTCGCCCGCATCGAGGACAGGCATATTCATGTGATGGCGCGCGATGGCCTGCCGCTGTCCGGGCTGAACGAGGCCTCGATCCTGCAGAAATCCGATTTCGTCCACGGCGCCGAGACGGGCCTGGCCGTTGGCGGCGGCATCGGCATCGTCGCGGGCCTGGTGGCGGTGTTCTTTCCGCCCGCCGGCGTCGACCTGGAACTCGTGACCATTCTGCTCACGGCGCTGATCGGCGCGGCCTTCGGTGCCTGGGTCGCCAGCATGGTCGCCAGCTCCATCCCCAATTCGCGCCTGAAATCCTTCGAATCGGCGATCGCCGCCGGTCACCTCCTGATGATGGTCGACACCCCCGCAGGGCGGGTCGAGGACATCCGCAGGCTGGTCGCCTCGCATCATCCCGAGGCCATGAGTTCGGGCATGGAGCCGACGATACCGGCGTTCCCCTAAAGTCTCCTCCGCGTGGCGCAAGGCCACGCGCCTCCTGGAAGTGCTGGCTCGCTTCCGCTGACGGCAGACACGAAATGTCTGCCGTTTTTCTTGCCGGACTGCCGGCGCCGCGTCAGGCCACGCGCCAGCGCACCGGTTCGCCTGCGCGCAGGGGAACCAGGCTGGCGTCGCCCAGCCCCTGGCTGGCCGGGACCTCCCAGGGCACGCGGCGCAGGGTGACCGTGTCCGCATTGCGCGGCAAGCCGTAGAAATCCGCGCCGTGGAAACTGGCGAAGGCTTCCAGCCGCTCGAGCGCGCCAGCGTCCTCGAAGGCTTCGGCGTACAGCTCCAGGGCCGCATGTGCGGTATAGATGCCGGCACAGCCGCAGGCGGCTTCCTTGGCGCCAACTGCGTGCGGCGCGGAATCGGTGCCGAGGAAGAACTTGGGGCTGCCCGAAATCGCCGCCGCCACCAGCGCCTGGCGGTGCGTCTCGCGTTTGATGACGGGCAGGCAATAGAAGTGCGGACGAATCCCGCCCTTGAACATGGCGTTGCGGTTGTACAGCAGGTGATGCGCCGTGATGGTTGCACCGACATTGACCGGCGCGGCCGCCACGAACTCCGCCGCCTGCCGGGTGGTGATGTGCTCGAGCACGATCTTCAGGCGCGGGAAATCCTGCATCAACCGGACAAGATGGCGTTCGATGAACACCGCCTCGCGGTCGAACACGTCGACGTCGGCGTCGACGACCTCACCATGCAGCAGCAGCGGCATGCCGACCTCTTCCATGGCGGCGATGGCCTTGTAGGCACGCGGAAGCGCGGTGACCCCGGAATCGGAATTGGTCGTGGCGCCCGCGGGGTAGTACTTCACCGCATGCACGAAGCCGCTCTGCTTCGCCTTCACGATTTCCTCCGGCCGGGTGTTGTCGGTAAGGTAGAGCGTCATCAGCGGTTCGAAGTGCAACCCCGCTGGCACGGCAGCCAGCAGGCGCGCGCGGTAGGCGGCTGCATCGTCGACGCCAAGCACCGGCGGCCTGAGGTTGGGCATGGCAATCGCGCGGCCGAACACGCGCGCGGTGTCGGGCAGCACGCTCTGCATGGCGGCGCCGTCACGGAAATGGATGTGCCAGTCGTCGGGACGGGTGAGGGTCAGCGTGTCGGTCATGAGTCGGAAGTCGGTTTATGGGCGAGCGACATCTGGTAGAGCTCGGCCTTGGTACGTCCGGTGATTTTAGCCGCCAGCTTGGCCGCCAGCGTCGGCGGCAACTCGCCTGCCAGGATGTCGAGCACGCGCAGGGCTTCCGGGTCGGCGGCAGCGGCTGCTTCGCGCGGCGCATGCACGATGACGACGAATTCCCCGCGCACGTGATTGGGGTCGGCTGCCAGCCAGGCCGTTGCCTCGCCCAGCGGCAGGGTGACGATGGATTCGAATTTCTTGGTGAGCTCGCGCGCAAGGGTGACCGGGCGCGCCGCATCGAACACCGCGGCCATGTCGGCCAGGGTTTCCTCGATGCGATGCGGCGCCTCGTAGAACACGAGCGCAGACGGCAGGGTGGTCAACGATTGCAGCACGGCACGGCGCGCACCCGGTTTGGGCGGCAGGAAACCCTGGAACAACCAGGTTGCGGATTCGACGCCGGCCGCGGACAGCGCCGTCGTCACCGCGGCCACGCCGGGGACCGGCACGACGGGCAGACCCGCTGCACGAACGGCCGCAACCAGCCGCGCGCCCGGATCGGAGATCGCCGGCGTGCCGGCATCCGACATGTAGGCCACGGAAGCGCCGGCCGCGATCCACGCGATCACGCGTTCGGCCGCCTCGCGCTCGTTGTGCTCGCGTATGGAGACGAGGATCTTCCTGATGCCGAAATGCGCCAGCAGTGCGCCCGAGACACGCGTGTCCTCCGCCGCGACGTGCTCGACGCGCGTCAGCGTATCGAGCGCCCGCAGGGTGATGTCGCCCAGATTGCCGATGGGCGTGGCGACGACGTAGAGCGCGGGCGGCAGCGGGGTATGATGGGACACATCGTTCATGTTCCGCATTGTCGCAGATGTTGAAACGCTTGCTGGGCCAGACTGCCGAAGCGCACGCCGAAGCCTACCTCGCCGCACAGGGACTGACACCGGTGGCGCGCAACTGGCATTGCCGCTTCGGCGAGATCGACCTCGTCATGCGGGACCGGGACACGCTGGTCTTCGTCGAGGTCCGGCTGCGCAACCGCCGCGACTTCGGCGACGGCATCGCCAGCGTCACCCCGGCGAAGCAGCGGAAACTGCTGGCCGCCGCGCGGCAATACCTCGGCACCCTGAAGTCGCTGCCGCCTTGCCGCTTCGACGTCGTCTCGATGCGAGACGGCGCCCAACCGGATTGGTTGCAGAACGCCTTCGACGATATGGGATAATCCCGGCCCATGCCGCTCAACGACCGCATCCTCGGCCATTTCCAGACCTCCGCACAGTCCGCGCTCGACGCTTCCGCCCTGCTGGCGCCCGGCATCGAGGATGCCGCCCGCCTGATCGTGCACGCGCTGGCGGAAGGCAACAAGGTCCTCGCCTGCGGCAACGGCGGTTCGGCTGCCGACGCCCAGCACTTCGCGGCGACCATGATCAACCGGTTCGAACAGGAGCGTCCGGGCCTTGCCGCCCTCGCCCTGACCACCGACACCTCGACGCTGACCTCGATCGCCAACGACTACGCCTACGACCAGATCTTTGCGCGCCAGGTGAAGGCGCTGGGCCAGCCGGGCGACGTACTGCTGGCGATCTCGACCAGCGGCAATTCGCCCAGCGTGCTGCAGGCGGTGCAGGCCGCCCGGGCGCGCAACATCCACATCGTCGCGCTCACGGGCCGCAGCGGCGGCAGCCTTGCGGAACAAATGACCGACGCCGACGTCTTCCTGTGCGTGCCCGCCGAATCCACGGCGCGCATCCAGGAAATCCATCTGCTGACCATCCATTGCCTGTGCGATGCGGTGGACAGCGTCTTACTAGGAGTCGAAGAGTGAACAAACCGAACCCCGTTTCCCTGATTGCCCTTGCGCTCGCCGGCCTGGCGATCGCCCAGTTGCAGGGCTGCGCAACGGCCGTCGTCGGCGCCGCCGCTGTCGGCACCTCGGTCGCGCTCGACCGTCGTACCGCCGGGGTCTACGTCAGCGACCAGGAAATCGAGCTGCGCGCACTGACCAGCCTGCGCGAAGCCCTCCCCCAGAAGACCGACAACATCTCCGCGACCAGCTATAACCGCCAGGTTCTGCTCACCGGCCAGGTTCCCGACGAGGCGCTGCGCGCGCGCGCGGCCGAGGTCGTGAAGGGCATTCCCGACGTGCGCACCGTGTTCAACGAACTCAGCATCTCCGGCGTGACCTCGCTGACGTCGGACGCCAACGACGTATCGATCACCACCAAGGTGAAGACGCGCCTGCTCCGCGACGACCGCGTGCCCGGCACCAAGATCAAGGTCGTGACCGAGTCCGCCGTGGTCTATCTCATGGGCCTGGTCACCCAGGCCGAGGCCGAGGCCGCAACCGAGATCGCGCGCACCACGGCCGGCGTCACCAAGGTGGTGACCCTGTTCGAGTACATCAGCTGACCCGCAGCGCACCCCTGCGCGCAACCCGATGATCTACCGCGACCTGCGCGATTTCATTGCGCAACTCGAACAGCTGGGCGAACTGAAGCGCATCGGCGTCGAAGTCGATCCGAACCTGGAGATGACCGAGATCGCCGACCGCGTGCTGCGCGCCGGCGGCCCGGCCCTGCTGTTCGAAAAGCCGAAGGGACATACGATCCCGGTACTGGCGAACCTGTTCGGCACGGTGAAACGCGTGGCCCTCGGCATGGGCGAGGACGACCCGTCGCGGCTGCGCGAAGTCGGCAAGCTGCTGGCCTATCTCAAGGAACCCGAACCGCCCAGGGGCCTGCGCGACGCGTGGGAAAAATGGCCGGTGCTGAAGCAGGTGCTCAACATGGCACCGAAGGAAGTGAAGAACGCGCCGTGCCAGGACGTCGTGCTCGAAGGGACGGCGGTGGACCTGTCGCGTCTGCCCATCCAGCACTGCTGGCCGGGCGACGTCGCGCCGCTGGTGACCTGGGGCCTCACCGTCACGCGCGGTCCGCACAAGAAGCGGCAGAACCTCGGCATCTATCGGCAGCAGGTGATCGGGCGCAACAAGCTCATCATGCGCTGGCTGGCCCACCGCGGCGGCGCGCTGGATTTCCGCGAATTCCAGCAGGCGCATCCCGGCCAGCCCTTCCCGGTCGCGGTCGCGCTGGGCGCCGACCCGGCGACCATCCTCGGTGCGGTCACGCCGGTACCCGACACGCTCTCCGAATACCAGTTCGCCGGACTCCTGCGCGGCGCGAAGACGGAGGTGACGCAATGCATCGGCAACGACCTGCAGGTGCCGGCGTCCGCCGAGATCGTGCTCGAAGGCGTGATCCATCCCGGCGAAACCGCGCTGGAAGGCCCGTACGGCGACCACACCGGCTACTACAACGAACAGGAAACCTTCCCGGTGTTCACGGTCGAGCGCATCACGATGCGCCGCGACCCCATCTACCACAGCACCTATACCGGCAAGCCGCCCGATGAGCCGGCCATCCTCGGCGTCGCGCTGAACGAGGTGTTCGTGCCGCTGCTGCAGAAGCAGTTCCCCGAGATCGTCGATTTCTACCTGCCACCGGAAGGCTGCTCCTACCGCATGGCCGTGGTCTCGATGAAGAAGAGCTACCCCGGCCACGCCAAGCGCGTGATGTTCGGCGTGTGGTCCTTCCTGCGCCAGTTCATGTACACCAAGTTCATCCTCGTCACCGACGACGACGTGAACGTGCGCGACTGGAAGGAAGTGATGTGGGCGCTGACCACGCGCGTCGACCCGGCGCGCGACACGTTGCTGGTCGAGAACACCCCCATCGACTATCTCGATTTCGCCAGCCCCGTATCCGGCCTGGGCAGCAAGATGGGCATCGACGCCACCAACAAGTGGCCGGGCGAAACCCACCGCGAATGGGGCACGCCCATCGTCATGGATGCCGCCGTCAAGGCGCGCATCGATGCCTTGTGGGATACGCTGGGGCTCTGAAATGGCCAGCAACGAAATTTTCCTCGGCCGCCAGCCCATCCTCGACCGCGAGCAGCGCATCGTCGCCTACGAATTGCTGTTCCGCACCGGCCACACGCGTGCCGCCGGCGTCACCGACGACATGCAGGCCACCGCCAGCGTCATCCACCACGCCTTCAGCGAAATGGGCGTGCAGGCGGTGCTCGGTCCGCACCTGGGTTTCATCAACGTCAGCGGCGAGATGCTGCTGTCCGACCTGATCGAGATCCTCCCGCGCTCGCAGGTGGTGCTGGAAATGCTCGAAACCATCGAGATCACCGAGGCCATCGTCGAGCGCTGCCGCCTGCTCAAGCAGCAGGGTTTCATGCTCGCGCTGGACGATTTCGTCTACGCGGATCACTACACGCCGCTGCTCGCGCTGGTCGACATCGTGAAGATCGATCTGCTGCTGCACACGCAGGACGAGCTGCGCGCCATCGTCGGCCGGCTGCGCAAATGGCCGGTGAAGCTGCTGGCGGAGAAAGTCGACAGCGCCGAGCAGGCCCGCTACTGCCTGGAACTCGGATTCGAACTGTTCCAGGGCTATTACTTTGCCAGGCCGGCGGTACTCTCGGCCAGGCGCGCCAACCCCGCGCAACTGGCATTGCTCGAATTGCTCGACCTGGTCCTGGCGGATGCCGACACCGTGCAGATCGAACAGGTGTTCAAGCAGAACCCCAACCTCACCTACAACCTGCTGCGCCTGGTGAACTCGGCCGGTAGCGGCTCCGGTCGCCGCATCGCCACCGTCGCCCAGGCGATCACCCTGCTCGGGCGCAAGCAACTGCAGCGCTGGCTGCAACTGCTGATGTTCACCCTGCAGGAAAATACCGCCTATCCGAGCCCGCTGCTGCTGATGGCGGCCACCCGCGGCCGCATGATGGAACTGCTCGCCCAGCGCCGTGGCGGCGACGCCGAGCTGCGCGAGGGGGCCTTCATGACCGGCATCCTGTCGCTGATCGAGAACGTGATCGGCAAGCCCCTGCCCGACATCGTCCGCGAACTCAATCTCGGCGATCGCCTGGCCGCCGCCCTGCTGCGCCGCGAAGGCGAACTCGGCAGCCTGCTCGACGTGGTGGAAAGCGTCGAGCATCACGACCTCAGCCGTACGCTGGCCGGCCTGGAGACGTGCGGCGGACTCAAGCTCTCCGACCTCACCGAAGCGGAAATCGAAGCCATGGCCTGGACGCACCAGATCGCCGAAGGCAGCGGCGCACCCTAGGCCCTGCCCCGCATGCTGCCGCGCCTCGCCCTGCTCGCGCTTGTGACCGCCGCCTCCGCCTTCGCGGCGCCGCTGGACCGCATCTCGGGCAGCGTCAGTCCCTCAGTTGCCGTTCCGTTGCCCGCCGATGCCACGCTGACCGTCGAACTTCTCGACGACGCCACGCCGGCCGCGCGCGGCACACGGCTTGCCCGGCTTGCGCTGCCCACGCACGGGCGCCAGCCCCCGCTGGCGTTCGAATTGCCCTACCATCCGGACGACCTCCGGCCGGGACATCGCTACCTGCTGCGCGCAACCCTCATCGAGGGCGGCGGCGAAGTGCTGTACGCGGGCACGCTGCCCGCGTTCGGCGAGGGACAGGCCAACATGGTGCTCCAGCGCATGCAGGATGCCGCGCCGGCCACGCCGCTGGAGAACACCTACTGGAAGCTGGCCGCGGTCGGCGGCCAGCCGGCCCGCGTAGAGCCCGGCGAACGCGAGGCCTACCTGCTCCTGCTCGCAGGCCGGGCCAGCGGCGGCAGCGGCTGCAACAAGCTGATGGGCAGTTATACCCTGGGCGCGCGCGGCGAACTGGGCATCGGCCCGCTTGCCAGCACCCGCATGGCCTGTCCGCCCGCAATGATGGCGCAGGAAGCCGCGCTGCTCGACGCCTATGCGCGCACCCGCGCCTACCGGATCGACGGCGAATCGCTGAGCTTGCTGGATGGCGACGCCGTGCTGGCGCGCTTCGTCATGCGCGCCCTCCCGTAGTTCAGCGCACGCGCGTCAACGTCGCCTGCCAGTCGGCGGGGGGCGCGGCCTTTTCCAGACGCCGGATGCGACCGACCTCGTTCTCGTACCAGCCGCGATCCTGCTCGTTGGGTTCCGCCTCGTAGGCCCACCAGGTGCCGTCGGCGTCCTGCGCGACCCAGCGCGCCCAGTCGGGCAATTCAGCGGACGTCATCGGCCCAGGTCCATTCGAGCAGGACGCGCTGCGCGTCGCCGGCACGCGCCGCATCGGCATGGTTGACCAGCATGACGAGCGCGACGCGCCGGCCACGGGCCGTCAGCACATAACCGGCAAGAGCGCTCACGTCGCGCAGGGTGCCGGTCTTGAGATGCGCGCGACCGGCCGCGAGGCTGCCGTTGAAACGGCGCTTCAGGGTGCCGTCGAGCGCGACGATGGGCAGGGCCGACTCGAATTCGGAAAACAGCGGACTGCGCCAGGCCGCGCGCAGCAACTGGTTGAGCAGATTCGCGCTGACGCGCTCGATGCGCGACAGGCCCGCACCGTTCTCCAGCACCAGCTTGTCGGTGGCGATGCCCTGCCTGGCGAGCGCCTCGCGCACGGCGCGCACGCCCTTTTCCGGCGTGGCCGGCGGCCCGTAGGCGGCGGCCCCCAAGGTGAGGAAGAGATTCTTCGCCATCAGGTTGTTGGAATATTTGTTGAGCCGCCGCAGGGCGTCGGCCAGCGGTTCCGACGCGAACGTCAGCAGCGGCGGCTGCGTCGGGGCACGGCCCGCCAGCGTGCGGCCGTCGAGCCGGCCGCCGGATTCCGCCCACAGGCTGCGGAAGATCAGATCGAAGGTCGCTGCCGGCTCGAACAGGTTGAGCGGCCACGCCTGCTCGCCGCAGCCGCGCGGATAACGGCCGCTGATCACCAGTTCGCCATGCGCGGCGTCGTCAAAAACCGGCGTGAGCGCATCGCGCCAGCCGTTGCACGCAGTCTCCTCGGTCAGCGCCAGTTGCGCCCGCAGGACGACGCCGGGCAAGGCGACCTCGGGCACGATCAGCACCTCGCGATCGTGCGGCTTCAGCCGCAGGGCGACGGCGTTGAAATTGGCGACCAGCGCCCCCGGCGGCGCGTTGTACGGCGCGTAGGCGTCGCCGTCGAAGGCACCGGGATCGACATAGGGCAGATCGAACAGGCTGGTATCGAGCACCAGATTGCCGCGGATGTGTCGCACGCCGCGGGCACGCAATTCGCGCTGCAACAGCCACATGCGCTCCAGCGTCAGCGAGGGGTCGCCGTTGCCGCGGATCACGAGATCGCCGTCGAGCACCCCATCCTTCAGCGTCCCTATGGTCCAGACCTCGGTTGTCCAGATGAAATCCGGCCCCAGCTGGTTCAGGGCCGCAAAGCTGGTCACCAGCTTCATGACCGACGCGGGGTTCATCGCGGCGTCGGCCTGGTGGGACAGCAGCGGAGCATCGCCCTCGACGGGTTCGACGATCACGGCGACGTGATCCAGGGGAATGTCCGCGCGCTGCAGGGCGGTGACGAACGCGGGCGGGAGTTCGCCCGCACGCACGGTCGCGACGACACACAGGCAGACGAGGGCTAGCAGGGCGCGCGGGAACAGCATCGGTACATTATGCCGGATCACGACGGCCCCGCATCCGGCGCATGTCTGCCGCCACGCCGGGATTTATACTGGGCGCAAACCTGCAAACCCCGAGGGAGACAAGACATGAAAGCCCGATTGATGACCCGATTGCCGGCCGGCTTGCTGGCAGCAGTTTTTCTGGGCCTGGGCGGGTGTGCCACCAGCGGGCCGGAGGTCCGTACCGACTACGATGCCTCCACCGATTTCGCGCAATACCGGACTTTTGCCTTTGCCACCCCCCTCGGGACCGACCGGGAGGGGTATCAGAGCATCGTGTCGCAGCGTCTGAAGTCGGCCACCCAGCGGGAAATGGAGGCGCGCGGCATGCGTCTGGTGACCGACCAGCCGCAACTGCTGGTCAATTTCAACGCAGCGATAACCGAGAAAATGCGTGTGGCGACCGCGCCGACTCCGGTGGTCGGCATCAGCGTGGCACGGGGCGGCTATTACGGCTATCGCCGCGGCATGTACGGCGCATGGCCGGTGTACGTCGACCAGACCACCGCGATGCCATATCAGGAGGGCACGCTGAACATCGACGTGGTCGATGCGGCGCGCAAGCAGCTGGTCTGGGAGGGCGTCGCGTCGGGTGCCGTGACGCAGGAAAAACAGGACAAGCTGCAATCGACGATCGATGCTGCCGTGAAAGCCATCTTTGCAAGGTACCCCCTGCCCGCCATGCAGCCTCAGCCCGGCGCAAAATGAACACCGGTCACGGTGTGTCGCAAATTCAGCCCAGATCCGCGACGTACCAGTCCATCGCCTCGGCCAGCCCTTCGCCGATGCGATGCGTCGGCTCGTAGCCCAGACGGGTTTTCGCCTTGGAAATATCGGCCAGCGAGTGGCGCACGTCGCCGGCGCGGAAATCGCGGTACACCGGCCTGGCATTCGCCAGGTGCGGGAAACGCGTCGCCAGATTGACGCGGATCGCCTCATACAGCTGGTTCAGCGTGGTGCGATCGCCGACGGCGACGTTGTAGACCTGGTTCGCCGCTTCGGGATGCGTGGCGGTGGCCGCCAGCAGGTTGGCCTGGATGACGTTGTCGATATAGCAGAAGTCGCGGCTGGTCTCGCCGTCGCCGTTGATGTAGACCGGCTCGTTCGCGATCATGCTCGCCACCCATTTCGGTACCACGGCGGCATAGGCGCCGTTGGGGTCCTGGCGGCGTCCGAAAATGTTGAAATAGCGCAGGCCGATGGACTCCGTGCCGTAGCAACGGCCGAACACGTCGGCGTAGAGCTCGTTTACCAGCTTGGTCACGGCATAGGGCGACAGCGGCTTGCCGATGACGTCCTCGACCTTGGGCAGGCCGGGATGGTCGCCGTAGGTGGACGACGACGCGGCGTAGACGAAGCGTTTCACCTTCGCATCGCGCGCCGCGACCAGCATGTTGAGAAAACCGGTGTTGTTCGATGCGTGGGTCGATAGCGGGTCTTCCAGCGAGCGCGGTACCGAACCGAGCGCGGCCTGGTGCAGCACGTAGTCGACGCCCGCACAGACCTGATGGCAGGTGATGAGATCGCGGATGTCGCCGCGCTTGAAGTGGAAATTGGCCCAGCGCTCTGCCCCGACACTGGCCTGCACCTGCGCCAGGTTCTTCTCGTGGCCGGTGGCGAAGTTGTCCAGCCCGACGACCTTCTGGCCAAGCAGCAGGAGCGCCTCGACCAGATTGCAGCCGATGAAGCCGGCGGCACCGGTGACCAGCCAGGTCTTCGGCTCGGCCTGCAGCCGGGTTTTCAGCGCGTCGAACGCAGCGGGCATCAAAGCCTCCAGAGGGTGAAGCCGGCGGCCTTGACCACGGCGGGATCGTAGGCCGATTTCACATCGGTGAACGCGCCGCCCTTTTTCAGCCTGGCGGTCAGTTCGGCAAAGGATTTTTCGAGATAGGCCGTGTGCGACACCGCCGCCACCAGCGCGTCGCACTCGGGCAGCGCATCCCACGCGGTGAGCGTGATGCCGTATTCGTGTTCGGCCTCCTTCGCCTCGCCGAGCGGGTCGTGCACGTGGACGTCGCAGCCGAAGGATTGCAGTTCGCGGATGACGTCGACGACCTTGGAGTTGCGCAGGTCGGGACAGTTTTCCTTGAAGGTGAGGCCCAGCACGTTGACCTTGGCGCCCTTCACCTGCACGCCGTTGGCGATCATGTTCTTCACCGTTTCCTGCGCCACGTAGGCGCCCATGCCGTCGTTGATGCGGCGGCCGGCGAGGATGACCTGCGGATGGTAGCCGAGCATGTCGGCCTTGTGGGTGAGGTAGTAGGGATCGACGCCGATGCAGTGGCCGCCCACGAGGCCCGGGCGGAAGGGCAGGAAGTTCCATTTGGTGCCGGCGGCCTTCAACACTTCCAGCGTGTCGATGCCGAGGCGGTGGAAGATCAGCGAGAGTTCGTTCATCAGCGCGATGTTGAGGTCGCGCTGGGTATTTTCGATGACCTTGGCGGCCTCGGCCACCTTGATGCTGGACGCGCGGTGCACGCCGGCGGTGATCACCGAGCCGTACAGTTCGGCCACTTTATCCAGGGTCGGGCCGTCGTCGCCGGAGACGACCTTCACGATCTTGGTGATCGTGCGTTCCTTGTCGCCGGGGTTGACCCGCTCGGGCGAGTAGCCGACGTGGAAATCCTGTTTCCACTTCAGGCCGGAGTGCTTTTCCAGCAGGGGGATGCAGACTTCCTCGGTGGCGCCGGGATAGACCGTGGATTCGTAGACAACCGTGGCGCCCTTCTTCATGTGCTTGCCTACGGTGGTCGACGAACCGACCAGCGGGGAGAAATCGGGAATGTGCGCGTCATCCACCGGCGTAGGCACGGCGACGATGATGAAATCGGCCTGGGCCAGGGTGGCGGGGTCGGTGCTGACCGTCAGCCGGGTGGCGGCCTTGAGGTCGTCTGTTGAAACTTCGCCGGTCGGGTCGCAGAATCGACGGTAGTGCTCGATTTTCTCGACCGACAGGTCGTAGCCGATGGTGGTCATTTTCTTGCCGAATTCCACCGCCAGAGGCAGGCCCACGTAGCCCAGCCCCACAACCGCCACAACGCTCATTCTGGATTCCCCTATGAATAGAAAGTCTTTGTTGCCGCCCGGATTGTATCGAATTCGCATGACGATGCAGGGACACGCGCCCGGCCGGGTCGCCCGGGTTCTCAGCAAATGGCGTACCTGCCTGCTTGCGTGCCTGCTGCTGTGGGCCGCCGCCCCGGTGCGGGCCGACGTGGCCGACATGCTACCCCTCATCAAGCCCGGGGTGGTCGGCGTCGGCACCTACAAGCCCACCGGCAGCCCCCGGGCCAACCTGCAGGGGACCGGCTTTGCCGTGCTCGATGGCCGCCGCGTGGTGTCCTGCGCGCACATCTTCGACAAGCCGCTGGACAGCGAGAAGAACGAGAGCTTCGCCGTGTTCGTCGGGCGCGATCGTCAGATGAACGTCCGCCAGGCCCGGCTCGTCGCGCTCGACCGCGCACGCGACCTGGCGCTGCTGGAGATCGAGGGCGACCCGCTGCCGGCGCTCAGGCTGGGCGACTCCGACCGCGTGCGCGAAGGCTGGCAGCTGTATTTCACCGGCTATCCCATCGGCTCCATCCTCGGCCTCAATGCCTCCACCCACCGCGCCGGCCTCGCCGCCATCATCCCCATCTACACGCCGGTGCAACACGCTTTCCAGTTGAATGCCCGTGCGCTCAAACAGGCCAACGACACCTATTCGGTGTTCGAACTCGACGCGGTCGCCTATCCCGGCAACAGCGGCAGCCCGGTGTGGCACCCCGACACCGGCGAAGTGCTCGGCGTGGTCAATTCGGTGTACGTGAAGGGCGCCAAGGAAGCGGCGCTCTCCGCGCCGTCCGGCATCAGCTACGCGATCCCGGCGAAATACGTGCGCGAACTGCTGGAACGGGCGCCGCCGAAACAACCCTGAGCTACATGCCTTCGGTCAGGCTCACCCCGAGGCCGAGCGTCTGCTGCCGGTAGTTGTAATCGATCAGCGACTCGCCGTAGCCATTGAAATACTGCACGTAGCCCTTCAGCCGCCCGACCAGCGGAAAGCTCCAGTTCAGCTTCATCGCGCCCCGATTCGGCGATTTGAAGTTGTTGCGCAGCAGCAGGGAATAGGCATTGCGGCCCTTGCTGTAAACCGCCAGCACATCGCCGTGTCCCATGTAGTCCTCGATGTCGGGGTTGTCGTCGTCCGCGGCGCTTTCGGGCAGGCGATACCACGGGCGGATCAGCAGGGCCAGATTGCCGCGCTCGAAGCCGAACTGGGCATAGGCGCGGTTCCAGCTGCGCGAGAGTCCGCCCGGGCGACCGTTCGACTCGTGCACCAGTCCCAGGTTGAGGAAGCGGCCGCGAAACCCCGCGATCGCGTAGTTCGTGCGGAACACCAGCATCGCTTCCGGTTCGTAGTTGGTCTCGCGGAACGGCGAGGAAATGCTCTGGTTGTAGGCCTGCCAGAACGACGTGGCCGTGTAGCCGAACCACAGGTCGAGATTGTCGTGCCCCATCACCCCCTCCATCGCCTTGATCTTGAAGCTCAGCTGCAACTCGGCCTCGATGGTATCGAGCCCCTGATCGGGCTGGACGAACGCCGCCTGGAACGGCGTGTTGTTGGGTGCGCTGCTGTACTTGACCGGCAGGAAATAGTTGGGGTGGTGCGGCCTGAACAGGAAGGCGCCCTGCTTGGCCGCGTCGTCGAGTTCCCAGTGGCGGGACAGCGCCGAAAGCAGCCCGGGTTCCGCCGGCGCGGGCCCGCCGGCGACGGGCTCCGGCGCAGGCGCCGCCGTTCTGCCCGCAGCCGGGGTAACGGCTGCCGCTTCGGGCTGCGCGCGTCCCGAAACGCGATCGTAGCAGGCCAGTCGTTCCGCATCGGCCGGAATCGCGCTGCAGCCTTCCCACTCGCTGATCGAAGCCGCATGCGCATGGCCCAGCAGGCCCGCACACAGTACGTGCAAGAGAATCCGGCGAACAGTCGGCACCGTCATCCGCACGCCGCCTAGTCGAGCAGGACGGATTGACCCGGCTGCGGCGCCTGCGCATCCCAGCCGAATTGGGCTTTCAGGGTGCCGGCAAAGCCGGTCGCCACCGTTTCCTCGCCGTGCACCACGAAGACCCGGCGCGGCTTGCTGCGGAAATGTCCCAGCCAGTTCAGCAGCGCCGTACGGTCCGCGTGCGCCGACAGCCCGCCCAGAGTGTAAAGGTCGGCGCGCACGGGGATGTCCTCGCCCAGGAGACGGACGCGCTTCGCGCCGTCGACCAGCCGGCGACCGAAGGTACCGGCGGCCTGGAAGCCGGTGATGAGCACGCTCGATTCGTGGCGCGGCAGGTTGGAACGCAGGTGGAACTTGATGCGGCCCGCTTCGCACATGCCGCTGGCGGAGATGATCACGGCACCGCCGGTGATGCGGTCGAGCGCCTTCGATTCTTCCACGTCCTCGACGAAATCGAGCTTGCGGAAATACTGCGCCCCGCCGCCCCTGCCCATCAGCGCATGCGTCTCGGCGTCGAGCAGTGCCATGTGCCGGTAGGTGATCTGCGTCGCCGCGGTGGCCATGGGCGAATCGACGAACACGGACAGCTTCGGAAGGCGGCCCTGCCGCGTCAGGTCGGCAAACAGGTAGAGCATGTCCTGCGTGCGTCCCACGGCGAAGGCCGGTACCACGACGTTGCCGCCCTTGCGTTCCAGGGTATCGGTCACCGCCTCGACCAGTTCGTCCTGCGTGGCCTCCAGGCTCTTGTGATCGCGGTCGCCGTAGGTCGATTCCACCAGCAGGTAATCGGCATCCAGGATCGGCGTGGGGTCGCGCAACAGCGGTCTCGCCGGCTGGCCGAGGTCGCCGGAGAAGACGATCTTGCGCCGCTTGCCGCCTTCCTCGACCCACACCTCGACGATGGCCGAACCGAGGATGTGGCCGGCGTCGCGGAAGGTACAGCGCACGCGCGGATGCGGCGCGATCTCCAGGTCGTAGTCCACCGGATTCAGCCGTTTCAGGCTCGCCTGCGCCTGCGCCACGGTATAGAGCGGCGCGGTATCCGGGCCGCCGCGCGCGCGGTCGCGCCGGAGGCCGGAGCGGAAGCGCCGCAGCGTGTCGGACTCGGCCTCCTTTTCCTGGATGTGTGCGGAATCCGGCAGCATCACCGCCAGCAGGTCGCAGGTGGCACGGGTGGTGTGGATCGTCCCCTTGAATCCCAGCGCGACCAACCGCGGCAGCAGGCCCGAATGATCGATATGGGCGTGGGTGAGGAGGACGAAATCGACGGTCGCCGGATCGAAGGAGAACGCGCGCTGGTTCTTGGCGCGCGTCTCGCGCCCTCCCTGGAACATGCCGCAGTCGACCAGGAAGCGCAGGCCGTCGGTCTCGACCAGATAGCTCGAGCCGGTGACTTCGCGCGCCGCGCCGAGGAAAGTCAGTTTCATGGCATTCTTCCTTCGCCCGCCTCTGCGTCAGTCTGCAATTGCGGATATGGTAAATGCGTTGAAGGAGAAATGCGTCTTACGCCCTGCTGGCGCACGCCGCCGGCATGCGGGCGTCGAGCCCACCCGCCGCCGCCCCATTCGGAATCGTTCAGTCCTTGTCGTGCAGGCCGTCGAGTGCCGGCGACCGGATCTGGTATGTCGCATGGCAACTCACGCATTTCTGCAGCGCACCGGACAGCTGGTTGAGACTGTAGCTTACGTCTTTCATGTTTTCGGCATCGAGCGCGATCTGATCGAAGTCTCGATGCACCGAGAATCCGAGTTGACGGAATTCCAGCGGCAATTTGGTGCGCAACGCGGGCGGCACTTCGTGCACCATTCTCTGTCCCATGTCGCGAGCCGCTTCGGCGACGGCCGGCATGTCCGGCCTGCCGAGTGCAGCAGTCATTTTCTGCACGCCTGCCAGGAACATGCGCATTTCTTCCAGAATCATGGCGCGCTCGTCGGGTGCGAGCGCCAGCACGGTTCGTCCATCGACGGCGGCAGCATGCGAATGACCGTCATGGATTTCAGCCGCCTGGGCACCGTTCAATGCGAGGCTCACAAGTACGGCGCCCACGCCCAGGTTCCATCGTTTCACTGATTATTCTCCTGCCACATATTGCTTGACGCTGGCACGCTCCCTGGCCGTGCTTCTCGTCGGCCAGCCTGTCCGGCACTTTCAGGAAAGCGCAGGGCGCCACGGCTACGCCCTGCCCCGCACACCCCCGGTCAACGGCCGCGACCGGCCCCGGGCCCCATACCGCCGCCGGGTCCCGGGCCCATGCCATGTGCGGGCGGCTCGGCCGGCAGGGTGACGCCTCTTTCCTTGGCGCGCACCTGCATGGCTTTGTGATGTTCCGCCCGGATTCTTTCGCGCTCTTCCTCGGTCTTGGCAGCCCGCATCCTCAAGCGGTACTCGTCACGTTCCTGCACCGTCATCAACTGGCTGCCGTAAACCTGCTCCTGAGCCTGGCTCTGCACTGGTGGGTCTGCGGCAAGCACCGGATTAATGGAAGACAGCAGACAGACTGCCGCCACTGAAATCAACAAGCGTTTCTTTGACATGTCCGACTCCTTAAGCAACGGGGCTGTCATGAATGGTCCGCGCCACCGCAACCCCATCGGCAAGCGCGCAAGGTCCATACCGTTTTTATATACGTTATGTGCCCATTGGTACGTGGCCGCACCCAGAACCCCACAGCGATTCCATCGTCATCGCCCCCGGCCATCCCGTTCGAAGCGCTCGATGCGTTCCGGACGTTCCGGACGTTCCGGACGCTCGGCACGGCCGTCTTGCGCATCGGGGCCAAGCTCCTGGCGGGCTTCATAGCCGATTCCGTAGCGCCTGCTTGGGGGTACGGTTGCCTTCTTGCCGGTTTGCTTGCCCGAATCGACGCCCGCCTTTGCGTCAGGCCGCTTGGCAACGGCCGCCGCGTCGGCGGCCGCAGACGCCCCCGCGACCAGCGCCAGGCAGGCTGCGACAGCAAGTCGGAGGAACGGGGTACGGTAATGCACGTTATCCATTTCAGGGCTGCGGTAACAAGATCGGGCTTTCGTTTGCTGCGGCGGCAGGTCACTTGCCCGCTGCGGGGCACCCAGTTTACTGCGTGGTCTCCCGCTTATCCTGCCGGTGTCATCAGCAGGATCCGGTCTACTGCTGGATCTGAAGCATCGCGCGGCGCTGCGCCATGTCCTGCTGCATGTCCGGGCTGCCGGTTTGCGTCATTTCGCGCGTGCGGGTGCGTTCGCGAATCACGTCGCCCGCGCCTTGGGCACCCCGTTGCTGTCCCATGCCCTGGCCGCCATGCTGGCCGCTCATCTGACCCGTGCCCTGGCCGCCGCCCATGCTACCGCCCGGACCACGCGCCTGGGCATCGAGGGTCACCCCGAGGGCGATCAGGGTGGCGAAGACGGCAAGAGTGGATTTGCTTGTATTCATGCTGCATTCCTTTGCGAAATGGGTGGAAGACGGTTTCCGCCAGCGACGGGATTCTGCTGGCAGCACGTGCAGTATCCCGAGCCGGCGTTTCCGGCCCTTTTCGCGACCGCTACAGGTTGTTACAGGTTGTTTCTGCAATCTTCGCGGTGAGGACGTTGCCGGTAAAATCAGGCCATTCCCCCCATTCCGGGAAGACGGTCAAACGACATGAACGACGATGCAACGCAACGCATCCTGGTGGTGGACGACGATACGGCGCTGCGCGAGCTGGTCATGACGTATCTCGGTGCCAGCGGATATCAGGTGGAAGGGGTCGGCGACGGCGCCGCCTTTCGCGCCAGCATGGCGCGCCACGGTGCCGATCTGGTAGTGCTCGACCTGATGCTGCCTGGAGAGGATGGCCTGAGTCTGCTCAGATGGCTGCGCAGCAACGGCGGCCCGCCTGTCATCATCGTTTCGGCACGCGGCGAGGAAGTGGATCGCGTGGTGGGTCTGGAGGTCGGCGCCGACGATTATCTGGCCAAGCCTTTCGGGCCGCGCGAACTGCTTGCCCGCGTGCGTGCGGTGTTGCGCCGCGGCAGCGCGAACGCGGCGGCGCCGCGGGAAACCGGCGCGCTTGCCTTCGGCCCGTTCCGTCTGGATATCTCCAGCCATGCCTTGTTGCGCGACGGCAGCGAAATCCCCCTGACGTCCGGCGAATTCACGCTGTTGCGCATTTTTCTTGAACACCCCAACCAGGTACTGACGCGCGACCATCTCATTACGCTCGTCAAGGGGTACGAGCGCGCGCCCTTCGACCGCAGCGTCGATGTGCGGGTAACGCGCCTGCGCCGCAAGATCGAACCCAATCCCGAGGCGCCGACCTACCTGCGGACCATCTGGGGCGAAGGCTATCTGTTCTCGCCGCGCGGCGAGGCTGCGGCGTGAAACGGTCCGACTCGCTGTTTCGCCGCACGGCGTTCACCGTCGCGGCGGGCCTGCTGGTTTTTCAGCTTGCCTCGGGGGCAGCGATTTTTTTCAATCTCATGCTGCCGCTTGCCCATCGTTCGGCCGACGACCTGGCTGCCCTGGTTGTCTTGTCCGCGCGCACCTGGGTGGAGCTACCGGCCATTACACGCCCGGCTTTCGAGGAGGAACTGAAGCGCAGCCACCATATGGACGTATCCGAGGTCCACACCCCGCTGGGCGACGACGTCGGACACCATCCCTACATCAATTTCCTGCGCGACGCGCTCGCCGCCCGGCTCGACCCCGCCACCACATTGCGCGTGACGGAGTCGGCGGATGGCCGTTTCCACGCGGATATCCCCATGGCCAACCACGTATTGCGCTTCAGCTTCGCGCGGGACCTGATCGCGCCGCGCCCCTCGCAGGCGCTGGCCTGGAGCGGCGCAGCGGGTCTGCTGGTCACCCTGATTCTGGCCTGGTTGCTTGCACGGCGCATCACCGCGCCGGTGGCACGCCTGACGGAAGCGGCACGCCAGATCGGCAGCGGCGAGCGCCCGCCCAAACTGCCGGAATCGGGCGGACACGAGCTGGCCGGGCTGGCGCGCATTTTCAACCAGACCGCCGCCCAGCTTGCGGCGCGGCGCGAGAACCAGAGCACGCTGCTGGCTGGCGTTTCGCACGATCTGCGCAGTCCGCTGGCACGTTTCAAAATGGCCCTGGGCATGCTTGCCGAGGAACGCGACTCGCCTTTGATCGCACGCATGGAACGCGACGTCACCGAGATGGAAACGCTGATCGGGGCACAACTGGAGCTCGCCCGCTCGCAGGAGCGCGAGATTGCCGTAGCCACCGACATCGACGCCCTGTTGGGCGAACTGATCGAAGCCGCAGAAGCGCAATCCCCCGGCCAAACCCGGCTGCGCGCCTACGGGCCGCCCTGCCGGATTCCCGTCGCCCACCTGGCGCTCAGGCGCATTGTCGGCAACCTTCTGGACAACGCGCTGCGTTATGGCGGGACGGGGCAGCTGGATCTGGTGCGGCGACGCTCTGCACATGGCATCCTGATCGGAGTACGCGACCGCGGCCCCGGCATCCCGGCCGAATTGCGCGAGACCGTGTTTCGCCCCTTCTTCCGCCTCGATCCCTCGCGCAATCGCGGCACAGGCGGCAGCGGCCTGGGGCTGGCCATTGCGCGCCAACTGGCCGACACCCAGGGCTGGACGCTCGCCATCAAGGCGCGCATCGGCGGCGGTACCAGTGTCTGGCTGGCAATCCCCCTGAACGGCCCGCACCTCCCGCCCTGATTTCCATGCCCGGGGACCCCGGCCCGGATCACGCCGCGAGCGACTGATCCAGGGCCGACAGCAGACAGACAGCCAGCCAGGTCATCTCGTCCCGCGTCACGACATACGGCGGCATGACATAGACCGTATCGCCGATCGGACGGATGAAAGCCCCCTGCGCCAGGGCCGCGCGATGGAAACGGGGGGAGAAATCCGCAGGCGCATCGGCCACGTCGAACGCCCAGATCATGCCCAGGCAGCGGAAATGGCGCACCCGCGGATGCGCCGCCACGTCCGACAAAACCGTCGTGAAGTCCACCGACCGGCCCCGATTCGCGGCAATCACGCCGTCCTGCTCGAAGATGTCCAGCACCGCCAGCGCCGCGCGGCAGGCGAGCGGGTTGCCAGTGTAGGAATGCGAATGCAGGAAGCCGCGCGCGGTCTCGTCGCCATAAAACGCGGCATAGACCGTATCGGTCGTCAGTACCGCGGACAGGGGCAGGTAACCGCCGGTAATGCCCTTGGACAGGCAGATGAAATCGGGTTTGATCCCGGCCTGCTCGCAGGCGAACAGCGTGCCGGTGCGGCCGAAACCGACGGCGATCTCGTCGGCGATCAGGTGGACGCCGTAGCGGTCGCAGAGATCCCGGGCACGCTGAAGGTATACCGGGTGGTACATCGCCATGCCCGCCGCGCCCTGTACCAGGGGTTCCAGGATCAGGGCTGCCGTCGTGTCGGCATGTTCGGCCAGATGCGCTTCCAGCGCAGCGGCGCAGCGCAGGGCCCAGTCCTCCGCCGATTCGCCGGGTGCGGCCAGCCGCGCATCCGGCGTCGGCACCTGCGCGGTATGCCGCAACAAGGGTGCATAGGTCGACTTGAACAAGGGGATGTCGGTCACCGACAGCGCACCGACGGTTTCGCCATGGTAGCCGTTCTGCAGGCTGACGAAGCCGTGCTTCCCAGGTTTTCCGTCATTGCGCCAATAGTGAGCGCTCATTTTCAGGGCGATTTCGGTGGCCGAGGCGCCGTCCGAGCCATAGAACGCGTGCCCCAGGCCGGTGAGCTTCGCCAGCCGTTCCGACAGTTCCACCACCGGTGCATGGGTCGCGCCGGCCAGCATGACGTGCTCGATTTTCCCGAGCTGGTCGACGATCGCCGCATTGATGCGCGGGTTGCAGTGGCCGAACAGGTTCACCCACCAGCTCGAGATCGCATCCAGATAGCGCCGCCCGTCCGTGTCGATCAGCCACGCGCCCTCGCCGCGCGCGATCGCCAGCGGCGGGGCGGCCTCGAGCTGCTTCATCTGGGTGCAGGGATGCCAGACGGCGGCATGCGTGCGGGTCAAAAGATCATCCATGGGCTTGAAATTGTCATCTTGCGCCCCTACTATTAGCACTCGACGGCGATGAGTGCTAACAACACAGGTCGCCGCTTCCATTTATATAAGGCCCGCCCAGACCGGACTGGCCATTGTTCCCGCAACGCATTGGAGACCCTGCAATGAAAATCCGTCCCCTGCACGACCGTGTGATTGTCAAGCGCAAGGAAGATGAACGCAAGACCGCTTCCGGCATCGTGATTCCCGATTCCGCCAGCACCGAAAAGCCCGACCAGGGCGAAGTCATCGCCGTCGGCCCCGGCAAGAAGGACGACCAGGGCAAGCTGATTCCGCTGGACGTGAAAGTCGGCGACCGCGTGCTGTTCGGCAAGTACGCCGGCCAGGCCGTCAAGGTCGAAGGCGAAGAACTCCTCGTGATGCGCGAGGAAGACATCATGGGCGTGGTCGAGGCCTGAGCCCCGCGTTCCCCAATCGAATACGAATCTAGGAGTTAAGAACATGGCTGCAAAAGACGTACGTTTTGGCGATTCCGCACGTCACCGCATGGTGGCTGGCGTCAATGTCCTGGCGGATGCCGTCAAGGTGACCCTGGGCCCGAAAGGCCGCAACGTGGTGCTCGACCGTTCCTTCGGCGCGCCCACCGTGACCAAGGACGGCGTGTCGGTCGCGAAAGAGATCGAACTGAAGGACAAGCTGGAGAACATGGGCGCGCAGATGGTGAAGGAAGTCGCCTCCAAGACTTCCGACGTCGCCGGTGACGGCACCACCACCGCTACCGTGCTGGCCCAGGCCATCGTCAACGAAGGCATGAAATACGTGGCTGCCGGCATGAACCCGATGGACCTCAAGCGCGGCATCGACAAGGCCGTGATCGCCATCACCGGCGAACTGAAGAAGATGTCGGTGCCCTGCGCCAGCACCAAGGAAATCGCCCAGGTCGGCTCGATCTCGGCCAACTCCGACGCCTCGATCGGCGACATCATCGCCGCCGCCATGGACAAGGTCGGCAAGGAAGGCGTGATCACCGTCGAAGACAGCTCGGGCCTGGAAAACGAACTCGACGTCGTCGAAGGCATGCAGTTCGACCGCGGCTACCTGTCGCCCTACTTCATCAACAACCCCGACAAGCAGATGGCGATCATGGAAGATCCCTTCATCCTGCTGTTCGACAAGAAGATCTCCAACATCCGCGACCTGCTGCCCGTGCTGGAGCAGGTGGCCAAGGCCGGCAAGCCGCTGATGATCGTCGCCGAGGACGTCGACGGTGAAGCGCTCGCCACCCTGGTCGTCAACAACATCCGCGGCATCCTCAAGACCTGCGCCGTCAAGGCCCCCGGCTTCGGCGACCGTCGCAAGGCCATGCTCGAAGACATGGCCATCCTCACCGGCGGCACCGTGATCGCCGAGGAAGTCGGCCTCACGCTGGAAAAGGCCACCCTGCAGGATCTGGGCCGCGCCAAGCGCATCGAAGTGGGCAAGGAAAACTCCACCATCATCGACGGCGCCGGCGTCGCCGACGCGATCAAGGCCCGCATCGCCCAGATCAACAAGCAGATCGACGAAGTCACCTCCGACTACGACCGCGAAAAGCTGCAGGAGCGCAAGGCCAAGCTGGCCGGCGGCGTGGCCGTGATCAAGGTCGGCGCCGCGACCGAAGTCGAGATGAAGGAGAAGAAGGCCCGCGTCGAAGACGCGCTGCACGCCACCCGTGCCGCCGTTGAAGAAGGCATCGTCCCCGGCGGCGGCGTCGCGCTGCTGCGCGCCAAGGCCGCGGCCGCTGCCGTCAAGGGCGACAACCACGACCAGGACGCCGGCGTGAAGATCGTGCTGCGCGCCATCGAGGAACCGCTGCGCCAGATCGTCAAGAACTGCGGCGACGAGCCCTCGGTCGTGGTCAACAAGGTGCTTGAAGGCACCGGCAACTTCGGCTACAACGCCGGCACCAGCGAGTACGGCGACATGGTGGCGATGGGCGTGCTCGACCCCACCAAGGTCACCCGCACCGCGCTGCAGAACGCCGCCTCGATCGCCGGCCTGATGCTGACCACCGACTGCATGGTCGCCGACCTGCCGGAAGACAAGCCCGCAGCCCCGATGGGTGGCGGCATGGGCGACATGGGCGGCATGGGCATGATGTAAGCGGCCCCGCCGTCGATCTAGAAAGCCCCGCTGTGCGGGGCTTTTTTTCGCGCCTTGCGACTGAGGCTGCAAGGCCATTGCGCCTTTTCATGCAATCAACAAAACTGATCGTGTCGATCGTTATAACGTCTTTGCGTTTCGCGACCTTCTGCGCAACAGTGCATGCAGTTCCCGCGCCATAACATTACAACGCCATGCCCCAGACTCCAGCCTCGCCGCCCATGCGGTTCGCGCCGCCCGCCCTCCTGCTGGCCCTGCTCTCGTCCGCCCCGGCATCTGCCGCGACGGGCGAGGAAGTGGTGCAAGCCTTGCGCGACACGCCTCCGGAGGCGCTTGAAGGCATCAATCTGTCGGCTTCCCTGCTCCTGATCGGCCAGCGCGCGTCGCGCGGCACGCAGGACGGCAGGCACGAGACGGCCGCGAATGTCCGGGCCGATCTCGAACTGGAGCTGCCGGGAGGCCGCCTGGGGAACGCCGAGGGCAAGTTCTTTGCCCATGTCCGCGCAGGCGCGGGAAACGGCCTGGAGAATCTGAACCCGACCCTGACCGGCGCGGTGAACTCGACCCCCTTCGCCACCGAAGCCGGCAACGGCACCGCCGTCATCGCCCAGTTCTGGTACCAGCTCGATCTCGCGGTCGGCGGATCGCAGGACGCCGCCGGCAGCCACGTCGAACTCACCGTGGGAAAAATCGATCCCTTCGTCTTCTTCGACCAGAACAACTACGCCGACGACGAATCGGAAGCCTTTCTCGACAATGTCTTCGTGCACAACCCCCTGCTCGACTCGGGTGGCGATGTCGGCGGCGACGAATATGGCTTCGCGCCCGGCGTGCGTCTGGCCTGGTTCGGCAGGCTGGGGGATGGGGAAGGGCAATGGGGTTTCTCTGCCGGGTTGTTCGGCAGCGGGGCGGGCCTCAGCTTCGATCGCGCTCCCGGCAATCCGTTTTCAATCGTGCAGGCCGAATACAGTGGCCCCGCGCTGGGCGGGCTGGACGGCGCCTACCGGGCGTACGCCTGGCGCAATGCGCGCAACGCGCCGCTCAACAATGCGGCCGATTCGCGCTGGGAGACCCATACAGGATGGGGCATCTCCGCCGACCAGCAGATTGCGGCCAACGCAGGCGCGTTTCTTCGCTATGGACATGCCTTGCGCGGCGCGGCGGCCTTCGACCGGGCGTTGACGCTGGGCATCCAGCTGAATGGCCCGCTATGGGGACGCGAGAACGACGCACTCGGCCTGGCCCACGGCTGGTTGCGCACCAGCCAGGCTTTCCGCGACAGCGCGCCGGCGCTGGACGCCGACGCCGACGGCAATCCCGATTTCGGATATGCCGCGAACGGCACGGAACAGCAGACCGAGCTGTATTACAACTGGCGCCTGAACGACCACTGGCTGGTTTCGCCGGACGTGCAGTGGATACGGCGGCCCGGCGCCAACGCCGATATGCGCGACATCGTGGTCTGGGGGGTACGCCTGAAGGCGGCGTTCTAGGCAGTCCTCCGGCCCGTGCCGGCCGGAGGACTGCCTTAGCCTGTCAGCCGCCCCCCAGTCGATGCTGTTCGCGCAGGCTGTGGCTGAGATGCTTGCCGATCACGGACAGCAGGCGGATGCCTTCCTGCGTGCCCGGATCGCGAACCACCCGCATCAGGCAGCCGATGCCCCCGGTGGCGGGTGCGGTGGCCGCGATGTCCTGGCTGGCCGCGTGGATCGCGTCGGACAGCGCCACCAGCAGCTGCTGGCTTTCCTTGCGGTCGAGCACCTGGAGGAGCCGCATCAGCCCCTCGTTGCGCGTCAGCCGGTCGAGCAGGTTCATGCCCTCGCTTAGCGCGCCCGACACCCGCGAAACGATGTCATCGTTGATCGCATCGCGCGCCGCGGTGATGAGCGACGCCACTTCGGCAAGCTGCTGAAGATCCTTGGCACTCATCGGCGCGGCGGGCATTCCGGTTTCCATCGACATGTTATGTGCTCCTCAGAGTAGACCGCGTACGCTGGTCCAGTACATCTTGTTGTATGACGTCTTAAACCAGTGCATGGGCTTGTTCGGCTCCTTCAGGTCCGGCGGGTTCTGGTAGTTGAACATCGCATAGGTCGCGCTGTCGTGGCCGGTCTCGATGAAGCAGTACACCTTGCCGTCGTAATCGCGCACCGTCGCGCCGATCTTGATCGTCGAGGCGATATTGTCCGCAATCACTTCGGCCTGGAAGTGCGCCGCCGAACCGGTCTTGCTCACCGGCAGGTTGGTGGTGTCGCCCACCACATAGACATTGTCGTAGCCGTTCATGGTCAGCTTGAAGCGGTCGGTCGGAATCCAGCCGGCCTCGCCCATGCCGTTCTGCTCGACGACTTCCATGCCGCGATGCGGCGGAATGGCGATGAGCAGGTCGTATTCCGACTCGGTGCCTTCCTCGCTGCGCACCACCTTCTTCTCGACGTCGACTTCCTTGATGTTGAACAGGGTCTCGTGCTCGATGCCCATGCGCTCGAAGTGCGGCTTCACCCAGGTGGCGACTTCCTTGATGGTGTGCAGGCGCCCGATCGGATAATGGTACTTGATCGTGCACTTGTCGCGGATGCCGCGCGCCTTGAGATAGTCATGCAGCGAGAAGATGGCCTCGACCGGCGCGATCGGGCACTTGTGCGGCACGCCGACGACGAGGGCGATGCGGCCCCCCTCGAATTCGCGCAGTTTCTTGAACATGCGGATGGCGCCCGCCTCGTTGTAGAAGGTTTCCGCACCTTCCGCGAGGCCGGGAATGGTTTCCGGCACGATGCGCGAGCCAGTCGCCATGACCAGGATGTCGTACTCGTAGGTCTTGCCGCTCCTGGTCAGGACCTTGTTTTCCTTGAGCATGAACTTCGCAACCGGGTCGACGTGGAATTCGACGCTCGATTCCAGCAGGCTTGCCTGGTCGCGGTACAGTTCGTCCGGCATCATCTGGCCGAAAGCCACGTACAGCAGGCCGGGCTGATACATGTGCTTGTCGGAAGCCGACAGCATCCGGATCTTCACCCGGCCGGAACGGATTTCGCCCGCCAGACGGCGCGCGAGGTTGTTGGCTACGATGGTACCGCCCGTACCACCACCGACGACTAAGATTCTCATTGCATTCTCCTAACCAGCGTTCTCCGGGGCATGCCGGCCGGGCCGGCGCGCGCTTATTTGGCCTTGCGAATCTTGATGTGCCAGACGCCCTCGACCTTTTCGGTGCTGAGAAGCTCGTGGCCGACCTTGTGGACCCACTCGGGGACGTCCGCCCCAGAGCCTTCGTCGGTCGACAGCAGTTCCAGGGTGTCGCCCACGGTCGCCTGCTTCATGTGGGTGATGAGTTCCATCAGCGGTCCCGGGCAGAAGGTGTCGCGTGCGTCGATCAGTTTTTCACTCATGTTTCTTTCTCCAATTTTTTGCCGGTGCGAGAGTCGCCCGGTCAGAAGGTCAGCAGCTGCCCGCCTTCGGCATCGCTGAGGAAGCGGGTGAGGCCGGTGGGTTGGCCCACTTCGGCGTCCATGTCTTCCTTGGTGATCTTCAGCAGGTCCATCGCCATCGAGCAGGGCAGCAGCTTGGCATCGCCCAGTTCGACTGCCTGCTGGAACAGCTGCTTGAAGGGCGGCACGCCCTTTTGCGACATCAGCGCGCCCATTTCGCCCTCGACCGGCGCATCGGTTGCGTGGCCCTTGACGAAATAGGGCATCGCGTTCATCGACAGGAAGACCGAGACTTCGTCCCCCGTCGCGGCCGCGACCGATGCGAACATCGCGGCCATCTGCAGTTTTTCGCGTGTGCCTGTGACGCACACGATGTTGATTTTCGACATGTCGGCTTTACCTCGTTGAGTTGAATTCGGATTCGCTCGCTCAGCCCCGGTGCCAGCTGTAGCGCTTGATCAGCAGCACGCAGATGCTGTCCAGCACGTAGCCCACCGCGCCGATCACCAGCACGAAGGCCATCAGGTGCGAGTATTCGAGACTTTCGCGCGCATCCTCGATCGCATAGCCGAAGCCGGACGTCACACCGAGGAATTCCGCCGGGATGATCACGATCCAGGCCACGCCCAGCGCGAGCCGGATGCCCGTCAGCACGTCGAACATGATGGCGGGGATGATGATGCGGGTGATCATGTGGTAGGGCTTGGCCCCCAGGTTGCGCGCCACCTTGAACCAGTTCGGGTCAACCTTGGAGAGGCCCGCCGCCGTCGAGAACACGACCGGCCACACCGAGGCGATGGCGATCAGGAAGACGATCGCCTCCTCCCAGCCGGTGAACACGACCACGGCGATCGGCTCCCAGGACAGCGGACTGATCATGCGCAGGAACTGGAAGGGCACGTTGAAGAGGTTCTGGAACCATTTCACGCGGCCGAACACGATGCCGATCGGCACGCCGATGGCGATGGCCAGACCGAGGCCCATGCCCAGGCGGTAGCCGCTGGTTTTCAGGGCCTCCTGAATGGTGCCGTTCTCCCAGATTTCCGGGAAGGCCTCATAGGTCGCCACCGGCGAGAAATCCGCGAACTGGGACAACTCGGGATTCTGGGTGACGTAGTGGATGGCCAGCCACCAGAGAGCGACCAGCGCGACCAGTCCCACGACCATGTGCATCGAGTTGTGCGCCGTTGCCTTGAGTACGCGCGACAGGCAGTTACCCGATACTCCGGCACTGACCATGTTGCCCGCCATTGCAGTATTTCCGTTCATGATTGCGTTGCCCCCCTGCGGCAACCGGGCGTGCGCGACTGCGCAGCGGCGGACGCCCGTTTCCATTCGATTTCCTGGTTCATCTCCAGCCACGGCCCGAGGCCGCTGTCCGTTTGCGCGCGCATCATGCGCCTCCGCGGTGCCAGCTGGTCCGCTTGATCAGCATCACCAGGATGCTGTCGAGCACGTAGCCGATCACGCCGATGGTCAGTACCAGCGCGGTCAGATGGTTGTAGGTCAGCGTTTCGCGCGAATCCTCGATCGCATAGCCGAGACCCGAGGTCACGCCGAGGTACTCGGCCGGCACCAGCACGATCCACGCGACGCCCAGCGCCAGCCGGATGCCGGAGAACACGTCGAAGGCGATCGCCGGCATGATGATCTGGGTGAGCATCTGCAAGGGGCTCGCGCCCAGGTTGCGTGCCACCTTGAACCAGGCGGGATCGACCTTCGCCAGGCCCGCCGCGGTCGCGAACAGCACCGGCCAGATCGAGGCCATCGCGATCAGGAAGACGATCGAGCCGTCCCAGGTCGCGAACACCAGCACCGCGATCGGCATCCAGGCCAGCGGACTGATCATCCGGATGAACTGGAAGGGCGAGTTGCTGAAGGCCGCGAACCACTTGATGCGGCCGACCAGCACGCCGATCGGCACCCCGATCAGGATCGCGATCAGCAGGCCCGAACCCAGGCGGTAGCCGCTCGCTATCGACGCGCTCTGGATCTTGCCGGCGCTCCACATTTCGGGGAATGCCTGCAGGGTCGGAATGAGGCCGAAGGTGGAATACGTCGCCGTCTTCGGATTGCTGGAGATCATGTGGCCCGCGATCAGCCAGAGCCCCGCCAGGATGGCGAGGCCCGCCGCCGCCCAGCCCACCCGCTGGAGCGCGACCAGGCCGAGGTTCAAAAACCCGCCCTGCCGGGCGGGGGACGAAGCAAAGTTCATAGCTCGATGACCTCTTTACGCTCGAACGGATTGCCTTTTTGCGGCACGCTGAGATCCCACTTCCACTTCGGACGGCCATCCAGCGCCTTCTTGATGTAGGTGTACTGCACCAGATCCTTGGCCACGAAATCGGGCGTGATCTTCTTGAGGAAGTCGAGATCGCCGCCGACCAGGGTGGTCTTCATGTCGGCCACCACTTCCTTGGTCGCGCTCGGGAACGGCCAGCCCTGGAAGTTGATGCGGCTCTGCTCCCAGTCCGGATGCTTGATCGCGGGCGGGTCGGCGTAGTCCGCAGCCTCGTAGAACATGAGCGCGCGCTCGACGACTTCCTGCGGGAAGGGCAGGTATTTCTTGCCGTCCTTCGACAGCATCTGGGCCATGGCCTTGCGGTTGGCGCCAAGGTGCAGCTGGGCGTCGACCAGGGCATTGTGGATGCCCTGCGCCCATTCGGCACGGGCCGGATCCATGGCGTCATCCTCGTGCATGACCACCACGCAGCAGGGGTGCCCCTTCCAGACGTCGCCGGTGAAACGCAGCACTTCGCCGCCAGCCTTGAGTTCGCCCAGCGCGTTGAAGGGTTCGGCCACGCAATAGCCGTGGATCTGGCCGGCCGCGAGCGCCGGCGGCATGTCGGGCGGATTCAGCACCAGCAGGTTGACCTCGTTCGGCGCGAGCTTGGCGTCCTGCGGCCGGATCACGGGGGTCAGGCCGGCCTGGCGCATCATCTTCTGCGAGATGATGTTGTGGATCGAGTACCAGTAGGGCACGGCGAACTGCTTGCCGCCCAGGTCCTTCACGGTCTTGATGTTCGCCTTTTTGCTGACGACGATCGCGGAACCGTTGGTGTGGTTCCAGGCGGTGATCTTGACCGGGAAGTTGTTGTTGTAGCGCATGTAGACCGGAATCGGGTTCAGCATGTGCGTGAGGTTGAAGCGCTGCGAGGAGAAGGCCTCGACCAGCGGCGACCAGCCGCGGATCAGGGTCGGCGGCTCGGAGTCGATGCCGTAGCGCTTGAAGAAGCCCATCTCGTGCGCGACCAGCAGCGTGGCGGCGTCGGTGATCGGGATATAGCCGATCTTGAGCACCGGATCGAAGGGCTTGGTGAACTTCTTGCCGTCCGCCTTCTTCTGTGCGGCAAAGGCCGACATCGAGGACATCATGCCGCCCATCGCGCCCATCGCCGCGAGGCCGGCCATCTTGAGCATGTCGCGGCGGTTGAGACCGGTGCCGAGAGCGGCGCTGAACAGGGGATCGTAATTCAGCGCGAGGTTGGGATCTTCCATGCCGTCGGCAATGTCGGGATTGCCCGGCATCATCCGCTGCAAGCGGGGATCGACCGAATGGGACTTGCCGCAGGTACCGCAGGAACATCCGTCGACATGCACCAGAGCGCGCGGCTTGGTGTTCACTTCCTCATCATATTTCTTCATTCTCGGTCTCCTATGTTGTCTGGCCGGTCACCCGACCTGATGGGCCCGGGCCCGCCAGCAAGGCCCCGGGCAATTCCTATGAACCCTCAGCGTCCGCCCGCGCCTGCCAGCGCCAGCTCCGGCTTCTTGTAGTTGGCCGCCTCCTGGAAGGAGGCCATCAGGCGTGCACGCAGGTTCTGCACTTCCGGATCGGTACGATCGCGCGGATCGGGCAGGTCGACATCCATTTCATGCACGATGTCGCCCGGCGAGCCCGCCATGATCACGGCGCGGTCGGCCACGATGACCGCTTCGTCGATGTCGTGCGTCACGATCACGATGTTGAAGCCGAGGCGCTTGGAAATCGCGCGCACGTCCTTCTGCAGGGCGGCGCGGGTGAAGGCGTCGAGCGCGGAGAAGGGTTCGTCGAGCAGCAGCAGTTCCGGCTCCATGACCAGCGAACGCGCCAGCGCCACGCGCTGCTGCTGGCCGCCGGAGAGGTCCTGCACGTTGGCCTGGGCGAAGTCCTGCAGTTCCACCAGCCGGATCGCGTCGGCCACCCGTTCCTCGATTTCCTTCTTGCCCCAGCGCGCGAAGGTCAGACCCACGCCGACGTTCTGGGTCACCGTCATCCAGGGATAAAGGTGCGGCGCCTGGAACATCATGACCCAGCGCGGCGAGGGGCCGGTGAGCGGGGTGCCGTTCAGCAGCACCCGGCCCTCGGTACCCTTGGTGATACCGGCCAGGATATGCAGCAGGGTGGATTTGCCGCAGCCTGAACGGCCGATGATCGCCAGGGCCTCGCCCGGGGGCGACACCAGGTCGACGCGATTGAACGTCGGAAGCTTGCGCGAGGGATATTTCTGCGAAAGTCCTTCGATCCTGATTTCGGTACCACGAATAGCCATCTGTATTCCTCTCCAATCGCCCGCCCGGTCTTACGCCGCACGCCGCTGTTCATCTGTGTTGTCTTCCGGGCCGGTACAGTTCTCCGCACTGCCTGTCCCGCACGCTGCAACCGGTCGCCAGGCCATCCCGGCAACCGGCTACGGTCAAACGCTTTTCAGTTTCTCGCTCACCTTCCGCATCTGCTCGGCGAGCTCGGCCTCGGTGAACAGGCCGCGCTTGAGCATCGAATGCGCCAGCGCCAGGAGCTGGCGCTCGGGGAAGGGCACGTCCTCGTAGATCGTCTCGGACAGGTCGTCTTCCTCGGCCCGGCGCTCCAGCGAAGGCAGCACGCAGGACCCGGGCTCGACCTCGTCGTAAGGCTTGACACAGGAGTCGGCCGCCAGCATGTCGCAGGTCGCCTCCAGGTCGATCTTCCAGGGCGGGTCCGGGTTGGTGACGCCGTACTGCGACGCCAGTTCTTCCCAGACGCGGCCGTGGCTGCGGACTTCCTCCAGCACGGGAATGGGCGTGACGTCCGTTCCCTGCCAGGCGGTGTGTGTTGCTACGCCGTTTTCAAGCATGCCCATGGTTCACTCCTCGTTCAGGTCGAGCTTCGCGGTTCAGTGGTCGTGGTGCACCGGGCGGTTGGCCTTGAGCACCGGACGCTTGGCGTTGGCGGTGATGCCCGGCTTGGGCACGGCCACGCCGATCAGGCAGTCGCGGGTGACGATCTCGGCCAGCTGATCCTCGGTCCAGCCTTCGGTTCCGGCGGGGCGCTCGGGCATCACGATGTAGCGCGTCTTCTGGTTCGAATCGGCCACGCGGATCTGGACTTCGGACGGCAGTTGCAGGCCGAACTCGGCGAGCACCTGGCGCGGCCAGCGCACGAGGCGACGGCGGTAGTTCGGGGTGCGGTACCACTCGGGCGACTGGCCCAGGATGGGACGCGGGTAGCACGAGCACAGGGTGCACACCACCACGTGCTTCAGCGTCGGGGTGTCGGCCAGGACGCGCAGGTTGCAGTAGTCGCTGGGGGTACCGAACTGGGTCGGCGGGCTGGTCACCCAGTTGACGCCGACGGCCTTGCTGGCCTCCACGCCGTCCTCGATGCACAGCTTCTTGTACTCGGGGTCGAGCCAGGCCTTGGCGACCAGGCGCGCCGCGGGCAGGGGGCCGAGGGTGTGCACGTAGTCCTTCCAGACGCGGTGGTCCTCGGCGGAGAACAGGCCCTTTTCGATGGCCAGTTCGCGCACCGCCATTTCGAGAATCTCGAAATCGCTGACTTCCTCCACCATCGGGGCGGGCTTGTGATCGTGGCTGTGGCCATGACCGTGGTCATGGTCGTGGTCGTGATCGTGATCTGCTGACATCTGTTTATCCTTTACTCAAAAATTTCCGCGGGAGGCGCTCAGGCCTTTTCGAGATAACGCTCGGGGATTTCGGTCTCCAGCGTGTCGTTCGAGAAGGTGTCGCTGTACTCGGGCCACAGTTCCTTCTGCATGAACACGATGCTGTAGAACCACTCGACGTGATCCTCGTTGCCGAAGGCTTCGTCCTCGGCCGCCGGGCTTTCGTAGACCAGCCTGACGATGGTGCCGGTGGCGCCACGGGTGTAGGTCATGGTGCGGGTGTAGAACAGGTCGGGCAGGTCCTTGATGCGGACGCGATCGCCTTCCTTGAACTTGGGTGCGCCGGCCATGCCCTTGAAGCATTGCGGATCGCCGATGCCGGTGGCCATCTTGGCGTGGTGGGTGCGGTCCCATTCGGGCTTGTGACTCATCTTGTTCCCCTCTCGGATTACTTGTTCTTAGGCGGCAGGTATTCGCCCAGGCCCTGGCCGGCGGCGACGCGCGCCTTGAGTTCGGCCATCTTGTTGTGCAGCTCGGTCAGCGTGCAGTACTGCTTGTCGACCAGGATGCGGGCGGCAGTCATCAGCCAGCGTCCGTAGTAGGGCATGCCGAGGTACACGGTCTGGCCGACGTCGACGTTCTGCTTGCGGCGGCGTTCTTCGGCCGTCCACACGCCGCGCCACGCCAGGCACTCGCAGGTCGCAAAGGTGTTCAGTTCCCAGACTTCCTCTTCCTTCTCGTGGTACTCGATCGGGATATCCGGTTCGCCGCCGACGTCGTGCGAAGTACGCGTATACGCCCGGAACAGGGTGTGATCGATTTCCGTGGGCGCCGGGGCCTGGGTCTGCTTGTGCAGCGCGGGCTGCAGTTGCGGGGTCGTCTGGAGATGTCGGAGCACTTCTTCTCTGGTTGACGATGACATGGTTTTCGACTCCTTATCTGGTTGGCAAACTGTGTCGACTGGTCTAGCTGCCCGATCAACGCTGGCTCCGACGAAACCGGTGTTTCGCCTTCACCGTCTCAATTCAGCTAGGCACGTCCGACTTGCGTTTCCTGCGTGCAAGACGACAGCGTGCATTTCGCTGATGGAACTCACTATGCGTCATTCGGTTTTTCATTTCCAAGACTAAATTTCGATAAGTTCCATAGGTGTTGGCTATAACGTGAAATACTGTTTTACCCGTCACGGCGTAGCCATCGCCTATGGCCCTGCCGCCATGCGCCGGGATCCCGGTTCCAGGCATCTCACACGCGCCGCGTGATGTAGGTGTAGTAGTTGCAGCATGCGAAGAAGGTGCCGTTCAGCATGGCGCGCAACTGGGTATCGAACCAGATGTCGATCGACTGCTCTGGCAGTCCGCCCGCGCGCTTGACGTAGGGCACATAGGTTTCGGCAAACGACCTGAAATAGCTGCCCTGGCCGATTTCGGCCACGGCGTCGCCCCACCCCCCCACCAGCTTGAGCCCCAGTTCGGGCAGCAGGCGCGGCAGGTCGCGCATGATGCGCGGATTGTTGAAGGTGGCATTGGCCAGGGCCGTGTCCATCTGCTGCCCGAAGACGTGATCGGCGAACGCGTAGGTCAGGGAGGCGTAGTCGCCGTCGAAGACCACCACCGTCCCACCTGGGCGCACGACGCGCGCCATTTCCCCCAGTACGGCCAGCGGCGCGGTGACGTGACTGATGAGCGTATGCGCGATGACCACGTCGAAGGTGCCGGCAGGAAAATCGAGCCGGTGCGCGTCGCCCACGCGGAAATCGAGCCGGTCGCCAACGCCTTCGCGCTGCGCGAAGCGGCTGGCCGTCTCGATGAAGGTCGGACACTGGTCGACGCCCGTGGCCTGGCCGCCGAAATCGGGACGGCGCGCGATGGCGCGCAGCACCGCACCGGTGCCGCAGCCCACTTCCAGCACCCGCGCCTTGGGCGGGATGGCCAGATGCGTCACGTATTTGTCGAGCAGGCGCGCGAACACATCGTCGCGCGCCCGGCTTTCCAGGCGGTTGACCAGCCGCTGCAGCGCGGCATCGTCGAGTTCGTTGATGAAACGATGGGGATCGCGTGCCGTCATGTTCGCCTCGACTCGATTTCGGGATACACTGCCCGTGCCGTGAGATGCACGGTCACGGCAACCAGAAAAAAAAGCCGCCCCACGAGGAGGCGGCAACCCTAGTGCATCCGACACAGGAGGAGCAGTCGGATTTGAGGAGCCCTAGTTCGTTTCCGGTGGGGCGGCTCTGTGCCGTCTCGCCGGTTTCCTGTCTTGCGGCCATCGCCGCACGGGCGCAGGAAAAATTCTTCATGCCTGCAAACATGGCCGGGAATCCCGCTTTGGCCGACCGTCAGTCGGCACACTGCGTGTTGGACATCCAGGCCTGATGCAGGCGCATCACTGACCTACCAGGATTTGTAGGGCAGGAACTTGCCGCTGATGGTGACCAGCACGCGGTCGCCCTTGGGATCTTCCTGCCGGTCGATGTTCATCGTGAAATCGATCGCACTCATGATGCCGTCGCCGAATTTCTCGTTGATCATTTCCTTGATGGTCTCGCCGTACACGTTGAGCATTTCGTACCAGCGATAGATCAGCGGATCGGTCGGCACCGTCCGGTCCCAGCTCTTGAGCGGGAAACGCTGCAGCGCGGTCGATACCTCGGGACCCAGCCCCAGCGCCGCCGCGACAGCATCCGCCTGCGGCTTTTCCAGGTGATTCATGCCCATGCACGCCGAACACACGAACTCTTCCGAAAGGCCGGCGGCCTTGGCGATGTCAATCCACTTCAGGCCTTTCTCGAATTTGGCTTCGAGAATCGCCTCTTTCATTGCTGCCTTGTTCATACACGCAACTCCCTGCGTCTTGCCTGTTTCGTGGCGGGCAACTGCGACCCGCCTTCCTTGCTATCCAGCCTGCCGATACGGCGCCATTGGCACCGCATCGGTCAGTCGCACCCGCAGACTCAGGCCTGCGCGGCCGCGCTGTAGAGACGACGCTGGAACACCAGGCTGTCCTTGAACTGGTGCAGCGCCTTGGCCGCCGCGAGGACCGCCAGGTCGATCAGCGGCTCGACCAGCACCACCGCCATGTAGGCCATGCCGAAGGTGCCGACCTGCGCCAGGTTGGCGGCGCCCACGCCCTGGCCGTAGATCGCCCAGAAGGCCACCCAGGCCACCACGCCGCCCTGGTAGGCCGTCGACAGCGCGAGGCACTGGCTGTACTGGACGTCCTTGTAGGCGGTGTTGGCCGGGATGATGCGGCGGGCCAGCACGCTCAGCGCGAACAGCGGCACCAGCAGGGTGGTCACGTTCATGCCGTACTGCGCCAGATCCCAGGGCGCGAAGAAGAGCCCTTGCGTCAGCAGGCCGAGCGCCAGGCCGATGGCGGCGGGCGCGGCTCCGAACATGAGGAAGAGCGTCGAGCCGAGGATGAGGTGGACTTCGGACACGCCGACCGGCTGATGCGGAAAGACCTCGAAGAAGCAGAATACGAGCAGTGCCGCAATGAGGCTGCGGACGCCGATCGCCACGACGCCGTCCTGCCTGGCCGCATGCCATGCCTGCTTGGCGGTATAGCCCAGCACCCCCGCCGCCGTGCCGTAGCTCAGTACGATCTTGGCGCTATCCACAATACCCGGTTCAATATGCATGATGTTTCCTCCTTGTTGCTTTCACGATAAATTGCCTGTGCCGGCCGAGCCGGCGATGTCGGACTGGCGACCGCCTGGCGCTCCGGCATGGCACATTCCTACCGCCCACACCGTTTCACCCGCCGATCGACACAAATCGTTGTTCACAACAATGGACCATCCGGCTATAGTTTTCCAAGACTAAATTCCGATGAGTGCTATAGGGATTCACTATGGATCGCAATCTCGTCTTCCCGCGTTCGATTCGCTACCTCATCGCCGTCGCCGACCTGCAGAGCTTCACCCGTGCGGCGGATGTACAGCTGCTCGACCGCAGCGGCCGCAACGTGCGGCTGACCGCGGCGGGCGAGGTCTACCTGCATTACGCCCGGCGCGCCCTGCGCGAGCTGGAAGAGGGCAAGCGCGCCATCCACGAGCTGCAGGATCTCAGCCGCGGTTCGCTGCGCCTGGGCATGACACCCATCACCGACCACCTGGTGAGCCCGCTGCTGGAATATTTCAATACGCGCTATCCCGGCATCACCGTCAGCACCCAGGAAATGCCGCAGGACGCAGTGGAATCGGATGTCGCTGAAGGCGCGCTGGACATGGGGATCTCTTTCTCCAACGTGCTCTCGACCGAAGCCCGCTCGCACGAGATCGAGACCAACATCCTGTTCACCGAAACGCTCAACCTCGCCGTCGGCAAGACCCATCCGCGCGCCGGGCAGGACGATGCCCTGAGCGTACAGGCCCTGGAACACGAATCGCTGATCCTGCTGAATTCGGATTTCGCGCTGCGCCGGCACATCGACCAGTACTGCCGCGAGATGGCCATCACACCGCGCATCGTGATGGAAACCAATTCGCTCAGCGTGATCACCGAGGTGGTGCGCCTGGGCCGTCTGGCGACCATCCTGCCCAGCACCATCGCCAGCCATCGCCACGGACTCTATCCGGTCACCCTGAAACCCGAGATGCCCCGCCACACGGTCACCCTCATCTGCCGCAAGGGCGGCTACAAGAGCCCGGCCTGCCTGGCCTTCGGCGTACTCGCCGCGCTGTGGTGCAGCAGCCGCCAGGACGTCCTGTTCGCCGACGAGGCGGAAATCCTGCTGCCGGCCGATCTCAACAGCCTGGCCACATTGCCCCACTGAGGGGTCGCCAGCCTGCCCGCAGGGCATGGCAGCACAGACAAAAAAACCCGCGCAAGCGCGGGTTTCTTGTTGCCGTGGAGGTTGGCTTATTTCTGCGTGACGTGCACGTGGATGTCCACCTTGTTCGTTTCGCGGACGAACAGCATGCCCACCACGAAGGTCAGCAGCGCAAAGCCGACGGGATACCACAGGCCGAAGTAGATGTCGCCGTTCCAGGCCACCATGGCGAACGACACGGTCGGCAGAAAGCCGCCGAACCAGCCGTTGCCGATGTGATAGGGCAGCGACATGGACGTGTAGCGAATACGCGTCGGGAACAGTTCCACCAGCATGGCCGCGATCGGACCGTACACCATGGTCACGAACAGCACCAGGATGAACAGCAGCACCAGCACCATGGCATGGTCGATGCGGTTCGGATCGGCCTTGGCCGGATAGCCTGCGGTCTTGAGCGCATCGTTGAGGCTGTCGCCGAAGGCCTTGGTCTGCGCCTTGAGTTCGTCCTTGCTCATCCCCGCACCTTCAAAGCCGGGCACCGCCGCACTGCCGACCTTGATCTGCGCAACCGTGCCTGCAGGCGCTGCCTCGTTATCGTAGGACACGCCGGCCTTCACCAGCGCGCTCTTGGCGATGTCGCAGGAGCTGAGGAATTTGGCCTTGCCGATCGGGTCGAACTGGAAGCTGCAGGTGGCCGGGTCGGCAACGACAACCACGGGTGACTGCTGCTGCGCGGTCTCCAGTGCCGGGTTGGCGTAATGCGTCAGTGCCTTGAAGATCGGGAAGTACGACAGCGCCGCGATCAGGCAGCCGGCAAGAATGATCGGCTTGCGGCCGATCTTGTCGGACAGCGAACCGAACACCACGAAGAAGGGCGTAGCGAGCAACAGCGAAGCCGCGATCAGCAGGTTGGCCGTCTGGTCATCCACCTTGAGCATCTTGGTCAGGAAGAACAGCGCGTAGAACTGGCCGGTGTACCAGACCACCGCCTGGCCGACGACCAGACCGAACAGCGCGATCAGCACGATCTTGAGATTACGCCACTGGCCGAAGGACTCGGAGATCGGCGCCTTGGAATGCGAGCCTTCCTCCTTCATCTTCACGAAGGCCGGCGACTCGGACAGCGACAGGCGTATCCACAGGGAGACCAGAAGCAGCACAATCGAGACCAGGAAGGGGATGCGCCAGCCCCAGGTCTCGAAATTCTCGCCCGTGGCCAGACGCGTCACGAGAATCACGATCAGCGACAGGAACAGGCCCATGGTTGCGGTCGTCTGGATCCAGGCGGTAAACGCGCCGCGCTTGTCGCGCGGGGCATGCTCGGCCACGTAGGTGGCTGCACCGCCGTATTCGCCGCCCAGCGCCAGGCCCTGCAACAGGCGCAGCGCCACAAGTATGACCGGCGCTGCCACACCGATGCTCTCGTAGCTCGGCAACACGCCGACCAGGAAGGTCGACACGCCCATGATCAGGATCGTGATCAGGAAGGTGTACTTGCGGCCGACCAGGTCACCCAAGCGGCCGAACACCAGCGCGCCGAACGGCCGTACCGCAAAGCCGGCGGCGAACGCGAGCAGCGCGAAGATGAATGCCGTGGTGTCGTTGACCCCGGAGAAGAACTGCTTGCTGATGATGACCGCAAGCGCGCCGTAGAGATAGAAGTCGTACCACTCGAAAACGGTTCCGAGCGAGGACGCAAAAATAACCTTTCGCTCCTCCCTGGTGAGGCGATGGGCAGCCATGGTGTCTCCTTGTTTTGATCGTCGAATTATGTCGTGAGGGCGCAGGCAAGTCTCGCCGTCCCAGCCGGCATTCTACGACTGACTCGGCACGTCGGCACAGTACGAACGCACCAATTGTGCAATCCGCGCCGGGACCGCCACGACGCCCGCACGGCTTGACGCTTTCCTCGCCGGAACGCTAGAATTCGCCCTCTTTTTGGCCAGTTAGCTCAGTTGGTAGAGCAGCGGATTGAAAATCCGCGTGTCCGTGGTTCGATTCCGCGACTGGCCACCAGTATTCAAGCGGCTCCCGGAGATGGGGGCCGTTTTCGTTTCCGCACGTTCAGGCTTCGTGGAGCGCGCCCGCCAGCGTGGCCGGCGAGATCGTCGTCGCCTGCGCAAAGCCGCCGACGAAGCGGATCGATTCCGGCACGATCGCGAACAGCGAGAAATCGGCAAAACCGAACATCATCTCGCTCTGCGGAAAGCGCGCCAGATACGCCGCCTGCGCCGAGGCGTACCCGGGCGTATCGCGCGCTAGTTGCAGCGCCTCGCCCTGCACCGTGATGCGCGCGGTTTCCTGCGGCGTCACCTCTGGCGCGGGCAACGCCGTCACCAGCAGGCTCACTGCCGGATGCATCAGCATGTCTTTCGTGTGCGCCGCAAGGCGGCTGACGTGGATGATGAAATCCGTGCTGCCCGGCCGCAGCGCGAATGGCACCATGGACACGTAGGGCTGGCCCTGGTGCAGCGTGCCGAGGGCGGCGACCGCCTGGGTACGGAGGAGGTCGCGGAGAAGCTGGGCGTGAGCGGGGGTCATCGGCGGCAGGCATGAGGTGCTGGGGAAGACCTTGCCAGTTTACTCAAACGCAGTCCGGTTTCCCGGCAGCACCTGCCTCCACTACAAGCCTGGCTCAATCCTTCGTGACGACATGGCGCATCGCCCTCCGTGCCAGCGGCGCAACCATCAGTACGGCAGGAAACGCAAACAGCCACGCAGAAAGCCAGGCGCCAACCCACAGGCTTGCGAAATCCGATACCAGGCCAAGGGCACGATAGGTCGCGATACCCGAGACGAGGATGGACATCAGACCGGAGAGGATCAGGCTGTACAGCAACGGCCCATATTTACTGGGGATCATGGCATCACCTCCGGAGTTTCTGTCATTGCGTCCGCGCCGGAGACACGCTGCAATACGTCGGCAAAATGCCTGCCGAACAGTCTGGCCGTCTTGACGTCGCCTGCGGGGAACGCATCAGCCGGTGCCGCGTGGCCTGCCTGCGCCATCAGGCCCGACCATGAGCCAAGCCGGTTGGCGGCTTCGTCGTAGGGCACGCCAGCGTGCTGCTCCGGAGGGATGGGATTGCCGGCCCAGAGCATCCCGTGCTGCATGCAGAACACGAACATCGACATCAGCGTGGACTGCTTGTCCCCCGCCGGCAGCGACGACACCGTGAAGCCCGCGGCGAGCCTGCCCTGGAGTTGCTGGGTACGCCACAGTCTCCCCGTGGCATCCATGAAGTTCTTGAACGTGCCGGAAACGCCTCCGAAATAAGTCGGCGAGCCGAGTATGAAGCCGTCGTACTTGAGCAATTCATCCGGCGTCGCGGCGAGGTCTTCCGCTTTCAGCAAATGGGCCTCGGTGTTCGGCGCGCTCCTCGCCCCTTCATGAACCCGGGCGGCGATGTGCGCCGTATGGCCCTGCGCACTGTGATAGATGACGGCAAGTTTTTTCATGGTTCATCTCCTGATGATGTGGTGGGATCCTGCAGGGCGTCGTCGCGCTCATCGCGCGATCCACGCGATGAGCACGGCGCTCAGGTAGAGGCCCGTGCCGAAGACGGTGTGGTTGACCACGCTGCGCAGGCAGTTCCTGAACGGCGCCGGCGTTCTGGAAGCAGCGAAGCCCGAACCCATGGCCGGCTGCATCACGAAGAGCGGCGCCGCGACCGTGCCCGCGCCCACCAGCACGGCCGGCAGCAAGGACGGCGTGTGCGTCCAGCCGATGCCGTAGAGGCCGACGAGCAAGCCCGCAAAGGCGACACCGATCGCATAGTGGGTAAGCCAGCCCAGCAGAAGCTCGCCGGGAATGGGCTGCGCCGCCCGGATCGACGCGTGGGCCAGTTTGCCGCGCGCCAGATGCCCGACCCACCGCCCGATGAACGCGAAGTCGAGCGTCGGGATGCCCATCCGCTTGAGGAACGTCAGCCAGACGTCCATGACCGCGGTCGCGCCGATCCCGATGAGCGCGATGTGAGTGATTTCTTGAAGCTGTGACATGTGTGCCCCTTTCCGTTGACGATTGAACTTGTTGAGCACACCATACAAGTTGAAGTTAACTTCAAGTCAAGGGCTGTCGGATGGATATTTCGGAAGTCGCCAAACGCACGGGGGTGCCGGCTTCGGCCTTGCGTTTCTACGAGAAGAAGGGGCTCATCGCATCCGTGAGCCAACGCGGAACCCGGCGCAGATTTGCACCCGGTGTTCTGGATCAACTGGCGCTGATTTCGCTCGGTCAGGCCGCCGGCCTCACCCTGGATGAAATCCAGTCGATGCTATTGCCGAATGGCGAGCCCAACATCGATAGACAGCTTCTGGCAGCCAGGGCCGACGAGATCGATTCGATGATCAAGCGACTGCGTGCCGTCAGCCGTGGGCTGCGTCATGCCGCTGCCTGCCCCGCACCCAGCCACGCCGCGTGCCCGAGCTTCCAGAAACTGCTCAAGGCGGCCGCAAGCGGTGCCCTCGAGAAGCGCTGGCAGAAGAACGGGCTCAGATAGCCGGGTAGATAGCACTCCCGATCGGCCGCGCCAGGCCGACGGTGGGGCCCTTGGGAGATCGCGCCAATGCGGATGGTGCACAGCGGACCACCGCCCGGGTCGCCGCAGGCCTGTCGGGCTGTTGACCCTTGCAGGCTGCACTTCAACCGATCAAGGCCACCGCCTTGATCTGTACATGGAGCGACTGCCCCGGCGCGATCGCCAGAGTGTGCGCGGAACGCCGGGTCACCCTGGCCAGCAGGGACGAATCGCCCACGCGCAGCTTCACAAGGGTGAGCGCGGGGTGTGCGTCCCCAATGCTGTCGACGACGACGGCAGGCAGGGTATTGAGAATGCTGGTGCCCTCCGGGGGCTCGCGCGCCAGGCTGACATCCCGCGCGAGGATGCGCACACGGGCGTGGTGGCCGAGGGGCAGGCCGTGGTCGCGCACCCACAGGCGGCCGCCGGCGAATTCCATGTGGGCCAGATGCCATTGTGGATCGCGCGCAGCGACGACGGCATCGAGCACCACGCCGGCGTCTTCGCCGAGCTTGATGGGCAGGTCGAGGCGGGCGAGGGTGTCGGTCAGCGGACCGGCGGTGACGGCCCGGCCCGCTTCCATCACAACGATGTGGTCGGCCAGGCGCGCGACTTCGTCGGGGGCATGACTGACGTAGAGCACGGGGATGTCGAGTTCGTCGTGCAGGCGTTCGAGGTAGGGCAGGATGTCCTGCTTGCGTGCATGGTCGAGCGCGGCAAGCGGCTCGTCCATCAGCAGCAGGCTGGGGCTTACGGCGAGCGCGCGGGCGATGCCCGTGCGCTGGCGTTCACCGCCCGAAAGCCCTGCCGGCTTGCGGCCGAGCAGGTGGCCGATGTCGAGCATGTCGACCGCCTGTTCGAGCGCGACCCGACGCTGCCCTGCGGGGACGCGCTTCTGCCCGTATTCCAGGTTGGCGCGAACGGTGAGGTGCGGAAACAGGCTGGCTTCCTGGAATACGTAGCCCAGCGGGCGCAGCCAGGTTGGCCTGGACATGTGCGCGTCCTGCCAGGTTTCGCCATTGACCGAACACAACCCAGTCGACGTGCGCTCGAGACCCGCGATGGCGCGCAGCAACGTGGTCTTGCCGCAGCCCGAGGGGCCGAACAGGGCCGTGATGCCGTGTCCCGGCAGCGCAAGATCGACATTGAGCGAGAAGCCCGGATAGTCGATGCGGTAGCGAACCCGGATCCCGGATGCGTCCGTCATGTGCGCTTCCGTCCGGTGGGGTTGAGCGTATACAGCAGCAGCAGCACGACGAAGGAAAACGCCACCATGCCGGCTGCGAGCCAGTGCGCGGATGCATAGTCCAGGGCTTCGACATGGTCATAGATCTGCACCGATACCACGCGGGTCCTGTCCGGAATGTTGCCGCCGATCATGAGCACCACGCCAAATTCGCCGACGGTGTGGGCGAACCCCAGCACCGTGGCGGTCAGATAGCCGGGCCGCGCCAGCGGCAGCGCCACGCTGAAGAAGGTGTCGAGCGGCGAGGCACGCAGGGTGGCCGCCACTTCCAGCGGCCGTTCACCGATGGCCTCGAAGGCGTTCTGGATCGGTTGCACGACGAAGGGCAAGGAATAGAACACCGAGGCCACGACCAGACCAGCAAAGGTAAAGGGCAGGGTGCCGAGGCCGAGCGATTCGGTGAGCTTGCCGATCGGGCCGCTGGGCCCCATCACGACCAGCAGGTAGAAGCCGATCACGGTGGGCGGCAGCACGATGGGCAACGCCACTGCCGCGCCGACCACCCCCTTCCACTTCGACCGCGTGCGGGCCAGCCACCAGGCGATCGGGGTACCGATGACCAGCAACAAGAGCGTGGTGACGCCTGCCAGTTCGAGTGTCAGCCGGATTGCGCTCCAGTCAGCAGCCGTCGGCATAAGTTCTCCGTTTACAGCGAGTAGCCGTAGGACTTGATCACCGCGCGCGCCACATCGCCCTTGAGGAACCTGAGCAGCGCTTCGGCAGCCGGATTGTCCTGGCCCTTGGTCAGCATCACCGCATCCTGGCGAATCGGGCTGTGCAGATTTCCCGGCACGATCCAGGCCGAACCGCTTTTCAGTTTGCCGTCCTCGTGGATTTGCGACAGGGCGACGAAGCCAAGTTCGGCATTGCCGGTGCTCGCGAACTGGAAGGTCTGCGCGATGTTCTCGCCTTGCACGAATTTGGGTTCCAGCCTGCCCAGCAGGCCCAGCTTCGTCATCGTTTCTACCGCTGCCGCCCCGTAGGGCGCGAGTTTTGGGTTGGCGATGGCAAGGTGTTCGAAGCTGCCTTTTTTCAGTACCTCGCCCCCGTCGTCGACGACGCCGGGCTTGGCCGACCAAAGCGCGAGCTGGCCAATGGCATAGGTGAAACGCGATCCGGCGACGCCCTGGCCCTCCTTTTCCAGTCTGGCCGGGGTTTCATCATCCGCCGCCAGCAGCACCTCGAAGGGTGCGCCGTTCCTGATCTGTGCGTAGAACCTGCCTGTGGCACCGTATGCCAGCAGGGCCTTGTGGCCAGTGGTCTTTTCGAATTCGGCGGCGATCTTCTGCATCGGTGCGGTGAAGTTTGCGGCAACGGCAACCTGGACTTCGGCAGCCGAGACGGCCGACATCCCGAAGGCGAGGGCCAGGGCGGACAGAAGACGTATGCGATTCACAGGATTTCCTTTCGATATGAATACTGAGATATAACGCCGGTTCAAAATGAGGCGGCCTGCGACCGCCTGGGCTTATTCGGAATCGGGCCTGGACAACAGTTTCGAGAACGCGCGCATTTCGCCGGCGATGCTGGCTGCAGCCTGGATCTCCATGGCCCGGTAGCGCGCGAGCACGTCCCGTCCCAGCGCCGTGACCTGCGCGCCGCCACCGCCAGCCCCCCCTTTGCTCGTCTCCACCAGGGGGGCGCGAAAACTGCGGTTCATGGTGTCGACCAGCAGCCACGCGCGCCGGTAGGACATGTCCATTTCGCGCGCGGCGGCGGAGATGGATCCGGTTCGCAGCAGCGCATCGAGCAAATCGGCCTTGCCGGGGCCAATGGCAATCTCGGCCCCCAGCAGTATCCGCAGCCGGGGTCTGGGTTCGCTATTCACGGTGCTCCCGTCGACGTTATATATCGAAAGATATAACGTTCGCCGCCACCGCGCAATCACGCCGACGACAGGCATTTATGGCCCGCAGCGCATAAAATGCTCGCCACCGAAGCCCGCCTGCGTTGCGGCCACAGCAGACACGACCCCACTTCCGACTCCGCCATGCTCACTGCCCTGGTCCTGATCTTCATCGTCGCCTACGCCGCGATCGCCCTGGAGCACCCGCTCAACATCAACAAGTCGGCCTCCGCGCTCATCGGCGCCGGCCTCCTGTGGACGGTCTACGCCGTGTCCACCGGCGACCATCACCTGGTGAGCGAGCAGCTGGGCGAATCGCTCATGGGCACGGCGCAGATCGTGTTCTTCCTGATGGGTGCGATGACCATCGTCGAGGTGGTGGACGCGCACAATGGCTTCGAGGTCATCACGTCGCGCATCAAGACCACCCGGCTCTCCTCCCTGATGTGGCTGGTCGGCATCGTCACCTTTTTTCTCAGTTCCGTGCTCGACAACCTGACCACCACCATCGTGATGATCTCGCTGATGCGCAAGCTGCTGGGCGAGCACAAGGATCGTTTGTTCTTCGCCGGGATCATCGTGATCGCGGCCAACGCTGGCGGTGCGTGGACGCCGATCGGTGACGTGACCACCACCATGCTGTGGATCGGCGGCCAGATCACCAGCCTGGCCATCATGCAGGGGGTTTTCCTGCCCTCGCTGGCCAATCTTCTGGTTCCGCTATCCATCACCGCCTATCATTTGCGCGGACGCGCGGTGTGCCCCCCCCAGCTGGCCGACGAAACATCCAGAAACCACTCCAGCGCCTTCGAACGCAAGCTGATGTTCTTCCTGGGCATCGGCATCCTCGTCGCGGTTCCCGCGTTCAAGACGCTCACGCACCTGCCGCCCTTCATGGGCATCCTGTTCGGGCTGGGCCTGCTGTGGCTGGTTGGCGACCTGATCCACCGCAACAAGGACGACGCATCGAAGCAGCCACTCACGCTCGTGCACGCCCTGGGCCGGATCGACATGAGCTCCATCGTGTTCTTCGTCGGCATCCTGCTGGCGGTCGCCACGCTCGAGCACACCCACATCCTGTCCGCGCTGGCGGCGTGGCTGGACCAGCATATCGGTCGCCAGGACCTGATCGTGATGGCCATCGGCCTGGTGAGCGCGGTCGTCGACAACGTCCCGCTCGTCGCCGCATCCATGGGCATGTACGACCTGGCCGACTACCCGGCCAACCATTTCCTCTGGGAGTTCCTGGCCTACTGCGCGGGCACCGGCGGCTCCATCCTCGTCATCGGCTCGGCCGCCGGGGTGGCGGCGATGGGCCTGGAGAAGATCCACTTCTTCTGGTACGTCCGGAAAATCAGCGGGCTGGCGCTGATCGGCTACCTGGCCGGTGCGGGCACTTACCTGGTGCAGTACCCGCTGCTGCACTGATTGATCCCCGTCATGCGCGCGGCAACTCCAGCGCATGCCGCACCCGGCTGCACAGCGTCTCCGCGTCCGGCGAAATGACTTCCCCGGGGATCACGAATTTCCGCGTCAGCCGCGCGCGGCTCTCGAAACCATAGGACACGATGAACGGATGGATGCCGGCCGACAGCGCGGCTTCGTAGTCGCGGTGCTCGTCGCCCACCGCGCAGGCGCGTGCCGGATTGGTGTCGAACTGCTCGCGCGCCGTCTTGTAGCAAGGCGCCTGCCTTCGCGCAGCGGCAGGCAGTGCAGGAAATCCAGCCTGTCGATGTCCAGGTCGTGGCGCGCGAACAGCCGCGCCAGCATGATGGCCGGATCGTGGCTGATGTGGCGCGTGACCAGGCCGACGCGGATGCCCGGCGCCTCGATCAGATCGCGGATCAATGGCTGCATGCCGGGATACGGGCTCGCCTCCTCGCGATACATGCCGGTGAGCGTGTTCAGCAGCCCCTGCGCAAGCGCTTGCCCATGTGCCTGGCCAGGTTGCGCGGAAACTCCTTGATGCCGCCCAGGTACTTGAAGGGGTTGCGGCGCTTCCGGAAGCGCTACAGGTCGCCGGGTCCAGGCCGTGCTGCGGTACATGCGGAGCGATTACGAAGTAATCGGGCAAGCGAATGCCAGGCCTATCCCGTGTCAAGCCATGAATTGATGACCGCCAGATGGCAGATCAGCTCGCGGCGCGTCCCTCGAAGCCGCGGGCGTGGCGACCCAGCAGGCTGGTGGCTTCATGACCCGATACGGGCGCGCTGTAGTAGTGCCCCTGCATTTCGTGGCACTTCATCTGCTGCAGGCGCGCAAGCTGCGATTCCGTCTCCACGCCTTCCGCGACGACGTTGAGGTTCATGCCGCGCCCCATGGCGATCATCGCGTTGACGATGGACATGTTCTCCTCGCGATCGAGTTCCTGCACGAAGGACTGGTCGATCTTCAGCGTGTGGATGGGGAAGCGGGACAGATACTTGAACGAGCTGTAGCCGGTGCCGAAGTCGTCGATGGCGAGCCGGATGCCGGAAGCGGACAACCGGCCGAGCTTGATGGCGTTGGCCTCGAAGTCGCGCATCAGGAGGCTCTCGGTGATCTCCAGTTCCATCTGGTGGCCGTCGAGCGCATACACCTGCACGGCGCGCATCACGCTGTCGACGAAGTCGGGATTTTCCAGCTGGCGCGCCGAGATGTTGACCGACAGGCGCACCGGCGGCAGACCGGCCTTGCGCCATTCGGCGAGCTGCGCGCTGGCCTGGCGCAGCACCCAGTCGCCGATGGGCACGATGACGCCGGATTCCTCGGCCACCGGGATGAACTCGGCCGGGGTCAGCAGGCCACGCTGCGGGTGCCACCAGCGCAGCAGCGCCTCGAAACCGCGCACCTCGCCCGTGTCGGTATCGACCTGCGGCTGATAGAACAGGACGAATTCGTTGCGCGCGAGCGCGCGGCGCAGGTCGGCCTCGATCTGCATGCGCTCGGAGTAGGGCGCCTGCATGCCGGATTCCCAGAACTGCAGGCGGCTGCGGCCCTGCGACTTGGCCTGGTACATGGCGATCTCGGCCTGGCGGATGAGGCTATCGATCATGTCGCCGTCGTCCGGCGCGACGCAGGCACCGATGCTCACCGAGATGTAGATCTCGTGGCCCTTCACGTACACCGGCTTGGACAGCACCTGGATGATCTTGCGGCAGATGTGCTCGACGTCGCCGCGCGAGAGCAGCGTGGGCAGCAGCACGGCGAACTCGTCGCCGCCGAGGCGCGCCAGGGTGTCGCCTTCGCGCAGGCACTGGCGCAGGCGCGCGCCCACCGCGAGCAGCAGTTCGTCGCCGATGGTGTGGCCGAGCGAGTCGTTGATGACCTTGAAGTGGTCGAGGTCGAGGCTCAGTACCGCGAGCGGCTTCTGGTTGCGCTTGGCCTGCGCCAGCATGAGGCCGAGGTGGTCGCGGAACAGTGCGCGGTTGGGCAGGCCGGTCAGCAGGTCATGGTAGGCCTGGAAATGCACGGTCTCTTCGGCCTGCTTGCGTTCGGTGATGTCCTTGGCGACGCCGTAGCTGCCGATGAAGCGCTGTTCGAAAGGGCTGGCTTCCTCGTCGTACATGCCGGTGGCGGTCAGCTCGACCGACTTGCAGCGGCCGTTCATCAGGCGCGGCCGGCGTGCGCCGGGGTTGCACTTGAGGCGGATCTCGATGTTGCGCGCGCTGCGGTCGCCGGCGCGGCGTTCGTTGAACACGTGCTCGGCGCGCGCGATGTCGTCCTCGTGCACGACCTGGCTGTAGTGCTGGCCGAGCAGGTCTTCGCGACGGTAGCCGAGCAGGCTCTCGACGCGGTCGTTGACGAAGGTGAAGCGCCCCTCGCTGTCGAGCGTATAGATGAAATCGGGCGAACTGTTGACGAGGAAGCGGTGCCATTTTTCCGACTGCTGCAGGCGCTGCAGGATGTGGTTGTTTTCCCTTTCCAGGCGCCGGCGGGCCAGCACGTTGTCGATGCGCCGCAACAGTTCCTCGGGCTCGTAGGGCTTGCGCACGAAATCGGCGGCGCCGCCGCGCAATGCACGGATCGCCGCGTCGATCGCGCTCTCGCCCGACACCACGATCACCGGCGTATCGGCGCTGCGGTCGGCGACGAAGCGCAGCACCTCGTTGCCGTTGAGGTCGGGCATGCCCAGGTCGAGCAGGATGACGTCGAACTGCTGCTTGCCGATGGCGATCAGCGCATCGCAGCCGCCGTTGGCGCTCGTCACGTCGTAGTCGCGCGTGGCGAGCAGGCGTTTCAGGCCCTCGATGATCAGGGGTTCGTCGTCGACCACCAGGATGCGGGGTCGCACGGGGAAGGCGCTGACCGTGCTGCGCGGTTGGGGTTCGAGGGAATCGTGCGTCATGGAAACCTCCAGTGTGCCGGGTTACATCGACCCGTAGCGTGTTGTCGTGAGGGGAGCCTGGCCGTTCTGCAGGGTGGGCAGGCGAATCAGGAAATGCGTGCCGTGCGGCGTGCTGCGGCAATCGAGCTGGCCGTTCATGCGCTCGACCAGGCTGCGGCTGATGGCAAGACCGAGTCCCGCGTGGTCGCCGCCCTTGCTGGTGACCACCGGCTCGAACAGGTGCGTGACGATGTCGGGCGGCAGGCCGGGACCGGTATCCGCCACCTCGATCTCGACGTGGCGCAGGCCGCCGGCCTCGGCCTGCCGGGTGCTGAATTTGAGGTGGCCGCCCGCAGGCATGGCCTCGACCGCATTCTTTGCCAGATTGAACAGCACCTGCTTGAGCAGATCGCGGTTGAGCGGCAGCGGCGGCACGTCAGGATTGAGGTCGATCTGCACCGTCACCTTGTTGGGCGCGAGCAGGGTACCCAGCGCCATGCGCACCAGTTCGGAAATGATGCTGTTGACCGAGGTCAGCTCCAGCGGCACGGCCGGGGCGGCGTTCTCCTCGGCCGCCGTGAGGCCGCGCACGATGCGGGCGACCCGTTCGATCTCGTCGCCGATGATGTCGAGATCGCGCTGCACCGCGGAATCGCTGCCCAGCCGTTCGGACAGCAGATTGACGTAGTTGCGCATGATGGTGAGCGGATTCGCCACTTCGTGGATGGCGCGCCGCACGCGATCGCGCGGGATGTCTTCGCTGCCGGGCGGGCGCGGCGCCGATTCGGCGACCGGGGCTTCGGCGGCAGGTACGGCGGCGGGCGCAACCGGCACCGCCTGGCGCAGATTGAGCGCCTCCGCGCATTCCGCCAGCGCATGGCGCCACAGTGCGGAGGCCGACAGGCCGGGGGCGGCGTCGCCCGCCACCAGCACGCCGATCTGGCCGCCGGCGAGCGCCAGCGGCTGGCACAGGAAACCGCCCACGCCGAGCAGGCGCGCGACCTGTTCGTCGACCAGGGCGGACTCCGCCGCACCGCATTCGAACTGCTGCGGCGCATTGCGGGCCAGCGCGCGCGGCAACGCGGAATGGCCGTCGTCCGGCGGGATCGCCAGGGCACCGAGGCCCGGCATGAGCGGCATCAAGGGGCTGGCGCGCAGGAAACCGTCGGCGGCCGGGATGAACAGGCAGGCCTGTTCGATGCCGAACAAGGCCCGCAGCGCATGGCGCAGGCGGGCGAAGGTCTGGCCCGGACCATCTGCGTGGCGGAAATGCCCGTGCAGCGCGGATTGCGCCGCCTGTCCGGCATACAGCCGGGCCAGCCGCTCGAAGCCGCCGCCGGACGCCGCCGCCAGCAGGTCGGTCAGTCCGAAACGCTGCGCCATCTGGCGCACGCAGGTCTGGCTTTCGGCCAGCAACTGGGCCGCCTCGCCTGCGCCCATCTGCAGTCCCGACAGGGCTGCGCGCACGTCGACGCTGTCCACCGCGTCGACGCGGACGGTCAACTGGTAGGCCAGTTGCGTCACCCGCACCAGCGGGTGGGCAGCGCGGCCGCGGGCCAGCGGCTCGGCATGGAAGCGCACGGCGTCGGCCAGCCAGCCTTCGGCGTCGAGGCCAGCCAGGTAATCCGCCGCCGCAGAGACGGGCGCCTCGATGTCCAGGTAATCGACCAGGTTGTGGCACAGGCCGGCCATCCAGGCCGTGTCGGTATCGACCAGCCCGGCGCGCAGGGCCAGCGACCGGGCAAGCTGGGCCACCCCGATGGACTGGCGCCAGCGCACGCCGTAGGCGGCTTGCGCCGTCCCGGCCGCCACCGGCGCGGCCAGCAGGACGCTGCGCAGCAGCTCGGTCGGGGCGTCGCCGCCGGCCTCCAGCAGGCGCAGGCGCAGGGCCAGCACCGGGTCGCAGCGGATGCAGGCGGCGAACTCCCCCTGCGCCGGGACGCCGCGCATCAGATGCTCCAGCGCCTCGGCGACCACCCCCGGAGCGCACAGACAGGCCGTTAGCTCCGATTTCTTTAGTAAATTGTCCGGAAATTCTCGCATGTCATTGCTATATATATTGAATTTTGCTACACCGTCAATCTGGGACCTAAAATAATCGGGGCTAAATCGCGGACTGTTGTTTTCAAGTTTTATTTGGCATGTCCGTTGTCAGCCCAAGCTGGTACATTTCCGTCGCCCCTTGAAAGAAGCTCACGTATGAAAGCCGCCCTGACCGGACTGATCCTGCTCTGTGCCGCCCCCGTCGCCCACGCATTCGAGGGCCACACCGCATTGCAATGGAGCAACCAGCTCGGCACGCCGCTTCCCGACGCGCAGATGGCGGCCCCCCAGGACATGCCGGAACTGTCCTCGCAGTCGGTGCTGGTGTACGACCAGGCCAGCGGCCAGCCCCTGCTGGCGAAGAACGCGTCGATGCAGACGCCGATCGCCTCGATCACCAAACTGATGACCGCCATGCTGGTGATCGATGCCGGGCAGCCGCTCGACGAGAAGATCACCATCAGCGCCGAAGACCGCGACACCATCCGGGGCACCGGCTCGCGGCTCGCCGTCGGCGCGAGCTATACCCGCGGCCAGTTGCTGCACCTGGCCCTGATCGCCTCCGACAACCGCGCCGCCCATGCGCTGGCGCGGAGCACGACCGGCGGCCTGGAGCGTTTCGTCGCCAGCATGAATCGCATGGCGCGTGCGCTGGGCATGCAGAGCACGGTCTACGTCGAACCCACCGGCCTTTCCAGCAGCAACCAGTCGACCGCGATCGACCTCGCCAGGCTCGCCGACTATGCCTACCAGAACTACCCGGAAATCCGCCAGATCAGCACCTCCGGCAGCTATTCGCTGGGTACCCAGCGCGTGGTGCTGAAGAAGCGGCATCACAAGGCCCGCGTGCTCTACCGCCAGGTCGCCTTCCACAACACCAATCGCCTGACCCGCATGGACGACTGGCACATCGGCCTGTCGAAAACCGGCTTCATCAACGAGGCCGGCCATTGCCTGGTGATGCAGGCCAACGTGGCGCAGCGCGACGTCATCATCGTGCTGCTCGACGCGGGCGGCAACAACAGCCGCGCCGGCGATGCCCTACGCATCAAGCGCTGGCTCGAATCCGGCACCACCACGCACGCCGACAGCCGCTTCATCCCCGCCTCGCGCACCTGAGCCCCGTCCGACGGCGGTATGATGGGCGCCCCCGTCGCCCCATCGATACCGCATGTCGCCCGAACTCGCGCAGCAGCTGCTCCTCAAGACGCTGCTGCCCCTGTCCCTGCTGATCGCCGCGGGCGGCATCTGGCCTCGCTGGCAGTCCGGCCTGTCGCCCGTCGCCCTGCGCGGCGCGATCAGCCGGCTGGTGCTCGATTTCTTTGCCCCCATGCTGTTCTTCGCGGTCGCCGCCCAGGCCACGGTCGACCTCAGCCTGCTGCAGGTGCCCGCGATCCTCGGCGTGTCGACGCTCTTCGGGCTGGGGCTCGCCGCGCTGGTGCTGTTCGCCACCCCGCTGGGCCGCCGCCTGCCTGATCCGGCAAAGGGCGCGATCCTGCTGGCCTCGGGGTTCGGCAATGTCCTGTTCTTCGGCTACCCCTTTCTCAGCACGGTGTTCGGCGAATCGGGCACGCGCTATCCCTTCTTCGCGGACATGCTCGCCACCACCCCGCTGGTCTGGTCGCTCGGGGTCTGGATCGCGTTCCGCTGCGGCCACCACACCGAACACGCTTCCTTCCTGCGCATGTGGCTGCGGCTGCCGCCGGTGTGGGGCTTCGCCGCAGGCCTCGCCGCCAACCTGTCCGGACTGCCGCTGGCCCCCCTGGTCGAGGCCGCCAACTGGGCCGGCAGCCCGACCATTCCGCTGATGCTGTTCGTGCTCGGCCTGACGATTCCCTGGCACGACCTGCGCCCGCAACGCGCCGTGGCGGTCGCCCTCGCAATCAAGCTGGCGCTGATGCCGCTGCTGGCGCTGGGTGTCGCGCTTGCCTGGCCCGGCGCGCTGTCCGAGCCGGGCGAAGCGGCCGTGCTGGAGGCCGCCATGCCGACCATGGTGATGGTCATCGCACTGGCCGACCGCTTCGGCCTGGACGCCCGTCTGGCGGGCCTCATCATGGGCTGGTCAACCCTGACCGGATTGGTTACGCTGCCATTCTGGCTATGGCTGTTAAGGGGACTGGCAACATGAAAATCGGATTCATCGGCAGCGGCATCATGGGCCGCCCCATGGCGGAAAACCTGCTGCGCGCCGGCCATCAGCTGGTCGTCTACGGCCGCCGCTTCGACCGCATCGAACCCATGCTGGTGCTGGGCGCGCTGGGCAAGGGCACGCCGGCCGAAGTGGCGGCCGAAGCCGACATCACCTTCACCGTCGTGTCCGACACCACCGACGTCGAACAGATCATCCTCGGCGACCGCGGCCTGGTGCACGGCGCCCGGCCCGGCCACGTCATCGTCGACATGAGCACCGTCTCGCCCGCCGCCACCCGGCGCATCGCCGCCGCGCTGGCCGAGCGCGGCGTGCACATGCTCGACGCGCCGGTGTCCGGCGGCGAAGCGGGCGCCAAGGCCGGCACGCTCTCGATCATGGTCGGCGGCGAGGCACCCATCTTCGAGAAGGTGCGCCCGCTGTTCGAGGTACTCGGCAAGAACGTCGTCCACGTCGGCGGCCACGGCGCCGGGCAGGTCGTCAAATGCTGCAACCAGATCGTCGTCGGCCTCACCTTCGAAGGCGTCGCCGAGGCGATCCTGCTGGCGCGCCGCAACGGCGTTGATCCGGTGAAGATGCGCGAAGCGCTGATGGGCGGTTTCGCCGGCAGCCGCATTCTCGAAGTCCACGGCCAGCGCATGCTGGACGCCAATTACAAGCCCGGCTTCAAGGTGAAGCTGCACCACAAGGACATGGCCATCGTCATGGACAACGCGCAGGAAACCGCCACCCCGCTGCCGGGCGCCGCGCTCATCGCCCAGCAGATGAATGCGCTGATGGGCGCCGGCGACAGCGAGCTGGATTCCTCGGCCCTCATGCGCGCGCTCGAACGTCTGGTCGGCGAGGCCAAGTGAGCGGCAAGGAACGCGTGGTCTTTCTCGACCGCGCCGCGTTCACGCCGGACGACCTGCCGATCCCGGCCTTTGACCACAACTGGAGCGAATACCCTGCCACCGAAGCGGCCGACGTCGTGCCGCGGCTGTTCTGGGCCACCACCGCGATTACCCATGCCTGCGACATCGACGCAGGCATGATCGCGCAGCTGCACAAGCTGCAACGGATCGTGGTGACGGGGCCGGCGGTGGTCGACGAAGCGGCATGCACGAGTCGGGGAATACGCACCCAGAATTTGCCCGTGAGCAGCACCCCAGAAACAACACTTATAAAGTTGCTTGAGAACTGACCAGCTTGTCCAGTCAATCCCTACTTCACAAGGTGCCCATGGAAACCAAAAGCCTGTACACGATTCTGGGAGTCCGACCCGATGCATCGGCCGATCAGATCGAAACCGCCTATGCCCAGCTTTTGCATGAACTCAAGACGGAGGCGGAAACCAGTGCGAATGGCGATGCGCGCATCCGCCTGATCGCCGCCAAGGAGGCACACACCATCCTTTCCAACCCGACATCCCGGCAGATCTACAATCAGAAGCTGTTTGCGCCACAAACGGTTGGTCGCACCCCCGAGATCGTGATGGAACCCGCCGACACCTGGAGCGTTGGAAAACTCCTGGCCATCGGCTCGTTCGCCGTTGCCGGATTCTGGATTTACAACAACTACGCATCCGAGCAGGAAAAACTTCACCTCCAGCACGAGAAAGAAGTCGCCGAGACTCAAGCCAGGCTCGAAGAGGAGAGGATCGCCCAACAAAAGCGCGATCTCCTGGCCCAGAAAGAAGCGCAAGAGCGGGCCTTCCGCGAAAACGCACTGCGGGAATCCCGTGAGCTGGATCAACGCCTGCAACAGCAGGAACGCGAACAGCAGTCCCGCCAGATGCAGGCCGATCGCGAAAAGGTGTATCGACAGCAACAGGAAGAAATGCGTCTGCGTCAGCAACGTTATGAAGCGGAACGCCAGCTCGAACGCGAGAAACAAACGCTGCGCCGCATCCAGAACGAGAACCGCAGCAACTACAGGTATTGACTTGTTGACTGCGCACGAATCTGCCATGTCGACCCTGCTCGGCCCAGCCCTGAATTACGGTTTGCGCATGTCGCCCACTGCGGCCGAGATGTTCGGCGGCGTTGCGCCATCCCGCCAGGATTGCGGCCAACCTGCAATTCATCGGCTTGCTCAGCCTGGGTGTCCACGGTGAAACTTGCCGACCCTGGCTTGCTGGTACAGCAGGCCCTGATCGACGGGACCAGGTGCGATGCCGCCGATGCCACACGCACCGAAGTCCGGAATCCGGCAACTGCCCGGATCGTGGGTAGCTTCCCGCGCTGTACTGCCGACGACACCCGGCGCGCCATCGAAGCCGCCCATGCCGCCTTCGCCGGCTGGCGCGACCGGACGGCGAAATCGCGCGCCCAGATCCTGCGCCGCTGGTTCGAACTGATCCTCGCGCACCGCGACGATCTCGCCACCCTCATGGTATCGGAGCAGGGCAAGCCGCTCACCGAGGCGCGCGGCGAGATCGACTACGCCGCGAGCTTCATCGAATGGTTCGCCGAGGAAGCGCGGCGCGTCTACGGAGAAATGGTGCCGTCTCCGTGGGCGGACCGGCGGCTGTTCACGCTGAAACAGCCCGTGGGCGTGGCGGCGCTCGTCACGCCGTGGAATTTTCCCGCCGCGATGTTCACCCGCAAGGCGGGCGCGGCGCTCGCCGCCGGCTGCACGGTGGTGGCCAAGCCGGCGTCGCAGACGCCCTTCACCGCGCTGGCGCTGGCCGAACTGGCGCAGCGCGCCGGGATGCCGCGGGGCGTGCTGAACGTCGTCACGGGCGACGCGGAACGCATCGGCGCCGTGCTGACCGCGCACCCGCTGGTGCGCAAGCTGTCGTTCACCGGTTCGACCGCGGTCGGCAGGCAGCTTCTCGCGCAATGCGCCGGCACGCTCAAGCATGTTTCGCTCGAGCTCGGCGGCAACGCCCCGTTTCTGGTGTTCGACGACGCCGATCTCGACGCCGCCGTGGAAGGCGCCCTGGCGAGCAAGTACCGCAACAGCGGACAGACCTGCGTCTGCGCCAATCGCATCTTCGTGCAGGCCGGCGTGCACGACGCCTTCGCGGCAAAGCTGTCGGCTGCGGTGGCCCGGCTGAACGTGGCCGAGGGCTTTGCGCCCGGCGCGGAAATCGGCCCGCTGATCTCGCCCGCCGCGCGCGACAAGGTGGAGGCGCATGTGGCCGATGCCCTGGCGCACGGCGCGACGCTGCTGACCGGCGGCCACCGCCACGCGCTCGGCGGACAGTTCTTCGAACCCACCGTGCTCGCCGGCTGCACGCCCGACATGGCGCTATGCCGGGATGAAACCTTCGGTCCGGTGGCGCCGCTTATCCGCTTCACCGACGAGGCCGAGGCCATCCGCATGGCCAACGACAGCGAATACGGCCTCGCTGCCTACGCCTACACCCGCGATCTCGCACGTGCTTGGCGGCTCGTCGAGCGGCTGGATTACGGCATGATCGGGCTGAACGCCGGCCTCATTTCCACCGCCGAAGCCAGTTTCGGCGGCATGAAGCAGTCCGGGCTGGGCCGCGAGGGCGGCAGCGGCGGCATCGCCGAATATCTCGAAACCAAGTACGTCAATCTCGGCGGGCTGGCACGCTAGAACAGCGGCCGCGCTGCCGCCGCAGGCCGTTCATGCGCCCGCATGCACGCCCACGAACGGGTTTTCCCGACGCTCGTGCCCGAAGGTGGACATGGCGCCGTGTCCCGGTACGAAACGCACGTCGTCGCCCAGAGGAAAGAGCTTGTGACGGATCGCGTCGATCAGCGCCGCATGGTTGCCGCGCGGAAAGTCGGTGCGGCCGATCGAGCCCTTGAACAGCACGTCGCCGACGAAGGCCAGCTGTGCTTCCGGCTGGTGGAACACCACGTGGCCGGGCGTGTGGCCGGGACAGTGCAGCACGGCGAAACGCAGCGCACCGACTTCGACCGTGTCGCCGTCTTCCAGCCACCGGTCGGGCACGAAGGCCTCGATGGGCGGAAAACCGAACATGGCCGCCTGCTGCGGCAGCGCATCGAGCCAGAATTGTTCCTCGCGTTGCGGGCCGACAATGGGGATGCCCAGCCTGTCGCGCAAGGCCGCCGCCGCGCCGACATGGTCGAGATGGCCGTGGGTGAGCAGCAGCTTTTCCAGCGTGAGGCCGCGCGCCTGCACTTCCGCCAGCAGGCGGTCGGCCTCGCCGCCGGGATCGACCAGCGCCGCGCGGCCGGACGCATCCCACACCAGCGAGCAGTTCTGCCGGTACGGCGTCACGGGGAGGATGGTAAATTCCATGCTGTCATTATCGCCGCGCCGTTCGCATACCACCAAGGCCATGTCCGCCCCCGATGCCCTGCTCCTGCTGTCCACCCACTGCCCCCACTGTCCGGCCGTACTCGCCGCGCTGACCGAGCTACTGAAGCAGGGCACCATCGGCAAGCTCGAAGCGGTCAACATCGAGCAGCGCCCCGAGATCGCGCAGGCCCTCGGGGTGCGCTCGGTGCCATGGACGCGCATCGGCCGCATCGAACTCGTCGGCAGCCAGAGCCGCACCGAACTCGCCGACTGGGCCGCCAGGGCCGATACCGAGGCCGGGCTCGCCGACTGGTTTCACCTGCTGCTGAAGGAAGGCCAGCTGCCGCGCGTGCAGGCCCTGATCGAGGCCGAGCCCGGCCTGCTCGCCGCCGTGCTGCCCATCGTCGGCAACGTCGAGGCCAGTCTGAACGTGCGCCTCGGCGCCGGCGTGCTGCTGGAACATTTCGCCGGTACCGGCAGCCTGCGCGCCCTGCTGCCCGGGCTGGGCGCGCTTTCGCAGCATGCCGACGCGCGCGTGCGCGCCGACGCCTGTCATTACCTGGGCCTCACCGGCGACGCAGGCGCACAGTCCTGGCTCGAAGCGCGGCTGGACGACGAAGACGCGGACGTGCGGGAGATCGCGGGGGAAAGCCTGCAGGCGCTGGGGGATGCCAATGCCTGAGCCCGCCTACGCAGGTCGTCGTTGAGAATGCATCGTGCTGGATGTTTCGGAATTTCTATCCGGGTCGGCAAGTTTCCTGTTGGGACTGCTGCGCGGCTTATGGTGGCTGACCTGGGATTTCATGATCCAGACGATCGGCTGGGCGGTTGGCTGGATCGTCTGGCGCGTCCTCACACTAGGACGCTTCCCCCGCGAACCGCTCGGCGGCATGGATCGAGTACCTTGGTTCCTGCGACTGATCGTCGACTTGACCGGCCTCGCAACGCTGGCAACGGGCATCTGGTGGCTGTCAGGCGTGTGGCCGCGATTTTGATACAGGCTTACCGGACTGATTTTGTGAATTGCGCTTGATGTCCGTCCCCGCCGCCTACCTCGGCGTCATCCTCATCTGGTCGACCACGCCGCTGGGCATCCAGTGGAGCGCGCAGGGCGCGACGTTCACGTTCGCCGTGCTGGCGCGGATGGCGATCGGGCTCGCCATCTGCCTGCTGCTGATGCGCGCAACGCGCACGACTTTCGTCCGCACGCCGGCCGCGAATCAGCTCTATGTGTTCACGGGCCTGTCGATCTTCGGGGCGATGCTGCTCACCTACTGGGGGGCGCTGCACATTCCCTCGGGCCTGATCTCGGTGATCTTCGGCCTGTCGCCACTGGTCACCGGCGCGTTCGCCGCCTGGTGGCTTCGTGAGCGCACACTCACGCCGCTGCGCCTGCTGGGTCTGGCGCTCGCGCTGGCCGGCCTGTGGGCGCTGTTCGGCCAGCCATGGCCGGGCGACAGCCAGGCGCGCTGGGGCACGGTTGCCGTCGTGGCCGGGATGATGGTGCAGGCGATCGGCCTGGTCTGGATCAAGCGGCTGAACGCACAGGTCGCGTCGCTGGCGATCACCACCGGCGCGCTCGCCGTGGCCACGCCGCTGTTCGCCCTGGCCTGGCTGGCCGGAGACGGCGGACGCCTGCCCGACATCACGCCGCGCGGCGGGGCAGCCATCGTCTATCTCGGGGTGTTCGGTTCGGTGGTCGGTTTCACGCTGTATTACTACGTGATCAAGCACCTCGACACCGGGCGGGTGGCGCTGATCACCCTGGTGACGCCGGTGACGGCCCTGCTGCTGGGCCAGACGCTGAACGCGGAGACCATCCCGCCGATGGGCTGGGTCGGCATCGCGCTGATCGGCGCCGGACTGGTGCTGTACGAGTGGCCGGCGCTGCGGCAGTTGCGGCGTTAAAGATGCGCGGTCGCACTGCCGTCATTAACCTTGCATTAGCCAAGGTTATGGAAGGCCATCCGTGAACATCACAAGATTGATCGCCCTGCTGGGCCTGGCACTCGGTATCGGCCTGTCGTCGCAGGCCGGCGGCGCGCCCGCGGAGCCTGCCGCCGCCGCCCTGCATGACAAGCTCGCACGCCTGGCCGGCACGCCCGCCGAGCTCCCGGCCGCGCTCCAGCGCGGGCAGGCCGCGGCGGGGGTATGCCGCCACTGCCACGGCCCGGGGGGCAACAGCGCCCTGCCCGAGGTACCCAACCTGGCCAGCCAGAACGCGGACTACCTGCTGGAGCAGATGAACAAGTTCGTGCTCGGGCAGCGCAAGTCGTCGGAATTCATGACCGGCATGATCAAGGCGCTGACGCCGGACGAACGCATCGACATCGCGCTGTTCCTGTCGCATCAGCCCGTGGTGTACAAGCCCGCCGCACAGGGCACGGATGCCGCCGGGCGGACACTGTTCCGGCAGCTGTGCGCCAAATGCCACGGGGACAATGCCACCGGTTCGCACCGCATCCCGCGGCTGGCCGGACAGCAGGTGCAATACCTCGAGACTTCGCTGCAGCGCTACCGCGGCGGCAAGGGCGAACGCATCGACCCGCTGATGGCCGCCTACACGAAGAACCTGAAGGACGCGGACATCCGGTCGCTCGCGGCCTATCTCGCCACGCTGCAGCCCTGAGCGCCCGCTGGGCGGGCAGGCAGCGCAACGCTCATTTCCTGAACAGATCGTCGAGCGGATTCGACGGGGCGGACTTGTCCTCCGCATCCGGCGCGCCGCCGAACAGCGCATCGAGCGCACTGCGGCTGGCCTGCGCCATGGCCGCCCCGCCGCCGCGATAGGCTTCGGGCCGCGGCACGAACCAGCCGCAGTCGTTGACGCGCGTCTTGTCCGCCACGCGTTCGGCGGCCAGCTCGCGACATTGCCCGGCCCGGCTGGGGTCGAAATGGCGGCACAGGCGGCAGACGTGCAATTCGGCACGACAGCTCGGGCAGACGTCGCGCAGGCCCAGCGGCAACGGCATGCCGGCAAGACTGGCGCCGCACTTCCAGCACACGAGGCTCATTGTGTCGCCACCAGCGCGTGGTATTCCAGGTCGGCCAGCGCCACCTTGCGCAGGGCGCGCTCGTGGGTGGCGTCGAGGATCACCGGCGGCGCCACGCCGGCCTCGGCCGCCTCGAGCCAGCGAGCGGCACACACGCACCAGCGGTCGCCCGCCCTGAGGCCGGGGAAGTCGTATTCCGGCGCCGGGGTGGACAGGTCGTTGCCCTGTTCGCGCGAGAACGCGAGAAATGCTTCGGTCACCAGGACGCACACCGTGTGGCTGCCGAGATCGTGGGTGCCGGTATGGCACAGGCCGTCGCGCACGAAACCCGTCATCGGCGACGTGCTGCAGATTTGCAGGGGCTGGCCCAGGACATTGCGTGCGTCGCTCAAGAAGCTCTCCGGAAGGCAGGATGGAGAAAAAATAGCATGCCGCCGCATCGGCCGGTAGACACGATGCGGACACGCGCCTGCACTAGGGCATGGCCGCGGAATCGGGCAGGCCCGGCAGCCCCGGGGCAAGGCTGAGCTTGCCCGCACTGGCGGCTTCGGCATGTGCGCTCTCGACGCGGGCGAACACGCTGGGCGCAGGATAGCCGTCGACCGGCATCTGGTGCGTCGCCTGGAAACGCCGGATCGCGCTTTGCGTGCGCGGTCCCGGCAGGCCATCGGCGGCGCCGGCGTCGTAGCCGAGTTCGCCCAGGTATTGCTGCAGCGTCTTCACCTGCGCCGTGCTGAGTGCGCCGGTTTCGCCGGTCGCCGCCACGGCGGGACCGCCGGCCAGCTGCCGGGCCAGTTGCGCGACCGACAGGGCGTAATTGACCGACTGGTTCCACTGCATCACCACGTCGAAATTGTCGAACACCATGTAGGCCGGCCCCTGCCAGCCCTGCGGCAACGTGATCGCCGCCGGCCCGGCGACGGCCGGCCAGGCCTGGCCATCCGCCGTTTGCACGCCGGCCGCGATCCAGTCGGCCAGCGGCAGGCGATGCGCGATGCGCGCCTGCCGCCAGTCGAAATCCGGCGGCAGGCGTACCTCGATCGCCGCGGGTTCCCCGACACGCCAGCCGGCGCGCCGAAGATAATTGGCCGCGGAATTCAGCGCGTCCGGCAGCGAGCCCCAGAGATCGATGCGTCCGTCGCCGTCGCCGTCGAGCGCATAGGCGCGAAAGGTCGATGGCATGAACTGCAGGTGGCCCATGGCACCGGCCCACGAGCCGTTCATGTCGACGGCCGCCACATGGCCCGCATCGATGATGCGCAGCGCATCCAGCAACTGCGATTTGAAGAAGGCGCTGCGCCGCCCTTCCCAGGCCAGCGTGGCGAGACTGGCCGGAATGTTGAAACTGCCCTGGGTGGCGCCGTAATTGGTTTCCAGCCCCCAGAAGGCGACCAGCACCGAGCGGGGAATGCCGTAGCGCGCCTCGACCGCATCGAGCAGCGCGGCGTGTTCGGCCAGCATCGCCTGGCCGCGCACGACCTGGCGTGGCGTGACGCGCCGGCCCAGGTAGTCGGAGAAAGTCTGCAGGAATTCGGGCTGGCGGCGGTCGAGCTCGACCACGCGCGTCACCGGCTCCGCGCCGCCGAGTGCGGCGTCGAGCGTGGCAGCAGAAATGCCCTGCGCCGCCGCTTCCGTGCGGAACGCCGCCAGCCAGTCGGCGAAGCCCTGCGCGGGCGGCGCCGTATCCTCGGCCCGGCCGGGCAGCGCGAGCAGCGCGAGCAGGCAGGCCAGGCCCACCCTCGCCCGCCCCCGGCGGGCGGACGGGCGCATGCGGGATCCGCATCGATCAGCCATGCATCTGCAACCAGTACTCGGTCAGTGCCAGGTGCCACAGCTTGCTGCCCTGGATGCGCGTGTGATGCGCCTCGGGGGCGTCGAGCAGGCGCTCGACGTAGGCACGGTGGTAGAGCCCGCGTTCGCGGCAGGCCTGCGAATTCAGGATGTCGCGCATGAAATCGAGGAATTCGCCGCGCACGTATTTCAGCGCAGGCATGGGGAAGTAGCCCTTCTTGCGGTCGATGACGGCGTCCGGGACCAGCCCGCGCGCAATGGCCTTGAGCACGTGCTTGCCCTCGCTGGCGAGCTTGAGTGCGGGCGGCATGGCCGCGGCGAGCTCGACCAGCTGGTGGTCGAGGAAGGGCACGCGCGCCTCCAGCCCCCAGGCCATGGTCATGTTGTCCACGCGCTTGACCGGGTCGTCGGTGATGAGCATCGTCGTGTCCATGCGCAATACCTGATCGATGAAGTCGTCGGCAAAGGGTTCGGCAAGATGCGCGGCGATGAGTTCACCGGTGACATCGCTGCCGTGGAAGGCCGGCTGGGTCATGTCGAGGAATTCGTCGTGGTCGCGGTCGAAGTAGTGCCTGCGGAAGCGGTCGAGCGGCGTGCCCTGCGTTTCCGCGGCCATGCGCGGATACCAGAAATAGCCGCCGAAGACTTCGTCCGCCCCCTGGCCGCTCTGCACCACCTTGACCGTCCGCGATACCTGCTCGGCGAGCAGGTAGAAGGCGACCGCGTCCTGCGCGAACATGGGCTCGCTCATCTGCGCCACCGCCTCGGGCAGGCGCTTGAGCACTTCGGCATTCGGGATGAGGTACTTGTGGTGGCGCGTGCCGTACATCGCCGCCACCGGGTCGGAGTATTCGAATTCGCTGCCGCGCTCTTCCGGCTGGTCCTCGAAGCCGACCGAAAAGGTCATCAGGTCCGGCACGCCCTGTTCGGCGAGCAGCGCGACCAGAAGACTGGAATCGAGCCCGCCCGAGAGCAGCACGCCCACTTTCACGTCGGCGATCTCGATGCGCTTCTTCACCGCCTGGCGCAGGCTGTCGTGGATGGCCTCGGTCCATTCGGCTTCGGTTTTGGCGATGGCCGGTCGCTGCGCCTTCAGCGACCAGTAGCGCCGGTGCTGCAGGTCGCCGCGGGCATTCACCGTCAGCGTGGTGCCCGGCGCGAGCTTGCGGATGCCGTTGTAGATCGTGCGCGGCGCGGGCACCACGGCGTGCAGGGTGAACAGGTGATGCAGCGCGGCGGCGTCGAGGGACGTATCGACGCCGCCCGCCGCCAGCAGCGCCTGCGGCGTCGAGGCGAAGCGGAAATGCCCCGGCGTCTCGCTGTAGTAGAGCGGCTTGATGCCCAGGCGGTCGCGCGCGAGGAAGAGCGTCTCGCGGTTCCAGATCGCGAAGGCGAACATGCCGTGCAGGCGCTCGACACAGGCCTCGCCCCACTCCAGATACGCGCGCAGGATGACTTCGGTATCGCCGTCGGAATGGAAGGCGTGGCCGCATCCGATCAGCTCGGCGCGCAGTTCGGGGTAGTTGTAGATCGTGCCGTTGAACACCAGCGCGGTGCCGGTCGCCGCGTCGAGCATCGGCTGGGCAGACTTTTCGGAGAGATCGATGATCGCCAGCCGCCGGTGGCCCAGGCGCACCGCGCCGTCGCCGTGCTGGCCCTCCGCGTCGGGCCCGCGCCGCGCCAGCTTCGCCAGCATGCGTGCCATCGTCGCCGCCTCGGGCGGCGCGTTGTCGAAACGGAATTCACCTGCAATGCCACACATCTCGTTACCCTAGTCACGCCACCAGCGGCGGCTCGTCCATCAGCGCGATCTGCTCGCGCAACTCCAGTATCCGCGCCTGCCAGTACTGCTGCGTATTGAACCACGGAAACGCGGCGGGAAAGGCCGGGTCGTCCCAGCGACGCGCGAGCCAGGCCGCGTAGTGAATCAGCCGCAGGGTGCGCAACGCTTCGACCAGATGCAGTTCGCGCGGATCGAATTCGGCGAAGTCCTCGTAGCCGGTGAGGATGTCGTTCAACTGATCCTGCTGCTGCGCGCGCTCGCCCGACAGCAGCATCCACAGATCCTGCAAGGCCGGCCCGCTACGGCAGTCGTCGAAATCGACAAAGTGCGGGCCGTCGTCGGTCCACAGCACGTTGCCGGGATGGCAGTCGCCGTGGAGGCGCAGCGTGCGCACGTCGCCGGCACGGGCGTAGCAGTGCGCCACCTGGTCGAGCGCGTGGTCGATCACGCTGTTCCACGCCGGCGCGAGATCGGGCGGCAGCCAGTTGCCGGCGCGCAGGAAATCGCGCGACTGGATGCCGAAGCTGTCGAGGTCGAGCGCGGGCCGGTGCGCGAACGGCGCCTGCAGGCCCACCGCGTGGATGCGCCCGAGGAAACGCCCCATGCGTTCCAGCGTGCCGGGGCGGTCGAATTCCGGCATGCGCCCACCCTGTTTGGGAAACACCGCAAACCGAAAGCCCGCGTGCGCATGCAGCGTGGCATCGTTCAAGCGTAGCGGCGCGACCACCGGAATCTCGCGCCCGGCCAGCTCGGTAGTGTAGGCATGCTCCTCGAGGATGGCTTCGTCCGACCAGCGGCCCGGGCGATAGAACTTCACCACCACGGGCGCGGTATCTTCCACGCCCATCTGGTAGACGCGGTTCTCGTAGCTGTTGAGTGCCAGCAGGCGGCCATCGGCACGCAGACCGGTCGTGTCGAGCGCGTCGAGGGCGACGTCGGGGGTGAGGGCGGCGTAGGGATGGGACGATTGGGACATGGGATGCACTGTAACGCGAGAGGCGGATAATGAGCCATCGCCCTCTCGCATCGAAGGCCCATGACGACGCACGATCCCTTTGAGCTCGACATCGCCCGCCACGTGTGGGCGACGCGCTACCGCGCGCCGGGCGAGGGCGACATCGCGGCAAGCTGGCGGCGGGTGGCGCGCGCGATCGCAGCCGTGGAGGGCGACACAGACAGCTGGGCCGAGCGCTTTTACGGTGTGCTCGACGGTTTCCGCTTCCTGCCGGGCGGACGCATTCTCGCGGGCGCGGGCACCGACAGGCGGGTGACGCTCTTGAACTGCTTCGTGATGGGCACGCTCGCCGACGACCTGGAGCACATCTTCGACGCGCTGAAGGAAGGCGCACTGACCATGCAGCACGGCGGCGGGGTGGGTTACGACTTCTCGCCGCTGCGCCCGGCCGGCACGGTGGCGCACGCCAGCGGCACCATTGCCTCGGGCCCGGTGTCCTTCATGCGCATCTGGGACGCCATGTGCGCGACCATGCTCTCCACCGGCGCGCGGCGCGGCGCGATGATGGCGACGCTGGCCTGCGACCATCCGGACATCGAGACCTTCATCGACGCCAAGCGCGACGCCGCCGAGCTGCGGCATTTCAACTGTTCGGTGCGGGTGTCCGACGCCTTCATGCGCGCGGTGGCGGACGACACCGACTGGCCGCTGGTCTTTGCCGGCGCGACCCATCGCACGGTGAAGGCACGCGCGCTGTGGACGCGGCTGATGCGCGCGGCCTACGATACGGCGGAGCCGGGCGTGCTGTTCGTCGACACGATCAATCGCGACAACACGCTGGCCGGCATGGAGACGCTGACGGCGACCAATCCCTGCGGCGAGATCCCGCTGCCGCCCTACGGCGCCTGCGACCTCGGCTCGCTCAATCTCGCGGCTTTCGTGCGCGCGCCCTTCGCATCGACCGCGAGCTTCGACCACGCCGCGCTCGAAGACGCGACGCGCATCGCGGTGCGCCTGCTCGACGACGTGATCGACGCCTCGCGCTACCCGCTGCCGGCGCAGGCGCGCGAGGCACACGACAAGCGGCGCGTGGGCCTGGGCGTGACGGGTCTCGCCGACGCGCTGGCGATGCTGAACCTGGCGTACGCCAGCGCGGCCGCACGCGATTTCGCCGCCGGCCTGATGTGCCGGGTGCGCGACGCGGCCTACCGCGCTTCCGTTGATCTTGCGCGCGAGAAGGGCGCGTTTCCGCGCTTCGACGCCGGAGCGTTTCTCGCCAGCGGCTTCGCGCAGCGCCTGCCGGCGGACATCCGCGCGGCGATCGCCGCGCACGGCATCCGCAACAGCCATCTCCTCGCCATCGCCCCGGCGGGTACGATCAGCCTGCTGGCGAACAACGTCTCCAGCGGCATCGAGCCGGTGTTCGCGGCCGAGGCGGAACGCCGCGTGCTGGGCGCCGACGGCCGCTACAGCGTGCACCGCGTGGACGACTGCGCCTGCCGGCTGTGGCAGCGGCAGGGCCGCGCCGGCCGGCCGCCCGCCCTGGTCGAGGCGCGCCAGCTCGATCCGCGCGCGCATCTGCTGATGCAGGCCGCGCTGCAGCCTTACGTGGACAACGCGATTTCCAAGACCATCAACGTCGCCGCCGACCTGCCCTTCGACGCTTTCCAGGACCTGTACCGCGAGGCGCACGCGCTGGGTTTGAAAGGCTGCACCGTGTTCCGCCCCAACCCCATCACCGGCGCCATCCTCAGCGACACGGCGGACACCGCCACGCCGTGCTGCGGCGTCGAACGCGAGGCCGACTGATGACGAAAACGAAACCGGCGCCCACCCACCCACGCATCGGCCTCGCGCTGGGCGGCGGTTCGGCGCGCGGATGGGCGCACATTGGCGTGATCCGGACACTCGAAGATGCCGGCATCCGGCCCGATCTGGTGTGCGGCACCTCGATCGGCGCGCTGGTCGGCGCGGCCTACGTGGCCGGCGAACTCGATCGCCTGGAAGCCTGGGTGCGCAGCCTGAAGCTGCAGACCGTGGTGAGCTTCCTCGATTTCACGCTGGGCGGCGGCCTCATCAAGGGCGACAAGCTCATCGAATTCTTCCGCGCGCATTTCGTCGACCGCGACATCCGCGAGCTCGAACGGCCCTACGGCGCCGTCGCCACCGATCTCGCGCGCGGCCGCGAGATCTGGCTGCGCGAGGGCGGCGTGTCCGACGCGGTGCGCGCGTCCATCGCCCTGCCCGGCCTGTTCACCCCGGTGGCCGCCGACGGCAGCTGGCTGGTCGACGGCGGCCTGGTCAACCCGGTGCCGGTGTCGCTCGCACGCGCCATGGGCGCCGATTTCGTGATCGCGATCGACCTCAATGCCGACATCCTCGGGCGACACCTCAAGAGCAAACCCGCCACCCGTGCACGCAGTGCCAAACCGACGCTCGCCGACACCGTGATGGCCCAGCTCGGCCTTACACACGACGACAGCCCCAGCCCGCCTGCCATGCTCGACGTACTGGCGTCCAGCATCAACATCATGCAGGTGCTCATCACCCGCAGCCGTCTCGCCGGCGAACCTGCGGACGCGATGATCGCGCCGCCGCTCGCCAGCCTGGGCCTGATGGAATTCCACCGCGCCGCCGTCGCCATCGACGCCGGCCGGCGCGCGGCCGAGGCCGCGCTACCGCAACTGCGCGAACGGCTCGACGGCTGGGATGCGCTGCGCTGACGCCAGTGCGGTGCCGCCCACGCACACCCGACGCGGCGGACCGGTCACGCCGTTCTGCAATCAGGACGCGCCGGCGAGGGCGAGCTTGGCGATGCGCGGCAGTTTCTTGATCGCCGCCTCGCGACGGCTGGCAGCGGCGCGATCGGCGGCGGGTTCGCAGTGGATCAGTTCGACCGGCAGGCGCGCCCGCGTGTAGCGCGCGCCGCTACCGGCATTGTGCTCGGCGACGCGGCGGGCGGGGTCGGTGGTGATGCCGGCGTAGAGTGTGCCGTCGGCGCAGCGCAGGAGATAAACGAACCAGGGCGAGGCGGTCATGCCGCCATCATCGCAGATTCGCTACGGCCGTTCGTGGTTCAGGACGCGGCTTCGGACATCTGCTGCGCCCACAGGATCGCGTCCATGTGGACGGCATCGATGTCGGCAACCTCGCGGCCGATCGCCCTGGCCATGGCTTCCAGGCTTTGCGCATCGTCCTGTTCGCAGGCGATGGCCAGCGACAGGTAGGGCGCATAGGGGCCGGTGCGGTGGAGGATGGCCGCGCCGATGTCCTCGGGCAGCGGTATCTGCGCCAGCACCTTGTCCATCGGCATGCGCATCACCACGTCGAGCAGGGAGAACAGGCCGGCGACGAAGATCTCGTCGCGCGCCTTGGCGGAAAGCGCACGCCCGGCGAGCTGTTCGGCAACGCGGCCGCGCACCATGGCGTTTTCCAGCAGGGCCTGGTCGAGCTCCTGCTGGTCGCCGCCGGTGAAGAGCACCACGGTGAGCCAGCGATAGAGCTTGTCCATGCCCATGACCATCAGCGCCTGCTCGATGCCGCCGACCTTGTTCATGAGCCCCATGCCGGGCGAGTTGACGTAGCGCAGGAGACGCACCGACAGCGTCGGGTCGTGCTGGAATTGCCGGGCCAGGTCGGGCAGTTCGGCCCCGGTGCGCACCCGGTTCATGAGATCCATCACCTTGGCGCGCGAGGGGCCCATGGCCGGGCCCTCGACCTTCTCGTGGCGGGTGATGAAGGGCCCCATGAACAGGCTGCACTGCAGCTTCTGGCACATGTGGAAGGCTTCGAGCGTCTGCACGCCGGTGGCGACGAAGCGCTTGCCGGTTGCCAGCCTGGCGATGGCCGACATCTGCGCGGTCACGGCCGGAATGTCCTCGCTGCTGGCGTCCAGCAGCACGTAGTCGGCCTGCTCGAGCAGGGCCTGCTGGGCGGGCCGCATCGCGGCGGTGGCGTCCACGGCGAAACCGAAGCCGCGTGCCTTCAGGGCGCCCATGCGTTCGAGCAGCGGCGCATCGACCGGGGTATCGTCGTCGATCCGGAGTTGCCATACCGTGCCCTGCGCCGGCCAGTTCTCGAGCAGGGCGTGATCCAGCACAGCCGGGGCCAGCGGCACGAAGGCCAGACGCTGGCCCAGCAGGCGTGCAATGTCCATGCGCTGCAGGTTGGTGAGCAGGGTTTCGTCGTAGAGACGCTGGAGGTCGGGCAGGATGGCCGCATCCTGTTCGTCCGCACTGCGGCGCAGCATGAAGGTGTAGCCGGCCACTTTCTGGTCGCGTCCGAGGATGGCTTCGCGGCGCATCACCGAAGACGCCTTGGCGGCGGGCACCGCCACCTCGCCGGACGAGGGACTGTCCGTCCTGGCGAGGGCTTCTCGGGCGACCTGTGCCGCGGTGTTGTCACGATTGCCAGACCACATACCCACCAGACGATTCAGCACGGCCACTCCCCCTAGACGGACTTCCGGATGTCATCCTTTGAATCGGCAGCCGTGCAATCCGGCTGAACCCCGGTACCGCAAAATATTTTTCCTGCGGAAACAGGCGCTTGACCGTGGTGCCCCTCCAGTCGCGGCCCTGCCCATGCGCGCGCAGCACGAAGGCGCTGACGCCCGGCGATTCCTGCGCTAAAGTTTGCGCATGCAGATCGAGTGTTACGCCCAGCGCCTGCTCAACCCCTATCGGGGCGTGGTGCACGTCATCCGCTATGCCTCGGCCGAGGCGGTCACGACCGACGGCGTCGAATGGGACATCTACGTCGCCAACGACGCCTTGCTGGACGACCTCGGACGCGCCGGCAGGCGGGCGCAGATTTCCGACATCCGCTACGGCCACTGGTCGGCGGAAAAGGGCCTGAAGCGCGGGCCGCTCTATCCTTCCGACGATTTCAAGCGGCTGGAGGAGATGGGTGCCGTGGTCTACGAACACCTGCTCCAGGTGCATCGCGACCTGCCCTTCGGATTTCGCGATGCCTTTGAATTGTGGTTGCTCGACCGCGACGAGCGGCCGCTCGCGCTGATCCACAGCGTGCGCACCGACAGCGAGACCGACACCAGGCCCCCGCTCGACTGGCGCGCCGGCATCGCCGCGTGCGAACAGTTCCGCAGCCACGCCATCGCCGGACTGAACGAATCGGCAGGCACCTACCTGACGCAATACATCAACAGCCTCGCCGGCAACGTCGTGCAGTGGTTCCGCCGCTCCGACGACGGCAGCGGACTGGGACTGCACACGCTGCGGGGCGGGGAAGCGCTGCGGGGCCGCGTGCTGGAGGCCGAGGCCTTCCCACCGCTTTTCATCGCCACCCACGGCATGGATGCCGCCCACGCCAGGCTGGTGCACGACTACCATGCCTGGCAGGCACCCTGGATGCTGTTGCTGGGCCATCTCGACGTGCCCACCCGGGCGGCGCTGGAAGCCGCGGCCTGCCAGCAGGCCGACGCCATCGAGAAACATTGTCGCCTGTACCCCGAGGTGATCGACCAGGCCGCGCTGAAGGCCGCCCGCGTGCAGGCCGCGCTGGAACGCAGCCGGCCCGTCGCGCCGCAGGCGGACGATGTGATTCCGATGTTCTACATCGAGCTCGACAGCTCCGACGCGCAAAGCCCCTGAAGTACCGTTCGATGCGGGCAGGCCGCTGGGAAAGGCGTACTGCCTGCGTCTACGCCGTGCAGCCGCAGGCCACGGCTACGCCATCGACGAAGTGCCGGCACGCCGCCGGCATCGTCGTTTCGCAACGCGCGACCGACAGGATCGCCGCCGGCAGTGCACTCGCCGCGCCGAGATGCGCGCTCAGCCGCACCGTCACGTCCGGCCGCTGCCGCGCGAATTCGGCGATGGCCTCGGGGATATCCAGGGCGACGTGGGTGCCGGCCGCGAGGAAATAGGGGAAAGCCACGATCTCGGTCGCACCGCGTGCGGCGAGCGCATGCAGGCCGTCCGGTATCAACGGTTCGGCCAGTTCAAGAAATGCCGCCTCGACGTGCGCGTAGCCGCAGCCGGGCGTGGCACGCAGGCGCGCGGCGAGGGCGCGCACCTCGTCGTTGGAGGCGGCACGGCGACTGCCGTGGGCGATGATGAGCAGACTGGGCATGATTGACATGAAGTGCAGAAAACCGGGTTGAGTTGCGGCCGGTCCGGAAGTTCCGCCTATTCGCCGCCCTGAAGCGCCTCGCGCAGCCTGGCCACGTCCAGCTGCTTGTCGAGTTCGCCCAGGCCCTCTGCGACCTTGGGATCGGCGAAGAGCTCCGCCATCGCCACCTGGCCCAGGGTCTGGAAGCCGCTCTGGATCGCGGCCGCACCTTCGTACTTCACCGCCTGGCGGGTCTGGTCGAGGCAGCTGCGGGTCAGCAGGCGTTCGAAGATGCGTGCGGTATCGCGATTGGCACGCGCCCGCGCTTCCGCACTGACCTTCGCGACGGGCTGCACGGCGGGGTGCAGCGCCGATGTGGTGATGACCCAGCGCACCAGCGCGTTCTTGTCTTCCGCGGTCGTCTTTTCGACCAGACAGCGCGACAGGTCGTCGGTGTAGAGCCCCGCATGCGCTGGCAGCACGACGAAGACGACGGTCAGGGCTCCCAGTCCGGGCAAACGCAGCATCGGCAACTCCTGGAATCAGCGCACGGGCTCGAAGGTCGCGTCGAGGTTGTGGTCGTCGCAGTAATCGAGAAAATCGCCGCGCAACGTGGCAATGTGCGCGTCGGCCGGGATGCCCAGCGTCATGCGCACGGCGAACATCGGCGCGCCGGTGTGCGGCGCCGGATAGGTGTCGGTGTCGAGCGATTCGATGTTGATGCGCAGGCGCGCGAAGAAATTGGCGAGGCTGTTGACGATGCCGGGCTGGTCGAGCGCGGAGACTTCGACCACGTAGGGAATGAGCGGCTTCTCGACCCTGGCTGCGCGCGTCCGGCGCTGCACGATGGACAGCCCCAGCTCCTCGCCGACGCCGGGCAGGCGCGTTTCCAGCTTGGCAAGGGCATCCCAGCTGCCGGTCACGCGCATCAGCACGGCGAACTGCCCGGCCAGCGCGGCCATGCGCGATTCCTCGATGTTGGCGCCGGCCTCGCCGATGGCGCGGGTGAGCTTTTCCACCAGGCCGACCTTGTCTTCGCCGCTGGCTGTAAGGACGATGGATTCCGCTTCGTTCGACATCAAATCAATTTCCTGTCCGAAAGTTCTTTCTTGAGATACGCATAGTAGATCGGGGCGGCGATCACGCCCTGCACGCCGAACGCCGCCTCCATCGCCAGCATGGCGATCAGCAGTTCCCACGCGCGCGCCTGGATCTGTCCCCCGATGATACGGGCATTCACGAAATATTCGAGCTTGTGGATCACCACCAGGAAAGCCAGCGAGGCGGCAGCGACGTGCAGCGACTGCGACAGCGAGATGACGACGATCACCGTGTTGGAGATCAGGTTGCCCAGCACGGGCAGCAGTCCGACCAGGAAAGTGATGAGGATCATGGTCTTGGTGAAGGGCAGGCTCACGCCGAACGCGGGCAGCACCAGCATGAGATAGATGCCGGTGAGCAGGGCGTTGAGCGCGGAAATGCGCACCTGGGCGAACACCACGCGGCGGAAGGCCTCGCCCAGCCGGTGCACGCGCTCGCACATCGCCTGCGCCAGCGGCGCCATGGCATGCTGCTGCCGCGCCTCGCGCAGCGCCACGAAGCTGCCGATGATGAAGCCGATGATCACGTGCAGCAGGGCGCGCCCGGCGTCGCCGCCGAACTGGCGGATTTCCAGCGCATGCACCCGCAGCCATTCGACCAGGCTGGCGCGGATCATCGAGCCGTCGCCCTGCGGCAGCCAGGCCGCCGCCCAGGCAGGCAGCAGTTGCCGCGAGTTCTCGATGATCTCCGCCATCTTGGTCAGCAGCCCCGCCAGCCCGCCTTCGGTCCGCAGGTAGAGGATGGCGCCGGCGGTGAGCCCGCCCAGCGTGCCCAGCACCACCAGGGTGATCAGCGATACCACCAGTACCTTGGACCAGACGTGATCGAGCCGGCCGATGACGAAGCGCGGCGCCAGCAAATGGACCAGTTGCACCACCAGCAGGCCGGCCAGCAGCGTGGGCAGCAGGTGCAGCACCGGCGTCAGCACCAGGCCCGCCGCCATCAGCAGCCAGGCGGCGATTTCGTAACGGGTGGCAGGAGTCGGCATGGCGGGCACGATGCCAAACTCGGCGAGGCGAGGCAAGTCCTGTTTGCTACAGGGCACTGGCGACCAGATTCAGGGTCAGCGCCAGCACCAGCAGATTGAAGCCGAAACAGACCAGCCCATGCGCCAGCGCCAGCCGCCGCATCGGCGCCCCGGCGATGGCCACGTCCGAGACCTGCGAGGTCATGCCGATCACCGCCGCGAAGTAGGCGAAATCGAGATAGGTCGGCTGCGCGTCGCCGGGAAACAGCAGGCCGCCGGCGTCCGCCGTGTAGTAGCGACGTGCGTAGCGCAGGGCGAACACGGTCTGGATCAGCAGCCAGGTCGCGGCCAGCGTGGCCAGGGCCAGCGCGATATGCAGCCAGCGCGCCGGACCGGCCAGCGCGCGGGCGGCGTCGGTCACCAGCAGCACGCCGCCCAGGCTGACGAAGCAGGTCGCCACCACCACCGCATACAGGGCGCCGGTGCCGGGATCGTAGCTGCCGGCCAGCAGCCGGGTATGCACCGCATCGAGCCGGCCCACGCCGACCCAGACGATGACGATATAGCTCAGGCTCCCTGCCAGCCAGCCGGCCAGCAGCCAGGTTTCCCACAACGCGGCGGGCGTCGCGAGGGCAACCACCGCGCCCAGCGCAGTGGCGACGAGCAGGCGGTGCCAGGCCCGCAGCCTGGCCAGCGGATGCAGCGCGGGGTGAGGATGCAGCAGCAGGAACTTCATTTCGGCGACCTCGTGCGTTTGGCCAGCCAGGCCGACAGGTGCCACAGCCCAGCCGCCGCCAGAACCAGCAGCATACCCCAGTGTTCGTAGCGCTCCAGCGCACCGAGGTGCCCCGCGGCAAACGCGCCGGACAAATAGCCGATGCCGGCGACCAGCGGTGCCCAGAGCAGCGCGGACACGGCATTGAGCGTCAGGTAGGCCGCCCATCCGACATGGCTGAGGCCGATGGCGACGGGCAGGGCGGTGCGCAGACCCCACAGAAAGCGCATGCCGAGGACGACGCTGCGCGGATGGCGCTCGATCAGTGCCAGTGCGCGCGCCACCCGCTTCGCCAGCGCGGGACGGCGCGCGAGCAGCGCCTGGCCGTGTCGCCGCCCCAGCCAGAAATAGAACTGGTCGCCCAGCACGGCGCCTGCCACCGCCACGGCCACCACGGATGCAAAATCGAGATAGCCGCGGTGCACGGCGTAACCCGCGAGCACCAGCAGGGTCTCGCCTTCGAGCAGGGCGCCTGCGAATACGGCAAACAGGCCGTAACGCGCGATCAGCGTCGTTAGGGTCATGCAGCCATTGTAGCCAGCCGGCGGATGGTTTAGCGCTCGCATTGCCAAGCGGTAATGTCGCGGATTTGCGACTCGGGCTATGCTTGCACCATGCGCCTGCTCCTCATCGAAGACGACGCCGCGGCTGCCGACTATCTCCGCCAGGGACTGACCGAGGCAGGTCATATCGTGGATACCGCCCATGACGGCGAAATCGGTCTGCAACTGGCACTCGCAGGTAACTACGACGTCCTGCTGGTGGATCGCATGCTTCCGCGCCGGGACGGTCTGACCATCGTACGCATGCTGCGCGCTGACGGTCAGGCCACGCCGGTACTGCTTGTTTCGGCATTGGGCCAGGTCGACCATCGGGTCGAAGGGCTGCGGGCAGGAGGCGATGACTACCTCGTCAAGCCCTATTCATTCTCCGAACTGCTGGCCCGTGTCGAGGCGCTGGGACGGCGCGCGTTGCCGGTCGAACAGGGGATGCCGAGCGTGCTGCGGGTCGCCGACCTCGAACTCGACCTGGAACGCCGTCGTGTCACGCGCGCAAATCGGCTCATCCGCCTGCAGCCGCGCGAATTGCGCCTGCTCGAATACCTGATGCGCCGGGCGGGCCGCATCGTCACCCGAACCATGCTGCTCGAACAGGTCTGGGACCTGCATTTCGATCCGCAAACCAACGTTGTGGACAGTCAAATCAGCCGCCTGCGCGCCAAGATCGACCGCGATTTCGACCTCCCACTGCTGCATACCCTGCGCGGGGTCGGCTACCGCCTGGGCGACGAAATTTGAACGCGATTTTCCTGCGCACGGCGCGACTCTTGCGCACTTCTGCGATCCGGTTGTCCCTGCGCTATGCACTACTGCAAATCCTGATGCTGGCAGCCGCGCTCGTGGCCTTGCTCGGGTTCGCCAACCGCTATGTCGGGGCGCAACTCGAAGCCGGTCTCGCCAGCGAGGCCGGTACGCTGGCAGCGCTAAGCCCCGCTGCGCTCGCACGCCGCATCGATGCGCTCACGGATGCACACGGGCCGCGTCACTATCTGCTCCAGGATGCGCGCGGCAACATTCTCGCGGGCGATCTGACCGAATGGCCCGCTGCCCTGCCTCCGGATGGACGCGCGCATCGTGTCCTCGGGCTCGTCCTCGATCCCGAGGAACCCGGCCATGCGGAACGCCTGAGTCTTCTGGCCCGCGGTAGCGCGCTTGCGGGGGGCGCGCGTCTTGTCGTCGCGCAGGAACCCGGTACTGCAGAGGATCTGCGCGATTATGTATTTGCTGCGGCCGGCGTCGTGCTGGCATTGTCGGGCGTCCTGTCCATGGTGCTCGGTTTCGCTCTTGGGCGGCAGTGGCTGACGCGCATCGAGGCCATCAGTCGTACCGCCGGCGCCATTGCGGGAGGCGATCTGTCGCGGCGCGTCGAAACGCACGGACAAGGTGATGAGTTCGATCTGCTGGCCGGGCACCTCAACCACATGCTCGAGCGCATCGAAGCGGCAGTTGCAGGCATGCGCGATGTTTCCGACAACGTGGCTCACGATCTCCGCCGCCCGCTTGCGCGCCTGAAAACGCGCATCGAGGTTCTGCTCGAAGCCCCGCGCACGGCAGAGGACTACCGCGCCGCGTTGCAACAGTCGGTGGCTGACGCCGACGAACTCATGCGCACCTTCGACGCGCTGCTCTCCATCGCACGGCTGGAGTCAGGCGGCGAAATGCTCGCACCAGAGATATTCGATCTCGCCGTCATCGCACGCGATGTGGCCGAACTCTATGCCGCCGAAGCCGAGGACGCCGGCCGGCCATTCGCGGTCAAATTGGTAGACGAAACGAGAATGTCTGGCGACGCGCGGCTGGTGGCGCAGGCACTCGCCAATCTGCTCGACAACGCATTCAAGTACACCTCGTCCGATGTGCCGATCGAAGTGCGACTGACGCATGAAGGCGCACGTGCCCGACTCGCCGTCGTCGATCATGGTGCGGGTCTCGCCGATGCCGAGAAAGAACGGCTCGTCGCCCGCTTCGCACGCGGCGATGACGCGCGCAGCCAGCCTGGCAGCGGCCTGGGGCTGGCGCTCGCCGCAGCTGTTGCCCATGCTCACGGCGGTACGCTGGATCTGCGCGACACGCCTGCCGGCGGGCTCGACGCCGGCCTGGTGTTGCCGCTCGCGCAGCCCGGATGAAAGCTTGGCATTGCGCCTGAAACGTACGTTCAAGAGCCGGGTACTGACGACCTATTCCGCGTCGCGCCATCCGCGCAGTTCCGGTACCCGCAAGGAACAGCGCTGCCGGCCGCAGCCCATGCGCTCATGGCCATCGACCCTGTAGCGGACTCCCCCCGGGCGTGGGCTGTTGGGCACCTGCTGATCGTGCCGCCCGGTGTCGCGCGCATGCTGCGATCGCCGTCACGGGCAACCATCGAAGAAGGGTGCCATACCTTGCGGGGAGTGCGCATCACCCTGCATGAGCCCGATCCAGTCCTGCGACCGAAAGCCGGGCCGCTCAGAAAATCTCGTAGGCCAGCACGAAACCGGCGCAGGTCATGAACAGCAAGCCCGCGACGAATGAGCCATCGGCGAATTTTTCCAGCGAAACAGCGCGTTCCGTTCGGGCCTCGAACCGCATCGACGCATAGGACAGCACCGCGCTGACGAGAAAGAACACGGAATCGAGGGCGAAGGCCTCGGCGATCTTGTTCTGGCCGTGACGCACGCCAACGACCTTGATGATGCTGATCACGGTCATGCATACGCCCAGCATCATCGAGGAGTTCGGCAGGATGTGTTGTGAAAGGTTGGGTCTCATCGCTTCTCGGATCAAATGGCTGCCCGTGTCGGACGGCCAGCCTTGCGTTCGGTTCCGCGCAACGGACTCAGGCTTCGATTCGCGCGGCAACCGGCTTGCCAGCGAGTGCAAGATAGGCCACCAGCAGCAGGATCGCAGCGAGACAGACGAGGCTTGTGTCTGTCGTTCCAAACCCGAGGCCGCCGTTGGCAACGGGCTGCGACAGCCAGTCGCCGAACGACGCACCGAGCGGGCGGGTCAGCACGTAGGCAGTCCAGAACGCCGTGACCGGGCCCAACCTGAACGCATAGTGGGCAAATGCGACCACTGCGATGGCGATGGCGAACATCAGGGTTGAATTGAGATAGCCGAGCTTCAGGGTTTCCGCCGCCAGATCGCCCGCAGCCGTACCAAGCGCGAAGGTAAGCAGGATCGCCACCCAGTACCAGCCTTCACGCACGGTCGTGTCGATATGGTGCATCGACAGGGTTTTTTCCTGCCCGTACCAGATGCCGAAAGTGGCCGCGAGCGCGACGGTGAAAATCGGCGTCAGCACCGCGAGCGGCACGCCGAAGTGATCGACGAGATTGTCGGTGACGAGCGTGCCGACCACGCTCACCAGCACCACGACCACCCAGTACAGTGACTGGTACAGCTTATGTGCACGCACCTGCCCGGCGAGCGCGACGGCGAACAGCGCTGCCATGATGAGCGAGGTATTGGTGAGCCCGATGCCGAGATTGAAGTTGAGGTAGTCGGCGGCGGTTTCGCCAACGGTGGTGGCGAGGATCTTGATCGCCCAGAATGTCAGCGTGATTTCCGGCACCTTGTTGACGAGGGCGCGGACGGGGTGGCTGGTCGCGGTGTGCATGGGGAACGCCTTGGAAAGGGGATGGGCTCAGTGCGCTTTGCGGGCGGCACGTTGCGGGAAGAGCCAGAGCATGGCGACGATCAGCGCGAACAGGACGGCGCTGGCGGTATAACGCGACAGTTCCAGCCCGCCGGCGGCGACCGGCTTGTCGAGAAAATCGCCGACCACCGCGCCGAGCGGGCGGGTGAGGATGAACGCGGCCCAGAACAGTGCGGCGCGCGAAATCTGCGTCTTGTAATATGCCAGCGCCACCCCGGCGAGCAGCGCGGCGAACACCAGCGCACCGCCGGTGTATCCCAGCCCGGCGGTGTCCGCCGTCCAGTCGCCGAGCGCGGTGCCGAGCGTTTGCGAGAACAGGATAGTCGTCCAGTAGAACAGCTCGGTGCGCGGCGAGGCCACGCTGTCGACCGCGATCGTGCCAGTGCTGCGCCTCCATATCCACAGGGAAGCCAGAAGCAGCGCCAGCAGGATCGACGAACCGCCGGCGTAGCCGATGCCGAGCGAGCGGTCGAAGAAATCCGCCAGCGTGGTGCCGACCGTGGTGCTGGCGATGATGGTGGCCCAGTACAGCGCGGGGTGATACGGCTTGACGCGGATTTGCGCGGCGACCGCGAGCAGGAAGAACGCGGCGAAGATGCCGGTGGCGACGAGGTAGCCGAGGTTCATCGACATCGATACCGCGTCGCCGCCGGTTTCGCCCAGCGTGGTGGCGCAGATCTTGACAAGCCAGAACGCCAGCGTGACCTCGGGCACTTTCGCCAGCGCTGCGTTCATGTCGTTTTTTGTCAGCGTATTCATGCATGTCTCCCTGAAACGGATGGATGCTTCGATTGTGTGGGGGGAGTGAGCGTCAACCGCGTCGTGGTGACAGCCACGGCAGCATCCGCGCCAGCGTCGCGTCGCGCAGCAGGGTGTGATGCGCGAGCGCAGCGGCGGCGTGCAAGCCGGCGAGCCAGACGAAGGCGTCGCCCAGCGTGGTGTGCGCCACGCCCAGTGCACGCACCCACCTCGCGCCGGCGTCGGGCAGCGGCAGCGCGTAGCCGGCCAGCGAAAACGTGGCAATGCCTGCCTTGTCGGCCAGCTCGGCCCAGCCGGTCAGCGGCACGGCGAACATCAGCGCGTAGAGCGCGAGGTGTGTCCAGCGTGCGGCGCGCTGCTGCCAGCGCGGCGCGGGTTCTTCCGCCGGCGTGCCTGCGAGCAGGCGCAGGGGCAGGCGGACCAGTACCAGCAGGAACACTGCCAGACCGCTCGCGACATGGATCTGCCCGGACAGAGCGTGGCCGGCTTTTGTCGGGTCGCCGCTGGAAACGTAGGCGACGACGAGCGCGAGCGCGGTCAGCCAGTGCAGCAGAATGAGCGGTGAGGCGTGGCGGTGCATGGGGCTTCCTTCGTTCGGTTCGGCAAAGTCGCTTGGCGTGGGCAATAGAAAAGCCGGCCTTGCGGTCGGCTGCGTGTCAGCTGCGTTCGTGGCGGCCTTCGCGGTCAGGCCGTCCACCCTGGTCGTCGTCGCCCTCGGCCTCCGCTGCGAGCGCTTTGCCGTTGCCCGCGTCAACTGCGATTTCGGTGATCCCCTTGGCATGCTTCACATCAATCTGCCACACGAGGTAGCCGTCCTCGTCGTCGAGCTTGGCCTTGACGATCTGGCCGGGCATCACCGCCAGCGCGGCGGCTTCGGCTTCCTGCTGCGTGAGCCTGGCATGTTTGGCGAACTCGGCCTGCGACTCGACGCCGCGCGGCAGTTTGACGCTCGACGATTTGACCTCGTCCGGCAGTTTGATCGCGCCGGTTGCGAAAGCGGTGCCGGCAGCCAGCGCAGTGACGATGGTGACGGCGGTGAGGATTTTGGCGGTGCGTTTCATGGTGCTTCCTTTCATCAAAGCGGCGGGAGTGCCGTGATGGGAAGACTACGCAATGAAACTCACGAGGCCTTGTTCAGAGGATTGCGGTTTGGCGAGCTACAGGCCTTGGCCGTCAAGCTACCTCAGTCCGTTGCCATTTTCGATAGGGCGTTCGCACGCCCTTTGGACAGGCCGGCATAGACCACGCAGGTATGCGCGCGCATCGTTTCCCGATTCATGATCCTGCGCGCCAGCAGCCATGGGGCGCGCAACGCTTCATCCCACGCTGGGGGATCGGCCAGCAGGATTCCGAGTTTCTCGCGCAGCGCTGAGACATCTTCCAGCGGAACGATCAAATTTGCGGGCAGCATCTCATTGGCAACCGGGACATCGGTCGAAACCAGGCGCACGCCACTCATCAATGCTTCCGCGCATACGTACGAATAGCCTTCGCGCCTTGAGGAGATGACCACGCCATCGGCGGATGCCATCAGGCGCCTCGCATCTTCTCTGTATCCCGTGAGTCGGACCTGTGTCACAGACGCCATGCGTGCGATGCGTCTTTCCAGCGCTGCGCGCGCTTCGCCCTCTCCAACGATCACCAGGCTGACGGCCAGTCCATCGATGGCATCAAGCAGGATATCGTAGCCTTTGGCATGCACCAGCCGCCCGACGCTGCACAGCACCGGTCTGTCGGCCGGCAAACTGAACGATTTGCGCAGGTCAATTCTTTCCGGCTGCATCGCGTCGATGCCGTTGTAAACCACCGAAACCCGATCTGGCTCGAAAGCGTGCGCAAGCTGTCTGCTCACCGCGATCACGTGATCCAGCTTGTGGAAGGCACGCAGATCATGTTTGATGTTGTGCAGGGTACCGACCACTGGACAGGGCAGCCAGGGTTTCAGCGACGCCATCAGGCCTGCAGCCTTGCTCGCCTGCGCATGGATCACGTCGCAACGACAGGCACGCAGCCTGGTCAGCAGATTCATCAGCAGGATCGGGTTGCGCCGCCCCAGATGGATAGGGACCGGGATCTGTCTTACTTGTTGCGGCAGGGTGTCGAGCAGACGACTGTCACCCAGCACACAGACTTCATGACCCGCGTTCGCGAGATCCACACTCAGTTCTCGCACGTGCTTTTCCAGCCCGCCTTCGCCGTGACCGGCGACCACCTGACATATTCGCATGCCGCACCTTCCACGCGCGGCCATACTGCCGCCCGTTCAGGCTAGTCGTCCGGATTCGCGGTCTGATGGCGGCCACATTACCAAACTGTAATGTGCGCAGGCCTCGCTCAGTCTGCGTAGCCCAGCGCCGCACCGATGCGTCCCGCCGCTTCCTTCAGCAGGGCCGGCCAGCCGGGCTTGTGGCGATCGGCCGGGGCCGAGATCGACAGTCCGGCGACGAGCTTGCCGTCGGCGTCGCGGATCGGTGCGCCGATGCAGGCCACGCCCAGTTCGGCCTCCTCGCGGTCGTGCGCCAGGCCTTCGCGGCGGATGGTGTCCAGCTCGGCGGACAGCGCCTCCGGCGTGGTCAGGGTATTCGGCGTGTACGCCGGCAGCTGCGTGCGCTGCGCGTAGCCGAGCACGCCGGACGCACTGTCTTCCGCCAGGAAGATCTTGCCGACCGCGGTGACGTGCAGCGGCGCGTGCGCGCCGACCACCTGCACGACCTGGATCATGGTCTGGCCGCCGGACACGCGCTCGACGTACACCGCCTCGTCGCCGCGCCGCACGATGAGGTTGACCGTCTCGCCGGTCGCCTGGGCCAGCGCCTGCATGTGCGGCATGGCGACCTGCCGGATGTTGAGCCGCGCGCGCAGGCGGTTGCCCACCTCCAGCCAGCGCACGCCCAGGTCGTATTCGCCGGCGCCGGTCTTCTCGACCAGCCCATGTGCCATCAGGGCGCCAAGGATGCGATGCGCGCTGGCGGTGTGAAGGTCGGCGTCGGCCGCGAGGCGCGACAGCGAGGCCGGCCCGGGGGCGCGGGCGAGCAGGTTGACGAGCGCCATGGCACGGTCGAGCACCTGGATGGACGAGGCCGGGTGGGGGGTCGCGTTTTTCATAGTGTGAAAATTTATTCCGTGATGTGAAATGTGCCGTTTTTCCTGCTTCAATGCAAGCCATAAATTTCACATTACGCGAATTGTTTTCGCATCATGAAAGGAACTGCCATGAGCGCCCTGCCGAACACCCCGCCGGAATCCCTGCCCGCCTTCTGTGAAGGCATCCAGTATTTCGCCGACACCCTGCCCGAGCTCGACCGTCTGGCCGCCGCCCCCCTGCTCGGTCCGGACACGCCCGCCCTGCCCGACCCGACCGGCGAGGCCGCCATCTACCAGACCCTGCTCGCCGCCGACGCCCTGCGCTATCTGACGCTGCAGGTCACCGGGAGCAAGTCCTCCGGCCATCCGGGCGGCTTCGCCTCGTCGGCCGACGCCGTGGCGGCACTGCACCTGCTGGGCCACCGCAATATGGTGACCGAGGTCGGCCACCACGCGCCCGGCTTCTATTCGGCCATGTTCCTCGACACCTCGCTGGAGGCCATGGGCATCCAGTCCGTGTCCGACATGCGTACCCGCTTCCGCGAGATGCACGGCCTGCTCGGCCACCTCTCGGGCGCGATTCCGGGCCTGCTCGCGCCCGCCGGGCCGCTCGGCCAGGGCCAGCACTTCGCCATGGCCGGCGCGCTGCTGCATCGCGACAAGCTGTTCCCGGTCACCATCGGCGACGGCGGCCTCGGCGAGCCCTACATCATGAGCGCCTTCCAGCACTTCGCCACCGCCTACCCGGATGTCACCAACTACCTGCCGGTGCTGGTGTGGAACGGCTATTCGCAGGAACACCACAGCATGGTGTCGCTGTGGGACAACGACCGCATGGCGGCGTACTGGCGGGCGCATGGGTTCGACGAGGTGCACCTGATCGACGCGCGCGACTATGCAGGCACGGCCGACGCCCCGGTCTACGCGGATTCGACCACCTTCGGCTTCAAGGCGCGCATGGCCTTCACCGGCGCCGTGCTCAAGGCCGCCGACGAAGCCGCGCGGTCGGCGCTGTCGGGCCGGCGCGCCTGCCTCATCGTCAAGCAGCTGAAAGGCGCGGGCGTGCACGCCACCGGCGCCAAGTCGCACAACCTCTATGCCCATCACACGCTGGAATCCGACGACGTGAAGGGCGGGCTGCAACGGCGTGCGCTGCCGATCCAGGCCTGGCGCGTGACGCGCGAGAACTTCCGCCATGCCGGCGGCGGTCCGGCCGCGAAGATCGCGGTAACCGAAACCGAGCGCAAGCTGCCCGACCTGGGCAGCCTGCCCCTGAAGGAATTCGCGCTCGGCGAGAACGCCGTGCCGACCACGGCCTTCGGCGCGATCGTCGGCGAAGTGGGCAAGCGCGACGCCGCGTTCGTGGTGAGCAACGCCGACGGTAACGAGGCCTCGGGCATGGCCAACATCAACCAGGCGCTGACCATCCGCCACCCCACGGCCGACGCGCTCTATTTCCAGGGCCCGGGCGGACAGGTCTACGAGCCGCTCAACGAGGACGCCTGCGCGGGTCTGGCGGCCGGTCTCGCGTTGTTCGGCGGGCGCAGCCTGTGGTGCAGCTACGAATCCTTCGCCATCAACGGCCTGCCGATCTGGCAGACGGTGACGCAAGCGATGGCCGAGCTGCGCCGCAAGACGCCGGCGACGGTGTGCCTGTTCACCGCCGGCGCGCTGGAGCAGGGGCGCAACGGCTGGACCCACCAGCGGCCGGAAGTCGAAAGCTACTTCGCCGCGATGATGCGCAACGGCAACGTCTACCCGCTGTTCCCGGTCGACGCCAACATGATCCAGGCGAGCTACGACTGGGCGCTGAAGCAGCACAACAAGGGCGTGGTCATCACGGCCTCCAAGTCGCCGCTGCCGGTGCGCACCACGCTCGCACAGGGCGAAGCCGCCATCGAACAGGGCGCGATCGTGCTGCAGGATCTGCCTTCCAACAATGCGGCCGGCAGGAAGACCGTGGTGTTCGCCGTCACCGGCGACATGGTGCTGCTGCCGGTGTTCGCCGCCGCCGAGGCGCTGAAGCAGGCCGGCATCGGCTCGCGCATCGTCGCCGTGGTCAACCCGCGCCGTCTGTATCGACCTCACGACGTGCTGTGGAGCAGCGTGTCCGAGCCCGACGGCACCTTCCTCGGCGACGCCGAGTTCAACGCGCTGTTCGACGGCGACGCGCTGCTCGCCGTCACCGGCGGTCCGTCGGCCATGCTCGAACCGGTGCTGCTGCGCACGCGTGCGGCGAAGCGCGACACCTATTGCTGGAAGCGCGGCGAGACCACCGCGAGCGCGCAGCAGCTGTTCGACTTCAACGGCATGAACGCGGACGCGCTGGCCGCGCGCGCCGCGGCGCTGCTGGCGTAACGAACCGGAGTGGGCAATCGGCGCAGGCGGCGGTCAAACGTTCCGGCGCCTGCGCATGCCCCTTGCTGACATGAATCCGAAAATCATCGTTCTCGACGACGACCCCACCGGTTCGCAGACGGTGCATTCCTGCCTGCTGCTCACCCGCTGGGACGTGCCCACGCTGAAGGCCGCGCTGGCCGACGCCGCGCCGCTCTTCTTCGTGCTCACCAACACGCGCGGCATGGACGCGGCGCGCGCAGCGGCGGTTACGCGCGAAGTCTGCGCCAACCTGAAGCAGGCACTCGCCGATTTCGCCGGGCCGGTGCTGTTCGTCTCGCGCTCCGACTCGACCCTGCGCGGCCACTACCCGGTGGAAACCGACGTGATGGAAAGCGAGCTCGGTCCCTTCGACGCGACGCTGCTGACGCCGGCCTTCTTCGAGGGTGGACGCATCACGCGCGACGGCACGCATTACCTGGTCGTCGACGGCCAGCCCGTGCCCACGCACGAGACCGAATTCGCGCGCGACTCGGTGTTCGGCTATTCGACGAGCTTCCTGCCCGACTACGTCGCCGAGAAGACCGGCGGCCGTGTCCCCGCGCGCGATGTGCGCGTGCTGTCGCTCGCGGCGCTGCGCGCCGGGGAAGCCGACGCCTGGCTCGCAGGTCTCGCCGGCAACGTCGTCGGCGCAGTCGACGGCGAGACGCCGGCGGATTACGCGCGCTTCGCCGACACGGCGCTGCAGGCAGCGGCCCACGGCAAGCGCCTGTTGTTCCGCAGCGCGGCTTCGCTGCTCACCGCGCTGGCGAAGCTGCCGCCGCAGCCGGTGCCCGCGGAGGATTTTGCGAAACTGGTGCGCGGCGGCCGGCCCGGCGCCGTCATCGTCGGCTCGCACGTCGCCAAAACCACGGCGCAGCTGGCCGCGCTGTTGAAGCAGCCAGGCACCGTGGGCCTGCCGCTCGACGTGTCGCTGCTGCCCGAAGGACGCGCCGCCGTCGCCGCCGCGCTCGTCGCCAGCGTCGCCCATGCGCACGCGCAGGGCCTCACGCCGGTGGTGTTCACCAGCCGCAGCGAACGCCGGTTTGCCGGTACGGCCGATCGCCTGGCCTTCGGCGAAGCCGTGTCGGCCACGCTGATGGACGTGGTGCGCGCGCTGCCGCCGTCGCTGGGCTATCTCGTCAGCAAGGGCGGCATCACGTCCAACGACGTGCTGTCTTCCGGACTCGCGCTCACCGCCTCGCGCGTGCTGGGCCAGATCCTGCCCGGCGTGACCGTGGTGCAGACACCGGTCGACCATCGCGTGCCGCAGATGCCGGTGGTGATCTTCCCCGGCAACGTCGGCGGCGATGGCGCGCTGGCCGAGGCTTACCGCAGGCTGTCCGGACGATGATCCGGCATGCGGCCGAAGCGGCCGCCGTTGAAATCCGCCACCGCCTCGGCGATTTCGGCCTCGGTGTTCATCACGAAGGGGCCGTAGCCGACGATGGGCTCGTCGAGCGGCTCGCCGGCGAGCAGCAGCAGACGAGCCTCGCCTTCGGACCGGACGGACAGCGGACCGCCCGTGCGGTCGAAGCGCACCAGCTGCGCGTCGTGCGCCTCCGCCGCGCCGTCGATGTGCACGTGGCCACGCAGCACGACCAGGGCGGCGTTCCAGCCGGCGGGCAGATCGAATGTCGCCGCGCCCGCAAGGCGGACGTCCCATACCCACATGGGCGTGTGCGTATGCGCCGGCCCGGCGTGCCCGGCGTACACGCCCGCGATCACGCGCACGCTGCCCGCCGCCCCGGGCAGCGGCACCGCGGGAATGGCCGCCGACACGATGGCCTGGTAGCCGGGCGCGACGCGCTTGTCGCGCGCCGGCAGGTTGACCCAGAGCTGTACCATTTCCAGTTCGCCGCCGCTGCGCGTGAAAGCTGCGGAATGGAACTCTTCGTGCAGGATGCCGGCCGCGGCCGTCATCCACTGCACGTCGCCGGGACCGATGACGCCGCCCTGCCCGGTCGAGTCGCGGTGCGCGACTTCGCCGGCGTAGACGATGGTCACGGTTTCGAAACCGCGATGCGGATGTTCGCCCACGCCGCGCGGACGCGTGGTGGGTTCGAAGCGCGCAGGTCCGGCATAGTCGAGCAGCAGGAAGGGGCTCAGCTCCCTGCCGAGCCGGGCGTAGTCGAACAGAGAACGGACGGGAAAGCCGTCGCCGACCCAGTGCGGGCGCGGCGCGTCGTGGATGCCGAGGATGGCGGGCATGGTCGTCTCCAGGAAACCGGGTCGATGCGACAGCATAGATGGGGATCGTCTTTGCCGATAGCCAGCCTCCCCGGCTACACTCGACGTCCGCGCGATCGTCGTATCCCCCCATGCTGAGTCCGGTTTTCATCACCCGCCTGCGGGCCCTCGTGCCCGCGCACTGCCTGCTGATCGAGCGCGAGGACCTCGTGCCCTTCGAATCGGATGGCCTGTCGGCGTACCGCAACACCCCCGACGTGGTGGTGCTGCCGGAAAGCGAGGCGCAGGTCGCCGCCATCCTCGTGCTATGCCATTCCGCCGGCGTGGCGGTCGTCGCGCGCGGCGCCGGCACCGGGCTCGCCGCCGGCGCCTTGCCGGTCGACGGCGCCGTGCTGCTGGTGCTGGCCAGGCTCAACCGCATCAAGCGCATCGATCCGCTGGCGCGCACCGCCGTGGTGGAGCCCGGCGTGCGCAATCTCGCGATCTCCGAGGCCGCCGCGCAGTACGGCCTCTACTACGCCCCCGATCCCTCCTCGCAGATCGCCTGCTCCATCGGCGGCAACGTGGCCGAAAACTCCGGCGGCGTGCACTGCCTCAAATATGGCCTCACCGTGCACAACGTGATCGCCCTGCGTGCGTTCACCGTCGATGGGCAGCTGCTGGAAATCGGCGGCGAGGCGCCGGACGCGGCAGGCTACGACCTGCTGGCGCTGATGACCGGCTCCGAAGGCATGCTTGCCGTCGTCACCGAGGTCACGGTGAAACTGCTGCCGCGCCCCGAACGCGCGCAGGTGGTGCTCGCCGCTTTCGACGACGTGGCGAAGGCCGGCGCGGCGGTGGGCAACATCATCGCCGCCGGTATCATCCCCGCCGGGCTTGAGATGATGGACCGGCTCGCCATCGAGGCGGCCGAGGCCTTCGTCCACGCCGGCTACCCGATGGCGGAGGCCCTGCTGCTGTGCGAGATCGACGGTGTGAACGAGGAAGTGTCGGACGACATCGCCACCGTGCGCAGCGTGCTCAACGCATCCGGCGCGACCGAGATCCGCACCGCCGAGGATGAGGCGCAGCGGCTGGCATTCTGGGCCGGCCGCAAGGCGGCCTTTCCGGCGGTGGGGCGCCTGTCGCCCGACTACTACTGCATGGACGGCACGATTCCCCGCAAGCAGCTGCCGCATGTGCTGACGCGCATCGCCGCAATGAGCGCCGAATGCGGCCTGCGCGTCGCCAACGTCTTCCACGCCGGCGACGGCAATCTGCATCCGCTCATCCTGTTCGACGCCAACGTGCCGGGCGAGCTGGAAAAGGCCGAGGATTTCGGCGGCCGCATACTCGAACTCTGCGTCGAGGTCGGCGGCACCATCACCGGCGAACACGGCGTCGGCGTGGAGAAGATCCGCCAGATGTGCACCCAGTTCGCCACGCCCGAACTCGTGCGTTTCCACGACGTGAAGGCCGCGTTCGATCCGGGTCGATTGCTCAATCCGGGCAAGGCCGTGCCCGAACTGCACCGCTGCGCCGAATGGGGCCGCATGCATGTGCATGCGGGCCTGCTGCCGCACCCCGAGCTGCCGAGGTTCTGATGCTGGACCCGTTCATCGACCGCATCCGTGCCGCGCACGCCGACCATCACCTGCTGGTCATCCGCGGCCACGGCTCCAAGGCCTTCTACGGCAACCCGGCCACCGGCGAGCCGCTCGACACCATGCCGCTGACGGGCGTGGTCGACTACCAGCCGCAGGAACTGGTGCTCACCGCGCGCGCCGGCACGCCGCTCGCCGAGATCGAGGCGCAGCTCGCCGAGCGCGGCCAGATGCTGCCGTTCGAGCCGCCGCGTTTCGGCGGCGCGGGCACGCTCGGCGGCGCCATCGCCGCGGGGCTGTCGGGGCCGCGCCGCGCCTACGCCGGGGCGGCGCGCGACTTCGTGCTCGGCGTGCGCCTCATCGACGGCACCGGACAGACGCTGCGCTTCGGCGGCCAGGTCATCAAGAACGTCGCCGGCTACGACGTGTCGCGCCTGATGGCCGGCGCCCTGGGCACGCTGGGCATGCTGACCGAAATCTCGCTGAAGGTGCTGCCGCGCCCGGCGGCGGAAACGTCGCTGCAGTTCGAATGCGGCGAAGCCGAGGCGATCCGGCGGATGAACGCATGGGCCGGCCGGCCGCTGCCGCTGTCGGCCACGAGCTGGCACGCCGGGCTTCTCGCCGTGCGGCTGTCCGGCGCAGCCTCGGCGGTGCGCGCGGCGCAGGCGAAGCTGGGCGGCGAACCCCTGCACGACGCCGACGGGTTCTGGCAGCGCCTGCGCGACCAGGCCACGCCCTTCTTCGACAAGCGTCCGCTGTGGCGAATGGCGGTGAATCCGACAGCCGCACCGCTGGCCCTGGGCGACGCGCAGTGGATCGAAGCCGGCGGCGGCGTGCGCTGGCTCGCGACCGACGCCGCGCCCGCCCTGCTGCGCGAAGCGGCACGCCGCCACGGCGGCCACGCCGCGCTGTTCCGCGGCGACGCCCTGGCCGACGGCAATTTCGCGCCGCTCGCGCCCGCGCTCGCCACGCTGCACCACAACCTGAAGCAGCGCTTCGACCCGCACGGCGTCTTCAATCGCGGCCGGCTCAGCCCGGATTTCTGATGGAACCCGCCGCCATCGATCATCTGGTGCTCACCGTGCGCGACCTCGACGCCAGCATCGACTTCTACACCCGCGTGCTCGGCATGCGCGAAGTCGTCTTCGGCGAAGGCCGGCGTGCGCTCGCCTTCGGCCGGCAGAAACTCAACCTGCACCCGGCCGACGCGCCGCTTTCCCCGCATGCCGCCGAGCCGGCGCCGGGCACGGTCGACCTGTGCCTGCTGGTGTCCACCCCCATGCCCGCCATCGTCGCCGAACTGGCCGCCCACCGCGTGCCGGTCGAAGCGGGCCCGGTCGCGCGCACCGGCGCGCAGGGGCGTCTGCTGTCGGTCTACGTGCGCGACCCGGACGGCAACCTGATCGAACTCTCGAATTCCCTCTGACCATGCAGACGACCCTCGCTCCCCAGTACCAGGGCACGCCCGAAGGCGAAGTCGCCGAAAGCGTACTGCGCGCCTGCGTGCATTGCGGCTTCTGCCTCGCCACCTGTCCCACCTACCAGGTGCTCGGCAGCGAGCTCGACTCGCCGCGCGGCCGCATCTACTTGATGAAGCAGGTGTTCGAGGGCGCGACGCCGACCGACAGGACCCAGCTGCACCTCGACCGCTGCCTCACCTGCCGCAACTGCGAAACCACCTGCCCCTCGGGCGTGCAGTACGGCAAGCTGCTCGACGTGGGCCGCGCCGTGGTCGAACACGCGGTAGGCCGCAACGCCGGCGACGCGCTGAAGCGCAGTGCATTGAAGCGCGGCCTGTCGAACCCGCCGCTGTTCAACGCCGCGCTCAAGCTCGGCCAGGCCGCACGCGGCTTCCTGCCCGGCTTTCTCAAGGACAAGGTGCCCGCCGCCGAATCCGCCGGCGCCTGGCCCGCGCCGCGCCACGCCCGGAAAATGCTGGTGCTCGAAGGCTGCGTGCAGCCCGGCCTCAAGCCCAACATCAACGCCGCCGCCGCGCGCGTGCTCGACCGGCTCGGCATCTCGCTCATCTCTGAGGCCCGCGCCGGCTGCTGCGGCGCGCTCGCGCATCATCTCAACGACCACGACGACGGCATCAATGCCATGCGCCGCAACATCGACGCCTGGCTGCCGCATCTGGACGCCGGCGTCGAAGCCATCGTGATGACCGCCTCCGGCTGCGGCGTGATGGTCAAGGACTACGGCTGGCAGCTGCGCAACGACCCGGCGTACGCCGAAAAGGCCGCGCGCATCACTGCCGCGACAAAGGACATTTCCGAAGTGCTGATCGCCGAACGCGAAGCCTTGTCACGGCTTGCCGCGCACCGCTCGCCGCCCGCCCGAAAAATCGCATGGCACCCGCCCTGCACCCTGCAGCACGGGCAAAAGCTCGGCGGCGGCGTCGAGTCGCTGCTCGCCGCCTGCGGCTTCGAACTCACGCCGGTGGCCGACAGGCACCTGTGCTGCGGCTCCGCCGGCACCTACGCAATCCTGCAGCCCGGGATCGCCGACGCATTGAAGTCGCGCAAGCTGGCCAGCCTGCACGCCGGACAGCCGGAAGTCATCGCGACGGCCAACATCGGCTGCCTCACGCACCTGCAGTCCGGCAGCCCCCTCCCGGTGAAGCATTGGGTGGAACTGGTCGACGCCCTGCTGGCCCCGACCTGACCGCGACGCTGGCGCGGATTGCCCGAACCCTAGTGTTTCGTCTGCCCCGCCTGGGCTGCCCGGGCGTGTACATCCTGGTCGTGCAGCTTGTGCGCAAGCTCAACCGCCCAGCGATCCTCGGCATATTCGCTCCAGTGAAAGGCGTGCGTCTCCGCCTTCCAGGCTTCGGCAACGGCCTGGATCGGCGCATCGCCACCGTTCCGGTGTGTCCTGCGTTCCATGATTCGCACCTCCGGTCTTTCTATCCGTGGAAATTCCTTTGTAGTGTCGGCAGGTCGGGATTCAACCATGCCGGACACGCGGACATGCGTGGCTGTGTCCGGCCGCTCAGGCCAGGTCTTCCGGCCGGTTGAAATTGGCAAATCCCGCGGCGTCGAACTGGACGACGGCGGGCTTGTGCATGGCCTGCCAGCGCTGCACCGCACGTTCGCCGCGCGCGAGCGTCGCGGCAAGATCGTCGGCAAGCGCGGTGCGCGCGACGAAGCAGGTGTGATGGGTGCGCGCAGCGTCGGCGGCAACGGCGATGGATGCGCCGGCTGCCCGCGCGGCGGCGAGCAGGCGCGCGGCGAGGTCGCGCGGCAGATGCGGGGTATCGCAGGGCACGACCAGCAGCCAGGGCGCTGCGACGGCGCGCATGGCGGCGAGCACACCGGCGAGCGGGCCGGGAAAATCGGGCAGGGTGTCGGGCAGCACGCGATGGCCGGTGGCGGCGTAGCGGTCGAGGTTGCGGTTGGCGCTGATGACGATTTCGCCGGCCTGCAACGCCAGCGCCTCGAGCACCCAGGCGACGAGCGGGCGGCCACGGTAGTCGACGAGGCCCTTGTCGGCCCCGCCCATGCGCAGGCCCTGGCCGCCGGCGAGGACGACCGCCGCCAGTTCAGCGTCGGGCATACAGCGCGAAGCGGTCGTCGCGGTCGCCCTTGCGCACGATATCCGCCTGCTTGATCCATTCCGGCGCGACCGCCGGGAATCCGCTCTTGCGGCGCGCCTGCACCAGCAGCCAGTCGCAGCCTGCGTCGGCCGGACGCAGGTCGCGTCCGCTGTGGTACTCGAGCAGCAGGCCGGCCTGGGTGCGCACGGCGTAGGTTTCGACGCAGGCCCGGGCCGGTACGCGATGCGCCAGCGCGTCGGCGAGTTCCGCGTAGCTCAGCCGGCGGTCGAGCGGCCCCTGGAACAGCGCCATCAGCAGGGCCCACACAAAGCTCATGCCGGCGGTCCAGACCAGAATGGGACGCACGGCGGAACGCTGCACGCGTGTGAGGAATACGATCCACGCCAGGGTGACGAGCACGCCGAGCGCCAGTGCCCACGGCCGCAGGCTGCCCACGTCGGCCATGCCGAGCTTGCCGAGGCGCGCCGCCAGGCGCGCCGGTGCGCCGAGATCGTGCGCACTCCAGTAGGTCCACAGCACCAGGCCGAGAAAACCGAACAGCATGACGCCGAACCACAGCAGCGCGTTCGCCGCGCCGCGCCGCAGGCTCAGTAGCCCGGCACCGCCCAGAAGAGTGAGCGGCAACAGCAGGACCAGGCCCTGTTCCTCGCCGGGATCGGCGGCGAAGGCGGTGAGCGCGAGCAGGGCGAGCAGCACCGCGAGCGGCAGCGCCGTGGCCGGTTCGCGCCACTGGCGGCGGCCGCGGTAGACCGCCCAGGCTGCCAACGGCCAGGCCGGCCAGGCAAACCAGCCGAGGATGCCGAGGAAGTAGGGCCGCGGCGTGGCGGCCCAACGCTGGACGCCGAGGGTGTGCGTCCACGGCACGGCCCGATAGGCGTCGAGCGCCGCGACCCAGGCGGCGGCCACGACGAGCGTCGCCGCCGCGCCCAGCCAGAAGGCGCGGCGTACGGCCGGCGTACGGTAGGCCGGCGAGAGAAAACCCAGGGCGAGACCGGCCAGCAGCAGGGCCGCGGCCTCGGCCGCGCCGCCGGCCAGCACCAGCAGCGTACCGCCCGCAGCCAGCCCCCAGCCGGCGCGCGGGGTACGCGGCAGGGCGGCGAGCCCGTGGATCTGGATGGCGGCGGCGGCGAACTGCGCGGTGTAAGGGTTGAGTTCGTGCCCGCGCACGAGCAGGCCGAGGCAACCCAGCAGCACGAAGGCGGCAGGCCAGCCGGCTTCGTCGCCGTACAGCGCGCGCCCGGCACACATTGCGAAAACCAGCGCCAGCGCGATGCAGACGCAGGACGCCAGTCGCGCGCCGTCGTGCAGGGGCAGGAAGGGCGCGGTCAGCCAGGCGGTCGCGCGCGCGACCCAGAGGTAAAGCGGGGAGAGCGCATGCGGCGCCGCCCCGTCGCGCCAGTACAACCAGAACTGGACGAACTGTTCCCCGTCGCCGCCTTTCCAGGGCGCATGGCCCAGCAGACCGGGCAACAACCAGACTGCGCACAGCGCCAGAAAGCCGGCCTCGGCAAGAGTGAGCGTACGCTTACTGGACAATTTTCAGGCGCTGCCCGGGTTTGGGTTCGACGCCCGGATCGAGGGCGTTCATCAGGCGAAGCTGGCTTTCGGCTCCGTTCCCCAGCGGCGACAGGCGTGCCAGCGCCGCCATGGTGGTGGTGGCCTGCGCCGTGATCACCCGCACACGGTGCGGCCGGGCGAGCAGGCGTTCGGCCGGCGTGAGGACGTGAAAGCTGTTGATGGCGTTGCGCAATGCGGCGCGCTCGCGTTCATAGGCTGCCTTGTCCTTGCTGATGCCGGCGATCAGGTACTGGCCGCCGTTGAACACCACCGCTGCGACGACCACCGGCTTGCCCTGCTGCGCGCCGGCGGCGAAGGCGGCAGGATAACCGCTGAGGCGACCGCTGTCGTAACGTGCGCCGGGGTCGAGCTGCAGGTCTTTCTGCAGGGTATCGAGCGGCTGGTCGTTTTTCGGGCCCGGCAGCAGTTCGACGAGGGCGTCGCCGGCAGGATTGACGGCAAAGACGCGGCCGGGCCGATTCCTGACCAGCCAGCCCGGCGGGAACTGCAGCGCGAGGCCGAGCTTTTCGTGCAGCAGGGCATTGTTGCGGATCACCCCCTGCTCGGGGCTGTCGCCGAAGCTCACGCCGTCGATTTTCTGCAGATACTCGTCGCGGCCCACGCGCGGGTTGGCGACAGCATACTTCGCCGTTTCATCAACCAGCTCGGCCAGGCGTGCATCCCTCTCCGGTGGGGTGGCGGGAACGCCATGGTAGGTCTGCAACTGACGACCGTCGCGCCTGGCCTGTTCGGCGGCCAGGCTCTCCTGCTTCTGCAGTACACCGGCGAACTCGACCAAGGCGCGCGGATCGTACCCGGCCCGGGCCAGGCATTCCGCACCGAGACGATCGGCCTCGCGTTCGAGATCGCGACCGTAACCCCGGCTCCAGACCGGCGCGAGCGCCTGCACGCGAGAGGCCCCGCCCCGGTCGTTGGGGCCGGACGCGAGGATGGACCCCAGGCCCGCACCGACCTCCGCCGCGGTCGCCGCGCTGCGCGGGGGCACCCCGTGACCGGCGATGACGTGGCCGATCTCATGGCCGATGACAGCGGCGAGTTGCGCCTCGCTGTTGAGATAGGGCAGCAGGCCGCGCGTGAGGTAAACGTAGCCCCCGGGCAAGGAAAAGGCATTGACGTCCGGGCTGTCGACCACCGTGAAATGCCAGGGCAGGTCCGGCCGCGGGCTCTGCCTTGCCAGCTTCTGGCCGATGACGTCGACGTAGGCCTGGAGGGCGGCCTGATCGACTGCCGGATATTCCCCGAGCACATCCTCATGCGCCGGCACACCTGTCTGGATCGCATCCTGGCCGGACACCGGCACGACTTCCCGCTTATCCCTGTCGCCGGGGACCGGATTCTGCGCACAGTGCGTAAGGGCCAGCAGGCTGAGCACGGCCAGCGCGATGCGACGGAAAGCGTGGGGATGCACCTTCGGATGTGTCCTCGTATGCGATGCCCGGAATGATACCGTCAGCGGTCGCACGGCAAAGAAAAAAACGGCCCCGGCGGGGATGGCGCGCGCCGCGCCGGGCAAGCAAATAAAAAAGCGGCCGTAGCCGCTTTTATGGACGACCCCGTCGAACGGGATCACTTCATGCCGTAACGCTGGCGGAATTTCTCGACGCGGCCGGCGGTGTCCACGATCTTCTGCTTGCCGGTGTAGAAAGGATGGCAGGATGCGCAGACTTCCACATGCAGGGCGGGCTTGCCCAGGGTGGAGCGGGTAACGAAGGTGCTGCCGCAGGAGCAGGTCACGGTGACGTCTTTGTAGTTGGGATGAATGCCGGCTTTCATGGCAATTCCTCTAGGGGTTGAATTCGGAGAACGCGGAAGTATAGCCACTTCCGGAGACCGGATCAATCCCCCCTGTCCGGGCGGCCAAACCGGAGGAAGCGATACCGCCGCCTGGCCGCGACGCATCGAATCGAAGAAGTCGGCGTTGTTCTTGGCGGCGCGGATCTTGTCGATCAGGCATTCCATCGCTGGAATGTGCGCGGCGAAGGGCGGAGCCTCGGCACGTGCGACCCCGCAGCGGCGCGACAGGGAAGCGATTCCGCCGCCTAGCCGCGACGCATCGAATCGAAGAAGTCGGCGTTGTTCTTGGCGGCGCGGATCTTGTCGATCAGGAATTCCATCGCTTCCATGTCGTCCATGGGATACAGCAGCTTGCGCAACACCCAGATCTTCTGCAGCAGTTCGGGCGGGATCAGCAGTTCCTCGCGGCGGGTACCGGAACGGTTGACGTTGATCGCGGGGTAGAGACGCTTCTCGGCCATGCGGCGGTCGAGGTGGATCTCGAGGTTGCCGGTGCCCTTGAATTCCTCGTAGATGACGTCGTCCATGCGGCTGCCGGTGTCGATCAGCGCGGTGGCGATGATCGTCAGGCTGCCGCCTTCCTCGATGTTGCGCGCGGCGCCGAAGAAGCGCTTGGGCTTCTGCAGCGCGTTGGCGTCGACGCCGCCGGTAAGCACCTTGCCCGAGGCCGGCTGCACGGTGTTGTAGGCGCGCGCGAGACGGGTGATGGAGTCGAGCAGGATGACGACGTCCTTCTTGTGCTCGACCAGGCGCTTGGCGCGCTCGATCACCATTTCGGCGACCTGGACGTGGCGGCTGGCGGGTTCGTCGAAGGTCGAGGCGACGACTTCGCCGCGCACGGTGCGGCTCATCTCGGTGACTTCCTCGGGGCGCTCGTCGATCAGCAGCACGAAAAGCTCCACGTCGGGATGGTTGGCCGAGATCGCGTGCGCGATGTGCTGCAGCATCACGGTCTTGCCGGACTTGGGCGGCGCCACCAGCAGGCCGCGCTGGCCCTTGCCGATGGGCGCGATGATGTCGATGACGCGGCTGGTGAGGTTTTCCTCGGCCTTGATGTCGCGTTCGAGCTTGAGCGGCCTGTCCGGGTGCAGCGGGGTGAGGTTCTCGAACAGGATCTTGTTCTTGGTGGCCTCGGGCGGCTCGCCGTTGATCTTGTCGAGCTTGGTCATCGCCGAGTAGCGCTCGCCGTCCTTGGGCGTGCGGATCTCGCCTTCGATCTTGTCGCCGGTGTGCAGGTTGAAGCGGCGGATCTGCGACGGCGACACGTAGATGTCGTCGGTATTGGCGAGATAGGAAGTCTCGGGCGAACGCAGGAAACCGAAGCCGTCCGGCAGCACCTCCAGCACGCCATCGCCGTAGATGCTTTCGCCGCGCTTGGCCAGCGTCTTCAGGATGGCGAAGATCAGTTCCTGCTTGCGGAAGCGGTTGGCGTTGTCGATGCCGATTTCCGCTGCCAGTTCGAGCAGTTCGGTGATGGGCTTGAGCTTGAGTTCGGAGAGATGCATGGCGGGACGGGCCTCGGATGGCGCTCCGTCCGTTTCGATCGGAGTTTCCATAAGGGGGAGGTCGGGCGGGGAAGGACGGCGATGCGCGCGTTGGGCGCGACGGGGGCGCCGTCCGGGCGGGGTGTCAGATGTTGCTGTCAACGAAGGCAGTCAGCTGGGATTTGGAAAGGGCGCCGACCTTGGTGGCTTCGACGTTGCCGTTCTTGAAGATCATCAGGGTGGGAATGCCGCGAATGCCGAACTTGGGGGGCGTGGCCTGGTTCTCGTCGATGTTGAGCTTGCAGACCTTGAGCTTGCCGGTGTATTCCTTGGCGACCTCGTCGAGGATCGGCGAGATCATCTTGCAGGGACCGCACCAGTCGGCCCAGTAGTCCACCAGCACCGGCACGCCGGCCTGCAGGACTTCCTGCTCGAAGGAATCGTCGGATATGTAATGAACATGCTCGCTCATCAGGAAGCTCCTAGTTGAAGTATGGGGGCCGTAACCGGATAGGGATCGATGTTGGCCGGAACCGGCTCAAGCGGTTTTGATGCAGACGGTAAAGCTGGAAAATTCGGTTTTGTGCCGATATGCTACCTCAAAATCGCCGGACGCAAGTAGCCGGTATCTGCCACCCCGAATCGGATCTGAACTCATGACCTACGTTGTTGCCGACGCCTGCGTGAAATGCAAATACACCGACTGTGTCGATGTGTGTCCGGTGGACTGCTTCCACGAAGGCCCCAATTTCCTCGTCATCGACCCCGAGGAATGCATCGACTGCACGCTGTGCGTGGCCGAATGCCCCGCCGAGGCGATCTTCGCCGAGGACGACGTACCGGACGACCAGCGCGGATACATCGCCTTGAACGCCGAACTGTCCAAGCTCTGGAAAGTCATCGTCGAACGCAAGGATCCGCTGCCCGACGCCGACGACTGGGTCGGCGTCAAGGACAAGCTGCAATACCTGGAACGCTGATTCCGCTGCCCAACCCGGGCGGGACCGCGCTCCCGCTCGCCGCCGCCCGCCGCCTGCTCGACCGCCATGCCGATCGCCTGCCCGACCTGTCCGGGCTGACGGTGCTCGTGCCGAACCACCGCGCGGGCGAGGATTTCGCGCGCGCGCTGGCGCGGCTGGCGCAACGGCCTGCGCTCATCCCGCCCGCGATTCTGCCGCTGAAAAGCTGGGCCGAACGCCACGCCGCCCGCAGCGCCCAGCCGCAGGCGGCGCGGCTGGCCCAGCTGGCCGGCGCACTGCGGCACGAACGCTGGCTCGGTCAGGTCGACCCCTGGGCGCTCGCCGCCGAACTGCTGCAGCTCGCCGACCAGCTTTCGGCCGAACGGCCGGGCGACGCCGCGGGTCCGCTGCTGCGCGCGCAGTTCGGCGGCGCGCTCGAACGCGAGATCGCGCTGGTGGAAGGCGTGTGGGCAACCATGAACGGCGACGGCCGCGACCCACAGACGCGTTACGCGCGCGCGCTCAACGCGCTGGCCGACGCGTTCGCCGCCGCGCCGCATCCCGTGCTGGCATACGGCCTCGGCCGCCTCACCGCCGTCGAACGGCGGTTCCTGGACCGCTGCGCCGGACACGCGCCGGTCGAACGGATCGAGCCCGACGCGGCCGACCCGCGCGTTCATACCCTGCAGCAGGCCTGGTGCACGGTCGAACCGCCGCTGGTCGAGCGCGCCCGGGCCCTGCGCGCCGCGCTGCCCGAATCCCCATTGGCCGGCACATTGCGGCTCGCGCCCGCGCCCCACCTGGAAGCCGAAGCGCGCGCCGTGGTCGCCTGGGTCGCCGAACAGCTGCGCGCCGGACGTACGCGCATCGCGCTCGTCGCGCTCGACCGCGAGACGGCGCGCCGTGTGCGCGCCCTGCTGGAACGTCTCGACGTACTGGTCGCCGACGAGACCGGCTGGACCCTGTCGACGACGGCCGCCGCCGCCGTCGTCGACCGCTGGCTGGAATGCCTGGCCAACGATTTTCCGCATGTCGAACTGCTCGATCTGCTGAAGTCGCCTTTCGTGCTCGGCGCACCCGCCGCGCGGCAGGATGCGGTGCTGGCCTTCGAGCTCGCGCTGCGCCGGCGCGGCGTGTCGCAGGGCCTGCACGACATGCAGCGCCTGGCGCACGCGCTGTTCGGCGACCCACCCGCCTGGCTGGAGACGCTGGCCGCCGCGGCGCGCGCCTTCCCGCGCGCGCGCGCGCCACTCGCCGTCTGGCTGGACCGGCTCGACGCCAGCCTCGCGGCGCTGGACGCGCGCGCGGCGCTGGAGGCGGACGCCGCCGGCCGCGCGCTGCTCGACGCACTGGCCGGCCTGCGGCGCGATCTCGCGGACGACGGCGAAAAATACGGCTTCGCCGAATGGCGGCGCTGGCTCGACCGCGCGCTGGAGGCCGCGAGCTTCCAGGACCAGAGCGTCGTCAGCCCGGTCGTGCTCACTTCGCTGCCCGCCGCCCGCGGCCGGCTGTTCGACGCGGTCGCGGTGATCGGCGCCGACGCCCGCCGCCTGCCTGCCGCGCCCGCACCCGGCCTCTTCTCGCAGGCGACGCGCACCGCGCTGGGCCTGCCGTCGGCACGCGACGAGACCGCAACCGCGGTCGCCGACCTCGTCGCCCTGGCCGCGGCGGCGCACACGCTGTTTTCGTGGCAGGCCTGGCACGACGACGAACCCAACACGCCCTCGCCGCTCGTGCTGCGGCTCAACGCGCTGCACCGCGCGGCCTGGGGCGGCGAACTGCCCGAGCAGGCTGGCGGCCTGCCTCCGGCGCACGCCAGTCCCGCGGTAGCGGCCTGCGTGCAGCCGGCCCCCGTCGCCGCGCCGGCCGACCTGCCGCGCCGTTACTCGCCCACCGCCTACCAGGCCCTGCTCGACTGCCCGTACCGGTTTTTCGTCGAGCGCGTGCTCGCGGTGCGCGCGCTCGACGAGGCCGACGATCCGCTCGACAAGAGCGACTACGGCACTGCGCTCCACCGCATCCTGCAGCGCTTCCACGACAGCGCGCCGCCGCAGGACCGCGACGCCGCGCTCGCCCGGCTGGCCGATTTCACACGCGCCGAATTCGCCGAACTGCCGGCCTGGACCGCTGCCGCGTGGACGAGCCGCTGGGAAAAAATCCAGCCCGCCTATATCGATGCCTGGCTCGACTGGGCCGCGCAGGGCTGGCGCTATGTCTCGGGGGAAACACCATTCACCGTGCCTGCCGAGGTGCGCGGACTCGGCACGGTCGAACTGGCCGGCGTCCTCGACCGGGTCGACGCACGCGTCCTGCCCGACGGCGACACCGCGCGCGCCGTGTTCGACTACAAGACCGGCGCCGTGCAGGGCCTTAAGCAGAAACTCAGGGACCCCGGCGAGGCGGTGCAGCTGCCGTTCTACGCATGGCTCGCCGACGCCGCGTCGGCGTATCTGCCGCTCGGCGAAGTACCCGTCGCAGCGCTCGAACTCGACGGCGAGACCGACGTGGCTGCCATCGTCGACCGCCTGCCGGCGCTGCTCGAAGCCCTCGCCGCCGGCGCCCCGCTGGCCGCATCCGGCGTCGACGCCGTATGCCGGCACTGCGACGCACGCGGCGTGTGCCGCAAGGGAATGTGGCATGCGTGAGCCGCTCGACCCTGCCGTCGCCCTCGACCCCGCCCGCTCGGCGGTCGTCGAAGCCTGCGCCGGCAGCGGCAAGACCTGGCTGCTGGTCTCGCGCATGATCCGCCTGCTGCTGGCCGGCACCGCGCCGTCGGATCTGCTCGCGATCACCTTCACGCGCAAGGCGGCGCAGGAAATGACCGACCGTTTGCACGCCTGGCTGCGCCTGCTCGCACTGGGCAGCGACGCCGAGGTGCGCAGCTTCCTGCGCGACCGTCACATTCCCGAAGCCGACATCGACGCCCTGATGCCGCGCGCACGCGGCCTGCTCGAAGCCGTGCTGACGGCGCAGCCGGGGCCGACGGTGACGACCTTCCACGGCTGGTTTCTCGACCTGCTGAAGCGCGCGCCGCTGGAATCGGATCTGCCCTGGGGCGCACAGCTGCTGGAACGTACGCGGCAACTGCAGGACGAGGTGCGCGACGCGCAGCTGGATGCCTGGGCGCGCACGCCGGCATCGCCCGAAGGTGCGGCCATACGGGCGCTGCTGACTGAAATCGGCGAAACGAATCTCTTCTCGCTGCTGAAAAACTTCATGGACGCGCGGGCGGAATGGTGGGCGCATACCGAAGGTCATGCCGACCCGGTGGCTTACGCGCTCGGCACGCTCGTCGCCCAGCTCGGCATCGATCCGGACGCCGATCCGGATGCCGCGTTCTGGCATGACGCCGACGCCCTGCGGCGAACGGAAACGATCGCGTCGACGCTCCTGTCGGGCGGAAAACTGGAAGCGGCACGCGGCGAGGCGCTGCTGGCCGCGCTCGCCGCCCGCGATCTCGACAGCGTACTGAAGAAGGTGTTGACGAGCACGCTCGAACGCCGGGTGTGGAAGCCGACCAAAGCGCTGAAGGAGGCGCTGACAACCAAGATCGATCAATTCCAGCGCGACACCGAAACGCTGGAAGCACGCCTCTTCGCACTGCTGGACGCGCGCACCGCGCAGCGCATCTGGCAGCTCAACCGCCACGGTCTCTTGCTCGGCCACGCCTTTGTCGGGGCGTATCAGGCCGCAAAGACCCGGCAGGGCCTGATCGACTTCACCGACGCCGAATGGCTGGCCGCGCAACTGCTGCAGGACGACACGCTGCGTCCGCTCCTGGCGCTGAAACTCGACAGCCAGGTACGTCACGTGCTGCTCGACGAATTCCAGGACACCAACCCGCTGCAATGGCAGGCGCTCGCCGCCTGGCTCACCGACGCCGCCCAGTCCGACCGGCCGCCGACGGTGTTCCTGGTGGGCGACCCCAAGCAGGCGATCTACCGGTTCCGGCGGGGCGAGGCGCGCGTGTTCGACGCAGCGGCACGCTTCCTCGGCGAACATTTCGGCGCGCCGCATTTCGCCACCGACCTGTCGCGGCGGCTCGCGCCGGCCGTGGTCGACGCCATCAATCCGGTGTTCGCGGACCTCGACGGCTACGTTGCGCACAGCGCCGCGCCGGAAAACCGCGACCTGCCGGGCGCGGTGCGCGCGCTGCCGGTCCGGCCGCCCGCGCACGAAGCGGCAGAGACGCCGGGCTTGCGCGACCCGCTGACGACGCCGCGCGCGGAGGCCGAGGACCGCGCCGTGCACGAGGAGGCGCGCCTGTTCGCGCGCACCCTGGCGGACACCGTGCTGGGCCGCTGGGGCGTGGCGGATCGCGCCGGCCCGCGCGCGGCGCAGCCGGGCGACGTGATGGCGCTGGTGAGGAAGCGCACGCACCTGCATCTGTACGAGCGCGCGCTGGAGGAAGCCGGCATTCCCTTCCTCACGTCGCGCCGCGGCGGCCTGCTGCATGCGCTGGAAGCGCAGGACCTGATCGCGCTCGTCGACACGCTGCTCCTGCCGCATGCCGACCTGAAGCTTGCGCACACGCTGAAAAGCCCGCTGTTCGACTGCGACGACGCGGCGCTGCTGGCGGTGTTCGCGCCGCGCGACGCCACGCCGCGCGGCTGGGAACGCCTGCAGCGTCTGGCCGCACAGGACGCCTGTCCGCCCTGTCTCGCGCGTGCCGCACACCTGCTTGCCGGCTGGCGCGCGCAGGTCGGCACCCTGCCCGCGCACGACCTGCTCGACCGCATCTATTTCGAGGGAGACCTTGAAGCGCGCTACGCCGCCGCGGTGCCGCCGGCCATGCGGCCGCAGGTGGCGGCCAACCTGCGCGCCTTCATGCAGCTCGCGCTGACCCAGGGCGCCGGGCGCTACCCCACGCTGGCCGGCTTCGTGCGCGAGCTGGCAACGCTGGTCGACGACGCCGACGCGGCGCCGGGCGAGGGCGTGGCCGCGGACGGCGAGAACGCGGTCCGGCTCCTCACCATCCACGGCGCCAAAGGCCTCGAAGCCCCCATCGTCTGGCTGCTCGGCGGCAGCGACCACGACAAGCCCGCGCACCACGCCGTGCTCGCCCCCTGGCCGCCGGACGCGGCGCGCCCGCTGCACTTTTCGCTCTACGGCAACAAGGACGCGCGCGGCGCGGCGCGCGCGCACTGGTTCGCCGAGGAAGACGCCCTCGCGCGCCGCGAATCCGACAATCTGCTCTATGTGGCGCTGACGCGCGCGAAACAGGCGCTGATCGTCTCCGGCGACGCGGACAGGAATGCCTGGCTGGAACGGGTGCGTGCCGCATGGGAAACGGCCGATGCACCCACGACTCTGCCCGCGGCACCGGTGCACGCACCCGTCGCCGTACCGGGGCCGGCTCCGCTGGCCGCCACGCCGATCGGCCAGCGCCTGGCCCGGCCGGCCGACACACCGGCCACGCGGCGCGGCGAACTTTTCCACGCCTGCCTGGAAGTCCACGCGCCGCCGGGCGCCGCGCGCGACCTGGCCGCGCTGGCCGCGCAACTGGGACTCGCGCCCGAACTGCCCGGCATCGAGGCCGCCGCGCGGGCGTTGATCGGACAGGCTGCGCTGGCGCCCCTGTTCGACCCCGCCCGTTACCGGCGTGCACACAACGAACTCGCGCTGGTCGACGACGAAGGCGGGCTGCACCGGGTCGACCGCGTGGTGGAGCACGCCGACGCGATCTGGCTGATCGACTACAAGACCGGCGCGGAAAGCCTCGCGGAAACCGACGCCGGACTCGCCGCCCGCCATCGGCCACAGCTTGCGGCCTACCATGCGCTCGTCGCCGCGTTATGGCCGGGCCGGCCCATCCGCACTGCACTGCTGCTGGCCGACGGTCGCCTGGTCGATGTGAATTCAGTGTAAAAATTGGCGCCATCCTGGCGCGGGCACGGGAAAACGCGCCACACTCCCGCAAAAAAGCGGTCTCCGGAGAACACCATGATGCGCATGCTCGTCCTGCTTGCCGCAGCCGCCCTCGTCAGCGGCTGCATTTCCTTCAATTCCAGCGAATCGCCCGCCGGACCCGACTACGCCGCCTTCTGCCAGGACAAGGAAGTCCAGTGCCGCGAGATCTGCGGCGACGCCGGGGTGGCGGCCTTCTCCTGCAAGGCTGCGCCGCGCGAAGGGCTCGACTATTCGTGCCAGTGCAAGAAGCCGGGCGCGAAGCTCTGATGGGCAAGCCCTACGCCGAATCCTGCGAGCAGAACCGCGATCCCATCCTCGGCGTGCTGCGCGAAGTCTTTGCCGACCGCAGCTACGTGCTGGAAATCGGCAGCGGCACCGGCCAGCATGCAGTGTATTTCGGCGCCGGATTGCCGCACCTGCGCTGGCAGACGGGCGACGTGCCGCTCGCCCACCCCGGCATCCGGATGTGGCTGGAGGAGGCGGCCCTGCCCAACGTGCTGCCGCCCATCGCGCTCGACGCAAACCACAAGAACTGGCACAACGGCCGTTACGACGCGGTGTTTTCCGCCAACACCCTGCACATCATGGGCTGGCCCGAAGTGGTGAAATGCTTCGACGGCATCGCCGCGGTGCTCGAACCGGGCGGCGTGCTGGCGATCTACGGGCCGTTCAACTACGGCGGCGCCTATACCGCAGACAGCAACGCGCGCTTCGACGCCTGGCTGAAGGCGCGCGACCCGGCCTCGGGCGTACGCGATTTCGAGGCGGTGGACGCGCTCGCCCGCGAACGCGGCCTGATCCTGCAAAGGGATGTGGCCATGCCGGCCAACAACCGCACGCTGGTGTGGGTCAGAGATTAGGCGCCCGCCCCTGAATCCTGGCCCCCAGCCTTGCCCCCCCGCCCGCGTTGCCTATAACAAAAACGTTACGGGGTTTGGGAGGCAACACCCATGCGTATCGCCGAATTGATCCAGCGCTGGGGCACGGAGGGCCACGGCCGCGCCAGCGTGCGGGCCTACACGGTTCACCTGCCGCTGCGCGATGCGGCCCGCGTCGAGGCCCTGCACCTGATGTACCCCGACCGCAGCGAATCGCAGTTGATGGCCGACCTGATCCGGGCGGCGCTGGACGAACTCGAGGTCGCCATGCCCTACGTGCCGGGCAAGCGCGTCATCGCCGAGGACGATTACGGCGACCCGATCTACGAGGATCTCGGTCCGACGCCGCGCTTCTACTCGCTCTCGCACGAGATCCTGCGCAAGCTCGCCGCCACCCCGGCCGGCAAGTGAGCCTGTCGATTTAATTTACATTCCACCCCCCCACCAGGGAATGTAATCCATCCAAGCCACTGTATTCAATCGTGTTTCCTGCATTGGCACAGGCATTGCTGCGGACTGGTGACAAAAACCAAATGCGGAAACCAGGAATCATGTATCTCGGCCCAACCTTTCTATTCGCTGCCTTTGCCAGCCTGTTCTACGTCCCGGGTTTCCTGGACACCCCCCTCGGCATGCTCACGGCCCGCCAGCTCATCTCCGAGTTGCTGTTCTCGGTATTCGGCCTGATCGCGCTCGCCGCGCTCGCCCGTTCCATCGAGCTCGACCCCGTGTGGCCGTGGCGGCCGGAATTCCGCCGGGTGATGAACGGGCTGTTCGGGCGCGCACAATAAGCCTCTGACCCGCCGCCGGAAAAACCCGGCTCGGGGGGCATAAAATGGCGGCTTTCCAGCCACGCACGCCATCATGCCCGTCCATCTCGTCGCCCCCGATCCCGCGTCCCTGCATCCCGTCCAGGGCGTCCGCCTCGGCATCGCCTCCGCCGGCATCAAGAAGCCGGGCCGCCGCGACATCACGCTGATCGAACTCGCGCCCGGTTCGCACGTTGCCGGCGTGTTCACGCAGAACCGCTTCTGCGCCGCGCCGGTGACGCTATGCCGGCAGCACCTTGCAACCGAGAACATCCGCGCGCTGGTGATCAACACCGGCAACGCCAACGCCGGCACCGGCGAAACCGGACTGGCCAACGCGCGCCGCACCTGCGAAGCGGTCGCCGGGCTGTTCGGCTGTACCCCCGAAAGCATCCTGCCCTTTTCCACCGGCGTGATCCTGGAGCCGTTGCCGGTCGACAAGATCCTGCCGGCGCTGCCCGCCGCGCAGGCCGACCTCGCACCGGATCACTGGTCCGAAGCCGCGCACGCGATCATGACCACCGACATCGTCGCCAAGGGTGCGTCGCGGCAGATACGGCTCGACGGCAAAACCGTCACCGTGACCGGCATCGCCAAGGGCTCGGGCATGATCCATCCCAACATGGCCACCATGCTGGGCTACCTCGCCACCGACGCCGCCGTCGCCCCGGCGCTGATGCAGCAGCTGGTGAAGGACGTGGCCGACGTGTCGTTCAACTGCGTGACCGTGGACGGCGACACCTCGACCAACGACAGCTTCATCCTCATCGCCACCGGCCAGGCCGGCAACGCAGCCATTGCCGATGCCGCCAGCGCCGACTATGCCGCGCTCAAGGCGGCGCTCGACGCCGTCGCCATCGAGCTCGCGCAGGCCATGGCGCGCGACGGCGAGGGCGCGACCAAGTTCATGAGCATTGCCGTGGAAGGCGGCCGCGACCGCGCCGAGTGCAAGCAGATCGCCTACGCCATCGCACGCTCGCCGCTGGTGAAAACCGCGTTCTTCGCCTCCGACCCCAACCTCGGCCGCATCCTGGCCGCCATCGGCTACGCCGGCGTGGCCGACCTCGACGTGAATGCGCTCCGCGTCTGGCTCGGCGACGTGCTGGTGGCCGAACGCGGCGGCCGCGCCGCGAGCTACACCGAAGCGCAGGGTGCGGCGGTGATGAAGGAAGCCGAGATCACCGTGCGGGTCGCGCTCGGCCGCGGCAATGCCAGCGCCACGGTCTGGACCTGCGATTTTTCCTACGATTACGTGAAGATCAACGCCGAATACCGGACCTGATCGTCATGCCCGGAGACGCCATGAGCCACGAGCCGCGCATCGCCCTCTTGATCGACGCCGACAACAGCCCGGCGGACATGATCGACGAAGTGCTCGACGAACTGGCGAAGGAAGGCGTCATCAACATCCGCCGCGCCTACGGCAACTGGAAGAGCCCGCACCTCAACGCGTGGGCGGCGCTGCTGCACGACTTCGCCATCCAGCCGATCCAGCAGTTCGACTACACCAAGGGCAAGAACGCGACCGACGCGGCCATGATCATCGACGCGATGGACCTGCTCTACAACCAGCAGCTCGACGGCTTCGGCATCGTCTCCAGCGACTCGGATTTCACCCCGCTGGTGATGCGGCTGCGCGCCAACGGCCTCAAGGTCTACGGCTTCGGCGAACAGAAGACGCCCAGGCCCTTCGTCAACGCCTGCTCCAAGTTTCTGTATCTGGAGAATCTCCGCCGCCCCGAGGAGACGCCTTCGCCGGCGCCGGCCGAATCCCCTGCCTCCGAAACCGTACCGAACGGGAACGGCGCCGCCAGGCCTGTCCCCGCCCGCGTAGATGCCAAAACCCTGCGCAGCGATACCCGCCTCGTGAATCTCCTGCGCAAGGCCGTCGAGGCCGCGGCGGACGACGAGGGCTGGGCCGGTCTCGGCGCGGTCGGCCAGCACATTTCCAAGCAGGCGTCCTTCGATGCCCGCAACTACGGGTACGCCAAGCTCTCGGGCCTGTTCCAGGCCATCGGCCTGTTCGAAGTCCGCACCCACAACAAGCATCTGCAAGTGCGCGATCCGCGCGCAGCCACGCACTGAGCCTGCCATGCCGCTCACGCTGACGCCCGACCAGGTCGCCTTTCTGCAGGGCACGCTGTCGATGAACGTGGGCGCGGTGGGGCGCGACGGCTGGCCCTGCGTGACGCGGGCGCAGGGCATCGTGGTGGCGCGCGACCGGCGCACGCTGACGGTGCTGCTGTCGGCGGCGCGCGGGCAGGCGGTGCTCGACGCACTGGAAGCCGGCAGCGCGGTCACGCTGGTGGCAAGCCGGCCGCTGACGCATGCGACGCTGCAGCTGAAGGCCGCGCGCGCGGAACGGGTGCCGGTCACGACGGCGCACCGGACTGCCAGCGCGCGCTGCGTGGCGGCGCTCGGCCAGGAACTGGCTGCGCTGGGCTACGGCGACGCCGTCGCCGCGCTGGCCGCGGTGCTGCCGACCGACACGCTCGCGGCCTTGCGCTGCGTCCCCGACATCGTGTTCGACCAGACCCCCGGCCCGCGCGCGGGTACGGTGCTGGCGCGGGCATGAAACTCACGCTCGAAGCCATCCGCGCCTGCCTCGACGGCGGGCTGCCCTCGGTGGTGGCCACCTGCGCGCCGGACGGCACGCCGAACGTGGCCTACGCCTCGCAGGTGCATTACGTCGACGGCGAACATGTGGCGCTGTCGTTCCAGTTCTTCAGCAAGACGCGCGAGAACGTGCTGGCGCATCCCTACGCGCAGGTGCAGGTCATCGAGCCGGCCAGCTTCCGCCACTTCCGCCTGCGCGTGCAGTACCTGCGTACCGAAACCGAAGGCGCATTGTTCGAATACATGAAGGCGCAGCTCGCGGGCATCGCCGCGCACAGCGGCATGGACAAGGTGTTCGTGCTGCGCGGCGCGGACATTTACCGGGTGCTCGACATCGAATGCGCCGACCCGCACGTGCCCGCCGCCGCGCCGCCGCCGGATGCGCTGCTGGCGCTGCGCCGCACCCTCGACCACCTGGGCGCCGGCGACGACCTCGCCCAGCTGGCCGACCGGGCACTGGCCGCGCTGGCGCACGGTTTCGGCATCCGCCACGCCCAGCTCGCGCTGCTCGACGAAACGGGCGGCGCACTCTACACGCTGGCCAGCCTGGGCTATTCCACCTCGGGGATCGGTGCCGAAGTCGCCCTCGGCGAGGGCCTCATCGGCGTGGCCGCGCGCGAGCGCATGCCGGTGCGCATCAACCACCGCACGAGCGACGCCAGCTACCAGACCGCCCTGCGTGCGGCGGATGCCGGCGTGCCGCGCATTCCGCTGCCGGTGCTGGTCGACGCGCACAGCCAGATCGCCGTGCCGCTCGTGCACGGCGCGCGCCTGTTCGGCGTGCTCTACGCGGAAAGCGAGCAGGACGCCTTCTTCAGCCATGCCGACGAGGATGCGCTGGTGATCTACGGGCGCCATCTCGGCGCGCTGATGGCCCGGCTTGCCGACCTGCCCGACGACGAGAGCGTGGCGCCGGCGCCGGCCGCCGCGGCGCCGCGCGGCGCACCGCTGGCGGTCCGCTACTTCGCCCACGATCACAGCGTGTTCGTCGACAACGACTACCTCATCAAGGGCGTGGCCGGCAGCATCCTGTGGACGCTGCTCAACGAGCACGCGACGAACGGCCGGCGCGACTTCTGCAACCGCGAACTGCGCCGCGACCCGCGCCTGCCGTTGCCGGACTTCGGCGACAACCTGGAAACGCGGCTGATCCTGCTGCAGCGGCGGCTCGCCGAACGCTGCCCCGCCATCGGCCTCGCCAAGACCGGGCGCGGACGCTTCCGCCTGGAGCTGGCGCGCCCCCTGCTGCTGAGTGCCGCCTGATTCGCCCGGCCCGGCTCAGCCGGACAGGGCATCGGCCAGCGCGCGCAGCAGTTGGGCGCCATCCCCGTGCCAGGCGCTGCCGTGCATGCACGCGAGCGTGGCGGGGCGGTTTGCCGCCAGGCGTTCGAGCATGGCGCGCGCCTGCGGCGTGTGGGAAAAATAATCCATCTCGCGGCGAAACGCCTCGCTCGGTCCCAGGATGTCGGATTCCGTGAGCGGTGGCAGGTCGGCGCCACCCTGCGTGAAGAGATCGCCGCACAGCAGCGTGGCGGTGTGTTCCTCCATCAGGAAACCGCATTCCCAGCCATGGGGCAGGTGGGGCGTGTCGAACCAGGTCACGGCCCGCGTGCCCAGGGACAGGCGTTCGCCGTCGGCCAGGGCGCGTGGTGGCCGGTCGGCAAGATCGGCGACGGACACCAGGGCGGCGACCGTGCCGCACAGCGGCGACGCCTGCGGCGCCACGGCAAGCCAGTCGTTCAGCGCGCCGCATTCGTCGGCCTCGACATGCGAAAACCCGATGTGGCGCAGCCGTTCCACCGGCAGCACACTCGCCACCGCCTCGCGCACCAGCGGAAACAGCTTGCGCGGGCCGGTATGGAACAGCAGCGGTTCGTCGTCGTCGATCAGGTACTGGTTGAACGAGAACCCGCCGCCGATTTCAACGGGCGTGCTGATGCGATAGACGCCTGCGGCGACTTCATGGACATGGGTGCCGGATTGCCTGTTGGTGATGGGCATGCTTTCCTCCAGTCAGTGTGCGTACCGGGTCGACCGCACGGCCGTAAGCAGGCTACTTCGCCGCCGTGGGCGGCAGGTTTTTCGGCGTCATGTCGAAATACGGCGTGGCGACCTTGCCGCCGGGCGGCACGTAGGCGGGCATCGGATCGCCCTTCACCGGCAGGCTCTTCAGGTAGCGGTAGATCGCCCTGAGATCGGCCTCGCGCATCGCGCGCAGGCTGGGCGCCGGCATGGGCGGCCGCATCGGCGCCCGTGCGCGCGCCAGCCACTGCGCCTCGGTCAGGCTGCCGGCCAGCAGGCGCAGGTTGCTGGCGTAGGTGGTGCCCCACGGTCCCTGCCAGCCCATCGCGTCGCCGATGAGCCATTCGGACTCGGGCACCTTGCCGTCCTTCATCATGTAGCCCGGCGTGTGGCAGTCGTTGCAGCCCGAGGTGGCGACCAGATAGCGGCCGTGGCGGATCGCGTCATCGGCCCCCGAAGCGGTGGCCTGGGTTGCGATCAGGCCGGCGACGAGCGCGCCGGCACAGTGCAGAATCGGTTTCATGTTTTCTCTCCTGTCGGGTCCGGACGCGTCGTATCCGGATGCGGGCATCCTAAGCCGTCTGCCGGACCCGGGTTGATAAGACATTGCTAGCGAAAACCTAATTTTTTCCTAAGCCGCGCGGAGCGAGCGGATAGAATTTGCGCATGACCGATTTCGCCGCACTCCTGCCCCGGCTCGACGCCCTGCTCGACCGTCTCGCCCCGCAAGCCGCCGCCGCCCCCGACTGGAAAGCCGTGCGCGCCGCGCGCTGGTCGGCACGCGACAATGCCCTGAAACCCATCCTGCATCCGCAGCGCGTGGCGCTGAAGGACCTGCTCGACATCGACGAGCAGAAACGGCGCGTGGACGTCAACACGCGCCAGTTCGTCGATGGACGGCCGGCCAACAACGTGCTGCTCACCGGCGCGCGCGGCGGCGGCAAGTCCTCGCTGGTGAAGGCGGTCCACGCGAAGTACGCGGCGAAGGGGCTGCGCCTGATCGAAGTGGACAAGGCCGGCCTGCCGGCGCTGCCCGATCTGTTCGACCTGCTGGCCGATGCCCCCGATTTCCGCTTCGTCGTCTTCATCGACGACCTGACGTTCGCCGAGAACGAACCGGGCTACGCCAGCCTGAAAGCCGCGCTCGACGGTTCGCTCGCCGGCCCTGCGGACAACGTGCTGATCTACGCCACCAGCAACCGCCGCCACCTGATGCCGGAGTACATGGCGGAAAACCTGGAAACGAAGCACCTGGGCGGCGAGGTCCACCCCGGCGAGGCGACCGAGGAAAAGGTGTCGCTGTCCGACCGGTTCGGACTGTGGGTGTCCTTCCACGCCATGGACCAGGACAGCTACCTTGCCATCGCCCGCCACTGGGCAGGCCGGCTCGGTGCACCGGCGAGCGGCGAGGACTTCGAACGTGCGGCGCTGCAATGGTCGCTGGGGCGCGGCGCCCGCAACGGGCGCGTGGCCTGGCAGTTTGCCCGGGACTGGGCCGGCAGCCGGTGAGCGCGGTACCCGTCGTCGAGGTCGTCGCCGCCGTCCTCGTCCGTCCCGACGGCGAGGTCCTGCTCGCCAGCCGGCCAGCGGACAAGATTTACGCCGGCTACTGGGAATTTCCCGGCGGCAAGGTCGAGCCGGGCGAATCGCTCGAGGCCGCGCTGGCGCGCGAACTGCGCGAGGAACTCGGCATCGGGCTCGTCCGCACGGGCCGCTGGATCACCCGGGTGTTCGCCTACGAACACGCCACGGTCCGGCTGAACTTCTTCCGCGTCTTCGCATGGACGGGCGAACCGCATCCGCACGAGGGCCAGACCCTGTCCTGGCAACGGCCGGCGGCCGTTGCGGTGTCGCCGCTCCTGCCTGCCAATTTTCCCATCGTGAAGGCGCTGACGCTGCCGCCGGTGCTGGGCATCACCCACGCCGAGGCGCTGGGGGTCGATGCCTTCCTGGCGCGACTGGATACCGCACTCGCCAACGGGCTGCGCCTGATCCAGGTGCGCGACAAATCGCTGCCGGACGCGACGCGCCTCGAACTGGCGCGCGAAACCGTGCGCCGCGCGCACGCGGTGGGCGCCCGCGTGCTGGTGAACGGCAGCCTGGATCTGGCCCGCGCCGCAGGCGCCGACGGCGTGCACCTCGATTCCGGCGCCGCCGCAAAACTGGCGGTCCGGCCCGATTGTGCCTGGGTCGGCGTGTCCTGCCACGATGCGGCCGAGCTGGCGCACGCCGCCACGCTCGAGGCGGACTACGCCCTGCTTTCGCCGGTGCTGCCCACGCTCACCCACCCCGGCGCGCCGACGCTGGGTTGGGAAGCCTTCTCTGCGCTGGCCGCGGCCAGTCCGATCCCGGTCTACGGCCTGGGCGGACTGGAACGCGGCGACGTGGCACTGGCGCAGGCGCACGGGGCGCACGGCGTGGCGCTGCTGCGCGGGGCGTGGACGTGAAGCGCACGCTGCTGCCGCTGCTGGTGGTGCTGGGACTGGTCGTCATCGCCGCGGGCGGCTGGTGGCTGAAGCGCCCGGCCGCGTCGCTGGCCGTGGCCTGCACGGACCCGGTCGCGGGCTGCGCCTTCAGCCATGCCGGCGGCCCCGCGCGGGTCCGCTTTTCGATGATCCCGGTTCCGCTTGAGGCCTTCGACCTGCGGGTCGAGGCGCCGGGCGTACGGCAGGCGCGCGCCGAATTCCAGATGGTCGGCATGGAGATGGGCTTCAACCGCTACGACCTGAAGCCGAAGGACGGCGCCTACGCCGCCCGCATCACCCTGCCGGTATGCATCAGCGGCCGCCACGACTGGGTTCTGTATCTGGAACTCGACGGCCAGCGCTATGCTGTGCCCTTCAGTTCCCGTTGAACCTGACGTTCATGCAAACGTCACATTCGGGCGCCTATAATCCGGCGGGATAGATTGGAGAAAAATCATGATGCTTTCTGAACACACCTACAAGCAGTTCGATGCCGAGCTGGAAGCCGTGCGCGCGAACGTGCTGAAGATGGGTGGGCTCGTCGAGGAACAGATCGTCAACGCCGTCGAGGCGCTGGTAAAGGGCGATCTCGATCTGGCCGACCGGGTGGAAGCCAACGACCACAACGTCAACGCGCTGGAAGTCTCGGTCGACGAGGATTGCGCCAACATCGTCGCGCGCCGCCAGCCCACCGCCTCCGACCTGCGCATGGTGATGATGGTGGTGAAGACCATCACCGACCTCGAGCGCATCGGCGACGAGGCCGCCAAGATCGCCCGCATGGCCAAGCTCATCCACAAGGCCGAGCGCATCAGCCTGCCGCGCTTCACCGAAGTGAAATACATGTCCGAGCTGGTGCTCGACATGCTGCGGAAAGCGCTCGACGGCTTCGCCCGGCTGGACGCCACCAAGGCCGTGGACATTGCGCGCGCCGACCAGCAGGTCGACGAGGAATTCCGCCTCAACCTGCGCCACCTCATCACCTACATGATGGAAGACCCGCGCACCATCTCGGTCTTCATCGATATCCTGTTCGTCACCAAGGCCATCGAACGCATGGGCGACCATGCCAAGAACATGTCCGAATACGTGGTCTACATGGTCAAGGGCAAGGACGTGCGCCACACCTCGCTGGAAGAGATCGAGAAGGAAGTCCTGTAGGCCGTCATCCTCGCGTCCAGCAAAACGGGCACCCTTGGGTGCCCGTTTTTCCGTGTGCCGGTCCGCCGTTCAGCGGGCGGGGGGAACGTAGCCGGCCGCCTGGTCGACGGCGCCGCCGCCGAAGAAATAGCGGCTCATCTGCTCCATCAGGTACTTGCGCGCCTGCGGGTCCGCGAGGTTGAGGCGGTTCTCGTTGATCAGCATGGTCTGCTGGCGTTGCCAGCCATTCCACGCCTCCTTCGACACGCTCTCGAAAATCTTCTTGCCGAGTTCGCCCGGCACCGGGGCAAAGGCCAGGCCTTCGGCTTCGCGTCCCAGCTTCACGCAATTCACCATTCGCGTCATCGTCTTGCTCCTTCAGTCGTCAATCGCCGGATTTTAACCCAAGCGTCTTTTCAATTCGCCTGGCGAACACCGCCATCTCCCTGGCCGCCTGCACGTCGCCGCGGGCCTCGGCCACCGCAATGCCTTGGCGGTAGGCGGCGAGCGCATCCTGCCACGCCGCGGTTTCGGCAAGCGCCTTGCCCAGGAGCTTCCAGGCGGCGGAATACTTCGGGTCGTGTTCGACAGCCCGTCGCAGATGCACCGCCGCGCTCGCCGCATCGCCCCGATTCAGATAGGCGTTGCCGACCGAGAACCGCAGCAGGGCATCGTCGCGGCCGGCCGCGAGCAGGGCAAGAAACCGGTCGAGCGGATCAGGCACGCCAGAAGGTCCGGGTGAAGACGACCAGCACGGTGAGCAGCTCCAGGCGGCCCAGCAGCATGGCGATGGTGCAGATCCAGGTCTGGAAATCGGTGAGCACGGCATAGGTCGTGGCCGGCCCCACCTTGTCGAGCCCCGGCCCGGTGTTGTTGATGCTGGCGACAACGGCGGAAAACCCCGTGATGAAATCGAGCCCGCTGGCCGTCATGAGCAGGGTCATGAAAACGATGGCGCTGACGTACAGGAAGGCGAACGCCAGTACGGCATAGATGACGTTGTTCGGCACGATCTGGCCAGCAAGCTTGACCGGAAGACGCGCGGCCGGGTGCACCAGGCGCGTCAGCTCGCGACGGCCCTGGCGGAACAGCAACTGGGCACGCACCATCTTCATGCCGCCGCCGGTGCTGCCCGAGCAGGACGCGAAACTCGACAGGAGCAGCATCAACAAAGGCGCAAAGATGGGCCACTGGTTGAAGTCGGTGCTGGCGAAGCCGGTGGTCGTCGCGATCGACACGGTATTGAAAACCGCAAAACGCAGGGACTGCAGAAAATCGGTATAGGTCCCGACGACACGCAGATAAACCGCGATCAGCAGGGCGCTGCCCAGCGTCAGGACCAGGAACCAGCGCACTTCGGGGTCCAGCCGGTAGGCGTCGAGCGAGCGATGCCGCCATGCCAGGAAATGGGTGGAGAAATTGATCCCTGCCACCAGCATGAACACGACGGTGACCGCCTCGATGCGCGGCGAATTCCAGTAACCAAAGCTCGCGTCGTGCGAGGAAAACCCGCCCAGGCCCATGGTGGCGAAGGTATGCATGACCGCATCGAAGGGCGACATGCCGGCCAGCCAGAACGCCAGCGTGCACGCAACGGTAATCCCGACGTAGATGAGGTAAAGCCCCTTGGCCGTTTCGGTAATGCGCGGCGTGAGCTTGGTGTCCTTCATCGGCCCCGGCGTTTCCGCCTTGTACATCTGCATGCCGCCCACGCCCAGCAACGGCAGGATGGCAACCGCCAGCACGATCAGGCCCATGCCGCCGAACCACACCAGCAGGCCGCGCCAGAGGTTGATCGACATCGGCAGCTGGTCGAGGCCGCTCAGCACCGTCGCGCCCGTGGTCGTGATGCCGGAGACGGTCTCGAAATAGGCGTCGGTGAACGACAGGCCGGGCAGATAAATCATCAGGGGCAGGGTGGCGAAAGCCGGCAGACCGGTCCAGGCGAGGAACACCAGCAGGAAGCCGTCGCGCGTCTGCAGTTCGCGCCGCGCCTTGCGCGTGAGCAGCCAGATGGCGACGCCGCTGGCGAAGGTGATCAGGATGGCGTCGTCGTAGGCACGCTGGGCGCCGTCGTCCACGATCCACGATACGGCCAGGGGGATCAGGAGCGTCAGGGCGAACAGCATGACCACCCTCGACAGCACATTGAGAACCGGGGCAATGCGCGACATCAGAAGAAACCGAAACCGACCTGGAGGAGCTTCTCCACCTTGGGAATGATGCGCTTGTTGAGCGCAAACAGGATGAGGTGGTCTTCGGCCTCGATCAGGGTGTCGTGGTGCGCGATGAGGACGTCGCCGTTGCGGATGACGGCGGCGATGGTCGCCCCCTCGGGCAGGTCGATCTCACCGATGCGCCGTCCGACCACGCGCGAGGTCTTGGCGTCGCCGTGCACGGCGGCCTCCAGCACTTCGGCCGCGCCGCGCCGCAGGGAATGGACCGCCACCATGTCGCCGCGGCGGATCTTGGACAGCAGCGGGCCGACGGTGGCCTGTGCGGGGGAAATCGCGATGTCGATCTCGCCGCCCTGCACCAGGTCGACGTAGGCGGAGCGGTTGATCAGCGCGATCACCCGGTGCGCCCCCATGCGCTTGGCGAGCAGCGCGGACATGATGTTGTCCTCGTCGTCGTTGGTCAGCGCGCAGAACACGTCCATCGAGGCAATGTTTTCCTGGTCGAGCAGGTCCTCGTCGGTGGCATCGCCCTGCAGGATCAGGGAATGCTGCAGCTGCTCGGCAAGAAGATTGCTCACCGTCTTGTTGTGGTCGATGACCTTGACGTCGTAATCGCGCTCGATGCGGGCCGCAAGCCGCCGGCCGATGTTGCCGCCGCCGGCGATCATGACCTTCTTGACCGGACGTTCCATGCGCCGCAATTCGCGCATCACGGAGGAAATGTCGTGCTTGCGCGCGAGGAAGAAGACTTCGTCGCCGGGCTCGATGACGGTGATGCCCTTGGGCACGATGCCGCGGTCGCGGCGGTAGATCGCCGGAATGCGGCACTCCAGGTCCGGCATGTGGCGCTTGATCTCCTGCAGTTCGTGGCCCACCAGAGGCCCGCCGTGATAGGCCCGCACCGCCACCAGCCGCACCTTGCCGTCGGCGAAATCGAGCACCTGCAAGGCTTCCGGATGCTCGATCAGGCGGCGCAGGGTGTCGGTCACCTCCTGCTCCGGGCTGATGACGTCGTCCACGCCGAACTGCTCGGCGAGAAAACCCGCCTCCAGGCCCAGAAAGTCGCTGGACCGGATCCGCGCGATCCGCGTCGGCACGTTGAACAGGGTCGCCGCCAGGCGGCAGGCCACCAGGTTGGTTTCGTCGCTCTGCGTGACCGCCACCAGCATGTCGGCATCGTCGGCGCCGGCCTGCTTCAGCACGGAAGGATGGGCCGCGTGGCCGCGCACGGTACGCAGGTCGAAGCGGTCCTGCAACAGCGCCAGACGCGCCGTGTCGAGGTCGACGACGGTGATGTCGTTGTTTTCCGCAACCAGGCTCTCGGCCAGATTGCCGCCCACCTGGCCCGCGCCCAGAATGATGATCTTCAAGGGGAAACCTCGGGTTTACAGGTCTTCGTCGAGACGCCGTCCATGGCGGATGTTGAGCTGCTTCAGCTTGCGGTAGAGATGGGTGCGTTCGAGACCGGACTTGTCGGCCACCCGTGTCATGCTGCCGCCTTCCTTCTGGATCAGGTGCTCGAAATACATGCGTTCGAACGCATCGCGCGCCTCGCGCAGCGGGATGTCGAGCGGAATGCCGTGCGCGACCGCCGGCGCGGTCTGCTTCATCGGCGCCAGCACGCGATTGACGTCGGCGGCATCGATCTCGCCCGCCAGCGCCGTCACCGCGAGCGTACGCACGACGTTGTTGAGCTGCGGCAGGTTGCCGGGCCAGTCGAAGTTGCGCAGCTGGTTCATGGCCGGCGTCGTGAGGCGGCGTACCGGGCACACGCCCGCCTCGATCATCTGGGTCAGCATGAGGTTGGCGATGTCCGGCACGTCCTCGCGATGTTCCTTCAGCGACGGCACCAGGATGGCCAGGCTCGACAGACGATAGTAGAGGCGGTTGTCGAACTCGCCCGCCGCGACCATCGCATCGAGGTTCTTGCTGCTGGCGCAGACCAGCCGGGCGCCGGTCCCCTCCAGGCGGTCGAGCAGCAGCGACAGACCCTTCTGTTCCAGCCGCGCCAGTTCACACACTTCGGGCAGATACAGAGTGCCGTTGCCGAGCGATTCGAAATAGCTGAGCGGATCGGAAACCAGCCGGGCGCGGTCCTTGATTTCCACCCAGGTGCTGGCGGGCTGGTGCAGGAAATGCGCGCAGACCTCGAAGCCGCAACCGGGCTCGCCGATCAGCAGCACCGGCGCGGTATTGCCGGCAATCTGCGTCAGGCGCTTTTTCAGCTCGAGCACCTGCGGACTGCGGCCGAGCGCCGACAGATCCATGGTGGGCGCGCGCCGCGGCAGGGCGACGCCGCGCTTGATCGCCTTGTTGACCGTGTCGATCAGCTTGGCGAGCGCAACGGGCTTTTCGAGAAAATCGGTGGCGCCGAGCTTGGTCGCCTCCACCGCGGTGTCGATGGTGCCGTGGCCGGACATCATCACCACCGGCATGGTGAGCTGGCCGCTGGCCGCCCATTCCTTCAGCAGGGTGACCCCGTCGGTGTCGGGCATCCAGATGTCCAGCAGCACCAGGTCGGGACGGCGCTGGGCGCGGAAGCTGCGGGCGGCTTCGGCGTTTTCGGCCAGATGGACGTCATAGCCCTCGTCGGTGAGGATTTCCGACAGCAATTCACGAATGCCCACTTCGTCGTCGACGACGAGAATATGCCCGCTCACGTGTTCTCCCTTGCTGCCGCATCCACGGGCAGCGCGATGCGGATGACGGCGCCGCCCGTCTTCAGGTTCTCGATTTGTATTCTGCCCTGATGTTCTTCCACGATTTTCTTGACGATGGCCAGCCCCAGACCGGTCCCCTTGGCCTTGGTCGTTGCGTAGGGCTCGAACAGCCGCGCCATCAGATGTTCAGGAAATCCCGCTCCATTGTCCGTTATGCTCAGGCACACCGCGTCGTCGCTGAGGGTGGTCGCCACGTCGACGTGCGGCGCGGCATGCTCTGCCAGCGCATCTTGCGCATTTTGCAACAGATTATGTATCACCTGGCGCAATAATGTGGAATCGCCCGCAATGCGGGGCAGGCCCGGGTCGAGGTGCAATTCCAGCCCGAGTGTCTTCGAATCGTAAAGCGCGAGCACTTCGCGCACCAGCGCATTCAGGTCGAGCGCCTCCAGTTTGGCGCGCGGCATGCGCGCATAGCCGGCAAAGGCATCGACCATGCTTTTCATCGCGGCGACCTGGTTGACGATGGTCTGCGTCGCCCGGCCGAGGAAGTCGGCATCCGCGGTTTCCAGCTTGCCGTCCAGCTTGCGGGCGATGCGCTCCGCCGACAGCTGGATGGGCGTAAGCGGATTCTTGATCTCGTGCGCCAGCCGCCGCGCCACTTCGCTCCACGCGGCGTTGCGCTCGGCGTCGATGAGCTTGGTGACGTCGTCGAACACCAGGACGTAGCCGCGTTCCAGCCCTGCAGGCAGCCGGGTACCGCGCAGCAGAAGCGACTGCTTGCCGCCGTGGTCGGTGTAGTCGATCTGTTCGCGCCACTCGCCGGCCTGGTCGACGAAGCGTGCCGCCACCGTTTCGCCGAAGACGCGCAGCGCGCTCTCGCGGCTGCCGAGCGTGATCAGCAGGCGACCTTCCAGTTCGTTGACCGGCACGCCGAGGATCTGCGCGGCCGCGCTGTTGGCGGTGCGGATGCGCTGGTCCTCGTCGAGCACCACCACGCCCGACGACAGGTTGGCCAGCACGCGCTCCAGGAAGGCCTTGGCCTGCTCGGTTTCGTGGTGGTTCTGCGCCACTTCCTCGCGCGCATCCGACAACTGCCGCGTCATCCGGTTGAACGACTGGATCAGCACGCCGAGCTCGTCGCGGCTCGCCACCGAGGGCATCTGCGAGAAATCGCCCTTGGCGACCGCGCGGGTGCCGCGCGCCAGGGTGCGCAGCGGCGCACCCAGGCGTTCGGACAGCAGATAGGCGATGACGAAAGTCAGCAGCAGGGCCAGCATCAGCGTGAGCGTCAGCGCCACGCCGTAGATGCGCTTGAGCCCCAGCCGCGACAGCGAGATCTGCTGGTATTCGCGATAGGCCTGCTGTACCGACTGTGCATCGCGCGCGAGGCTCGCCGGCACCGGTTGCACCAGTTGCAGCACGCGCGTCTCGCCGGTCAGCGCCGTGGTGTAGACGGGAACCAGGACGCGCATGACGAGGCCGCGTTCGCCGGCCTCCTCCACGTTGCTGTAGGGCTGCTGCTGCTTGACCTGCCACAGGATGCTGCGGTCGGGGAGGACGGGCAGCAGGCCGCCGCGCTCGCTGCCGACGTGGGCGATGACGCCACCGCGGTCGTCGAACAGGGTGAGCTCCTGCACCGCGCTCTGTTCGCGCAGCGTCGACAGGCTGGTGATGATCGTGCCCATGCCCTCGTCGGACAGGGTCAGCGCCATGCGGTCGGCCTTCTTGTTGAGGTCGCGCAGCAGGTCGTCGAGCGCAGCCTGGCCGAGATTGACGCCGGACGCCAGCGCGTTGTCGACGCGCACGTCGAACCAGGTCTCGATCGAACGGTTGAGAAAGAACACCGATGCGCCGTACACCACGAGGCCCGGCAGCATGGCGACGACGCCGAACATCAGGAGCAGCTTGAGCGTGAGCTTGGCGCCGAACACGCCGCGCCGGATACGCTTCTGCAGCCACCACATGCGCCAGCCCAGCAGGCCCAGCAGCACGCCGCCGAGCACGCTCCCGCCGAGGAAGAGGGTCGGCAGATTGTCGGAAAACCCGCTGGCGTCGCCGCTGACGTGGAACAGCAGCCCCAGCAGCACGATGCCGACGGCGAAGACGGCGACGATGAGTCTGCGCATCTAGGGGGCGGGGGGCAGGGCGGGCGCGTCGAACGACCAGGCGTACCAGGACGTGGCCAGTTCCCATTTGTCGCCGCTCACGACGGCGATCGACAGCGGCTTCGGCAGTTGCGAGGTATCGAGCCGGAAGCGCAGGCGCGCCTGGTAATGCTGGCCGGCCTTGAGGGTGCCGCGTTCGAGCATCTGCCAGTCTTCCACCTGGCCCAGCAGCGTCAGCGCTTCGGCGAGGCTGTTGACGGTGCGCGTGGTGTAGCCGTTCTCGACCACGTAGCGACGCAGCAGCAGGTGGTAATACAGGTGCGACTTGCGCACCGGCTCGGCGATGCTTTCGTCGAACCACCACCAGCCGCGCGGCCGGCTGATCTCCAGTTCCAGCAGGAAATGCAGGTGTATGCCGCGTTCGAGGGCATCGACCAGGGTACGGTTGAGCGCGATGTCGGCGGTGGCGTCGAGCGCATAGCCCTGCGGGGTCGCCTTGATTTCCGCCTGCCGTATCGCGCTGGTCTCGGCCGCACGGGCGCTCCCCGCAAACGCAAGCCAGGCGGCCAGGCAGAATACGGCGAATCCGGGCAGGAACCGCGATAGAACGGGGGTTGCGCGTGCCCCCGGCCGGGAATCCCGGCTACGGGCGTCAGTGCGATTTGCGAAGCAGCGCGTAGTAGAAACCATCATGCTCGGCATCGGGCAGAAGCGATCCGTGGGTCAAGGGCTCGGGCAGCGTACCCCGCTCGGCGTCCTGCGCATGACGCGCGAGGAACGCCGCCACCTGATCGTCGTTTTCTTCGCGGAATATCGAGCAGGTGGCGTAGAGCAATGTACCACCGGGGGCGAGCAGCCGCCAGAGCGCGTCCAGCATGGCCGCCTGCTGCGCGGCGAAACGCGCGATGTCCTCGGGCCGGCGCAGCCACTTGACGTCGGGATTGCGCCGCACCACGCCCGAGGCGGAACAGGGCACGTCGGCCAGGATGCGGTCGAAAGGCCTGCCGTCCCACCAGCTTTCGGGCCGCGCCGCGTCACCCGCGACCAGGCTTGCGCTCAGTCCCAGCCGGTCGAGGTTTTCGCGTACGCGCAGCAGTCGCTCGGCGTCGACGTCGAGCGCGACGAGGTCGACCTGCGCCCGTTCCAGGATGTGGCCGGTCTTGCCGCCGGGGGCGGCACAGGCGTCGAGCACGCGTTCGCCGTCCCGTGCGTCGAGCAGGCGGGCGGCCCATTGCGCGCCGGCGTCCTGCACCGAGATTTCGCCGGTCTCGAAGCCGGGCAGTGCGTGGACCGGCGCCGCGCGTTCCAGCGTGAGCGCATCGGGGCCGGTCTGCCGCGAAGCAAAACCCGCGTCGAGCAGGCGCTGCTGCATGGCCGCGAGATCGCCGCGCCGGCGGTTGACGCGCAGGGTGAAGGGCGGATGCGCGAGGCTGGCTTCGAGGATGGCCTGCCAGTGTCCGGGATGGTCGGTCTGCAGCCGGGCGATCCACCAGTCGGGATGCGACCAGCGGGCCGACGGTTGCGTTTCGGCAGCCGCGTCGAGTTCGGCACGCCGGCGCTGGAAATTGCGCAGCACGGCGTTGGCCAGCCCGCGTCGCCAGCCCTCGCCGGCAGCGGCCACCGCGTTGTGCACCACCACATGCGCCGGCACCCGCGTATACGCGAGCTGATAGAGTGCCACGCGCAGGAGCCAGCCCAGGCGCGCATCGGTGAGCGGACGTTCCAGCAAGGCCGCGAGCCAGGCATCGAGACGGCCGAGCTGGCGCAGGCTGCCGTACACCATGTCCTGCAGGGCGCCACGGTCGCCCGGCGTTTTCAGGCCCTGTAGCAGCGGCGGCAGCACCTGATGCAGGGCGGTGCCGGCCAGCACGGTTTCGAGCGCCCCGGCGGCGCGACTTTGCACGTCGCGCAACGGCAGGCCCTGCGGGGTCAGGGAATTCATGAGCCCAGACGGCTGCCGGGAGCGAGCGGCCGGCCGGCGAGGAAGGCGGCAGCCGGCATGCGCTTGCTGCCGGCGGGCTGGATTTCACGCAGGGCAAGGGCGCCGTCGCCGGCGGCGACGACCAGGCCTTCGGCGTCGGCGCGCAGTACGGTGCCGGGGAGACCCGCACCGGCTGTCGCTTCGGCCGCCCAGATTTTCAGCGGCGCGCCGTCGAGCAGCGTCCACGCGCCCGGCACCGGATTGTAGGCGCGCACCGCACGCGCCAGCGTCGTCGCGGGCTGCGTCCAGTCGAGCTGCGCCTCCTCCTTGCCGAGCTTGGTCGCGTAAGTGGCGAGCGCGGCGTCCTGCCTTTCGGGCGTCAGGCCATCGAGGCCGGACAATGCGGCCACGATGGCCTGCGCGCCGGCGGCCGCCAGCGCGTCGTGCAGGCTGCCGGCGGTGTCGGTCTCACGGATCGGCACGACGGTTTTCGCCAGCATGGCGCCGGTATCGAGTCCGGCGTCCATCTGCATGACGGTGATGCCGGTTTGGACATCGCCCGCGAGGAGCGCGCGCTGGATCGGCGCCGCGCCGCGCCAGCGCGGCAACAGCGAAGCGTGGATGTTGAGGCAGCCGCGGCGCGGGATGTCGAGCACGGCCTGCGGCAGGATGAGTCCATAGGCCGCGACCACCATGAGGTCGGGCTGCAGTGCGGCGAGTTCGGCCTGCGCTTCCGGCGATTTCAGGCTGGCCGGCTGCGCCACCGGCAGACCGCGTGCCTGCGCGGCGGCCTTGACGGCACTGGGGGTGAGCTTCATGCCGCGCCCGGCGGGACGGTCCGGCTGGGTGAGCACGCAGACGATGTCATGCCCCGCATCCGCCAGGGCTTCGAGCGCGGCGGCGGCAAAGGGCGGGGTGCCGGCGAAGATCAGCCGCACTTAGAGCGAAGCGCGGGTGGGCGCAGGGTCCGGACGATGTTCGCGTGCCTGCTTGGCGAGCTTGGTCTTGATGCGGTTGCGCTTGAGCCCCGACAGGTAGTCGACGAAGACCTTGCCGGCGAGGTGATCCATCTCGTGCTGGATGCAGACGGCCAGCAGGCCGTCGGCCTCCAGTTCGAAGGCGTTGCCGTCGCGGTCGAGCGCGCGCACGGTCACCCGTTCGGCACGCGTCACCCTGTCGTAGATGCCGGGCACCGACAGGCAGCCTTCCTCGCCTTCCACCTGGCCGCTTTTCGCGACGAGTTCCGGATTGATGAAGACGCGCAGCTCCTTGCGGGCCTCGGAAATGTCGATGACGATGACCCGTTCGTGCACGTTGACCTGGGTGGCGGCGAGACCGATGCCGTTGGCGGCGTACATGGTCTCGGCCATGTCCTCGACCAGTTTGCGTAGGCGCGCATCGACCGCCTGTACCGGTTTGGCGACGGTGTGCAGGCGCGCATCGGGATAATGCAGAATGTCGAGTCTGGCCATAAAAAAGCTTTACGAATGAAAAGGCTGGGCGCACACTTTGATGCAGAATCTGCATCGCTACGGCATTGGCTCTAAATATATGGCGACGAATCGCCGTAAACCAAGCGCACAGTATATTTTCAACACGGAATTAGACAAGGTCTAAATGGAGGGTTCTCCCGTGCGTCAACTCGTCGTTTCACTCGCCCTGATGCTGGCCGCTCCGGCCTACGCCGACACGCTCAAACTGCAGGACAACGCGCCCGACAAGTACGTCGTGGTCAAGGGCGACACGCTGTGGGATATCTCCGGGAAATTCCTCAAGGATCCCTGGCGCTGGCCCCAGATCTGGAACCTGAACCGCGACGAGATCAAGAATCCCCACTGGATCTACCCGGGCGACCTGATCGTGCTCGACCGGAGCGGCCAGGAACCGCGCCTGAGCCTCGTCAAAAACGACAAGGGCGACATGCCGACGATCAAGCTCTCGCCCACCGTGCGGGCAACGCAAATCGGCGGCGAGGCCATTCCGGCGATTCCCATTCGCGTGATCCATCCCTTCCTCGCGCAACCGCGCGTGGTCGCCAAGGGCGAACTGGACGACGCGCCCTTCATTCTCGGCACCAATGTCGAACGCGTGGTGCTGGGCGCCGGCGACGACGCCTTCGCCACCGGCGGCAAGGCCGGCGTCACGCGCTGGAACGTGCTGCGCCCCGGCAAGACGCTGAAAGACCCCGAAACCGGCGAAGTGCTGGGCTACGAGGTCGAATACCTGGGTGACGCCCGCACCGTGACCGAGGGCGCGCCGCAGAAGATCCGCATCACCCAGTCGGTGCAGGAAATCCTGCCCAAGGACAAGCTGGTCGCGGCCGACGACAGCACCACCTTCGAATACATGCCGCACGCCCCCGAGGCCAAGATCAGCGCGCGCATCATTTCCGCCTACGGCGCGCTTGCCGACAGCGGCCGCTACCAGACCGTGGTGCTCAACCGCGGCAGCAAGGACGGACTCGAGCCCGGCCACGTGCTCGCCATCTACCGCGAAGGCGAGGCGATCAAGCTCACGCGCGAGGAAAAGGAACGCATGACCTGGGTCAACGAAAAGACCGCCGGCGTGCCTGGCGGCGGTGCCTGGCTCTATTCCGACGTGCGCTGCCTCAAGGAAAACACCATGGTGACCTACGATCAGGTCGCCGAGGTCCGCAAGAGCTTCCGCAACACCTGCCTCGGCGCCGACGACGACCGCACGGTGAAGCTGCCGGATGCCCGCAGCGGCCTCGCCATGGTGTATCGCGTCTACGACCGCGTCGCCTACGCGCTCATCATGGAGTCCGACGGCCCGGTCTACCTGCTCGACACCGCGCGCAACCCTTGAGCAGCGATGCCGACACCGATGCCTGGCTGCGGCTGAGCCTCGCGCCGGGAGTCGGCAACACCAGCCTGCTTCGCCTGCTGACGGCCTTCGGTTCCCCGGAGGCCGTTTTGTCGTCCGGGCGCGGCGCGCTCGCCCGGCATCTGTCCGCGGCCCAGATCGATGCCCTGCAGGCCGGGCCGGAGACCGCCGAGTTCGACGCCGCGCAGACCTGGCTCGACCAGCCCGGCAACAGCCTGATGACGCTGGCCGACCCGGACTACCCCCGCGCCCTGCTGGAAATCGCCGACCCGCCCGCCGTGCTCTACTGCAAGGGTCGGCGCGCCCTGCTCGGCCAGCCCGGCTTCGGCATCGTCGGCAGCCGCAACGCCACGCCGCAGGGCGCGCGCGACGCCGAGGCCTTCGCCCAGGCCCTCTCCGACGCCGGCCTCACCATCGTCAGCGGGCTGGCGCTGGGCATCGACGCCGCCGCGCATCGCGGCGGGCTGGCCGGGGCCGGCGCCAGCATCGCCATCGTCGGCACCGGGCTCGACCGCATCTATCCGGCCCGCAACAAGGCGCTGGCGCACCAGCTCGTCGAACGCGGCCTCATCGTGTCGGAATTCCCGCTCGGCACCGCGCCGCTGCCGGGCCATTTTCCGCGCCGCAACCGCATCATCAGCGGCCTTTCCCGCGGCGTGCTGGTGGTCGAGGCCGCCCCGGACAGCGGCTCGCTGATCACCGCCCGCGTGGCCGCCGAGCAGGGGCGCGAGGTCTTCGCCCTTCCCGGCTCCATCCATTCGCCGCTGTCGCGCGGCTGCCACGCGCTCATCAAGCAGGGCGCCAAGCTGGTCGAGTCGGCCGCCGACATCCTCGACGAACTCGCCTGGCAGACCAGGCTGGCGCCGCCGCAATTTGCCGAGGCGAGCGCCCACTCACCGGTCGACCCCGTGCTGGCTGCCTTCGACGGCGCCCCGACCACACTCGACACGCTGGCACAAAGGACCGGGTTGACGCTCGATACGCTTTCGGCGAAGCTGTTGACGCTTGAACTGGAAGGGCACATCGCATCCTTGCCCGGCGGGCGCTACCAAAAACTCCACTGAAATCATGCTCGACATTCCCGCGCTCGACTGGTATGCCAACCTGGCCGACAGCGCGACCCATCCCGCCCTGGCCCATGCGCACATCCGCCACTATGCCCCCGAGGAAACCGAGCGCCTCAACGCCGCCTGCCGCGAGGAACTGGTCTGGCTGGAGTCCGCGCAGATCCTCGACCCCGAATCGCGCGAATGGGTGATCTCGGGCCTGATGGCGCTGGCCGGCGAGGACATCGAGCCCGACCACGTGCGCTGGATGACGCTGATCGTGCTGTGGAGCCGCGGCCTCATCGAGCATTTCACGCATCTGGAAGACATGCTGCTGAACCACGAGCCGGGTCGCCTGCACTGATCCGCCTTCGCCGCCCGCCGCCATGTCCAAACTCGTCATCGTCGAATCGCCGTCCAAGTCCAAGTCGCTGAAGAAATATCTCGGCGCCGACTACGACATCCTCGCCAGCTACGGCCACGTGCGCGACCTCGAGCCGAAAACCGGCGCGGTCGACACCGAAAACTTCTCGATGAAGTACCAGATCATCGAGCGCAACGCCAAGCACGTCGACGCCATCGTCAAGGCCGCGAAGAAAGCCGACGAAGTGCTGCTCGCCACCGACCCGGACAGGGAAGGCGAGGCGATTTCCTGGCACATCAGCGAAATTCTCAAGGAAAAGAAGGTCAAGACGCCGATGAAGCGCGTGGCCTTCTACGAGATCACCGAATCGGCGATCCAGGACGCCGTGCGCCATCCGCGCGAAATCGCGTCCGACCTCGTCGACGCACAGCAGGCGCGTCGCGCGCTGGACTACCTGGTCGGCTTCAACCTGTCGCCGCTGCTGTGGAAGAAGATCAGCCCCGGACTCTCGGCCGGCCGCGTGCAGTCGCCCGCGCTCAGGATGATCGTCGAGCGCGAGGAAGAGATCGAGGCCTTCGTGCCGCGCGAATACTGGTCGCTGCACCTCGACACGCACAAGGGCAGCCAGGCCTTCACGGCCAAACTCACGCATTTCCGCGGCGAGAAGCTTGAACAGTTCACGGTCGAGCACGAAGCGCGCAGCAAGGAATGGCTCGCCACGCTCGAAGGCAAGACCGCGACCGTCATGCGCATCGAGAAGAAGCGCCGCGCGCGCAGCCCGGCGGCCCCCTTCACCACCTCGACCCTGCAGCAGGCCGGCGTGCGCCAGCTCGGCATGACGACCGACCGCGTGATGCGCACCGCGCAGCAGCTGTACGAAGGCATCGACCTCGGCGAAGGCCCGGTCGGCCTCATCACCTACATGCGGACCGACTCGGTGAACCTGGCGCAGGAAGCCATCACCGACATCCGCAAGTATGTGGGCGCGCACTTCGACAAGGATTTCCTGCCGCCCGCGGCCATCACCTACAAGGCCAAGACCAAGAACGCGCAGGAAGCGCACGAAGCCGTGCGGCCCACGTCCGTGGCGCGCACGCCGGACGCCGTGAAGCCTTTCCTCACGCACGACCAGGCGCGCCTGTACGAACTGATCTGGAAGCGCACCGTGGCCTGCCAGATGACGCCGGCGCAATTCGACACCGTCGCCGCCGACATCACCGTGGGCGAGGGCACCTTCCGCGCCACCGGCCAGACGCTCGCGTTCGCCGGCTTTCTGGCGGTGTACCAGGACGACGAGGACGAGGAAGAATCCAAATTGCCCGCGCTGGTCGAAGGCGAAACCCTGCCGGTCGACAGGCTCTACGGCGAGCAGCACTTCACCCAGCCGCCGCCGCGCTACACCGAGGCGAGCCTGGTGAAGGCGCTGGAGGAATACGGCATCGGCCGGCCCTCCACCTACGCCAGCATCATCTCCACCCTGCAGGACCGCGAATACGTGGTGCTCGACAAGAAGCGCTTCCAGCCCACCGACGTCGGCCGCCTGGTCAACTGCTTCCTCACCCGGCACTTCAACCATTACGTCGACTACGACTTCACCGCCAAGCTGGAAGACAAGCTCGACGACGTCTCCAACGGCAAGCGCCAGTGGTCGCGCCTGCTGGGCGACGGCCGCTGCACGCCGGCGCGGTCGAAGGCGACAACATCCTCGGCAAGGATCCGGCCACGGGCCTCGACGTGAAACTGCTCTCCGGCCGCTTCGGCCCCTACGTGCAGATCGGCGACATGCCCGAGGACAAGAAGGCGCCCAAGCCGCGCCGCGCGTCGTGGCCGAAGGAAATCCCCCTGGATCAGGCCACGCTGGAACTGGCGCTGAAATTCCTCTCGCTGCCGCGCGAAGTCGGCCACCATCCGGTCACGGGCCTGCCCATCGTCGCCAACAACGGCCGCTTCGGGCCGTATCTCTTGCACGACGGCAAGTTCAAGTCGATTCCCAAGACCGACAGCGTCTACGAAATCGACCTGCCGCGCGCGCTCGAAGTGCTGGCCATGGAACGCGCCCCGCGCGGCGCCGATTCGGCCGCCTCGGTGCTCAAGAGCCTGGGCCCGCATCCCGACGACGGCAAGGACATCACCGTGCGCAGCGGCCGCTACGGCCCGTACGTGAAGCACGGCAGCACCAACGCCACCCTGCCCAAGGACATCACGCCGGAAGAAATCACCCTCGACGAAGCGCTGGGCCTCATCGCCGCGCGCGTTGCCAAGGGCCCGGCCAAGAAGCCCACGCGCAAGGCCGCGGCCAAGCCCGCCGCCGAGAAGAAGGCGACGAAGAAGGCCGCCGAACCCGCCGAGAAAAAACCCGCGGCGAAAAAGCCGGCGACGAAGAAAGCGACCGCCACCAAGAAGGCCGCCAGCCCCAAGGCCACGACCAAAAAGCCCGCCGCCAAGGCCGCCAAGAAAACCGCGGAATGAGCGCGCCCGCGCTGCTCATGGTCAATGCCTTCATCGGCACGGCCCACTTCAAGAAGCTGTATCAGGAACTCGGCTACGCCGTCGTCACCGAATGGTCCGAGCGCAAGGCCATCGCCTTCGTCCGCAAGTCACCGCCCGCCGTCATCGTCGCCGACTTCTTCCACCAGACCGACTTCCGCGACCGCCTGTCCAACCTGGAATCGCTGCTCGCCACCGCGCAGGCCGCGCCCGCCACGAAAATCCTCGTCTTCTACGAAGCCGCCCACCAGGCCGCGCTCGACAAGGTCGCCGCGCGGCTCAGGATCGACGCGGCGCTGACGCTGCCGATCGACGAAACGCAGCTACGAACCTTGCTGCGCGGCTGGGCTGCGCCCGCCTGATTCCTGCATCCGCCCCAGCGGCACGACCCGCACCTTGCCGTCCAGGTGCTTGACCAGCAACCTGTAGGTATCGCGATCGAACGCCGGCGCGCCGGGCCTTTCCAGGATCGCCGCCAGCTGCGCCTCGTCGTGCGCCGTGCCCAGGTAGCACCAGTTGTGCACCACGTGGACCTCCTCGCGTTCGCTCACTTCGTCGCGCTCGACGATGCCGATCACGCCGGCGTAGGGCCAGGTCCTGAGTTTAAGTCGAGCCAGCGCCGCCATCAGGCGCGCGCTGTGCACGCCGATGGCTTCCTTGCCCACGCACGCGCCCCGGCACTGGTGCAGCTGGAAGCCGAAGCACGGCCGGCCCTTGCCGGTGGTCTTTTCCAGCCCCAGCGTGGCGAGGCAGAGCTGGTTGGCCTCGGCGATTTTCTTCAGCGCCAGCGTGGCTTCGCGCCGGCTGGAAAAAAGGCCGAAGCAGTCGCGGCTCTGCGTCAGGTCCAGCTCGTCGCCGCACGCGAGCCGGGGGCGGAAATCGCCCGTCGCGTGTTCCACCAGCTGCCAGGTGCACAGTTCGTCGTTGCGGCGCAGCATGCGGTTGTGCACCGGCTGGCGCGACTTGATCAGCCACGATTCCAGCAGCAGCGCGCCGAGCTCGCCCACCGTCTCGCGCCATTCGATGCGGCGGATCTGCTGGCTGATGCGCAGCTCGCGGAAGGCGCGCGTGTCGGCCTGGAAATGCGACAACACGCGCTGCCGCAGATTCACGCTCTTGCCCACGTAGAGCAGCACGTCGTCCTCGCCGTAGAACAGATACACGCCGGGCAGATCGGGCAGGTCGTCGAGCACGCCCGCGTCGAGATGCGGCGGCAGCGACGGCCGCACGAACTGCTGGCGAACCGCCTCGTCCAGCGCCGCCGGCCCCGGCTGCGCCTGCAGCTTCTGCCAGAACTGCCAGATCAGCTCGGCGTCGGCCAGCGCGCGGTGGCGGTCGTCCGCCGCCAGGCCGTGGCGTTCGATCAGGCTGTCCAGGCTGTGCTTGTGGAACTGCGGAAACAGCCGCCGCGACAGCTTCACCGTACACACCACGTCGGCCTGGAAACGCCGCCCCATGCGCTTGAACTCGTTCTTGAGGAAGCCGTAGTCGAAGCGCGCGTTGTGCGCCACGAACAGACAGCCCGCCAGCCGCGACTGGATCTCGTCCGCCAGCGCCTCGAAGCGCGGCGCGTCCGCCACCATCTCCGGCGTGATCCCGGTCAGCGTCTGGATGAAAGGCGGAATGCGGCAGCCCGGATCGACCAGCGTGCTCCAGCGCGTGGCTTGGCCATTTTCGACCAGCACGATGCCGATTTCGGTGATGCGGTCGTGGACGGGATTGGCACCTGTCGTCTCGAGGTCGACGAAGGCCAGGCGTTGGGGGGGCATTTACAGGTTTTTGGAAGGAACGGACAAAGGGTACGTATTCGCTTGCGCCAAATCAACGCGCGCTTGCCTGTGTAACGGGTTCGACCCTAGCGCCTTCTTGTAACTGAAACTGTCGCTAAACTTAGCGCTTCACCGATAACCATTCAGGAGTTGGCGGTCTGGCCTAATCATGCCTCGCTGCTCAAAGTCATGGCCTCAAGCCGCTGGACGAAAAATCAGTTGAAGCTCGCATTCAATCTGTATTGCCAACTTCCATTCGGTAAGTTGCACAGCAGGAATGTTGAAATTGTCGAACTTGCAGTACTGATCGGCCGCACTCCCTCTGCTGTGGCGATGAAGTTGGTCAATTTTGCTAGTCTTGACCCGGCCATTACACGTACCGGAAGAAGTGGTCTAGGCAATGCCTCTTCACTGGATCGTGAAGTTTGGGATGAGTTTCATGCCAACTGGGAGCAGCTCGCTCTGGAATGTGCTCTTCTAAATGAGGGGCTGCACACAAGGCACACTGAATCCGCTTCCAATATCGCGGTTGACGATACGTTTGACCTTAACGACTACATAGGGGAAACGAGGCAGGTTCTGACTGAGCAGCGAATTAAACAAGGGTTCTTTCGCCGTGCCGTCCTCTCTAGTTATCGCGGTAGGTGCTGCATGTCGGGCCTCTCAGACTCGCGTCTGTTAATTGCAAGTCATATTGTTCCGTGGAGCCAAGACAAGACCAATCGGCTTAATCCAAGTAATGGCCTATGCCTCTCGGCACTCCACGACAAAGCTTTTGACAAAGGACTGATTACGCTATCGGACGATTTCAAAGTCATCGTCTCGGAAGAACTCAAACGCAATAAAGAAGCTTTTATCGAAGCGGTGATTCTTCCACTCGAAGGTCGTCAAATCGACCTTCCTGAACGCTTTATGCCGCAACCAGAATTTATCGTGTGGCACAGAAGCCAGTGGTTCGTTGACAACAAGGAGCGGGCTGGGAAATGAACGTCAGATTCGAATATCTCTACAGAGACGCTGGTAATTTCAAGCGCTGGGGTGAGGTCGTATTTTCAAATTCCAGCAATATCGGTCAGGAGACATTCGACAGATTGTCCGGCTCAGCATTGCCGCTGGATGAAATGTACTTTCTTCCTAAGCAAGTTGGCGTACCCAGTCTCCACTTCGGGGAATGGGTGAACGACCTCGATCATCGTTGGCATGAAATTCACGCCTTCGAGCTCTGCGTAGCTCCTCCGGATGACCCCCATAATCGGGATATTAAGCAGTTCATTGAGTTAGTCGTCCGTCGTCCGAATCCTAAAACCGCCTGATTTCACACATCCAGATTCCGCACCCCCAGCGCATTCGTCTCGATGAAGTTCCGGCGCGGTTCGACTTCATCACCCATCAGCGTGGTGAAAATCTGGTCGGAGGCGATGGCGTCTTCGATCTGCACTTTCATCAGGCGGCGCACCTTGGGGTCCATGGTGGTTTCCCATAGCTGCTCGGGGTTCATTTCGCCCAGGCCCTTGTAGCGCTGGATGCTCATGCCGCGCTTCACTTCGCCGAGGAACCAGTCCATGGCGTCGCGGAAGCTTTGCACGCCGGCTTCCTTTTCGCCGCGTTTGGCACGTGCGCCCAGGCCGATGAGGTCGCGCAGCAGGTCGCCCACTTTCACCAGCTGGGCGTAGTCGCCGGAATCGAGCAGGTCGGCTTCGAGGAAGCTGACGTGGGCGTTGCCGTGGGCGTGGCGCACGATGCGCAGGCGGTGGCTGTCGGTCTCGGCCAGGTATTCGGCGGTGACTTCGAACTTGTTGGCGTCGAGCGCGGCGCCGAGGCTGGCTTCGCTCATCATGGCGGCGCCGCTGTCGGCCAGGCTCAGGCGCGGGATCTTCATCAGGGCCTGCAGCACGTCGTCGGGCAGCAGGCGGGCGAGACGGTCGCACACGGCTTCGGCCAGGAAGTATTCGCGCGCCAGGGCTTCGAGCGCATCGCCGGCGATGGGCAGGGCGCCTTCCATCGGGGTCAGCTCGGCGTCCTTCATGGCCTCGGCCATGAGGTGTTCCTTCAGCGCGTGTTCGTCCTTGATGTAGCGCTCGCTGCGGCCATGCTTGACCTTGTACAGCGGCGGCTGGGCGATGTAGACGTGGCCGCGCTCGACGAGTTCGGGCATCTGCCGGTAGAAGAAGGTGAGCAGCAGGGTGCGGATGTGGGCGCCGTCGACGTCGGCGTCGGTCATGATGATGATGCGGTGGTAGCGCAGCTTTTCGGGGTTGTAGTCGTCCTTGCCGATGCTGGTGCCGAGCGCGGTGATGAGGGTGGCGATTTCCTGGCTGCCGATGACCTTGTCGAAACGCGCGCGCTCGACGTTGAGGATCTTGCCCTTGAGCGGCAGGATCGCCTGGAACTTGCGGTCGCGGCCCTGCTTGGCGGAGCCGCCGGCGGAGTCGCCCTCCACCAGATACAGCTCGGAGAGCGCGGGGTCCTTTTCCTGGCAGTCGGCGAGCTTGCCGGGCAGGCCCAGGCCGTCCATCACGCCCTTGCGGCGGGTGATCTCGCGCGCCTTGCGGGCGGCCTCGCGGGCGCGCGCGGCCTCGATGATCTTGCCGCACAGGAGCTTGGCGTCGTTGGGGTTTTCCAGCAAGAAGTCGGCGAGCTTCTGGCTGACGACTTCCTGCACCACGGGCTGCACCTCGGAGGAGACGAGCTTGTCCTTGGTCTGCGACGAGAACTTGGGCTCGGGCACTTTCACCGACAGCACGCAGGTGAGGCCTTCGCGCATGTCGTCGCCGCTGGTTTCGACCTTGGCCTTCTTGGCCAGCTCGTTTTCCTCGATGTACTTGTTGAGCACGCGCGTCATCGCCATGCGCAGGCCGGTGAGGTGGGTGCCGCCGTCGCGCTGCGGGATGTTGTTGGTAAAGCACTGCACCGATTCGGAGTAGCTGTCGTTCCACTGCATGGCCACTTCGATGGTCATGCCGTCCTTTTCGCCGACGGCGTGGAAGATCTTGGGATGCAGCACGCTCTTCACGCGGTTCATGTATTCGACGAAGCCCTTCACGCCGCCGGAGTGGGCGAAGTTCTCGGTCTTGCCGTCGCGCTGGTCGATGAGCTCGATCTTGACGCCGTTGTTGAGGAAGGAGAGTTCGCGGATGCGCTTGGCGAGGATGTCGAAGTGGTATTCGACGGTGCCGAAGATTTCGTCGTCGGCGAGGAAGTGCACTTCGGTGCCGCGGTTCTGCGTGTCGCCGATGATCTGCATGGGCGAGACCTCGACGCCGTTCTGCATTTCGGTGACGCGGTCGACGACCTTGCCCTGGTTGAAGGTCATCGCGTATTTCTTGCCGTCGCGGCGCACGATGAGCTTGAGCCACTTCGACAGGCCGTTGACGCACGAGACGCCGACGCCGTGCAGGCCGCCCGACACCTTGTAGCTGTTCTGGTTGAACTTGCCGCCGGCGTGCAGCACGGTCAGCACGATTTCGGCGGCGCTGCGCTTGGGCTCGTGCTTGTCGTCCATTTTCACGCCCACCGGAATGCCGCGCCCGTTGTCGGAAATCGAGATGGAGTTGTCCGGGTGGATGATGACCTTGATGTCGTCGCAGTAGCCGGCCAGCGCCTCGTCGATGGCGTTGTCGAGCACCTCGAACACCATGTGGTGCAGGCCCGTGCCGTCGGAGGTGTCGCCGATGTACATGCCGGGGCGCTTGCGCACCGCCTCCAGGCCTTCCAGCTGCTGGATGCTGTCTTCGTCGTAACCGCCGTTGGCGTCCTTGTTTTCGGGCTTGTCGCTCATGGTCTTCCTGTAGGTTGTTGCGGGGGCGGCGTGTGCCGCCACGATCCGTAAGGCTCTGCGCGGATCAGATCCGCATCGGCATCACGACGTACTTGAAGCCGGGCTCGCCTTCGCTGGTGAGCAGCATGCTGCTGTTGGCGTCGCCGAAGGAGAGGGTGATCTCGCCGGCGTTCACGGCGCCCAGGCCGTCCAGCAGGTAGGTGACATTGAAGCCGACGTCGAGCGGATCGCCGTGGTAGTCGACTTCGATTTCGTCGGCGGCTTCTTCCTGCTCGTTGTTGTTGCAGACGATGCCGAGGGTGTTCTCGCTCATCACCAGGCGCACGCCGCGGAATTTTTCGTTCGACAGGATGGCGGCGCGCTGCAGCGCCTGCGTCACGACGGGGCGATTGGCCTTGAGCTGGCGCGGCTGGTTGACCGGGATCACGCGCTGGTAGTCGGGGAACTTGCCGTCGACGACCTTGGTGACGAGCTCGGTGCCGGGCAGGGCGATGGTGACCTGGTTGGCGCCGATGCGCAGTTCGACCGCGTCGTCGGTGTCGCCCAGCAGCTTGGCGAGTTCCATCACGGTCTTGCGCGGGATGATGACTTCGCGCGCTTCGCCGGCGGTGTCGAGCGTGGTCTCGGCATAGCTCAGGCGGTGGCCGTCGGTGGCGACGACGCGCAGCGCGGTGCCGTCGAGCACCAGCAGCATGCCGTTGAGGTAATAGCGGATGTCCTGGCTGGCCATAGCGAACTGCACCAGCTGCAGCAGGCGCTTCAGCGTCTTCTGCGGCAGGCGGATGGCGTCGCCCAGGCCGGCGCCGGTTTCGACGCGCGGGAAATCGGCCGCCGGCAGGGTCTGCAGGGTGAAGCGCGACTTGCCGGCGCTGACCACAACCTGGCTGTCCTTGCTGTCGAGCTTGACGCTGGATGCCTCGGGCAGGGCGCGCACGATGTCGAACAGCTTGCGTGCGGCGATGGTGATGGCGAAGTCCTCGCCGCCCTTGGCGTCGAGCTGGGTGCTGATCTGCAGTTCCAGGTCGGTGGCCAGCAGCGTGAGCTTGCCGCCTTTCTTCTCCAGCAGCAGGTTGGACAGGATGGGCAGGGTATGGCGCCGTTCGACGACACCGACGACGGCAGACAGGGCACTGAGCAGGGCGTTGCGTTCGCTTTGTATCAGTAACATTTATATATTCCTGGAATTCGTAATTAAGGACGCCGGTTTCTGGGAGTAAGTGTGTTTACGCTTTCGGATCAGGCGCTTGCAAGCCCGATTCGCTGTGGATAAAGACTGTGGCCACCGGGAGGAATGGGGACAATTCCGGAGGCGTCGCGGCCAGGGTCCGATTTATGCACATTCCGTCCTCAGCCTGTCAGGGTTTGTAACAACACCAGGTAGTCGCGGCCGATGTCGGCCTCGGTCTCGCGCAGTTCGGCCACCTTGCGGCAGGCGTGGATGACCGTGGTGTGGTCGCGGCCGCCGAAGGATTCGCCGATTTCCGGCAGGCTCTGGTTGGTGAGTTCCTTGGCCAGCGCCATGGCGACCTGGCGCGGCCGCGCGAGATTGCGGGTGCGCTTCTTGGAGAACATGTCGGCGACCTTGATCTTGTAGTAGTCGGCGACGGTCTTCTGGATGTTCTCGATGGAGACGATGCGCGAGGTCGAGGCGATGAGGTCGCGCAGGGCTTCCTTGACCAGATCGAGCGTGATGGGCTTTTCGTGGAAGCGCGAAAAGGCGACCACGCGCTTGAGGGAACCCTCGAGTTCGCGCACGTTGGAGCGCACCTGCTTGGCGATGAAGAAGGCGACCGCCTCGTCGAGCTTGACGTTGTCCGCCTGGGCCTTGGCCAGCAGGATGGCGACGCGCATTTCGAGTTCGGGCGGTTCGACCGCCACGGTGAGCCCCCAGGCGAAGCGGGATTTCAGGCGGTCGTCCAGGCCGGCAATTTCCTTGGGAAAGGTGTCGCAGGTGATGACGATCTGCTTCTTGTTCTCGATCAGCGAATTGAACACGTAGAAGAACTCTTCCTGCGTGCGGTCCTTCTTGGCGAGGAACTGGATGTCGTCGATGAGGAGCAGGTCGAGCGACATGTAGCGGCGCTTGAGGTCGTCGAACTGCTTGTTGAGGTAGGCCTTCACCACGTCGTCGACGTAATCGTTGGCGTGGATGTAGTTGATGCGGGCGTCGGGGTTGTTCAGGCGCACCGTGTTGCCAATGGCCTGCAGCAGATGGGTCTTGCCGAGGCCGACGCCGCCGTAGACGAACAGCGGGTTGTAGGCGGTACCGGGGTTGTCGGCGATCTGCAGGGCAGCCGCACGCGCCAGCTGGTTGGCGCGGCCGGACACGAAATTGTCGAAGGTGAAGCCGGGATTGAGCCGCATGCCGGTGCCGATGGCCCCCGCCGGTGCCGCGACCGCAGCCGGGCCGGGCGGCGCGACGGCGGGGGTCGGCTTGTGGGGGGCGGTCTGTTTGCGCGTGAGGGCGTACTGGACGGCCATCGGACGGCCATGGAATTCCTCGGCCCAGGTTTCGATGTGTTCGGCGAACTTGTCCCGCACCCAGTCCATGACGAAGTGGTTGGGCGCGAGAATGCGTACTTCCCCGCTGGCGTCCTCGAACACCAGGGGTTTGATCCACGTGCTGAATTGCTGCTGGGTCAGGCTGGCGCGAAAGCGCTCTTGGCAAAGGTCCCAGAAGGAATCCATGGTGGGGTGTCGGGGGGTGGAAAGCAGCATCGGGGTGAGGGGGCATCTTACTCCGCTTCGACGAGGTTATCCACAGCCGGGCGGCCGGCCCCGCCCGGGCCGGATGCGCACGAAACTTGACAGCGGCCCGGGCGGGCGGGTCTAATACGCGGTTTTTCAACGGATTTTTTTGTCGCCCGCCGCAAGGCGCGGCGGCGTCAGCGAGAAAGGAAGCAACATGAAGCGCACTTACCAGCCCTCCACCGTCCGCCGCAAGCGTACCCACGGTTTCCGTGCCCGCATGAAGACCAAGGCCGGTCGTGCCGTGATCAACGCGCGCCGCGCCAAGGGCCGCGCGCGTCTGGCGGTCTGATCGTCACGCAGGCAGTCCGGACGGAATCCGTCCGATTCCGGAATGCACGGCTGACCGCCCCGGCCGAATTCGACCGGGTTTTTGCCGACAGCCAGCGCGCCCGCATCGACCATTTTCTGGTGATGGCACGGCCGAATCAGGCCGGCCATGCGCGCCTGGGCATGATCATCAGCAAGCGCCAGCTGCCGCGTGCGGTGGACCGCAATCGCGTGAAGCGGTGCGTGCGTGCGAGTTTCAGGCAGGTTTTCCCGGAACTGCCGGCGTGCGACTTTGTCGTTCGTCTGCTCGCCAGGCCGGTATCGGGCGAGGAGTCGCACGGTCTGGCCTCCGCCCTGAAACGGGCGGGCCAGCGTGCAATCGAAAAATGGCCGGGTGATCCGGTCCCATCCCACCTCACGCAACCGTCCCATGGATAACCAGCGGCTGATCCTCTTCGTAGTCTTCTCGTTTTCCCTGCTGCTGCTCTGGGAGGCCTGGCAGGACAAGCACGCGCCGGCCCCCGCCCCGGTCGCCACGCAGGCTGCCCCCGCGAGCGGCACCGTGCCGTCGCCCAGCCAGGCGCTCAATGCCCCCGCGGCAGTTGCGCCGGCGAGCAGCGGTTTTGCCAAGGGCGTACGCGCGGTGGTGGAAACCGACGTGCTGCGTGCCACGATCGACGCCAACGGCGGCGATCTGCGGCAGCTGCAACTGCTGGGTTATCGCGAGACGACCGACAGGAACCATGTTCTCGACCTGTTCGAGGACAGCCAGACCCGGCCCTATTTCGCGCAGAGCGGACTGGTCGGCAAGGGCCTGCCGACGCATCGCAGCGTCTACCAGCTCAATCCGGGCACCTATCGCCTGACGAACGGCGCGGCCCTGCTTGAGGTGCCGCTGGTCTGGAGCGATCCGGCGACCGGCCTGCGCGTCGAGAAGACCTATGTCTTCAAGCGCGGCAGCTATGAAATCGCCGTGCGCACCCGCGTGATCAACACGGGCACGCAGACGGTCGATCTCACGCCCTACTACCAGTTCACCCGCCACGACCAGGCGCCCGAGGGCGAGTCTATCTTCATCCACAGCTATACGGGCCCGGCGTTCTACACCGACGCGAAGAAATTCCAGAAGGTCAGCTTCAAGTCCATCCAGGAAGGCAAGGCGGAGTTCGAGAAACACGCCGGCAACGGCTGGGCCGGCATGGTTCAGCACCACTTCGTCGCCGCCTGGCTGCCGGTCGATGCGGTGAAGCGCGAGTTCTACGCGCGTGCGCTGGGCGACGGCCTCTATTCCAGCGGCGTGATCCTGGCCGAGGGCACGCTGGCGCCCGGGCAGCAGAAGAGCTTCACCGTCGGGCTTTATGCCGGCCCGCAGATCCAGAAGGTGCTCGAGAAGACGGCGCCCGGCCTCGACCTGTCGCGCGACTACGGCTGGCTGACGCCGCTGGCCTTCCCGATCTTCTGGGCGCTCAAGATGATCGAGAGCCTCGTCGGCAACTGGGGCTGGGCGATCATCATCCTGACCATCCTCATCAAGGCGGCCCTGTATCCGCTGTCGGCCGCCGGCTACAAGTCGATGGCCAAGATGCGCAAGCTCACGCCGCGCCTGCAGCAGCTCAAGGACAGCTACGGCGACGACCGCGCCCGCCTGCACCAGGCGATGGCCGAGATGTACAAGACCGAGAAGATCAATCCGCTGGGCGGCTGTCTGCCCATCCTGATCCAGATCCCGGTATTCATCGCGCTGTACTGGGTGCTGCTCGCGGCGGTGGAAATGCGCGGCGCGCCCTGGCTGGGCTGGATCACCGATCTGACGGCGCCCGACCCCTGGTACATCCTGCCGATCGTGATGGGCATCACCTCGATCCTGCAGGTGAAACTCAACCCGCAGCCGATGGACCCGATGCAGGCCAAGGTCATGATGCTCATGCCGGTCGCCTTCACCGTGATGTTCGTCTTCTTCCCGGCCGGCCTGGTGCTCTACTGGGTGGTCAACAACATCCTGTCGATCGCCCAGCAGTGGGCGATCAACCGCCAGGTCGAAGGCGGTGGCAAACCGGCCGCCGGCAAGGCCTGACCTGATCGCGGCCATCGCCACCGCGCCCGGGCGCGGCGGCGTGGGCGTGGTCCGGATATCGGGCGCCGACGTGGTGCCGCTGGCGGAAGCCATCCTCGGCCGCTGCCCCGCGCCGCGCCGCGCAAGCTACGCGGGCTTCCGCGATGCCGACGGCAGCGTGCTCGACGAGGGCATCGCCCTGTATTTTGCGGCGCCGCATTCCTTTACCGGTGAGGCGGTGCTCGAATTGCAGGGGCACGGCGGCCCGGTCGTCCTCAACCTGATCCTGCAGCGCTGTCTGGCGCTGGGTGCCCGCCTGGCCGAACCCGGCGAATTCTCCCGACGCGCCTTCCTCAACGGCAAGCTCGACCTGGCGCAGGCCGAGGCCGTGGCCGACCTGATCGACGCGGCTTCGGCGGAGGCGGCGCGGTCCGCGGTGCGATCGCTGTCGGGCGTTTTTTCCGCGCACGTGCACGAACTGGTCGAAGGGCTGACGCGTCTGCGCACGCTGGTCGAGGCGACGCTCGATTTTCCCGACGAGGAAATCGACTTCCTGAAACAGGCCGATGCCTTCGGTCGCCTCGATGCACTCGACCGGAAGCTGGCGGAAATCCGCGTGCAGGCGCGCCAGGGCGCCCTGCTGCGCGAGGGATTGAACGTGGTGCTGATCGGCCAGCCCAACGTCGGCAAGTCGAGCCTGCTCAACAGGCTGGCCGGTTTCGAGGCGGCCATCGTCGCCGAGGTCGCCGGCACCACGCGCGACACCGTGCGCGAGGCGATCCAGATCGACGGCGTGCCGCTGCACGTCATCGATACGGCGGGCTTGCGCGAAACCGACGACCCGGTGGAGCGTCAGGGCATCGCCCGCACCTGGGCCGCGGTGGAGAAGGCCGACGTGGCGCTGCTGCTGGTGGACGCCGCGCACGGGGTGGGACCGCACGAGGCGGCGATCCTGGCGCGCTTGCCGTCGATTCCGCGCCTGACCCTGCACAACAAGATCGATGCGACGAACGAGCCGCCGCGCGTGCAGGGCGACGCATTGTGGCTGTCGGCCAAAACCGGCGACGGCGTGGAGGCCCTGCGCGCCAGGCTGCTGCAGGCGGCAGGGTGGCAGGCGGCGGGCGAGGGCGCCTTCATGGCGCGCACGCGTCATCTGGACGCGCTGGCCCGCGCGGCCGGGCACATCGCCGTCGCGCGCGCGGCGGCCGGCCAGCTGGAGCTGTTCGCCGAGGAACTGCGCCAGGCGCAGGCGGCACTTGCGGAAATCACCGGCGCCTTCACGGCCGACGACCTGCTGGGCGAAATTTTCGGCAGCTTCTGCATCGGCAAATAGTGCCCTGTATGCTTGCGCCTGCCTGCCGATTCGAGCGAACGTCGTCGTGCTGAGCTGGACCTATATCTTTTCCGAAATCCGCCGTCACCGCTGGCGTCTGGCGCAGGCCAATCTGGCCGCCCTGCTGGCCGTGCTCGCCGCGGTGCCGGTACCCCTGCTGTTGCCGCTGATGGTCGACGAGGTGCTGCTGCACCATCCCGCGCGCTTCGTTGCGACGGTGGCGGACTGGACGCCGCCGGCCTGGCATGGCCCGGTGCTTTTCGTCGGCGCCGCCCTGCTGCTGACGCTGGTGCTGCGCCTGACCGCGATCGTGCTCAACGTGTGGCAGGGCCGCAGTTTCTCGCTGCTCGCCAAGGAGGTGAGCTACCGCATCCGCGTGCGCATGCTCGACCGCCTGTCGAAGATCGCGCTGTCGGCGTTCGAGACGGTGGGGGCGGGCCGGGTGACCTCGCATTTCGTCACCGACCTCAATGCCATCGACACCTTCCTCGGAGCCTCGATCTCGGGCTTCATCGTGTCGATCCTGACCCTCGTCGGGGTGGCGGCGGTGCTGTTCTGGATGCACTGGCAGCTGGCGCTGTTCATCCTCCTGCTCAATCCGCCGGTGATCCTGTTCTCCACCCGGCTCGGCAAGCGGGTGAAGGACCTGAAGAAGCACGAGAACCGTGCCTTCGAGGTGTTCCAGGACGCGCTGGCCGAAACGCTGGATGCATTGACGCAGATCCGCGCGATGAACCGCGAGCGGCATTATCTTGCGCGCATCGCCGACCGCGCGGACGACATCCGCCGCCACGCGGCGGCGTATGCCTGGAAGTCGGATGCCCTGGGCCGGATCGCCTTCTTCGTCTTCCTGGCGGGCTTCGACATCTTCCGCGCGGTGGCGATGCTGATGGTGGTGTTCTCCGACCTGACCATCGGCGAGATGCTGGCGGTGTTCGGTTACCTGTGGTTCATGATGACGCCGGTGCAGGAACTGGTGAACATGCAGTACGCCTGGTTCGCCGCGCAGGGCGCGCTCTCGCGCATCAACGCGCTTCTGGGCATGCAGGATGCGCCGGCGCATCCTGCCCTGGCCGACCCCTTCGCCGGCAAGGCCACGGTGGGCATCGCGCTGGAGCACGTCAGCTTCGCCTACGAAGAAGCGGGCGAAACGGTGCTGGACGACGTGAGCCTCGTCATCCGGCCAGGCGAAAAAGTAGCACTGGTGGGGGCCTCGGGCGGCGGCAAGTCGACGCTGGTGCAGGCGCTGCTGGGCCTGTATCCGGTGAAGTCGGGGCGCATCCTCTACGGCGGCGTGGCGGTGACCGAGATCGGCTGGGAGACGGTACGCGAGCACGTGGGCGTGGTGTTGCAGCATCCGGTGCTGTTCAACGACGACGTGCGCGCCAACCTGACGCTGGGCCGTGAGGTGAGCGATGCGGCGCTGTGGCAGGCGCTGGAGATGGCGCAGCTGAAGGACATTGTCGCGGCGCTGCCGCAGGGGCTGGACACGGTGGTGGGGCGACAGGGCGTGCGGCTGTCGGGCGGACAGCGGCAGCGGCTGGCCATCGCGCGCATGATCGTGGCCGGCCCCAGCGTGGTGGTTTTCGACGAGGCGACTTCGGCGCTGGATACGGACACGGAGCGCCGGCTGCACGAGGCGATGCGGGGCTTCCTCGCCGGCCGCACCACGCTGATCATTGCGCACCGGCTGTCGGCGGTGCGCCAGGCAGACCGCATCCTGGTGTTCGAGAATGGCCGCGTGGTGGAGGAGGGCGCCCACGCCGTGCTCATCGAGAAGGGCGGGCTGTATCACAAGCTCTACCACCATCCGGTTTGAGCACGGGCGAAAAAACACTCGGGAAAATCAGCGTTTTCTGATAGACTGCATCGCGTTGTGTTCACAGCAGCAGACAGGCAGGGTTTCAGCAGCCGTGTCTCGGGACTGTACTCACAGCCCCATCGTCCTCGACCTCTCTTTTGTGCAGGCACCTGCCTGCGACAAGTCTTGCGGTTGGCGCCGATGTGATCGACGCGACCCGTTATCGATATTGCGGCGTATTCCACGCCGACCGTTTCCGGTTCGTAATTTGTGGCCTGCCGGGCTGGTTGCCGGGCGCTGGCCGGGTTTGCGCCTGTGCGCGCACTGAAAAAAGGTTACACATGAGCTTCTCCGAACTGGGCCTGGATCCCCTCGTCCTGCAATCCGTACTCGAGGCCGGCTACGAAAACGCCACGCCGGTCCAGATGCAGGCCATTCCCGCCGCGCTGACCGGGCGCGACCTGCTGGTGTCTTCGCACACCGGCAGCGGCAAGACCGCCGCCTTCCTGCTGCCGTCGATCCAGCGCCTGCTGGCTGAACCGGCGGTGAAGAGCATCGGCCCGCGCGTACTGGTGCTGACGCCGACCCGCGAACTGGCCCTGCAGGTGGAAAAATCCGCGATGAAATACGGCAAGGCGCTGCGCCGTTTCCGTACCGCCTGCCTGGTCGGGGGCGCACCCTACGGCCTGCAGCTCAAGCGCCTGTCCACGCCGGTGGACGTGGTGGTGGCGACCCCCGGCCGCCTGATCGACCACCTGGAGCGCGGCAAGATCGACTTCTCGCGCCTGGAAGTGCTGGTGCTCGACGAGGCCGACCGCATGCTCGACATGGGCTTCGTCGATGACATCCACGCCATCGCCGCGCGTTGCCCCGAGTCGCGCCAGACCCTGCTGTTCTCCGCCACGCTCGACGGCGTGGTCGGCAATCTCGCGCGCGAGCTGACGAAGGACGCCCAGCGCATCGAGATCGAGGCGGCGCCCAAGCAGGAAGCCAAGATCGAACAGCGTCTGCTGTACGCCGACAACATGGATCACAAGATGCGCCTGCTCGACAGTCTGCTGCGCGACATCGACCTGACGCAGGCCATCGTCTTCGCCGCGACCAAGAAAAGTGCGGAGGAAATTTCCGACATGCTGGCCGACAGCGGCTTTGCCGCCGATTCCCTGCACGGCGACATGCAGCAGGGCCAGCGCAACCGCGCCCTGCAGCGCCTGCGCGACAATCGCACCAAGGTGCTGGTCGCCACCGACGTGGCCGCGCGCGGCATCGACGTGGCGGGCATCAGCCATGTCATCAATTTCGACCTGCCGCGCCAGGCCGAGGACTACGTGCACCGCATCGGCCGTACCGGGCGTGCCGGCCGCACGGGTATCGCCGTCAGCCTGGTCGGCATGCGCGAGGGCGGGCTGGTGAAGGCCATCGAACGCTACACCGGCAACCGCATCGACGTGCACACCCTGCCCGGCCTGGAGCCGACGCAGAAACCGGCGGCGGGCCGTCCCGCGGGCAAGCGTCCGCAGGGCAACGGCGGGGCGCGCGGCTTCGGCGACAAGCGCGCCTGGAACAACAAGGAACCGCGCAGCTACGGTGACCGGCCGCCACGCGGCGAGAGTCGCGACAACCGCGACCGGGGCCACCGTGCAGAGACCCCGTATTCCGACATTCCGCGCGGCAGCCGTTTCGAGCACGCCGCCCGCGCCGACCAGGCGCAGCGCGCCTACGGCAATCGTGCCCCGCGCGAGGAAGCGCCCAAGCCCGAGGTCGACGGCAACAGTGTCGAATACTGGGCCAAGCGCGAGCGCGAGGCAAAGGCACAAGCCAAGGCCAAGTCCGCCGCGCGCGGTTACGGGGACCGCCACGCACCGCGTGCCGCGCGGGCGCCCGGCCAGGAGAAGCGGAGCAACGGCGGCGCCCGCCAGGGCGTGCGCGGACGCTTCAAGGACTGACCCGGCCGCACGCTGCGTGTCGGCATCCTTTACATTTTCCCCCCTGTCCGGTCGCGGCAGGGGCGTGTCCCGTCCCTATCCAGATGATTTTCAAGTGAATTTATTTGGGGCGTCGGAATAGGTCCGCTTTTTGCTCGCTGTACGCCATCAAGGCGAATCAGGGAGTCGAAAATGAGAAAGGCATGTACATGGGCAGCAGCAGTCGGCGGGCTTTTTCTCGCCAGCCAGGCGGGCGCGGCGGTCATCAGTTACCCGGATTTCTCGAGTGTTGCGGGCCTGACGATCAACGGCAACGCGGCACAGTCCGGCAATGCCCTGCGCCTTACCCCGGCGAACTTCGGCCAGTCCGGCAGCGCCTTCTCGACCAGCACGGTTTCGCTGGCGTCGAATGCCTCCTTCAGCACCTATTTCCAGTTCCGTTTCACCAATCCCGGTGGCGCGTGCGATGGCCAGGGCTGTGGTGCGGACGGTCTGGTGTTTGTGGTGCAGACGGTTGGCAATAACGTCGGCGGCGCCGGTGGCGGCATCGGTTACGCCGGCATCCCCAACAGTCTGGGCGTCGAATTCGATACCTGGAACAACGGCGGGATCGACAACAACAGCAGCAACCACATCGGCATCGATCTCAATGGCAGCGTGAACTCGGTCCTGCTGACCGAAGTGACCGAGGCCGACATGAACGACGGCGACATCTGGAACGCCTGGGTGGATTACAACAGCGCGACCCAGTTGCTCGAGGCGCGCCTGACGCGTTCTTCGACCCGGCCGACCTCGGCGCTGCTGAGCTACACGGTGGACCTGGCCTCGGTGCTGGGCACCACCAATGCGTTTGTGGGCTTCACTTCGGGCACGGGCGCGGCTTTCGCCGATCACGATGTGCTGTCGTGGACGCTTGAGGACCGCTTTGCCCCGATCGGCGGCAATACGGTGCCGGAGCCGGGCTCCCTGCTCCTGCTGGGTACGGGGCTGGTGCTGGGCGGCGCGATGCGCAAACGGCGCAAGGCGTGATGGCCGCGTAGTCGTCCGGCGTACGCAAAAAACCCCGCGCGCAACGGCGGGGTTTTTTATTGCCCGGTTTCGGGGAAGCGCAGGCTTGCCAGCATGGCCTCGAAGGCAGGCAGGCCGCGCTGGAAATAGACGATGGCGGGGGCTTCGTAGAGCAGGGATAGCCGGCCGCGGGCATCGACCAGGGCGACCATGAGCCGCTCGATCGGCAGGCCCCGTTCATTCCTGTAACGCACATGCAGGCGGATGGCGGGTTTGCCGCCAAGCCTGGTCGGGGCGTTGGACAGGACTTCCAGGTTGGCGGTGGCGTCGTTGTTGCGCCATTCTGCCAGCGCCAGTTCGGCCAGCTCGAAGGGCAGCATGTCGGCGCGGGTCTCGCGTTTGGTGCGCGGCAGCTTGCGGTCGTGCGGCTGGCGGGCGACCACGATGTAATCGAGTGCAGGCCCATCGCGCGTGAGGAAGACATCATTGACGTCGGCCGTGCGCTTGACCCAGCCGGCCGGCATATCGAGCGCGTAGTCGCCGGGTTTGCTGAAGCTGCGGCCGTCAGGTTCGACGAGCGCCCAGGGCGCGCAGGCCGAGAGGGCGAGGGCGAGCAGACAGGTCAGGTAACGCCGGGCATTCATGGCACGGACGCCTCCCTGAGGACGGCTTCGACGTAGCCGCGATCGGGTGCGGCGGGCGCGAGTTCGAGGTAGCGGCGAAAGAAGCCGGCGGCGGCGGTCTTGTCGCCGCGCTTGTAGAGCAGGTAGCCGAGTGCGCGATGGGGCGGCGCGAAACGCGGCGCGGTTTCGATGGTCAGGCGGAATTCCTGCTCGGCGCGGTCGGGATCGCCGGTTTCGTTGCGCAGGCGATAGGCTTCCCCGAGGTAATAGCCGGCTTCGGGCGGATATTCGCGCCGCGTGTCGCGGTCGCCCAGCACCAGAAGGATCTGCTTGTAGCGATAGGCCGCCAGATCGGCATCCAGAGATTCCAGTCGCAGCGGCGCGGTCGACTCGACGAAGCGGTCATGGGCGACCTCGCCGCCCTGGGCATCCTTCGAGAGTTCGGTGAAGTTGTCGATGCGCTCCTGCAATTTGGGGTGGCTGGAAAAGAAGTAGGGCTCCTTGATGTCCGCCGCCTTGATTTCGGCCTGCAGGTGCTCGAAGGTCTTGATGCTTTCGCGCGGCGCGTAGCCGGCGGCCACCAGACGCTGGTAGCCGATCTCGTCGGCCTGGCGCTCGTGCTCGCGTGAATAGCCGAACATGGACGAGAGGGCGACGAGGTCGCCGACCAGCGGCACGCCGAGCATGCCGACGACGAGAGCGAAGGCGGCGGCATTGCGCACGCGCTCGGCCTGCAGCAGGGAATGGCGATACACGAAGTGCGCGCCTTCGTGGGCGAGCACGGTGGCGAGCTGGGCCTCGTTCTGGAAGCGCGCGACCAGCCCGGCGTTGACGTAGACGCTGCCGTTGGGCAGGGCAAAGGCATTGATCTGCTGGGCCTTGAGCAGGCGGACGGTGAGGCGGCCCCTGAATTCGGGGTAGAGCCGGTCCAGGATGCCCTGCAGGTAGGCGGCGAGCGCGGGATCGGTATCGACCCGTCCGGCACGCGCAAGCGCACGGTCGAATTCGTCGGCCTCCTGCCACAGGCTTTTTTCGCCCGGGTCGAGGGCCTGCGGGGAAACGGCGCCGGTCCAGGGCGGCAGGCCGTCGGCGCGCACCGGCCCTGGCGGCGTGGCGGCCAGGGCGGCGGTGACGAGACTTGCCACGACGCGGTTCATCGCGGTCCCGGCCAGGTCTCGAAGAGCGTACGCATCATGGCGTTGACGTCGTCCGGATTGCGCGTGTCGAGACTGCTGCTGGAATCGAAGCCCATCCATTGCACGTCGCCGGTTTTCAGGTCGACTACGCCGGCGGCGACGAAGGATTGCCCGAGCGGCATGATCATGCCGAGCGCCAGTCCGGCGATGAACGCGGCCTTGCGGCCGCCGGATGAGATGTAATCCGCACCCAGCACGATGAGCGCCGCGTCGGCGCCGGTTTCGTCGCGCAGGAAATCGAGCCCGCCGCCCAGGGTGTAGTCGAATTCGTTCTTCTTGTGAGCCCAGGCGGATTGCTCGCCGCGTCCGTAGACGAAAACCGATTCGGCGACCCGGTCGTACAGGCCGATATGGGCGTCGAGGGTTGCCTGCTCCAAGGCATCGGGCGCGGGAGCCTCAACGAGTTCGAACACACGCGATTCGGCGGCGCCCTGCCTGGCCGCAGCGCTGAGGTTGGCACGTGCGGCGGCTTCCCAGTCGCCCATGCGGGTGGGTACGCCGCCGGCGGAAAGCTCGAAAACGAAAATCTGCGGCGGCAGCAAGACGACTTTCTTCGGGCGGGCGTCGAGGTTCTGCACCAGAGCCGGATTGACGGCGCTCATCGCGGCGCGTGCCGGGTTTGCCGTTACACTGATCAAGGCGAACAGGATCGCCGTGCACACTGTTTTGAACATGGTCGCCCGCAACCGTATGGCAAACCCGATTCCCGGTCAATCGCACCTGCCGCAGCCCTGGCGCTGGATGGGCGAGCGCGGCCTGCGTGTGGAAACCGGGGAACAGACGCTGGCACGCTACGCGCAGCTTGTTTCGGGTGATTTCAAGGAAATTGAAGACATATTGCCGGCTGAAGGCAGCATTTTGTTGATATTGCGCCGTGGTGCAACGGTGTCGGCGTCATTGCGCGAAGCCCTGGCGACGCCGGTCGAAGCATCGCACGCCGGGCCGGGTGCGATTCATACGCTGCGCATGGTGTTTGGCGGCGAAGAGGGGCCGGATCTCGAACTCTGCGCGGCTCGTTCGGGGCGCTCGCCGGCTGCATTCGTGCAGGCGCTGACGGACATCGAATTCACGGTTGCCTTCCTGGGTTTCCAGCCGGGCTTTCCCTATCTTGCCGGGCTGCCGGCCGACCTGGTCATGCCGCGGCGCCGGACCCCGCGCACGCGGGTGGCGGCAGGCAGCGTGGCACTGGGCGGCAGCTACGCCGGCATTTATCCCGCCGCCGGGCCTGGCGGCTGGAATGTGGTCGGCCGGACCGGGATGCGCCTGTTCGAGCCGGCGCGACCCCAGCCGGCTCTGCTGGAGCCCGGCGATCGGGTGCGACTGGTGGCGGTGGACGCATGATCGTCGAAGTGCTGCGCCCGGGCTTGTGCGACCTGGTGATGGATGGCGGGCGCCCGGGTTGGGGCCGCTTCGGTGTTCCTGCCGGCGGGGCGGCGGACCGCGATGCGCTGGCAGCAGCCAACCGTCTGGTCGGCAATCCGCCGGCGGCGCCCGGGCTGGAGATCGTGGGCCGCGGTCCGCAGCTGCATTTCCCGCGCGGCGGCGTGATCGCCCTGACCGGCGCCCCATTCCGCAGTGCGCGCGCCGCGGGGCTGGCGGCGGGCTGGAACCAGACCCTGGTGCTGGCAGCCGAGGAAATCCTGCGCCTGGGCGAACCGGAAGCCGGCTATCGCTGCTGGCTCGCGGTGCGCGGCGGCCTGGCGGTGGTGCCGGTGCTGGACAGTGCCAGCACCTTGCCGCAAGCGGGGTGGGGCGGGCATTACGGGCGCCCGCTCCGGACCGGCGACGTCCTGCATACCGGCAGGACGGGGGGTGGGGTGCATCTGCTGCGCGCCCACCCGCCTGCCTTGCCGCACGCCGCCCCCTTGCGGGTGGTGGCGGGTCCGCAGTCGGCGGCGTTCACGGATGCGGGGCTGTCCGCTTTCGTTGGCGGGACCTTTCGTGTCGACCCCGCCTCGGATCGGCGCGGTATCCGGCTGACGGGTCCGCGCGTGGCCAGCCGCAACGCGGACTGGCCAACGCAGGGCGTGCTGCCCGGTGCCATCCAGGTGCCGCCCGACGGCCAGCCGATCGTCCTCGGCTGGGACGGGCCGGTCACCGGCGGCTATCCGGTGATCGCCACCGTGATCGACGCCGACCTGCCGCGCCTGGCGCAGGTGCGGCCGGGCACGGCGCTGCGCTTCGAGACGGTGTCGGTGGAAGGGGCCCGGGCCGCGCAGCCGATGGCATGGGAGCTGGCCGAATGGGGCTGATCGAACTGAACGCAGACGTCGGCGAAGGCTGCGACGATGCCGGCCTGATGCCCTTTCTGGATCGCGTGTCGATCGCCTGCGGTGGTCACGCCGGGGATGCCGCGAGCATGCGGACGGCCCTGCAGCTGGCGCGTACCCATGGCTTGGCGGTGGGTGCCCATCCAGGTTATCCGGACCGTGCCGGTTTCGGTCGCCGCGTCGTTCCCGGGACGCCGTCCGCTGTCCGTGACTGGGTGACCCGGCAGACCGCCGCGCTGGCGGAACAGGCGGATCGCCTTGGAATGCGGCTGGCGCATGTCAAACCGCACGGCGCGCTTTACAATGTCGCCGCCGTGGATGCGACGGTCGCCCGTGCGATCGCCGAGGCGGTGGCGGCCTTCGACCCGGCGCTCGCATTGCTGGGTTTGTCGGGGTCGCGGCTGATCGAGGCGGGGCGGGACGCGGGCTTGCGGGTGCTGAACGAGGCCTTCGCCGACCGACGCTACGCGTCGGCAACGACGCTGGTTTCACGTGAAACACCCGGCGCGGTCGTCGAAGAGCCCGAAGCCGCGGCGTTGCAGGCCCGGGTGCTGGCACGCGGCGACGGCGTGGTCGCGCCCGACGGCAGCCGGCTCGCGATCGTGGCCGACACCCTCTGCCTGCACAGCGATACCCCGAACGCCGTGCGCATCGCCCGCGCCGTCCACGCCGCCCTCGGTGGCGCATAATCCTGCACCACTCACCACTCACCACTCACCACTCACCACTCATGCCGCTCCTCACCTTTGATCGCCTCGAACTCGCCTACGGCCACCATCCCCTGCTCGACGGGGCGTCGCTGGTCATCGAGGCTGGCGAGCGCATCGGCCTGATCGGCCGCAACGGTACGGGTAAATCCAGCCTGCTCAAGATCGTGGCCGGCCTGAGCCAGCCTGACGCAGGAGAGGTGTGGCGGCAACCCGGGTTGCGTCTGGCCTACGTATCGCAGGAGCCGGTTTTCCAGCCGGGGCACAGCGTGTTCGAGGCGGTGGCCGAAGGGGTGGGCGCGGCGCAACGGTTGCTGGCGGAATACCATGCGGCGGCGCATGCGGCTGCCGAGGGTGATGCGGCGGCGCTGGGCGAGCTGGAGCGGGTGTCGAGCGCCCTGGAGGCGGCGGACGGCTGGCGCCTGAACAGCCGGGTGGAGGAAACCCTGCAGCGCTTGGGGCTGGATGCCGACCGCAGGGTCGACGAGCTCTCCGGCGGGCTGAAGAAACGGGTGGCACTGGCGCGCGCGCTGGTCAGCGAACCGGAGCTGCTTCTGCTCGACGAGCCGACCAATCACCTGGACTTTTCGGCGATCGAATGGCTGGAAGGTCTGCTCAACGAGTATCGCGGTGCACTGGTGTTCATTACCCACGACCGGCGCTTCCTGGACAACGTGGCGAATCGCATCGTTGAGCTCGATCGCGGCCAGTTACGCGAATATCAGGGCAATTTCAGCGCATATCAGGCCAAGAAGGCCGAGCAACTGGAAGTCGAGGCGGTGCATCACCGCAAGTTCGACAAGTTCTGGAAGCAGGAAGAAGCCTGGATCCGCAAAGGCGTGGAAGCGCGCCGTACGCGCAACGAAGGCAGGGTGCGGCGACTGGAGCAGTTGCGGCGCACGCGCGAGGCGCGCATCGCGCACCAGGGGCAGGTGGGGTTCCAGCTCGACGCCGGCGAGCGTTCGGGCAAGGTGGTGGCCGAACTGGATCATGTGACTTACGGCTACGACGACAGGGTGCTGGTGCGGGATTTCTCTGCCACCATCCTGCGCGGCGACAAGCTCGGGCTGCTGGGGCCCAACGGCGCCGGCAAGACCACGCTGATCCGGCTGATCCTGGGCGATCTCAAGCCCCAGACGGGCTGGATCAAGCAGGGTACCAGGCTGGAGGTCGCGTATTTCGACCAGTTCCGCAACCAGCTCAACGACGATGCGACGCTGATCGACACCATTTCGCCCGGCTCGGACTATGTCGAGATCGCCGGGCAGCGCAAGCACGTCATCAGCTATCTGGAGGAGTTCCTGTTTCCGGCCGAACGGGCGCGCGCCAAGGTGTCGGCCCTCTCGGGCGGCGAACGCAACCGCCTGCTCCTGGCGCGGCTGTTCGCCCGCCCGGCCAATCTGCTGGTGCTGGACGAACCGACCAACGACCTGGACATCGATACCCTCGAACTGCTCGAACAATTGCTGCAGGAGTACGCCGGCACGGTCATCATCGTCTCGCACGACCGGGCCTTTCTCGACAACGTCGTCACCCAGTCCATCGTGTTCGAAGGGGAGGGGCGGCTGACCGAAATCGTCGGCGGCTATGCCGACTGGCGTGCCTGGCGGGAACGGCAGGCGGCCGTCGCGGCACCGGCACCCCGGCCGGCGCCGCCCAAGTCGCCGCCAGCCGCCAAGCCGGTCTCGCAGAAGGTCAAACTCAGCTACAAGGAAGCGCGCGAACTGGAGTCGCTGCCGGGCATCATCGAAGCGCTGGAGGCTGAACAGAGCGGGATTGCCGCCCGTCTGGCCGACCCGGCGCTGTACCAGACCGATCCGCAGGCGGCGGGCGGGTTGCACGCCCGCACCGAAGCCATCGAGCTGGAGTTGCTTGATGCGCTGGCGCGCTGGGAGGCGCTGGAAGCCAAACAGGTGGGCGCGGGCTGACGCTGTTTCACGTGAAACGCCCGGCAACGGGTAAAATGCGCGCACCATGAAATTCCCCGAATCCTTCGATGTGATCGTCGTCGGTGGCGGCCACGCCGGCACCGAGGCCGCACTCGCCAGCGCCCGTGCGGGCGCGAAGACGCTGCTGCTCACGCACAACATCGAGACGCTGGGCGCGATGTCGTGCAACCCATCCATCGGCGGCATCGGCAAGGGCCATCTGGTCAAGGAGGTGGACGCGCTGGGCGGGGCGATGGCGATTGCCACCGACGAGGCGGGCATCCAGTTCCGCACGCTCAATTCGTCAAAGGGCCCGGCAGTGCGCGCCACCCGCGCGCAGGCCGACCGTGTGCTCTACAAGGCCGCGATCCGCCGCCGGCTGGAAAACCAGCCGAACCTCACGCTGTTCCAGCAGGCGGTCGACGACCTGCTGCTCGAAGGCGACCGTGTCGCCGGGGTGAAAACCCAGCTCGGCATCGTGTTCGAGGGCAGGGCGATCGTGCTCACCACCGGCACCTTTCTTTCTGGCCTCATTCATGTCGGGCTGGAAAACTACCAGGCCGGGCGCATGGGCGACCCCCCCGCGGTGTCGCTGGCCACGCGCCTGCGCGAACTGAAGCTGCCCGCGGGCCGGCTCAAGACCGGCACCCCGCCGCGCATCGACGGCCGCAGCATCGATTTCGGCCAGACCCAGGTCCAGCCGGGCGACGATCCGGCACCGGTGTTTTCCTTCATGGGCAGCCAGGCGCTGCACCCCGAACAGCGGCCGTGCTGGATCACCCACACCACCGAACGCACCCACGACATCATCCGCGGCGGCCTCGACCGTTCGCCGATGTACACCGGCGTCATCGAGGGGGTGGGGCCGCGCTATTGCCCATCGATCGAGGACAAGATCACCCGCTTTGCCGACAAGGCCAGCCACCAAATCTTCCTGGAACCCGAAGGCCTGACGACGCACGAGATCTACCCCAACGGCATCTCGACCTCGCTGCCGTTCGACGTGCAGCTTGCCATCGTGCGCTCGATCCCCGGCCTGGAGCACGCGCACATCCTGCGCCCCGGCTACGCCATCGAATACGATTACTACGATCCGCGCAACCTCAAGGCCTCGCTGGAAACCAAGTCCATCGCCGGCCTCTTCTTCGCCGGCCAGATCAACGGCACCACCGGCTACGAAGAGGCCGCCGCGCAGGGGCTGCTGGCGGGCCTCAATGCAGCCCTGCAGACGCAGGACCGCGAGGTCTGGAACCCGGCGCGGCACGAAGCCTATCTGGGCGTGCTGGTCGACGACCTCATCACGCGCGGCGTATCCGAGCCCTACCGCATGTTCACCAGCCGCGCCGAATACCGGCTGCAGCTGCGCGAGGACAACGCCGACATGCGGCTTACGGAAACGGGCCGTGGGCTGGGCGTAGTGGACGACGTGCGCTGGGACGCCTTCAACCGCAAGCGCGACGCCATCGCCCGCGAAACCGAGCGCCTGAAGGCGACCTGGGTCAACCCGGCGATCCTGCCGGCGGATGCGGCGACGCAGCGCATCGGCCAGCCCATCGAGCGCGAATACAGCCTGTTCGACCTGCTGCGCCGGCCGAACCTGGGTTACGCGCAGATTCTGGCGCTGCCGGGCGGCGGCGACGGCGTGGCGGATGGCACGGTCGCCGAACAGGTCGAAATCGCCGCCAAGTACCAGGGCTACATCGATCGCCAGAACGAGGAAGTCGACCGGCAGCGCGAGCAGGAAACCCTGCGCCTGCCGGCCGACCTCGACTACACGCAGCTCACCGCGCTGTCCATGGAAGTGCGTCAGCGCCTGCAGAAGGCGCGTCCCGAAACGCTCGGTCAGGCGGCACGGATGCAGGGCATCACCCCGGCGGCGATTTCGGTGCTGCTGATCTACGCCAAGCGCGGATTCAAATCCGATGCGGCACAGAAAAGCGCATGAGCATCGCGCACCAACTCGCGGCGGGGATCGCCGCACTGGGACTGGATTTGCCGCCGGATGGCGAAGCCCGGCTGCTCGCCTATCTGGCGCTGCTCGACAAATGGAACCGTGTCTACAACCTGACCGCGGTGCGCGAGCCGGAACGCATGGTGAGCCACCACCTGCTCGATTCGCTGGCGGCGGTGCCGTATTTCACCGGGCAGGCCGTGCTCGATGTCGGCAGTGGCGGCGGCCTGCCGGGCATTCCGCTGGCGATTGCGCGACCGGACCTGCAGGTGACGCTGATCGACAGCATCGCCAAGAAAACGGCATTTTTGCAGCAGGCCAGGGCCGAATTGGGGCTGGACAACCTGACGGTGGCGACGGGACGGGTGGAGAATTTCCGTCCGGAAACGGGCTTCGATGTCATCACCTCGCGCGCGTTTTCCGATCTCGGGGAATTCGTCAAGCTGACCCGCCACCTGGTGAAGCCGGGCGGGCGATGGCTGGCGATGAAGGGCCTGTATCCGAACGAGGAGCTCGCCCTGTTGCCGCATGACGTGAAAGTAAGCGCTGACCACGTACTCGTGGTGCCCGGGCTGGAAGCCAGCCGCCATTTGATCGTTCTGGAGTCCGCTTGATGACAAATAACCCGGCCATTGCGCATTGCCGCCAGCCCTTGGGAGACGTCCTGTGAAAATCCTGGCCATTGCCAACCAAAAGGGGGGCGTCGGCAAGACGACGACGGCCGTCAATCTGGCCGCCGCGCTGGCAGAACGGGGGCAGCGTGTGCTCCTCGCCGACCTCGACCCGCAGGGCAACGCAACCATGGGCTCGGGCATCGAGAAGCGCACGGCCCTGCCTACGGTGTACCAGATTCTGTTGAACCAGGTCAGCGTCCGCGATGCGCGGATGCGTTCGGAACCCGGCCGTTTCGACGTCATCCCGGCCAATCGCGAACTCGCGGGGGCGGAGATCGACCTGGTCAACCTGGAGCAGCGCGACCTGCGCCTGAAGGTCGCGCTGGCGCAGGTGGCCGACGACTACGATTTCATCCTGATGGACTGTCCGCCGACGCTCAACCTGCTCACGGTCAACGCCTTCGCCGCGGCCGAATCCGTGCTGATTCCCATGCAGTGCGAGTACTACGCGCTGGAGGGGCTCACCGATCTCGTCGCCACCATCAAGAAGGTGAAACAGCGCCTGAACCCGGCCATCCAGATCGAGGGCCTGCTGCGCGTGATGTTCGATCCGCGCAGCACGCTGGCGCAGCAGGTGTCGGACCAGATCAAGCAGCACTTCGGCGACAAGGTGTACGACACCGTGATCCCGCGCAACGTGCGGCTCGCCGAGGCACCCAGCCATGGTCTGCCGGTGCTGGCCTACGATCGCCAGTGCAAGGGTGCGAAAGCCTACATGGACCTGGCCGACGAGACGCTCGCGCGCGCCGGCCTTTCAGCAAGGGAGACACAACATGGCCAAGCCTAAAGGGCTGGGGCGCGGGCTCGACGCGCTGCTGGGCGGCGAGGACAGCGCCGCGCCGCCGCAGGGCGACCTGCGCATGCTGCCGGTTTCGCAGCTCGCACCCGGCAAGTACCAGCCGCGCACGCAGATGGACAGCGAATCGTTGCAGGAACTCGCCGACTCGATCCGCGCGCAGGGCCTGATGCAGCCCATCCTGGTGCGCGAGGCGGGCGGGCGCTACGAGATCATCGCCGGCGAACGCCGCTGGCGCGCGGCGCAACTGGCGGGTTTGAACGAGGTGCCGGTGTTGCTGCGCGAAGTCGCCGACGACGCGGTGGCGGCGATGGCGCTGATCGAGAACATCCAGCGCGAGGACCTCAACGCCATCGACGAGGCGCAGGGCCTGCACCGACTCATCCAGGAATTCGGCATGACCCACGACGCCGTCGCGCAGGCGGTCGGCAAGTCGCGCGCGGCGGTGTCCAATCTGCTGCGCCTGCTGAATCTGTCTCGCCCGGTGCAGGACATGCTCACCGCGGGCCTTATCGAGATGGGCCATGCGCGCGCGTTGCTGCCGCTGGCAGCGGCGCAGCAGCGCGAACTGGCACACGAGATCGAGACGCGCGGCCTGTCGGTGCGCGAGGTGGAACGTCGCGTCGCGCGTCTGAAGGATCCGGCGGTTGCCAGCGCCAAGCCGAAGGCCGTATCCCGCGATCTGCTGCGGCTGGAAGAAGCCCTGTCGGACGCGCTGGGCATGACTGCGCATGTGCAGACGGGCAGCAAGGGCAGCGGCAAGCTGACCCTGCACTTTGGCAGCGCCGACGAACTGGAGGGTCTGCTGCAACGGCTGGGCATCCGTTTGTGACCCCCCAGGAAAAATCACTACGTACTGAAATTCGTCATCAAGCAGCCTGATGATTGCATAGACCATGCTAATTCAGTATCATCCGCGGCCAATGTTCACCAACAAGCGTCGCACCGGCAACACGGGCATCCGACGGGTTGTGCTGGCGCAAGCGGCCCTGATTCCGGCGGGCGGGTTGATCGGCAGTTTGGCGGCGAACATCGAGACGGGCATCGCGGTTGGTTACGGCATGCTGGTGGCACTGATGGTCAGTCTGGTGCTGTGGCGGCGTGAACGGCAGGCGATGCGTCATCCCGAATGGGATCAGCACCGGTTGTTTCGACTCTTCATCATAACGGGGGCGGAACGGCTGGCGGTGCTGGTTGCATTGCTGGCAGTCGGCATGGCGATATTGAGGCTCTCGCCCTTGCCGCAGCTGCTCGGGCTGCTGGGAGCGCAGCTCGCGTGGGTGACCGCTGCAAGGCGGTAGGCCGGAAAGATAAGCCGCAAGGCGACAACAACAAATCATAAGGTTGGTTCTGCATGGGAGCGCTGCGCGCCCCCATCCAAAACTCACTTTGAAAATTCGATCACCATGGCTACGGAATACGCATCCTCCGGCGATTACATCAAGCATCACCTGCAGAACCTGACCTACGGCCAACTCCCGGCCGGCTACGAGCGTCACGACCATCACGGCAACGTCGAAGTGCTGCCGCAGGCCACCTGGACCGTCGCGCACAACGCGGAAGAAGCCAAGGCGATGGGTTTCAAGTCGATCAACCTCGACAGCATGGGATTCACGTTCGGACTCGGCGTGCTGTTCCTGTTTTTCTTCTGGCTCGCTGCGCGCCGCGCGACTGCCGGGATCCCCTCCGGGCTGCAGAACTTCGTCGAATGGATCGTCGAATTCATCGACAGTTCGGTGCGCGGTTCCTTCTCGCACCAGAACCCGCTTGTGGCGCCGCTGGCGTTGACGGTGTTCATGTGGGTCTTCCTGATGAACTTCATGGACCTGCTGCCGGTGGACTGGCTGCCCTATGCGGCCGGCATGGCGGGCGTCGGCCATCTCAAGATCGTGCCGTCCACCGACCCCAACGTCACCTTCGGCCTGTCGCTGTCGATCTTCTTCCTCGTGCTGTACTACAGCGTCAAGATGAAAGGCCCCGGCGGTTTCTTCGCCGAGCTGGCCTTCCAGCCCTTCCCCAAATTCCTGTTCCCGGTCAACCTGCTGCTCGAGGGCGTAGGCCTCATCGCCAAGCCGATCTCGCTGGCGCTACGTCTGTTCGGCAACATGTACGCGGGCGAGATGATCTTCATCCTGATCGCGCTCATGTTCGGCGGCAATTTCATTCTGGGCCTGTTCGGCGGTGCCCTGCAGTGGGCGTGGGCGGTGTTCCACATCCTCATCATCACGCTGCAGGCCTTCATCTTCATGACGCTGACCATCGTGTATCTCGACATGGCGCACAGCGAGCATCACTGATCGCACGCAAGGATTTCTGGTTTCTTTTTCAACTTCAATTTTCTTATCAGGAGTATCAAAAATGGAAATGACTCAAGCCGTTCTGTACATCGCTGGCGCTCTGATGATGGGCCTGGGCGCGCTCGGTGCCGCCGTCGGCATCGGCATCCTCGGCGGCCGCTTCCTCGAAGGCGCTGCACGCCAGCCCGAGCTGATCCCCATGCTGCGCACCCAGTTCTTCATCGTGATGGGCCTGGTCGACGCCGTGCCGATGATCGCCGTGGGTCTGGCCATGTACGTCCTGTTCGCGGTTGCCGGCTAATTCGGGAGCGATCGTTTTTGATCCATTCCCGTCATTGATAAAGGTGCGGACATGAATTTCAACGCAACTTTGATCGGCCAATCCATCACGTTCATCCTCTTCGTGTGGTTCTGCATGAAGTTCGTGTGGCCGCCGATCATGAACGCGCTCGAGACGCGCAAGAAACAGATCGCCGACGGCCTCGCCGCCGCCGATCGCGGCAAGCACGAGCTGGAACTGGCTGCAAGGAAGGCAGGCGACAGCCTGCGCGACGCCAAGGCACAAGCGGCCGAAGTGATCGCCCAGGCCGAGCGGCGTGCAGCGCAGATCGTCGACGAAGCGAAGAACGCGGCCAAGCAGGAAGGCGAGCGTCAGCTCGCCGCAGCGCAGGCCAGCATCGACCAGGAAGCCAACCGTGCGCGCGAAGCGCTGCGCGAACAGGTTGCGGCGCTGGCCGTGGCCGGTGCGGAAAAGATCCTGCGTCGCGAAGTCAACGCGCAAACCCACGCCGATCTGCTCGCCCAGCTGAAAGCCGAGCTGTAATCATGAGCGAACTGTCTACCCTGGCCCGCCCCTACGCCGAAGCGGTATTCCGCATGGCGCAGGGCGAAAACGACCTGGCAGGCTGGTCTTCGCGCATCGCCACGCTGGCGGGCATCGTATCCGACGCGCAGATGGGCCGGCTGATCGCCGACCCCGCCGTATCCACGGAGCGCGTGGCCGGGCTGATCGTCGACGTCGCCGGTGCCGGACTCGGCATCCACGGCGGCAATTTCGTCAAGGTGCTGGCGGACAACGGCCGCCTGATGCTCCTGCCCGAGATCTGCGCGCAGTTCGAGACCCTGAAAGCCCGTGCCGAAGGCACGCTCGAAGCGACGATCACCAGCGCCCAGCCCCTGTCGCAGGCGCAGGTCGACGATCTGGTGGCCGGCCTCAAGGCCAAGTTCAACCGCGCGGTGAACGTGCAGGTCGCGGTGGACGAGAGCCTCATCGGCGGCGCGGTTGTCGCGATCGGCGACCAGGTGATCGACGGTTCGGTCAAGGGACGGCTGGAAAAGATGGCCTTCGCCCTGCACGGCTAACCTCACTCAACCATTCGGAACCGCCAAGTGAATTCGGCACTGGGGTTCGGAGAACAGACATGCAATTGAATCCAAGCGAAATCAGCGAACTGATCAAAGCCAAGATCGAGAACCTGGGCGCATCGAGCGAACTGCGCACCCAGGGCACGATCGTGTCCGTGACGGACGGCATCGTCCGCATCCACGGCCTGTCGGACGTGATGTCGGGCGAGATGATCGAGATGCCGGGCAACACCTTCGGCGTGGCGCTCAACCTCGAGCGTGACTCGGTCGGCGCCGTGATCCTGGGCGATTACGAACACATCAAGGAAGGCGACGTCGCCAAGTGCACCGGCCGCATCCTCGAAGTGCCGGTCGGCCGCGGCCTGCTCGGTCGCGTCGTCAACTCGCTCGGCCAGCCCATCGACGGCAAGGGCCCGATCACCGCCGACAAGACCATGCCGATCGAGCGCATCGCCCCGGGCGTGATCGACCGCAAATCGGTCGACCAGCCGGTGCAGACCGGCCTCAAGTCCATCGACGCGATGGTGCCCGTCGGCCGCGGCCAGCGCGAACTCATCATCGGCGACCGCCAGACCGGCAAGACCGCCGTCGCGATTGACGCGATCATCAACCAGAAGGGCACCGGCGTGAAGTGCATCTACGTCGCCGTCGGCCAGAAGGCTTCGTCGGTTGCCAACGTCGTGCGCAAGCTGGAAGAGCACGGCGCGATGGATCACACCATCGTCGTCGCCGCGACCGCCGCCGACGCCGCCGCGATGCAGTACATCGCCCCGTACTCGGGCTGCACCATGGGCGAATTCTTCCGCGACAACGGCGAAGATGCGCTGATCGTGTACGACGATCTGACCAAGCAGGCCTGGGCCTACCGCCAGGTTTCGCTGCTGCTGCGCCGTCCGCCGGGCCGCGAAGCCTATCCGGGCGACGTGTTCTACCTGCACTCGCGTCTGCTGGAGCGCGCCGCGCGCGTCAACGCCGATTTCGTCGCCAAGCAGACCGGTGGTGCCGTCACCGGCAAGACCGGCTCGCTGACCGCGCTGCCGATCATCGAAACGCAGGCCGGCGACGTCTCCGCCTTCGTGCCGACCAACGTGATCTCGATCACCGACGGCCAGATCTTCCTGGAAACCGACCTCTTCAACGCCGGCATCCGTCCCGCGATCAACGCCGGTCTGTCGGTGTCCCGCGTCGGCGGCGCCGCGCAGACCAAGGTCATCAAGAAGCTCGGCGGCGGCGTGCGTCTGGCACTGGCGCAGTACCGCGAACTCGCGGCCTTCGCCCAGTTCGCCTCCGACCTCGACGAAGCCACCCGCAAGCAGCTCGAGCGCGGCCGCCGCGTCACCGAACTGATGAAGCAGGCGCAGTACTCGCCGATGTCGGTTTCGGAAATGGCGCTGACCCTGTTCGCGGTCAACAAGGGCTACATGGACGACATCGAAGTGGGCAAGATCCTCGCCTTCGAAAGCGCGCTGACCACCTTCGTCAAGACGAAGGCCGGCGCCGCGATGGAAGCGGTCGAAGCCACCGGCAACATGGACGACGCGAGCGAAAAGGCGATCACCGCTGCCTGCGACGAGTTCAAGAAAACCGGCGTTTACTGATCGGGTGAACGGGAAGCCGGTTTTTACTAGGAGCTAGCATGGCAGCCGGAAAAGAAATTCGGACGAAGATCAAGAGCGTGGAAAACACGCGCAAGATCACCAAGGCCATGGAAATGGTCGCGGCGTCCAAGATGCGCAAGGCGCAGGACCGCATGAAGGCCGCGCGCCCGTACGCCGAGAAGATCGCCCGCGTGGCGACCCACCTCGCGTATGCGCATCCCGAATACAAGCATCCCTTCGTGATCGCGCGCGACAACGTCAAGCGCGTCGGTATCATCGTCGTCAGCTCCGACAAGGGGCTGTGCGGCGGCCTCAACACCAATGCCTTCCGCGTGGTGCTGAACCAGATGAAGCAGTGGAAGGCCGCGGGTACCGAGGTCGACGTCACCGCCATCGGCAACAAGGGCCTGGGCTTCATGCAGCGCCTGGGCTCCAACGTGGTGTCGCAGCTCACCGGCATGGGCGATACGCCGCACATGGAGAAATTGATCGGCCCGCTGAAGGTCATGCTGGATGCGTATCTGGAAGGCCGCGTCGATGCGCTGTATCTGGTCTACAACCGCTTCATCAACACCATGAAGCAGGAGCCCACGCTCACGCAGCTCCTGCCGCTGGCGAAGATGGAAGACGCGGAAGAAGCCAGCCTCAAGACGCACTGGGACTATATCTACGAGCCCGACGCCAAGCCGGTGGTCGACGCCATGCTGATGCGCTACATCGAATCGCTGGTTTACCAGGGCGTGGCCGAGAACATCGCCTGCGAACAGTCGGCACGGATGGTGGCGATGAAGGCGGCTTCCGACAACGCCAAGAACGTGATCGGCGAACTGAAGCTGGTCTACAACAAGACCCGCCAGGCCGCGATCACCAAGGAACTGTCCGAGATCGTCGCCGGAGCCGCCGCCGTTTAAGGCCAACAGAATTTTATTGATTAGGAAATCAACATGAGCAACGGAAAAATTGTTCAGATCATCGGTGCGGTGGTGGACGTGGAATTCCCGCGCGATGCCATGCCCAAGGTCATGGAAGCGCTGAAGATGCAGTCCCCCGAACTGACCTTCGAAGTCCAGCAGCAGCTGGGCGACGGCGTGGTTCGCACCATCGCCATGGGCTCGACCGACGGTCTGCGCCGCGGCATGGACGTCCTCTCCACCGGCAACCCCATCATGGTGCCGGTCGGCCAGAAGACGCTGGGCCGCATCATGAACGTGCTGGGCGACCCGGTCGACGAAGCCGGTCCCATCGGCGCGGAAACCAGCATGCCCATCCACCGCAAGCCGCCGGCCTACGCCGACCAGGCGACCGCGATCGAAATTCTGGAAACCGGCATCAAGGTCATCGACCTCATCATGCCGATCGCCAAGGGCGGCAAGGTCGGCCTGTTCGGCGGCGCCGGCGTGGGCAAGACCGTGACCCTGATGGAACTGATCCGCAACATCGCCGTGCAGCACAGCGGCTTCTCGGTGTTCGCCGGCGTCGGTGAGCGTACCCGCGAAGGCAACGACTTCTACCACGAGATGAAGGAAGGCGGCGTGCTGGACAAGGTCGCCCTGGTCTACGGCCAGATGAACGAGCCGCCCGGCAACCGTTTGCGCGTCGCGCTGACCGGCCTGACCATGGCCGAATTCTTCCGTGACGAAGGCCGCGACGTGCTGCTGTTCGTCGACAACATCTACCGCTACACCCTGGCCGGTACCGAAGTGTCCGCGCTGCTGGGCCGGATGCCGTCCGCGGTGGGCTACCAGCCCACGCTGGCCGAGGAAATGGGCCGCCTGCAGGAGCGCATCACCTCGACCAAGACCGGTTCGATCACCTCCTTCCAGGCCGTGTACGTGCCGGCGGACGACTTGACCGACCCCTCGCCCGCGACCACCTTCGCCCACCTCGACGCCACCTTGGTGCTGTCGCGCCAGGTGGCCGAACTGGGCATCTACCCCGCGGTGGACCCGCTCGACTCGACCTCGCGCATCCTGGATCCGCAGGTCGTCGGCGACGAGCACTACTCGGTCGCGCGCAAGGTGCAGGGCACGCTGCAGAAGTACAAGGAACTGCGCGACATCATCGCGATTCTGGGCATGGACGAACTGTCGCCGGAAGACAAGCTCGCCGTGTCGCGCGCTCGTAAACTCCAGCGCTTCCTGTCGCAGCCCTTCTTCGTGGCGGAAGTGTTCACCGGCGCGCCCGGCAAGTACGTTTCGCTGAAGGACACCATCGCCGGCTTCAAGGCCATCGTCGAAGGCGAATACGACCACTTGCCCGAACAGGCCTTCTACATGGTCGGCCCCATCGAGGAAGCGGTCGAGAAGGCGAAGACGATTCAGTAATGGTAGGCGGCAAGCGGTGAGCGGCAAGCCCGACGAGCTGGCCGCGCACCGCACACCGCGCACCGCTCAAGAGGTTCCAAAATGGCCATGACCCTACACGTCGACATCGTCAGCGCAGAAAAGTCGCTCTACTCCGGCGAAGCCGAAGTGGTGATCGCTCCCGGCATGCGCGGCGAGCTCGGCATCTATCCGCGCCACACGCCGCTGCTCACGACCCTGAAACCCGGCTCGGTGCGCATCAAGGTGCCGAACCAGGCAGAAGAAGAACTGGTGTACGTGTCCGGCGGCATTCTCGAAGTGCAGCCGCACGTCGTCACCATCCTGTCCGACACCGCCATCCGCGGGGCCGATCTCGACGAAGCCAAGGCGCTCGAAGCCATGCGCGCCGCCGAAGACGCGATGAAGGACAAGGCGGCCAGCATCGACTATGCCCAGGCGCAGGCCGAACTGGCGCAGGCGGTCGCCCAGCTGGCGGCGATCAAGAAGCTGCGCAAGCTCAGCTGATCGCACCGGGCATCGGGAAAAGGCAACCTTCGGGTTGCCTTTTTTCATGGGGGTGCGGACGCGGGACGCTATACTTGGCGCGCGTCTTGCAAAGCCTCCTCAACCCGACAGTCTCCCTTCATCGCGCATGGCCCACCCCCTCGAAATCCTCATACTCGCCGCCGGCAAGGGCACGCGGATGCGTTCGGATCTGCCCAAGGTGCTGCACCGGCTGGCCGGAAAACCCTTGCTGGGGCACGTGATCGATACCGCGCATCGCCTGGGGGCCACCCAGGTCTGCGTGATCTACGGATTCGGCGGCGACGCCGTGCCGCAGGCCCTGGCTGACGACAAGCTGACGTTCGTGTTGCAGGCCGAACAGAAGGGCACCGGTCATGCAGTACAACAGGGCTTGCCGGTGCTGTCGGATACCGGGGTCACGCTGGTGCTCTACGGCGATGTCCCGCTTACGCGGGCGGCCACCCTGCAGCCGCTGGTCGGCGCGGCGCAGGCCGGCAAGCTCGGACTCCTGACCGTCACCCTGGCCGACCCTACGGGCTACGGCCGCATCGTCCGCGTCGACGGCGCGGTCACCCGCATCGTCGAGCACAAGGACGCCGACGATGCCGAACGCGCGATCCGCGAGGTCAATACCGGCATCCTCGCCGTACCGACCGCGCGCCTCAGGGCCTGGATCGGACGGCTCGACAACAACAACGCACAGGGTGAGTACTACCTTACCGACATCATCGCCATGGCGGTAGCGGAGGGCATCCCCGTCGAAACCCACCAGCCTGCGCACGAATGGGAAGTGCTGGGCGTGAACAGCAAGGCCCAGCTCGCCGAGCTGGAGCGCATCCACCAGGGCGAGATCGCCCGGACACTGCTGGAGGCTGGCGTGGGCCTGGCCGACCCGGCCCGACTCGACGTGCGCGGGTCGCTCGCCTGCGGGCGCGACGTCAGCATCGACGTCAACTGTGTGTTCGAAGGGCAGGTCGTGCTGGGCGATGGCGTGCAAGTGGGCGCCAACTGCGTGCTGCGCAATGTGACCGTGGCGGCCGGGACACGGATCGATGCCTTTACCCTCATCGACGACGCCGTCGTGGGCGAGGACAACAAGCTGGGCCCCTTCTCACGCATCCGCCCGGGCACCACGCTCGCACGCGACGTGCACGTCGGCAATTTCGTCGAGATCAAGAACAGCCAGATCGATGACGGTTCCAAGATCAACCACCTGTCCTACGTGGGCGACACCACCATGGGCAGGAAGGTCAACATCGGTGCCGGGACCATCACCTGCAATTACGACGGCGCGAACAAGCACCGCACCGTCATCGAGGACGAGGTCTTCGTCGGCTCGGACACGCAACTGGTCGCGCCGGTCACGGTCGGCAGGGGCGCCACGCTCGGCGCCGGGACCACGCTGACCAGGGATGCGCCGGCGGGCGAACTCACCCTGTCGCGCGCCCGGCAACTCACCATCGCAGGCTGGAAACGGCCGGTCAAACAAAAGAAGGAAGGCTGATCATGTGCGGTATCGTCGGCGCGGTCGCGCAACGCAACGTCGTTCCCATCCTGCTCGAAGGCCTGCGGCGGCTCGAATACCGCGGCTACGACTCGGCCGGCCTCGTCATCATCAACGGCGGGCTCAGGCGCGTGCGCAGCGTCGGCCGCGTCGCTTCGCTGGCGGAAGACTGCACGCAGCAGCAGGTGCACGGACACCTCGGCATCGCGCATACCCGCTGGGCCACCCACGGCGCCCCCAGCGAAGCGAACGCTCACCCTCATGTCAGCAACGGGCTGGCGGTGGTACACAACGGCATCATCGAAAACCATGAAGCCCTGCGCGCGCAACTCAAGGCCGATGGGTTCACCTTCACCTCGGAAACCGATACCGAAGTGATCGCCCACCTGATCGAGCGCCATTACCGCCAGAACAAGGACCTGCTCGCCGCCACCCGCGCGGCGGTGACCCAGCTCGAAGGCGCCTACGCCATCGGCGTGGTGAGCGAGGACGCGCCCAACCGCCTCGTCTGTGCCCGCAAGGGCAGTCCCCTGCTCATCGGCCTGGGCATCGAGGAAAACTTCATCGCCTCGGATGTTTCCGCCCTGCTGCCGGTGACCCAGCGCGTGATCTATCTGGAAGAAGGCGACGTCGCCGACATCGGCCTGCTGTCGGTCACCGTTTACGACGCCGCCGGCAAGCAGAGCGACCGTAGCGTCCACGTTTCCGAGCTTTCCGCCGACATGGCCGAGCTGGGCAACTACCGGCACTTCATGCAGAAGGAGATCCACGAGCAGCCGCGCGCCCTGACCGATACCCTGCTCACCGCGGTCGCGCAGGACCACATCCAGCCCGAGTGGTTCGGCTTCGACGCCGCCGAGGTGCTGAACCAGGTGAGCGCCGTCACCTTCCTGGCCTGCGGCACCAGCTTCCACGCGGCGAAAGTGGCCACTTACTGGCTGGAAGAGATCGCCGGCATTCCCGCGCGGGCCGAAATTGCCAGCGAGTACCGCTACCGCACCTCGGTCCCCAATCCGGGCGCGCTCGTCGTCACCATCTCGCAGTCCGGCGAAACCGCCGACACACTCGCCGCACTGAATCACGCGAAGTCCCTCGGCCAGGACAAGACGCTCACCATCTGCAACGTCCCCGAGTCGGCGCTCACCCGCGCTTCGCGTCTCAAGTTCCTGACCCGCGCCGGCCCCGAAATCGGCGTCGCCTCGACCAAGGCCTTCACCACCCAGCTTGCCGGACTGTTCCTGCTGACGCTGGTACTGGCCAAGCTGCGTGGCCGCCTCGCTCCGGCGCAGGAAGCCGAACACCTTGCCGCGCTGCGCAGCCTGCCGAACAAGGTGCAGCAGATTCTTGGACTCGAGTCACAGGTCGAGGCCTGGTCGCAGCGCTTCGCCAACAAGCACCACGCACTCTTTCTGGGTCGCGGCGTGCACTATCCCATCGCGCTGGAGGGCGCGCTGAAGCTCAAGGAAATTTCCTATATCCATGCCGAGGCCTATCCGGCCGGCGAACTCAAGCACGGCCCGCTCGCACTGGTCGACAAGGACATGCCGGTCGTGACCATCGCGCCGAACGACCCGCTGGTCGAAAAGCTCAAGTCCAACCTGCAGGAAGTGCGCGCCCGCGGCGGCGAACTTTACGTTTTCGCCGATGGCGATGTCCACATCGAGGAGTCCGAGTTCGTCCACGTCATCAAGCTGCCGGGCGGACACAACGGCCCGCTCTCGCCTATCCTCCACACCGTGCCGCTGCAGCTGCTGTCGTATCACGCCGCCCTGCAAAAGGGCACCGACGTGGACAAGCCGCGGAATCTCGCGAAATCCGTCACGGTGGAATGAGTCCTCCGACAAGGGGAAACGGCCGGATTGCCTTGCCGGAAATGTGTTTGCCGAGAATAAATTCGTAAACGCCACAATAAAGACGTAAAAACTTCCTTCGGCGTCACAATAAATTCGTAAACGCTAAAGCAATGGCAGTCATAAGAAGAAATAGAGCGCCTGAAATCGCCCTCAAGCGATAGCAGGCTGGATACGCGAGGTTTCTTATTCGGCGCCGTTCGGCGACTATTTCTCAAAAACGTGTGTGCGATGCCACGCCATGTAGGGCTGATGCTGAGGGCGTAGTGGTACTTGCCGGGCTAACGTGCCGATTTTTGCCAGACCGAGAACGGCAAGCGTTTCGTCAGACAACGTCGCGCTGGGGATAACGACACCGTACTCGTCGAGGGTGATTAGCCCTTTATCGAAGGCAGCATCAAGGTGCGCGGTCAAAAGCAAGCCGTTATAAACGTCCAGCCGTTCACTATCGCTGGCATCCTTCCAAGGTTTGGCATGGCTTGCGCGCAGCAGCGCCGGCTCATCCACGCCGGTGATTGCGCATCGTCCGGCCCAGAGGGCCAACAATCCCTCCCGGAACAGTTCCTGTCCAACACGCTGGCGGACCAAGGACTCACGCTCGGTAACCGACAAAGTCTTGACTTGTGACTGCCAGGTCTCGAGCAACTGATTTGGCAATGCACGTGAAAGTGCAAAAGCCCTGCCCAATACACGATCCAAATCTACGAAGTCGCGAGCGGTGACCCAGGCGTGACAACCGTCAATATAGATTGGGTCAGTGATCTCCGGGCAACCCAGCTCCGCAGCAACATTCGGCATCGACAGACCAATGACGGGCTGAGGGGTTGATGCATCTGCCTCGATAATCCCCAACCAAATCCTCAGGGGTGATTGACTGCTCCGGAATGCCATCAGACTATTCACGAGCCCACCAACGACATCGAAGCCCGAATCTATGGCCGCTTTTTCTAGCTGCGCAAGCGTAAGAAGTTTAAGTTCGGCAAGGAGTGGGAGCGTCATGACCTCCCTGCCTTTCTCGTCAACCCTGCAGGCTTGGTCTTCCCGTATTTTTGCTTTGGTGCCTTCTCGGGCTCGACCTTGCTGCCTTCAGGACGTAGTGCAGTCAATTCGGGTCCGAAGTGATTCAGATCTACTTCGAAGAGACTAATTGCAATCTGATTATTGCCGTGCACATGCGCGATTAGTCGGTCGTGTTCTTTCTGATAGGGGGCCTGAGCGGTGGAGCCACCAAACTCGCCGGTATTGGCGATTAGGACATGCTGGTACATGTGATAGCGCAGGGCGCTGACCATGTTGTCGAAGGTCTTGACGTCCCTGTTCATGGCGGTGACCACGAACATATGCGAGACGTCTCGAAGATCAGCCGCCAGTGATATATCAGTTGCGTCGTAGCAGATGGCGCCAGCAATGCGATACAGATCCCCCTTTGCCTTGGTATCGTGCAACTCAATAACTACCTGATAGGGGCGCCAAGGAGTAACGCCAAACTTCTTCTCGAATTGCGTTGGATATTTCTTCCCTTGGTCAACCTCAACCCAAGATCGACGAGTGCCTCGTCGTTGTGGGACGAGCCAACGTGCCGCATTTACGGATTCTCCCGTTGCGGGGTTCTTGGCCCCTAGAAGACCATAGAAGACCATGGATCCGGTTGCGTCTGATAACCCTCGAATCAGATCCTGATCGGCAGGATGAATCGAGTATTCCGGAAACACAATTAAGTCTACGTACGGTTTGTGCGGCCGACCTGTAATCGAGTCGTGGGCCTGGATGTGGCGATGAATAAGATGGATCAGAGATGCCGTATGGTTGCGGTGTCTGGCTCGATACCCAGAGGCATCCAGCTTTCCTTCGGTGTTTGTGAAGTCATTTTCACTGGGCATGAGTCCTTGGACCAGCGCAACACGAAAGCCATTTTCTCTGTCGAGCCTCCATTCGACCGGATACACATATATCGGCAATCCAGAACTCTTTCCGAAAATGCCAGCCTGCGCCCTGAGACGATTTTCGATGAAGCTCACGAATCCCTGAGGAGAGTCAATACCATCGAACTCAGGAAGTAATTCTGCTTCTGCCACAATTCCGGGCCACTGAAGCAGCCTCAGCAGCAGTTCTGAGAACCACGGCGTTATTGGTGTAGTCGTTCCACCGAGTGCTGTGGCAGCATGCATCATGCCGAGTCGCCGTTTCTGCCACGTCGATCGGATGCCTGTGTAGCGACCGGTCTCCTCCCTGAGGATCCATTGCCGTGATGTGAAATCAAGCTCGCCGGTGGCAGCTGCACGAAGCAATCGGCCAATGGCGTACATCCACGAGAATTTCTTCTGACACCACTCTGGAGCTCGATAGCGAGGATCGCCGACCGCATCCATTGGATCTACCTCAATCTCCAGCGATAGCCTACCAATAAGGTTTGGATCGTTAATCAACTCCCAGTTGTCACACCGGACGTTGATTGTGAAAGGAGTTACTGTCATCGGATCCAGCGACTTGTCCGAAAATAGCCGGCCAAGAGCTAGTGCAAGCTGCAGCAGCCCATTCTCTTGCGCCAGCGGGTTCGGTTGATGTCGGAAAACGCGCGATAGAGATAACCATTCACCACCAGCCAGGCCAGCCTCTCCACTGCTGGTGGGGCTATAGGATGCCTGCCTCAGGTAGCCTGGGAGCTGCTTACTTACCGCAGCCAATCCATTTCTAGGCATTTTGGTCAATGCGTCATATAGGGGAGCATTATTGAGCCCCACCATTTCCAGTGCTGCGGCAACTTCCTCCTTTTGTCGATTCCTCGCAAATTCTCGGAACCACTTCAGGTAGTGCTTAGGGCTGCCAAGCAGCTGATGCCCGACCAGTGAAACAGCAACCGTTTCTTCAAGCGCTGAATGCCGGGGGTAATAGATACCCCGAATGTAATCCGCCAAGATGGAGTGGTACGTGGCGGCATCCTGATCTTGTGGAGGATCGGCTGCAATTCCTTGGGTCGCGAGGTAGAGAACCGCTTGTTGAAGCGCATACCATGGCGCATCCAGCCGCGACATAACCTCCTTGGCGAAACTGGTCAGACGCCCACGGTATTTCAGGATATTCCCAACCTCAAAGCTTGGATCATTTGCAACTCGCCACCCGGTTTCGGTCGCACCGGCCTTCAACACCTCGGCGGCGGCGTAATACGCGACACGTTGCTGCTTTGGCTCTGTGACATCAAGCTGCTTGGTCAGTGCATCAAGCACAGGCGACAGAAGCTCTTCATCCGGGAATATGTCCAGACCGTATCGAAGCACTTGGACGAGCGACGGATTACGAGCCCATGCCGACACAAGTCGTCGCCCAGCGACTTCGAACTCATGCTTGAGCGTTTCTCCTGCCAGCCCAGCATCGCTTTGCTCGGTTAGATCGGTCATGCTGCGACGCAGACGCAATGACTTGGTCAAGCGATAAGCCGAGAAGCGTGTCAGGGTGTCGTCGCGAACCTCAATCTTGGGGCGTTCGATGGAGGCCAAGCTGAGTTCGGATGGCCTCTTTGATGAGTCATTCTCTTCGCCAAAATCCAGCTCTGCCAATGCCAACAACCCATCGAGCCCGTTCTCAACCTGTTGCAAGGTGGCCATATCGAATGGCCCGCTCAGCTGCTGCTGAAGCAACTTCATCCGTGCTGCCACGCCTGACTGTCGTCCGGCTGCCGCAAACAATTCGATTTCTGTTTTCTGCTCGCTAACCTCCAGCCTTGCTCGAGATTCAGCGTCAACCCGGATACTCGCATCAAGACAGCTCTGCACCCATGCCGTAATCTCGCTCTTCAGGCTTTCTATCGAATGGCTGCCATCAACCGAAACGACAAGCCGCAGGTCATCGACGTAGCGGCAATAGTCGTGAACCGCGATAGGTGAAAGCTGGAGTGCCTGAAAGATCAACCCCTGGTCGGTGCGCAGGTGGTGGCCGATTGCACGATCAAAGTCGAGCAAGTAGGCATTGGCAAAGAATCCACTGCTAACCAAGCCTTGCGGCAATCCCTGTCGCAATACCTTATCCCGCAATAGGCCCTTGAGAGACTGATCCGAGCTGTGCCACTGAAAACTCAGGGCACGACGGGCAAGCTCCCAGAATCCTTTGTCGCTTGCTGGAAGATCGGGATGCCTACGCCGATAGCGTTCGTACTCCGTATGCAGGCAAGCAATCAGGCGGTCAATATCGATGTTGTCGTAAAAGGCCTTCAGGTCAAGCTTGACGATATAGACCGCTTTCTTCGGGTCTCGACGTACAACCACGTCGGCAATCTTGCTGGGGCGCTCAACAAACTGCTGGTAGTCCTGAAAATAGCGACTGTAGGTATCAGAATTTCCCCAAGAAAATTGAGCACGGGGGAGCTTTCGCTTTGCCTTCGTCCATCGGCAATACAACCGATTCCCGTAGCTGTAGACACCTGCGTCGGTAGCTTCCTGTGGTTTAAGGGATGGATCGCCTTGCGCAGTCTCAATGCAGTCCGCCATGCAGAGCATGACTGCAGTACTGACTGTCTGATCACGAATGCCTACGTGGGCCAGGGGCCGCAGTACATAGTCATCGACAGATTTCGGCCCCCAGCCTCCCTGATGCTGCCCAGTAAATTCCCAGGCCCCATTCTTCGGTGCGGGAACCAAACGCATTGGCAGCGTTTGGTAGCTTTCCTTCTTGATCTCTTGTGACCACGTTTCTAGTAACGGTTCCAGTCCAAGCGCGGAGCAATCGAGTTCCAGCGTATCGGCATACCAGTTATGCCGACGGATATAGCTGTGCGCCTTTTTCCATGCCTGTGACAGAACCACAACGTCGTGCAGAAGTTCCAATCGCGGGGCGAGATGCCGGTACTTGTCTTGAACGATGCTCACGGTTCACCCTCATGGGTTGTGAGAGCCATGGTTTGAATGGAAGATTTGAACCTCCGTCCAAACAGCAACCCTTCATCCTGGCTCGGATCGAGCGTCAGGCGGAGATAAGGCTGCTCCTGGAGCGATTCCGGCGGCGGCGTGGTCGTGGTGACGATGTACTGGAATGGCACGGCATCGCCATAGGCTTCCTGCTCGATGCGTTCGATGAGATGCAGAAAGTCGCGGTAAGGACGGGGCCCCATGTCGGCTTCGCGGGGGCAATCATGGATCAGCAGGCTCGGGAATGCACTGGCCGGATGGCTGGAATCGAGCAAACATACCAAGTCACCCACGAGGATTTCGAGGACTCGATACGCTTCACCACCGCGTAGCGAGAGACGGAATGGCCGATCCTCGTCGCGAATATCCAGTCCCCCGAAAGCCTCATGGGAGAGCAACTCTTGTACAAACAGGTCTGTCAGTTCGGCCAAGGATTTTTCCCGTGCCGATTGCTCGTGTCGCAACGTGGCTAGATTCACGCGGACCTTGTCGATATCCGCCTGAATATCCGAGCAACGTTTGGTTGCGGCACCCAGTCGCTCTGCTGCCTCGGGCGAACCAGCCGCCGTTTCCCAGCGGTCGAGCTCGGCGAGCAGCCTTTCTCCGCGATCCTGCTCAATTTCGACAGTACGCCGCCGCAGCTTCAGCGCCTTAACTACTTGTTCCTTGCCAGCAACCCACTCTTTTGCAATGCGTAGCGGAGTCTCGGCCTGACGACAACGCTCCAGTGCCAACGCCGCTCGTTCCGTCCAATCAGCACCACCTTTACCGAGGGCGCTCATATCGCGGCCATCGTGGAAACTCACGGTCTGAATTTCCTTTTGCACATACGTGCATTTCTGGAATTCAACCTGGCCGTGTTCGCAAAGACCAACTAGAGTTTTCAACTTCTCCCTGCGCTCTGCCAGTTGGCGGTAAGCAGCCTCGTCTTTACTTCGGGCAGCTTCGTACAACTGATAGTTTGTGTTAGCCAGATCGTATTCATGCTGCTTCTGGCGGAGATCAACGCGCAATTCCAGCAGCTCGCTATCCGCCGTCTCTTCCTCGGTCTCCAGTTGCGCCAGCGTTGTCGCAGCAGAGGTTCGGGTGCGCTTAACCTCCGACTGCACGGACTCCTTGAACAAGTCATCCGAATACAGGGGTGTTCCAGCGGGCACATTCAACCAAGATCGCAAGTCGGACTCGATTCGCTTGCGGATCAGCCCAGGAGCCTGCTCTAAGCGTGCAGTATCCTCCCTTGCCTCATCCAGCTCGCGTTCCAGTGTGCGCAGGCGAGTCAGCAACTGCGATTCGCCCTGGTCCAGCAAGCCGAGTGTGGCACGCATCACGATGGGCGGATCTTGCCGGGGACGCTGGAGGCCGGTGCCTTCCCCCTCGCGCCAACTGAAAAAGCTCTTGAAGCGCGCCCCCTGGTCGCGGGCAACCCATGCCAGCAGGTGGCGCCACAGGATGGCTTGGCCTGTTTCCGGGATCGTGCGTGGCGTAATGTCTTCCAGCATCAGTTCGGCAAGCCTGGTCTCGAACTCTTTATAGGGCTCAGCCTCACCGTTGCCGAAAAGAGCTTCGATGTCCCCGTCCTTGGCAGACAACCCATCACGATGCGCACTGAAGTAACGGAACACCGAATAGGTCTCGTCGCCGGCATGAACCACTGCGCCCACGCCCCCTTGGGAAAACTCCGCCAGCACTTCTTCGCGCAACTCGTCTATTGACTTGGAACTATCGCCGAGACAGTAGCGCAACAGCAGGCACAAGGAGGTCTTGCCGACCCCATGACCCGCCGCGTGGATGCCGGCACAACGGCTGTTCTCATCCGGTTCACGCGCCCAAACGAGGTTAATGCCACGGCGAAGAGTGATAGATCGCAGGCAATGGTCGCGGTCCGCCTTACTGAAGATGGCCAGCCGTTCGACCCACAAGCGGGGGGTTGCTTGCTGTGTCGTCAAACGCTGGATCAACTCCCGCATGGCCGGCCAGCACCTATGCCTGTTTGGCGCTCGATGGCGCAGTGTCGGCTTGGCCAGCAGGCGCCTGCCGTTCCAGTGTTACAGAGGCTATTTGCAGTAGCAGGCCAGCAACGGCCTCGGTGTCGGTATCGACGAGTACGCCGGAAGGCAACGGCGCTCCGGTTACCGCTTCGATCATGGTTCCCTGTTGCCGCATGCGGATTGCGCCAGTAGTTTCTAAGAAACGCAGGAATTCCTGTTGTCGATCCGAGGAACTGGAGAGCATCGAAACGTGGGCATCTCGATAAGCGGCAAGTCGAGTGGCATCAGCAATTGCTGCGGCATCGGACGCTGAATTTCCATGTTGTAGGGCTGCAAGGGCAAGGCCCAACTTCTGGCGCGGCACAGAACCAGTCTGCCGAATCAGAGCGAGTAACAAGCCTGCCATGCGAGCATCGTCCTGATTGCGAAGCGTACCAATTGCCGAAAAAGCATGATGCGACGTTAGTGACTGACTAGCGGAGCTTTCGCGGAGAACAGTCGCATTGTCGAATGCATCCATCACAAATCGTGCTGTTCGGAAATAGCCAAACTCCCTTTCTTCAGCACGGCGCAGCGCTGCAAACGTTTCAGCCGGGCAATCAGGACCGAGTACGTCGCGCGGGTCTAGCAGATAGCGAATTTCATCTCGCGTGAGGCCGTACAGATCACGGGCAACTGTCACATCAAGTTCAGCAGAAATTCTCGCCCGTTCCTCGGGATCCTCGGATGGTGTGAGATCTTGGCCAACAAGCGCCGGCTCAAGGCGTAATTGCTCCAGAAAATCCGACATTTCCGGGCCTGCACAGGAAAGACGTGCAGCTAGCGCACACACTTTGGCGGATGGATGGCCGGCAAGAACCTGGCGTGGGAATGGAAGGGTTGCCAGTAGTGACATGGACATCTTTAGTGCAATCTTCATACGGACGATGAAGTCCATTGCCAGGGTATTGGCGACGCCGAGCCACAACAACATTACCGCAGGGCTTGCCGGACGGAATTCAATTGTTGGCACTTTATCGCCGCATACGGTATTCGGAGGAATCAGTGCAGCCATTAAGGCGCGTTGGTTGGTGGAATTGCCGACATCACAAAACCCGATACGGTACCGCAGAACTCGATCTTGAATCTTCTCTGGAACCAGATCTGGCGAGATTCGCCATTGTGGCTTTATCAACTTGTCAGGCTGGCCGAATTGCAGTGGTTGCCAGACAACATTACGGCCATGACCGGATACATAACCCTTCGCACGGTAGTCGTGGTGGGTCACCATGCTGCCCTGATAAAGCGGGAGTCCAGCTGGATCGGATGCGAATAACTCGTTGTCGTTACCCATATCCACTTCGCGCAGAGGGTGCCAATCCGGGAGGCCTTCAACCTTGTCTCCAAGGCGAGGAAACCTCCCATACATCTTCTTGGCAATATCAATTTCAAGTTGATTCGAGAATTCCATTACTGCCAGAGCATCCGGCGAAAATTCTTTTACCAGCGCGATTGGTAGATGCAAGGGAGCAGATCGAGCAGCGGCTAAACTTGACTCAGATGTAATTGAAAATGCGCTTGGGAACTCTTCTGTCGGCGCACCTTTTCGTGCTGCATAAAGCGCAAACTTCATGCGCGTATCAATTCCCTTAAACCAGACTTCCCGTGCGTTCTCGAAACCGAAAAGAGCATCTACCGAAAAGCCCTCGAATAGTGCCGCCCGGATTGCCGCTGCATTGGCCCCGTTATAGAAATTCTCAGGCACTATCTGTGCGGCAGCACCTTGCGGCGCTGCGAAATCCAACGATAGCTCGACAAACATTCGGTAGATGTTGAAATCGCCTTTGCCCAAATTGCCGGGAGCAAACAGCTTGTAGCGTCCGCTCTCCTTGATAAAACGAACTACGCCGTACAGTTCTCTCGCATGCCGTTCCCAATCTTGGCGAATGGAGTCGAACGCTAGCAGGGCATCAGTCCGTTCTTGTTGGGCTGTAGGTGGCAGACTGGCAATTTCAGGTTCATATCGCGAAAAGAACTCCTTGGCATCCGGACTCATGGTTTCCCATGGGGGATTTCCAAGCATTAGCGAGAATCCGCCATGCTTGAACACCTCCGGGAACTCAAGCGGCCAATGAAAGAAGCTGTACTCGCGAAGAACATCATCTGTCGCGTCGGCGATTTGAGGTAGCAAACTGCTTGGGTCGGCAAGGAATCGCCAAACCGTATCGGAAGTGGGGGTTGCTTCCCCACCAATCAGCTCTGATGGTCGCTTAATCGTAAAGAATGCCGCAGTCCAAAGATCACATGCACGGCGAAGACGCCAAGCCATAGTACCCGTGGCGCGAACAGACTCGAAAAGCTGACGTTTGGCTTCTACATCTGACAGGCTTTGGTCATCACTCTCGATGCGAGCTAGAGCTTCATTAAGTTCATCAGGAATCGATAGATTAAGTCCCGTTAACGTGAGTGCCGGTGCCGAACGCTCTCCCGCATTCCGCCGACGCAAAGCGGTGCAGGTGACCGGATCGTCCACAAGGCTGTGGGGCAGCAGCGAGTCGGCCAAGACATCCTTAAGTGCAGCAAATGCTTCGTTGGGAATTCCGGTTCGTAAGACCGAAAGATCATGAATGCCAACAAGTGCGTTCCCGTTACGAATATGCGCGTCGAGAAAATTGAGGGGACGCCCGGGCTCGACAGCCTCAAGCCATAGAGCAACCTTGCATAGCTCGACGGCCATGGCATTGAGGTCAACCCCGTAGATGCAATGGGTGACCACTTGGCGGAGCGCATGGCGGTAGTCGTCCGGCGTTGGCTGACCGCCTTCGGCCAGCACACGGGCCAAATGTGTCGCCAGCCTACGCGCGGCGGCAAGAATGAAATGCCCGCTGCCGCAGGCCGGGTCACAGACGGTAATTGACAGCAGGGCTTGGGCCGCAGCTTCCCCACTCGCCAGCGCACCACCGTGCGGAGCCAGTCGGTCGGCGACCACCGGCTCCAATGCGGAGTCGAGCAGTTCCTGCACCAGGCTATCGGGCGTGTAGTAGCTGCCGCTGGTTTTGCGCGCATTGCCTTTGGTAGCGGCGCCTTCGAGGAAGCTGAAATGGCGGTTGTCGTGAGCAAGTTGTGGCGTCAGTTCGAGCAAGCTCTCGTAGATGCCGCCAAGCTCCTCCGATCCCATGTCACGCCAATTGACCCGGGTGAGTGGTTCGCCGGGCGCATCGCGCAGCCAGGCCAAATGAAACAGCGCGGCAAGCAGATGGCGGTTTTCGAGCTTCGCCTGATCGAGTTCCGGGCATTGGTTGGTCGAAAACAGGCCACCCAATGCCGGTAGGGCCAAGTGCAACTCGCCTTCGGCCAGACCTAGCCAGACGCGCTTCAGTCCTTCCCATAGATCGTGGTGGCGATCATGGGCACTACGGCGCACGGCTTTGTCGCGCAGCCGCTTGAGGCTGTAGCCGCGCTCGAACAGCCCTTTGGCCGATTCCAGACTACCGGGCGGATGCAGGATGCCGCGCTCTTCGACTGTGAGCAAAAAGATCAGCCGATATACCAAGCGCAGCAGTTGGCGGAAGTATTCGCGGGTAGAGAGAGTACCGTTGCCGAGGGCTTCCCTCAGGCCCGTGTTGGCCGGATGCCCGACAAAGCCCTGACCGAGATCCTCCAGCGCCTGCTCGACGTTCTGGCGCAGGAGACCGCGCGCCTGGATGCCTTGGTCTCGGCAGCCATTACGCCATTGTTCGAGGATGCAGTTGTGGGGGGCCTGCCCCTCGCTGCCGAAGCGGCTGGCGTGAAGCAACAGCCAGAGTACGGAAAACTCGGCCTGGCTTTCTTCCTCGAAAAGCCGCTCCAGATCGGCCTCCAGCCAGGCCGGGCGCGTGAGGCTGCCGTTGTCGCGGGCGATGCGTAGCAGCAGGCCGTTGCTGGCGATACCCCAGAGTGCGTGGTCGGCGGCATTGAGATATTCCTGCAACAGGCCAAAGGCACTGCGGCGGCGCAGACGATCGCCGCTGCTATCGCCGAGCCGGTCATGCTGTGTGTCGAGCAACTTGGGTTCGGCGCAAGAGGAAATCACCACAGGCACCGATTGATCGAGCGCGAAGTGACCGACCGGGTAGCGCCGGCCATCGATTTCCTGCGAGTGCTCGACCGCGCGCAGATTGGCGAAACCAAAGGATTGGCGCAGCAGTTCGGTGACAAAGCGTTGGGTGATGCCCCAAGCATCAACATCGGACGCTTGTCGTGCGGCTTTGAACTGCCCCCACAGATGCTGGGCGCTGCGCCAGGCGAGGGCGATTTCTTCGCGCTTCTCGAAACCGGCGCGCACGTTGTAGTCGGCGTCAGCCTGGCCGGGGGCCTTGAAGCTGGCGACCTTGCCCATCCATTCGGCGGTAAAGAGGCCGCCCTCAATGGATAGCGTGTCGAACTGGAGTTGGGCTTCGTTTCGTTTCATGATGATCAAAAGCCCAGGGAAGGCAGCAGGACGAACGCGCCGATTACATCAACCGGCAGCAAGGCGCGCACGGTGGTGCGGCCCCGTGCCGTTCGCACGCCGGATGCCTCGCGCACCCGCTCGTGGTCGGCAAGCAGTGCATTGGCCCGGTCCTCCGCAAAACTCTTGAGTAGGGGCTGCCAGGCATCCAGCTGGGCCAAGGCATTGGCGACCTGCTCAACGCGCAGTTTGTCGGCCACTTCCTCGGCGGTTGGGCCTGCCAGCCAATCGAGAGGTTCGCTGGTGGTCACCAACTCCATGCGCTGGCCACCATCGGTGGCCACTAGGGCGATGGCTGCGGCTTCTTCAACCAGCAGCGGGGCGGCACCCTGGGTGATGAGTTGGTGACGCAGGCGTAGCAAGAGCACGGTGGATTGTCGCTGGACGGCTTGCGTGGCCCAGCAGCCGGTACGTCCGAGCACGGCCGGATCGGAGCTAGACGCCTCTGCAGAGGGCGTGGACGCATCGACCGCCGTCTCGCTAGCACCGACTTTTGCAGCCGTAGTATTCAGACTGCTTTCCAGTAAACCATCCGCCAGGATGCCGACCAAGGGATGGCTGCGATGGACGAAACGTGCACCGATGGCCGGCGGCTGGGTGAAGCTGATTTTCAGGGTGCCGTGCAGGTTTTCAGCGAATAGTCGTTCGCGCAACATCTCTGGCAGCGGCAATAGGGGTACGCGATAGCTGCGCCCGCGCTCCTCCAGACCCGCACCCAGGCGAGAAAGCGCACGGTGGACAAAACGGCGCACGTCGTCGGTTTGGCCGAGGGCGGCTTGCATCTTTTCCCACTCGGGCAGTACGTCGGCGGGTATGAGTTTGTTCTGGGCAAAGACGGTGCGATTCTTCTTGGCCTTTTCGGCAGCATCGACCCAGGCGATTTCCATCGCCTTGATCTGCGGCACTTCGGGGAAGTCCAGTGCCAATACCCCTTGGCGGGAGGCTTCCTCGCGCCGGGCGCGAATTTCATGTCGACGCAAGAGCACTGCTTGCATGAGGGCGTTGGTCAGGGTGTGGTCATCGTCCGGGAGGGGAACCGGCACTCCAAGCTCCTCCCGGATCTTCTTGGCTTTCTTGAGAATCACCTCCAGTACCACGGCATCCACTGGATTGTTATTGCCCCACATCAGGATGGCGCGGACGGTGCGCTTGCCGTCGCGGATGACGCCTTCCTGGCCGAAGCGATCCACTCGACCTTCGCGCTGCTCATGGCGGGTTGGGTTCCAGGACAGGTCGTAATGCACGACAGCGTTGAAGCCGTGCTGGAGGTTGATGCCTTCCGAAAGACAGTCGGTGGCGATCATCAAGGGACGATCGGTGTCGGTCAGTTCATCGACTCGCTGCTTGCGTTCGTCGGGAGTCAGTTCGCCGGTCACGACGCCGGTCGTGACGCCAGGAAACTTGTTCTTCAGTTGGTCATGGAGGTAATGGGCCGTGGCGATATAGCGGCAGAACACCACAGGGGCGAATCCGTCTCGGATCAACTCCTCCAGGTGCTTGATGAGCGCAACCAGCTTGGGGTCGCCCTTCTGGCCCAGCAGGCGCTCGGCCTGGCTGACCAGATTGCCCAGTTGGGGGTCGCCCGTTTGGGCCGGGAGCTCGCCGTCATCCTGGGGCAGGCTGTCTTCCGTGCCGTCGAAGACCCGTTCGCGTAACTCGTCTTCTTCCTCGCCAGTCATCTGCGCACTCATGCGGGTGCGGAGTGCCTGGACGGCTGCGGCCGGGCTACTGGCCACGCAACGCATCAGCGCCAAGGTCCCCCAGAAGTTGAGACGCTGGCGTCGTTCGTCCTCGCCGGCGCGCTCGACGACCGCAGAGCAGTAATCGAGCACGGTCTCGAAGAAGCTCTCCCACTGCCCCGACAAGGCATAGGGCTTGTTGGCGGTCTCGCGGCGCGGGAAGATACCGCTATCGTGCCATTCGTCGATATCGACGCGCTGGCGCTGAACGAAATGGTTTGCCAGCTTTTCTCGTAGACGGTCGCGGGCGTTGCCGGTGAGCGTCTGGAGTTGAGAAAACTCGGGCTTCAGCAGACCAAGCAGATTGTGGAAACTGGTTTCGTCCCCCGAATGTGGGGTTGCGGTCAGGAACAGCATATGGCGATTGGCATCCGCCGACAGCAGTCGGAGTAAATCATAGCGTTGGTGTCGGCCGACGCCGGTGCCTGCGCAGGTGTGCGCTTCATCCACGATCACCAGTTCTGGGCAGCGCGAAACGAAATCGCCGCGACGGCTGTCGCTCTTGATGTAGTCCAGGCTGACGACGGTGAAGGGAAAAACGGTGAAGATATTGTCGGTCGCTGGCAGACCGCGCTCCAGACGTGCTGCATTGCCGGCGGAGACCGCGACTGCCTTGATGTGGAAGCGATCATCGAGTTCGCGTACCCATTGCTCCACCAGGTGCGGTGGACAAAGTACGGCGAAGCGCTTGAGTTCGCCCCGGTCGAGTAATTCGCGGGCAATCATTCCCGCTTCGATGGTTTTGCCGATGCCGACGTCGTCGGCGATCAGGAGCCGTACCACGTCTAGCTTGAGTGCCATTAGCAGGGGCACCAACTGGTAGGTGCGCGGCTCGAAGGCGAGGTTGCCGAAACTGCGGAACGGACCGGCACCGCGGCGCAACGACATGAGCAGCGCGTCGCGCAGCAGCAGGGCAGCTTCCTGGCTAGCGCGTAGCCGGCCATCAGGCGGCGGGAAGGTTGCCGGGGCAACTGGATCGAGTTCCAGCGCAGGGCACAGCACCGTGGCGTCTTCTTCCGATCCCGAAAGCGGACGCAGGTGCAGTTCATCTTCGGAGGCACCGGGCAGCACGATCCATTCGCGGCCACGAGCACGGACTAGCGAGCCTGGGGCAAAGTGATTCGGCAAATCAGGTGCCATCGACGCTGCGGTGTTCATTTCAGGTGTGCTTTCAATGTGTCGATGGCTGACGAAAGATTCTCGGCTTCAACTGGCAGTTCGACAACCGTCATCCCGCGTTCGTATAAAGCGGCGGTATCCACGCCGACATTGACGAGAGCAACGCGGGCGGCACGCCAGGCGGCGATGACAGGAATTCCGGCAACTTCGGAATTCAGCAGATCGGCAGATGGCAGGCCGTGGACGGCCGGGTCGAAATGCTCCGGTTGCCTGCTTACGGTGGTTGGAGCTGCCCTTGGCGATACCTTGGGGGCCATGGAGTCGAAAGGTTGCGTCGTAACGCTGGCGAGGCGCAGAAGAATGGAACGGGCCAGACGGTCGCGGCGATCAATGACCGGATGATCGGGCTGGTTGTAGTAGGAGAGGATGCAGCGATAACAACCGGCGACGCAGTTTGCGTTTGCGACATCTTGCAATGCATCGATAGCGGGCAGCACTTGGCCGTGATCTGGAACATCAAGGTGCAACAGACGCAGTGCGGCGTGAGCGATCCGGGAAATCGCTTCCGGCTCGCCGACGAGGCGTGAGAGCACGCCCGCGCCGCCTTCGGTGGCTTCGTAGAAGAGCACGCCGCTACGACGCTTACGATCTGGCATGGGCTCGGCCAACAACTCGGATTCTTCGAGTTGATAGACCGCCTCGATGCCACGCTTCAGCGCATATTGCACCGTGGCCACGGTTGTTTCCGTAATGTCGGCATGGGGCAAGAGTAGAAGCAAGGCATTCTTCTGGTCGCGCACCCACGGGACGATCCATTGGCTGGCGATCCGCGTGGGGTCGTCATTGACCTCCCCATCCTCATCTTCGAGCTTGGACCAGGCACCATTCATGGGGTTGATACGGAAGCCATGCTGGGTCTGGTTGGCGCGGCGGCGGAGCCCCTTGTTCAAGCGGCTGATCTCGGTGCTTGGGCCATAGCGCAGGATGGCGGTCTCGCCTTCAGCATCGACTGCTTTGGCAGAGCGGACATCAGGCTGACCGTTCTCCCGTCGTGCCCAGCGGAAGGTAGTTTGCAGCTCAAATCCCTGTCGTAGCCGTTCTTCGTCATTAACGGTGATCCGATCGGCCGGACTGGTGCGCACGTTCTCGATACGGTAGAGATTGCGAACAATCTCAACGTTGTCGGTCAGGGCGACGCCACACGAACGGCAATGGGAGACATCATGGTCGCCCCCATCCGACTGAAAATGGGCAGCGCCACAGGTGCGGCACACCATGACCGTCTCGGTTGGCAACTGCCCACCATCGAGCGTTTCACCTTGCCGGACGCCAAGCGCGGCAGCAACAACCCGGTAGGCACGCCCCTCGTGATAGACCAGGCTACGGGGCCCGAACTCCGAGAGCGCCAGGAAACGCGGGCGCTGGAGATAGGCGCCGCGCCCCCGGTCGGTACTGCCGGGGATGAAGGCGGTGAGCGGCAGTCGGGGGAAGTTGTATCCGGGCATGAAGCCCTCGGTAGCCAGATATCGGTAGGTGTAGAAGTCGCTCGATAGGCTTTCCTTGCCGCGCTGAAGAAGCGCAAGCTGATCCATGGCCTGACCATGGAGAATGCGTGCAGCAGTACGCTCGCGTTCCGGCAGATTGTGGGTATCCATGGTCTTGCGGGCTAGATCGCGTTGTCGAGCGGCGCTCATGAAGAGGTCGCGCCAACGGGAAAATGCGTGATTGAAGCGTGCGAAAGCATGGGTCGTAACTTCCTCGGCAAGCTGCTGCTTGCCTTTGAACCATGGCGCCGCTTCCGGGCTAAGCTCGGATTCGATTAGGTCCAGGACTTTGCTAACCCGAGCATTGGCTAACGGAACGATGGATGGGCGCGACAAGGCTTCGGTGACCTCGGATCGCAATGGGAGGCCGCCTTTTTCGTCGGGATCGATAACTTCAGCAATGGAGGGAGAGAGTCGCCATTCGGTAGCCGCCAGCCAGACGGCCTGCAAGTGGCTGCGAACCAGATCTTCGTTGGCGAGATCAAGCGTTGGTGCGCGTACCTCGCCATGCACCATCGCCGGAGGATCGGCGAAAAAGAATTGGTCGTGAGGGCTCTTGGCGGCGCAATAGGTCAGGATTAGTGCAGGCATACCACTACGTCCGGCGCGGCCACTACGCTGGGCATAGTTTGCCGGGGTCGGTGGCACGTTGCGCAGATAAACGGTGTTGAGCGCCGAAATATCCACACCGAGTTCCATCGTCGGTGAGCAGAACATCACTGGCAGAAAGCGGTTGTTCTCGCCGATCTCCGTCAATTGCGCAGCGCGAGACTTCAGCGCTTCCTTTTCCGTATCGCCAAAACGAAAGCGCATTTCCCGGATTTCCCGTCGATCCGCATCAACCTGGGCGGTGTGCTCACGGGCCTCATAGTGAAACACGTGATAGCCGCTGGAAAGAGCATCAGCCAAATTGGCATACAGGCTGCGGAAATAGGCATTGTCCATGGCGCCACGCTGCGCGGAGCCATCGCCAAGCTTGAACAGCACGCAACTGGCACTCAGTTGCCAACCGGTGAAGCCGTTGAACGGACTCGGCACATCAACAACCAGCCCGGCACGGGCGGCCGCTCGCAACATGCTATCGAGCAGTCGGTCATATTCGTCTCGACGTAGCGCGGCCACACGCGGGTCGTTGTGCCATAGTCCTGCGGATCGGAGGGTCCGTCCCAGAGCACTTTGCGGACCAGCCCGGATGATCAGATCCTCGTCGCCCAGACTGTTGTCCCGCCGATTGGGCGCCTGGGGCATCAGGTAGCGAGATGTCTTGGGCCGCTCCTCTCGGCCAAAACCCCATGGTGCTCGCAGTAGGTCGCGTGAGCGAGTCTTGAGGGCTTCCGCTTCAGGTGCAGCGAGAACATCGGCTGTGACCGCAAGCCCCTGGCGCATGGCATCGAAAAGTTCGCGGAATACATCTAGCCGTGTTTCCGGGCGAACATCCACCAGTAGATCGTGGGTACCGGTGAATTTGGAGTCATCGGCAACGAATTCTGCCAATCCCTCATATTCGACTGAGAGCAGTCCAAGTTGCTCCAGGTTTGGATTGGTATAGCGCCATCCCCGCCGCTGGTCCACCCATACCCGATAGCCGAGCATTTCGCGGAGGGTACGTTGGGCGTTCAGAAATTGAACTCCCGAGAGTTCCGGATTCACTAGCCACTCATCGCGTAAATCGGCGCGATCAAACCCCAGGGCACGCGAAACGGCCTGGCCGATGCGGTCTGCGGTGAGACCGTCATCCACGGCCTTATTGACCGCGCCAAGGATACCGGCCCGTAAGATGCTGACGAAGAGGAAGTCGTTGAAATGGCCTGCCTGAAGCGCGGCATCCTGGCGATTGTCTGTGAAGCCCAGCACCTTCCTCCTGGACGGAGGAATGCTTTGGCCTGACTGGCCATCCATCCAGCGCAGTATCGAGTGCGTGAAGATGCTGGTCGCCGATGAACGTCCTTCCGAAGACAGGGAGGCCAGCCGATTACTATCCTTACCCTGAGCGGAATGCACCGTTTTGCAGTTAAGGCAGAAACGGAATTTCCCTGGCAAAAACCATCCGCTCGTCCCGGTTCCGATGGCACCCGTTGGCTCGACCTTGATTACCTTGGCCCGATATTGACGCGCCGGCACCGCCTTTAGTCTGGGAAGCCCTTGGGCATCGTATTCCAGCCAGCTTTCGGGATAGTCCTCGATGCGGTCGGAAAAATCCAACGACCCATCATCCGGATGCAAAGCAAGGAAGCCATGCCGTTGACTTGATGCTGCGGCATCGCCTTCAGACTCTTGTGGAACGGGAATATCTTCAATTTCGCGCGGGAGTACTTGCTTGATGCCATCATGATCATCCAGCAGCACGGGGTAATACTCTTGGCCACAGTCGCGGCAAAAATGGACTGGGTACAAACGCTTGGAATCTTGCCCGGGCAGGTACTGCTGTCCATTAGTGGTAACTACCCGAAATCCAGGTGGATCAATCGTGCTGTAGGCCGTACCAGCACCGGAGATAAATTGATGCAACCTAAAGGCAAAAAACCCTCGCGAGTTTGTGTGATGTCCTGCGGCCCGGTCGGCCTCCGCCAGCGATGTAAGCATCAGGAATTTCTGCAGTTGTTCTGCGCACTGCTTGGGGGGGATACCGCTGTCTTCACTTAGCCATTCAACGGCTGTCGATAGCTTTTGGGGCTTGGCCCGCACCCACTTGCCGTTTTCGCTCTCCAGTCCCAGGCGGGTCTCGACCCAAATGGCTAACGGATGGTCAAAAAGCTGAGCATCGGTGAGTGTTGGCGAAATTTTCGAAGTCAGGACTGAAGCTAGTTCGGTTTTGACGGATTGCGCCGTTTTTTCCGCGTGAGTAACTCGGCGCAGGGTTTCGCCGATGATATTGTTGGTGGTGATGTCTGTGCCGAATAGCTTCGAGGACACCTCGGCCACGGCCTGCTTGCGGTCGAGCTCATTTCCGCTTGCCATTGTCGCGGACGTGCCGATGCATTGCATCTTTGGACCGGCTAGCGAGGCCTTGATTCGACGGACGAGGAGCGCCACATCTGCCCCTTGCCGTCCGCGATAGGTATGCAGTTCATCAAGAACAAGGAACCGGAGCCCCGCACAATTCCCGATGACTTTCTTGTCAATTGGGTCCTGACGTGTCATCAGGTACTCAAGCATGACAAAGTTGGTTAACAAGATGTCGGGAGGGTTGTTCGAAATGCTTTCCCTGAGTGCCGAGTCTTCCTGACCTGTGTAGCGTGCAAATGTCAGCGGGCTCGGGGTGATGTGCTGAAGAAATTTCTCCAGTTCCTCCTTCTGGCTATTGGCCAGCGCATTCATTGGGTAGACGATAATCGCCCGGGTACGTGGCGTTGAGTCTGTCGCCTTTTCACGCAGAATCGCGTCGATGATCGGGATGAAAAAACAAAGTGACTTGCCGGAACCCGTTCCGGTGGTCACAACGTAACTTGCCCCCGATTTTCCTGCTGATAATGCCTGGAATTGATGCGTATGTAGCCGCAATGGACTCAAAACTCCACTGGCCTCATCCTTGTTCTGGAAAATCGAAGCGCAGAGAGGATGAAGCTCCCCTGCTTGAGAAAGGTCTGCCACTGTCGGGCCGACCATATAGTTCGGGTTGATCTGGAGAAGCGGTTCAGGCCAAAACCGATCACCCGCATAAATCTCATGCAACTGTTCGCGGATATCTGCCGACTTGATCTTGGTGAATGAGCGGGCAAACGCACCGTAGTCACCAACAAGCTGATTGCGTAATTCAAAGACGTTCACAGCGATTGCCCCCCACTCCTGTTCGATATTGGTTATTACGGTAACCCTCCCATTTCCCATCGCCTCAAGAAGTAGTGGTCACTGGGGCCTGGCCAACCGCTATTTGGGGGTAATGCCACCCAAGGCCATGTTTTGGTGTTCGTGATTGTAGGTCCACATCCTCTACGCCCTGCTCTTGTCAGACAAGGGGTGGATCTTCGCTGGCATGTTTGTCAAACGTGCGATTTCCTGAACCATCGCGCCTGAGCGTTTAACGGCGGCATATGCGCGCGTCGAGTAGAGGGCAAATCCGGGCCACATTAGCCAATAGAGCGACGTAATTACGAACGCCGCTACGGTCTTGGCAAACCCAGGTCCTGGGGACACCAAAACAAACGCCGTCATGTAGGCCCAGTTGCAGACCATCACAACAGGCGCCACGTAAGCGAACACTGGCATCCACCAGGAACGCCGGACAAGAATCCTGTCGTCAAGCTGACGCACGTCGCGATTGAGGGCGAGTAGCTGCAAGTCAGCGCGTGGCACACCCTCGCTTTCCGCAGTTTCTATTGCGCGTCTCACCAGCGGTGGCGCGGTCCGCCAGTATCTGACCCCGAAAAAAAGCTCTTGATACCTGAGAGTGCAGCGGCGCACCTCGAGCGAGTTTTCACCGTAATGGTCGAGGGCCTTGCTTAGGCGACGTTCGGCAAACCAGCAACGAAGTGACCACCACCAGGCTGCTGACCAGAAGTAGTCCACCGCGGCTGACAGGCGGCGGATGTGCGTTTCTATTGTCAGGGCTTGCAACCGCATAGGCGCGAACTCAGGTGCCGGTAAAGCGCGTCAGTTCTGCGCGTAGCGCATCGATGTTTGTTTCGTCTTCCGATCGGTCCTTGAGCGAAACGCAGAGCAGCTGGAAGAAGCGAAGACGGGTCTCGCGTCGCAACGGCTTGCCGTTCTCATCAACGCAAAACTCGTCGACCACGCGAAACACGTTTGACAGGAGCGCGTAGGGGATCGTGAGCGAATTGGGTTGCGCCGGTCCGTGGCGTTCCCCCAGAACCAGGTAAGCAAGATCGGCCCCCGCATCCTTAAGGCGCGTGAGGTAGTTGATGTCCGGTACCCGAACATCGGTTTCATACAGATGCTGGGTGGTCCTCTTTACGCCGCCGGCAAGCGCCATCTCGACCTGGGTCATGCCGAGCCGCTCCCGCTCCTGCCGCAGTCGTCGCCCGAATGAGGGGGTGTTGACCGTCGCGCAAGAACTGCTACTATGTTCACAAGAGTGAACATCTGTGATCATGTAGAAGAACCTCGGAAATCACTTTGAACAACATTGTACCTGTTTGCACAGTTGAGGACGTCCGCGCCGAATTCGCAAGGCGAGGCCTTTCGATTTCCGAATGGGCGCGGCGGAATGGTGTTTCAGCGCAGCTGACCTACCAGATTCTGGCTGGGCGCAAGCTTGGGCTCAGGGGTCAAAGCCACACGATTTGCGTGCTTCTGGGATTGAAATCCGGGCTCGCTGAGTCCGCAGAAGGGCTGACCTTCGTAAGCAGGGATCAGTGGGACAAGGCCGTAAACGAAGAGGAGGGGGAGGGGAACCGGCAGGCGCAACCTGCATAAGCAAAACCCAGCTCGGAAAAAAGAAAGCCCCCTGTTAGCGCAGGCGGCTTCCGGCGTGCCTTGACGAATCAAGTTTGTACAACGCTTGAGTGGCAGTCTGGTCGATGCCACCCGTCTTGTCAAGCTCCGGCTGAACATTTATTCACATTTGTGAACTCCCTCCTTGGCTTCCCCAAGGTGGAGAGCCGGAGGCTGCCATGTTGTTTTGTGAGCACAATGGGCGAACTCGTTCGCCCGAAATTGAATACGACGCTTTAAACCCAAGCGAGCCAGGGCCCAAGCGCCGACTGGTTTCCACCGAGGCCTGTCCACCGAGAAGGGTTCGGGCACAAAATCTCAGGGGAAATGCTCCAGGATCCAAGAACTGCACGGTCACGTGCCCTGCGGGGACGCAACGGCCCGAAGTGGAATCCTGACCGTGGCCGCGCCGCGCGTTACAAAAGCGCTGATCGCCAGATACATCGCAGAGGGGCGAGGCTTCGGCCATGGCGATGCATATAAAGCGTTCATCCAGCTGATGCGCTGGAATGCGTCGCCCGTATCGGTTCAGACCTTCGGAAAAGTCCCGCCCTTCGGCCGCGACATGCACTTTCTGTGCAGAAGCGAGTGGCTGATCGCCTTGCTCCTTGCCTGGGTCGGCTGTCATGTACGGGAACAATTCCCCATGTGGCCATGGGCGAGTGCCGGTCCGCTGTATGGCTTCCATGCCGATCTTGACCCCAAGTTGGACTGGACCTCTGGCACGCTGGCACTCTGCAAGGCCGCAGGAATCGACCACGGCTGCTTCGTCGGCACAAACATTCCTTATATCTGGACGATGGATCTGGTTGCCACGCTGGCCTGGCTGCCACCAGAAGAAACGCGATGCGCGCTGGTATCCATCAAGCCGCTTCAAAGCGAGAAATACACCGGGGATATCGACCCCATCTCACGAGGCCCCGAGAAGCTGGAGATCGAGCGGCGCTACGCGAAAGAGCTCGGGTGGCCCTATTTTCTGGCGGATCGAAGCCTCTATCCGGGTCCCCTGCTAGGCCAACTCGAACTGTATTCGAGCGCGGCCTGCTTACCCCCAAACCACCGAGCGAGAACCGCACGCGAGCGGTTGCTTGATCGTCATGGCGAGTCGCTCAGCAAACTCCCCCCGCTGGAGTGGCGCGATCGCCTGGTGACCGACGAGGGGCTGGCGCAGGCGGAAGCTGACCTTGCCGTGCACAACATCTTCTGGACCCAGGCAATTGATGTCGATCTGAACCAGGAGATCCTGATGGAGGACCCCATCAGCCCCGGTGGACGTGCCCTTCGAGGGGCGCTGCGCCGGTACATTTTGGAGGCTCTCCATGCATAGCCTGATTCCGGGAGTCGCGGTGACGTTTGTAGCAGGCCTCGCCGACGATGACCTACTCCCTCTGCTGAGAGAGCCCCATCTGGTGCTCTACGTGAACAGCGGCCTTAATTGCTTGGTCATGATCCCGACCACAGCCCGGCACAAAAAAGGGCGGCACTACTACCTGCGTCCACGGCTCTTTGAGCTTGACCAGGTCGAGAGCCAGCTCAATTCGTCTCGCCCTGTCTTGGCCGTTCATGAATTCAAAGCCCGACCCGCGACCAACTGGACCGACGAGGATCTGAACAAGAAGTTCAAGCGAAAGGGCCAATCGGAATCTGTCGCCTTGACGAAGCTGAAAATGCGCTGGGCACTCATCGAACCGCTTGTCACCTCAACTGACAAAGAGCTCTTGTTCGATCCTGAATGCCGCCGTGCCTTGGTGGAAGCCCGGGCTCGCGAGGCGCTAGCTGATCCGAGGCTTGTCGACTTCCTCGATCCCGGTGTGCGGAAACGCATGGTCAAACGCGGCAAGGCGTTTGATGAATCCCTGCCGGGGCGGTTGCGCCGTACGACTAACGAGATCGTGCGCTGCCTTGACATGTTCTGGGCCGGGGGCAGCGTCAGAGGCGCTCTCATTGGGTTTGGTGACGCAATGGGTGGGCACGGCAAGGCCAGGAAAGCCGGTGCTGTGAAGCGGGGGCGTCCGAACGCAGCAGTCAGGCAGGGTCGCGGGGATCTCGCGGGGCTCAATGTCGAGGAAGGGAGCCAGCACGCCAAGACCATCAAGTTTTGCTACGACACCTGGGTGATCCGAGGCACAACCGAAGCAATGGCGCTTCGGCGGATGTGGACCGATTTCTACAGCGTGGCCGTACAAAAACCCAATGGTTCCACCGAACTGGAGTGGCTGCCCGTCGAGCAACGTCCGACCGCTTCCCAGTTCCGCTACTGGGGAACCAAGGACGATGCAGGCGCGGTTGCATGGCGAAAGCATTTGCCACCCGCCAAGTTTGACAAGAGTTACCGGGCGATCATGGGTTCTGCTTCGGATGACGTCTATGCCATCGGCCAGCGTGGCGGAATCGACAGTACGCCCCCGGATCTGCAGTTTGTGCGTGCCATCGACCGGCTGGCGAGAGTGGGCGGAGGGCATCGAATCATCGTCGTGGATGCGATGTTCGGATACATCCCGGGTCTCTACATGGGCTTTGATCCACCCTCTGCCACGACTGTGCGCCTCGCTCAATACAACGCCATGGATCCGGACAAACGCGGCATGTTGGAGGACCTTAGTCTCGATGACGAACTCCCGGCGGAAGATTTCATTCCCATGTGGTTCGAAAATCTCTGGGCCGACAATACCGACCTGCGGAACGAGGAGATCAAACGCTGTGCGGAGGGTATCGGAACGAACATCCACTTCGTTCCGAAGATGCGATCCGACCTCAACCCTTTGGCTGAAAGCGGTCATCACATTCTGCATCGCCTCGTCGACCACAAACTGACGGGATCCACCTACGGGAGATTCAAGGAACGCGGAGAGGTCTCAGCCACGGACCGTGCTCGCCACACCATGCTTGAGGGAATTCGCGAAGTCGTGCGTGCAATCCATGTTCACAACACCGCGGAGCTCGATGACAACCGTTCCCTCCGCATGCGTCTGAAGAACGTGCCGCCGACTCGGCTGGCCATGACGCTTGAAATGATCCGCCTGGGACGCATAGCCAGAACGGCGCACGCCATCGATCTGGGCCGACGCCATCTATTGCCCCAGTACGACGGGACATTCACACCAAAAGGCATCCGTCTTCATCGTCGAAATGGCGAGAAAAAGGTCGAGTTCATCAACCACATCACCTATGTCAGCGACCACCCCATCATTTTGCGACGCTGCGAGGAGGCGAGACGAGGCGGAAAGCTGGATCCCGACTACTTCCGGGCCTCATTCCTGGTCGACCCCTATAGGCCGCGGCGCATCTGGTATCTGGATCTGGAGACGGGCGAGCAAATCGAACTGACCTTGAAAGTCTTGAAAATCCGAGACCCCGATCTCCCATATGTGATGACCATCCCGGACATGATCGATCGTGATCACGTCGAGGCGTCAGAGCACATCGAGCTCAACGATGCCCGAGATAGGAAACTCGGTGAAATGGAAGCCAGGCAACGCGCTGCCGATGCCGACGCTGAAGAGGCCTATCAGGCCGCGCTGGCGAGCGTCGGAAAAACGCCATCAAAGGCTGAACTGCGTCGAAACAAACGAGAGAACCGGGATGCGGAGAAAGCCGAGAGCTTGTATGGCATGCCGGTCCCCGAGCTCGCCAGAAATGCCGTGAGCGAGGCGGGTGGCGAGACCCAGCCAGCACCGCAACCCGAAGCCTCCGAGACGGCGACATCAGAGCGCGTAAGCGAGGCTCCATCGCCCGCGACCCTGATACCCCCGCGCAGTGAGGGGCGATCCAGGCCCCGTAATTCGCTGCTCCGCGCCGCCATCCAAAAATTGCCCACAAGCACGCCGGAGGCTTAACAGACCATGAGCAATCCCCACTGGTATTACGCGCCCAATCCGCTGACCCGGTACCTGCCGACATTTGAGACGATAGAGGAAATAAGTGAGGCCCTGCGCTTCAATCCACTCGAAGGTCTCGATATTCGCAGCCTGACGATCATTCAGCGGCACGAACTGCTGATTGCCGAGAAAACGCCTCTGCATCCGTCGCAGCAATCATTGAAGACGGCGATGACGATCATCAACATGCATCGTCATTCCCTGCGCATGCGCAACCCCACCGTTCCCCAAGGCAGGCGCCTGGTGAATGATGCGTTGACCAAGGGCTTGGCGGGCGGGGATTTCATCAAGCAGGCTCCAGCCCCAGGCGCGTGTCTTCTGGTCATCAAAGGAATAACGGGTACATCCAAGTCTGTCACCGTCAAGCATACCTTGCGGTTGCTGGGTGAGCAGGTGATCCGCCATTCCGAAGAGCCGGCCGCGCTGTGGAAGACGGCGACGCAACTCTCGTATCTGTTTGTCGGCATGAGCCACGACGGCTCCCGGGGCGGATTGCTGAATGCCATTCTCCTTGGAATCGACGAAAGCCTGGGTACCAGCCACGCGACTGATTTGCCCAAGAAATACAAAACGCTGGACCGCCTTGCCGGAGCAGTGATCAGCAAGCTGCATAGCCTGTATCTGGGTGTGTTGATCATCGATGAGATCCAACTCCTCAATCTCGTCCATTCCGAACATGCCGAGAAAGTGCATTTGTTCTTGCTTAACCTGGCTAACAGCGGGATACCGCTGGTGCTGATTGGCAACCCGCTTGGCTTCACGTGGCTTCCAACCTACACGCAGAATCTCACGCGGTCTCTGGAGCGGCCGCAGGCATTCTTTCACCCGCACGGCGCCGTCGGTGAAGACGACGATGACTGGGATACGGTGTACCAGGGTATCCGGGCGTACTACCTCTTGGATGATCCACCCACTGACGAAGCGGGTTGTTCGGCGCTACTCAAAAGGCGCTCTGGCGGCATCCCGCGCATTGGACTGACTCTTTGGAGCACGGCACAGTTGAACGTCCTGCTGGATGGCGGCACGCAGGTCACGCCAGAGGACATTGAGCATGTCTATCGGGATGAAGGTTTCGATGACATACGCCCACTTTGCGACGGGTTCGCGAACCGGGATCCTCTGCTGTTGCTGCAATGGTCGAAAACGGACATTCCGGTTGAGTATTACGCAAGAATCTGGCGCAAATCGATTCCGAAACCGGATATAGAAGACGCGCCCCCCGTGGATGCCGGGTTCACCACTCGTGCCTCCGAAGGCACTCCTCCGCCCAGGGCACGCAAGCAAAAATCAGCCGCTGCGAAGCTGAAGGCCCAGGACACCCGTGAACGCAACAAACAGGCCGAGAGGGACGTGCTCAGAGACACTTTGCCGGCAGAAGACATGCGTATGGAAGGATCCAAGATGCACGCAATGGCGTCCCTGGCAGAGCTCATGAAGGGAATAGAAGGCTCACCGAGTAAACGCGCAGGAGAATAGCCGCCCACGCTTCAGCCCGTCGTCGGTTCTCCTGGATTGTCGGGCGGACTGGTCCAGAGTGTCGGCAGCGTCTTCTCCAGCCATGCCTTGTCGTGGCGGTATAGCCAAGTCCATCCACTGCCTCCTGTCTTGCGCAGCTGTGAAACGGAAATGGTGGGCTGACTGTCGATCAGCCCCAACAGGCTGGCGCGATTTTTCTCGCGCGCTGCCTCATGTCTGACGCTGCTCCAGGTGTCGCGCAGGTCATGCTCGGTGGAGAGCAACCGGTTAATGGACGCGAGTGAGACCCCATAATTGGCGGCCACGGTCGTCCTGTCGAGCCCACTCTTTAGGTCTGCACGGATGTCTTCGATGACAGCTTCGTGCATTAGCTTCTTGCGCGGCGTAAACGCGATGCCATGCTGCTGCGCCCACCGCACGCCCGTGCCAGTTGAAACGCCGGCTGCAGCCGCCGCTGCACGTATGCTTCGCCCCTGTTCCACGAAGGCAAGGAATACGGCTTTTTTGTCAGGTGTTTGTTCGCCTGCCGCATCTTCTTCAAATGAGCTCCGGACGTGCTCCGTCATCCTCGAATCCAGATCGTCGACGTCTTCCTGATCGAGCGCCGCCATTGCCGCGGATGCCTCGCCGAACATGGCAATAAGAAGGACCAGATGCTTGAGAGGATGGATCGGCCTGGGCGAGTTCCGGATTGCTGAGCCCATGATCGTTTCGAGGCACAACTCGATGGGCGTCGGCGACAGCGCCAGAAAGGAGTCACGCAGGTGATTGAAGCGGGGCGCCATCGCCGCCTCGAACGTCGAATGCCGCAAGCTGCCGGATTTTGTGAGGGCCCCATGATCGCGTGCCCAGCGCCGATAGACCGCCGTCAGCTTTGCTTGATGCCAAAGGCCCGGCTCGACGCCAAAAAGGCGTGCTGATAACTCGGCCAGTTGATGTAAGAGCTCATGCACCTCGCGATTCGGCAGCTTGATCTCATGGCGGTCAGTCGCCGGGCTTGCATCCGGAATAAGCCATTCGCGCTGATGAACCGGAGACGCTCGATGCCAGGTCTGGACAAGCGGCCGCCCGTGTTGAGTGCAGACGAGGGCGGAGGGAGCTTGTTGCTCCACATGCCAGATAGGCCAACCCAAAGTCACTTTGTCGTTCTCGATGCATTCCGGACAGCAACGCAGTGGGTGGTATCCGCCGACTCCACTGGCGGGTATGCCTAGTCTCATCTTGAGATCAGGGACGGACCCCGCCGCGACTCCAGACAGAATGGTCTCGCCGCGTTCGGCATCCAGGAACGGAAGGAAGTAGCCGAGTAGCGTGTGGTGTCGCGCAATTTCGCGTGCCGAACCGATGACACCCCGGGTACGTTGCTCGAGCTCGCCCAAACGCGCCGGAAAATCGTGTAACAGCGCAGCATAGTTGGCCCCGAAAAGAAGCCGGCTTGTGGCGAGTACGTTTCCCGTAAAAGCACGCCTGTGAAATGTCCCGCACCAGCTATACAGCGTCTCACCTGGGGCCAGGGCCGGAAGGGTAACGGGCCAGTCAGCTAAGGCGTGTGAAGTATCCACGAATGAAGTATGCGCGGGAAGCCAGGGTGAAGCTACGTGCCCAGCGGCTTCATTGAACTCCGGGGTGGGCGGACGACGGGGTTCTTGCTTTCAAGGCGCATAAATGCATAATTTAGGCATGCTCGATAGATGCTCGACACCGTCTCAGCCGTTGTTACGAGAACTCGCTCGACGTAGCGGGCTGTCCCAGTCTGAAATGGCGATGGCATTGGACGTCAGCCAGTCCCAGATCAGTCGACTGCTGTCCGGGCAGGCGGCGCGTGTTACCCCGCTTATGCATAGGCTATGCGAATTCTTGATGGGTTCGCTGAGCGGTACATCGGTTGATCGCGTACGCGAGAATCGTGAGTTGCTGGAGGCGATCGCATTTGCGTGGGACGGGAGTCCTCGGCATGCGGAGGCACTGGCCACGGTGATTCGCTCGTTACGCGTCCTTGCGCCACCGGATCCAACACACGCCACGAGGGAGTGAGACCATGCGCCTGTCCATGCTTTTCCCTGACGAACTCGCCTGCACGTATTTGCCCCGGCTGCGCAACGAGAACGTACTCCACAACAATCAGGAGCTCGCAAAAGCACTGCGTGGCGCTGGCATCATTGAACAGGCACCGGCAACCGCCGCCGCACTTCTCGAAGAACTCCGTGCTGCGCTCGGGATGAGCGCACATGAGCTGATGTGCTCACATAGCCTTGTTCCTGCGCAGAAATGCGTGGTCAATTACGATTCTGAAAACGCAGCCCCGCCCGACTTCGGAGATAAGCGGTATCTGCAGTTCGCTGTCCGCGGGAGCCGGGTGATGGGCTTGTGTCGTGATTGCGTGGCCGAAGACCTGGACTACTGGGGGGTCTCTTACTGGCGAAGGATCCATCAGCTCACCGGCGTAACCTGGTGTCTCAAGCACATGAGGCCGTTGTCGAGCTACGTAACCGACGGCGCTGCGCCTGACTTGAATCCTGACATGGCCGTGGCATACGCGGCTGACCGGACATTTTCCGATCAGCGCATGGCCCTGGCGTCCCCTGTGGTACAGCGGTATGCCTCGATCATGGCATCACTGTTGGAAAACGCTCGGGCTCCCGTCCATTACGGCTGCGCAGGCAAGGTTGTCAGGGATCGCGCAGTGCTCAAGGGTCTGAAGGTTATGCCCTCCAAGAGCGCCAGATACCTTAGCGATGAAGCCAAGGAGCAGCTGCCAGCAAGTTGGCTAGGCGAGCATTTTCCCGCCAGCATGGGCAAGCGAGACAATGAGTTTTCTCCGTGGTTAGATCACACGGGGCACGCGCGCACAAAGCCTGCGAGTGTTGCAGCTTTTGCTCTTGCTCTAGCATTGCTCTGGGACGAGCCTGACGAGGCGGTAAGCATCTTTCTGGGCGCGCAGCCTGACAAGATCAAACCAAAATCACGTTTCGGTCCCATCGCGAAGAGCAGTGAACGATCGTTACGAGAATTGTGGCTGAACCATAAGGGATCTCACGCGTCGATTGCGGATGCCCTGGGCGTTTCCAAGAGACACGTGGGAGAAGAATTCAGGAAGCTTGGATTGCCATTACTTGGAGATGATTGTTATGTGCGCGCGCTGACGGCCATCGAACAGTTCTTCCGCGGACAGTCGCTTGAAGTGGCCAGTAAAAGCACGGGGGTTGACCGTTGCAAAACCGAAGCGTTGCTTCGTGTCCTCTATACCCATTCCGGTGAAGGGAGCGTTTCACTCCTTCCAACTATCGAGCACCACCACTAGTCGAGACGGTCTCTAGGGTACGAATGTGCAGTCGCTTTATTGCCGATCCGAGTCTCCACTGTGACACGCACGCCCAGTAGGAAATGTCCGGAGGAGGTCGCCGCCCCACCAACGGCGATCTCCTCGGACGAATTGTCCGAATTGTTAAAGAACACCTTTCACGGCTGGTCGAGCGAGTTCAGCTCGGCAATCAACTTCAGCTGCTCATAAATGTCCTGGCTTTGCTTGATGACGTAGCGCTTCACCGCATCATTCTCAAGCAGCTTCGTCAGATAGCCTTGCGCCAGGACCAGATTCAACACATCCTCGGCATAGCTTTCTTCGATGAGCTTGTACTGCCCCTGCAGGTTGGCCATCTCACGTTCCATGCGCGCCATCTGCTCGGGCGTGACGCCTTTCATGATGGAAGGCTTGGTTCCGTCCACCAGCATCTCGACAGGGGTGGCGGCCAACAGGGCCTCAGCATAGTTCATGGTCAGGCTGTTCGCTGAGAGCATGAGCTCGATGCACTCCACCTGCCGCGTCGGCTTCATCTTGCGGAGCACGCGCGCAATTTCCACCGAGAACTGGCGGTCTTTGAGGAGCGCCACTGCCTCCGGGCAGATTCCCTCCAGGAGGGTCAGCTTTTTCAGGACATGGCTGACGTCGACATTCAGGGCGCGCGCGAGGTGCTCCATGGAGACGCCCTTGTTGACCGCCTCCTGGAGCATGCGCGTCTCTTGAAGGGTCGAAAGCCGATTGATCTTGCTGTTGTAGGTGTAGGCCTCGTCGTCATTCGCCAGCAGACATGGTGCTTCCTCAAAACCCAGCTCGCGCATCGCCATCAGCCGCACATGTCCGTCCAGCAGCAGGTATTGGCCGGCCGCGGAGTCGGAGACGGTGACGGACAGAGGCTCGATGACACCTACGTCCTGGATGGAGCAGCGGATTTGCACGTACTTGACCGAACCTGGGACAGACGCCGGCAGCATGCGCGAAGGCAGGATGTTCGCCAGAGGAACCCGCAGAACCTGTGGCGTAAACGCCAGAGTAACCTGGGTCATCGCGCCACCTTATCGGGCCAGACGCGGTCCGCGAGGTATTTCGGCATGGCATCCAGCCGCTCGGCCCGCAGCAGGTTCACGAAGTTTTCACTCGCCAACAGCTGGCGCAGAGCGCTGACGATGAACAGCAGTCGTTTCTGGGTCAGATCCGCCTTCTTGAGCGTGACCTTCTTCCGCTCGACTTCCTTCTCGTAGACCCGGACCAGGCTGGACTTGGTGATGTCGACAGCTTTGCGCGCGGCGCGACGGGCCATCGAAGCACCAAGGGTGCGGCGCCGCTCGATGATGCGTCGTGTAAGTTGTAATTTCTTGCCACGCAGCGTCCCTGCTTCGTAGGCGTCCTGCATCGCGGACTGCAGCTCGCGTTCATTCTCCCCGGCGGCGACGATATCCAAGGCCGTGTTGAGCGGCACCATGCCCTTCTCGACGGCGATGAGCAGGCGCTCTTCACCCTGTTTCAAGAGGCTCAGAATCCCCGATACGTAGGTCGGCGTGAGTCCCGTCTTGGTACTGATGGCGGAGGGGCTGTAGCCCTTCTCGAACAGCTGGCGGATGCTGGAGAGGATTTCCAACGGCCGGTATTGGCGGCGGGCGATGTTCTCCACCAGGCTCATGACGAAGGCCTCTTCGTCGCTGACGTCCACGACCAGGGCAGGGATGATTTCTTCGCCGAGAGAGCGCAACGCGTTCAATCGGCCTTCACCACACACCAGCAGGAAATAGTCCTGCCCGGCCTCATCGGTGCGCGGAGTCACGATGACCGGCTTCTTGAGGCCGACCGACTTGATGTTCTCGACGATGCCGTCGAACACCCGCTGATTTCGCTCACGCGGGTTGAGCACCCTGACGCTTGCCACGGGCACCATCTTGAACATCCGGCTGCGGTGTTCCGGAATCATGCCGCCCGCCGGATACGGAAGCGCTCGGCCATCCCGTACAGGTAATCCAGGGTGTCAAAGCGATAGGTGTCGAGCTCGAAGGCGTTGTTGTCAGCCAGATAGATGCCTGTCTGGCCAAAGTCCAGACGCGGCAGTAGGTAGTAGTCCAGGGCAGCATGGTTGTCGTAATCGAGGCGAATCGCCACCGTGATGTCCGGGCACAGGCTGGTATCGAAGCGGACCTTCCAGCGATGGTTCCCGGCCGGGGTAGCATGGCAGCGCGCCAGAACCAGCGACACGCTGAATTCGCCGTTGACCTCCAGGAGGTCAGTGGCAGGGTCACGCACCACTTCGCCACCGATGTCGGCAATCCTGGCCTCGGCCTCGGCGATGACCGTGGGATGCAGGCGCCGCAGAATCTGATTCACCTCCAGGTAACGGTAATCCCGGTCGGGTGTGAAGCCGACCATCTGGTAGGCCCGGATCAGGCCGCCGAAACGGTGCGCGTAAATGCTCGAACACGGCATGCCGTCGGTCTCGTTAATGACGAGGCCTGACAGATATCCATGGGCCTTGTATAGGCGGCGCAGCCGGTCGAGCAACTCGTCGTCGGAGTAACGCCGCGAACGAGCCCGAAAAATCCCCTGTGCCGTGTAGTACAGCTCCGGCGGAACGATGGCCTCGAAGGCCCGTTCCTTCTTGATCCACATGTCGGGAGGATTCGCCACGCGGGCTTTCTTGAGCTTGAAGGAAATCCGGTTATAGACATTGTTGCCGATGTATTTTTCGTTGGTGAGTACCTCGTTGACGGTGGCCCGTGACCACTCGCGGCCAAGGTCGGTGCGTATCTTCTGGAGATTGAGGCGTACGGCAATTTCGGACTCGGTCAAGGCATCCTCGACGAACCAGCGGTACATCTGGTTGACGATGGCCACTTCTTCATCGGGACCTGGCATGAGGATGACCCGGTCGGTTTGCAAACTCTTGTGCTCGCCGCGCGCCAGTTTGGCCTTGAGCGAGCCGTTCTGGTCGATGAGCATGCGCCGAAGGCCGTAGCCAGCTGGCCCGCCCTGGCGATATCCGAGCTCGATGAGGCGGCATTGGCCGGCGAATACCTTGGCCGAGAGCTCGCGGCTGTACTCGCCGGCCATCGCGCGCTTCACGCCCTTGACGATGGTGGAGACGGGCGAGCCGTCGTTCTCGAACTGCTCGGCGCAGTAGGTCACCTGGATGCCGGCGCGGTGGCAGATGTATTCGTAATAAGCGCTCTCATCGGCGTTCTGGAAGCGGCCCCACCGACTGACGTCATAGACGAGGATGATCTGGAAGTTGGCTTGCCCGGACTCGACGTCCTGAATCAGCTGTTTCAGCCCGTTCCGGCCGCCGATGTTCAGCCCGCTCTTGCCCTCGTCGGTATACGTTCGGACGATGCGGATGTCGCGTCGTGCGGCGTACTCGCGGATCTTGTCGGCCTGGTTTTGGGTCGAGTACTGCTGGTGCTCTGTGGACATGCGGACATACTCGGCCGCGCAAAGTTGGGTTGCCTGTCCTGAGCCTTGCTCTTCCTGTCGCATGGTGGGCATCCTCCGAAGGTCACACACGTTCCCGGCGAGCGATGTCGTTACGTCATGACCCGTTCCTCCCTGGAAGGTGGATTGGGTATGGCATGCACGTGGCTCAGCCGAGCCCGAAGGCGAATCACGGTACCAACAAATCGGCCTTAACAACATTACGGCTTCACTTTGCAATTACCCCAAAAATGCCAACGGGATCAGACAGGACGCTGATTTCGACGATCCACGCGGCTTCATTTGCAATTTTTCTGCGCGTCACGGGTGACAGCCGGTATAGCTCGCCAATAAAGGGATGCGCCGGCCACACGGCTTCATTTGCAATATGCGAATTTTTGCGGGCTTTGTTGCGTTGCCGCTGTTGAATCCGATTACGCTCCGCGTATTCGGGATGGGTCGCGCGGTAGCGCTTCCAGTAGTCAGGGTTCTTGATTCGCCAGTCTCGGCGATACTGCGCGTCGCTCACGCGGGCCTCGGGCTTGCTGGCCCGCCGCTCTGCTTGCGTGCGTCGGCGTCGCTCGCGCTGGCATTCGTGGTCGGAACAGAATCGTTGGTTTGGGATCTGGGGTCGCGGAACGAACAGCTTGCCGCAGGCAGCACACGCTTTCTTCGACATTGCAGTTATCCTGCTTGGTTGGGATGGCAAGCAGAATGCCCGCATCATGCAGGCCAGGTGAGCTGGAAACTCAAAATCAGGACATCAGTAATTTCTTCCTGTCTTTTCGATAGCCCCTAATTGCAAGCAACATGAAGGCACCAAGACTCGTCCATGCGGCTTTTTCATATCGGCCTAGCAAAGCTTCGCGTACCACATCGGTCAAAGGAGCAAGGGCGCCGTGCACGTTCACACGACCAACGAAATATTCACCAGCGGCCAGAATCGATATGAAGCTTGCGATACCCAACAGGATAGCCAGCTGAGTTCTTTTCGAGTGGGCCAGGATGACCAGAAATTCTTCAAACCATTCCAACATACCAGCTCCATGCCACCGAGACGGCCTTGATCATTTCTTATCCTTCGGGGGACAGGGGTCATTGCCGTAGGAATCTCTGGCACGAATCTGGTTGTCACGTCCATGAATGAGGAGTTCTCCCTTCCCCTCCCGCGCCATATCTCGTCCCGCTTTAATCGCCTCAGCTTGGGTGTCATGCCGACTGCTTACACGCTGCCCACCTTCACGCAGCGTTCCCCATTGATCGCCACGCTTTACGACATGAACATTCTTCGGATTTGCCATGATTACTTTCCTTTCAATAAAGCCTGCCGATCAGCGGCAAGGATTTCGGTGTGCCCGCATCAAGCAGGAGGTGAATGAAATAGGCGGATGCGCATACCAGCAAAAAGAACCTCACAGTTTCGTCCGCTGGATTGTCCGGCTTCCAGCAATACACCTTGTGAGTGGCTACCCCCAACATCCCGGCAAAGGTGACGCTATGAAAAAACTGCCTGTGGTTTGGATGGGTCGCTGGCTCAAGCATGTCCGGTAGCCTCGTAAAACCAGCAGCAAGGATTGCACCGAGCACCGGCTTTTCAGTCTTACGCTCTCGACCGCTTTCAGCTGCCAGGCAACCAATCCCTACAACCGCTGCTGCAGCTATTTGATGAGTTGTTCCGTTGGACATCGCTCCTCCTCGCCGCGGTCGTTATGTCAAATCCACGGTGGGTGCCAAGGGCGCACACCGCCTGACAGCTGCTATTCCATTCAAAGCCCCCTGTTTGGTCGTATAGCCTTCGGATTGAGCAATCTTTTCGCCATTAGCGGCCTTGAGGCGGAAGTAGTAATTCCCGTTGGTCCCTTTGAATACTTCGAACTTACACATCTCTATTTCCTTTCTGCTTCATTGAAGCTGTTGAACCAGACTACAAAAAAACACAACAACTACGAGATTGAAAAATAACGAAACTCAAGTCCGCCACTCTCCGCTATTTCCTGCCTTCTGAGCAAAAACCCTTGTTCCCAGAGCTGCTTGAGCTTGGTACTGGCATTCGTGATTTGAAGGTCAAAGACACTCGAGATCTCGGCAGCCGTCACGCTCTGTTTTTCCAAAACATATTCTAGGGTTGCGGCATTTCCTTGGCTGGGTTGAACGCCAATAACCCGTTTTTTAGCCCCATCCTTGACCATTAGGGGTTGGCACTTCTTTGCTGCCGCAGCGTCCCAGTTTTCTAACAAATCTTCATCCACAACATCGCTCAGAAGAAATCCCTTGTTTCCACGATACCGCTTTGCAAGTTCGACAACGGTCTCGGATGCGAACGAAATATCAGTTCTCTCGACTCCTTTGAGCGACACTTCCACAACTAACCTGCCAGGACTGGCCTCAACTTGTTTTATAAGTCTTTGAAAGACCTCACGACCCTGCTCCCGTCCCCAACCATATGGAGCATCCATCAAATTACGTAAGGAGATGGCCGTCCTGATCTCGTTCATTGAAGCCATTGAACCAGAAATCAATTCAGCTGTCAAGTTTGAATTCGAAAGAAATATGGGTGCCCCATATCAAAGCTAAATCGGTGTAGCAATAAGCAACATTGGGTTTGTATGCGCCACCGGAAGGGACCAACGTTGTGCGCGATTGGGGCAGCCTCACATCGAGTGTGGCTTTATATTTCATTGCCTTCTCGGCACTACCCTTAAGACCGCAGCCCCGATCGGGCCCGTGGCGAGAAATACCTTGACGGAATACCTCGACAAGGAGATTCGTATCTGAGAGTTGGGCAAGTGACGGCGCTTGACTTTCAAGTGAAGGCCGCAGGGTATGCATGATGCCTAAACCGCTGTCAGAGACAACAACGCGCAAGCTGTGCCCTTTTTTATAAAGCTGCATAGCAGCGTAACCGTCCAACACGGTTGAACTATGAGAGAAGACGTTATCGATCAACTCGGCGAAGACGGTCCAAATTGCTCCCTCAATGAGCGACGCATCTGGGCGTTTGGAAAGTGAAGCGGCAACAGCTTTGGACAACCGTGTCGGGAGATCTTGATCCCGACTCTTTGGATTAATCCTGGCAATTTCGACAAGGTCACTATTCGTACCCCCGTATACCAAAGCGCCGGAAACGCTGGGCCGTGCAGGTAATACCTCGATCTCCGGCGCCAGGCTGTCGAAAAACCCCATCCTGTTCAGGTACCCCATGGTACCTGTTTCACCTTCGTCAAACTCCAGCCTGACGCGGCGGGTAGTTAGGTTCAATTGATTGGCCAATGACAGGATGCGGACTGCAGCATCAACCATCACTTTACAATCTGTAGGAAAACTGAAGGTTACAGATGTGACGTCTGAATCATGCGGACCACCAGAGCCGCCGAGGGCCTTGTCGAGGACGCTGGCGCTGACCCACTTCGGGGGGAGACAAATCCGGAAATTCAAGTGATCGTGAGCGATTGTTTCTTGTGACAGGACAATCCTAACAGATCACGAAAAAGTGGTAGCGCAAGAAACTCATCAAGCCCATCAGCCTACACGTAGCCATCAATCTGGGCGGTTGAATGAGGCCGATCCCTGTACCATTTGCCCTTGCCAGTACGCTATGAGGAACCCCAATTGCCGAACATCGCATCCGTGCTCAAGGAAGAAATCGCCCGTGTCGTCCGCAGACAGTTTCGCAGCGAAACCGAAAACCTCAAGAAGGCATCGAGCCGCTACCGTGCTGATATCGCTGCTTTGAAGCGGCGCATCGAGGCCTTGGAAAAGCAGATATCCCGCCTCGAAAAAATGGCGCCGAAGAAGGTCGCGCCTACTGCCGACAAGGAATCCGAAACGAAACTGCGGTTCAAGCCGCAGGGTGTGCGTGCGCAGCGGGCACGGCTCGAACTGTCAGCGCCGGAGATGGGTGCGCTCGTGGGCGTCTCCGCCCAGACCATCTACAATTGGGAGGCCGGCAACTCGCGCCCAAGGGCAGAGCAGCTCGCCATCATCGCGGCCGTCCGGAAGATGGGCAAGCGCGAGGTCAAGGCACGGCTTGACCAGATGCAAGCGGATTGATGGACCGGCAAACGACCCACCAGCAGCCCCTCCGCCGTACGAGAGCTGAATGCCGCACCAACTGAGAGCCGCATCTTCACTGCCGCTATCCTGCGTATTGCAACCAAACACCGTACACACGCTACAGTATGCCAATCTCAGTACAAGCTTAATGCTCACCGGCGGGGAACATGACATGAGCGGTATCGAAACTGACGGCGGCATTAATCCCGGGCATTATTCCGAGCTCCTGGACCGCACTCACATCGCATCCAGCTATCTACAAATGGCCTTGGGTGAACATCCCGTCCTGGCTAGACACCCAGAACTCATGGCCTTCTATGAGACTGCGGTCGACCAGTTAGAGAGGCTTTATCAGGCTGTTGGACAACATGACATAACTTGGAAATGAGTGTCGGTTTCCTGGCTATTCCTCAGGCTTCGACCCCCAGGGCCTCGGGATATTCATCGATGAAGGCCCTCATGGGTTGAATCGGCGGTCGAACTCCGGCTGGGCGAAATGCGCTCAGGTCTTTAGCATGCTGATCAGAAGCTCCGCAATCTGTTCCGGGGAGCTTTCCGATAATGAAACGTACCCAGTGGTTGGAGTGAGGCCATCGATGTCTATGTCTTCAACTTTTATCGGCAAAATGTAGGCATTGCCTCGCTCTTGAAGTGCCCGTGCTGTAGCACTTTTACGCTCATGTGTTGTCCACATCCGATCTGCATATTCCTGAGAAAGGAACATGACACAGTACCTAGATTCCTTGCGGTAAATCTGGTCAAAAGTAGCCACGAGATCCTTGCCCCATAACTGCTCGGGGTAGAAGTTATCGTAGAAGACACTAAAGCCTTTCTCTTTGACAAGGGTGGCGATTTTTTCGGCCAGGGAACGCTCGGTTCCAGCAAATGAAAACGCAACATCGTATTGGTATCCGGATTTCATCGGCTGAAGTGCAGTGGCGGAATTTGCCGTGGGCGTTGTGATCTTTTGTGTTGAAGTTAGAGGTGCCGGTATTTTCTTTTCAGGAAGGAAAGTCAGCCCCCAAGGCTCAAGGACTGCATGGGCCTCTAACAACCCTCGGATTCCCGCTGCAAAATGGGCGGCATGTCCGTCAAACCAACGATGAGCAATTTCAGCATTTGATCCGAAGACATCGTTGCCCCTTTTCTCATACGGCAAGAATCTCCACCAGCAGCCCTCGAAGTCATACTCAGGGCAGTCGGCAAACCAATTGAACCCCCCAAGGAAACCCATGACCAACTGAAACTCGCTTGAGAGCGGCATGTGCTTGGCACGGTAATGAGTTGTCCAACCCTTGTCGCTTCCACCTTCAATCCAAGTAAAGACAAAATGGAAAAACTCATCCTCGCTTTCCTTCATCTTTTCAGTCTTAGGCGAGGTGTGTCCGTCTCCGCGGCATTGGAGAATGGGATGAACACGTCGAGTCGCTGGCTTGGCGTAGAAGAATCCCCATCCCTCGGGTTGCTCAATGAACAGACCACAGTTCTCTAGGTGCGAAACCGCGTTCTGGAATATCTGAAAGGATTTTCCAACATCGGCGCTCAGTCTCTCGATATCCAGCCCTTCTGGTACTTGACGGCAAAAACATTCGCTTTGGTGGAATGCACATCCAGAACGGCTAAAGCCAAGCAGTGAAAGAAAATCGGTAGTCTGAAAACCTGATGTCGAAAAGGTGTTTGGCCGGGCATGCAACGTTTCGACGAAATCATCTTTGCCGTTTTGAAGGCGGACCAAGATGTAATTGATGCCACCTTCGTTATGGCTGCTGACTACAGTTGTTTTAAGGGCTGAGTGAAGGTTTGCCATCGTCGATAGCTTATCCTGAATCGTTCCGGTTTTAGCAGACACAGCCTCGACTACTTCAGGACTAATCTTCATGCATCAGTTCTCCACAAAGGACATGAGCTTCCAATGCAAAACGATCACACTACCAGTCGACCAACCCGTTCCGCCACCCCGATACTCGCCACCATCCCTGAAGAGAATCCGAGGTAATCCGCCTCGATCCCGTCGCTAAAGATCACCCCGTTTTCCGGCATCAGCGAACGCAACGTCAGCTTCTCGTTTTCACCTACCCGGCCGAACACCATGCTTGTTTGCGAAGTGCGGCTCGGAAAAGGCTCGCGCACCGCGAATTGCAGCATGCGTTCATCCCAGGCCCAGGCCCGATAAGCATCACTCACCTTCGAGCCATAGGCGCCAGCGATCGCCAGCGAACCGGTGACGATGCTGCGCATCCAGGCCGACGAGCCAAGCCCGGTCGAGACGATGATTCCGCTGGACGACTGCCTCTCACTCTGATCGCCCAGTTCGATCTCGTAGCGCGCCGACGTGTGGGTTCGCGGCCCGATGAAGAGATCGTTCACCGCCAGCAGCCGCTGGCCGTCGCTCAGCGCCGCCTCGGCCATGGTGACGGACTGGGCCTGACGCCGGTCTTTCTCCACTTCGGGAAGTATCCGGGACAGATCCATGGGCTGAAACGGAAGCAGCACACCATCGAAGCGAGCAGGCTCCGGGTTCACGCCGACGAGCGGCTGTCCATCCAGATATTTCATCGTGTTGGCAACCAGACCGTCCTGTCCAAGGGCGACTACGATGTCGCTGTCGCCAAATACGAAATTGGGCAGGAAGTTGCGCTCGATGACCTGGTGACGGCCGCGAGTTTCCAATGTGGCCAGGGTGGTGCGCCGGGCCTCCAGATACACCTCATGCTCGCGCACGTAGTCCGAGAAATCAGCCCCCAAGTGCTCTATGTAAAACTTGGCCTGTGCAAGGGTGTGGTAACGCGCCACCAGCTCCTCGAGCCGGGTGCGGCGCGTCACCAGGACCACCTTGCGTTCAGTTGCGGTGTCCACGATCCACCTCAGCGACTGGCTGCGACCCGAGCAGCGACTGAAGCAATTCGGGCGACATGTTGAGACTGCCGATGCGTTCCGCGCGTTCGGCAATGCCGCCGAAGGCCTGGGCGATGAGCTGGCCCGGCTGCATGCCGACTGCGGCCAGCGCCTGCACGGTCCGGGGATCGGCTGTTTCGAGTGCCTTCATCACCGCGCCGACGCGATATGCCTCGGCTTCGGCAAGGGTCCGGCTGTTCTGGGACTGCCCCTCCACCAAGTCCTTGCGGCGCTCTTCCAGCGTGATGTTCGATTCCATGTCGGCACGCTCCAGTTCGTGTTTCTTCTGCTTGACGGAGGCCTCCGCTTCCATCTGCGTCTCGCGGATCAGGCGTTTCTTCAGTTCTACCGCCACCTCGGTATCGAGTTCGCTTTCCCGGATGGCGCGTTCCTGCTCTACCGCCGCGTTGCGCCGGGAGAAGATGGCCTCATCGGCAGTCCGCAGGATGGTCTCGCGCGCCTCGGCCTCAAGCGCCCGCGCCGTTTCCGGCGTGGGCTTGATGGCCAGCACGGAAACCCCCAGGACCTCGAGGCCGAGCGCCATGACTTCGGGGTGGGCGCCCAGCTGGCTGGCCACCTGGATGGCGATGACCTCCGATGCGCGCAAGGCATCCTTGATCGCCATATTCTTCACCGCCTGCTGTATCAGCACCTCTGCAATTGCAGACACCCGCTCCGGCAGCTTCTGGTAGTCGTCGGACACATAGGTTCGACCATCGGCCCGCAAGGCAAAATCGAGCATCGAAGCCGCCTTGCGCGGGTCGGACACCCGGTAGGCGACCTGTCCCTGTACAGTCACCGACTGAAAGTCGTGCGTCACCAGTTCAAAGATGAATGGTTCGTCCTGGCTCCCGACCGGCACAGCCGAGACGGTGCTGGTGGGGCCGTAGTAGAAGAAAGACAGCCCGGCGCCTTCGCGCACGACCTTGCCGCCACGGTACTGGAGCAAGTAGGTTGTCGGTTGAGCTTTGATGAATGCGATCCCTAACATGGTCTTCTCCTTAAGTAAGTTGTACATAACAACTTAGTAAGTTGTACAGTAGAACTATGCTGCTAGAATGTCAACACGATTTTGGAAACATTCCCCATGACCAAAAGCCCGCATTCATCGCCGGCGTTTCAACGACCCTTTACTACGGTGGACGTGGTGATCTTCACGGTGGTCGACGATCGACTGCATGTGCTGTTGGTAAAGCGGCCGACCGGCGACACCGAGCCGTACCCCGATATGTGGGCCTTGCCTGGGGGCTATGTCGATCTCGATCGCGACAAGGATCTGGAGGCGTGTGCGTTGCACAAACTGAAAGAGAAGACGGGGGTGATGAGTCCCTATCTGGAGCAACTGGGGAGCTGGGGGAGCGCAACCCGTGATCCCCGCGGCTGGACGGCGACCCATGTTTACTTCGCGATGCTGCCGCACGACTCGGTCAAACTTGGCTCAGGTAGCCAAACAACAAATATTGACTGGTTCCCGATTAAGGGAAACGGGGTAGGGCAAAAGCTGGCTTTCGATCACAACACCATTCTGGAAACCGCCATTACCCGACTGCGTGGAAAGGCCGAATACACTTCTTTGCCGGCTTATCTGTTACCGGAAATATTCACGCTCAGCGAGTTGCAGCATGTATTTTCGGTGGTCCTGGGCCGCCCGGTGGACAAAAGCGGCTTTCGAACCCGGGTTCTGTCTGCGGGCCTAGTTGAGGAGGCCCCTGGTGTTAAAGCCGGCCCCAGTCGGCCAGCGCAGCTTTATCGGCTCAAGGAGCCCAAGACGCCGACCTTCTTTCCGAGAACCTTTAATCCTCGGAAGTGACAGTAAGCGTCACGCTATAAGTGACGTCCGTACGCGTCCGACGGACTTTGTCGGTTGCTACACATCTATAAGAATCAGTTACCTGTTCGTAAGGCTAGTCTCCTGATTCAACGACGGGCTCTTATCAGGCCACCAACGGACTCCATCTCCCCGCATGGGGCCGCTGTTCGGCGAGACTGTGTGAAAGTTTCGGTAAGTGCCACAGGACTTTTTCGTTTGCGGCGACGCTTAGCCGGACTTTTTCAGACCAGAGGACAGCAAATCCTGCATTTCCTTCCTCATGGCCGGCACGATAGCCGCGAGCCTGTCCTTCCTGGGCTGGTCGATCGGCAAGGCCATGAGCTCATCCAGGTAGCTGGCTGTATCGGCCAGCGCGCGCTCGACCAGTTCGCGCCAGCCCGCAGGGGTATACCCGTATGCGGTTCCGAGCCGCTGGATCGCGTGCGGCCAGTGTTCCCCCTCACCAAAGTCGATCGGAATGGCCGAGCGCGTATCGTGCTGAGGCCAGGCTCGCATCGGGGCAGGATCATAGACGGGCGAAAGCGTTGTGCCATGGCTGCCGCCGAGAAACGAGACGTTCTCGAGGTGCATGTCGCCATTGCCGGTCAACATGGCCATCAGGTAGCGCCGGTAGAACTCCTTCTTGGCAGCAGCCACATCGAGATCGCAGACTTGGCCGAGCTTTTCGAGATAGCCAGGCAGCGTGTCCATCTCCACATCGTCATTCGAAATAAAGTTACGGTCACCAGTGGCAATCACCGACCGGAACGTCTCCTGTGGCCGCAAGGCACCATTCGGCCCGCGGTCAAAGCGCTCGACAGCGAGCACCTTCAAGCCGTCGATCTCGCGCAGCCAGCTCCGGGGAACCTCGAAACCCGCGCGCTCATGCAGATCGAGGCAGAGCTTTTCCAGCGTCAACACGTCACGATATTCGGCAGGTTCGATCTTCAGAATCACATCGAGCCGATCTGGCGTACCTGGGCGGGTGATGCCGCCATCCCACTGGCCTTTGCCCGGGTCCATGATGGACACCAGAAGCTTAGGGATCATCCCACCTGCTGTTGGCGTCGGCCCGATATATTCCCTGATCACCTCCGGATCGAAAGCCGTCTGGTCCAGGGAAATGTCTTCGCGAAGCGCCCTCCAGAATTTGGAGCGGCTACCCACGACGTCCGTGCTCAATGGACGCTCGAACCATTGCATGGCCTGGATGTCGTCCCTGAACAGCGCCAGGTGGCCGATGGTGTTCGCACCGGCCATCAACGCCATCTCCCAGTCGGTTTCAAAGCCAGGGGTGGTCGGCTTGCCCATTTTTTCCAGCATCTTCGCGAACACCCTTCGCTGGATGTTGCGTCGGCCTTCCCCTGGAATGATGGACATCAGGCGGGGGTGCACAGGAAAAGCCTCGCGGGTGTTGAATTCGACGGGCTGGTTGCCCCAGGCTTCCGGCGACGCCAGCAATGCCATTCCTGGCAATCCGCTATTGAGATAGTCGTCTGAATAGACGAACAGGGTCCGCTCCTGGGTGACGGTCAGGTCCCCCATCTTGATCGGCGTGTGGTCAGAACGGCGTGACCAGATGGTGTTATTGAATACCCTGGCCATGATCAGTCGAAGAAAGCGCCGGCCGCAATGCGGCCTGCTTTGCTGTCTTTGTGAGCCAGCGTCAATTTGAGCCCGACCACGGCCGCCATATTTTCCACCGCGCCGAAGTCCCCGCTCTGGCGGGCCTTCATTCGGGAAATCGTCTGCGGCGCCAAGCCTGCACGGATAGCAATGTCTGCAGCGGTCATGTTCTGCGCCTTGCCGGAGGCCACGATTTGGCCGAGCAAGTCCACCAACAGATCAGAGTGGGTGAGCGGTTTCTTTGCCAATTTAAGCAATATTCAATGTCATCTACGCATAAAGTATAGATGTTTTGCTTATATAGACAACATTTAATCCGTGGGAATTTTCTGCGCCGCTAATTTGCCCATTTAGGCAAATATTAACGACTGTTTGACGAATGGGCGAAATACTTGCTTATATAGGCGAATGTTATTGCTTTTTTGCTTGATAAAAACCAGACGCGTGGGTATTCGCGAAGTGAGATGGCTGGCTGGTTGTGGCGCCTCGAGCGTTGCAAAAGGCCAACTGTTTCCTGAATTATTGTTAATTATTGAAAACGAACAATTATTCGCCATCCATAAAATAACCGGTCTCGCGAGAAAAGCGGCCACGGTCAATCGAAAGGCCATTGTCGCTCTTGGCCGACGAACAGCCGCTCGAGAATAGTCGGCTCCCCGTCGCTTCCTCGGCCTTAGCGGCCTGTCAGGCTGACCGCTCCATCTGACCGGTCTTCAGCGCTTGATGGTCAAAGAACCACTCAACATTCTAGGTGAAGGGCGCTGCGCGGATTTTCGCGCGAAGTCATGTGTTTGCGGCGGTGGGCGTCACTTCACCAGCTCAATCCGATGTTCTGGAATGCCAAACTCCAGCAAACGATTGCGTGCCGTTTCCATATGCGCATTCTCCCGAAATGCAAACAGGAACGGAGCGTGTGACACGTAGTAGAACCCACAGACTCCCTGAGTTCGCAACCAGTTACCTTTGGCGTTGCGCTGATCAGCAGGGCTGAACCCAAGCTCACGGTGGTGACTTTGATCGAACGTCAGAACGCACCGGACTCCCGAAATGCCTAGTTGACTGACGATGGTCGCAAGGGTGATATGGGTCGCGCCTTCTGTTTGGTTCTTCCTATCCGGAAGGCGAATGCCAGTGTCCGGGTCGTTGAAAATGGAGTAGGCACTGGGTCGACGGCCTTCGAGTAGTGGAATGCGGGTAAGGGTCGTGAAGGCACCCCGAATTTCTTCCGGGATGTAGCGTGGCTCCGCCAGTAGCGGAGCCCAATCGGAAAACGCTTCTTGCCACAGGCGTTTCACTGAGTCGTATGAATCACCTAGAAACTGTCGCTTCATGCGCCGCTTTCCGGTGACGCCCAACGTTGGCGGTAAGGGGCTGGCCGGAAGCTGGCGAAGGCGGCTGTTCGCCAAACCGGTTTGACCGAAGGGTTAGGCCTCACAGGGCTGGAGGCATGCATGCTGACCTCTCGCCCGCTAGTTCCAGCAAGGTTCGTTGTAGCGGTTGCTGACCAGACAGGACGACGGCTTGCATGCAGATCATGACCGCCAGCCCGTTTGTGTTCCGCAGTACATCATGGAGCAAGTTCTGTGGGTAACCTTCATCATGCCGGCGAATGGGATGAATCCCAGCGTGTGCGTAGGAGTTGAGAGCCTTCCAGGAGTTATCTTTGAAGCTAGACAGCGCTTCGTAGGCTTGTGGCGGTGCTTTCTTCGCTAAGTCCTGCATCATCTCGGCAACTTGCGGCATGTTCTTCGCGGCTTGCTCGGATTCCTGCGAGAGCGTGGAAGTCAGCTTTGAGATATGGTCGTCAGACGCGGCGTACGCGATCCAGATGGAGCGCACAAGTGCTTCGAACTGTGCCCGATGAACCACCAGTGCAGAGGGCAGAAAACCGGCGCGGAGCAGCGTCCTTGCGGAGTGCCAGTGTTCTAGCGCGAGAGAGCACGCTACGTCGCTTGTTCGAACCTTGGCAGAGTTGTTCAAGAGTGGCAGGTCAATCACCGCCAGCAACTCGCTGGCAAGAGTATCGGAATCGTCGAAGATGTCGCGCGGCTCCATGTTGCTGGTGGCCCAACAGTTAATAGAAAGGCTCATGGTCCGGACGTTTCTTTAAGAAAGCAACAGGCACTTTTCTGGCGTATCGGCTTGACTCCAGGGGTTCACGACTTGACTACATTCCACTCGGCCTTAAGCACACCTTGGCTATGTATCCGCAGTGCGCGGAGTGCCTCGGATGTCTCTTCACATGACTTGTAAGAATCGAAGGCCTTATGCACAAGATCCGCAAGCGTTATGTGCTCAACTTCGTTGGGGTTCAAGAGAAGGAGTATCTTCTCGCGTAACCGCGCGGCCTCCTGTTCTTTTTCACGATCCTCCCTTTCACTTAATACCCGCACTTCCTCTGGTGCGTCCACTGAAGGCAGTACATACCAGCGGTTTATTGAAATGAGTGAGATGTACAAACTCAAGTTATCCCGAAGATCATTTATCCACGCTTGGCGCATTGGCCCAAGCATTTGCCGCTTTCCCGCTTGGTATGAGACAAAAGGGGCGACGATCACAGCAACGAGTGCTGTCGCTGCCGAAATTAGTGAGGCCCAGACTTCAGGCTGAATTTCAGGTTGCATGCGTATTGATCAAAAACTGAGTTGGCCCCAGTCTACTAGACTCCTTCGAGCCTCACGCTTATGCATCTGTTTCGGCACGACAGGCAGTCGCTCGATGAGGATGCCCTGAATGGGCGCAACGGGTCGGCCGCCGTCCTTCGCTGCGGACCAAAGCAGCAATTCGGCGGCGCCGTCCCAAAACCTCGGCAACTTGAGCGACACCGGCCATTCAGCTGGGCGACGCCACCGGTCGCAAAGGCCGAGCAAGCGACGGTGGAGATCATCACCCTAAGCGCCCGGTCATCGTCGGACATGAGACGTTCCCGAGAGGGCAACCGAATTTCCGGTTTTAGGCGAGGAGCGTTCGCTGCGACGCCGGCGTGCGCATGGCTGGTCTAAACTGGCACTAGTGACGCTTCCAATTAGACGAAGCGGTCAGCGTTAAACAAGGTGCGCGATCACGGTTACGAATTTGTTGCGCATGAGGGTTCTTGATAGATCCGGAAGGGACGTCTCGTTACGAATTTTCGCGGCAAGATATTCGTGCTGCGATGGTTCAATATCTGATTAAACCGAGGTATGCACTTACGAGTTTGTTATCACCGAACAAAATGTCGACAACCTTTACGCACCCGGCCGATTTGGCCGGCAGTTCTGACTTGAGCGTCGATAAGCGACTGATTCTAAAAGCCCTGGGGAAATCGGCACACCGCTTGCTTGCGCCCGGAGGATAGGCTGACCCCCTAACTTTCGTGGCGGAGGGTGTATGAAACTTTCCCGATCTGGCGCCCTGTTGCTGGGCATGTTGAGCAGCCCGGCGTTCGCATACAGCGTATTTCCGATCGACGCGAACAGTTCGCTCAAGTGGGGCAGCAATCTCAATGGTACGCCAGGCGGCATCGTGACCTGGAGCTTGATGCCCGATGGCACTACGCTCGATCCCGGTGCACCCGGATACATTCACGGTACGTCAAATCTGACGGGTGTGTTCGACCAAGTCGGCGGGCAGTCGGCGGCATTGGCCATGATGCAGCAGGCGTTTGCCGCCTGGTCGGCCGTGGCCAATATCCAGTTCGTATATATCGGCGTGGATGACGGTACGCCCTTCTCGGCGGCTTACGATTCGAGCCAGGTTGTCGGGAGCATCCGCGTGGGGGCATTCCAGGTGGATGGCGGATCGGCAGAAGTTGGTTTTGCGCCTCCGCCTAATGGCGGGACTACGCTCGAAGGCGACATACTGTTCAATACGACTGCGGGTATTACCTATTACGCAGCGCCAGGGAACGAAGGCGATCTATACGATCTGTATCCGCCGGGCGGTGGGTATTATCGCAACGATTTTCAGGGGTTGTTCACCCACGAAATAGGGCACGCAATTGGACTGGCGCATTCTGCGGACCCGAATTCCGTTATGTGCGGCTACGCTGACGCTACAAACGATGGCAGTCAATGTGGTTGGTGGGATGCGGATACGGATGGCAAGGCCCCCATCGTGCGGCAGCCAAAATCCGATGACATCCTGGGGGCCCAGTTTCTCTATGGCGCACCTGTACCCGAACCAGAGGCTTGGGCCATGCTGCTTGCTGGCTTGGGCCTGGTCGGGTTCGCCACGCGACGCCGCCTGATTTAATGCCGACTCGCTGAAACAAACGGCGACCCTGGGTCGCCGTTGCTATTCCTCGACGGTTCACTCAATGCCGCTTGCGATCTTCCTTCAGCGCCAGTGTCGCGACCTGCACGCGGTTCCGTAAGCCCAGCTTTTCCATGATGTTGCGCAGATGATTGCGCACGGTGTTCTCCGACAGGCTCATCCTGAAGGCGATGGCCTTGTTGGAATGACCTTCCTTCACGTGGTCGACGATTTCCATCTCGCGGGCGGTCAGCGCAGAGAGTGCGTTGTTGTTGAGCTCGCCGCGCGCCATCTTCTGCATGATGTTGAGCGGGAAACTGCTCTGGCCGTCGCATACGCTGCGGATCGCGGCGAGCACCTGGTCGGGATCGCTGGACTTGACGACGTAGCCGTCGACGCCCGACGAGATTGCTTCGGAGATTTCCTCGTCTGAATCGGCGATGGTGAGCATGATGACCTTGATGCCGAGGTCGCGCAGGTCGGACACGAGATCGAGGCCGTCGGCGTCGGGCAGCGAACGGTCCAGCAGGGCGGCATCGGCGCGGTTGCCCGCCGTGAGCCAGGCGCGCAGTTCCGCGGCATTGGCCAACTGCGCGGTCAGCTTGAGGTCGGGTTCCTGCTGGATGTAGCCTGCCACGCCCATGCGCAGCAAGGGATGGTCGTCGACGAGGATGATGTTCAAGGGGGCCGGCATGGCACTGCTCCGCTCTAGGGTCAGGTGTTCGTTCTTATGTCGGCAGGCCACGCGGCTTGCGTGGCGCCTTCTCGAATACTGCATCATAGACCGGAATCGGCAGCCATTTCAGCAATCGGGCGACCCAGGCCATCTGCCAGGGGATGACGGTACGCGCACGGCGGCGGGAAATGGCGTCGGCAATCCTGTCCGCAGCGGCCTCGGCCGTCATGCGGAAGGGCATGGCATAAGGATTCACGCGGGTCATCGGCGTGTCGATGTAACCGGGGGCCACATCCACCACCGCGATGCCACGCGGTTTCATTTCCAGGCGCAGGGCTTCCAGGTAAATGGCCGCCGCGGCCTTCGAGGCCGAATAGGCGCCGCCGCCCGGCAGTCCGCGCACGCCGGCGACGCTGGAGATGCCGCACAGCACGCCATGGCTGTGCTCCATGGCAGGGATGAAGGGCGAGAAAGTATGTGCCATGCCGAGCACGTTGGCGTCCATGATGGCGCGGAATGCCTCGAGGTCGGCCGCGACTTCGGTGAGCGTGCCGACACTGATGCCGGCGGCGGCTATCACGATATCCGGCGTGCCGACGTCGTGCAGGAAGGCTTCCGCAGCCGCGCGCACGGCCGCGGCGTCGCGCACGTCGGCGAGGTAGGTGCGGGCGTCGAGGCCGGCTGCCACCGCCGCCAGGGCATCGGGCTTGCGTCCGACCAGCCCGAGTTGTGCGCCGCGCGCGGCATACAGCCGGGCCAGTGCCGCGCCCAGACCCGAACTGGCGCCGGTGATGAAGACCTTGAGACCGGCGGCGGGCAAGGCTTACTTGCCGGTCTTCTTGCCGCTGCGCTCGGCGCGGGCCTGAACGATCAACTGGTCGAGAACCTCGAACAGCCGCGACTCGCTTTGCGTCATCGACATCGAGGTGAGGAATTTGCCATCCACGATCAGCGTCGGGACGCCGTTGATGCCGTATTCGCTCGCCAGCTGGCCGCCCTGCATGGCCTTGGACTGGGTCGAGAAGGAATTGTAGAGGGTGTCGAATTTCTTGCGGTCGACGCCCTGCTTCGCGATCCAGTCGCCCAGCACGGCAGGATTGTTCAGGTCCAGATTCTCCACGTGGTAGGCATTGAACACCTTCTCGTGCAGGCGACCCAGCTGGCCCATCTGTTCGAGCGTGTAGTAGAGCTTGGCGCCGGGCATCCAGTCGGGGCGGAATACGGCGGGTACGCGCCGGATCTGGGCATCCTTGGGCAGGGTCTTCAGCCATTTCGACAGGCCGGGCTCGAGGTGGAAGCAATGCGGGCAGCGATACCAGAAGAACTCCAGCACCTCGATCTTCTTGCCGGTGGCGACCGGACGCGGCGGATTCAGGCGTGTGTAGTCGTGGCCCTCGAAGGCCGCATCGGGCGCAGCGAAGGCGGAAACAGAGAACAGGACAGCGGCGAGAAAGGCGAGAGCGCGGGCAAACATCAAGGGGTCTCCTGTTTGTTGGGTTCTTCTCTGACCAGGGTGGCGGCAATATTGTTCTGGGTCAGCAAGCTGCGGGTACGGTTGACTTCGTCCATGGCCCGGAAGGGGCCGACGCGAACCCGGTGGAACACGCCTTTCCCACCCTGGTCGCTGGTCTGGATGAGCGCTTCCACGCCCAGCAGGGCAAGCTGCGCCTTCAGATTGTCGGCGTCGGCGGCATTCTGGAAAGCCCCGGCCTGAAGGTAATACCGGGTTTCCGATGCGCTTGCGTCGGGCTTGGCCGTGGGCATTTCGCCGGTGGCGTCGTTGGGTAGCACCTTGTAGAAATCGAAACTCGGCGCCACGTCCGGCTTGGCCTGCGTCGCCGGCGCCTGGGCGGCGGGCGCGGGCGCAGGGCTGTCTCCCTTGAACGGGCTGTTGCCGGTGGCCCACAGCGCCACGCCCACGGCGAGAACGGCACCGACGATCAGGCCGATGAGAATACCGGTGAAGATCGAACTGCCGCTGCGCTTGGTGGAACGGGGTGCGGGCTTGGCCATCCTTACATTTTCTCCGGTGCGGATACGCCGAGCAAGGCGAGACCGTTAACAATGGTGATGCGGGCGGCGTCCGCCAGCGCCAGACGGGCGCGTTTCAGCGCGTCGTCCCCGACCAGGAATTTCTCGGCGTTGTACCAGGCGTGGAAATCGCCGGCCAGGGTCGCAAGATAGTGCACCACAAGGTGCGGCGCCAGGTCCTTCGCCGCCCCGGCGACGACCTCGGGGTATTCGGCCAGGCGCTGCATCAGTGCCAGTTCATGCGATGCGGCGAGCGGCGCGAGATCGGCATCCGCCAGCGTTACCGCATTGCCGCCCCACTCCTCGAACACGCGGCAGATGCGCGCATGCGCATACTGCACGTAGTACACCGGGTTGTCGTTGTTCTTCGCCAGCGCGAGATCGACGTCGAAAATGTATTCGGTGTCGGCCTTGCGCGAGAGCAGGAAGAAGCGCACCGCATCCTTGCTCGTCCATTCGACGAGGTCGCGTAGCGTGACGTAGCTGCCGGCACGCTTGGAGATCTTCACTTCCTCGCCGCCGCGCATCACGCGCACCATGGTGTGCAGCAGGTAATCGGGGTAGCCGTCGGCGATGCCGAGCCCCACCGCCTGCAGGCCGGCACGCACGCGGGCGATGGTGCCATGGTGGTCGGTGCCCTGGATGTTGATCGCACGCGTGAAGCCGCGTTCCCACTTGGCGATGTGATAGGCCACGTCCGGCACGAAGTAGGTGTAGCTGCCGTCGGACTTCCGCATCACGCGGTCCTTGTCGTCGCCGTAGTCCGTCGTGCGCAGCCACAGTGCGCCGTCCTGTTCGTAGGTCCTGCCGGCGTCGACGAGCTTCTGCACCGTCGCCGCGACGCGGCCGTCGGTGTACAGGCTCGATTCGAGGTAGTAGTTGTCGAAGCGCACGGCGAAAGCGGACAGGTCGAGATCCTGTTCGTGACGCAGGTAGGCCACGGCAAACTGGCGGATCGATTCGGTGTCCCCGACGTCGCCGGACGCGGTGAAGCTGCGGTCGTCGGATTGCACGGTCTTCTTCGCCAGGAAATCCGCGGCGATGTCGGCGATGTAGTCGCCGTTGTAGGCGGCTTCCGGCCACGCCGCGTCGCCCGGCTTCAGGCCGCGCGCGCGCGCCTGCACGCTGGTGGCGAGCGTGGCGATCTGCACGCCGGCGTCGTTATAGTAGAACTCGCGATAGACGTCCCAGCCCTGTGCGGCGTACAGGTTGCAGATCGCGTCGCCGAGCGCAGCCTGGCGGCCGTGGCCGACGTGCAGCGGTCCGGTCGGGTTGGCCGACACGAACTCGACCAGCACGTGCTTGCCCCGGCCGGTGTCGCCGTGGCCGTAGTCGGGGCCTTCGCTGCGGATGCGCTGCACGATGCCGTGCCAGGCCGCGGGCGCAAGGTGGAAATTGATGAAGCCGGCGCCGGCGATCTCGGTTTTCGCAATCAGCGGCGAGGCGGGCAGTGCGTCGAGAACCTGCTGTGCCAGTTCGCGCGGATTCTTCTTCATCGGACGCGCGAGCTGCATCGCAGCATTGCTGGAAAAATCGCCGTGCGCGGCGTTCTTCGGACGTTCGATCTCCAGGCTCACCGGCGTGTCGGGTGCCACGGTTTCGAGCGCCTCGCCGATCAGCAGGGCGATCTGGTCTTTGATGGGATGCGTACTGGACATGCTGCTGCGGGACGCTGCGCGCCCGGCGTCGAAAAGTCGAGCCGCCGATTATAAGCGCCGCGCGAAGTCCATCCAAACCGTGCAGTGCATCAGAACATCAGCGGATCGATGTCCAGAGACCAGCGTGCGACGCGTGGGCGGATCGTGTCGAGCTGCGGACGCCAGTCGCGCACGAAAGCCTGTAGCGCCTGACGCGAGGCCGACTGCACGAGCACCTGCGCGCGTTCCATGTTGGCGACGCGCGCCATGTTCGCGGGCGCAGGCGTGAAGACGGCGACCCCGGGCAAGGCGGGTGCGACGGCGACGGCGCGGTGCAGGAAGGCGAGCGCAGCGTCCATCGCCGGTGCCTCGGCACGCAGCAGAACCTGGCGCGAATAGGGTGGCAGATCGAGTTGCCTGCGCTCGGCGAGCAGCAGCTTGGCGTACGCGGCGTAATCGTGACGCTGCAGATGGCGGAACAGCGGGTGGTCCGGAAACGCGGTCTGGATCAGCACGCGTCCGGGCTTGTCGGCGCGACCAGCCCGGCCCGCCACCTGCATCAACTGCGCGAACAGGCGTTCGGTCGCGCGGAAGTCCGGGCTGTAGAGCGCACCGTCGGTGTCGAGGATGAGCGCCAGCGTCATATCGGGAAAGTCGTGGCCCTTGGCCAGCATCTGCGTGCCGACGAGAAGGTCGATTTCGCGCGCGCGCATGGACTCGCCGAGTTCGGCCCAGGCGCGCGGGCGCATGGTGTCGCGGTCGATGCGGCGGATGCGCGCGGCGGGCAGGAACGCGGCAAGCGTTTCCTCCAGTCGTTGCGTGCCCTGGCCCAGCTGCTTGAGATCGGGGTTGCCGCAGTCGGGGCATTCGTGCGGAACGGGCGTCTCGTAACCGCAGTGATGGCAGTGCAGGCGACGCGTGTGGCGATGCAGCACCAGCCGGGCCGAACAGCGCGGGCAGGGGGCCACCCAGGCGCAGCTCGGGCAATAGAGCGCCGGCGCGTAGCCGCGGCGGTTCAGGAAGACGAGGCTCTGCTCGCCGCGTGCGAACGTGGCCTGCAGGGCGGCGAGCGCCGGGCGGCTCAGGCCGTTGTCGAGCGGCACGTGCCGGAGGTCGACGAGTTCGATCTCCGGCAGGCGTGCGTGCCGGACTGCGCGCTGCTTCAACTCGACCAGCCGGTAGCGGCCTGCACGCGCCTGCGCATAGCTTTCCAGCGAGGGCGTGGCTGAGCCCAGCACCACCGGCGCGTTGGTCTGTTTGCCGCGCGCAATGGCGACGTCGCGCGCCGAATAGCGCAGGCCGTCCTGCTGCTTGAACGAACTGTCGTGCTCCTCGTCGACCACGACGAGGCCCAGGCGCGGCAGCGGCGCGAACACCGACAGACGCGTGCCCAGCAGCAGGTCGCAGTCCGGCGCGGCCAGCCAGTTTTCGGCGCGCCGGGTTTCGCCGAGGCCGCTGTGCAGCGCCACGATGCGACGGCCGGGAAAGCGGGTGCGGAAATGCTGTTCCAGCTGCGGCGTGAGCGCGATCTCCGGTACCAGTACCAGTGCCTGCCTGCCGGCTTCGAACACGGCGGCGATCAGGCGCAGATAGAGCTCGGTCTTGCCGCTGCCGGTGACGCCGTGCACCAGGTGCACGCCGAAGCGATCGAGCGCAGGCAGCAGCGCGTCGAGCGCAATCTGCTGTTCGGGCGTGGCGGCAGGCGCAGGCGCCGTGTCGGGGGCGGCCGGCATTGCCGGCGGCAGGCGTTCCCAGACGGCCCAGCCGGCCGCGACCAGGGCCGCGGCATGGCGCGCCTGCTTTTGCGCACGCAGCGTCTCGCGGTGCTGCGGCGTGGCGAGCAGGGCGGCGAGCAGGGCACGTTGTGCCTTCGCGCGTGGGGCGGGCTCGGCCAGGCGTCCGGCTGCGGTGACGACCAGCCACGGTGTGTCGGCCACGAAGGGACTCGCATTGCGCAGACGCGGCGGCAGGGTGGCGAGCAGGATCGCGCCCAGAGGATAGTGGTAGTAGTCCGCGCAGAATTGCGCCAGTCGAAGAATCCCGGCAGACACCGGGGGGCGGTCGTCGAGCACGCGCAGCACGTCGCGCAGTTTCGTCGTTTCGATCGTGCTGTCCGTCGGGGCGCCGAGCGCCACGCCCACCTGGCGGGTGCGGCCGAACGGCACTTCGATCAGCGTACCGGCATCGGGCATCCGGATGCCGTCAGGCAGGCGATAGTCGAACAGCCGGGGCAGGGGCGTGTCGAGAGCGACCTGGACGCGAGTCGGCATGAATTAGGCGGGGTTCTTCGAGGGATGTCGGAAAAACTCTTGCAAGTATATGGAATGACAGACTTATTCGGGCTTTTCCACGCAAGCTGTGGATAATTATGTGGGCGAATGCTGTCGATACGGTCCCGATGCCCGTGCCATCGGGGTTTCCCGCAGGCGATCAAAAAGCGGGCAATTCAATAAATTTATTTACATCAATGACTTATAAAGTGCACACGGCTGTCAAGGGCTTGACACGAAAAAAGTTCCCTTGCGCCAAAAATGTGCATAAGTCAATGCTTCTATAGCAGAGGATACTAGCCAGGCGCGCCTTATGGCACACGCCTGGCGGCGTGCCACGTCGATTTTCAGGCCTGCTGGATGCCGGCGATCACCCACCCGCCTGCCCCCGATGCGGGCTTGACGAGGTGCCAGGTTTCCTCGAAAGCGGCCGGCTCGGCACTGCCCTCGCGGACCTGGCCGCTGAAACGCACGCTCGCCACCAGGCGATTGTCTTCCTCGACGGCCTCCAGGACCTCGGCTTCCACCGCCAGCACGTCGGTGGGTTCGCTGGTTGCGCCGCGTTCGGCAATCTGCATCGCCAGCTCGGCGAAGACTTCCGGCGTGGTGAATGTGCGCAGGTCATCCTGGTTGCCCGCATCGAAGGCGGCCTGCAGCCGGATGAAGTTCAGCTTCGCTTCGCGGGCGAACGCCGCAGGGTCGAACCCGGCGGGAAAACGGTGCGCCTGTGCCACGCCGCCCGCGCGCGGTGCTGCTTCGAAATGCGCCTGCGTATCGTGATGCTGCGGCATGCCTGCATACTGCATGGCGGGTGCGGGCGGGGCATTGCGCCGCATGATCCAGCGCAACAGCATGAAGCCGGCCATCGCCAGCAGGGCGAGCATCAGGAAATTGGCCATCTCTTCGCCCATGCCGAAATGGGAGGCCAGTGCGGCCAGGCCCAGGCCGGCAGCGAGACCGGCGATGGGGCCCATCCAGCTGCGTTTCTGCGGAGCGGCTTGTGCGGGGACGCCGGCCTGTTGCGAGCGTTGCGGAGCGGGCGCGGCATCCTGCCTGGCCGGTGCGCTGCGCTGCATGCCGAAGGATTTGCCGCCACCCAGGCGCTTGGCTTCCGCGTCATGGGCGGCAAGGCCGAAGGCGAGGAAGACGGCGAACAGGCTGATCAGGAAATGTTTCACGTCGGGACCCCGAAAGAAAATGACACCGGCTATGGTGACGCAAGCCCGATGGCCCGAACAGTCGATTTTTGTAGGTGGACTGTTCGAAATTATCGATTCGAAAAATACGAAGATCAGACTTTTCCTGATGTGCGCAGCAGGCGGCTGTGGCTGTGCACCGTCTCGACCAGCACGCCGACCCTGTCCGGATCGGTGAACTGCGAGATGCCGTGACCCAGATTGAAGACATGGCCCGGATGATTGCCGTAGCGATCGAGGACGCGCATCGCTTCGGTGCGCACTGCGTCGGCCGAGCCGAGCAGGACGAAGGGATCGAGATTGCCCTGCAGGGCAACCTGATCACCCACGCGCTGGCGGGCGTTGCCGATGTCGATGTGCCAGTCGAGGCCCAGCGCGTCGGCGCCGATGGCGGCCTGCGCCTCCAGCCAGTTGCCGCCGCCCTTGGTGAAGACGATGCTGGGCACGTGGCGGCCGTCGCGTTCCTTGACGAGAGCGGCGACGATGCGCTGCATGTAGGCGAGCGAGAATTCCTGATACGCGGCCGGCGTCAGGCTGCCGCCCCAGGAATCGAAGATCATCACCGCCTGCGCGCCGGCCTCGATCTGCGCGTTGAGGTAATCGGTCACCGCCGTCGTGGTCACGTCGAGGATGCGGTGCAGCAGGTCGGGGCGGCTGTACAGCATGGACTTGATGTGGCGGTAATCGTCCGAACTGCCGCCTTCGATCATGTAGCAGGCCAGGGTATAGGGGCTGCCGGAAAAACCGATCAACGGCACGCTGCCGTCGAGCGCGTGGCGGATGCTCTTGACCGCATCCATCACGTAGCGCAGCTTGTCGGTGGGGTCGGGCGCGGTGAGGTCACGGATTTCCCATTCCTCGCGCAGCGGACGTTCGAACCGCGGCCCTTCGCCCGCGGCGAAATAGAGGCCGAGTCCCATCGCATCGGGTACGGTCAGGATGTCGGAAAACAGGATCGCTGCATCCAGCGGGTAGCGCGCCAGCGGTTGCAGCGTCACCTCGGTGGCGAGGTCGGGTGTCTTGCACAGGGTGAGGAAATCGCCGGCGCGCGCGCGGGTCGCGTTGTACTCCGGCAGGTAGCGTCCGGCCTGGCGCATCAGCCACAGCGGGGTGTAGTCGGTCGGTTCGCGCAGCAGCGCGCGCAGGAAGGTATCGTTCTTGAGGGCGGACATGGCGGAGGCCTAGAGGGCGGGCCGTGAAGCAAAGCCCGCATTCTATCAGCACGCCATGGCTGCCCCGTTCACATGCGGCGGAAGGTCCAGTCGCCGCGTCCGGCCGGGCAGGCCAGCACCCTGCGCGGTGTCCTGCCGTCGACTGCCAGGGTGGCGTTGCGGCAGCCGCCGCGTGCCTCGCCCTGCGGCGTGAAGTCGTAGCGGTGGCCGCCGTGCTTCCAGACGACCGGCACGCCGGGCCGGCCGAGTTCCAGCGCATGCCCCATGCAGGCACGGTCGCGTTCGTCCATGCTGTCGCCGATGGCGTGTCCGAGTACCGCACCGATCACGCCGCCGACCACCATGCCGACCACGCGGTCGTCGCGGCCGGCGACCTGGCTGCCGACCACGGCGCCCGTTACGCCGCCGATCACCGCGCCGATCTCGTCGCGATTGCAGCGACCGGAGGCAATGCCGTAGTCGTGTGCGTAGACCACGCCGCTGTTGCCCCGGTAATGGCCATCGTGGTCGTGTCGTTTGCGTTCATGGCCGTCGTCATGGCGATCGTCCTTGTGGTAGCCGTGGGCGGGCGCATGGTGCGGCGGGTCGGCCAGAGCCGGCCCGGCAAGCAGCGTGCCGGCCAGCACGTAAGCAAGAGGGGATTTCATGTGGGGTCTCCAAATGATGCCGGGGGGAATCTGTCAGGGATTCTACCCGGCCGTTTCAGTTGTAACGGTGAAAAGTGCCGCGGTACTGCGCCTGACGATCGTGCTTTTCGTCTGCAATGTTGCGGTTGGCCGTATCCAGCGCCTGGTCGAGGCGCATATATTCGCGCGGATCGAGACGGCTGTCGGCAAGGAAACGGCGTTCCATCTCGCGGATGGCATCCTGTTCGCGCAAGAGGTCGCGATACTCGAACTGGGTCAGCGCACCGCTGCGGAAACCGGACTGGATGCGCGTCATCTGCTGGGCCTGGCGTGCGTTGACGTGCATCTCGGCTTCCCGGCTTTGCTTGTAGCCGGCGCCGCGAAAATCCGGACCATGACCCCAGTCGGCCCGGGCGCCGCCCGCCGCCAGGGCAAGCAGGCCGAGGCTCAGGATGGAAAGGGTTTTCTTGAAAGTCGTGCTGTTCATGATGTCGCTCCTGTGGGGTGGTCGATGTGTCGCTGTCGTTTCGTGCAGCGGACGATTGCACTGTAGGCGCGGCATGTAAGCGGCATGTGTGGGGTGCGTAACGACGTGTAACGCCGTGTTACCGGCTACCGGGACGAAAAAAGGGCCGGGCGATGCCCGGCCCAGTCGTTCGCGGAGCGGAGTCCCCGCGAACGCCCGACTAGGGTTTGGACATGCCGTCGCTTGCCGGCGGCGTCGACGTTTCCGGACGAGGCGTGACGTCCGGCGGCACGCCGGGCACCGCCGCGGGTTGCTGGATCTGTTCCTCCGGCTGGCCTGTGGGTTCCTGGCGATCGCAGCCGTTCAGAACCAGCAGCGAGGTCAGGGCGGCCAGCGCGCCGTACGAGGCATGCCAGCGGCGGGGGCGGCGGGTCTCGACGGGCAGGCCGAAGCTGGCCACGCCGCCGCTCCACTCGTAGAGATTCATGTGTTCGTCAGCAAGATGGGGGGTGGGGTTCTTCATCTCAGGCCTCCTCGTTGAATGCGCGTTTCAGGGCGGCGATCTTGCGCATCGCCTCGGCGCGGCTCAGGCCGTACTTTTCCTGCAGGACGCTGGCGAACTGCTCGATCCTGACGTAGAGCGATTCGAGATCGTCGCGGGCCCGGCGTGGTGTGTCGGGCGTGTCGTGGGGGCGCTGCCAGGCGCCCTTGCTGAAGGTGGATTGCATGGTGTCCTCCTGTAGGCTGCCGCGCGGGCGGCGGCCCATGATGGGTGCGTGCCTCAGCCTTTGGCCTTGACCTGCAATTCGTTGCGCACGCTCTTGACGCCTTCCACGCCGGCGGCGATGCGTTCGGCCTGGGCGGCCTGTTCGGACGTGGCGACGGCGCCGCTCAGCACGACCGTGCCCTGCTGCGTTTCCACGCCGACATCGAGACCCTTCAGCTTCACTTCCTTCAGCAGTTGCGCCTTCACCTTGGTGGTGATCCAGGCGTCGTCGAGGTACTTGCCTGCCTTGGCCCGGTCGTTGTTCGCCAGGGCCTTGATGAACTCGTCCTGATTGAGCGCGCCGTCGCCGTTTGCGTCGCCCGCGCGGAAGGCCTTTTCGATGCCACCGCGTGCCGCGAATTCCTCGAGGGTCACGATGTGGTCCTTGTTGACGTCGTACTGCGCGAATTCAGGAACCTCGGTTGCAGCCAGTGCGGCGTGGGCAGTGAAGATACCGAGCACGCCTGCCTGCGCCAGGGTCAGGATGCGGGGGGAAAGCTGTTTCATGATGGACTCCTTGGAATGAACATGCGAGCACATATGCACTCGACAGGAGCCATAGCCATCGTCGTGCCAGCTTGGGTTTATTGCATGCAATCAGCGAGTTGCAGGCATTTCATGCGCCGGGACCGGGAGACGGCCCGGATCGTCGGCCCCTAATCTGTCGTCCTGCGGCGACAAGAGCCGGCTTGGATAGGCAAGTACATGTTTCGGCGAGCGTAATTTGTCGGGCATCGACGACAGCCCGCACAATCGTGGCCCCCGGGCATGAAAAAGGGGAACGACGTTCCCCTCGCGACCCCGTCCCGCGGGGTGAACCGGTGCGTTGCTGCACTCAGGTCGTGGGCGGTCGCTTGCCGACGACAAGCATGGCCAGAAACACGACGAGGCCGACAACGAACAGGATCTTGGCGATCCAGGTCGCTGTGCCCGCAATGCCCGCGAAACCGAAGATACCGGCGACGATGGCGACGATCAGAAAGGTGATGGCCCATCCGAACATGATGCTCTCCTTGGAAAATTGACGATGCCAGCTGGCACGGGGCTGTCATGCAGAAGCCGTGCCATGCGTCGGAAGCGGAGCGTTACTGGGCGGACTCGCCGTTTGCCTTGAACAGCGCCGGGTTCAGCCGGTGACGCTGCAGCAGGCGATAGACCTCGGTGCGGTTGCGTCCGGCCAGGCGTGCCACCTCGCTGACCTGGCCACGCGTCAGCTTCAGCAGCGTGACCAGATAATCGCGCTCGAATTCGGCACGCGCTTCGGCCAGCGGACGGATTTCCGCCGGCCGGTCGCGCAGGGCGCGCGCGACGAGCGAGGCCGGGATGGTCGGCGTGGTGGACAAGGCGCAGCACTGCTCGAGCACGTTGCGCAGTTGCCGGATGTTGCCTGGCCAGTCCGCACTCACGAGCATTTCCAGCGCCTCGGGAGCGAAACCGGTGAGCGTTCGCCGGTACTTGCCTGCCAGGGCCCGCAGGAAATGCTGCGCCAGCAGCGGGATATCCTCGCGCCGCTCGCGCAAGGGCGGCAAGGTCAGATTCACCACGTTCAGACGGTAATAGAGATCCTCTCGAAACAGGCCTGCCGCGATGGCTTCCTCCAGGTCGCGATGGGTGGCGGAGAGGATGCGCACGTCGATCGGGCGCGCCTCGGTCGCGCCGACCGGCCGTACCTCGCTTTCCTGCAGTACGCGCAGCAGCTTCACCTGCAGCGGCGCAGGCATGTCGCCGATCTCGTCGAGAAACACGGTACCGCCGTGCGCCGACAGGAACAGGCCGGCATGGTCGCGGGCAGCGCCGGTGAAGGCGCCCTTCACATGACCGAAGAGTTCGGATTCGAGCAGTTCGGCCGGGATCGCACCGCAGTTGATCGCGACGAAGGGGCGGTCGTGGCGGGGGCTCGCGCGGTGCACCGCACGCGCCAGGACTTCCTTGCCGCTGCCCGATTCGCCGAGGATCAGCAGGGGCGCGTCGCTCTGTGCGGCGAGCCGAGCCTCCGCGAGCAGGGTATCCATCGCCGCGCTGGCGGTGACGATCTCCGCGCGCCAGTCGGCGGTCTCGGGCGCGGTAGGGTCCGCGCTGCCGCTGAGCCGGGTCGCGCGCCTGAGCAGGTCGACGAGGGTCGGCGCGTCGTAGGGTTTGGTGAGGTAGCCGAACAGGCCCTGCTGGGTTGCGGCCACGGCGTCGGGAATGGTGCCGTGCGCGGTCAGCACGATCACCGGCAGCGCGGGGTCGCGAGCGTGAACGGCGCGGAACAGGGCCATGCCGTCCATGCCGGGCATCTGGATGTCGGTCAGCACCGCGTCGGGCCGCGTGTGCGAAAGCTGGGCCAGGGCGGCTTCGCCGCTGTCGACCGCGAGCACCTCGAAACCGTTCGCTTCGAGGCGCAGGGCGATCAGCGTGCGCAGCGAAGCGTCGTCGTCGACCAGCAGGATCACGGGCTTCTTCATCGCGGTTTCGGTGCAGCGTCGCGCTGCTGCAGGGATTTCTCCAGGGCCTTGATCTGTTCGATCCGTTCCTGCAGTTCCAGCGCACGCGCGGCCTGCTTCTGGGCGTCGAGCTGCGCTTTCAGCGCGCTTTTCGCCAGATCGAGCAGCGCCTGCGCGCGCGGCCCGTCGGCCTCGATGGCGCCGAGAAGCTTGAGACCGCGCTCCAGCGCTGCCGGATCGTCCTCGTGGCCGAGCAGCAGCGCCAGGCGGAATTGCGCCGCCGGCCCCGGGCTGCGTTCGTCGTCCAGGCGCGCGCGCTCGGCACGCTGCTGTTCCGGACCGAGGGCGGCAATGCGCACCAGCGCATCGAGCGCATCGGTCGCGCTGAGATCGGTGGCGGCCGGTGCCGCGATCTTTGCCGGCGGCCGGGCGGCATTGGGCGGCAATGCACAGGCGCCCAGCGACAGCGCAAGGAAAAGGGTGGGCAAGAAGGGACGCATCAGGCGGTTGTCGGAGCACATGGACAGGTCAGACGGAAACAGGTGGCCCAAGGTTCACCGTCGATCAGCACGGCGTCGCCGCCAAGGCTGCGCATCGATTCGCGCACGATCGCCAGGCCGAGCCCGCTGCCCTTGACGGCGGCGGCCGGCTGGCGCGAGCCCTGGTAGAAGGGCTCGAACACCCGGGCTCGTTCTTCGGGCGGAATGCCGCTTCCCGCATCGCATACGTCGAGAGCCAGGCGGTCGTCCAGGACCACGGCACGGATCAGGATGCGGCCGCCGTCGGCGCCGAACTTGATCGCGTTCGACAGCAGATTCTCGAGTGCGGTTTCGAGGCGGGCTGCATCGAGCGGCAGGGTTGTTTCGGGCGCCTCGATCTCGACGGCCAGCCGGTGCGTGTCGAGCGGCAGGCGCTGGCGCTCGACCACCGCATGCAGCCACGGCCGCAGCGCGACCGGGCTGGGCGAGGGTGGCGCGGCCCCGGCGGCCAGCCCGCCGAAGCGGATCAGGTCCTCGATGCGTTTCTGCAGTTCGCGGCTGCTGCCGTCCATGATGCCGACGATGCTGCGCTGGCGTGGATTCAGCGGGCCGGCGAGCGTGTCGCCGAGCAGGCCGACGCCTTCGCGCAGCGAGGCGAGGGGCGTCTTCAGTTCGTGTGAGACATGGCGCAGGAAGCGGATTTTCTGCTCTTCAAGGGCCTGCAGGCGCTGGCGCAGCCATTCCATCTCGCGGCCGAGTTCGACGATGTCCTGCGGTCCGCCGATGGGGGGCAGCGGCGCATGGTCGCCGCGGCCGAGCTGCTGGATGGACGCGCGCAATTCGCGGATCGGGCGGTTGATCATCCAGGAGAAAACGGTGGCCAGCAGCAGGGTCAGGGGGATGAGCGCGAGCGCGAGCAGGAACAGCCGCCGCTGGGTCGAGCGCACCTCGGTTTCGAGGGTGTGCGTGTCGCGCTGCACGGCGGCATCTGCCTGTTCGAGCAGGGTGCGGGCTTCGGCGTGCAGCGCATCGAAATCGCTGCCGAGCAGCTGGAACTGTGCGTTGTCGAGGAACAGGCCGGGCCGCAGTTTGTCGTAGAGCGCCTGACTATGGGCCTGCAGCCGGGCGAGCGTGACGCGCGCCGCGGCATCGGTGAGCTGGGTGTCCAGGGCGTCGAGCTGGGTGCGCAGGGTGTCGCGCTGGGCGCGCAGCGCAGGACCGAATTCCGCATCCTGAAGCAGGTGGTATTGCCCCGCAACCCGCTGCAGCTGGCTCACCGCGTCGACGACGCGACGGGTGTCGCGGGTGACGACGAGACTTCGGGTGGCGAACTGGCGCTGGGTTTCCGCTACGCCCTGCAACACATGGATGGCGTTGACCAGGCCGCTGGCGAGCGGCACGGTGAGCACGCTCATCGCGACGATGACGAGGACGGTGAAGGAACGTGGGTAGTAGCGACCGGAAAGCATGCGGACCGAGCGGTGGGGCTGTGGCGCACCAGCATACCCCGTCCGGCGCAGGCCGGACGGCCTAGGCCAGCCCGAGGTAGCCGAGGATGCCCTTGGCGGCCTCGCGCCCTTCCCACACCGCGGTGACGACGAGATCGGAGCCGCGCACCATGTCGCCGCCCGCGAAGACCTTGGGATTCGCGGTCTGGAAGGCATGCTGGCCGCCCTTGGCGACGACGCGGCCGGCCTCGTCGATGCGGATGGCGTGCTGCTCGAACCAGGGTTGCGGATTCGGGCGGAAGCCGAAGGCGACGATGACGTGGTCGGCCGGCACGATTTCCTCGGAGCCGGGCACCACCACCGGCGTGCGGCGACCGCGTGCATCGGGCGCGCCGAGTTCGGTGGTGACGAGCTTCACGCCCTCGACCTTGCCGTTGCCCACGATTTCCACCGGCTGGCGGTTCCACAGGAACTGCACGCCTTCTTCCTTGGCATTGGCCACTTCGCGCTTGGAACCGGGCATGTTTTTCTCGTCGCGGCGGTAGGCGCAGGTGACTGCCGCCGCGCCCTGGCGGATGCTGGTGCGGTTGCAGTCCATGGCGGTGTCGCCGCCGCCGAGCACGACGACGCGCTTGCCCTTCATGTCGTGGAAGACTTCGCCGGGCTTCGCCAGGTCGAGGCACTTGCGCACGTTGGAAATCAGGAAGGGCAGCGCTTCGAGCACGCCGGGCAGGTCTTCGCCGGGGAAACCGCCCTTCATGTAGGTGTAGGTGCCCATGCCCATGAACACGGCATCGTAGTTGTCGAGCAGCGATTGCATCGAGACGTCCTTGCCGACCTCGGTGCCGAGGCGGAACTCGACGCCCATGCCCTCGAGCACTTCGCGGCGACGGGTCATCACCCATTTTTCCATCTTGAACTCGGGGATGCCGAAGGTGAGCAGGCCGCCGATCTCGTCGTAGCGGTCGAACACCACGGGCTTTACGCCGTTGCGCGCGAGCACGTCGGCACAGCCCAGGCCGGCCGGGCCGGCGCCGATCACCGCGACCTTCTTGCCGGTGGCGACGACGTTCGACATGTCGGGCCGCCAACCCGCCTTGAAGGCTTCTTCGGAAATGTATTTCTCGACCTGGCCGATGGTCACCGCGCCGAAGCCGTCGTTCAGCGTGCACGCGCCTTCGCACAGGCGGTCCTGCGGGCACACGCGGCCGCATACCTCGGGCAGCGAATTGGTCTGGTGCGAGAGTTCGGCGGCCTCGAACAGGCGGCCCTCGGTCACCAGCTTCAGCCAGTTGGGAATGTAGTTGTGCACCGGGCACTTCCACTCGCAGTACGGGTTGCCGCAGGCGAGGCAGCGGTCGGCCTGTTCGGTCGCCTGCTCCTGCGGCATCAGCGCGTAGATTTCGCGGAACTCATGCTTGCGGATCTCGGCCGGGGTCTTGTCGCCGTCGCGCCTCGCCTGCTTCAGAAACTGGAATACGTCACCCATCTTATGCACCCACCGCAACACGTGCCTGGCCGGGAATGTCCTCGACCAGGTCTTCAATCGAAATCCGCTTGGGCTTCACCAGCCATACCTTCGCCAGCGTGGCGTCGAAGTCGGCCAGCAGGGCGCGGGCCCGTGCGCTGCCGGTGAGCGCCAGATGGCGTTCGGCCTGTGCCTTGAAGAACACGCGGTAGGGTTCGGTCTCGTCGCTGGTGATGCGCACGATCTCGACCAGTTCCTTGTTCAGCTTCGAGACGAAGTCGCCCGCTTCGTCGACGACGAAGGCCATGCCGCCCGACATGCCGGCACCGAAGTTCAGTCCGGTGTCGCCGAGCACCAGCACGGTGCCGCCGGTCATGTATTCGCAGCCGTGGTCGCCCACGCCTTCGACCACCGCCAGCGCACCCGAGTTGCGCACGCCGAAGCGTTCGCCGCCCATGCCTGCCGCGTAGAGTTCGCCGCCGGTCGCACCGTACAGGCAGGTGTTGCCGAGCAGCGTGTTGCGGTGGCCTTCGAAGGTCGCGACACGCGGCGGATAGATGACGATGCGGCCGCCGCCCATGCCCTTGCCGACGTAGTCGTTGGCGTCGCCCTCGAGCGTGAGGGTGAGGCCCTTGTGGTTCCATACGCCCAGGCTCTGCCCGGCCGAGCCGGTCAGATTCACGCGGACCGTGTCGTCCGGCAGGCCGCGGCCGCCGTGCGCCTTGGCGATCTCGCCCGACAGGCGCGCGCCGATGGAACGGTTGACGTTCCTGATCGTGTAGGCGAGCTCGATGCGGGTGCCGGAACGGATCGCGCCGATCGCGTCGGCCACCATTTTCTCGGCCAGCTCGCCCTTGTCGAACGAGGGATTGCGCTCCTGCTGCGCAAAGCGCGGCGCGTCGGCCGGAATGTCGCCCTGGGTCAGGAGTGCGTCGAGCTTGAGGCGGCCCTGGCGCGGCGTGTCGCCGCTGGAAAGATCGAGCAGGTCGGTACGGCCGATCAGGTCGGTCAGCTTGCGGATACCCAGGCTGGCCATCAGCTCGCGCGTTTCCTCGGCGACGAACTTGAAGTAGTTCACCACCATGTCGGGCAGGCCGATGAAGTGGTCCTTCCGCAGTTTGTCGTTCTGCGTCGCGACGCCGGTCGCGCAGTTGTTCAGGTGGCAGATGCGCAGGTACTTGCAGCCCAGCGCGACCATGGGGCCGGTGCCGAAGCCGAAGGACTCGGCGCCGAGGATCGCGGCCTTGACGACGTCGAGACCGGTCTTCAGGCCGCCGTCGGTCTGCACGCGGACGCGCCCGCGCAGGCCGTTGGCACGCAGGACCTGCTGCGCCTCGGAGAGACCCAGTTCCCACGGCGAACCGGCGTATTTCACCGACGCCAGCGGGCTTGCGCCGGTGCCGCCGTCGTAGCCGGAGATCGTGATGAGGTCGGCGTAGGCCTTGGCCACGCCGGCGGCGATGGTGCCCACGCCGGGCTCGGCCACCAGCTTCACCGACACCTGGGCATCCGGGTTCACCTGCTTCAGGTCGAAGATCAGCTGCGCCAGGTCCTCGATGGAATAGATGTCGTGATGCGGCGGCGGCGAGATCAGCGGCGTGCCGGGCTTGCAGTGGCGCAGGGACGCGATCATCGGCGACACCTTGTCGCCGGGCAGCTGGCCGCCCTCGCCGGGCTTGGCACCCTGCGCGATCTTGATCTGCAGCACTTCGGCGTTGACCAGGTAGGTCGCGGTGACCCCGAAGCGGCCGGAGGCGATCTGCTTGATCTTGGAGGTCTTGACGGTGCCGTAGCGCTTCGGATCTTCGCCGCCTTCGCCCGAGTTCGAGCGGCCGCCGATACGGTTCATGCCTTCGGCGAGCGCCTCGTGGGCTTCGGGCGAGAGGGCGCCGAGCGACATGCCGGCCGAGTCGAAGCGCTTGAGGATGGCGTCCAGCGGTTCGACGTCGTCCAGCGGAATGGGCGTGGCGCCGGGCTTCAGCTTCATCAGGTCGCGGATCATCGCGACCGGGCGGGTGTTCACCAGCTCGGAATATTTTTTGTATTCGGCGTAGTCGCCGGACTTCACGGCCTTCTGCAGCTGCTGCACCACGTCGGGGTTGTAGGCGTGGAATTCCTCGCCGAACATGAATTTCAGCAGGCCGCCGGCCGACAGCGGCTTGAGCGGGTTGAACGCGGTCTTGTGCAGCAGTTTCTGGTCGGACTCGAAGTCGTCGAAATTGGCGCCCGAAATGCGCGACACCGTGCCCTTCAGGCACAGGTCGACCACGTCCTCGTGAATGCCGACGGCTTCGAACAGCTGCGCGCCGCGATAGCTGGCGACGAGCGAGATGCCCATCTTGGACAGCACCTTGTAGATGCCCTTGTCCATGCCCTTGCGGAAGTTCATCAGCGCCTTGTCGAGGCCGGGCTTGATTTCGCCGGTCTTCACGAACTCGCCGATGACCTGGTAGGCGAGGTAGGGATAGACGGCGGTCGCACCGTAGCCGATCAGGCAGGCGTAGTGGTGCGGGTCGCGCACGGTGCCGGTTTCCACCACGATGTTGGCGTTGCAGCGCAGGCCCGCGCCGATCAGCGCATGGTGCACCGCGCCGGTGGCGAACAGCGCGTGGATCGGCAGGCGGTCGCGGCCGATGTTGCGGTCGGACAGGACGAGGATGACCTTGCCGGCCGTCACTGCCTCCACCGCGCGCGCGGTCAGCGCCTTGAGCGCGGCATCCAGCGTGGTTGCCGCGGGGTCGTAGTGGAGGTCGAGCGTGATCGGGGCAAAGGCCGGGTCGTTCAGGTTCAGCAGCCTGTCGAAGGCTTCCTTCGACAACAGGGGCGTATGCACCTCGACGCGATGCGCGTGCTCGGGCGTTTCCTCGAACAGGTTGCGCTCGGGGCCGAAGGCCGTGTTGAGCGACATCACGATGGCTTCGCGGATCGGGTCGATCGGCGGGTTGGTCACCTGCGCGAATTGCTGGCGCAGGTAGTCGAAGGGCGAGCGCACTTTCTGCGAGAGCACGGCCATGGGCGTGTCGTCGCCCATCGAGCCGATGGCCTCGGCGCCGTCCTCGGCCAGTACGCGGATGATCTGGTCGCGTTCCTCGAAGCTCACGTTGAAAAGCTTCTGGTGCGTAAGCAGGCTGGGGGCGTCCATTACCGCCATGTCGGCGTCCTGGCTGATCGGCAGGTCGAGCTTCACCGCGTTGTTCTTCAGCCACTCGCGGTAGGGCTGGCGGCCCTTCAGCTCGTTGTCGATGTCTTCCGGCATCAGGAGGCGGCCGGTCGCGAGGTCGGCGGCGACCATCTGACCCGGTTTCACGCGGCCCTTGCGGTCGACGTTGGCCGGGTCGATCTGCCAGACGCCCACTTCCGACGCGATGGTCAGGATGCGGTCCTTGGTCAGCACCCAGCGCGCCGGACGCAGGCCGTTGCGGTCGAGCGTGCAGACGGCATAGCGGCCGTCGGTGAGCACGATGCCCGCCGGGCCGTCCCACGGCTCCATGTGCATCGAGTTGTATTCATAGAAGGCGCGGATGTCGGCGTCCATCGACTCGACGTTCTGCCACGCTGCCGGGATCACCAGGCGCAGCGCACGGAACAGGCCCGCGCCGCCCATCACCAGCCCCTCGACCATGTTGTCGAGGCTCATCGAATCCGAGCCCTTGGTGCCGACGATGGGACGGACGTCGTCCATGTTCGGGATCAGGGGCGTCTCGAATTTCTGTTCGCGTGCGCGGCTCCAGTTGCGGTTGCCCTGCACCGTGTTGATCTCGCCGTTGTGCGCGAGGTAGCGGAAGGGCTGCGCCAGGCGCCACTGCGGCCAGGTGTTGGTCGAGAAGCGCTGGTGGAACACGGCCAGGCTCGACGCGAAGCGTGCGTCGTTGAGGTCCGGGTAGAACACCGTCAGGTTCTCCGGCATCACCAGGCCCTTGTAGCTGATGACGCGGCACGACAGCGTGGGCAGGTAGAAAACCGGATCGGTCGCGTCCAGCGACTTTTCGGCACGACGGCGCGCGATGTAGAGCTTGCGCTCGAAATCGTCTTCAGACACACCGGCCGGTGCGTTCACGAACACCTGCTCGATGTGCGGCAGCGATTCCAGCGCCGAGGCGCCGCACACTTTCGGGTCGGTCGGCACCAAACGGAAGCCGGCGACGCTCAAGCCCTGGGCTTCGAGTTCGGCTTTCAGCGTGGCGCGCGCCTGCATCTGCGGGGTGGCTTCGCGCGACAGGAACACCAGGCCGGCGGCATACAGATTGCCCAGCGCAAAACCGGCTTCCGCGGCCACCGCGCGCAGGAAGGCGTCGGGTTTCTTGAACAGCAGTCCGCAGCCGTCGCCGGACAGGCCGTCCGCTGCAATCGCGCCGCGGTGCGTCATGCAGGCCAGCGAGCCGATCGCGTTCTGCACCAGCGTGTGGCTGGGCTGATCGTCGATCTGCGCGATCAGGCCGAAGCCGCAGCTATCCTGTTCAAAGTCGGGCGAGTAGAGCGTCCCGTCGAGCCAGCGTTGTCTTTCCATTGTTTCCGTATGCCCAGATAACAGCGGCCTGCCGAACCGGCAAGCCGCCCTGTGTTCCTAACCAACAAGCAAAATTCAAGCGAAAAGTGCGGCATTTTAATCCCGTGCCGCCCGCGGGGCAATGCATTCCGCGGGCAAGGCCTTGTTCGGTCAAGGGTTTCGTGTGCTTCCCTTGGCTGAGAATGCCTGCGCGCAGGAAAATTCCGGCAGCGCCGGGCTATGCTGGCGGCATCGTCGAGGTGCCCGCATGAAACTGCTGACCTGGAACATCCAATGGGGGCGCGGCATGGATGGCCGCGTCGATCTCGCGCGCATTGCCGCCGGCATCTGCGCGCTGGGCGACTTCGACGTCGTCTGCCTGCAGGAGGTCGCGCGGGGCTTTGCGGGCCTGCCGGGCAGCCGGGGCGAGGACCAGGTCGCCGTCCTGGCCGCGCTGTTTGCGGGTTATACGCCGATCTACGGCGCCGCCACCGATGTGCCGGATGCGCACGGCGGCCGCAGCCAGTTCGGCAATCTGATCCTGTCCCGCCTGCCTGTGGGCCAGGTGTGGCGGCATCTGTTGCCCTGGCCGGCCCGGACGGACACTCCCGGCATGCAGCGCGTGCTGGTCGAGGCCGTGGTCGATGCGGACATCGGCCCGCTGCGCGTGATGACCACGCATCTGGAGTATTACGCACAGTCGCAGCGCGAGGCACAGATCGACGCCATCCGGCGCCTGCACGCCGAAGCCTGGACCCTGTCCGGCCGCGCGCGCCGTCCCGAGGAGGCGGGCGGGCCGTTCGAGGTCTTCCCGCGCCCATCCGAGGCCATCCTCTGCGGCGACATGAATTTCCCCGCCGCAGCGCCGGAGCGTGCGCGCCTCCTGGCGCCGATTTCCGGCGGCGCGCCTGCCTTCCGCGACGCCTGGGCGGTGCTGCACCCCGGCGCGCCGCACGCGCCCACCTGCGGCATCCATCCCGTCGGCTTCGTCGACCGGCCCGAATGTTTCGATTACGTTTTCCTGACCGAGGGACTGGCTGCGCGTCTCGCGACGCACGGGATCGACGCCGCGACCGCGGCATCGGACCATCAGCCGGTGTGGGTGACGCTGCGCTGAGGCGCTAGTCCGGCAAGGCGGAGGCGGTGGTCGCCGCCGGGCTGCGCACAGGAGCACGCAGCAACAGCAGCAGGGGGATCGAACCCAGGGTGACCCACATCATCAGGCGGAAATCCTGCAGGAAGGCGAGCGAGGCGGCCTGCCGGTTGACCTGCGCGTCGAGCGTGGCCAGGCCTTGCGTCGTGGCCAGATCGTAAACCCCGGCGGCCGCAGCCTGCTGCAGCGGCAGGCTGAAGGGCGTGAGAGTGCCGGCGAAGGCGGCGTGGTTGATCTGGGTGCGCTGGGCCAGATAGGTGATGACCACCGAAATGCCGATACTGCTGCCGAGATTGCGCATCAGGCTGAACAGGGCCGTGCCCTCGTTGCGGTAGCGCGGCGCCAGCGTGGAAAAAGTCAGCGTCGACAGCGGGACGAAGATGAAGCCCAGTCCCAGTCCCTGAACGATACCGGTGCGCACGAAATCGGTGCCCGGCGTATCGGTGGTGAAGCGTGTCATTTCCCACAGCGACAGGCTGGTGAGGGCGAGGCCGAGCAGGATCAGGTGGCGCGGATCCGCCTTGCCCGATAGCCGGCCCACCGTGAGCATCGCGATCATGGTGCCGATGCCGCGCGGGGCCAGCAGCAGGCCCACGTCGACCACCGGGTAGCCCATCAGGTTCTGCATGAAGGGCGGGAGCAGCGCCATCGTCGCCAGCAGGATGATGCCGACCACGAAGATGAACAGCAGGCCGACGCTCAGGTTGCGGTCGCGGAACAGGCCCGGTTCGATGAAGGGATGCGGGTGCGTGAAGATGTGCGCCACGAAGAGATACAGCGCCGTTCCCGCCACCACGGCTTCCAGCATCACCTCGCGGCTGGCGAACCAGTCCAGCGATTCGCCCCGGTCGAGCAGCATCTGCAGGGCGCCGATGCCCAGGCTGAGCAGCGCGAAGCCCAGCAGGTCGAAACGGCGGGCGGCGTCGATCGGGGTTTCGCGCACGAAGGCCGTCAGGCCCGCCCAGGCCAGAATGCCCACCGGCAGATTGATGTAGAACACCCAGCGCCAGCTGTAGTACTCGGTCAGCAGGCCGCCCAGCGTCGGCCCGAGGATCGGTCCCACCATCACGCCCACCCCCCACATCGCCATCGCCGCGCCGTGCTTCTCGGGCGGGTAGGTATCGAGCAGCACCGATTGCGACAGCGGCACCAGGCTGGCGCCGAAAATGCCCTGCAGCAGCCGGAACAGCACGATCTCCGGCAGGCTCTGCGCCGCGCCGCACAGCATCGACGCCAGCGTGAAGCCCACCACCGAGGCGATGAACACCCGCTTGCGGCCGAGGCGCGCGACCAGGAAACCGGTCAGCGGCATGAAGATGGCGGCGGCCACGATGTAGGACGTCAGCACCCAGGAAATCTGTTCCTGCGTCGCCGACAGCGCACCCTGCATGTGCGGCAGGGCCACGTTGGCGATGGTGGTATCCAGCGCCTGCATGATCGTGGCCAGCATCACCGCGACGGTGATGAGCCTGCGCTGCGCCGGATGCGTGTCGGCCAGGTGCATGCGACGGCTACAGCGCCAGGCCCAGCAGGCGGCGGCGGTGTCCGGTGTCGATCTCGACCTGCGCGCTCAGCCCGGCGCGCAGTTCCGGCAGGTTCGCGCCGCGGTCGAGCCGGATCCGCACCGGCACCCGCTGCGCGATCTTCACCCAGTTGCCGGTGGCGTTCTGCGCCGGGATGACAGAAAACTCCGAGCCGGTCGCCGGGCTCAGACTCTCCACCTCACCATGCCAGCGGGCGTCAGGGAAGGTGTCGATGTGCACGTCCACCGGCTGGCCGGGATGGACATAGGTCAGGTCGGTCTCGATGAAATTGGCCTCCACCCAGTGGTTGCTGCTGACCACCAGCGCCATCGCCGTGCTGCCGGCGCCCAGGTACTGGCCCACCTTGGGCGGCTTGCCCACCACCCCTGCCGAGGGCGCGTACACCACCGAGCGGGCACGGTCGAGCTTCGCCTGCGCCAGTTCCGCCTCGGCCTCGCGCCAGGCCGCCTGCTGCGCCAGCGGCACGTTCGGTCCGCCGCCCAGCGATTCGGCGATGCGGTCGAGATCCTGCGTCAGGGCGGATATCTGCTGTGCGGCGAGGTCGGTGTTCTGCTTCGCGTCGTCGTAGCGCGCGGCGGACACGAACTGCTTCGCCACCAGATCGGCCTGGCGCTGCTGTTCCTTGCGCGCAAAGACATAGCGCGTGCGCGCCAGCGCAATCTCGGCTTCCTTCTCGCGATAGCTCGCCTGCAGCGCGCCCAGGTCGGTGCGCGCCTGTGCCAGCTTCGCTTCCGCCCTCGCCACCGCCACCTCGAACGGCGCCGGGTCGAGCCGGAACAGGGGCTGGCCGGCAGCCACCGCCTGGTTTTCCACCACCATCACCTGGCTGACGCTGCCGCCCACGTCCATGCCCACCGGCACTTTTTCCGCCTTCACGTAGGCGTTGTCGGTTTCCACGTAGCGCCCGCCGGTCAGATACAGCGCACCCGCGACCAGCGCCGCCACGGCGGGCACCACGCCCAGCAGCAGCACGCGCAGCCGGCGGCGACGCGAGGGGTTGGAAGCGGTAGGCGTTTCGTTTGCAGTCGGATTCATGTGGTGCTCGCTCTCAGCGGGAGGCCAGGTTGTCGCGCATGGCCCGCAGCGCCGCGAACAACGTCGCGACATCCTGCTTGCCCAGCCCACGCAGCGCATCGGCACGTACCGACGCGGCGACCGCCTCGATGGATTCCAGGTGCGGCGCGGCCGTCGGCGTGAGGAAGATGCGGTACGCCCGCCGGTCGTCGGGATCGGCGCGTCGTTCCACCAGGCCGGCCTCGGCCAGCTGGTCGATCAGGCGCGCCAGCGTGATCGGCTTCACTTCCAGCAATTCCGCCAGATCGATCTGGCGCATGCCCTCGTTGCGCGATACGTAGAACAGCGCCCGTGCCTGCGCCAGCGTCAGCGCGCCGTCCTCGCGGCGCTCGCTGAAGGCGCGGCGCATCAGGTGGGATACGCTGGCGAGAAGAAAACCGAGACTTTCCTGGCGAGCAGTCATGGAAGCCTTCCGTATGATAAGCATTGCTTACTATACGAAAAAAGTGTGCCGTTTGCCAAGCGGAAAATGCGGGCGGCGAGGCGGAACGAAAAAGCCCGCCGTGAGATGCGGCGGGCTTGGATGGGGCGAGGGCTATTGAATAATGTCCTGCAAGTCCCCTCAGACTAAAAAGCTGAATTTCGATTTAGGCAGTTACCCCCAATGTTTGCCCTTATTGGGGGTTAGTCGGTCCCATTTACATTACATCAGTGAGCACCCGCTGCTGCGCTTCGATCCTGATTAATCAGATTGCTCAATTTCGACTGAATTCCCACGTTCTCGACGAACAGAATTTTATCGACAGGGATTGTCATCCAGTCCGGTCCGTGCCAATCATTCTTTTGTCGGTTAACCAAATTGAATTGTGGCGCCGCGCCATTTGGCTGTGACACGTTCTGAACGTAGTAGACGTTGGCAAGCTGAACATAGCCGCTTTCTGCTTCAATTAGCGTTCCGTAGTAAACCGAACCGCTCGCCAGAGTTACCGCACACAAGGCCCCCTGCGCTACTGAACCAATGCGGCCAAACTGACCGGACTCCCGCTGCCAGGCTGTCCAGGCTTGTGCGACTTCAGCCGCCGTCAAAATGCCCAGCAAAACCATAACCACTGCGGCCAACGTTTTCATGTAACCGCAGCCTTTTCCCGCCGGAGTGTCGTTATTCATTTTCCCTTAGAATTTTTTCGCTATGCATTCAACAGGCGATTGCGGCTCTTCAGGGCGATGATGCACAGCCCCGCCAGTATCAACAGATATTCAGCCGGTTCTGGAACTGGCGCTGTCGAAAATCCGATAATGTAGCTGATATTAGCCCCCGCATCAGAGTTGGAGGTGAGGCTATAAATCAGTGTCAGGTCCACGTCGCCATTCAGGACGCCTAGAGAATACGAATTATCAGTAAAGAAGGCCTGTGCCGAAGACAAGCTGGTAAAGGTGTTAGACAACAAGGCCGTGCTGCCATTCATGACCGAGAATGTCAGGCTGTCAAATCCGTTACCTGTCAGCGCACCCATACCCAACAACCCCAAGGTGAATAGGTTGTTCCCGTTCATCTGCCCGACATATTCCGCACTGGCTGTATAAGTAAAAGCGCCAGTCACACCGGTATTGTTCGCTCCCAATACCCCCGTGCCCAGCATCGTTTTGCCATTCATCGCTGCGCTCACGTTGGGATTCGTGTTTCCAAGCGCCGAACTGGCAGTGGCCGACGATGGCATGGCAACACCGAAGGAATAGGCGGTAGCTGAGGTTGGGATGGACGGACTCCCAGTCCCGAAGCTGGCGCTGGTATTAACCGTGGCGCCATAGGAAACAAAGCCGTAAGGGGAAAAAGAAATGTTGGTCGAGGCAGGTGCGCTTGCCGTGGTGATGACCTTGTTACCCGTACCATCAAGGGTATTACTTTGTGCTTGGGCGATACCCGAATTTCCCCACGATGAAGCAGTCGCGGTTGCAATTGCGTTCGCAGTCGCTCCATTAGCCGTGGCATAAGCTGTTGCACTTCCCGGGGCGGCGCCTGTTCCACCGTTACCGCCAACGGCCGAGGCTTGTGCAATAGCGGAAACAGACGAAGTGGCGCTAGCGCTTGAATAGGCGTTACCGCCGCTTGCCCCAAATCCTCCAGCCCCCCCGCGTGCCACACTATTCACATTGGCCGTGCCCAGCCCGTCACCGGTAAGGCTGGAACTGGCTGATCCACCCACTGTGCCTGCGCTGAAGCTCGTACCGCCATTTCCGCCGTAGGCATACCCTGTCAGAGTCAGGTTGCCTGCGCTGCTGACATTGCCACTTACTATCGCAGAGCCGGCACTGCCTGCGGTGCCCGAGTTTGTGCTGCCCCCATTGCCCCCGGTGGCGGATAGGTTTACAGAAAGCGAGCTTGCCTGAGTGTCGGCCAGGGACAGCCATGAACTCGCATGCCCCCCGGCGCCGGCCACACCCGAGTCAGATGAGCCGCCGCTCCCCCCACTGGCGGCCTGCGTCAAGGAAAGCACGCCCAGGGTACTGCCCGATACCGCATTGGACATGGTCGAACCTGCACCTGCGCCCCCATGGGCGCCAGAGAAGCCATACCCCCCACTGCCACCATTCTGGTTGGCCGTGACATTTACTATTCCGTTGCCTGAACTTCCATGGGCCGTTGCGATGCCATATCCGCCGGCGGCATCGATCCCACCCGCGCCACCAGTCGCTGTACTGCTGACGCTCACTGCGTTATTCCCGCTACTGGCTCCGGTCAGGCTGGAACTGGCATTCCCTCCTGCAGCGCCTGTGCCAGAGCCCAGTGGGATTGGAATGATGGCGTTAGAACCACCCTGCCCACCATTAGCAGTGCCATTTAAGGTCAGTTTGCCTATGCTGCTGACATTGCCGTTCACGGTTGCAGTACCAGCAGCACCTCCAATGCCAGTGCCCACCGCACCACCTGATCCGCCTTGGGCAAGCAGACCTATCTCCAGCCGGCTTGCCTGGGTATCTGCCAAGGTCAGGGATGAACTCGCGTTGCCACCAGAACCCGACGGGCCGGTGTCTGAGAATCCGCCATTCCCGCCTGTGGCAGTTTGGTAGAGGGTTAGCAGACCCGTAGTGCTGCCTGTCACAGCGTTGTTCAGGATAGAGGCGGCTCCAACGCCACCCTGCGCACCTGACATGCCTGAACCTCCATCCCCCCCTTGCTGGATGACGGAGCCGGTTACCCAACCACTGCCTGAGTTTCCGTGAGCCGTTGCGGTAGCAGTACCACCCGATCCGCCAGTATTGCCGATGTAGGAGGCACTAACACCCGATCCTCCTATTGCTTTTGCGGTTGCTGAACTCATGTTCGAGGCAACTGCAGCAGCGTTAGCACTTGCGTTGGCGCTCGCACCGGTTGTACCTGCATGACTGTTTCCGCCCGGCCCGCCATATGCTGCACTGTTTACAATGATCGAGCTGCTCCCGCTACCCGCGAGAATAGAACTGGCAGTACCGCCCACCGTTCCTGTGCCCGGCGTGGCACTGCTGCCCGGAGTGCCCATGCTTACCCCGCCAATCCCACCGTATGCGGAGCCGGTCAGAATCAGGCTGCCGACGCTATTGATGTTGCCGTTTACGCTTGCAGTGCCTGCAGACCCCGCCACGCCGTAGGTCGTTGTTGCTCCCCCGCCCCCCCCGGTTGCCTGCAGAGTGATAGTTACCGAACTTGCCGAGCTATCCGCCAGGGTCAGAGAAGAGCTTGCATTCCCGCCTGCACCAGCCTGATAAGTGTCCGTGTCGCCGCCATGCCCGCCGAATGATCTTTGTGAAAGCGTAAGCGCGCCTGTGGTGGTTCCCGAGACGGCATTCGACAGCATCGACGCTGCGCCTGCGCCGCCTTGGGCGCCCAAGAAGCCGTTTCCGCCTGCACCGCCATTCTGAACAAGGTAAACCGTAACCTCTCCGCTACCTGCGCTTCCACTGCCCGTGGCAGTCGCTACGCCACCTGTGCCAGCTACCGCACCACTACCGAAAGCATAACCACCGCCCCCACCGGATGCAGTGACCTCTGCCAAGCTGTTATTTCCATTTAATGCCGTGGCAACCACGCTGGCGTTGGCATTGCCACCTGCTCCGGCGTTTGCTCCGGCGCCTCCCGGCCCTGGGGTTCCAGTGTTGCCACCATTGCCTCCCGTTGCCGAAGCATTTGCCTGTGCCCAGCCTGGCTCTGCGATTGGCGAAGTAAGTGTGATTGCGGTGGCATTGCCCCCAGCGCCACCGGCACCCGCATTGCCGCCAGGGCTATAGCCGGATCCCCCCGCCCCCCCCATGCCACCTGTGGCGTACGTGGAATTCGAGTTCGCAGTCAATGAGCCCGATGTGTTCGCCGTTGCATTTTGTCCAACGGCTCCGTTGGCCCCATTTGGGCTTGCTAGAGTTCCATTTACACCATCCGCACCTGACAATCCATTCACTGAAACGTAATCAGCCCACGCGGAACTGGTGGTCAACATTGTGAGCAATAAGGGGAACATCCGCATTCTGGTTTTGCCCAGTGAAAAAGGGGATGGGATTGCTGTGGCAATCGAGTGGCGATGGAATGGCACGGTGTTTCCTCAATAAGTGAGCTGGATATTATTGTTTGTTGTTCACCGCAAGCCCGGAGTGTTCATTTGCGGCTAAGGCTCTTCGGCCTTTCTTTGAGGCATTGCCGCTACTCAATGGCGTAACAATTCAAAGCAAGAAGCGCACCTGTTTTTTCAAATTCAAATAAATCAATGGGAAATGCCAAACCCGAATAGGGCCACAAGCATGTCTGTAAAACTATCCGACAATCTCATTGAGCGCCGCGTTGATTCTTGATGGATGCCCCCAAAAAGTTCAGCGAATCTGCCTACCGGAACGGGTAGGGTACAGACCGTAACCGTTACAGATACCGAAAATCAGCCGAAGATTTTCATTCATATACTTGGAGTAAAGCTCTAGGGCCTCACGACAGCGCTTGCTCGCCCGTTACGTTTTCTCTACAAGCGCATCGCCATCGCAGGCCGGCGTCATGTTGGCCGGTTTGAACTTCTATTGCACATCAACAGGAACAGATTGGCTGACTTATCCCCTGTGCCCCCGGATTGCAATGGGCAGTACCGGGCGATTCTGGACGCAAAAAAAAGCCGCAACCCTTGTCGATCGAGGGTTGCGGCCTTGCTCGGATGCTGCGGGAAATCTCTTGGTGGTGCTGAGGCGACCCCACGCGGCCTATCAAGGATACGGCCACTTTGATTTGCCGATTTTTGACACGAATGAGGGGTAGTTGGCCTTGACAGCCCACGATTTCGCTTGCCAACAGCGGAGTTCAGCGCCTTCATCGTCACCGTTTTAATGGAGGCATCGATGAGTGAACAATTCCTTTCTGAAGTCGATTTGGCCGCCCGCTGGGCGATGAGCAGCAAGACCCTGACGCGCTGGCGCACCATCCGGCGCGGCCCGCCCTTCGTCAAGCTTGGCAAGACGGTGCGCTACGCGATGAGCGACGTGCTCGAGTTTGAGCGCACCGGCCTGCGTAAGCCCCTGCCCAGACAGGTCGCACCAGACGAGCCAACCCCGCCCGAGGTGATCCAAAACCTGACTGTCCGCGATGTGGTAGCAGTCCTCCGCGCAGACGTGCAGTGATCACGTCCAGGCCAAGGGGCGAAGGCCCCAGTGGCAATAACTGCGGACGCGGGTTCAATTCCCAAGCACGGAATCGAACTGCATTTCTTGATCGATCCACATTCTGCTGCTCACTGAGCAGTAACACTCTGGACGAGAGTGGTTGGGTCGGTGCCAGGCAACGACACCCGAAAAGTGAGAAGTGACATCCTTAACTGAGGTTGTTAAAATGCATGAAACTTCAATGAGAAAACATACATGTCTGCAACTGCCTCAGTGCCAACGTCATCCCTTCGGAGCGCTACTGCGCACCTAGCTGGTGCGCTGAAGGCCGGCCATGTCTATCGGCGGGAGGATCTCGCTCGTCTGAGCAACGCGGTAGATCGACACCTGCGCGAACTGGTTTCCGTGGGCAAGCTCCAGAAGCTGGCCCAAGGGCTCTACCACGCCCCCAAACAATCGAGCTTTGGTCTTTTGCCCCCAGCCGATGATGATGTAGTGAGGGGTTTTTTGCGGGACGAAGATTTCCTGGTGTTTTCACCCTCGTCATACAACGCCGTGGGGTTGGGCACCACCCAGCTATACAACCGAACATTGGTCTACAACCACAAGCGCCACGGCGTCTTTCAGCTGGGAAATCGACAGTTCGATTTTCGGGTGAAGCCCCGCTTCCCGAAGAAACTATCTCTCGAGTTCCTGTTCGTGGACCTGCTCAATAACCTGGAGGATCTGGCCGAAGACCGCGATGCCGTGCTCAACCAGGCGCGCAATAAGCTGCCTTCCTTCGAATTGATACGCTTGCAAGCGGCCGTAAACAGCTACGGCAACATGGCTACCCGAAAACGCTTCCAGGATTGGGTCAATGGCTGAATTTCTTCACGAACGACGCGACTTCGACCAACTGCTTGCGGTGATTGCCAACGATCGCGGCCTCGACACCATGCTGGTTGAAAAGGACTACTGGATCATGCATGGGCTGTGGGGCCTGCAGGCCCAGGGCTTTGTGTTTGAGCTCAAGGGCGGCACATCGCTGTCCAAGGGCTTCGGGGTGATCCATCGGTTTTCCGAAGACATCGATCTCCGTATCGAGCCACCTGCAGACATGGATGTCAAAACTGGCCGCAACCAGGACAAGCCTGCGCACATTGCCTCACGGCAGGCGTATTACGACGCGCTGGCCAGACGCATCCGCATTCCCGGCATCGACAACGTCAAACGGGACACCTTCTTCGATGACGACAAAATGCGCAGCGCCGGTATTCGCTTGTCCTACACATCACGCGTGGCAACACTGGCCGGAGTGAAGGATGGCATCTTGCTGGAACTCGGGTTTGACGACACGGCGCCCAACCGACCGGTCACGATTTCCTCCTGGGCGCTTGATTTCGCCATGGACCGGGGTGTGCCGGTTTTTGACAACCGTGCCATGGATGTGCCTTGCTACGCGCCGACGCACACCTTCGTCGAAAAACTCCAGACCATTTCGACCAAGTATCGACGACTGGCCGAGGCTCAAGCGTTTCCGGCCAATTTCCTGCGCCATTACTACGATGTGTACTGCCTGCTTGAATTGCAGGAAGTTCAAAACTTCATGCAGACGACCGCATACCACGAGCGAAAAAAGCAGCGTTTCCGGTCTGGTGATGAGTTGGTGATTGCCAGAAATCCGGCATTCACCCTGAGCGATTCCGGCCAGCGCGAACTTTTCGCTCGGGAATACAGGAAGTCTTCTGCGCTTTACTATCAGGGGCAGCCTGAATTTGAGCTTCTATTTGAGCGAATCCGTGAGCACCTGAATGACATGTGAGTCGTGCGCGACAGATTTCAACCATTAACCCAACCCGCATGCGACGCCATTTAATCTAGGTTGATTAAAAAAGATGATCAAAAATACCAAAACACCAACCTATTTAAGACGGTACACCGATCTTCCTTCATTGCTGCATATATTGCGAACGAAAAGTCTGACTTTGCTTGACCCTGCAACATGGGATGATAAAAACGACTCTTTTTTCATGTCGCTTTTCAAGAAAGAGAAAAATCTCAAATCTCTATTGGCCCTTTGCTTTACACAGGCACCCGAGACTTATCATCATTGGCGTGTGTTCTCGAATGGTCCGTCCGGAGTATGTTTGGTTTTTAATCAAAGCACACTTCTTGAGGATTTTGATTTAAACCCAGAAATTAGCTGCGGGCCGATGGAGTATTTAACTCTTGCAAATGCCAGAAAGAGGGGGAAAATTCAGTGTGATGAGCTACCGTTCGTAAAGCGCTACGGCTACAAACCAGAGCATGAATTCCGCACAATTTATGGCTCAAAAACCGAACAAATTTCCAGTCTATCCATACCCATCAGGCTATCTTCAATCCGAAGCATTTCACTTAGCCCTTGGATGCACCCCACACTCAGAGACTCCACTGTTAAAGCCATTCGCGAGAATCAGGGTTGCGAAAAACTAAAAATCTCGCGCTCAACTCTTATTTCTAACGATGAATGGAAGAGATTGGGAGCCGGAGGAAAATAGATCGGCACACATTTCCCGAATAATCAATAAACCAACATGAAGACCCACACTAACACACTGGGCATACTTTTAACGGTCGCAGGCGCCTATCTCGTTTGGCGTTATTTGACGGTGATTAGTTTTGTCGATCACGATGAATACCTAAAAGGCAATGGAGTTCTGCGTGTACCCGACCCGACACCGGAGGAAATAAAGCGATACGTGAGGTCTGTATGGCTATCAAAACTAGGGCTTTTGCTTGTTGCTACCGGCAGTCTCTTTCAGATGATCAGCAACTACATGCCGGAATGACCTGAATAAAACAGCAGCTATTTTTCAATTAAAGAATTTTCGGCTCGCCTGAAAAAAATCACCCATTACGCCTCCCTCAAAAGCCATGTAGCTCTTGAAAGGTGAGTGAGTGATTTTAGGTTTGCTTATTAATCGAACGCATTACGCGTCGGTTTCGTGGCTCTGTTGCAAAGATTGGCGGCAGTCAGAGGTAGGCTGTCGCTCTGCGCCGATCAGGCGGCTGCTGCGAAATGGTGGTTGAGCATGCCCATGGCCTCCGTCAGCGCCGAGGGCCCAATGCCAAAAGCTCTCTCCACAAGGCGCACCTCGCCCCTGATGCCGGGCTGCAGGCACCAGGGGCGAGCCTGTCCTTTGCGCAGGGCTCGCATGACTTCGAATCCCTTGATCGTGGCATAGGCCGTGGGGATCGATTTGAAACCGCGCACCGGCTTGATCAGTATCTTGAGCTTTCCGTGATCGGCCTCGATCACGTTATTGAGATACTTCACCTGCCGGTGGGCCGTCTCCCGGTCCAGCTTTCCTTCGCGCTTCAATTCGGTGATCGCTGCACCATAGCTCGGCGCTTTGTCGGTATTGAGCGTGGCAGGCTTTTCCCAGTGCTTCAGGCCTCGCAGGGCCTTGCCCAGGAACCGCTTCGCTGCCTTGGCGCTGCGGGTCGGCGACAGGTAGAAATCGATCGTGTCGCCCCGCTTGTCGACTGCCCGGTACAGGTAGGTCCACTTGCCCCGCACCTTGACGTAGGTTTCATCCAGGCGCCAGCTCGGATCAAAGCCACGCCGCCAGAACCAGCGCAGCCGCTTCTCCATCTCCGGGGCGTAGCACTGGACCCAGCGATAGATCGTCGTATGGTCGACCGAAATGCCGCGTTCCGCCAGCATTTCCTCAAGGTCGCGATAGCTGATCGGATAGCGACAATACCAGCGCACCGCCCACAGGATCACATCACCCTGGAAATGGCGCCACTTGAAATCCGTCATCGTTCCGTCCGTCCAATCTCCGCCAAGCATGCTCAAGCTTCACGATTTTTGCAACAGAGCCCACACGAGTATTGAGCATAGTCGAGATTGGTGCAGATCACTTCTGATATTGAACTGTCAGGAGCTGGCTGCACAACAGCCATTACGCCCAATCAACTGGTGCAGTCGTCTTCTGAAAATGACATTTGGTATCTCTCATAAACGGATGTTTTTGAGAGAACTATCTTCGGCCTTCACACGCACGAAAGGCGGCGAAGCTCCGCCGTTAATCCGTCCGCCGGAGATCTCGCCCAGGCAGGCTGAAGGCCGAGCAAGCCTGACAGGCCCGAAAAGCCCGGCACGGGCGTCGGCGGCGATGACGGCGGCGGCATTATCCAGGGTTGATGATGGAAGTGGAGGATATCGACAACCTCTCGCGCAACCAAGACATCGCGGTCGGACTGCAAGTGATCTTGAAGCCACGGGCCCGTCCCACCCCGACATGGACCTCGATGTGCGGCCTCCCCCTTGAGGGCGTCGGGCCAGAACTCGGGATCCTCGGCCGACAAGGTGCAACAGCCGACGATGCCGTCGCTGCAACTCGCGACTAGGAGCTCGGATCTCAGGACGAAGGTCTCCGCGAATGTCCGGTCGATCCGCGCGACGTCCCAGGCGGGCGTTCCCTTGGCGGACATCCACGCCGCAGCGTCGTGCATCAGCCGCACAACCTCGTCGATATCACCCGAGCAGGCGACCCGAACGTTCGGAGGCTCCTCGCTGTCCATTCGCTCCCCTGGCGCGGTATGAACCGCCGCCTCATAGTGCAGTTTGATCCTGACGAGCCCAGCATGTCTGCGCCCACCTTCGCGGAACCTGACCAGGGTCCGCTAGCGGGCGGCCGGAAGGTGAATGCTAGGCATGATCTAACCCTCGGTCTCTGGCGTCGCGACTGCGAAATTTCGCGAGGGTTTCCGAGAAGGTGATTGCGCTTCGCAGATCTCCAGGCGCGTGGGTGCGGACGTAGTCAGCGCCATTGCCGATCGCGTGAAGTTCCGCCGCAAGGCTCGCTGGACCCAGATCCTTTACAGGAAGGCCAACGGTGGCGCCCAAGAAGGATTTCCGCGACACCGAGACCAATAGCGGAAGCCCCAACGCCGACTTCAGCTTTTGAAGGTTCGACAGCACGTGCAGCGATGTTTCCGGTGCGGGGCTCAAGAAAAATCCCATCCCCGGATCGAGGATGAGCCGGTCGGCAGCGACCCCGCTCCGTCGCAAGGCGGAAACCCGCGCCTCGAAGAACCGCACAATCTCGTCGAGCGCGTCTTCGGGTCGAAGGTGACCGGTGCGGGTGGCGATGCCATCC